>CAVWSN010000016.1:0-79693 GCA_963757815.1 uncultured Thermoleophilaceae bacterium | reverse complement strand
TGGAGATGCCCTTGGGGCCGTAGGGGGAATTCCGGATAGACGGAGCGGCCACCGGGCGTCACGGTGGGACTTGCCAAAGGCCCAGTCGAGCCACATGCCCTGAACAAGGAGGACACCCGGATGATCCCGACGGAACCTTCGACAGCTCTGATGGCTTTTGCGGGCGGGTGGTGGATCCTGCCCGGGCCACTGTTCTGGCTGCTGCTCATCATCGGCATCGTGTTGCTGGTACGCGGTCGCAGCGGCAGCCCATCCTGGGCAGGCGGCCGTCGGGAAACCGGGATCGACGTCCTCGAGCGGCGCTTCGCCGAAGGCGAACTGAGTCTCGAGCAGTACCGCGAGCGACGCTCGGTCCTCGAGGAGAAGGGCTGAGGTCTCAACCGCCGATCCACCCCGGTCGCCTTTGGCGCGGGCTTCTCAGGCGCCCGCGCTTCGCCCGGCGTAGCGAACGGCGTCGTCGCGGTTCGCGAAGGACTGCATCCTGATCGCCCGGCCGTCACGGAGTGTCCAGACGTGGGTGAAGCGGTGGTCCACCTCCGCGCCGCTCGCCTTCCCGCGGCCTTGCTGGCGCATCGATAGCCACGACGTGTCCGGCGAGCTCCTCGACCTCGAGCAGCTCGACGCTGAAATCGTCGAAGGCGTCGTCGCCCTCGTCCAGCCAATCGAGAACAGCCTCGGGGCCGCGATACGCCTCGACGGTGGTCCCGACGACGATGTCGGGGGCGCACAGCGCCGTGATGGCACCGCGGTCGCGAGCGTTGATCGCCGCATAGACGCGCGCCGCGAACTCGCTTGCCTCGGGCACCGCGCCAAAGCTATCGGAGAGTGACAGCTGCCGGCTGAGCACGTGCCGCTCCGTCGGGAACGGCAAGACTGAGGGCATGGATGAAGCACGGCGTCGGTCGCGGGAGAGGTCGTTTCCGATCGGCGCCGCCGCCAGCCTCGAGGAGCTCGAGCTCGATCCGCATCCGCTGCTCGCGCGGCTGCGGGAGCGCGAGCCGGTGTCGTGGCTGCCTGCGCTCGGGGGCTGGCTCGTCACGCGGCGCGATCTCGCGCTGCGTGGCGATGCGCGACCCGGCGAGCTTCACGGTCGACGATCCCCGCTTCTCCACAGGCCAGGTCGTTGGGCCGAGCATGCTCACGCTCGACGGCGCCCAGCACAGCCGCCATCGCGACCCGTTCGCGCGGCCGTTTCGCCTCGACGCGGTGCGAACGCGCTTCACGACGCTCGTTGAGGCGGAGACCGAGCGGCTGATCGACGCGATCGAGCCGGACGGGCGCGCCGAGCTGCGCCGCGGTCTGGCCGGTCCGCTGGCGGCGACCGTCGCTGTGCGCGCGCTCGGACTCGAGGACACGGAGACGGCCACGATCCTCGGCTGGTACGACGCGATCGTCGGCGCCGTGACGGGCGTCGCCGCGGGCGACCCGGTGACCCCCGCCGGCCGGGAGGCGTTCGCGGCGCTGCGCTCGAGCGTCGAGCCTGTGCTCGACGGAGACGCTGGCTCGTCGCTGGCCGCGGCCGCGAGCCAGGCCGGTGGGCTCACGCGCGCCGAGGTCGTCTCGAACTGCGCGGTGCTCCTGTTCGGCGCCATCGAGACGACCGAGGGGATGATCGCGAACGCGATCTTCCACCTACTCGCCCATCCCGAGCAGCGCGCGCTCGTCGAGCGCGACGACGCGCTGCTACCGAACGCAGTCGAGGAGTCGCTGCGGCTCGAGCCGGCGGCCGCCGTGATCGACCGCTACGCAACCGGCGATGTCCGGCTCGGCGACGCCTCGATCAGCCAGGGCGAGCTCGTCACGGTCTCGATCGCAGGCGCGAACCGCGACCCGGCCTTCTTTCCCAATCCTGATCGCTACGACGTCCGCCGCGCGAACGCTCGCCACCAGCTCGCCTTCGCGGCCGGGCCTCACGTCTGCGTCGGCATGCACCTGGCGCGCTTGGAGGCCCAGACCGCGATCGGCCGTCTCTTTGCTCGCCTGCCGCGCCTGCAGCTCGACCCGGCGCACCCGACCGCGCCCCGCGGGCTCGTCTTCAGGAAGCCGCCGGCGCTCCACGTGACGTGGCGCTAGCGCTCAGACGGGAACTTCGTCCCCCGGCCGGCGCGCCGGCTCGACCTCGACCGAGCCCTCGGCCGGCTCCGACTCGGGCGGCAGCTCGCCGCCGCGCTCGGTGCCCGCGATCAGCTCGTCGGGTGCCTTTTCCTTCGGGATGAAGCCGGACTTCATGCCGAAGTAGACCGCCTGCGGGTGGTGGGCGACGATCGCGACCGTCGACTGCTCGGGCATCACGGCGTAGCCGTCCGAGAGGTACATGCCGATCTCGTCGAGGCGCAAGAGCCGCCAGACCTTCTCGTGCTCGGACTGGTCGGGGCAGGCCGGGTAGCCCCACGAGTAGCGCCGGCCCTGGTCGAGGTCGATGCCGAGCCCGCGGCGCGCCTCCGAGTGGAGCCACTCCGCGAGGCCCTCGGCGGTCTGCACGCCGAGCCCGTGCGTGAAGAGCTGCTCGGCGAACTCGCCGTCGCGCTCGAGCTGCGCCATCAGCTCGGTCACCTCGGGGCCCACCGTCACGCCCTGGAGCGCCACCACGTCGCGCTCGCCCGACTCGATCGGCCTGAAGAAGTCGGTGAGGCAGATGCGGTCGTGCTTCGGCTGGCGCGGGAAGACGAGTCGCTCGAGCTCCTGCGACGCGTCGGCCGGATCGAAGACGACCAGCGCGTTACCGTCCGCGGCGCAGGGGAAGTAGCCGAGCTTGGCCCGCGGACGCAGGTAGTCCTGCTCAGCCCACATGCGCTCCAGGCGCGGCTGGAAGTCGTCGCCGACGAGGCGCTCCCAGTCCTCTCCCTTCACGCCGCGGCCGCCCCAGTGCAGCTTGAAGAGCACGTGGCGGTCGAGATAGGGGAAGACGTCGTCGAGGTCCACGTCGATCTCGCGCACGCCCCAGAAGGGCGGCTCGGGAATCGGTGTGTCGGTGCGGGCCGACGAGCGCACGGAGTCGTCCGTGACCGGCGGGGCGTCGTCCACCACTACCGGCTTCTCGCGGAGCTCCTTGGCCTCGGCGCGGAAGCGCTCCACCAGCGCGTCGCGCGTCTCCGCGTCCACCAGCTGGTCGACCGTCGCCAGCCCCGCGAAGGCGTCCTTGCAGTAGTAGACGCCCGGCTCGTAGATCTCGTCCGACTCCTTGCCGTGCGGATAGAGGATGCGGCGCCCGAAGTCGCGGTTGATGGCCGCGCCGCCCACCAGGACCGGGAACTCGAGCCCGCGCTGGTGCAGCTCCTGGACGCAGATCGGCATCTGCTTGGAGGTCGACACGAGCAGCGCCGACAGGCCGATCGCGTCGGCGTCGTGCTCGACGGCGGCGTTGATGATCGTGTCCACCGGCACCTGCTTGCCGAGGTCGATCACCGTGTAGCCGTTGTTGGTGAGGATCGTGTTGACGAGCGACTTGCCGATGTCGTGCACGTCGCCGAACACGGTCGCGATCACGACCTTGCCCTTGGTGTGGCCCTCGATGCGGTCGAGGTAGTTCTCGAGCTGGGCGACCGCGCGCTTCATCACCTCGGCCGACTGGAGCACGAACGGCAGGATCAGCTCGCCGGCGCCGAACTTGTCGCCGACCTCCTTCATGGCGGGCAGCAGCACGTCGTTCAGCGTCGGAACCGCGCCGATCTTCTCGACCGAGCGGTCGATCCAGTCCTCCACGCCCTCCTTCTTGCGGCGCAGGATGTGGAAGTGGAGCGCCTCCTCCGGCTCCATGCCCTCGGTGGGTCGGCGCCGCCGTCGTCGGCCTCCTCCTCGCCCTTCTGCTCGAAATGCCCGATGAAGCGCTCGAGGGCGTCCTCGCGGCGGTTGAAGACGAGGTCGTCGGTGAGCTCGCGCTCGTTCTCCGGGATCTCGTTGTAGGGCGTGATGTGGTTGGGGTTGACCATCGCGAGGTCGAGCCCCGCCTCCACGCAGTGGTGGAGGAAGACCGAGTTGAGCACCGCGCGCGCGCCGGGCGAGACGCCGAACGAGACGTTCGAGACCCCGAGCGAGGTCTTGACGCCGTGAAGCTCCTTCTTGATCAGCCTGATGCCCTCGATCGTCTCGACGGCGGAGGGCTTCCACTCGTCGTCGCCGGTGGTGAGCGTGAAGGTGAGCGCGTCGAATATGAGCGCCTCGCGGTCGAGCCCGTGGTCGTCGCAGGCGAGCTCGACGATCCGCTTGGCCACCTCGAGCTTGCGCTCGGCGGTCTTGGCCATGCCGACCTCGTCGATCGTCAGCGCGATCAGCGCGGCGCCGTGCGCCTTCGCCAGCGGCGCGACGATGTCGAGCTTGGCGCGCCCCGCCTCGAGGTTGACCGAGTTGACGATCGCCCGGCCGGGGATCCGCTCGAGCGCGGCCTGGATCACGTCGGGCTCGGTCGAGTCGACCTGGATCGGCGCGGGCTGGGTCAGCGAGATGCGTTTGACGACCTCGCTCATCTGGACGTCCTCGTCCTGGCGCTCCGTGAGCGCCACGCAGACGTCGAGCACATGGGCGCCGCCCTCGACCTGGTCCTCGGCGATCCGCAGGATGCCGTCGTAGTCGTCCGCCAGCAGCAGCTCCTTCGCCTTGCGCGAGCCCTGCGAGTTGACGCGCTCGCCGACCAGCGTCGGGCGCGGCTCCTGCACGAGCGGCGTGGCGGTCATCATCGAGGACACGAGCGCGCGGCGGGTGTCCGGGCGCGGAGTGGCGTCGCGGCGGCCGACGCGCTCGACGATCGCTGCGATGTGGTCGGGCGTGGTGCCGCAGCAGCCGCCCACGATCGAGATCCCGTAGCGCTCGACGAACTCCTGCAGCCGGTCCGCCAGCGGGTCGGGCTGCTCTGGGAAGATCGTCTCGCCGTCGGGCCCCTGAAGCGGCAGGCCGGCGTTCGGGATGCAGTGCACCGGCACCGGGCTGAACTCGCCGAGGTAGCGGATCGCGTCGCGCATGTCCTCGGGCCCGGTCGAGCAGTTGAGTCCGATCACGTCGACGTCGAGGGCGGTGAGGGTGGTCAGCACCGCCTGGATGTCGGTGCCGAGCAGCATCTTGCCGCCGTTCGGCAGCAGCGAGACGCTCGTCTGGATCGGCAGCGTGCGGCCGCTCTGCTTGAAGGCCTCGCGGGCGCCGAACACGGCCGCCTTGACCTCGAGGATGTCCTGCGCGGTCTCGATGATGATCAGGTCGGCGCCGCCCTCGACGAGCCCCTGTGCCTGCTCGGTGAACACCTCGACGAGCTCGCGGAAGGTGATCTTCCCGAGCGTGGGGTCGTCGGACGCGGGCAGGTGGCCCGTGGGGCCGATCGAGCCGGCCACGAAGCGCTGCTCACCGGCCGCGGCGCGGGCGATCTCGGTCGCCTTGCGGTTGATCTCGAGCGTGTGCTCACCGAGCCCCCACTCCTCGAGCTTCAGACGGCTGCCCTGGAAGGTGTCGGTCTCGACCACCTCGGCGCCGGCGGCGAGCATCGACTCGTGCACGCCCTGGATCACGTCCGGCCGGTGCAGGACGAGCGCCTCGTGGCACTTGCCGGGAAGGCCGCCGTAGTCCTCAGAGGTCAGGTCGAACTGCTCGAGCGTGGCGCCCATGCCGCCGTCGAAGACGACGACCCGGCTCCGTACCGCTTCGATGTAGTCGCGCTCCGCCAAGTCCGCCATGGTACCAACCTTGACACAAATGTGTGAAGGTTGGCCAGGAGCCCCGGCGAAACCGTCACCTCTCCGCTTTGCCCACCATATGGGTGGTCAGAACGGAGAGGTAGGCAGAGCGACCGGGGACGCGCCTCTACGCCTCGGCCTCTGCCGCCTCGCCGCGCCGGCCGGCGCCGCGAAGCTGCACGGGCGAGGCGTGGAGGGCGCGCAGGCGCAGGTCCTTCCAGGTCATCCCCTCGCGCACGAGGGCCGGCATGCCCATCGCGAGCGCCGTGGCGATCTCGACCGCCTGCAGGATGATCCCGTAGGCGAGCGCGTCCGTCTTGCCCACTCCGTAGGCGGACAGGACCGCGACGCAGGCCGCCTGGAAGACGCCGAGGTTCGAGGGCGTGGCCGGCAGCGCGGCAGTCACGTTGACAGCGAACAGCACCGCCGCCGCGGCCCCGATTCCGGCGCGCTCGTCGAGCCCGAGGGCCACCAGCAGGAGGTAGCAGGCGAGCCACTGGATGCCCCAGGCGGCGAGCTGGTTGAGCGACGCCCAGGCGCCCAGCTTGGGGCGGCGGAAGACCTGCAGGCCGAGGCGGACCTGGACCATGGCGCGGCGCGCGGCCGCCGCCGCCTGCTGGACGCGCTGGAAGCGGGTCGGCTTGCCGCGGCGCAGCAGCCAGGGAGCGGCGAGCACCAGTGCCAGCAGGACCACCGGGGCGATCGTGGCGATCACGAGCGCGTCCTCGTTGCCCCTGAAGATGCCGACGGTGGCGAACATCACGGCGCCGAGGATGGCGAGCGCCAGGATGTTGAGCATGGTCTGCGAGACCATCGTGCCGAGCACGACCGGGAAGCGGTGGCGCACGCGGCCGACCCGCCGCGACAGGATCAGCGCGCGCGACGGCTCGCCGAGGCGCGCGGGCAGCGTGGCCGACATCAGGACGCCGATCATCGTGGCCCGGGCGGTGTCGCGGCGGCGCACCCGCACACCGGGGAGCGCTGCGCGCAGGATCGCGTGCCAGGCCTCCGCTCGCAGCAGCATCGAGGCGCACATGACGGCGAATGCCGCGAGCACCCATACCGGGGTCGCGGCGAGCAGCGCACGCCCGATCGACTCGATCCCGATCCGCTGGAGCGCCAGTGCCGCCAGCCCCGCGCCCAACACGACGCCTGTTCCCACCAGCACGCGCCGGGCCACCCGGGCCGCCCGGCGGCGGCCCGCGGCGGGCTCCGGCGGCTCGAGCGACGGCAGCCGCCGCGGCGGGATCCGCGGGCCCGGCTCCGTGGGGACGACGCCCACGCGCCGCCCCAGGCGGACGGTCCGGCGCTCAGGTTGAGGCGCCTCGAGCGCCTGCTCGTAGACCTCGGTGACTTCGGCGGCCACGCGCGGCCAGGCGTAGCGCTCCGCGCTCTCGCGGGCGTTCGCGGCCATGTGCAGCCGCCGTTCGGGGTCGAGCGCGAGGCTGCGCAGCGCCTCGCCCAGCTCGACCGCGTCCCCGACCGGCACGAGCAGGCCGTCGCGGCCGTCGTCAACGACCTCGCGATAGCCGGGGATCCGGGACGCCACGACCGGTGTGCCGGAGGCGAACGCCTCCGTGAGGACCATCCCGAAGCTCTCGCCGCCCAGTGAGGGGGCCGCCAAGAGGTCGGCCTCGCCGAGGAGCCGCCACTTCTCTTCGTCGTCCACGCGGCCGGCGATCTCGACCCCGTCGGGCTCGAGCAGCAGCGGCTCGACCTCGGCGCGGGTCGCCCCCGCGATCGTGAGGCTGGCCTCGATCCCGGCGCCGCGCAGCGCCTCGAAGGCGCGCAGCAGCACCGGCAGGCCCTTGCGCTCCTCGGCACGGCCGACGAACAGGATGCGCAGCTCGGGGTGGGGGCCGGCGATCCATGCTCCGGTCCGCGGCCGCGCCTGGCTCAGGTCCACCCCGTTGGGCACTATTCGGTAGCGGCCTCCGTAGAAGCGCTGCGCCGTCCAACGGGCGGCCTCGGAGACCGCGATGCGGGCGCTGAGCTTCGAGTACAGGCGCCGCGCGCCCGCAACGTTGGCGGTGAAGTGCCCGGCCAGCGCGCTCGTCGAGTAGCGTGTGGAAGGTGGCGACGGTCGGCACCCGGGACGCCTCGGTGGCGTACCACGAGACGTACGGCGCATTCGGCTCGTGCACGTGCACCAGGTCGTAGCCGCCGCTGCGCAGCTCGCGGCCGACGGCGGCGACCGACTCGGGAAAGACCGCCAGGTTCGAGACCGCCCCGTTCATCGGCAGGCCCATGGTCCGGCCGACGCGGGATCACGTGGTCGGGAAGCGGGCGCGGCTGAGGCCGCACGCCACGGTGCAATACACGCGCCAGGCGGTCGTCGGGGTCATAGGGCGCCAGCAGCCGGACCTCGTGTCCGGCCTCGAGAAGCTGCTCCGCGAGCGCTTCGACGTGGCGCCCGACACCGCCCGGGTACGTGTAGGAGTAGGGCGAAATCAGGGCTACGCGCACCCGCGCCATCCTATCGGCCACACTTGACGAGTGACCGAGGCGCGCAACTACGTCAAGTACACGTTCCTGAAGGTCGACCCCGCCTGGCGGCGGCGTTCGGCCGAGGAACGCGCGGCCGACAAACGGGAATTCGCGGCTGCCTGCCAGGCTTTCGCGGAGGACCACTACCTGCGTGCCTACTCGCTGGTCGGCACGCGCGGCGACTGCGACCTGCTCGTGCGAGCGATCGCCCAGACGCTCGATCCGATCCACGAGTTGCACGTGCTCCTCAACCAGAGCGGGCTGATGCGCTGGGCGGACGTTCCCCACTCCTATCTCGCGATGACCAAGGAGTCGCCCTACTCGGACCAGCCCGACCAGCCGCTCGCGCCGCGCGAGGGGGCCGACTCCAAGTACCTGATCGTCTACCCGATGTGGAAGAAGCGCGAGTGGTACCGGCTGACGCCGGAGGAGCGCATGCGGGTTATGCGCGATCACATCGCCGTCGCGCGCCGTTTCACGGGCATCGAGACCAACACGGCCTACTCGTTCGGCCTCGACGATCAGGAGTTCGTGGTGGCGTTCGACGCCGACGACCCCTCGGAGTTCCTCGACCTGGTCCAGGAGCTGCGCTCGACGGAGTCGAGCGCCTACACGGCGTCCGAGACGCCGATCTTCACCTGCGTCCGCTCATCCGTCGAGCGCGCGCTCGACGCGCTGGACGGCGAGCGGGCGGTGCCCGCGAGCCCTGGTTCTCCCGTCGGCGAGCGGGCCGTGCCCGCTATCCACCCACGCGCTGGCGCTGCCTGAGCCGCTCCACGCGCTCGGCGTTCAGGGCGTCGACCGCTTCGATAAACGGGCCCTGCTCGTAGTGGTCGACGGCGATCAGGCTCACGGGAAGCCCACGCTCGCGCCCGCACTCGTGCGCGCGCCGGATCACGACGTTCTTCTTGAGGAAGGGCCGGTTCGCCTCGGCCCGCGGGGGGAACAGGTCGGCCCAGTGGTTCAGCATCAGGATCGGGCTGTCGGCGGTCCCGCGGGAGAGCTTGCAGCTCAGCTCCTTCACCGTCTCCGCCCCGAGCGGGGTGTCCTGGACGAACGAGAAACCGTCCAGGTACCAGGGCACCGTTCCGTCGGCGTCCTTCTCGGCGAAAACGATCACACGGCGGTTCTCCCTGACGAGCTCCCCGAGCGTCGGCAGCGGCTCGTCGCGGTTCAGCGTGGCCAGGTAACGGTCGAGCCCCGACTTCGCGAACACCTTCTCGAGCTCCGCCGGCGCCACGTACGGCTCTATGAACAGGATCAGCACCTCGCCGCGGTTGCGGTCGAGGAAGGTGCGCATCTCGGTCAGGGAGTCGACCATCCGAGTCGCTCCGAGCTCGCAGACCGTGTGGCAGAGCCAGACGTCGCGCTCCCCCTCGAGCTCGCCGGCGCCGACTCGGCCGGCGAGCCGCACGGCGGCCTCGAGCTGCTCCGGGGGCAGCGCCTTGGCAACCTTGTTGCGGCTCCGCCCCTCTGACTTGAAGTCCGTCCGCACCCGTCCCTGTGCGTCCTCGATCCCCCAGTGCGGATCGATCAGGAAGAGCCGGATGCCGTCGGCAAGCTGGCGCTCGATCGTGCGGCGCTGGTTCGCGATGAACCAGCCGGGGCTGTCCGCCGCCGAGAAGGCGTTGTGCGTACCCGCGAAGACCGCCTCGCCCAGCGTCAGCTCGCACATCGCGACCGACCCGTTGCATGCGCGCGTCGAGCTCCCGGGAACGCTTGCCTCGACCGGGTCGGCGCTGTCGGTGGTCACGAGCACGAACGCGGCGGCGGCCGCGGCCACCACGATCCCGGCCACGCCGGCCACCGCGAAGGCGCGCGCGCGTGAGCGTTCGCGCTCAGGTGTCGGCGCCCCGCCCTGCAGGAGCGCCAGCAGCTCGGCCGTGCCGAAGAACACGAGCGCGGCGCCCGCCACGACGGCCGCCGCCTGGAGCGCCAGCACCGGGTTGAGCACCACGAGCACGCCTCCGACGAGCGCAGCGGCGCCCCGCAGCGCGCGGCCCCACGTCGTTCGAGGCGTAGCCGTGAGGCGAGTCCACAGCCGCGCAAGCGGGCGTTCGACGTCCTCGGGATCGAGCGCCGCCGCCGCGGCGGCCACGACGAGTCCGCCCAGCGCGAGCAGGAGGGCCCAGATGAGGAGGTCGCCGGCGAACGCGTCCACGACCCCGCCCGCCGCGTCGCGCACCTCGCCGTCGGTCAGCTCGTCCTCGCCGAACACGCCGGCCAGCGTGCGCGCGCGAAGGATCAGCAGGACGATCGCGAGAACCGCACCCGCGGTCCCGACGGCGAGCCCAGACCGGAGCACGGCGACGCGGCGGTCGGGCGCGACAGCGACGGCCGCCGCGAACAGCACGAGCGCGGCGAGTGGCAGCACGATGCCGAGCACGCGCACGTCGTCGGCGACGGCAAGCGTGCCCGCGGCGAAGTCGTCCTGGCTGAGCGTGGCGAGCTCGGGCTGGATGTCCGTGGGGATCTCCTTTGCCAGCCGCGGAGAGACCGTGCGCAGGCCGAAGTCCACGAGCTTGGCTGCGTCCGAGATGTCCACGAGCGCGTTCTCGCGGTCGCGCACGAAGAACACGCGGTTCGCCTGCACCGCCGCGCGGCGGAACAGCGACTGGAAGGGCCCGGTATCGATGACCGCGTCCACAACCGATTCGAGCAGCGGCCGCGCCGCCACCAGATCGGCCGAGCCGCGGTCGATCAGGGCCGTGACGAGCTCACGGCGCACGACCCGGCGGACGTCGTCGTCCTCGAGCGCGACCAGGGCGCGGTCGGCGAACGCCTCGCTGTCGACGATCTCAGCGCGGACGTAGAAGGCGACGGTGCCCAAGGCGAGCAGGAGCGCCGCCAGCACGGCCAGGGTCACGCTCACAGCTGATCGCGTGGGCTTGTGCAGAACGAGTCCTCTCCTCCGGACCTGTGTTGCGCTACCCGGCGAGCGGAGGTCTAGCGTACGGGATGGGATGGCCCGGCTCGCCGAAGTGGTCATCGAATTCGACACGCAGGACAGCTTCCTCTCGCAGGACGGGGTGCGCGCCGGCGTCGTGCTCTTGGCAGCGATGCTGCTCTCGTTCCTGTTCATCAGGACGAGCGCCCGGCTGATGCGCAGCCCGAAGGTGCCGTGGTGGCCGGGAAGCGTCACCACCGAGGGCGGCCTGCACGTGCACCACCTCGTCTTCGGGATCGTGCTGATGCTGCTGGCGGGCTTCATCCTCGCCCTGCAGCCGAGCAGCCCCTGGATCGAGATCGTCGCGGGCGTCTTCGGCATCGGGGCCGGCCTGACCCTCGACGAGTTCGCCCTCTGGCTGCACCTGGAGGACGTCTACTGGGCGGAGGAGGGCCGCCGTTCGGTGGACGCTGTGGTGATCGCCGTGGCGGTCGGATGCCTCATCCTGCTCGGCGCGCTGCCGTTCGCCACCGACTCGGGGGCCCCGGTCATCGTGGTGAGCGTCCTTGTGGCGCTCGGCCTCTCTGGCCTGGCGATCGCGAAGGGAAAGGTGATCATGGGCGTAACCGGGATGCTGGTTCCGCTCATCTGGCGCTCATCGGCGCGATCAGGCTCGCCGAGCCCGGCTCACCGTGGGCACGCAGGCGCTACCCGCCGGGAAGCCGGAAGCTCGCGAAGGCCGAGGCGCGTCACGAGCGCCACGTCCGTCGCTACCGGCGCTTCCAGGACCGCCTGGCCGGGGCGCCCAGCGTGCCGGAGCGCTGAGGCGCGCGGTCCGTGCCCGGCGTCAGGCCTCGACGCGCACGCCGGCGGCCTCGAGCAGCTCGTCGAAGCTGCAGAGCTTGACGCGAGGGCGCCCGTGCGGCTCGCCGGCCGCCTTCTCCACGCGGTCGATCGCCTCCCAGGCCGCGTACGACACGGCGTCCGGCCGGCGCTCCGCGATCAGCGCGTCGAGGGAGTCGCGGTCGGGATCGGCGGGATCGGGGAGACGACCGGCGTCGAGGTCCTCGAGGAGGAGCTCGACGGTCTCCTGTGCGTCCCGCTTGTTGGTGCCGATGATGCCCGTCGGGCCGCGCTTGATCCAGCCGACCACGTACTCGCCCGGCACGGGCTCGTCGCCGTCGAGGATGCGGCCGCGATCGTTGGGGATCACCGCGTGGCGCTCGTCGAACGGGATGCCCTCGAGCGCGGTGCCCCGATAGCCGATCGAGCGGAACACGAGGCCGCACTCGATCTCCTCGGTCTCGCCGGTGGGACGCGGGCGCAACGCTCCCGTCTCGTCCTCCACCAGCTCGTTGCGGGCGATTCGGATGCCCTCCACGCGCTCGGACCCGAGGATCTCCACCGGGGAGACGAGAAAACGCAACACGATCCGGCGGCGCTTGCCCTCCGGAACGCGCTGCGAGTACTCGCTGATGATCTTCACGTTCTTCTTCTTGGTGCCGCTCGCCTCCTCGGACTCGATGAAGGCGCGCGAGAGCGGGTCGAGCTCGGCGTCGCCGGGATCGACGATGATGTCGGCGTCGGTCATGTCGCCCAGCTCGAGCAGCTCGGGATTGGTGAAGGCCGCCTGCGCGGGGCCGCGCCGTCCGAGCACGACGATCTCGCGGACGTTCGACTCGGCCATTACCTCGAGCGCGTGATCCGCGACGTCCGTGGCGGCGAGCTCGTCGCGGGTCAGGGCCAGCATCCGGGCCACGTCCGTGGCGACGTTCCCGTTTCCGATGACGATCGCGCGCTCGACCGACAGGTCGAACTCGGGGTCGCGGTAGTCGGGATGGCCGTTGTACCAGGCCACGAACTCTGTGGCCGCCCAGCTGCCGGGCAGGTCCTCCCCGGGAATGCCCATGCGCCGGTCGGTCTGGGCGCCGACGGCGTAGATGACCGCGTGATAGTGCCGCGCGAGGTCGTCACGGGCGAGATCGCGACCGAGCTCGACGTTCCCGTAGAAGCGGAACTCGGGATGCTGGGCGGTCTTCTCGTAGACCCGTGAGACGGCCTTGATGTTCGGGTGGTCGGGGGCGACCCCTCCGCGCACGAGGCCCCACGGCGTGGGGAGGCGGTCGAAGACGTCGACCTGCGCCACCAGATCGGGATGCGACTTGCACTTGAGCAGGCTTCCGGCCGCGTAGAACCCCGACGGCCCGGAGCCGACGATCGCTACGCGAAGCGGATTCTCGGGGGTGCCGATGGCTGCCATCTGGTGCTTGAGCCGGGACCTGGGCAGGGGCGCGCCGTTGCCGAGCCCGGACCTGCCGACTCTAGCGATCGGTGTGGAGCGAGAATGCCGCGCGTGGAACGCGTGGCCGTTGTCGACATGGGCTCGAACTCCTGGCGGCTCGTCGTGTACGGGTACGAGCCGCGCACGCCCTGGTGGAGCCTGATCGACGAGATTCGCGAGGCGGTGCGTGTGGGCGCTGGGATGGGCCGGCCGGGCGACGCTCTGCGGCCGGAGCGCATCGACCGCGCGCTGCACACTGCGGCCGTCTTCTCGGCGTTCTGCCGCGCGCGCGGGATCGACCGGATCGAGGCGGTGGCCACGAGCGCGATCCGCGACGCCGTCAACGGCGACGAGCTGCTCGCCACCATCCGCGCCCAGACCGGGCTCAGCGCGCGCGTGATCAGCGGAACCGAGGAGGCTCGCTACGGCTGGCTCGCGATCGCCAACTCCACAACGATCGAAGACGGGTTCGGGCTCGACATCGGCGGCGGCAGCGTCCAGGCCATCCGGATCGAGGGCCGCCGCATGGCGGCCGCCGAGTCCCTCCGGCTCGGCTCCGTCCGGGTGAGCGAGGAGTACCTGCCAGGCGAGAAGGCGACGGCCAAGGGGATGCGCGCGCTGCGCGACCAGGTGGCCTCCGAGCTCGGCGGCGTGGGCTGGTGGGAGGGCGGTGGCCGGATCGTCGGGATCGGCGGGACGATCCGCAACCTGGCCGCCGCCGCAATGAAGCGCCTCGACCTGCCCGACATCGACGTCCAGGGCTTCGAGCTCACCCGCGACGCGCTCGAGGACCTGACCGACGAGCTAGCGCGGCGCCCGGCCTCAAAGCGCGGCGCGGTGAGCGGGATCAAGCCCGACCGCGGCGACGTGATCCTCGGCGGCGCACTGGTGCTCGCGGCGGCGATGGAGAGCGGCGGCTTCGACACGATCGAGGTGACCGAGGCGGGCCTGCGCGAGGGGATCTTCTTCGAGCGGCTGCTGGGCGAGCGCGAGCTGTTCGTGGACGTGCGCGAGGAGTCGGTCGAGAACCTGGCCCAGCGCTTCGACAGCGACAGCGAGCACGTGCATCACGTCGCGACCCTCTCGCTCGCGATGTTCGACGGCCTCAAGGCCGCCGGCCTGCACGACCTCGGAGACGAGGAGCGCGAGCTCCTGTGGGCGGCGTGCGTGCTCCACGACATCGGCACGGCAATCGACTACGACGACCATCACCGCCACTCCCAGTACCTGATCCTGAGCGCCGGCCTGCCGGGCTTCAGCCCGCGGGAGCTGGTGCTGATCGGCCTGATCGCGCGCTACCACCGCAAGGGCGAGCCCGACGCCTCGGAGCTCGGCGACCTGAGCGAGCCGGGCGACACCGAGCGGCTCAGGCTCCTGTCCGGCGTGATCCGCCTGGCCGAGCAGCTCGAGCGCAGCCGCGACCGCTCGATACGGGCCGTCGAGGTCTGGAAGGGGAACGGGGCGGTGGAGCTTCGCGCCGCCACCTCCCCGGACGGCGACCCGAGCGTGCCGATCTGGGCCGCCCGCCGCAACGCTGACCTGCTTGCAGAGGCGATCGGGCGGCGGGTCGAGGTCGAGGAGGGGGCGGCGGGCGCGCGCCCGTGACGATCCTTGCGGGCCAAAAACTATGCGTACCCTGGGGCAATGGCCAAGGACCTCCCGACCGGCAGGGTGCGCAGGGCGGCGAAGGTCGGTCGCCTCGCGGGCGAGCAGACCGCCCGCGGCTACGCCACCAAGGCCGCGAACCTCGCCCGCGGCCAGGAGGGCCGGCGCGGCGCCGCGGAGCGGCGCCAGATCGAGGCGGCCGAGCAGATCTTCGACGTCCTCGGCCAGATGAAGGGCGCGGCGATGAAGGTCGGCCAGGTGGCCTCCTTCATCGACACGGGCGCCTTTCCGCCCGAGTTCCAGGAGCGGATCCAGGCGAAGCTGGCGGAGCTGCGCGACGCGGCGCCACGAGTGCCGTTCGACAAGATGCGCAAGCTGGTGGAGAACGACCTCGGCGAGCGGCTCGGCGACGTCTTCTCGGACTTCGAGGAGGACGCCGTGGCCGCCGCCTCGATCGGCCAGGTCTACCGAGCCCGCCTGCTCGACGGGCGCGACGTGGCGGTCAAGGTGCAGTACCCGGGCGTCGGGAACGCGGTGCAGGGCGGACCTCCAGAACCTGGGGCTGATCATGCGCGTGGCCAAGCGGATCGCGCCCGGCATGGATGCCAAGGCGATGACCGCCGAGATCCGCGAGCGGCTGACCGACGAGCTCGACTACGAGCACGAGGCGCAGCAGCACCGCGCCTTCGCCCGCACGTGGCGCAACCACCCGTTCATCTACATCCCGGGCGTCGTGACCGAGCTCTGCACCGAGCACGTGCTGGTGACCGAGTTCGTTCGCGGGATCGGCTTCGAGGAGGTGAAGGAGCTCGACGAGCCGACGCGCGACCGCTTCGGCGAGATCGTCTTCCGCTTCTTCTTCGGATCGCTCTACCGCAACGGCCACTTCTCGGGCGACCCCCACCCCGGCAACTACCGGCTGATGGATGACGGGCGCGTCGCGTTCATCGACTTCGGCATGACCAAGCGCGTGGCCCGCGAGGACCTCGACGCCGAGATCGGCGCCGTTCGAGCCGCCATGGACGGCGATCCCGAGGAACTGCATCGCCGCCTCGCGAGCATGGGCTTCTTCGCCCCCGACGACGACCAGGTGACGCCTGAGGCCGTGTTCGAGCACTTCCACGACGTGACCGCGTGGTACATCGAAGACCGCGAGGTCACGATCGACCGCGCGCTCGTCAGCCGGGTGCTGATCGACTTCGGGGACCCGCGCTCGCGCCACTGGGAGCTGATGAAGCGAGAGACGATGCCGCCCCAGGCGATGCTGGCCAGGCGCATGGAGGCGCTCGACGCTCGGGGTGCTCGGCCAGCTGGGCGCCACCGCGAACTGGCACCTGATCGCACGCGAGTGGCTGTTCGGCGACCCGCCGTCGACCGAGCTCGGCGCTCTCGAGCATCCGTTCCACGAGCGGGCGGCGGCGTAGGCCCTTGCCTCGTCCAAGCGCCGGCTCGCGCACCAGGCCGCTCGCGGCCACCCGGAAGGCGCTGTCCACGCTCCGCGACGGCGATCCCGTGATGGCTCGGCTGATCGAGGAGCACGGCGCGCTCGTGCGGCGCGAGCTGAAGGAGGAGCGCACGGGCGACGCCTACGGCGCGCTGCTGCGCTCGATCGTCGGGCAGCAGCTGTCAACGAAGGCCGCCGCAACGATCTACGGGCGGATGCTCGAGCTGTTCGGCGGCCATGCGCCCACGCCGAGGCAGCTTCTCGAGATCGACCCGGAGCTCATCCGCTCAGCCGGCCTATCGCGCCCCAAGATCGCCTACCTGCGCGACCTCGCGGGGCACGTGGAGGAGGGCCGGCTCGACCTCGAGCACCTGCCCGAGCTGCCGGACGAGGAGGTGACCGCCCAGCTCACCGACATCAAGGGCCTCGGCCAGTGGACGGCCGACATGTTCCTGATGTTCCACCTCCGCCGCCCGGACGTGCTGCCCGTCGGCGACCAGGGCATCAGGCGGGCGGTGCAGGTCGAGTACCGGCTACGCAAGCTGCCGGACGCGAAGCGGCTCGAGAAGATCGCGCGCCCCTGGCGCCCCTACCGGACGCTGGCCTGCCTCTACCTGTGGAGCTCGCTAGACAACACGCCGGCCTGAGTGAGAGCGCTCAGACCGTGCCGCAGGAGGGCTCTTCGTCCGCCACGCGGAACGACGATCCGCAGCCGCAGGATGCGACGACGTTCGGGTTCGACACCTCGAAACCCGAGCCCTGGAAGCTCTCCGTGAAGTCGACCGTGGAGCCGTCGACGTAGCGCAGGCTCGCCGGGTCGACCAGCACGCGGATGCCCGAGGCGTCGAAGACGTGATCGTCGTCGTGGCGCTCGTCGAGCGCCAGCGCGTACTGGAAGCCGGAGCAGCCGCCGCCGCGCACGCCGACCCTGAGGCCGACGTCGCCCTCGGCGCTCTGCCCCTGCATGAACTGGGTGACCTTCTCCGCAGCGATGTCGGTGAGCGTGACCATCGGCCTCGATTGTATCGGCGTCGCCGTCGATACCCTGGAGGGCGATGCCTACGGCAGCCGAGCTGAAGGGGCGCATCGAGGAGGCTTTCCCCGGCGCCCAGGTGATGGTCCACGATCTCACAGGCGGCGGAGACCACTTCCGCGCCGAGGTGATCTCGGACCGCTTCGTGGGGCTCTCGCGCATCCAGCAGCACAAGCTGATCTACGACGTGTTCGGAGACGAGGTGGGCGGCCCCATCCACGCGCTCTCCATCAAGACCCAGACCCCTGGAGACGGAAGATGACGAACGACGAGATCCGCACCTTCATCGAGAACGCCATCGAGGAGAACAGGGTGATGCTCTTCATGAAGGGCACGCCTCAGCAGCCGGCCTGCGGCTTCTCGATGCGCGCCTCCGGCGCCCTCAACGAGCTCGGCGTCCAGTACGCCGCGCTCGACATCCTTCCTGACCCGCGCATCCGCGAGGAGCTTTCCGCGCTCTCGGGCTGGCCGACGATCCCGCAGCTCTTCGTCGACGGCGAGCTGGTGGGCGGCTCCGACATCGTCGTCGAGATGTTCGAGTCCGGCGAGCTGGCCCAGCTCCTCGGGGTGGAGCAGCCGGCCCAGGCCGACGTGCCGGAGCCCGAGCCCGAGCCGCGCCAGGCGCCGCTCGGACTCGAGAACCGCTTGAACTAACCCCTCGGAACCGCTCAGCCGCGCGTGGCCGCGGCAGCTGCGTGCAGCCCTGGGTCGCCGGCGCGACCCCGGTCGACGCCGCCTCACGGCGGTTGCGACGGGCGCTCCTGTAGCGCGCGGCTTGGGCGCGGAGCTCCGCCTGCCGGGCTTCCACGACGGGGATTGTGAGGGCGCTCGTGTGCATGTCCGCGAGTCTTGCGCCGGGCTCCCCGGCAAAGAATTGATTTAGCCTCTGCTAAATGGTCCGCTACGAATTCGAGCTGGCCGACCTGGCGCGGCTGCGCTTCGCGATCTCGCCGATGTGGGAGCTCGTGATCTCCCTGAGGGCGCTCCGCGATCCGGCCGCCGCGACGATGCACCTGCCCTGGGTGCGCGCGACACGCGAGCGCGTTCGCGGTCTCGACCTGCTGCCGCTGCTCGGCCTCGTGCCGATGGTCGGCTACATCCCCGACTTCCTCACCCCGCCGCCGGACACCCCGCTCGCGAGCTTCGAGGACGAGCTCGAGGCGGTTCGCTCCACGCCCGCCGCGCGCGTGCGCAAGGAGGTCGAGTGGCGGATCGAGGACGGGCTCGCGCCGGAACTCGGCGAGCCCTTCCTACGCCGTCCCCGGCGCGCCGTCGAGCGCCTCGCGGACTCGCTCGCCGCCTATTGGGAAGCGGCCCTGGAGCCCCACTGGCCGCGTGTCCGCGCCCTGCTCGAGGCCGATCTGCTCTACCGCTCGCGGCGCCTCACCGAGGGTGGCCCGACTGCACTCTTCGCGGATCTCGACCCGGACATCCACTGGCGCGACGATGGGCTCGAGGTCGAGATCGCGTGGACCACGACGGTAGACCTCGAGGGACGGGGTCTGCTGCTCGTGCCCACCGCCTTCCCCGCGCGCCCCGCGGCCATGACTACGCCCCACTGGCAGCCGACCGTGATGTACAGGGCGCGCGGTGTGGCGCTGCTCTGGGAGAGCGGCCAGCCGGCCCCGAGCGACGCGCTCGCGAAGGTCCTCGGCCGGGGTCGGGCGGCGGTGCTGCTCTCCCTCGACGCGCCGCGCACCACCGGCGATGTGGCCCACCGTCTCGAGATCTCGCCCGGCGGCGTCTCACAGCACCTCTCCGCCCTGCGGGCGGCCGGGCTCGTGAGCTCGAACCGCCACGGCCGCAGCGTGCTCTACGCGCGCAGCCCGCTCGCCGACGAGCTCGTGAGCGCCGCGGGATGAGTCAGCGCTTGCGCTTCTTGCGCTGTTTGTCGAGCGCCTTCCTGCCGCGTGCCGCGTACTCGCGCGCCTGGCGGGTGTAGCGCTCCTTCTGCTCGGGCGGCAGCGCCTGCCAGCGCTGCCACGCCATCAGCATGTACGGCCAGAGACGCCTGGCGTTGGTGAGAGCCTTCGAGCCCCGGGAAGTACCTGCGGGCTTGCTGGACTGCTTTCGCTGCGATCGAGCCATTCGAGGTACTGCAGCGTAGTCGACCCGCCCGCAGGGCTCAGCGGCCCAGCGAGGTCGCCCGGCGCAGCACGCCCACCGCCTCCTCCGCCACCCCGATCGCCAGCCCTGCCGCGCGGTATTGGATCTGCTGCGAGCGGTGTGTGCGGGCGATGCGGTCGTGCTCGCGCTCCAGATGCCAGGCCACGGTCGCCTCGAGTGTCTCCTCGTGCGGGCGCGCGCGCCAGCCGAGCTCCCGGCGCGCCTTGGTCGAGCGATACGTCCAGCTGTTCCCCGCGGCGCGGACCTCGACCTCCGTGAGCGGCCAGGCGCGGCCGCCCGCCCCGAGCAGGGCTGCCAGCTTCGCGGCCGCGCCCGCCGGCAGCCTGACCGGCGGCTCGATCCCGGACATGCGGCCGAGATCGGCGAACAGGCGGTCGAAGGTGAAGTTGCGGCCGCCCAGCAGATAGCGCTCCCCCACCGCGCCGAGCTCGTCCGCGAGCAGGTGGCCCGCCGCCGCGTCGCGCACGTCCACGACGTTGATTGCCCCGCTCGTGTAGACCGGGATGCGGCCGAGCAGGAAGCTGCGGACGAGTCGCGTGGAGCTGAGCAGGTGATCCCCTGCTCCGAAGCAGACGGACGGGTTGACGCACACGAGCGGAAGCCCCTGCGCCGCCACCCGGAGCGCCTCGACCTCGGCCTCGTGCACGGAGTTGACGTACGGGATGCCGAGCCGACCGGCGGTGAAGAGCTGCGTCTCGTCGGCCGTCTTGCCGTGGTCCGCGGGCCCAAGCGCCGCCGCGCTCGACGTGTAGACGACCCGCTCGACCCCCGCCCGCAGGCACTCCTGCATCACGAGCTTGGTGCCGCGCACGTTCACGTCGAAGAGGCGCTCGGAGTCCTGCGGCCGCACGGACGTCACGCCCGCGCAGTGGAACACCCGCCCGACCCCGGCGAGCGCCCGGCGGACGGAGCGCCGGTCGCGCACCTCGAGCCGCGTCCGCTCAGAGTCGAGGTCCGCGATCGCGGCGTCCGGTGAGCCCTCCTCGACCCCAAGGCGCAGCTCATCCCCACGCTCGGCGAGGAGGTGCGCGACGTGTGAGCCGATGAAGCCGGTCGCGCCGGTGACGAGGACCTTGGCCAAGCCGGAGACGAGTGTAGATCGGGAGCGGATACGCTGCCGCGCGCATGGCAGACGTCGCGGTGGTCACCGACAGCACCTCCTACCTGCCGCCGGAGCTGATCGAGCGCCACGGCATCCACATCGTGCCGCTGTACGTGGTGTTCGGCCCGGACCGCACGGTGCGCGAGGTGGACATCACCGACTACCACGCCTTCTTCGAGGAGTTGCGCCAGGCCGAGAAGCTGCCGAGCACCTCACAGCCCTCGGTCGGCGACTTCACGTCGGTGTTCGAGCCGCTCCTCGCCGAGGGCAGGGAGATCGTCTCGGTCCACATCTCGGGCGGGCTCTCCGGCACGCCCGAGGCGGCGCGGCAGGCCAAGGAGGCGCTCGAGCGCGACGGCAAGGGCGGTGAGCGCATCGAGGTGGTCGACTCCACGACCGCCGCGGGCGGCCTGGGCTTCATGGTGCTCGCCGCGGCCAAGGCGGCCGGGGACGGAGCGAGCGCGAAGGAGGTGGCGGCGCACGTGGCACAGGCGCGCAGCGAGCTCAAGCTTTGGTTCGTGATCGACACGCTCGAGTTCCTCCGGCGCGGCGGCAGGATCGGCGCGGCCAGCGCCTGGATCGGCTCCACCCTGAAGGTCAAGCCCATCCTCACCGTGGAGAACGAGATGACGCCCGTCGAGCGGGTGCGCACCAGCAGGCGCGCGTTCGAGCGGATGGTCGACTACGCGCGCCAGCGCAAGGACTCGGGCGCCGACGCCTGGAGCGCCCAGCACATCAACGCACCGGACGCTTGTGAGCAGCTGATCGAGAGCTGCAGCGAGGTCTACGGCCGCCCGCCGACGATCGTGAGCGAGATCGGGCCGGTCCTCGCGGCCCACACGGGGCCGGGCCTGCTCGGCATGGGCGGTCTGCCGGCCCACTACGTGCAGTAGATCGTGCACCTGTAGGAGCACCCTCGGTGGCCGCGAATAGCCGGTCGTGGTGCCTACCGCGCGAAGCGTCGTGCGCGTCGTGCTGATCGTCGTCTGCGTGGCGATCGTGCTCTACCTGCTCTACCTGCTCCGCAGGCCGATCACCTGGCTCCTCGTATCGGCGTTCCTGGCGGTCGCGCTCTCCGGCCCGGTCAACTATCTGTCCGGGCGGATGCGGCGCGGGTTCGCAATCACGATCGTCTACCTCGGGCTGCTGCTCGTGCCCATCCTGCTGATCGCGCTGATCGTCCCGCCGCTCATCACCGAGGCGAACAACTTCGCGGACGACGTGCCGCGCTACGCGCGCGACGTCACGCAATTCGTCCGGGACAACGAGCAGCTCCGCTCGATCAATGAGGACTACGACATCACCTCCAAGCTGGAGGAGGAGGCGGGCAAGCTGCCGGATCGGCTCGGCGGCGCGGCCGGAACTCTCCGCGACGTGGGCTTCGGCATCGTCAACTCGCTGTTCGCGCTCATCACGATCCTGGTTCTGACCGCCTTCCTGCTCTCGAGCGGACGCGGCTGGGTCGATGGGCTCATAGCCTCACGCCCGGAAGAGGAGCGCCGGCGGCTTCGCCGCTCGCTCGACCGCATGGCGCAGGCGGTGGCGGGCTACGTGGCGGGTGCCCTGACGATTGCCCTGATTGCCGGCGTACTCACGTTCATCGTGCTCTCCATCCTCGGCGTGCCGTTCGCCGCGCCGCTCGCCGTCATCGCCGGCCTGTTCTCGCTGCTCCCGCTCGTGGGCGCGACCATCGCGGCGGTCCTCATCGGGATCGTGACCGTCTTCGAGGACTTCCCCACGGTCACGATCATCTGGGCGATCTGGGCGATCGTCTACCAGCAGTTCGAGAACCATCTGATCCAGCCGCAGATACAGAAGCGCACGGTGCACGTGCAGCCGTTCATCACCATCGTCGCCGTGCTCTTCGGCGCCACGCTGCTCGGGGTGCTCGGAGCGCTCGTGGCGATTCCGGTCGCGGCCTCGATCCAGATCCTGGTGCGCGAGTACGTGGACTTGCACACGATGTCGATCAAGCGCCCGGACGAGCCCGACGAGGAGCCGCCGCCGGAGCCCCCCGCGGTGGGCCCGCCCTCTCCCGACCCCGCTCCCGCGTAGCCTGTTCACATGACGCCGGGCATGCTCGTCAAGCGAGGGTTGCTCCTCGCCATCACGGGCGTGTCGCTCTACCTCATCGCACCGGCGTTGCTCGAGGTCTTCGGCGCGTTCGACGAGCTCGACGACATCAACCCGCTCTGGTTCGCGGGGATGATCGTGCTCCAGGCCGGCAGCTACGCGTGCATATGGATCGTTCAGAAGGTCGCCCTACGCGAGGACCGCTGGGGCCCCGTGATCACCTCGCAGCTCGCATCGAACTCGTTCGGACGGGTGGTCCCGGGCGGGGTGGCGGCCGCCGGGGCGATGCAGTACGCGATGCTCGCGCGCGCCGGGGTGCCCGCCGCGGCGGCGGCCTCGGGCATGACCGCCGCGTCGCTGCTCGTCTTCGGCACCCTGCTCGCACTTCCGCTGCTGGCGGTCCCGGCGATCATCACCGGGGTGGCCGTCGACCCGCGTCTCGCGCACGCGGCAATAGCCGGGGCGGTGGTCTTCGTCGCGATGATCGCGCTGGGCGTGGCCTGTGTCGTCTGGGACCGGCCGCTGGAGCTGATCGGGCGGGCGGCCCAGTCGGTCCGCAACCGCGTGATGCGCAAGCGCGAGCCCCTGACCGACCTCCCGCGCAATCTGATCCGGGAGCGCGACACGGTGATTCAGGTGCTGGGCGACAAGTGGTGGGAGGCGCTGCTGGGGGCCGCCGGCCGCTGGGTGCTCGACTACCTCACGCTGCTCGCGGCCCTCTACGCCGTCGGCGCCAATCCGCGCGCCTCGCTCGTGCTGCTCGCCTTCTTCACGGCCCAGCTGCTCGGGACGCTGCCGCTCACTCCCGGCGGGCTCGGGTTCGTCGAGGCCGGGCTGACGGGAACGCTCGCCCTCGCCGGCGTGGGTGCCGGCGCCGCCGTGGTGGCGACGCTCGCCTACCGGCTCGTGTCGTTCTGGCTACCGATTCCCGCGGGCGCGGTCGCGGCGATCATCCACAAGCGCAAGTACGGGGAGGACTCCGTGGGGGAGCTCGAGGAGGGGCGGGCCGAGGCGCGGCGGCCCGCGCAGGTCGCGGAGTCCCGCCGCCAGGCGCGGTAGAACCAGCCCATGGCCGATGACGACGTCACGCGGCGGACGAGGCTCGCGAACGAGCGGACCTATCTCGCCTGGCTGCGTACGGGCCTCACCGCGTTCGCGGTCAGCCTCGGCGCCGGCGAGATCGTGCCCGCGGTCACGGGCGGGACGACCTGGCCCTACACGCTCATCGGCGCGGCCTTCGCGATCCTGGGCGTCGGCTTCACCGGCTTGGCCTTCGTCCGCGAGCGGCAGGTGGAACGGGCGCTGGACGAGGGCAGCTACGCCCCGCTCGACCAGCGCGTGATCTCGGTACTCGCGGCGTTTGGCATCGTGCTCGGCGTGGGGGTGCTCGTAATCACGGTCGCCGTGAACTGAGCGGCCCATGCGCGCGGGCTATCTGATCACGCGGATCGTCCTGGTCTGGATCCTCACGGCCGGCACCCTCCTGCTGCTCAGCGCGATCATGCCCGGCTTTCACGTAACAAACTGGGCGGCGGCGCTGGCGACGGCCGCGTTCATCGGGCTCGCAAACGCCCTCGTCTGGCCGCTGATCATCCGGATCGCGCTGCCGTTCACGGTGCTCACGCTGGGCCTCGGCGCGCTGTTCCTGAACGGACTCGTGGTCGCGGCGGCGGCGGCGCTGGACCCCGGCGTCACGATCGACAGCGTCCTCGACGGGGTGATCGTCGCGATCGGCCTGACAGCGGTGAACACGATCTTCACCACCCTCTTCGCGATCGACGACGAGGACTTCTGGTACAGCCACGCCGTCCGTCGCCAGGCGCGCCGCGCTGGGCTGCGGACGAGCGAGATCCCCGGCGTCTACTTCCTCGAGATCGACGGGCTCGCGCATGACGTGCTCAGGCGCGCAATCCGCGACGGAAACGCGCCCAACCTGGCGCGCTGGGCGCACGACGGCGGGCACCGGCTCTTGCGCTGGGAGACGGACTGGTCCTCCCAGACGGGCGCCTGCCAGGCCGGACTCCTGCATGGCGACAACGACGACATGCCGGCCTTCCGCTGGTGGGAGAAGGAGCACGGCAAGGCCATCGTGACGAACCATCCGCGCGACGCCGCGGAGCTCGAACGCCGCCACTCGGACGGGCGTGGGTTGCTGCACGAGGACGGCGCGAGCCGGGCGAACATCGTCTCGGGCGACGCGGTCCACACCCTGCTCACGATGAGCACGGTGCTCGACCGTTCACGCCCGGGGCGCATCGGCCAGGACTACTTCGGCTACTTCGCGAACCCGTACAGCACCACGCGCACGCTGCTGCTCGCACTGACCGACATCGCCCAGGAGCTCCGCTTTGCCGCCGAGCAGCGGCGCCGCGACGTGCAGCCGCGCGTGCATCGCGGCTTCAAATACGCGCTCGTCCGCGCCTGGGGCACGGTCATCCAGCGCGATCTCCAGGTTGCCGCGGTGATTGCGGACCTCTACGCCGGCCGGCCGGTGGGCTACACGACCTTCCTCGCCTACGACGAGGTCGCGCACCACTCGGGTGTCGAGCGCGCCGACACGCTCGCCGTCCTACGCCAGGTCGACCGGCAGATCGGCCGCATCGCGGCCGCGGCGAAGCACGCGCCGCGCCCCTACGAGTTCGTCGTCCTCTCGGACCACGGCCAGTCGCAGGGCGCGACTTTCCGGCAGCGCTACGGGATCACGCTCGAGGAGCTGGTCACGCAGGCCTGCGAAGCGGAGGACGTTGACGCGCAGGACGCCGGCAGCGACGAAGCGCTCGGAATGCTGGCGGCGTCACTGACCGAGGCGTCGAGCGGCGAGGGCGCCTCCGCGAGGGTGCTCGACCGCGCCGTCCGCAGGCGCCGGGTCGACGGCGAGGTGCGCCTCGGCGAGGAGGACGCCCCGGCCCGCCTCCCGGCCGAGACCGGCGCCGCCGCCCCGGCGGCCGAGGACGGTCTTCCTGAGCTCTCGGTCATGGCGTCCGGCAACCTCGGGCTGATCTCGTTTCCGCGCGAGCCCGGGCGGGTCACGCTCGAGACGATCGAGGCACGCTGGCCGCGGCTCATCCCGGCGCTGCGCGAGCACCCCGGGATCGGCTTCCTGCTCGTGCGCTCCGAGCGCCAGGGGGCGCTGGTGCTGGGGCCGCGCGGCTCGCGCCGGCTCGACGACGACGGCGTCGAGGGCGAGGACCCGCTCGCCCCCTTCGGGCCGAACGCGGCACGCCACGTCACGGCGCACGGACGGCTTCCCGCACTGCCCCGACATCGTCATCAACAGCACCTTCTGGGAGGACCTCGACGAGGTGGCGGCGTTCGAGGAACTGGTGGGCTCGCACGGCGGCATGGGCGGTGAGCAGAGCCACCCCTTCGCGCTCGTTCCAGCCGGCTGGACCCCGCCCGAGGAGGAGATCGTGGGCGCCGAGGCGATGCACCGCCACTTCCGTCGCTGGTTGGCCGCGCTTGGCCACGACGCGTTCAAGTGACGCGGCGCGTGACCTGGGTCGGCCACGCCACGGCCCTGATCGAGCTCGGCGGAGCGCGGCTCTTGACCGACCCGGTGCTGCGCGGGCGCCTCTTCCACCTCAAACGCGTTGCCCCCCCGGTCGACCCGAGCACCACTCCCGGCTCGACGCCGTGCTCATCTCGCATCTGCACCATGACCACTTCGACCTGCCTTCGCTGAAGCTGCTCGACGGCAGCGGCGCAGGGCTTGTTCGTCCCCGCCGGGGCCGGGCGGCTCGCGAGCGGGCGAGGCTTCGCCTCGGTCACCGAGCTCGCGCCCGGCGAGGGGATCCGGGTCGCAGACGCAGAGGTGATGGCCGTGCCCGCCGTCCATCACGGAGGTCGCGTTCTGTCCCGCACGAAGGCCGACTGCCTCGGCTACGTCGTCGAGGCTGACGGAGTGCGCGTGTACTTCGCCGGGGACACCGACGTCTTCGACGCCATGGCCGACTTCGGCGACCTCGACCTCGCCCTGATCCCGGTGTGGGGCTGGGGGCCGGGCCTTGGATCCGGCCACCTCGATCCCGAGCGCGCGGCCGAGGCGCTCGCCCTGCTTCGCCCGCGGCTCGCGGTGCCGATCCACTGGGGCACGCTGTTCCCGCGCATCGTGCCCGACCGGCGGCAGCGGCTCAGCGATCCACCCCACGAGCTCGCCCGCGCGGCGGCGCGGCTCGCGCCGGACGTGGAGATCCGGGTGCTCGCGCCGGGCGAGGCCATCGATCTCTGATCCTGGCCAGGCTTGCGCTAGCTTGGCCCGATGGCCGCCTCGGCGAACGGCATGGTCCGCATCCCGGCGGGTGAGTTCCTGATGGGCTCGGACCGCTTCTATCCCGAGGAGCGGCCCGTGCACGGCGTGGCCGTCGACGGGTTCCTGCTCGATCGCCACCCGGTCACGAACGCCGAGTTCGCGGCCTTCGTCGAGGCCACCGGTCACTTGACGCGCGCGGAGCGCCCACCCGAGGCTGCCGACTTCCCGGACGCCGACCCGGATCAGCTCGTGCCGGGCTCGCTCGTCTTCAGGCGCACGCCCGGTCCGGTGGACCTGCGCAACGCCGCGAACTGGTGGAGCTACACCCCAGGCGCCTGCTGGCGCCGACCGGAGGGTCCCGGCAGCAACCTGCGCGGCCGCGACCGCCATCCGGTTGTGCACGTGGCGGTGGAGGATGCGGAGGCATACACGGCCTGGGCCGGCAAGGAGCTGCCGACCGAGGCCGAATGGGAGTACGCGGCTCGCGGCGGGCTCGAGGGCAAGGCCTTCGCGTGGGGGGACGAACACGAGCCGGGAGGCCGCCCCCAGGCCAACGTGTGGCAGGGCGAGTTTCCCTGGCAGAACCTCAAGCGCGACGGCTACGAGGGCACCTCGCCCGTCGGCGCCTTCGCGCCCAACGGCTTCGGCCTGCACGACGTGACCGGCAACGTCTGGGAGTGGACGGCGGACTACTTCAGGGGACGGCATCCGGCCGGCAACTCCTGTTGCGTCCCGCGCAACCCGCGCGTCGCCGAGCGCCAGCGCGCCGACCGCGGCCACTTCCCCAGCCGCGTCATCAAGGGCGGCTCGCACCTCTGCGCCCCCAACTACTGCCTGCGCTACCGGCCGGCGGCGCGCCAGGCCGAGGACACCGACACGTCCACGGGTCACATCGGCTTTCGCTGCATCGTGCGCGGCTGAAGGCGCCGGCCCGTCCGGCGGACAGGCGATGATCGCACCCAGTGTTGGGCAGCGCAGCTCTCTGGGGCACGGTGGCCGCAAGTTCGCTCGTGATCGGGGCGGCGCTCGCACTCGTCCGCGACTGGCCGGTCAGACAGGTCTCGCTCGTGCTCGCCTTCGGCGCGGGCGCGCTCATCAGCGCGGTCTCCTTCGACCTCGCCCAGGAGGGCGTCGAGGCCGGGGGCGGCCTGCCGGTGGGAATCGGCCTCGCGGTGGGCGCCCTCACCTACTTCGGCCTCGATTCCCTCATCGAGGGGCGCGGATCCGATCCGGCGTCCGCACTCGCGCTCGGGGCCTTCCTCGACGGCGTGCCGGAGCAGCTCGTGCTTGGGCTGGGGATAGCCCTCGGCGGCGAGGTGGGCATCGGTCTCATCGTGGCCATCTTCGTCTCGAACCTGCCCGAGGCAATCGGCTCCGCGAGCAAGATGCGCGACCGCCGCGACGGGGCGACCATCATGAGGTTGTGGGGCGCCGTGGCCCTCGTCTGCGCGCTCTCCTCCGTCGTCGGCTACGCGCTCGCGGACAACGTGAGCGGCGAGCTTCAGGCCGGCGTGAACGGCTTCGCCGCCGGTGCGCTGCTCGTGATGATCACCGACTCGATGATCCCCGAGGCGCGCAAGGGCGGGCGCGCCGTGGGGCTCGCGACGGCTCTCGGCTTCGCCGTCGCCGCCGGCCTTTCGACCGCGTAAACGCGCCGCTGGTGCGCAGCGGGTAGCTTCCGCGCCTCGCGGGCCGCGGCGCCGCCGGCGGCGCGCTCTGGGGGTCGGTCTCGCCTGCGGCGGCGGACAGAACGTGATCGAAGATCGTTCGGACGCTGCGCTCGGGAAGGCGGGAGCTTTGCTGGATCGACCACGCATCGTGTCGTCAAGTCAGGAAGCCGGCGCCAGAACCCGGGTTGGAGTTTCTCGGTGCCGATGATGATTCGGGAGGATCCGGGTCAGCCGAAGATTGTTTGCCGGGAGCAGTCGCAGCAGCAACAGGCCCAGCACGAGCTTGAGCCAACTCACCCAGTCGGCCGGCTCGCCCTGCTCGCTCGCAACCCCGCTGGAGGCGAGCAAGACGAGTGTGCCGACCACCGCGAGCCCCAGGATCCAGCCGGCGATGAAGGCGAGCCCGTTGGAGCGGGCGCGCGGCGTCGCGAGCATCAGCACCACGCCGATGATCGGTACCGGGCTGAGGGCCACGCCGACCCCGAACGACAGCACCTGCCCTATCGCCTCCGCCAACGGGCGTCCTTTCCGGCAGCCTCCACCGCCGCCTGAACGGTCGGGTACGTGTTCGGGAGTCCGGTCCCGAGACCTGCATGGGTGACCCGAGCATCCGGCTTCGCGGGCCGGCGCGATGCTATTGATCGCGGGCTGCTTCGAGCCGCTCCACGTCGCGGCGCCACAGCTCGCGCTGGAGCCGCAGCCCTGAGCGGCCAGAGCACGTCCCCCGAATGCGGGAGGCTCCCCGCCGTCTCCGTCGAAAAGAACGGCCATGGAAGCTTCCCGCAACGTCTCCAAGGGCCAGGGCTGGGCGGCATTCGCGGCGACGATGATCCTGATCGCCGGCGTCTTCAACGTGATCTACGGCCTGTCCGCGATCATCGAGGACGACTACTTCATCGCCGACGAGCTCCTGTTCGGCGACCTCTCGCTCTGGGGCTGGATCCACCTGATCATCGGCGTCGCGCAGGTCGTGACCTCGATGCTGATCTTCGGGGGCAGCGACTTCGGCGCCGTGCTCGGGATCATGTTCGCCGGCTTCAACGCGATCGCCGCGCTGCTCGACATCGGCGCCTATCCGATCTGGTCGGTGATCATCCTCGTGGTGGACGGCCTGATCATCTATGCCCTCACGGTCTACGGAGACTCACTGAAAGCGTCATGATCGGGCGGTAATGAGCGATGACCTCCCATCCTCACCGCGCGGCCGTCGCGAGGTCGACAAGCCGCGCTCGCGAAGGGAGGGCGTCCGGCTCGTCGCGGTCGCGACGGTCAGCGCGCTCGCCGCGCTCTTCGCCGTCCTCAACCTCGAGGAGGTCGAGGTCAACTGGATCATCGGGACATGGGATACCCCGCTGATCGTCGTGGTGGCGCTCGCGCTGGTGCTGGGCGCCGCCCTCGGCTTCCTTGCAGCGCGCAGACGGTCGTCCACCAAGTCCAAGTAGGGGAGTGACATGGGAGCCACGCGCGGCCGCCGCATCGGAGTTCTGACCCTGCTGGTGCTGGCGACGATCGTCGCCATCCTCGGCATGACGGCCGTCTGGGTCCAGCGTCAGGTCCTCGAACGTGAGGAGTGGGTCGACACGAGCGTCGAGCTGCTCGAGGACCCGGACGTACGCGAGGCGCTCGGCGTCTACATGATCGACGAGCTCTACGCGAACGTCGACGTCGCGGCTGAGATCGAGCAGGGGCTGCCCCCGCGCCTCCAGCCGCTCGCCGAGCCCGCGGCGGGCGCGCTCCGCCGCACCGCCGAGGAGAACGCCGGCCGGCTGCTCGGCACGGAGGCCGCCATCTCGCTGTGGCGGAGGGCAAACGAACGCGCGCACGACGTATTCGACGAAGTACTCGGCGAGGACTCGGGCGACGTGACGCTCGACCTGCAGCCGCTTATCGAGAAGGCTGCCGAGCGTGGTGGGCTCCTTGGCAGGGCGGCGGAGGCGCTTCCCGAGGACGCCGGCCAGCTGCAGGTCCTGAGGCCCGATCAGCTCGACACCGCCCAGACAGCGGTCAAGGTGCTGCGGCCGCTCGCGATCGTGCTGGTTCTGCTGGCGATTGCGCTGTACGTGGTCGCAGTCCTCGTCTCCTCGGATCGGCGGCGCACAACGGTGTACGTGGGCATGGGGCTCCTGTTCGCGGCGATCGCGGTGCTGGCGGTGCGCCGCGTCGGCGGGGACGTGATCGTCGACACGCTCGCGCAGGCGCCCGACTCCAAGCCCGCTGTGGCGGCCACCTGGTCGATCGGCACGAGCGTGCTGGTGGAGGTGGTGTGGGGGACGGCGCTCGCGGGAGTGCTGCTGATCCTCGGGGCCTGGCTCCTCGGCCCGGGCCGCCGGGCCACGGCCATCCGGCGCCGGCTCGCGCCCTCGCTGCGTGACCAGCCCGCCCTGTCCCGCGTCGTGCTCGGGGCGCTCATCCTTGCGCTCGTGTGGTGGCACCCGGCGCCCTGGACGGGACGCCTGATCCCGCTGCTGATACTCGCGGTCGCAGCATTCGCCTGGCTCGAGTTCGTGCGCCGCCGGGCGATCGAGGAGACCGCAGCGGGCCAGCCCTCCTGAGCAATGCTCGAAAGGATCCGCGAGCTCGCGAGCGCGCCCAGCTCGCTCCTTGGGCGCCTCTTGGTGCGGCTGGCCGAGATCGGGGGCGTGGAGCGCGGCACGGTGCTCGGGGCGCAGGCGTTCACCGCGCTGATTCCCTACCTCGTGGTCGCCTCCGCGCTCGTCCCGCGGAGCGAGAACGAGAGCTTCGCGCGACACCCTTATCGAGCGATTCGACCTCGAGGGGCGCGCAGCAGACGGCGTGCGCGCCCTGTTCGCGACCGCGGGTGAGGTGGAGAGCGGGATCACCTTCATCGGCATCGCCGTCCTGCTGGTCACCGTCGTGTCGTTTGCGCGTGCCCTGCAGAACACCTATGAGCGCTCGTACGGGCTCGAGCCCAGCGGCGTCGCCGGAGTCCCGCACAGCCTGCTCTGGATCGGCGCGCTCGCGCTCTGGCTCTCGCTGGTGTCGATCCAGGACGACATGCAGGACTGGCTCGGGCCCGTCTTCGCCGCGACCGTCGCGCTCGGCTTCGGGTTTGCGCTTTGGCTGTGGACACCGATGATCCTGCTCGGGCGGCGCGTGGCCACCCGCCTGCTGGTGCCGGGGGCGGTCGTGTCGGGTGTTCTGATGACGGTCCTCGCCTACGCCTCGGCGATCTACATGCCGATCCTCATCGAAGCCGCCGCGCGGCGCTATGGCCTGATCGGGATCGCGTTCTCGCTGCAGGGCTGGCTGCTCACGTACTCGCTGGTGATCGTCGCGGGCGCCGTGGTCGGGGGCGTGCTGAGCGAGGACATGGTCGCCAGGGAGCGAACGGGAGAGGCGTGAGCCACCGCTACGGGATCATCTTCGTGCTCGTGGTGCTGTCCTTCGTGGTGCAGGAGGCGGCGCCCGACACCGACCTCACCCGCGTGGTGGTCATCTGGCTTCAGGCCGCGACGCTCGTGGCCGCGGTCCGGATCGCGCGCGCGAACCGTCGGCTCGTGCGTCTGGCCGCGGCCGTTGCCGCGCTCGCCGGCATCGCCGCACCGGTCCTGTGGGTGGTCGAGGGCTCGGTCGGCGACGGCGTCACCGCCGTCGCGACGGGCCTGCTCGTGGCCGTCGCGCCCCCGGTTATCGCCGCGGGCCTGGCGCATGACCTGCTCGACGACCGCGAGGTCACGGTCGAGACGCTGTCGGGCGTCCTGTCGATCTACCTGCTGGCCGGGATGTTCTTCTCGTTCCTCTACGCCGCCGTCCAGACCCTCGGCGACGAGCCCTTCTTCGCGCAGATCGCCGATCCCGACCGCTCTGACTACCTCTACTTCAGCTACACCACGTTGACGTCCACCGGCTTCGGCGACCTCACCGCCGCCACGAACCTCGGCAGGACGCTGACCTCGATCGAGGCCCTCGTCGGCACGATCTACCTCGTCACGATCGTGGCGCTGATTGTGAGCAACCTCCGGCCGCGGCAGCGCGGTCCAGGCGCCGCCGCGGCGGAGGAAGACGCCGCCTCAGGCCGAAGCGGCGGCCGGCCCGGCCGGGCGCTTCTCGGCCGCGTCATCGGAGTTCAGATGGCCGGGCTGCTGCTCCTGCGGCTTGTTCTTCTCCCACCAGGCGTTGATCGCGTTGATGGCGGGACCCATGATGAGGTTCTTCTGGAAGTTCTCGGTGTCGTTGACGTTCGGGACCGGCCCGTCGGGAACCGGCACCTCCAGGAATTCGCAGAGGGGCTCCCAGCCGTCCGTCGGATACCACACGAGCAGCCGCTCGGAGGGGACTGTGTCGATGATCTCCTGGTTCCAGCGGTTCATGTCGGCGGCCATCGCGTCGGCATCGCCTCGGCTGGCCATCATGATGTCGGCCTTGGTCCACATATCGCCGAGGACGTCGATCCACGAGGCGTAGAGCGGGTCGATGTGGTACTGCGCCATGGCGAGGTGGTGCATCAGGTTGTCGCCGAACCAGATCGCGGCGATCGTGTTGTGCATGCTGCGCACCCAGCTGTCGGCGTCGCGGACGCTCAGCAGCACCTTGGCGTCGGGGTAGACGTCCATCAGCTCGCGCCAGTGGTACCCGCCGGGCCAGTCGACGATCGACTCCTTGCCCTCGAAGATCTCCTCCCAGTCGCCATCGCCCTCCAGCGCCTTGCGCCACTGCGGGACGCTCGTCGCGAGGTCGGACATCATGTCCCGCATGTGGTAGCAGGGGAAGCCGAGCATCTCGAGCGCGATCAACTGAGTCGTGGTTGCCGTGCGCGGCAACCCGGCGCCTATCAGCTTCATGGGTCTCCTTGGGATATCTGGTTCGGGACCGGCGGCACTCTAACGACGCCGGTGGAGCGCTTGTAGGCCGGCTCAGTCTCCGCCGGTGATAATCGAGATCGTTGCGGCGACGCCGCCGCCGATCACGAAGCCGGCGACCGCGGCGCCGATCAAGGCCGCCTTACGGTTCTTTATGAGCTGTCGGCGCACGTCGGTGAGCTCGGCCACCTTCGACTGCAGGTCGTTGACCGAGAATTTGAGCTCACGCCGGGTCTCCTCGATCGAGGCGCGGATCATCTCCGGGCTCCGGGGCTGTGCGCCGCTGGCCATCTAAGCCCCTACCTCCTCGCCCCTCTCGAGCGATCGCTTGACCTGGTCGCGCTCGATCGTCTGCGCCTCGAACTCCGCGCGGGTGCGTTTGGCCTCCTCGATCGCGAGATCGGGCGTCAGCGACTTGCCCTTGTCGAAGAGGCGTTTCGCGATGAGCCCGCTGAGCGCCGCCAGCAGGAAGAGGAGCAGGGCCACGATGCCGAAGCCGGGCCAGATGCTGCCCCAGTTGAAGAGGTCGTTCAGGAACCACGCCAGGAAGTGGAAGAACATCGTCACGCCGAAGATGAGGAAGACAGCGGCGGCCGCTCCGATGCCGGCGCCCTTGCCCAGCTTGCCGACCTTATCGGTGACCTCGGCCTTGGCGAGCTCGATCTCCTCGCGTACCAGCAGCGACGCCTTCTCAGAGACCTCGCTGACGATCTCGCCGAGCTTCTTCTCGGCGGTCCCATGGGGCGGCAGGCCGTCGCCGGGGGTCATCTGGCGATGCGCCTCAGGATCAGGGCAACCACGAGGCCGCCGGCGAACGCCGCGCCGACGAACGCCTCGGGGCGCTCGGAGAAGGCGTCGGTTTCGCTGCCTACGCTCAACGGGCTCTCACCAAGGGGGCGGTTACCCGTCGCGCCCTGGTTCACACTCTCGGCCACGCGCTCGGCATCGGCGGCCACCTGCTCCGCGGTCGTGTCCGCGGCGGCTCCCTCGCTCGGCTCGGCGGCCATCAGTCGATCGGCGGGTCCTCTTTGAAGAGCCGTATCCAGATCGCGGCGGCGACTCTCGTGGTGATGATCGAGGTGAGCGCGCCGATGCCCGCGACCAGGCCGCTCCACATCAACCGCTTTGACAGATCGTTGTTCACGGCGCCGGATTCAAGCAGACGCCGGGGCACCGCCCGGACCCGCCGTCTCGAGCCCGCCGCAGATCGCCTCCACCACGAGCCCCTTGGCGCTCTCGTACTCCTCGTCCGTCCGCGGCAGCACCTCGAAGATCCAGCCGGTGAGCAGCTGCTCGATCGCGCCGTAGAAGCACATCGCCGCGAACTCCGCGGGGATCCCCGACTTGAACGAGCCCTCCTCGCGAGCCGACTCGACGATGCCCGCTATACCCGCGTACGCCTCGCGGATCTTCTCGATATGGAGTGCGCCGAACGAGTTGGCCGCGCGCGTGACCTCGACGATGATCACCTTCATCAGGTCGGGGTCGTGGCGGTAGGACTCGATGATGAAGTCGGCGACGGCGAGCAGCTTCTCGCGCGCGTCGCGGTCGCTTGCGTCGATCTCCGCGATCGCGTCCAGCATGATCTGCCAGCGCTCGAGGAAGAGCGTGTTGAGGATCTCCTCCTTGGAGTCGAAGTAGTGGTAGACGAGCCCGTAGGCGACCCCCGCCTCATCGGCAACGTCGGACACCCGGCAGTGGTGGAAGCCGCGCCTGGCGAACACGCGCACGCCGGCATCGAGGATCAGCCGGCGCTTGTCGACGCCGCCGTTCGACTTGGAGGCCGTGGCCACTAGACGCGGACCCCTTCCGGCCAGCGGTAGGCCGCCTCGACGCGGTTGGCCAGGCTCGGAAGCTTCTCCCTGATCTCGTCCTGGCGCGCCAGGTCGAGCTCGGCCGCGACGAACGTGGCGCCCTCCCGCGGGGCGCGGGCGAGCACCTCGCCCCAGGGGTCGACGATCATCGAGTTGCCGTAGCTGTCGCCCTCCGGGACGGGCAGATTGCCCTGCCCGGGCGCGATCACGAACACCTGGTCCTCGATCGCCCGGGCGCGCAGGAGGATCTCCCAGTGCGCCTCGCCCGTGACGCGCGTGAAGTTCGCGGGGATCGTGACGATGCGCGCGCCGCGGAGGGCAAGGATGCGGTAGAGCTCGGGAAAGCGCAGGTCGTAGCAGACCGACAGCCCGAGGCCGGTGCCGTCCGCGGTCTCGGAGAGCGACGATCTCGTCCGCCGGCTCCGAGTGCTCGGACTCCCGGTACTCGACGCCGCCGACCTCGACGTCGAACATGTGGATCTTCCGGTAGACGGCCTTGAGCTCGCCGTCCGGGCCCGCGTGGACCGACGTGTTGGCGACCCGCTCGTGCCCCTCGCGGCGCTCCGCGACGGAGCCCGCGACGAGGTCGATCCCCAGCTCGCGCGCGAGCCCACGCGCCCAGCTGACGGGCCTTCCGTCGAGCGGCTCGGCGCCGGCGAGGTAGTCGCTGGTGGCGCCCCTGATGTCGAGGCGCTCGGGCAGCACGACGAGCCGGGCGCCGTCCGCGGCCGCGGCGCGCACGAGGCGCTCGGCGACCTCGAGGTTGCGCTCCTTGTCAGGCGTCGATTCGAGTTGGACTGCAGCTGCCCGCATCGCTCCTCCGGCGATTGACTGACCAGTCAATCTGGAGTGTACCGCTGGGAGCGGGCGGGCAGTTAGCCTGGCGCGTTATGGATCGGCTCCCCGTCCGCGGCGCGGCGGTGCGCGACCTCGACCTCCCACTGCCGCCCGCACAGATGCCGCGGTTCCGTTCGGGCCGGCCGCTCAAGCGCTGGCGCTACCTCGGCGTCTACACGTCCGAGCTGATGCTCTGCGTGGGCAACGCGCGCGTGGGCGGGGTGCCGCAGCGCTGGTGGGCCGTCGCGCTGCCCAACGGGACGCTCCTCGAGCGGACGACAACCGGACGCGGCGGCATCGAGCTCGCCCTCGACCGGGTGAGTGTCGACGCGCGGGCCGCGAGGAACGGCGAGGAGGTGTCGATCGAGCTTGCGCTCGGCGAGCGCTCGCCGGTGGAGGTCGTGTCGCCCCACGGGCGCTCTTACATCTGGACCGCCAAGCGGGCGCCGGTCGCGGTTCGCGGCCGCGTGCGCGTGGACCAGCGGACCTGGGAGCTCGACGGGGAGCACGGGTTCATCGACGACTCCGGCGGCTATCACGCTCGCCACACCGCCTGGCGCTGGTCCGCGGGCATCGGGCGCGCCGACGACGGGCGACGGGTGGCGTGGAACTTCGTCGACGGCGTTCACGACGCGCCTACCGCGAGCGAGCGGACCGTGTGGGTCGACGGGGAGCCTCGGGAGGTCGAGCCGCAGGCGTTCGCGCCGGACCTCTCGCGGGTCGGTGGGCTCACGTTCCGGCAGTGGTCGGTTCGCGAGCACTCGATGTCGCTCGGCCTCGTCCGGAGCCGTTACTCGCAGCCGTTCGGCACCTTCGGCGGCGAGCTTCCGGGCGGGGTCGCGCTGACCGAGGGCTACGGCGTGATGGAGGACCATGACGTGACATGGTGAAACTCGGGTTGCTCGCCGTCGCGATGGCCTTTGTGCAGTCGCAGCCCGTCGAGCCGGCGCCACAGCCGGTGCGCTTCACGGTCGCGGCGTCCGGCGACCTCCTGATCCACACCCCGGTCGCCGCCCGGGCGCTGGCGCTCGGCGGAGGCGCCGCGTACGACTTCGCTCCGCTCTTCGGCCCGGTCAAGAGGCACATCGCGGGCGCCGACCTCGCGCTCTGCCACGTGGAGACGCCGCTCGTCCCCGGTCCGGTCAAGGGCTATCCGAGCTTTCGCACGCCACCGGCGCTGGCGCGCGCGATCCGCACGGTCGGCTGGGATGCCTGCAGCACGGCGTCGAACCACTCGCTCGACGCCGGCCAGAACGGGATCTCGACCACGCTGCGCGCGCTCGACCGCGCCGGCATCCCACACGCGGGCACGGCGCGCTCGCCGGCGGAGCGGCGCCGGACGACGATGGTGGACGTCAAGGGCCTGAAGGTCGCGCTCCTCGCCTACACGGACGTGTCGAACGGCCAGGCCGTGCCGCACGCCTGGAGCGTCAACTGGGCGAGCGCCGCGCCCATCCTCGCCGACGCGCGGCGCGCCCGCCGCCGCGGCGCCGACCTCGTGATCGTGAACCTCCACTGGGGCGCCGAGTACGTGCAGGCGATTACGCCCGGGCAGCGCGCGCTCGCGCGGCGGCTCACACGTTCTCCCGCCGTCGACGCGATCGTCGGACAGCACGCGCACGTGGTGCAGCCGGTCCGGCGCGTGCACGGCAAGCCGGTCGTGTTCGGCGAGGGCAACCTGATCTCGAATCAGACTGCCGCCTGCTGCCCGGCCGCGGCCCAGGACGGGCTGATCGCCCTGATCGACTTCGTGGCGCCGCCCGGCGGGCGCGTCCGCGCGAGGCGTATCCGCTACCTGCCCACCTGGGTGCGCCATCCGGACTACAGCGTGGTGCCTGCCGCGCGGGGATCGGCCTCGTGGCGGCGCACGGTGAGTGTCGCCGGGCGCCGCCCCGGGGTCGGGCCGGCGCGTTAGGGCCACGCGTTGCCAACGGAGCGCCCACCTTGTCTACCTCTCCGTTCTGACCACCCATATGGTGGGCAAAGCGGAGAGGTGACCGTTTCGCTCCGGGTCTAGACGCGCTCGACGATCACCACCGGCAGCTCTCGACGGGCGCCCAGCTTCTTCTGGTCGCTCGCGTACTGCGGGCGCTCGTCCGCCTCGGCGGGCCGGGCCCGCGCGGTCGGCCATCAGCCGCGCGCGGCCCGCTGCCGGCGCAGCTCGGCCACGAGCGCCTTCTGGTGCAGCGCCGCGATCAGCTCGTTGAGCGGCTCGAGACCGGCGGAGATCAGGTCGACCGCGCGATCCGGGTCCATCTCCCCCGCCAGGCGGTCGAGCAGCACCTGGACCTCCTCCTTGACGAGCTGCTCGAGCGCCGCCTTGTAGCGCAGCGTGTCGTAGACCGTGAAGCCGATGCGCTCGTCATAGCCGCCGGCCCGGAAGCGGCTGATCGCCTCGACGATCTCGACGTCGCGCGCCCCGTACCCGCGCGAGCTCGGCGTCAGCACGTCGAGCTCGCCCAGCCGGTTGAGCACCTCCTGCGGGATGTCGTAGCGGCGCCGCAGCTCGGCGGCGGACACCCGTGCGCTGTCGCCGGCGAGGGCTCGCTCGAGGATGCGGTCCTCCAGCTCGACCAGGGCCCGCGTCCGCTCGGGGTCCTCGTCCAGCATCGACTTGATCACCTTGAGCGGGAGGAAGCGCTCCTCCTGGAGCTGCTTGATGAGGCGGATGCGCTCGACGAGCTCGGGCGGGTACCAGGCCATGTTGCGGGAGGTCTTGACGATGCCGTCCCCCTCGCCGAGCAGGCCCTCGCGCAGGTAGTGCTTGATCGTGCCCGCGCTGACGCCGCTCGCCTCCGCGAGCTCCTTCATCTTCAGCAGGCCGTTCGCGCTGACGCTCACTCAGCAGTCTCGCTCGACTCGATCGGATGGGCGAGCAGCTCGCGCCGGGTGACCGGCTCGCGCCGCGGCGCGTCGAGCAGCTCGCGCGCCTCGTCGACGGTCGCCGCCCGCCGCCCGGTGTCCTCGACGATCCGCCGGGCACGCGCGATCAGGTCGCCGTTCGAGCGCGCCATCTCGCCGTCCGGCAGGTAGAAGTTGTCCTCGAGCCCGACACGGACGTTGCCGCCGAGCGCGGCTGCGGCTGCCACCAGCCGCCACTGGTCGCGGCTGATGCCGATCACGCCCCAGTTGTTGCGCGACTCGGGGCCGCCCGGGATCTGGTCGGCCATGTGGGCGAGGTTCCGGGGCGTCGCCCGGATGCCGCCGCTCACGCCCATCACGCACTCGATCTGGAGCGGCTCCTCGAGCAGGCCCATGTCGATCAGCGGATCGAGGTTGGCCACGTGACCCGAGTCGAAGCACTCGTGCTCGGGACGGATGCCGAGCTCCCGCATCGCCTCCAGGAACCCGATGATCGTGTCGAACGAGTTCTCGAACACGGTCTTGAAGACGAAGTCCTTGCGGCGCGGCGAGTACTTGGCGTAGTTCATCGAGCCCATGTTCAGCGCAGCCACGTCCGGCTTCAGCTCGCGCAGGTACTCGATCCGCTTCTCGATCGGCACCCCGATCGCGCCGGTCGAGTAGTTGACCACCACGTCGTCGACGGCGCCCAGGATCGCCTCGGTGATCGCGCGGAAATCCTCCACCTCGTACGAGGGCACACCCTCCGGGGTGCGCGCGTGGATGTGGATCATCGAGGCGCCCTCGTCCACCGCGCGGCGCGCCTCGGCCGCGTACTCCTCGGGCGTGTAGGGGATCGCCGGGCACTGGTCGCGACCCGCGACCGCCCCGGAGATCGAGCAGGTGATGATCGCGGGGTCCTCGAAGCGGCTCATATGGCGAGCGCGCGGTGCGCGCGAGCGTTCGATCTCATACCGGCATCACCCCGTGCCGCTTCCAGGGCCGCGCCACCCGCTTGGTCTCGGCCATCTCGAGGGCGCGGATCACGGTGGGGCGCGTCTCGCGCGGGTCGATCACGTCGTCGATCAAGCGCGTTCCCGGCGGCGATGTAGGGGTCGATCGTGCGGCGGATCCCCTCGATCATCTCCGCGCGCGTGGCGTCCGGGTCCTCGGACGCCTCGATCTGCTTGCGGAAGATGATGTTGACCGCCCCCTCGGGCCCCATCACCGAGATCTCCGCCGAGGGCCACGCGACGATCAGGTCGGGCTCGTAGGCCTTCCCGCACATGACGTAGTAGCCCGCGCCGTAGGCCTTGCGGATCACCACCGTGACCTTCGGGACGGTCGCGCGCGAAACCGCGTAGAGCATCTTCGCGCCGTGCCGGATGATGCCCGCCTGCTCGACCTTCGTGCCGACCATGAAGCCCGGCACGTCCATCAGGAACAGCAGCGGGATGCCGTAGGCGTCGCACAGGTTGATGAAGCGCGCGGCCTTGTCCGCCGAGTCGTTCTCGAGGATGCCGCCGAGGTGCTTGGGCTGGTTGGCCACGATCCCCACCGGCCGCCCGCCCATGCGCGCGAGGCAGGTGATGATCGTGCGCGCCCAGCGCGGTTTAAGGTCGAACCACTCGCCGTCGTCCACGATGCGGCGGATCAGCTCGTACATGTCGTAGGGGTGGCGTGGCGAGTCGGGCAGCAGGTCGAGCAGCTCCTCGTCCATCCGCTCGACCGGGTCTGAGCTCGGGCGCCGCGGCGGGGGCGCCTCGCAGTTCTGCGGGAAGTGCGACAGGTAGCGCTTGATGGCGTCGATGCACTCCTCGTCGGAGGCAACCTCCAGGTCTCCGACGCCCGAGACGCGCGTGTGGATTCGCGACCCGCCCAGCTCCTCCTGGGTCACATCCTCGCCGGTCACCGCCTTGGTCAGGTGCGGGCCGGCCAGCGCCATCGAGCCGCGGCCCTTGACCATCGGGACGAAGTCGGCGAGCCCCGGGATGTAGGCGGTGCCCGCGGCGCACGGACCCATCAGGGCGGCGACCTGCGGCACGACCCCGCTCATCACAACCTCCTCGCGGAAGAGGTGGCCCGAGCCGGCGAACAGCGAGCCGGCGGCCTCCTGGATCCGGGCTCCGGCCGAGTCGAGCAGCCAGACCATCGGGATCCGCTTCTGGAGCGCGAGCTCGCGCAGGCGGCTGACCTTCATCTCCCCCGTCATCCCCATCGAGCCCGCCATCACCGTGAAGTCGTAGGCGGCCACGGCCACGAGCCGCCCATCGACCTTGCCGTAGCCCGTGATGACCCCGTCGGCCGGCGCCTCCTTCCCCTCCATCGCGCGCTGCGAGAAGTGCGGCCTCGCGTGTATGCCGAGCTCGGTGAACGTGCCCTCGTCGATCAGCAGGGCGAGGCGCTCGCGGGCGGTCAGCTTCTGCTGCTCGTGCTGGCGGGCGATCTTCTCCTCGCCGCCGCCGAGCCGGGCCGTGCGGCGCCGCTCCTCGAGGTCCTCGACGAGCGAGCGGAGAGACGGGCGGGCGACGAGCGTGTCGGCTGCTGCGCGTTCGGTCGTGGCCATAAGTAGGAAGTCCTACTTCCTACTTTGAAGCATCGGCCGCCAGATGGTCAAGAAGCGGCTCCAGCACGTGCATCGCCGTCTCCGTGGCCGCGATGCGCTCCTGCTCGTGCTCGGGCGCCTCGAAGGCCGTGACCTCGATGCCCGCCAGCTCGCAGTCCTCGAGCACCGAGTCGAGCAGGTCGTAGAGCCGGTCGGGGTGCAGCCCGCCGGGCGCGGGCACGGCGGCCGGGAAGTGCTCCGGATCGATCACGTCGAGGTCCAGGTGGATGAAGACCGGCGCGCCGTCGAGTGCGTTCTTGACCGCCACGAGCGTCTCCACCGTGCTGGCGCCTATCACCGTCGCCGGGCTCGCCTCGAGCAGCTCGCGCTCGCCGTCGTCGAGGTCGCGAATCCCGGCGAGCACCACCCGCTCGGGCGGCACCGGGTCGCCGAGCCCGGTGTCCCACACTCCGCACGCGCCCGCCAGGCACATGCCGCCGAGGTAGCCGCTGCCGGTGGTGTCGGGTGAGTTGTAGTCGCCGTGCGCGTCGAGCCAGAGGAGGCGCGCCTCGGGGCGGTTGCGGATCGCCGCGGGCAGGGTCGTGAGCGAGACCGAGCAGTCGGACGCGAGCATTACGGGAACGTCGCCCGCCGCCAGCGCGTCGTCGATCTGGCCACCCGCCTCCAGCAGGCAGCCGCGCGACTCGCGCAGGTCGTCCTCGAAGCGCGTCTCGCGCACCTCCGGCGAGCTGCCGATGTAGCGCGGCTCGACCTCGAGCGCCTCGCCCACGAGCGGGGCGAGTATCTCGACGCCGGCGGGGGCGCCCGGGAAGCGGTCCGCCGTGCGGCAGCGCATGGCTATCAGTGAGACGCCCATGGGCTCAGCGCCCCGTCCACTGCGGCTCGCGCTTCTCGAAGAACGCCTTCACGCCCTCCTGGATGTCCTCGGTCGTGAAGGCGAGCGAGAGCTGCGCGCGCAGCAGGTCGAGCGCGTCCTCGAAGGGCATGTCGAGCTGCCTGTACATGGCGTCCTTGCCGAGCTTCATCAGGACCGGCGACTTGCCCGCGAGCCTGATCGCCCAGTCGTCCACGGCGGCTTCGAACTCTTCCGCCGGCACGACGCGGTTGACGATCCCCGCCGCGAGGGCCTCCTCAGCGGAGATCCGCTCTCCGAGCAGCAGCAGCTCGTTGGCCTTCTTGCGCGGCACGTTGCGGTAGATCAGCGCCATGATCATGAACGGGAACACGCCGACGTTGATCTCCGGCGTGCCGAAGCTCGCGCCCTCCTTGGCGACGATCAGGTCGCAGGCGAGCGCCAGCCCGAGCGCGCCGGCGAGCACGTGACCGCCCGCCGCGCAGATCGTCGGCTTGCCGAGCTGCATGATCGTGCGGAACAGGCGCGGGAAGCGCTCGGTCCCGAAGTGCTTGTGGACGAGCGGCACGTCGGCGGCGAACTGGTCGAGGCTGCCGCCGGCGGAGAAGACCTTGTCGTGCGTCGAGGTGAGCACGACGCAGCGGACCCGCTCGTCGTCCCGCGCCGACTCGAAGGCGGCGATCAGGTCGCCGAGGAGCTCGTTCGAGAGCGCGTTGCGCGTGTCCGGCTGATCGAGCGCGATGGTCGCGACGCCGTCCGCGCGGACGTCGTAGAGAATCGTCTCGTAGGGCACGCGGCCGAGTTCTACTACTCGCCCGGACGCGAGCGCTTGCCCGCGACCGCGCGGCGGGCTACGGTCCCGCGGGACCGGCACCCGAGGAGGCTTGATGTTCAACACGATCGTCGTCGGCACCGACGGCTCTTCCACGGCGGACATCGCGGTGACGCGCGCGGCCGAGCTCGCCCGGCTCACCGGCGCCAGCCTGCACGTGGTCAGCGCCTACACGCCCTCGGCGGCGCGGGTGGGGCAGGAGGCCGCGGGCGAGTACGCCGTGGCACCCGACTACAAGGTCGACGCGGTGCTGACGGGCACGCTCGACCGCCTCAGTGCCGAGGGCGTCGAGGTCAAGGCGCACAGCCCCAAGGGGGATCCCGGCGACGCGATCGTGGAGGTCGCGGTGCACGAGAGCGCCGACCTGATCGTGCTCGGCAGCCGCGGGATGCAGGGCGCCCGGCGGATCCTCGGCAGCGTCCCGAACAAGGTCTCGCACAATGCGCCCTGCGATCTGCTGATCGTGCAGACGACCTGATCCGCGACGTTCCGTTCCGGCCGCCGGCGGTGTCTCAACGAGCAGACACCCGAAGCTGCACCTGACCGGCACAGAATCGGAGGCAGACGCGATGAAACCACTCACAAGGATCAGGAGGCACCCATGGCCGGACCGCTGACTTCGGCGCACGCCGTTACGAAGCTCCCCGCACAGAACCTGGACAGGGCGCGGCGGTTCTACCGCGACCGCCTCGGCCTTGAGCCAGTCGAGGAGCGTGAAGGCGGACTCCGATACGTGTGCGGGGCGACCGAGTTCCACGTGTTCCTCTCGTCCGGGACCGCCTCAGGCGCTTCATCGCAGATGGGCTTCGAGGTGACGGACATCGACCGCGTCGTCGCGGACCTGCGCTCGCGCGGACTGGAGTTCGAGCGTTTCGAAATCCCTGACTTCGAGATCCCTGGCTTCGAGATGGAAGACGACATCCTGGTCGCTCCCGACAACTACCCAAGCAAGGGCAGTGGCGAGCGCGGGGTGTTCTTCCGCGACAGCGAAGGCAACCTGCTCGGCATCGGGCAGGCGACGCGCTGACGTGTGGGCGAGCCTTCAGCGTTCGGTTCTTGTCGCGGCCGGTGTCTCAACCAATAGCAACCACTTGCAGGACCCAGAAAGGAGATTGAGATGAACACACCCCCGATCGTGTCGCCGGAGGAGTGGATCGCCGCGCGCGAGAAGCTGCTCGTGAAGGAGAAGCAGCACATGCGGGCGGGCGACGCGCTGGCCGCCGAGCGCCGCCGGATGCCGTGGATGGCCGTTGAGAAGGAGTACGAGTTCGACGGCCCGGACGGCCGGCTGAGCCTGCTCGAGCTGTTCGACGGCCGCCGCCAGCTGGTCGTCTACCGCGCCTTCTACGCGCCGGACGTCACCACCACCCCGGAAGCGGGCGGCGCCTACCCGGAGCGGGCCTGCGTCGGTTGCTCGATGATCGCCGACCAGGTCGCGCACCCCGCCCACCTGAACGCGCGGGACACGACGCTCGCGTTCGTCTCGCGCGCACCCCAGGCCGAGATCCAGGGCCTGAAGCAACGGATGGGCTGGGAGCTGATCCCCTGGTACTCGATCAGCAGACGACTTCGACGCCGACTTCGGCGTCGACGACTGGCACGGCCACAACGCCTTCATCCGCGACGGCGACCGGATCTTCCGCACCTACTTCGTGACCGGCCGCGGCGCCGAGGCGATCGGCAGCACCTGGAGCCACCTCGACATCACCGCGCTCGGCCGCCAGGAGGACTGGGAAGACTCGCCGCAGGGCTACCCGCAGACGCCGACCGGCGGGTGGTGGAACTACCACGACGCCTACCCCAAGGCCTCGTGACCGCCGACGTCCCGCCTCCCCGCCTCAGCCGGGCGGGGGCATCCACGCCGCCCGCATGTCGACCCGCTGGCCGCTGAACGGGACGCCCTCGGCCTCGAGCAGGCGGCGCTGGCGCTCGCCCTGGGCGAGGGTGCCGTCGGCTCGGACGACGCGCTGCCAGGGCACGTCCGGATCGTGGCAGGAGGCGAGCACGGTGCCCGCGAAGCGCGGCGCGCCCGGCGCGAGGTCGCCGTAGGTGGTGACGAAGCCCTCCGGGATCGAGCGCACCCGGCGCAGCACCTCGGCCGCGCGCTGCTCGTCCAACTCAGAGGGCCGCCACGGCGTCCGCGATCGGGACGTCGCCGGCGATCACGTCGAACGTCACACCGATGGTGTTGGGCGCGGCGAGCACCGCGGCGAGCGTCGCGGCCACGTCTTCGCGGGGGATCGTCCCCGTGCCGATGTCCTGCCCGGCGCGGATGCGGCCGCTGCCCGGGTCGTTGGCCAGCCCGCCGGGCCGCACGATCGTCCACGCGAGCCCGCTGCGCTGCAGCCGCGCGTCCGCCTCTCCCTTGGCCTCCTGATAGGGCCGCATCGCGGGTGGCGCACTCGCGGGATCGCCTGCCCCGATCGCGCTCACCATCACGTAGCGCGCGATGTCGCGGCGCTCGGCGGCCTCCATCAGCTTGACCGCCGCCCCAAGGTCGACCGTCTTCTTGCGCTCCGGCCCGCTGCCCGGGCCGGCTCCGGCCGCGAACACGACGGCGTCCGCCCCCTCGACGAAGGGGGCGAGGTCGTCCTCAGCCTCCATGTCGCAGATCACCGGCTCCGCGCCCACCTGCTCGAGATCGGCGGAGTGATCGGGATTGCGGATCAGCCCACGCACCCGATCCCCGCGAGCCGCGAGCAGCTCGAGTAGCCGCAGCGCGACCTGTCCATGTCCTCCTGCCACAACGACGTCCATGATTTGCAGACTACGCGGCCCGGGGCAGGCGCAGGCGCACGCGTGCGCCCTTGCGCGAGTCGGCGAACCAGATCTCGCCGCCGTGCGCCTCGACTATGGCGCGGCAGATCGTCAGGCCGAGCCCGGTGCCCTCGCCGGATGCGCGCGCCGCGCCCGCGCCGCCGCGGTAGAAGGGCTCGAAGGCGCGTGCCCGGTCCTCGGGCGATAGGCCCTCGCCGCTGTCCGCCACCTCGATCTCGACGCTGGTGCCGTTGGCCTCGGCGAACACCGTGACGCTGCCGTCAACCGGCGTGTGGCGGATGGCGTTCTGGATCAGGTTGAAGAGCACGCGTTGCAGCTTCTCGGGATTCGCCTGAGCGGGCGCGAGGTCGCGCGGCACCGAGGCCTCGACCGCCACGCCCTCGGCACTCGCCTGGGGGCGCATGGCGGCGACTGTCTCAGCGACCAGCTCGTCGAGATGGACCTGCTGCATCGACCACTCGATGTCGCCCGCCTCGAGCCGGGAGAGCTCGAACAGGTCGTCGATCAGCGCGGTGAGCGTGCGGATGTGAACCGACATCTGCTCGAGGTAACGCGCCCGCGTGTCGCGGTCCACGAGCTCGTCCTCGATCGCCTCGGAGAGGAGACGCAGCGAGGTCAGCGGGGTGCGCAGGTCGTGGCTGACGGCCGCCACCAGGTCGCGGCGGGCGCTCTCGGCGGCATCGCGCTGGGCGATCACGTCACGCGAGAGCAGCCAGGTCGCGTAGGCCGTGAGCCCGCCCGCGAGCAGCAGGAGCAGCGACATCACGAGCGCGTCGTGGCCGGAAATGAACATCAGCAGCGCAACGACGCCCACGCCCACGGTCACGAGCCCGATCGTCAGCGCCACGGCCGATCCGAACTGCAGCCCCAGCGACCCGCTCGCCCGCCGCCGCCTCACGAGCAGGTGGGCGGCGACGATCGCCGGCGCACCCGAGGCGAACATGAACAGGCCCATGAGCAGGCCATCCTCGGGCTTGTAGGCGAGCCCGACCACGAGCCCGCCGAGCGCGGCAGCGAGCGGCGAGGGCAGCGAGCGCGCGAGCGGCCGTCACGGCTGGAAGCGGTAGCCCACGCCCCACACCGTCTGCAGCCAGCGCGGCTTCGAGGGCTCCTCCTCGATCTTCTCGCGCAGCCGCCGGACATGGACGGTGACGGTGGAGGTATCCGTGTAGAAGCTGTACTGCCAGACGAGATCCATCAGCTGATCGCGCGAGAACACCTGCCCGGGGTGGCGCACGAAGTGCAGCAGCAGGTCGTATTCGCGCAGCGTCAGCTGGACCTCCTCCCCGCGCACGGTCACGCGCCGCCCCACGGGATCGAGGACGAGGTCCTCGAACTCGACCGGCTCCTCGAGCTCGGGCGACTGGTCCACGCGCCGGAGCACGGCGTCCACGCGCGCCACCAGCTCTGCCGGCGAGAACGGCTTGACCACGTAGTCGTCGGCGCCGAGGCGCAGCCCGATGATGCGATCCGAGTGCTCTCCGCGCGCGGTCAGCAGGATCACCGACACGCGCTCGCGCTCGCGCAGGCGGCGCATCACCTCGAGCCCGTCCATCCCCGGCAGCATGAGGTCGAGCACCACGAGGTCCGGGCGCGTCCGGCCGGCGATCAGAAGCGCGTCGGGACCGTCGGCGGCGACGTGGGTGGCGTAGCCGGCGCGCTCGAGGTAGCGCGAGACCACCTCGGTGATTGTGGGTTCGTCGTCGACCACGAGGATCGAGCCACGCTTGCGCTCGTCCATCAGCCGATTGTGGCAGCGCCCTGGGGCGTTCGGGCGGCGCGTAAGGAGCCTGTAACCGGGTACCGCTCGAAGACCATGTTGCGCGCCGCCACACTCTGCGTCCTGCTCACGCTCGCCCTCGCCGCAGCCGCGGCGGCGGCCGAGGGCCCGGCGCCGGGAGCGCCCGGTCAGCCGGCGGTGTGGACGGAGGCCGACAAGGACGGGTTCGGCACCTCAACCAGCCTGCGGAGCAAGACGTGGCTGACGCTCGACGACGGCCGCCTGACCGAGGTCTACTACCCGGATCTCGGCACGCCCGCGGTCCGCGACCTCCAGCTCGTGGTGTCCGACGGGAGGACCTTCACCGAGCGCGAGCAGGACTCGACGCGTCAGCAGATTCGCCTGCTCGACTCCCGCAGCCTCTCCTACCGGCAGGTGAACACGGACCGCGATGGCCAATACCGGATCGTCAAGACCTACACGACCGACCCGGCGCGCAGCAGCGTGCTCGTCCATGTGAGCTTCCGCTCACTGTCGCGCCGGCCGCTGCGCCTGTACGTGCTCCACGACCCCGCGCTGTCGAACAACGGCAACGACGACTCGGGCGCATCGCGCGCCGGCGGGCTCGTGGCCTGGGACGCGTCGGCCGCCGGCGCGCTCCTGACCGACGCGCGCTTCAGGCGCACCTCGAGCGGCTTCCTCGGCACGAGCGACGGCTGGACCGACCTCGCGGCCGACCACCGCATGAACCGTCGCCACGAATCGGCAACCGGCGGCAACGTCGTCCAGACCGCACGCACCAACCTGAACGGGACCCGCCGCCAGGAGATGACGCTGGCGCTCGGCTTCGGCGCCGATACGCGCAGCGCGATCGACAGCGCCCGCGCGTCGCTCGAGCGCGGCTTCGACGGCGCCTCGCGCGCCTACGACCGCGGCTGGCACGAGTACATCGGCTCACTGAAGCCGCGCCCGGCGAGCGCGCGCGCCTACGGCCCGGCGTACTGGGTGTCGGCGATGGTGCTCGCCGCCAGCGAGGACAAGACACACCGGGGCGCCTCGATCGCGTCGCCGAGCATGCCCTGGGCGTGGGGCCTCCTCACGATCGAGAGGCCGTCCGCCGCCTACCACCTCGTATGGCCGCGCGACCTCTACCAGGTGGCGAGCGCGCAGATCGCGCTCGGCGACCGCGAGGCGGCCGAGCGCTCGCTCGACTTCGCCTTCGAGCGCATGCAGAAGCCGGACGGGTCGTTCCCGCAGAACACGCGCGTCGACGGCGCAGAGAACTGGACCAATCTGCAGATGGACGAGGTGGCGCTGCCGATCGTGCTCGCCTGGCAGCTGGGCCGCTTCGACGCCTCGACCTACCGCGAGCACGTGAGCCGGGCGGCGGACTTCATCGCGGCTCGCGGGCCGTTCAGCCCGCAGGAGCGCTGGGAGAACCAGAGCGGCTGGTCACCCGGCACGATCGCCGCGGAGATCGCCGGCCTCGTCTGCGCAGCGGACATCGCGCGGCGCAACGGCGACACCGAGGCGGCGCAGCGCTGGGAGGCGGTGGCGGATGACTGGGCGTCGCGCGTCGACGGCTGGACCGCCACGACCAACGGGCCCTACGACCCGAAGCCCTACTACCTGCGGCTGACGAAGCCCCAGCAACCCGACCCGCCGGCCAACCCCGATCCGAATGTCGGCACGACCTACTCGATCGGCGACGGCGGCCCCTCCGCCGCAGACCAGCGCGCGGTCGTCGACCCGAGCTTCCTCGAGCTGGTGCGGCTCGGCATCAAGCGCTACAACCACCCGACGGTCCGCAACACCCTCCAGGTGGTCGACCGCCAGCTCGGGGTGGACACCCCGAACGGGCGCTTCTGGCACCGCTTCAACTTCGACGGCTACGGCGAGACACGCACGGGCGGGCCCTGGGACCTGTCGCCGCCAAACAGCTTCCGCACGATCGGGCGCATCTGGCCGATCTTCGCCGGCGAGCGCGGCGAGTACGAGCTGCTGGCCGGAGATGCCGGCGCCGCCGCCGGGCGGCTCGCGTCTATGGCCGGCGCGGCCAACGAGGGCTGGATGATCCCCGAACAGGTCTGGGACGAGAACCCGCCGTCCGGGCAGCCGGGCTTCCCGCGCGGCGAGGGCACGCTGTCCGCCACGCCTCTGGCCTGGTCGCACGCGCAGTTCGTCCGCCTGGCATGGTCGATCGACGCCGGCAGGCCGGTCGAGCAGCCGCGCGTGGTGGCCTGTCGCTACGCCGGCTGCTGAGCCAGCATCGGGTAACAGGGTCCCGCCACGCCTAGCTCCTCCAGCAGGTACAGCCAGAGCTCGCTGCGCGTGGGGAACGCGGGGATCGCGTGGAACAGCCGCTCGAGCGGCACCTCGCCGATCACGGCGATCGTGGCCGCCTGCAGGAACTCCGCCACCTCGGGGCCGGTGAAGGTGGCGCCGACGATCACGCTCCGGTCCTCGTCGACCACCATGCGGGTCGTGCCCGGGGTGTAGTCGCGCCCGTAGAAGGAGGCACCCGCGGCGCTCTGGGTCGGGATGTCGACGACGCGGGTGTTGAGGCCGGCTTCCCGGGCGGCGGCCGCGGTGTAGCCGACGGCCGCCACCTGCGGATCGGTGAAGATCACGCGCGGCGCATGCTCCCCGTCCGAGACCAGGCAGGTGTTCTCCATGCCGAGGATCACATCGGCAGCCACGCGCGCCTGGTACTTGCCCATGTGGGTCAGGAGGGCGCGGCCGTTGACGTCGCCGATCGCGTAGAGCCACTCGTTGGCGCGCATCTTGTCGTCGACCTCGATCGGGCCGCCCGGCTCGAGGCCGATGCTCTCGAGCCCGATGTCGTCCGTGTTCAGGTGCCGCCCGGTGGCGACGAGGAGCTGCTCTCCCCGCAGCGGCCCGCCGCTCTCGAGCTCGACCTCCACCTGGCCGTCCTGGGCGCGCACCGCCGAGGCCCTGACGCCCAGGTGCACGTCGACTCCGGCCTCCTCCAGGGCGTCCCGCACGTCGTCGCTCGCGAACGGCTCCTCGCGCCCGATCAGCCGATCGGAGCCCTCCACGAGGCTCACCTGCGCGCCGAACGAGCGGTAGGCCTGCGCCATCTCGACGCCGACGACCCCGCCGCCGAGGATCACCAGGCTCTCGGGGATCTCCTTCGCGGTGGTGGAGTCGCGGTTCGTCCAGTGCGGCGCCTCCCGCAGTCCCGGAATGGGCGGGATGAGCGGGCTCGAGCCCGTGGCCACGACCACCGCGCGCCTCGCCGTGAGCGTGTCGTCGCCCACACGCACGCGGCGCTCGCCGTCGAGGCGGCCGGCCCCACGGAAGATCGCCACGCCACGGTCGGTGAGCCAGGGTTCCATGTGCGAGTCGTCGAGGCCGTGGATGATCTCGTCGCGGCGGTCGAGCACCGCCTGCACGTCGAGCGCGCCGGTCACCGCCTCGTGCACGCCGGGGATGCGGCGCACCTCGGCCAGCAGCTCCCCGGGGCGCAGCAGGGCCTTCGAGGGCATGCAGGCGTAGAAGGAGCACTCGCCCCCGATCAGGTGTGGCTCGACGATCGCCACCTCGAGCTCCCCCTCAGCCAGCCTGCCGGCGGCCACCTCACCGGCCGGCCCCGCGCCGAGGACGATCACGTCGAATTCGCGCTCGCTCATGGCGGCAAGGTATCTCCCGCGGGCGATCCGTTACACCCGAGCCCGATCAGCGGAAAGTAGGAAGTGCCACTGTTTACTTTTTCGGGCAGCCGCGTTAGCTTGCCAGCATGGCCACGGCAGACACGCTTCTCAAGCCCGACCACGGCGCCAGCCGCAAGCACTTCATCTTCACCGAGGAGCACGATCAGCTCCGCGAGTCGATCCGCTCATTCGTTCTCAAGGAGCTCGCTCCGCACGCGGCCGAGTGGGAGGAGACCACCTTCCCCGACTCCGTCTTCCGCCGCATGGGCGAGCTCGGCTTCCTCGGTCTCTCCTATCCGGAGGAGTACGGCGGCCAGGGCGGCGACTACTTCTGCAACCTCGTGCTGGCGGAGGAGATGTCCTACAGCGGCTCGGGCGGGCTGGCGATGGGCGTGGCCGTCCACACCGATATGGCGACGCCGCCGGTCTTCCTCTTCGGCACCGAGGAGCAGAAGCAGGAGTGGCTCGTGCCGGCGATTCGCGGCGAGAAGATCTCTTGCCTCGGGATCAGCGAGCCCGACGCCGGCAGCGACGTGTCAGGGATCAAGACGCGAGCGGTGCGCGAGGGCGACGAGTGGGTCATCAACGGCACGAAGACGTACATCACGAACGGTCATCGCGCCGACTTCATCGTGCTGGTCACCAAGACCGACCCCGACGCCGGCTACGACGGCTTTTCGCTCTTCCTCGTTCCGATGGACAGCCCCGGCGTCGTCCGCGAGAAGAAGCTCGAGAAGCTCGGGATGCACGCGAGCGACACGGCGCAGCTCGCCTTCCAGGACGTGCGCGTGCCGGCCGACGCGCTGCTCGGACAGGAGGGCAAGGGCTTCTACCACATCATGTGGGAGCTCCAGGGCGAGCGCCTGATCGGCGCCGCCGGCTGCGTGGCGGGCGCGCAGCGCTGCTTCGACCGCACCCTGAAGTACGCAGGCGAGCGCTCTGCCTTCGGGCGCCCGATCGGGAAGTTCCAGGCGATTCGCCACAAGTTCGCCGACATGGCCACGAAGATCGAGGCCGGTCGCGCGATGACCTACACGACGGCGTGGCGCTTCGCGAACGGCGAGTACCCCGTCCGCGAGATCTCGATGGCCAAGCTGTACACCGCGCGCATGGCCTGCGAGGTGGTCGACGAGTGCCTCCAGATCCACGGCGGCGCGGGCTACATGAAGGAATACGGCATCGAGCGCGCCTGGCGCGACATGCGCCTCAACCGCATCGGCGCCGGCACGGACGAGGTGATGCTCGACGTGATCGGGCGGTCGTACGGGCTCTGAGCCACCCGCGCCAGCTCCGCGCTGCGTGACAAGAGAGTGACGATTCGGATCGAGATCGACCGCTCCCAGCCGCTCCACGAGGGCGCGGCGCGCGGACACAACCGCTGGTGGCCTGGACTCGAGCCGGTGGCCTCGTGCGACCCCGGCGACGAGGTCACCTTCGAGATCCGCGACTCGCGCGATCGCACGATCAGCCGCGACTCGGGGCACGAGGACCTGCTCGACGTCCCGTCGCTCGCCCACCCGCTGACGGGTCCGCTCGAGGTCCGGGGCGCGCAGCCGGGCGACGTGCTCGAGCTCGAGGTGCTCGGCTATGAGACCGACGACTTCGGCTGGACCGCGATCTGGCCCGGTTCGGGGTTCCTCGGCGACCTGTTCCGGGAGCCCTTCCTCGCCAAGTGGGAGATCGAGGACGGGGTGGCCCGCTCGCAGCAGGTGCCGGGGGTTGCGGTGCCGGCCTGCACGCATGCCGGAGTGATCGGCGTGGCGCCCTCGCGCGAGCTGTTCGAGCGCGCGCTCGCCCGCGAGCGCGCGCTGGCGGACCGGGGCGGGCGCGTGCATCCCCCCGACCGGGAGCATGCCTGGCCGCCGGAGGCGGCCGACGGGCTGCGCACCTACCCGCCGCGCGAGAACGGCGGCAACATCGACATCCGCGACCTCGGTCCGGGCGCGCGCCTGTGGCTGCCGGTCCAGGTCGAGGGTGGGCTGCTGTCGGTGGGCGACCTGCACTTCGCGCAGGGCGACGGCGAGGTGTGCATCTCGGCGATCGAGACCGGCGGCGCGGCGAGCTTCCGGGTGGGCATCGGGAGCCCCGGCGACTGGCGCCCCGAGTTCCCCGCCTACGAGGCGCCGCCGCGGCCCGCACGGCCGATGTTCGCGACCACCGGCATCCCGCTCGACGACGCCGGCGACCAGGGCGATCTGGATCTCAATCTCGCCACGCGGCGCGCGCTGGTGGAGCTGCTCGGCTGGCTCACCGCCACGCGCGGTCTCGGACGCGAGGCGGCCTATGTGCTGATGAGCGTGGCGGCGGAGGTGCGGGTCTCGGAGCTCGTCGACGCGCCGAATGCGCTCGTCTCCGCGGCGCTTCCGCTCGACGTGTTCGAGGCACTGAGCCCGACGCTACGATGGCGCCGCCGATGAGCGACTTCGCGGCCACGATCAGCGAGGCCTACGCGACCGAGGGAGCGGCGATCGATCTCGGCCGCGGGGTGCACGACGGTTCGCTCGCAACCGAGGCCGTGGTCAAGGTGCCGCTGCGGATGATGAACCGCCACGGCCTGATCGCGGGCGCGACCGGGACCGGCAAGACCATCACCCTGCAGACGATCGCGGAGCAGCTCTCCGACGCGGGCGTGGCGGTGTTCGCGGCCGACGTCAAGGGCGACGTCTCCGGGCTCGCCGCCGCGGCCGAGCCCGGCGGCCCCGCCGAGAAGCGCATGGGCGAGCTCGGCCTCCCATTCGAGCCGCGCGGGTTCCCGGTCGAGTACCTCTCGCTGGGCGGGATCGGTCCCGGTGTGCCGGTGCGTGCGACCGTCTCCGACTTCGGCCCGCAGCTGCTCGCCAAGATCCTCGAGGCGAACGAGACGCAGGAGCAGAGCCTCGCGCTCGTCTTCCACTACGCGGACCAGAAGGGCCTGCCGCTGCTCGACCTGTCCGACCTGCGGGCGCTGCTCACCTTCCTCGAGTCGGATGCCGGGAAGAGCGAGCTCGAGGGGATCGGCGGGCTCGCCTCCTCGACCGTCGGCGTTCTGCTTCGCAGCCTGGTCGGGCTCGAGACGGGGGGCGGCAGCGAGTTCTTCGGGGAGCCGCAGCTCGACATCGCCGATCTGATCAGGACCGCTGCGGACGGGCGCGGCGTCATCTCCTGCCTCGAGCTGCCGGCCGTCCAGGACAAGCCGCGGCTCTTCTCGACCGCGCTCATGTGGATGGTGGCCGAGCTGTTCGAGCAGCTGCCCGAGGCCGGCGACCTCGACAAGCCGAAGCTCGTCTTCTTCTTCGACGAGGCGCACCTGCTCTTCAACGGCGCCACCAAGGCCTTCCTCGAGTCGGTCACCCAGACGGTCCGCCTGATCCGCTCCAAGGGCGTGGGCGTCTTCTTCGTGACCCAGGTGCCGGACGACGTGCCCGGCGAGGTGCTGGGCCAGCTCGGCAACCGCGTGCAGCACGCCCTGCGCGCCTTCACGCCCGACGACGCCAAGGCGCTCAAGGCGGCCGCCTCGACCTACCCGACCTCGGACTTCTACGACGTCGAGGAGCTGCTGACGCAGATGGGAATCGGCGAGGCGGCCGTGACGATCCTCTCCGAGGACGGGGTGCCCACGCCGGTCGTCCACACCCGGCTGCGCGCGCCCGCCTCGCGCATGGGGCCGGCAGACGACGTAGAGGGCGCGGCCAAGGCATCCCCCCTCTTCGCCAAGTACGGCACGCGTGCCGAAGCGGAGAGCGCGCGCGAGAAGCTCGCCGCGCGCATGGAGGAGGCCACGGTCCCCGAGCCGGCCTCCGACGTGCCGGAGCCCGCGAAGGCGCCGCGGCGGCGCAAGGACGAGCCCGACGCAGCCACGGCAACGACCGGCGGTGTCGACGTGCTCGGCGACTTCCTCACCTCGCGCGAGGGCAAGGCGCTGCAGAAGAAGGTGATGCGCGGCGTGTTCGGCATGCTTCGCAAGAGCCTGTGAGGGAGGCGGCCCCGCCACGGCCCGCGCCTCCCTTCACGGCGGAGCACGACGAGCTGCGCGACGAGATCCGGCACTTCGTCGCCGAGGAGCTCCGTCCGCATGCGGCCGAGTGGGAGCGGGCGCGCTGGTTTCCCGACGAGGTCTTCACCCTTATGGCCGAGCGCGGGCTGCTCGGCATCAAGTACCCGGTCGAGTACGGCGGCCGCGGCCTCGGCTACGTCGAGGACGCGATCCTCGCCCAGGAGCTCTCCCGCTGCGGGTCGGGCGGGCTCGCCGCCGGCATCGGCGCGCACGTGAGCATCGCGACCCCGCCGGTCTGGAAGTTCGGGACCGATGACCAGAAGCAGCGCTTCCTGGCACCGGCCATCCGCGGCGAGCGGATCGGCGCGCTCGGGATCAGCGAGCCGGGCGCCGGCTCGGACGTGGCAGGCATCAGGACCTTCGCGCGCAGGGTCGACGGCGGCTATGTCGTCAACGGGTCGAAGACGTTCATCACCAACGGCGTACGCGCGCACTTCGTGGTCACGGCCGTCCGGACCACCGAGGAGGGCGGTCACCACGGCATCTCCTTCCTCGTGATCGAGAAGGGCATGGACGGCTTCTCGGTCTCGCGGAAGCTCGAGAAGCTCGGCTGGCACGCGTCCGATACCGCGGAGCTCGCCTTCGAGGACGTGTTCGTGCCCGAGGAGAACCTGCTCGGCGAGGAGAACCGCGGCTTCTACCTGATCATGGCCAACTTCCAGTGGGAGCGGCTCGCGATGGCGCTGGGGGCCGTCGGCTCGATGGAGGTCGTGCTGGGGCGGGTTGTCGAGGCCGCGGCGGGGCGCGCCGGGCTCCGGCACGTGGTCGCGGAGCTGGCCGTCAAGCTCGAGGTGTCACGCTCGTTGACGAACCATGCCCTCTATCTGTTCGCGGACGGGCACGACGCGATCAGGGAGGTGACCGAGGCCAAGCTGCTCTCGCAGCGGTCGGCCGTCGAGGTTGCCGAGACCGCCTTCCGGATCACGGACGGCGACCTCGAGATCGGCCGCGCGCTCCGCGACACCCGCCTGGGCCCGATCGGGGGCGGCAGCGACGAGGTGATGAAGGAGATCCTCGGGAAGCTGATCGGCCTTTAGCCGCCCGCCGCCTGACCTAACCTCGCTGGATGCCCATCGACCCATTCTTCGTCGCTCCCGGCGAAGGCCGCGGAGGCGTCAAGGCGGGCGCCGAGGACACGGCGGGCGCCCTCGGCCTCGTGGAGACCGTGATACCCGCAGGTCACAGCACGCCGTTGCACGTCCACGCGGACGAGGACGAGGCGTTCTACGTGCTCGCCGGCACGGTCGACTTCGTCTGTGGCGAGAAGACCTTCCGCGCCGAGTCGGGCGCGTTCGCCTACCTCCCGCGCGGGATCCCCCATACGTTCCTGGGCATCAGTGAGGAGCCGTCGCGCGTGTTGGTCCTGCTGTTGCCGGGTGGCCTCGAGGAGGCTTTCGCCGAGCCGGCGCGCTTCCAAGAACTGCTCGAGCAACACCACGTGGAGGTCGTCGGCCCGCCACTCAGCCGCCCGTAGGGACGAGGCTTCAGGCTAGGGCCGCGGCCTGCGTGCCGCCGACTCGGGCTCGTCCGGCCAGCGCCCGTGCTCGTCGAAGAAGCGGCGTGCGTCCTCCTCGCGGCCGCGGTCCTTGTCGCCCTCGACGCCGATCCGGTAGATGACGTTGAGGAGCAGCACCGCGGTCGCGGCGCTGATGAACATCGCGCCCGCCGCGACCCCGATGCGGCCCGAAGTTCCGGCCACGATCACGCCCGCCAGGAACAGGGCGAGCGGAATCCCGTAGCGAACGATTTGCAGGGTCATCGGAGTTGACCTTAGGTAATGATGCCGTGCTCTCGAAAGTGAAGAAGGAGACTGTCACGTGGGAATTCTCGATGGAAGGGCAGCGATCGTCACCGGGTCCGCCCGGGGCATCGGCCGCGCAACCGCCGAACTGCTCGCCGAGCACGGCGCACGGGTCCTGATCAACGACCTCGACGCCGACGTGGCCGAGCAGGCCTCGGCGGAGATCGCCGGCGAGACCGCCGTCTTCGGCGGCGACCTCACCAAGGAGGGCGTGCCCGACCAGCTCGTCCAGAAGGCCATCGACGAGTTCGGCCAGCTCGACATCATCGTCAACAACGCGGGCTACACCCGCGACGCCGTCGCCCACAAGATGACGGACGACGAGTTCCAGGCGATGCTCGACATCCACACGGTCGTGCCGTTCCGGGTCATCCGCGCGGCCGCGCCGCACATGCGCGACCCGGCCAAGCAGGAGCGCGAGGAGGGCCGGGAGGTCTTCCGCAAGATCGTGAACGTGTCCTCGATCTCGGGCACGATGGGCAACGCCGGGCAGGTCAACTACTCCGCCGCCAAGGCGGGCGTGGTGGGCCTCACCAAGACGCTCGCCAAGGAGTGGGGCCAGTTCAAGATCAACGTGAACGCCGTGGCCTTCGGCTTCGTCGAGACGCGCCTGACCGCCGCCAAGGAGTCGGGCAACGTGATGACCAAGGACGGCGAGGAGATCCAGCTAGGCATCCCCGAGCAGATGCGCCAGATGGCGGCGATGATCATCCCGCTCGGCCGCCCGGCCTCGCCCGAGGAGGCCGCCGGCCCGGTGTTCTTCCTCTGCTCGCCCTGGGCCGACTACGTGCACGGGCAGGTGCTGAACGTGACCGGTGGCCAGTTCGGAGGGATGTATCTCTAGGCCGCTTGGAATAGATCGGGAGGCCACGATGTCCTCCGTGGGGACGCCGACCATGGAGGATCCCGTGAGCACAACCGTCCCGACGCCCAGCCAGGCCTCCGACCACAAAGAGCTTGCCCTGCGTTCCATCCGCATCATGCAGGACGGCAGTCGCGAGGAGTTCGACGAGGTTCTGCATCGGCAGTTCCTGAACCACGAAGCGCGCGACGAGCCACCGGCGGCACGCGGCGGCGGTCCGGCGGCCGCCTACGCCACGGCGCTGTGGCTGCGCGACGCCTTTGCCGAGCTGCGCTGGGACATCCACGAAGTGGTGGCCGAAGGCGATCTCGTCGCGGTGCACTGCACGATGTCGGGGCGGCACGTGCGCACCTTCGTCGGCTACGACGAGCAGGCCCAGGTCAAGGAGGCGTTCCCGCCGACGGGCAAGCGCTTCGCAAGCACACAAACCCACTGGCTCCGCATCGCAGACGGCAGGGTGATCGAGCACTGGGCCAACCGAGACGACCTGGGCACGGCGTTCCAGCTCGGCTGGGTTCCGCCCACGCCGTGGTATCTGATCCGTTCGTTGCTCGCCAAGCGGCGCGCGCGCCGGGCCAGCTGACACGCGCTGCCGGCTCGCGTCAGGCAGAGGGGCCGGTGACCACGGAGTCTGACTCGGGAATGCCGTCCTGGCTGCCCGCCTCGACCGAGTGGTCGGGGTTCCAGCTGTACGCGTACTCGGGCTTGTCGACCTCCTGCCAGAGCGTCGACAGCCTGAGCGGGCGGAACGTGTCCCACATCACCGCGAGCTCGTCGGTCGACTTCTTGCCGAGCGCCTTCTCGACCGCCCCCGGCTGCGGGCCGTGCGGCAGGCCGGACGGGTGCAGCGTGATCGAGCCGACGTCCACGCCCTTGCGTGCCGCGTAGTCGCCGGCGGCGTAGAACATGACCTCCTCGGACTGGATGTTCGAGTGGTGGTACGGGAGCGTGACCGCCTGGGGGTCCCAGTCGAGCATCCGCGGCGCGAACGTGCAGATCACGAAGTTCGGGCCCTGGAACGTCTGGTGGGCCGGCGGCGGCAGGTGGAAGCGCCCGGCCCGCGGCTCGAAATCGTCCGCGTTGAACGTGTACGGCCAGACGTAGCCGTCCCAGCCGACGACGTCGAACGGGTGCCGGTCGAGCACGTAGTCCTGGTGGCCGTCGCGCACGCGCACGGTCACGGGAAACTCGCCCGCCTCGTCGAACGTCTCGAGCTCCCCGGGCGGATGGAAGTCGCGCTGTGAGAACGGCGCGTGCTCGAGCAGCTGGCCGTAGCGGTTGCGATAGCGGTTGGGCGTCTCGATCTCACCGGGGGTGTGGAAGCAGAGCCAGACCTGCTCGTCCCCCTCGGCGAGCTCGAAGGCATGGGTCGTCCCGCGCGGGATCACGATGTAGTCGCGCTCCCGGAACGGCACGCGGCCGAAGACGGTGCGCAGCACGCCCGAGCCACGGTGGACGTAGATGACCTCGTCGCCCTCCCCGTTGCGGTAGAAGCCGTCGAGCTCCTCCGTCGGCTTGGCGACCGAGACCTCGATGTCCCCGTTCCACATCAAGCAGGCGCCTGCTCGACACCGGATCGCCGCCCCCCTCGACGGGGTTCGTGTCCGCGAGCCGGTGGACGTGAGCGTCGGGCACCCACTCCTCGCGCTCCATCGGGCGGAAGGCTCCGACCTGCTCGAGCCGGCAGGGCGACTGCAGGTGAAGCAGGATCGACTCGTTCCCCGAGAAGCCCTCGTAGCCCATCACCTCCTCGACGAGAAGGGGTGAATCGCCGTCCGAGCCACCGCCGTTCCGGCGGACCTGGACGTGCCGCTTGGGGGGTATCTGTCCGAGAGTTGCGTAGCGCATCGTTCAGAGGTTTCCTCTCCGCTCCTGCTCGCGCTCGATCGCTTCGAACAGGGCCTTGAAGTTGCCCTCGCCGAAGCCGCGAGCGCCGTGCCTCTCGATGATCTCGAAGAACACGGTCGGGCGGTCCCCGGTCGGCTTCGTGAAGATCTGAAGCAGGTAGCCCTCGTCGTCGCGGTCGACCAGGATCCCGAGCCGCTTCAGGTCCTCGACGTCCTCCTCGATCTCGCCGATCCGCACCGGCACCTCGTCGTAGTACGACTCGGGGATCGAGAGGAACTCGACGCCGCGCTCGCGCAGCTCGCCGACGGTGCGCACGATGTCGCGCGTGGCGAGCGCTATGTGCTGAGCGCCGGCGCCGTTGTAGAACTCGATGTACTCCTCGATCTGCGACTTGCGCTTGCCCTCGGCGGGCTCGTTGATCGGGAACTTGATCCGGCCGCTGCCGTCCGTGACGACCTTGGACATCAGCGCGGAGTACTCGGTCGAGATCGCCTCGTCCGAGAAGTGGATCATCTCGGTCATCCCGAAGACGCGCTCGTAGTAGTGGACCCACTCGTCCATGTGGCCGAGCTCCACGTTTCCGACGATGTGGTCGATCGCCATGAGAAGCATCCCGTCCGGGTCGCTGGGAGCCTCGTCGCGCCGCTCGAAGCCCGGGAGGAATGGCCCCCGGTACCCGTCGCGCTGCACGAACAGGTGGAGCGTGTCGCCGTAGGTTGCGATCGCGGAGAGCTGCACGCGGCCGTCCTCGTCCTCTTCCCACCGCGGTGTGGTCACGCCCCGCGCCCCGTGTGACACCGCATGCTCGTAGGCGGCCGCCGCGTCGGGAACACTCAGCGCGATCTTGTGGACGCCGTCGCCGTGGTGGGCGTGGTGGTCAGCGATCTCGTCGCCGCCCTTGAGCGTCCCGGTGAGGACGAGCCTGATCCTGCCCTGCTCGAGCACGTGCGACACCCGGTCGCGGCTCCCGGTCTCGAGCCCCCTGTAGGCGGTCTCGGTGAAGCCGAAGGCGCTCTTGAAGAAGTGGGCGGCATGGGCGGCGTTGCCGACGTAGAACTCCACGTGGTCGATGCCGTGGATCGGCATCCGGTCGTGCTCGGGCACCGGCGGGGTGACGGTGCCGGTGGCAAGCTGGTCGGTCGCCATCGGGCTCCTCTCTCGATTTCAAACTGGTGACGTAATGATTCCTTCGAATCAGTGACCCGACAACGCCGATTTGTTGCAAGAGTGAGACAATTCGGCATCAAATGGACGATACCGACCAGAGAATCGTTGCGCTGCTCCGGGAGAACGCCCGCCGCTCGTTCCAGGACATCGGGGAGCACGTCCACCTCTCCGCTCCCGCGGTCAAGCGCCGCATCGACCGGCTCGAGGCCGACGGCGTCATCCGCGGCTACACGGCGGTGGTGGATCCGACCGCCTTCGGCTGGCATGCGGAGGCGTTCGTCGACCTCTACTGCGAGGGACGCATGCCCGCCGATTCGATCAAGCAGGCCGTGGAGGGTGAGCCGGGCGTCGTGTCCGCCCATACGGTCGCCGGCGAAGCGAGCGCGCTGCTGCACGTGCAGGCGCGGGACACGCAGGACCTCGAGCTGTGCCTGGAGCGCATCCGGGCGACCGACGGCATCACGCGCACTGTCACCGAGGTGGTGCTGTCGACGTTGTTCGAGCGCTAGCCGCTTGGCGCGAGCAGGGTGTGTAGTTCGGTGAGCATTTGGGCGGGTGCTTGGGTGACGTCGTGGTGGGTGTAGCGGCGGTGTTGGTCGCCGCGGGCGTGGGCTTGGCGTTCGCGTTTGCGGTCTTGTTCCCAGGCGTGGCGGCTGTTGTGGTAGCTGTAGCTGTCGAGCTCGACCGTCAGGTGGTGGTCGGGCCAGCGGCAGTCGACGCGGTGGGCTGCCGGCCCTTGTGTTGGTGGCCGGCAGCGGCAGTTGTTGCGCGCGCAGCAGCTTCAGGAAGCGGCGCTCGAGTTCGCTCAGCGTCACGTGGACCTCGCCGCGGAGGACGCGGCGCAGATTGGCGGCGCCCTTGGCGTTCGGCGTCCTGTTCAGCGCTTGCTCGACCTGGGCCGGCGTTGTGCGGTGGCGCACACCGGCTTCGTGGGCTGCGCGGGCCAGCTCGTCTAACGACAGCAATGAGGACAGGTCGACGAGCGTGCGCGGCACGGTCGTGACCGCGATCCGGTGCCAGACCGTCGTGTCGCCTGGGTCCAAGCGCCGCGTGCGTGTCTTGACGCCCCTGACCCTGCGCTCGGTCGGCGCCGTCACCTCCGGTTCGGGCGCGCGGGCCCTTGACGAGCCCGAACAGGTATGCGGCCGCCAGCCCACTCAGCACCGCCCCTTTACCGCAAGCCTTGACGGCCGCCATGTAGCGCGCCTCCACACTCGGCGCCCGGTGGCCGGCGCGGTAGACGCCCGGAAACTCGACGAGCAGCACCCCGGTTTGGACGCGGTAGTCGACCTGCCGCTCACTCAAGCCGGCCCCGAGCAGCTCCTTCCGCGAGACCACGCCGTGCGCCCGAGTGGCCATCGAGGCGATCACCCGGGCAACCGTCCTGGATTGCCTACACATGTTGTAGGCAAGTCAGGAAAGCTCCAGGATTCGCCCCCCGGGGGGGCCGGGAGCGGCGGGCGCGGGCCGGACGGGGGTGCGGCGGGGGGCCCGCGCGCGGGCCCTAGCGGTCGGCCGCTATCCCCGGCCCCTCGCCCGGGTCGTCTTCGTCCCCGGACTCGGGGTCACGCACGACCTCGGTGGGGTCGACTTCGTCGGGCTCGCCGTAGACCGCGCCGGACTCGTCCGAGCGCTCCTCCGGAGTGAACGCGTCCTCGGCCGGGTTGTGGCGGTACTCTCCGTGCGAGGCGGCTTCGATCAGCTCGGCCTCGGCATCCTCGAAGCCTTCGGCCTCGCCCTCGCCGGCCTCCTCGAGCGGCCGGTGCGCCTCGTCCGTGTCGTAGTCCGGGCCTTCGCCGCCGATCGCGGCCGCCTCCGCTGCCGCCGCCTCCTCCTCGTGCCGCTCGAACTTGTCCTCGCGCTCCCTGTTCTCCTCGTTCGTCGTCATGCCGAAGGTGTACCACGGCCGCGGAAGAGGGAACCTCACGCGGCCGGCAGGTCCAGTCCGTAGATCCGCAGCATGTGGCCGCGCAGCTCGATCTCTCCCTCCTCGGACATTCCGAGCTTCTCGGCCACCCGGATCGAGCGTGCGTTGTGCGGCTCTATCAGGCTGATGATGTGCCGCGCGCCGAGTGCCTGCTGCGCCCAGTCGACCGCCGCCCGGCCGGCCTCGCCCGCCAGCCCCTCGCCCCAGCGCGGGCGCGCGACCGTCCAGCCGACCTCCAGGTCCGGCCAGTCGGGCGGGCGCAACAGCCCCGCCCGGCCGACCAGCTCACCGCTCGAGCGCTCCTCGAGCGCCCAGTGGCCAAAGCCCTTGAGAACCCAGTGCCCCGCGAAGAAGGCCATCTCCCCCCAGGCTTCCACGGGATCGATCCCGCCCCGGCGGCCGAGCGCGCGCATCACCTCGTCGTCGGCGCAGATCGCCGCCCAGGGCTCGAAGTCCTCGTCGCGCCAGCCGCGCATCACGAGCCGCTCGGTCTCGAGCACGGGGACCGAGAACTCGCTCATTCCTTCGGCTGCCGCTCCTCCGCGAGCGGCCTGCCACCCGCGTCGGCCAGCCCGCCCGGCGGCCAGACTCCGAACCAGTTGTCCCGCGCGCCGTCGATCGTGAGGATCGCGCCCGAGAAGTAGTCGCCTGCCGGCGAGGCGAGATAGGCCACGAGCCAGGCGAACTCCTCCTCGGTCCCGAGCCGCTGCAGCGGCACGGTGCCCGCCACCCCCTCGACCACAGGCGTCGGGTACTTCGTCATCATGCGTCTCGGTTGCGAAGTGGCCGGCGGCCAGCGCGGTCAGCCTGATCCCGAAGCGCGCCCACTCGATCGAGAGCACGCGTGTGAGGTTCTCCACGGCGGCGCGCGCCGCGGACGAGTGCGCCATCCCCGGGAGCCCGTGGTGGGGCGACAGCGTCACGTTGATGATCTTCCCTCCGCCGCCAGCCATCATCGCCTTGGTCGCGACGGCATGGGTCATCAGCCAGGTGCCCTCGACGTTCAGCCGGATCACGGTCCGGAAGCCCTTCGGGGTGATGTCCTCTGCCGGGGTGAGGAACTGGCCCCCGGCGTTGTTCACGAGGAGGTCGATGCGTCCGTGGCGCGCGAGCACCTCGTCGACGAGCGCGGCCACCTGATCCTCCTCGCGGATGTCGCAGGCGATCGCCTCGCAGCGTCCTCCGTCCGCGGCGGCGGCGGTCTGCTCGAGCGGCTCGAGCCGCCGCCCGCAGACGACCACGCGCGCGCCGAGCGCCGCCAGCTCGAGGGCGCTGGCACGTCCGAGGCCCGAGCCGCCGCCGCTCAGGAGCGCCACCTGCCCGTCGAGCAGGCCGGGCTGGAAGAGCTTCGAGGGCATGGACGCGCCAGCGTAACCCGGAGCCGGTCGTTAGGGAACCCTAACGGCGTGCTACGCTGCGCCGCCGTGCAGGTCAGGTGCTGCCGATCGAATCCACGCTGCCGCGATTGCCCGGCGCGCAAGATCGACGACGACCGGCTGCTGCTCGCTCTCGGGATCGCGCCGGAGCCGCCGCTGCCCGCCCACCTGCGCGGCGTGCCGAGGAGCCTGCACAAGTACGAGCCGCTCCTCCGGCAGGCATGGAACGAGCGGGCCAGGCCGTAGTCCCCGACGACGGCATCACATACGAGCTGCACCCGCCTCCGCCCACCGACGAGTCGCGTCCCGTGGTGACCGCGCTGCTCTTCGAGCCGCGATCCGAAGCCGGAGGAGGCTAGGTGTCTCCGCCCAGCTCGTTCCCGTCGCGCGCGACGAACTCCTCGAGCATCATCGGGTACTCGCGCACCCGCTCGGCCACCTGGAGCAGGGCGTCCATGGTGGCCTCCTCCTCGACCTGCTCGTCGACGAACCACTGCATGAAGCTCTCGCTCGCGTAGTCGTCGGTCTCGCGCGCGATCTCGAACAGCTTCCCGATCTGGACCGTGGTCTTCTTCTCGTTCTCCAGCGCGAGGGCGATCGGCGTCACATGGTCCTCGAAGTCCGTCTTCGGGGCCCTGATCTCGCCCAGCCGCAGCGGTGAGTTCGTGTCGCGCAGGTAATTGACCATCTTCATGGCGTGCCCGCGCTCCTCGTCGGCCTGCCGGTAGAACAACTTGGCCAGCCGCGGGAACGTCTCGCGGTCGTAGTAGGCGGCCACCGCGGTGTACTGGTGCGCCGCGGCGAGCTCGCGGGCGACCTGGTCATTCAGCTCGTTCACGAAGCGCTCGGATGGCATGTGGGGAAGCCTATCCGCGCGACCGGGCCGACCGCGGCTCCGGCTAGCGTGTCTCCGGCCGATGGAGACCGCCGCGGAGCCCCGGCCGGCCGAGCTGCCCCTGGCGGGCGGGCGCCGCGGCGCGACGGTCGTGCTGCACCCGCTGCTGACCGGACGCATGAAGGGCCCGAAGGCGTGGTTCCTGCGCAGCGAGGGACGCCTCGGCGCCCTGCGCGCGTACGGGATCGGCGTGCCGAAGAGGGACTGGATCGACGTCCCCGTGCCTGCCTTCCTCGTCGATCATCCGGGCGCCGGGCCGATCCTCGTCGACACCGGCTTCCACCCGTCCGTGGCCGTCAACCCGAGCCAGAATCTCGGTCGGATCGCCCCCTTCATCTTCAAGGACCTGAAGATGGACCCGAATCAGGCGGTGCCGGCGCAGCTGCGTGAGAAGGGCATCCCGCCCGGTGACGTGCGCTTCGTGGTGATGACCCACCTGCACATGGACCACGCCAGTGCCATCTCCGAGTTCCCGCAGGCGACGTTCGTGCTCTCGACGTCCGAGTGGGAGGCCGCCACGACCCAGGGCCAGTTCCGCGGCTACGTGAGGCGCCAGTTCGACCACGGCTTCGACTACCGGCTGCTCGACTTCGAGGGTCGCGACGCCTCCTCGTTCTCGGGCTTCGCCCGCTCGTTCGACCTGTTCGGCGATGGGAGCGTGCGCGCCGTCTTCACCCCCGGCCACTCGCTCGGGCACATGTCGGTGGTGGTGCGGATGAAAGGGCTGGAAGCGCTGATCACCGGCGATGCGGTCTACCTGCGCGAGACTCTCGAGAGCTCCCACCTCCCGCACCGCACCGAGGACGACCACCTCTTCCGCCGCTCGCTGCGCGAGATCCAGCAGTACCGCAAGGAGACCCCGGACGCGTTGATCATCCCGGGCCACGACTGGGAGGCCTGGAACGAGCTCGAGCCGGTCTACGGGGAGTAGATCGGCGCCTCAGCGCTCCAGCAGCCGGCGCGCCTCGCTCGACGCCGTGATGTGGATGGCACCGGGCTCGCGCACCCACGCAATCAGGTTCAGCGACTGCAGGCGGTCGAGCATGTGCTGGAAGGCCGCCGCCTGAGCGCGTGAGCGGTACGCGCGCCGGACGTCGAAGGCGAAGCCGGTGGTGTGCAGGGAGTAGGCGCTGGTCGCCTCGGGATTGCGGCGGGCGAGCACCGCCTGGTACTCGCGGTCGCGGACGGTGCTCGTCACGATGAGCGGCGCCTTCGTGCCCGCGATCGAGCGCACTCCCTGCGCCACGTACACCGCCATCGCGAGCGCTCCTGGGCGGAGGCCCCGGTAGAGCGTGCGCTCGGCGTCGACGCGCCCGGCCAGCGCGCCCATGCGCCGGTCGCGGCGCAGCCCGTAGCGCGCCGGATCGTTCGGGAACGGACGCAGCTCGCCCTCCTCGTATGCGGCCTCGAGGTCCTCGGGCGTCTCGTACACCCGCGTCGAGGTGCGCGGATGCAGCACCTCCTCCGCTGATGCCTTGGCCGTGTGGAGCTCCTCCAGGCGAGCCAGCTCGCCCGGGTCGTCCCGGTAGAGGCGCATGACCTCGGCCGAGGCGAGCACCCGCCAGAGGTAGGTCTTGGAGTCATCGCCCAGGCCGGTCAGCAGCCGGTGGGTCCCTGGATGGCGGTCGGGGGTGGTGTCGAAGTAGACCTGCGTGTAGCTCGCCTCGTCGTCGCCGTACGCGGCCAGCACGTCCTGCAGGTTGCCGATGCCCATGTGGTACGAGACGACCGCGTGGTCTTCCCGGCCGAACTCACCCATCGCGATCTGCAGATAGCGGCCGGTCCCCTCGAGCGCCTTGGCGGGATCGAAACGCTCGTCCACCTGGCGCCGCCGGGCGCGCAGCCGCTCCGAGCGCGCTGATGCTCCGCGGCGGTCGGCCCGCTCGATCTTGCGCGTCAGGCGCCGGCTGGCGTCGACGTCCACGCGCATTCCAAGCAGGTTGACGGCGGTCTCGGCCAGGATCTGCGTGAGCCCAACCGCGTCCTCGACGTCGCCCGTGGCCATCACCTCCGGGCGGCCCGCGCTCTCGAGCAGGACCATGCCCTCGACGAGATCGGGGTCGACGCCCGCCGCGGCCGCGACGTCCTCGATCTTCGGCCGGTAGGCCTCCACCCGCTGCGCGGTCGCCATCACGCCGTCGGGGCTCTTCGCGTAGATCACGTGGCTGTGGCCGGCCGTCGCCCGCTCCCTGAACTCATCCTCGCGGCCGGACTCGTACGCGAACGGATCGCTCTCGATCTCGAGCGGCCCGAACTCGGGCGTGTCGTCACCCCCGCCCAGCAGGGCGACGCCCACGAGTGCCGCGCAGACGAGCGCCAGGCCGATGAGGAAGGCAACGCGGTACACGTCGCGGCGGGCGGGCGGGCTAGCCGCTGACCGGCCGGCGGGCGGCGCGCACCACGCTCCTGCGGCCCTCGGTGCGGAGCCGCGAATGCATCGCCTTCACCCGGTCGAAGACGACCACCGATGCCGCCTGCGCCTGCTCGCGCGTGGGCTCCTCCACTTGCTCGAAGCGGAGCGGCTCGCCGAACTGGACGGTCACCTTCGGGAACTGGAGCCGCTTCCAGTTGCGCACGCGCTCGGTGCCCGCGATGGCGGTCGGGACCACCGGCACACCCGACTCGAGCGCCAGCCGGCCCAGCCCGTGGCGCGGCTTGCCGAGCTCGCCGCTGCGCGAGCGCCCGGCCTCCGCGTACATCACGACGATCCCGCCGCGCTCGAGGATCGCGTGGGCGGTCTTGAAGGCCTCCTCGTCGTGGTGGCCGCGGCGGACCGGGAAGACGCCGCCGTTGTTGAAGACGATCTCGAGCGGCGGCTTGAAGAGCTGCGACTTGGCCATGAATTGGACCTTGCGGCGCAGGTAGACGGCCACGAAGAAGTGGTCCAGGAACGAGAAGTGGTTGGGCGCGATGATCGCCGGGCCGTCCGCAGGGATGTTGCTCGAGTCGATGCAGCGCGCCCTGTAGAAGAAGACGATGTAGGGGGTGAGCACGAGCCGGACCCCCTCGTACATCCAGTTGGGCTTCTTCGCGCGCGTGCGGCGGTGGAAACGCTCGAAGTGCTCCGCCGGCCGCGGATCCTTGTAGACCTGCTCCTTCATCGTGCCCCCTCCGGCAGCCTAGCGCCGCGGGCCCGCCATCCCGAACTCTGCGCCACCGCCGCGCCCCACTCGGCCAGGAGCGTCCTCGCGCACGCCGCCCTCAGGCAGCCACTCGATCGTGGTGCCCGAGACGTCGGGGTCAGGCGAGCCCGGGCGCTCGCGGACGAGCGGCTCGCCCCGCCGCGGAGCCGTCGCAGCGCGCGGCGGTGCGACGGTCCTGCCAGACGTCGCCCGGTGCAGCGGCATCGCCGGTCGCGCGGTCCCAGGCCGCGACCGTCGCGCGCTGGTTGGTGATCCCGATCCCCGCCAGCGCCGGGTTGCCCGCGCTCGTCAGGGCGTCGTTCGCGACCGCTCGCGTGACCTCCCAGATCTCGTTCGCGTCGTGCTCCACCCAGCCCGGGCGGGGGAAGTGCTGGCCGAACTCCCGGTAGGCGCGGCCGGCCGGGCGCCCCTCCTCGTCGAAGACGATGCAGGTGCTGCCCGTGGTGCCCTGGTCGATCGCGAGGATCATGCCGGTATCTTGCCCGCCTACGCAAACCAGGAGGAACCCACTTGCCCGATGTGGAGGCTCACATCACCGGGACGGTCTGGAAGGTCGAGTGTGAGATCGGCCAGGAGGTCGAGGAGGGCGACACGCTCGTGATCCTCGAGTCGATGAAGATGGAGATGCCGGTCGAGGCGGAGGATCCGGGGACGGTCAAGGAGATCGTCTGCGAGGAGGGGCAGTCGGTCTCCGAGGGCGACACGCTCGTCGTGCTGGAGTGACGGAGAAGCTCGTACTCGACCATCCCGCCGAAGGCGTCGCCCGGCTCACGATCTCGAATCCCGATCGCCGGGGAGCCCTCGACCACGAGATCCTCGACGCGCTGGCCGGCCACGCCCGGACGCTCGAGGCGCGCTGCCTCGTGATCCGCGGCTCGGGCCAGGTCTTCTCCGCGGGCTACGACATCGGGAACCTCGGCGAGCAGAGCTTCGAGGAGTCGGCCGAGCGGCTCGTGGCGCATCCCTTCAACGACGCGATCGAGGCGCTCGAGGCGTACGAGTACCCCGTGCTTGCCGCGCTGAACGGGCACGCGATCGGCGGCGGGCTCGAGCTGGCGCTCACCTGCGACATTCGCGTGGCCGCGCGCGGGATCAGGCTCGGCATGCCGCCCGCCAAGCTCGGCCTGATCTACTCGCACACCGGGCTGCGCCGCTTCATCGACGTGTGCGGGGTGGCCAACACGGCCGAGCTGTTCTACGTGGGGCGCAACGTCGACGCCGAGCGCGCGGAGCGCATGGGTCTCGTGAACGAGCTCGTGGAGCCGGAGGAGCTCGACGAGCACGTGCTCGACCTCGCCGCCGAGATCGCCGCCAACGCCCCGCTCTCGCTCGCCGGCAACAAGCGGGCGATCCGCGCGTTGCGGGCGCAGCCGCTCGACGAGGACGTCGAGCGCGAGCTCGTCGAGCTGCGCGAGTCGTGCTTCCGCTCCGAGGACTTCCGCGAGGGCGTGCGCGCCTTCGCCGAGAAGCGCAAGCCGGTCTGGCGCGGGCGCTGAGGTTCTAAGCCGGGTCAGCCGGGCTTCGTCGCGCTGAAGCAGAACTGGATGCAGGCGAAGAAGAACTCGCCGCGGGCGCCCAGCTCGCGCTGCTCGGCTGCCCATTCGTGAACCTCCTCGCCGCGCGGGGCGAGGTATTTCTCGATCACGGAGATGGCGGCTCCGCCGTAGGACTCCGGCGTGAACTCCGCCGTGGCGAAGGTGTGACCCTCGACCCGGACGTCGGCGAAGCCCGCCGTGCGCATTCGGGCCGCAAGGGTGCGTGGGAGCGCGGGGTGGGCCAGGTGGTCGTCCCAGCCGCGCAGCACGCGCTCCATGCGGGCGGGATCGTTCGAGTGCCAGGACACGGTGGTCCAGTCCACGTCCCAGACGACCGCGCGCCCGCCCGGCCGCAGGGCGCGCCGAAGCTCGGCAAGCGCCGCCGTCGGGTCGGCCACGTACTCGAGCACCTGCACGCAGATCGCGCCGTCGAACTCGCCGTCCTTCACGGGCAGCGACGTGACGTCCCCCTCGCGGAACTCCACGCCCGCCCGGCCCTCGTTGCGGTGCGCCGCCACCGCCAGCATCTGAGGGCTGCTGTCGACCCCGACCAGCGACCCTCCGGGGCCGACCTCGTCGTGCAGCTCCGAGATGTAGAAGCCGGGCCCACAGCCCGCGTCGAGGATCCGCTCGCCGGGCTGTGCGCCGAGGGCCTCCCTGATCAGCCGGCGCCGGCGCATCACGTCGCGCGTCCGGTAGAGAGCCTCGAGCTGCTCCACCATGCTCTCGTCGAAGACGATCTGGTTCATCGCGCCGGCAGCGAACGTAGCGCAACGCTCCGTCCGGTGCTGCGCCTACGGTGCGCCCAACGTGCCGCCCCTCATCTCCCGTGAAGAGGCGCTCAGGCTCGGCGAGATCGAGGATCGCGCCGAGATCGAGGCTCTGGTCGAGCGTGCCTGGCGGATTCGCGTCGAGCGCTTCGGCGACTCGACCGACATGTGCTCGCTCGTGAACGCCAAGTCGGGCGGCTGCGCCGAGGACTGCGGCTTCTGCTCCCAGTCGCGCTTCGCCGAGGCGGACACGCCGATGCACGCGATGATGAGCCCGGAGCAGATCCTCGAGCACGCGCGTGCGGCCGAGGCGGCGGGGGCGCACCGCTTCTGCATGGTCACTCAGGGGCAGGGACTCTCCAAGCGCGACTTCGAGAACGTCGTGGCGGGCGCGCGGCTGGTGGCCGAGCACACGAACCTGAAGCGCTGCGTCTCGATAGGGCACATGTCGACGGCGCGCGCGAAGGCGCTCAAGGAGGCCGGCATCCAGCGCGTCCACCACAACGTGGAGACCGCCGAGAGCTACTACCCGGAGGTCTCCACGACCGTCCGCTACGAGGGCCGCCTGCGCACCATCGACGCTGTGCGCGACGCGGGGCTCGAGACCTGCGTGGGCGGCATCCTCAACCTGGGCGAGACGCGCGAGCAGCGCGTTGAGATGGCCTTCCAGCTCGCCGAGATCGAGCCGACGTCGGTGCCGATCAACCTCCTGAACCCGCGCCCCGGCACCAAGTTCGGCGACCGCGAGCTGATGGACCCCTGGGAGACCGTCAAGTGGGTGGCGATCTTCCGGCTGATCCTGCCGGGGGCGCTCTTCCGCCTCTGCGGCGGGCGCAACGAGAACCTCGGCGCGGGCGAGTTCCAGAAGCTGGCCGTCAAGGCCGGGCTCAACGGCGTGATGATGGGCAACTTCCTCACCACGCTCGGCTCCGAGCCCGAATCGGACCGCGCGATGTTCGAGGAGCTCGGGCTGAACGTCGCCCGCCAGCAGGACAACGGCGCCAACCCGCGGCCGGACAACCGCTCGGGCTGGCTCGCGGGCGAGTCGCCGCGGACGCCGCTCGACGATCTCGTCGACTCGCAGGACGAGGCGAACTTCTGGGACCCGTCGTCCCAGCTCCGGCACCGCAAGAAGAGCGCCGTCCCGCCGCGTCCCGACGGGGCGCCCAACACCTACCCGGAGATCGTGCACGTCCCAGGGAGGGCCGCGTGAACAGCGACATCGAGGACCGCCTGGCCGACATTCGCAACCGCGGGCTCTACCGGCGCATGCGCTGCGTCTCCGGACCACAGGGCCCGCGCGTGCTGCTGGACGGCAAACCGGTGCTGCTTCTGTGCTCGAACAACTACCTCGGCCTGGCCGACCATCCGCGCGTGCGCGAGGCGGCCGCCGAGGCGGCGATGCGCTACGGCGCGGGCTCGGGCGCCTCGCGGCTCGTGTCGGGCAACATGACGATCCACCGCCGCCTCGAGGAGCAGCTGGCGGGCTTCAAGCGCTCCGAGGCCTGCCTCTTGTTCGGCTCCGGCTACCTCGCGAACGCCGGCGTGGTCTCCGCACTCGCCCGCGAGGGCGACGTCGTCTTCTCCGACGCCCTCAACCACGCCTCGATCATCGACGGCTGCCGGCTCGCCAAGGCGGACACGTTCGTCTACGACCACTGCGACATGGACCACCTCGATTGGGGCCTGCGCCAGGCCGAGGGCCGTGGCTCGCTGATCGTCACCGACGGGGTGTTCTCGATGGACGGCGACGTCGCGCCGCTCGAGGAGATCGTGGAGCTCGCGCAGCGCCACGACGCCCGCGTGATGGTCGACGACGCCCACGGCACGGGCGCGATCGGACCGTACGGGCGCGGCTCGGTCGCCGCCGCGGGACTCGAGGACGAGGTCGACGTCGTCGTGGGCACGCTCGGCAAGGCGCTCGGCTCCTACGGCGCCTACGTCTGCTGCGACGAACCGATGGCGAAGTACCTGATCAACACGGCGCGCACGCTGATCTTCTCGACGGCGCTGTCGCCGCCGGCCGTCGCCGCGGCGATGGCCGCGCTCGAGCTGCTGCGCGAGCAGCCACGCCGGGTCGAGAAACTGCAGCACAACGCGGACGTACTGCGCGACGCCCTGGTGGCCGAGGGGGTGCCGGTCACGGGCTCGACGACCCAGATCGTGCCGCTGCTGGTGGGCGACGCAGCAGATGCGGTTCGCGCCTGTGAGCGGGCGCTCGAAAGCGGAGTGTTCGCGCAGGCGATCCGCCCGCCGACGGTGCCGGCCGGCACGTCGCGCCTGCGGCTTGCCGTGATGGCCTCGCACACGACGTCGGAGCTGCGCGAGGCCGCTCGTGTGCTGGCCGGATGCGTGCCGGAGGCGGCGCGCGAGGCGCCGAGCCTCGGCGTGGCGGCGCCCGAGAGCGGGGCGGAGCGCGGCCGCGTTTTCGACGGTCTCCGTGACGCGGCCTAGTGGAGGTCCACTAGTGCGTAGCGGGCGTTTCGTGGTTCGCCGTCCGCCCCCGGGCTGCCGGGTGGGCGCCCGCCGGTCGCAGCTCAGGCGCCGGGACTGCTGGGCCGTGCGCCGCTGGCGGCTCGCGATCCTGCGCGGCTGACGCCGCGGTGCGCGGGCTCTTCGTAACCGGAACCGACACCGGGGTCGGCAAGTCGGTGCTGGCCGCCTCGGTGTGCGCCGCGCTCGCGGCGCGCGGGGAGCGGGTGGCGGCCTTCAAGCCGGTCGTGACCGGACTGGACGAGCCGTCTGGCGCCTTTCCTCCCGATCACGAGCTGCTCGCCCAGGCAGCGGGCGGCGGCCAGTCGCCGGAGGAGGTGGCGCACTACCGCTACGGCCCGCCGCTCTCCCCCGTAGAAGCGCGTTGCTCGCGCTGAACAAGGCCGCCCCGAGCAGCAGTGACAGCGCCGCTGCCACGGGCCCGGCGATCTGGATCGCATCCGCGGCCACTTTGAAGGACACACCGGCGAGCAGCAGTCCCGCGCCTACCGACATGGTCATCGCGATCGCGTGGTGCGGGATTCGGAAGAATGATCCGGGCGATCGCGCCGACCAGCAGCCCGACGGAGGACACTGCGCCCCACGCCAGGGCAGCCCAGACTTCATCAGCGCTCGTGGGCAGATCCAGACTCGGGTTTGGAACCACGTGACCGCTTGCGACAGGATGCTTGCCACAGTCCGAGTCGTCCATTCCACTCTGGTATCGGTGCAGCGTTTGATGGCGTCTGCGATCGATACCATCGTCCAATGGATTCCGCTGCGCCGATCTTGTGTAATGCCCGCGGAGTCATGGCGACCGTGGACCTGTGACGATCTCTAGAAGGGTGACAGGAGTCTTCGCCCACGCGTTCGCCGGCCGGACTGGCGCCTGAGGAGTCGGTCTAACGACGCCGCGTGAATCGCTGCGGCCGACTGATCTGGCCCAGCGTGGTGATGACCATGGTGGACCTGCGTCCGCCGCTACGAATCACCAAACCCTCGGAGGAGAAAATGGTCCAGGCGCTCGACTTCCTCGCTGTTGCTGACGGCGATCCCGTGAGGACAGAGCACATCGCAACCGCCTTGACAGCTGGGAAGTTTCGCCGATCACGACGTGCTCTCTACCAGACCTTCGAACCTGGTGGCGGCACGACATACGTCGAGCACGAACAGCGCTCGCATGGGGAGTGGTCTGTGGACAGTGAAGGCCGTTTCTGCTCGTTCTGGCCGCCAAGTTACCGTGCCTGTTACGATCTCCACTGGATTGTGGAGAATGGCAGCGTCGCTGGTCTTAGATTCACCGAAGGCGCCCGACTGCGGATCCGTTTTTGTTGCGCGTTACCGGTGACACGACGCTTGCGACGTATAGGCGGCATTCCCCGGTTGCCACGCGGCGGGCAGGGTGGCTCGAGTCTCTCGTCACAGCGTGACGCGGCGCGGGCCTGGGCCGGTGGCGGCTTCGGCCTCGTGCGCGCTGCAGTAGCGTGTCCAGGGGATGGCCTCGAGCCGCTTCTCGTCGATGTGCTCGCCGCCGTTCTCGCACAGGCCGAAGGTGCCCGCGTCGATGCGCGCCAGTGCCAGGCGGACTTCCTTCAGCGTGTCCGACGCATTTTCCGCTTCGCGCGCCTGCTCCTCGCGCACTTCGCCCTCGTAGGCGGTGTTGCCCGCGTCGGGCACGCTGTCGCCACCGATGCTGCGCACGTTCTCCTTCTTCCGCTTGATGGTGCCGAGCAGCCGACGTTCTTCGTTCTGCAGCAGGGCCCTGTAGTGTTCGATGTCCACGGCGCGCCTCCAGGGGCGGAAGGCCCGTGAGGCGTCATTGCTTCACGTCTCTCCGCTTTTTGCCATTCTAGGGCGGGACCGATAGGAATCGCGGAATTCCGTAGCAATTGATTTGCCTAAAGCAAGGTCGACCGGTGGCCATCCTGCTTACGCCGCCTCAATATGGAGCGAACGCCGAGTCCGACGCGAAGAATGCCGCGGCCTGCCGGGTGAAGGACTCGTGAAACTGGAACAGAGAGCCGTGTCCGGGGTCCGGGTACGCGAGAAGCATCGCGTTCGGAAGGTTCTCGCTCAACCGATAGGAGTTCGACACCGGAATCATTTCGTCGTGAATGCCGTTGCCGACGAGCGTCGGCTGATGAATGCCCTTGAGATCGGCGAACCGCGTCCAGCAGGATTGCTCCCACTCACGGAACGCCGCCATCTGCGCCGCGACGACGGCCGGTCCGGATGGTGGTGTCCAGGTCCTCCTTGCGTTGGGCCAGCCTCTCGAGGAACGCTCCGCCGGCCGCCTGGCTGACGACGTCGGCGCAAAGAAGATCTTCTGCAAGACCGCGTTTCCCTTGAGGGTCGGATCGCCAAGGTGCCTGGCCAGACTCGGCTTCTCGAGGTGCATGATGTCTTCGCCGCCGCGCGGCGCGGTCCCGACGAGACATCCGGTGGACGATGGAAGGCCTGTCCTGCGCCATCTGCTGCGCCACCATTCCGCCCAGGGAGAACCCGAGCACGTCGCAGCTCGTCACGCACAACGCATCCAGGAAATCGAGCGCATGCATCGCCATTCCCGCCACCGTCGTCGGCACCTTGCCGGTGGACCGGCCTACGCCTGCGCTATCGAACAGAATGACTTCTCGATCCGACGCGAGCGAATCGGCGACTCACGGATCCCAGTTGTCCAGCGTCCCTGTAAAGTGCTGGAGACAGACCAGAGGTCGTCGGATTCCGCCGCCAAGACGACGATACGCGTACGTTTCGTGCGTCCCCTGCAGTAGCAGCGTTGGAGCCGTCGTGTTGCTGTCCGTCGTAGTGATTGGCATTTGAGACATACGAGGCCCTCTTGCTCGGGGAAAGGATGCTCGCTGGACGCGCAATCGTCCATCAGACCTTGGTATCGGTCTGCGACGGAGCGTTATGAAGGCGTCATCGATATCTTCGAGGTCATCGCCATCGAAGCGGGTAGGCCCGAGACGCCGGGAAGTCGCCAGCGAGCCCCCACTGCACGGTGAACACGTTTCGCACGAACCACTGGCCGGTCGACGGCCGATACGCCGCGATGTCCGTCGTCCCGTCGCCGTTGAAATCCCCAGGCACCGCGACGTCGCCGGCCAGCTCTACGGCACGATGAAGTCGATTCTGCACGAACCAGACGCCATTCGATGGCCGATACACCGCAATGTCCGTCGTCCCGTCGCCGTTGTAATCACCCGTAACCGGGATGTCGGCCGGGACCCCCCACTGGATCGTGAACTGGTTTCGCACGAACCACTGGCCGGTCGACGGCCGATACACCGCGATGTCCGTCGTCCCATCGCCGTTATAGTCGCCCGGCACCGGGACATCGCCCGCGACCCCCCAGTGGACCGTGAACTGATTCCTTGTACGAACCACTGGCCGGTCGACGGCCGATACACCGCGATGTCCGTCGTCCCATCGCCGTTGTAGTTGCCCGGCACCCGCACGTTGCCCGGGCCCCCCCACGACACGGTGGCCTGGCCACGCACGAACCACTCGCCGGTCGCCGGCCGGTACACAGCATGGTTCGCCGCCGCGCCGCCGCTGTAGTTACCGGGCACCGGAATGTCGCCCGGCACGCCCCACTGCACCGTTGCCTGGCCGGGCACGAACCACTGGCCCGTCGCCGGCCGGTACACCGTAACGTCGGTCGTGCCGTTGCCGTCGAAATCCGCCAGATAGCCGCCGACGTCTGTCGTCCCGTCTCCGTTGAGATCGCCCGCGACCTCGGGCCGGGGCACCGGCAGGTCGCCTGGGATGCCCAACTGCACCGTGGCCTGCCCCTGGACGAGCCACTGGCCGGTCGACGGCCGATACACCGCGCGATCCGTCGTCCCATTGCCGTCGTAGTCGCCCGGCACGGGGATGTCGCCGGCGAGTCCCAGCTGCACCTGGCCCTGATTCAGTACGAGCCACTCACCCGTCGATGGACGAAACATCGCGATGTCTGTCGTCAAGTCTCCGTTGTAGTCGCCAGTACGGGGATGTCGCCGGGGAGCCCCCACTGCAGCGGTGACTGGTTGGGAACGTGCCACCGGCCGGTCGATGGGCGATACACCGCGATTTCCGCCAACAGATCGCCGTTGTAATCGCCGGGAACGGGCACGTCGCCGGGAAGTCCCCATTCCACGGGCGCCTGGCCGTGCACCCACCACCGGCCGGTCGACGGCCGGTACACGGCGCGGTCCGTGGTTCCCGTCGCCGGTGTAATCGCGAGGCACCGGGATATCCCCGGGAAGCCCCCACTGGATTGTGCCCTGGTTCTGGACCAACCACTCGCCAGTCGACGGGCGATACAACGCGCGATTGGTCGTTCGGTCACCGTCGTAGTCGCCGGCCACCGGCATGTCGCCCGGAAGCCCGAACTGCACCGGCGCTCCGTTGTGTGCGTGCCACTCGCGGGTCGATGGCCGATACACCACGCGATCGGCCGTCCCATTTCCGTCGAAATCGAGCGGTGTCGGCCAGGCACTCCCGATGCGGAGCAACGACGACACAGTCTGTCCATCCAGCGACGCGCTGAGGCTCGCGATGCCCAGGCCTGCTGGCCGTATACAAGCCGGTGGCTTTGCCACTCGTCGTCGTTGAAGAAGGACTCGCGAACGTGCCAAGTGTCGCCGAGAACGTCATGTCCGTCCCGTTCGGAATCGTGCCTCCGAAGGACGTATCAGCGCTCGACGAGTTGAACGTCACATCAGCCGTCATGGTGGAGGATGCCCCGGCAGCAGCCAGGTCGGAGAGGTGCTCGACTTCAACACGAGAAACGGACTCGCCGCCACCGTCCCGGCCACGCCGTTGGGCGTGGCCGCGCAACCCGCTCCGCCGGCGCCTGGACCGAAATTGCACCCCCACCAGTTGTTCGTCGCGGTGACGGTTGCCTGATTGTTGAACACGCCGCTTCCCGTCGTCGCTGCATTGGACACGATGCGCGTGCGGCTCAGTGTCGTTGTGCTGGTACCGACCGGCACTGACAGCCCGCCCCCGCGGGCTCCTCCCCCGGGAAACCGCGTTGAGGGTGAGCGCGCTGCCGGTCACCGAACAGGTCGAGCTGTTCCCGGTCAGCGCCACACCGCCGCCGTCTCCGGCGGTCGCGGCGTTGCCCGTGATTGACGAGTTCGACGTCGTCAACGCGCACAACACGCAGACCATCCCGCCGCCGGTCGACATCCCGTGTTGTTCGAGACCGTGGTGTTGGTCAGCGTCAGGCTGGCGAGCGCGGCCGCCCCCGTGGCCGCGTCGAACGAGCCAACCACGGCGATGCCGCCGCCGGCATCCCGCTCACCGGATTCGACGAGCGTGCCGTTGGTGGTGACGACGCCGTTGCTCATAACGACCGATGCGCCGCGGATGTTGAGACCGCCGCCCAGGGACACCCACCGGCGAGCCACGCCGCCTCTGATTGTCAGGTTGTCGATCGTGACGTTGAGTGCGCCCTGTATGTCGAAGACCCGATCGATTCCGCCGCCGTCGACCGTCGACCCGTTGCCCAGGATCGTGAGGTCGCCGCCGTGGATGTCGAGGTCGCCGGAGCCTGCTACGAGGACCCCCGCAGGGTCGGCAGGGCCCAGCGACAGCATGTAAGCCAGGCCGGTTTCCAGGACGATATCGTATCGGCGTCGATGTTCGCGTTGGCCGCGACGATGGCTTCACGCAGCGAACAGTCGGCCGCGCTGCAGTCGCCGTCGTTCATGTCGCGAATTTGGTGACGGTAAAGGTCGTCGCGAAGGCGGACGAGACCGAGTTCGACTGGACGAATAGAAACAGGATCGCCATCCAGGCGAGCTGCCAGACGCCACGCCGGCGCGGAACGCGACTCCATGGACGCACGGGGTATCCCCACGGTTCATCACTGATTGGGAAAGATGCCGAACAGCGAGATGCAGAAATTCAACGTGAGGTACGGCTGCATGTTGTCATGAGGTTCGATTCCGCCGGCCTCTGCCACACCGCTGACGGCTCCAGGGCCACCGATCATCGTCGCGTTCGCAGGGGCGCTGCTGGACGGCATCGTCGCGCCTGCCGCTTCGATCGCGTGCACATTCCCCACCGGTGTCCTCTGGTTTCCCGGTCCGGCTTTGCACTTCAGACTGGCGGTCAAGCCGCTGGGGTCAATCGCGTGTGCATGTTGTGCGAGTTGAGGCGCCGTCAGCGTGATCGCTTCGCTCCCGTCGATCTCGGCGAGGATGCGGTTCTGCAGCCCCGGACCCTGGCCTGCGCCGAGAGGGATGCGTCCGCGAAGATCCGGCAAGGCGAACGTCGTCTGCCCGTCGCCCCCGTAGGTCGTGCCGAATTCCAGCCTGGAAGAGCGTCTCGTTCTCCGAGATCGGCAGGAGCCGCCCGTCGCAGAAGGCCCAGCCAGCCGGCTCGAAATTGAATCCGACCAGGATGATCTCCTGACGTACGAAGCCAGGCTATGCGTCACGCCCCCTTACATCTGAGACGGGAAATCGCCCTGTAGCGCAATGCAGTAAGTCAGGACCAGATACGGCTGAAGGTTGCT
>CAVWSN010000015.1:0-14540 GCA_963757815.1 uncultured Thermoleophilaceae bacterium | reverse complement strand
CAGTCGCGCGGCCATGCTCTCGAGCGCCGCCCAGGCTCGGATCATCTCCGTGATCTCCGCCTTGCTCTTGCGCACGATCCAGACGCCCCGGCGGGGCATGATCTGCACCAGCCCCTCGTGCTCGAGCCGGGCCAGTGCCTCGCGCACGGGCGTGCGGCTGACGCCGAGTGCCGTCGCAAGTCGATGCTCGTCCAACCGCAGGTCGGCGTCGGGCCGGTAGACGTCCATCGCCAGGATGGCATCGCGCAGCGCCTGGTAGGCCAACTGGGCGATGCTCACGGCTTCGGCTCGTATCGGCGAGACGACCAGTGAGCCGTTCTGCCGCTCGTGAAGCGGCTCTACGTCCACAGCTTCTACCTACCCGTGGGATACCAGATACAAAACACAGTGCACCCCGCCGGAACCGGCGCACGACCGGGATCAAGCGCGGAAAGACGCGAAGTGCGACGATGCCGACCCGCGAGATCCATACGGGTCCCGGGCGCGAGCTCCGCGCTCGGGGAGGAGAGCTTCATGGATGACGAGTGACCAGCCGGCGCCGGTGCGAGCCGAACTGGCGCTGCGCCATCGGGACATGGACGCGCTCGGGCATGTCAACCAGGCCGTCTACCACGAGCTCCTCGAGGAGGTGCGCGCGGCCTTCTTCCGCCACACCCTGCCGGACCTGCCGTTCACCGGCTACGTTCTCGTGCACGTCGAGTTGGACTATCGGCGGGAGGTCCGCATCGAGCATCGCTATCTGATCGGCGAGTGCCGCGTCGCCGAGCTGGGGCGCTCGCGCGTGGAGCTCGACAACCGCCTGCTGCTGCCGGACGGCGACGTGGCTGTCGAGGGGCGGGCCGTCCTCGTGGCCTGGGACGAGCAAAGCCGACAGTCACGGGAGCTCACGCAGCACGAGCGTGAGGCGCTGCTGTCGGCAGAGCCCGAGCGTCTCAGCAAATAGGCCGCCGGCTGCCGAGCGAGCGGCCCACCGATTATTCCGAGGTCCAGTAGCGTGCCGTCCGCCCACGGCTGAGGGAAGCGATGAGCAGTGAGGTGACAGTCGATCGCCTGCAGTTCACGCTGACGATCACCTACCACTACCTGTTCCCCATCCTGACGATGGGCCTCGCGCTGTTCATCGTCTACTTCAAGACGGTGTCGTATGCCGGACGCGAGGGCCACCGCTTCCGCCCGCTGCGCAAGACCGAGGCGGAGCGGGCGACCGCCGAGGGCGCGGCGCGCTTCTGGACGAAGATCTTCGCGGTCAACTTCGCCTTCGGGGTCGTGACCGGCATCCCGATGGAGTTCCAGTTCGGCACGAACTGGGCCCAGTTCTCGAACTACGCCGGAGGCGTGATCGGGCAGACGCTCGCCATGGAGGGCGTGTTCGCCTTCTTCCTCGAGTCCGTCTTCCTCGGCATCCTGCTGGTCGGCGCGGGCCGCGTGAGCCCCCGTCTGCACTGGCTCGCGGCGATCGCGGTGTTCCTCGGGTCGTGGCTGTCGGGCTGGTTCATCATCGCGACGAACGCCTGGATGCAGCACCCGGTGGGCTATTCGGCCGACGGTGAGGGGAACGTCAAGCTCGAGTCGTTCTGGGAGCTGCTCACGAACCCGTGGCTGCCGTGGCAGTACCTGCACAACATGGGCGGCGCCGCGATCACGGGCGCCTTCGTGGTGGCCGCGATGGGTGCCTTCTACCTGCTCATGGACCGCCACCACCAGTTCGCCCGCATGTGCCTGCGGGTGGGGGTGATCGCCGGCTTCGTGTTCTGCGCGCTCCAGATCTTCCCGACGGGCGACCGCCAGGCGAAGGCCGTCTTCGACCATCAACCCGCGACGTTCGCCGCGATGGAGGGGCTGTTCGAGACGAGCGAGGGCGCGCCGCTCGTGATCATCGGAAACCCGGACACGACGGACCGCGAGCTCGAGTCGACGCTCGAGATGCCGAAGTTCCTCTCCTTCCTCACCTCGCAGAACTGGACCGAGCGCGTCGTCGGGCTGAACGACATCCCCGAGGACCAGTGGCCGGACTCCGTGCCGCTCGTCTACTACGCGTACCACATCATGGTCGGGCTGGGCACGATCCTCCTGGTGATCGCCGGCATCGGCGTGCTGCTGCTGTGGCGCAAGCGCCTCTACACGTCGAGGCCGATGCTGTGGGTGCTGATGCTCGCGTTCCCCTTCACCTACATCGCGAACATCGCCGGCTGGACGACGGCCGAGACCGGACGGCAGCCCTGGCTCGTCTACGGCCTGCTGCGGACCGAGGACGGGGCCTCGCCGGCGGAGTCGGTGCCGGCCGGCACCACGATCTTCACGATCCTCGGCTTCTCGGGGCTGTACCTCTTCATGTCGTTCCTCTTCGTGGTGCTGATCCTGCGGATCGTCAACCAGGGCCCAGACGACGCCGAGGCTGAGCCCGAGCCGGCCGGCCCGCAGCCCGAGCCCGCGGGGGCGGCCTGATGGAGACGGTCTGGTTCGTTCTTCTGGCCGTGATGGTCACGGTCTACGTCGTCCTCGACGGGTTTGACCTGGGCGCCGGCGCCCTGCACCTGATCGTGGCCCGAAACGAGGAGGAACGGGAGGAGGTGACGAGCGCGATCGGGCCGGTCTGGAACGGCAACGAGGTCTGGCTGATCGCGAGCGGCGGGGTCCTGTTCATGGCCTTCCCCAAGGTCTACGCCGGGGCCTTCAGCGGCCTCTACTTCGGACTGATCCTGGTGCTGTGGCTCCTGATCGGCCGCGGACTGGCGCTCGAGCTGCGGCACCAGCTCGACAACCCGTTGTGGCGCTCGGCGTGCGACGTGATCTTCAGCCTCTCCTCGCTGGGGTTGGCGGTCGTGTTCGGCGTGGCGATCGGGAACGTCGTGCGCGGCGTGCCCCTGAACGCCGAGGGCTACTTCAGCCTGCCGCTCTTCAACATCCTCAACTGGTACGGCCTGCTCGTGGGGATCTTCGGCCTCGTCGTGCTGGCAACGCACGGGGCGGTGTTCCTCGCCTTCAAGGCGCGCGGCCAGGTACGCGAGCGCGCGGCTGTGCTCGGCCGTCGGCTCTGGTGGGTGCAGCTCGTGCTGTTCTTTGGGCTGATCGGCCCGACCTACGCCGTCCGCGAGGACATGCTCGAGAACCTCTTCGACAACCCCTGGACGCTCGTCTTCCCGCTGCTCGCGACCGGCGCGCTCGTAGCGCTCTTCGTCTATCAGCGTCGCAGGCTCTTCGGGCGCGCCTTTCTCGCGTCGGCGCTGTTCATCCTCGGCATCCTCACCACCATGGCCGCCGGCCTCTACCCGAACGTGCTGCCGGCGCGGGAGGGCAACCCGAATGGCCTGACCGTGGACAACGCGGCTGCCGACAGCTACGGGCTCGAGGTCGCGATCGTGTGGTGGAGCTTCGGGATGCTGCTCACAGCGGGCTACTTCATCTACGCCTACCGGCTCTTCTTCCGCGCCCCGGCCGGCGAGGATGCGCGCGCTTCGGGCCTAGAATCGCATTGACGCAGAGGAGCGGATGTGGACGCGCAGTCCCGGCCCAAGATGTCTCGCAAGGAGTTCGACAAGGAGCTGCGGCGCCTCCAGCGCGAGCTCGTGATCATGCAGGAGTACATCCGGGCCAGGGGGCTCAAGCTCGTCGTGGTCTTCGAGGGACGCGATGCCGCCGGCAAGGGCGGGGTGATCAAGCGGATCGCCGAGCGGACGAGCCCGCGGGTCTGCCGGGTCGTGGCGTTGCCGGCGCCGACCGAGCGGGAGAAGACGCAGTGGTACTTCCAGCGCTATGCCGAGCACCTGCCGGCCGCCGGGGAGATCGTCCTGTTCGACCGCTCCTGGTACAACCGCGCAGGTGTCGAGCGGGTGATGGGCTTCTGCACCGAGCAGGAGTACGAGGAGTTCATGCGCTCCTGCCCGGAGTTCGAGCGGATGCTTGTCCGCTCCGGGATCCAGCTGATCAAGTACTGGTTCTCGGTCTCGGACGAGGAGCAGGAGCGCCGCTTCCGGGCCCGCGTCGACGACCCCATGCGACGCTGGAAGCTGAGTCCGATGGACCTCGAGTCGCGCGCCCGCTGGGTGGAGTACTCGCGCGCGAAGGACGAGATGTTCCGCTACACGGACATCAAGCACGCGCCTTGGTACGTCGTGGACGCCGACGACAAGCGCCGGGCGCGACTCAACTGCATCGCCCACCTGCTCTCGATGGTCGACTACGAGGATCTGACCCCGCCGCCCGTGGAGCTGCCGGCGCGGGGCCGCGACGACAAATACGTCCGCCCGCCCGTGGACGAGCAGACCTTCGTTCCCGAGGTGTACTGACTCAGCCGGTCCTGTATGCGCTCGCCCGTTCGAGGGCGTCCTCTGCGTCCGCGACCATCGCGCGCACGATCTCGGCGGCCGGCAGGACGTCGCGGATCAGCCCCGCCGTCTGACCCGTGAACGGCGTCAGCTCATGAGGCCGGCGCTGCTCGACGGCCGCCATGATCTCGCCCCTCAGCCGCTCGGCCTGCCTGCCGGCCTCCTCCGCCCGGCCCTCCCACTCGGCCACGAAGTCGGTTCGAATCACGCGCGGCACGACGTCGTAGCCGCTGCTCGGCGGCATGATCAGCCCCCACGTCTCGAACCGCACCGCGTCCTCCGACTCGCTGTCGAGGATGAGTTGCTTCCACTCGCGGTCCGCGCCGGCCTCCTCGGAAGCGAGAAAGCGCGTGCCGACATTGGCGCCCGCCGCGCCCAGCGCGAGAGCCGCGGCAAGGCCGCGCCCGTCGGCCACGCCGCCGGCGGCCAGCACCGGAATCGGGCTGACCGCATCCACGACCTGAGGCACGAGCGCCATCGCGCCCACCCCCGCGGCCATCCCCTGCCCTCCCGCCTCGCTCCCCTGCGCGATGACGACGTCGACACCGCGCCCGGCGGCCTCCCGGGCCTGCGTGACCGTGTGAACCTGCTGGATCACCTTCGCTCCGGCCGCGTGCACGCGCTCCACGAGGTCGCCGGGATCGCCGAGCGCGAACGACACGCCGGCCGGGCGTGCCTCCAGCGTCGCCTCGAAAGCGTCCGCATCCAACGCGGGGACGACGTGGTTGACGACGAACGGCCGATCGGTCAGGGCCCTCACGCGGTCTATCTGCTCGCCTACCTCCTGAGCTGACCAGAACACGGCGCCGAGGCTGCCCAGCCCTCCAGCCCCGGAGACCGCCGCGACCAGTTCGGGGCCGGCCGCGGGCCAGATGGCAGCCTGCAGTACAGGGGCGTCGATCTCGAACAGTTCGCAGAAGCGTGTGCGGAGCATCGTCACGTGTCGCCTTTCACCAGTTCGAGCACCGCCGACGCGGTGCGAGCGTCCGTGACCAGAACATCTATTAGCTTGCCGCGGGCGGCGCCGACAACCGATCGGACCTTGGGAGCGCCGGCGGCTACTCCGATGACCGTGCCGGCCGCACGGAGTTGCGCCCGTGACACTCCCAGCAGCCGGTCTTCCTGCGGCATCTCGACGGGGTCCCCCTCCAGGTCGAAGTGCCTCGAGGCCACATCCCCGACCGCCGCGCTCAGAGCATCACGCCCGGCCGTGATGTGTACCGGGGCGGCCCCGAACTCGCTCGGCGGCATCCCGATTCCGACGAGGGCGGCGTCGAGCCCGTCCCAGAGCGCCAGGCGAGAGGTGATGTCGGGGTCCGACAGCAGCGAGCTCCGCAGCTCCGGCGACGGAAAGGCGGGCACGTGCAGGAAGCTCACCTCGGCGCCTGAGACGTCGGCCACGCGACGCGCTATCTCGTTGGACTGGAAGCGCACATCCAATTCGTCCATCCCGCCGACGGCGGGCACGAGGCGAACGCCGCGGAGGTTTGGGAAGCGGTGCGCCTGGGCCACCTCCCAGATGGTCCGGCCCCACGAGATCGCAAGCACGTTGCCCGCACCGAGCGACAAGGCCTCGAGCTCCGCAAGCGTTGGGGCGACGAGCGCCTGCAGCCCGTCGCCGGACGCGAGCGCCGGTACCACCGCAGCCCGCCGGAGACCGAGCACTTTCGCCAAATCGACCGCCAGTTCCGCCACCGGCGACGGCGGCCGCACCTCGATGCGGACAATCCCCTGCGTCCGAGCCAGCTGGAGGAGCCGGGAAACAGTGGAGCGCGAGACATCGAGGCGTTCCGCCACCTCCTGCTGCGAGAGCTCCTCCTCGTAGTAGAGCGACGCTGCCGCATGCATCGCGGCCAATGACTCCGGCGTGAGTCCGAGGGCCGGGTCCTCCACCGCCGACCCCGCTCAGCCCGCCCGCAGCGCGGTGGTCACGCCGCGCACTGAGTCGCCCATGGGCGTCGAGCACCGCGAGGAGCTGCTCGAAGCGGCGCCGCACCGTGCCGTCGAGAAACGCGCGACGCTCTTCGGGTGCCATGGCGACGCTCTCCTTCCAGAGGGATCGCCCCGCGATGAAGCCCGCAGCGCCGCCCTCCATGGACACGCCGAGCTGCTCGCAGAAAGCCTCGTGGTCCACGCCGGCCGAGAGCACCGCCCAGGGCGTGGAGATCGCGGCGGACACCGCCTCGCACGCGGCCAACGAGCCGGGGTACTCGAGCTTGAGCAACTTCGCGCCACACGCCTCCAGGAGGACGGCGCTGTCGCGGATCAGATCGCCCCGGCGAGCCGCGAACGCTGCCGGGGTTTCGTCGTCCAGGCGGTACGTCATCGCCTCGATGACGCACAGGAGCTGCTCCCTGCGGCAGTCGTCGAGCGCCGCCCGGACCAGCTCCGCGGTGTAGCCGTCGATGTCCTCGCGGTCCGGCCGGACGAAGACCATGACCTTGGCAGCTGTTGCACCGCGCTCACGTGCTCCGGCGGCGCCGAGGCCATCGATCAACCGCGACCGGCGCAGCCCGCCGACGGTGTCGAAACCATCCGCCTCGATCCTCACCAGGAGCCCCACATCGCGGGCCAGCGCACCGCGCTCGACGATCTCGACCACGGAAACGTCCGGATCGAGAAGCACCGCGCTGGCGTCGCGCCCTACGGTGTCGACGATGTCGTACTTGATCGCACGCTGCGCCTCGGCGTCGGCCGGCAGCCCGGCCGCCTCCAGCATCTCGACCAGCGGGTCGCCGTGATCGGCGGCTATGACGGCCAGCCGGCCGCCGGAGTCGGCGATCCGCGCCAGCGCGGCGATCTCGGCCGTCGTGAGGTCCTCGTTGCAACTTTGTGCTGAACTAATGTGCTGAGGCTAGCGCGCGGTGCGAGGAAACTCAAACGCAGTCGTCGTCATCGTCGGGTCTGTCAACGTCGACCTGGTGGTAGCCGCCGAGCGGTTGCCGGGGCGCGGCGAGACCGTGCTGGGCCGCCGCCTCGAACGGTACGGCGGCGGCAAGGGGGCCAACGCGGCGGTCGCGGCGGCACGACTGGGCGCCGAGGCCCGGCTCGTCGCCGCCGTGGGCGGCGATGACCTGGGACGGGAGGCGCTCGCCGAGCTGCGCGGCGAGGGGGTCGACGTCGACGGGGTGAGCGAAGTGTCCGACGAGGCGACGGGCGCGGCGCTCATCGTGGTCGATGACGGCGGCGACAATCAGATCGCCGTCGGAGCCGGCGCCAACGCCGCCCTTGGGCCCGATCGTGTCAGGCACGCGCTGGAGGGAGCCCTGGATGGAGCCGGATGCCTGCTCGTCAGCCTGGAGGTACCGCACGAGGCCGTGCTCGCCGCCGTGGATGCGGGGCGAGAGCGCGGAGTTCCGGTGGTCGTCGACCCGGCGCCGGCTCGCGCGGCGGCTCTCGAGCTCGCGGCCTTCGGGCCGATCTTCACACCGAATGCGGGTGAGGCTCGCCGGCTGACCGGGGAGGCGGACAAGCGGCTGGCGGCGGCTGCGCTCAACCGACGCACCGGTGCGCCGGTCGTCGTCACCGACGGCTCGGAGGGAGCCCTGTTGCTCGAGGAGCCCGATGCCGAGGTGCTCGCATTGCCGTCGCCGCCAGGCGTGTCGGCTGTGGACACCACCGGCGCCGGGGACACGTTCTCTGGAGCCTTGGCCACCCGCGTCGCCGCCGGCGACCACCTGCGCGCCGCGGTGGCCTTCGCCGTGGCGGCCGGCGCCTGTGCGGTACGCGCCCATGGCGCGCGCAGCGGCATGCCCACGGAGGCCGAAGTCCACGCGATCCTAGCCTGACATCCGTTCTGGACAAATGTTCAGCCAGTGGTAGACTCGCGCCCGCCGTAACCCATGCGCGAGCCGAGGAGGAGGAGCCGCAGCGATGCCGGAGCCTGTGCTTGAGGCGCGCCAGATCGTAAAGCGTTTTGGCCGCGTGCAGGCCTTGCGAGGCGCGAACCTCACCGTCTACCCGCAGGAGGTCGTCGCGCTCGTGGGCGACAACGGGGCGGGCAAGAGCACGCTGGTGAAGACCGTGGTCGGCGTCCATCCTCCCGACGAGGGCGAGATCCTCTTCGAGGGCAAGCCGGTGACGGTCAACACGCCGCATGAGGCGCGCGACCTGGGGATCGAGACCGTCTATCAGGACCTTGCGCTGGCGGCGGAGGTCGACCCGGCGGCGAACATGTTCCTGGGCCGGGAGATCCTGCGCACGGGGCCGCTCGGCAGGCTCGGCTTCCTGGACAAGAAGGCGATGCGACGGCGCAGCGACGAGGCGTTCGAGTCGCTCGGCGTCAGGATCCAGGACACGAGCGCGCGCGTGGCCAACATGTCCGGCGGCCAGCGCCAGGGCATCGCGATCTGCCGCGCCGTCACCTGGGCGAGCAGGATCGTCTTCATGGACGAGCCGACGGCGGCGCTCGGCGTCGTGCAGACCCGCAACGTCCTCGACCAGATCAGGCGCGTGCGCGAGCACGGGCTGTCGGTCGTCCTGATCAGCCACAACATGCCGGAGGTCTTCGAGGTGGCCGACCGCATCGAGGTGTTGCGGCTCGGCGCGCGCGTGGCGAGCCTGCGACCGAAGGACGTGTCGATGGAGGACGTCGTCGCCGCGATGACCGGCGCGCTCACCTTCCACGAGGAGGAAGACGGGAGGTGACCACGCCCACGACGCCGCCCGCCGACGTCGAGGCGGAGGGGCTGCTCGAGGAGGAGCGGGAACCGTGGTGGCAGCGCCTCGTCACGGGCCAGAGCACGGCGATCGCCCTGATCCTGATCGGCCTGATCGCCGTCTTCTCGTTCCTGAAGCCCGAGGAGTTCCTCGACGTCAACAACGCCCGCAACATCGCGACCGACGCGGCGGTCCTGCTCGTGCTCGCGGTCGGCCTGACCTTCGTGATCATCACGGCCGGCATCGACCTCTCGGTCGGCGCGGTGCTCGTCTTCTCAGGCGTCGTGGCGGCGAAGCTCATGAACGAGATCGGCGGCGACAACTGGGGCGTGATCCTCGCCGGCCTCGGGGTCGCGCTAGCGTCCGGACTGGGATGGGGCCTGCTGAACGGCTTCCTCGTCGCCAAGGCGAAGATTCCCGCGTTCATCGTCACGCTGGGCACGCTGGGCATGGCGCTCGGCTCGGCGCTCCTGATCACGGGCGGCGTCGACCAACGCGAGGTGCCGTTCAAGCTCATCGACACCGTCGGCAGCGGACGGGCATTCGACGAGATCCCCTACCTCGTGCTGATCGCGGCGGTTGTCGCGCTCGTGTTCGGCGTCATCCTCGCCATGACCCGCTTTGGCCGCTACACCTACGCGATCGGCTCGAACGAGGAGGCCGTGCGGCGCGCCGGCGTCAACGTCGACGCGCACCTCATCAAGGTCTATGCCATCGGCGGCACGCTGTCCGGGCTCGCCGGCTTCATGTCCCTCGCGCGCTTCGGCACCACGACGATCGGCGGCCACTCGACCGACAACCTCGACGCGATCTCGGCGGTCGTCATCGGCGGCACGAGCCTCTTCGGCGGCATTGGCACGATGATCGGCACGGTCGTCGGCGTCTTCATCCCGGCCGTTCTCCGCAACGGTTTCGTCATCGTCGGCGTCCAGCCGTTCTGGCAGCAGGTGGCGGTGGGCGCCGTCCTGATCGTGGCGGTCTACCTCGACCAGCTGCGCCGGGCTCGCTACCGGCGCTGATGCATTGGCCCAACAAACAGGAGGAGATCTGATGTCAAGCACAGCACGAGGCCCGCGGTGGAGGCTCACCTTCATTGCCGTGCTCGCGCTCTCGGCCGCCCTGTTCGTCGCCGCCTGTGGTGATGACGACGACGATGGTGGCGGCGGAGGAGGCGACGGCGGGGGCGACGGCTACACGATGACGCTCATCGCCGGCGTCCGCGGCGACCAGTTCTACATCACGATGAACTGCGGCGCCCAGGAAGAGGCCCGAAAGCAGGGCGTGGAGCTCGACTTCCAGGGGCCCGACCAGTTCGACGCCTCGCTCCAGACCCCGATCGTCAACGCGGTCACGCAGAAGAAGCCCGACGCGATCCTGGTCGCGCCGACCGACACCAAGGCGATGTACGTCCCGATCAAGGCGGCCGCCGACGCCGGCATAACGATCGTGCTCGTCGACACCACGCTGGAGCAGCCCGACATGGCCGTGTCGCAGATCGCGTCGGACAACGAGGCCGGCGGCCGCGAGGCGGCCAAGGCGCTTGCGGACCTGATCGGCGGCGAGGGCAAGGTCTTCGTCAGCAACGTGAACCCGGGCATCTCGACCACCGACGCGCGCGCCCAGGGCTTCGAGGACGAAGCCAAGAAGCTCGGTCTCGACTACGTCGGACTGGAATACAACGACGACGACCCGGCCAAGGCGGCGGCGATTGCCAAGGCGCAGCTCGCCAAGAACCCCGACCTCGCGGGCATCTTCGCGACCAACCTGTTCGGGGCCGAGGGCTCGGCGACCGGCGTGCGCGAGGCCGGCAAGGGCGGCGACGTCAAGATCGTGGGCTTCGACGCCGGCCCGAAGCAGATCGAGGACCTCAACAGCGGGCTCATCCAGGCGCTCGTCGCCCAGAAGCCGGCCGACATCGGCAAGTTCGGCGTCCAGCAGGCGGTGGCGGCGCTCGACGGCAAGCCGACCAAGGAGAAGATCGGCACCGGCTCGGTGACGCTCACCAAGGACAACCTCGAGGAGAACCCGGACATCCCCTACAAGTCCGAGTGCTAGCTGAGCTGCCCGGGCGCGGGGTGCGGCGGAGGCCGCACCCCGCAGCCGCGGGCGGGTGCCGTCAGCCCGACGCCCCGCTCGATGCCGGCGAGCGCACGGACGGGAGGTCGTCGACGCTCGCGAAGAGGCCCGCGGCGACGCCGGCGATCAGCGCCGCGCCGCGGGCGCCGGCCTCGACGACCGGCGGGGCCTCCACGGCCCCGAAGCGCGCCTTCGACGCACGCACCGCCTCGTCGCGTGCCCAGCCGCCGGTGACGACGATGCGCCGGTGCGGGCCGGCGACCTCCGCGGTGGCCCGCAGCAGCGCGTCGACCTCCGCCGCCACGGCGTCGACCGCCGCTCGCCAGATGCGCTCGGCCGGCACGCCGTCGGGTAGGCGCAGTGGCGGGCGCTCGAGCGAGTGCAACTCGAGCTCGAGCACGGGAAGCTCGCCGGGAGCGGTGGCGATCGCGCCGGCGGCGAGCTCGGGGCGGCCGGCGGCATCCACGCCGAGGGCGGTCGAGGACCTCCTGCAGGGCGATGCCGGACCAGACCCCCGCGAGCAGCGCCTGGCGGCCCTCGGACACATGGAACCCGACGGTCACCCCGGCGGCGACGCTGCGGCGGACCTGCTCCGGCCCCAGCGGCGGCGCGACCACGCGGACGAGCGCCTCGGCGGTGCCACATGAGTCGAGCACGTCGCCGGGAGCCACCACCCCCACCCCGACGCCGGCGCAGAGGTGGTCGTGGCCCGCGACGGTGAGGGCGGCACCGCGCGCCTGCGGCAGCGCCGCGCCGTCGGCGGCGCCGGCCGGCGTCCCCGCGAGCACCAGCTCGGGCAGCAGGTCGTCCGGCATCCCGGCCCATGCCAGAGCATCGGCAAGGGGCGCCTTGGCGGTCAGGTCGAGCAGTCCCGTGCGCGATGACAGCGAGAGCTCGGCAATGTCGGCCCCGCCGAGCCGGTGGACGACCCACTCCCCAACGTTCAGCCAGCGGCGCGCGGCGCGTGCCGGTGGATGATGGTCGACGAGCCAGCGCAGCTTCGCCAGCGTGCAGAGCGGACTTGCCGGCAGGCCGGTGCGCTCGCTGAAACGCTCCTCGCCCAGTTCGGCCGCGATCCGTTCGGCCTCGCTCGCGCCGCGCGCGTCGTGCCAGGCGATTGCGGGATGCAGCACGCGATTCTCCCCATCGAGCAGCACGCCGGCCTCGGCCATGCTGGTCACGCCGATGCCGCGCACGCGGCCCTCGGGAGCGGCGGCCACTGCCGCACGCGCGGCCTCCACGGCTGCGCCGAACAGCGCCTCGGGGTCGACCTCGGCGCCGGTCGGCACCTGCCGCCACGGGGTCGGCGCCTTGCCATGGGCGAGCTCGCGCCCGTCCTCGTCCACGACCGCCGCCTTACAGGCGGACGTGCCGACGTCGATGCCGACGAGCAGGTCCGTCAAGCGCCGGCTCCGTTCGCGGCCGGCGGCCGGCAGGCGATCAGAACGACCTCGCCGCTGACGCGGCACAGCCCCGGCGCCGTGCGGCAGGAGCAGCGTTTCGCCCCGGCGCAACTCGAGTGGCTGCCCGTCCTCGGGCGTGAGCGTCCCGCCGCCCTCCAGCACGACGAGCACCGCGAAGCCGGGCTCGATCTCGGTTTCCGGAGCGGGCGCGACGCGCTCGGCGCGGAAGAACGGGTCGGCCTCCTCGGGAAGCAGTCGGGCGACCGGCCCATCCGGCCGCGGACCGCGCAGCGCCGCGATGTCGCGCCCGGCGCGGTCGACGCACCCGAGCGCGCTGTCCCAACCCAGGCCGAGGCTCGCCTCGAGAGGGTCGTCGATGCCGAAGCCCTGCCACTCGAGCAGCACCGAGAGGTCGGTCGGCTCCTGCAGCTCGAGGATCAGGAGCCCCTCGCCGATCGCATGGGGAACGCCGGCCGGTACGAAGAGCGCGTCTCCCGGGCTCACCGCGACGGGGTTGAGGGCGCCGAGAAGGGCGGCGCCGTCCTGCTCGTCGACCCAGCGCTCGAGCGTCTCGGCCGGCACCTCGTCGCGGAAGCCGATGTGCACGCTCGCCTCCGGCACGGTCGTGCCGACCACGATCCAGGCTTCGGTCTTTCCGTAGGGCACGTCGAGGGCGGCCCGCGCGAACGGTCCGTCCGGATGGACGTGGACAGGCAGCCGCTGACCGGCGTCCAGCAGCTTCACGAGCAGCGCGGGATCGGCACCACGCCGGGCGGCGTGGCCTGCTCCCAGGAAGCCGACCGGGTCGCCGGCGATCGCGTCGCGGAGCAGCTCACCGCCCGGTAGGCGGCTCAGCCCCAGCTCCTCCTCGCCGAAGACCGTCGTGGTGGAGCCGACCCAGTCCTCGGGCACGTGCGTGCCCTGTGGCTCGATCCCCCGGAGCGCCGCGATGGCCGGCCCGCCGCGATAGAAGCGCTGTACGCCGTTGGGCGGCAGGACAACCGGCCTCACGACGCCGACACCTCCCCCGCCCCTCTCGCGAGCTCCTCCGCGCGGGACGGGACGATGGCGCCGGCCTTCGCTGTCTCGACGCTCGCCGCGGCGGTCGCTAGACCGAGCACGACCGCGCCGTCGAGCGGCTCGCCACGCTCGAGGCCGACGCAGAGCCCGCCGACGAGCGCGTCGCCCGCGCCGATCGGGTTCTGGACCTCCACGCGCGGCGCCGCGTGCCAGCTCTGCTCGCCACCCTCGACGGCCACAGCGGCACCGGCCGCGCCCGCGGTGACGATCGCCCTGCGCGCGCCACGCGCGACGAGCGCCGCCGCCGCGGCTGACGCTCGCTGCCGCACCTCTGCCGGGTCGCCGGCCTCGACCGTCTCGTCGGCGCGTCCAAGAAGTAGCGCTTCCGCCTCGGCGAGGTTGGGCGTGACGAAGTCGGGCCGCGCGCCCAGCGCCGCGGCAAGCAGCGGCCCGTTCGCATCGACCAGCGCCAGCACGCCATGCTCGCGCGCCAGCGCGACGAGCCGGGCGTAGCCGTCCTCGGGCGTCCCCGGCGGCACGCTGCCGCTGCACGCCAGTACCGCGTGCTCTTCGAGTCGCGCGCCGACCGCGCGCTCGTAGCGTTCCCAGTCGCCGGCGCCCAGGCCCGGTCCGGGCTCGTTCATGACCGTCACGCGGCCGCCACGTTCGAGCACTACCGCGGTCGACCGCAGCTCTCCGCCGACCGGGACCGCCTCGACGTCCAGTCCCTCATCGGCGAGCAGCCCCGCCGCAGCCTGCCCGGTCCGCCCGGGGGTGAAGCCCACGAGGAGAGCCGGCGCATCCAGCGCGTGCGCGACGCGGGCGACGTTGACGCCCTTGCCGCCAGGCGTGACCACGACGTCATCGAACCGCAGGACCTCGCCGGGCCGCAGCTCGTCGATGGTGAGCGTGCGGTCGATCGTGAGGTTCGGGCCGGCGATGAGCATGCGACGTGGAGCAAGCTACCCCTCGGCGCGCGCCTGTCGCCTCGGCCATTGCGTCCGCCCCCAACAAACCCGACCTGGTGTTCTCACACGACATCAAGTCGGCAACGTTC
>CAVWSN010000014.1:0-58001 GCA_963757815.1 uncultured Thermoleophilaceae bacterium | reverse complement strand
GGGCCACGCTCGCCGTCGGCGTCGCCGCGCTGGCCGCGGACTCGTTCACCCACGGCACGCCGGTCGCGCTGCTCGTGACGCTCGCGGCCGTCGCGCTCGGGCTGGACGCGGTCGACGGATGGGTGGCGCGGCGCACCGGGACGGCGACCGCGCTGGGGGCGCGCTTCGACGGCGAGGTCGACGCGTTCCTGATCCTCGCCCTCAGCGTCTACGTCGCCCCCGCGTGCGGCGCGTGGGTGCTCGCGATCGGGGCCGCGCGCTACCTGTTCCTCGCCGGCGAGTGGCTGCTGCCGTGGATGCGCGAGCCGCTGCCGCCGCGTCGCTGGCGCAAGATCGTCGCGGCGACGCAGGGGGTCGTGCTGACGGTCGCGGCCGCCGGGGTCCTGCCGCTGGCGCTCACGCAGGCGCTCCTCGTCGTCGCGCTCGCGCTGCTCGCGGCGTCGATGGTCCAGTGCACGTGGTGGCTGTGGCGCCGCCGGCACGCCGCACAAGACCAAGAGCTGGAGGGTGATGTCGGTCAGCCCCAGCGCGGACCGCTGCGCGCCGGCATCGCCGTGGCGCTCACGGTCCTAGCCCTGCTGCTCGTCTGGGTCGCCCTCGTCGCGCCAAACCAGCCGAGCCGCCTCACCCTCGGCGAGTTCGCGCGGCTCCCCCTCGAGCTCCTCGTCGTCGTCGCCGCGGCCGCCCTGCTGCCCGCCACCCCGCGCCGCGTGCTGGCCGTGGTCCTGGGAGCGGTCCTGAGTGTGCTCGTTGTCGTGAAGGTCCTCGACATCGGGTTCTTCACGGCGTTCGACCGGCCGTTCAGCCTCGTCGACGACTCGGGCTACGTGGGGATCGGCATCGAGACGCTGCGCAACGCGATCGGCGGGTCGAGCGCGAACCTCGTCGTCGCCGTCGCGGTCGTGCTCATTGTCGCGCTCCTCGCCCTCCCGGTCCTGGCGCTGCTGCGCGTGACGCGGGTCGCGGCCGGACACCGCGGCTGGGCGCTCCGGGCGGCGACGGCGCTGGCCGTGGTCTGGGTGGCCCTCCGCGTCGTCGGCGCGCCGGTCGCCTCCTCGAGCACTGCCGCCCTGGCCGTCGACGAGGTGCAGGCTGTGCGGGCCGGCCTGGCGGATCGGGCGGAGTTCGCCCGCGAGATCGCCCACGAGCGCTTCCGCGCCACTCCCGGCAACCGGCTGCTGACAGGCCTGCGGGGCAAGGACGTCCTGCTCGTGTTCGTCGAAAGCTACGGGAGGGTCGCGGTCCAGGGCGCGTCCGTCTCGCCCCGCATCGACGCCGCGCTCGCGCGGGGCGCAGCGCAGCTGCGGGCCGCCGGCTTCTCCTCGCGCAGCGCATTCCTCACCTCGCCGACCTTCGGGGGCCTCAGCTGGCTGGCGCATTCCACCCTGCAGTCGGGGGTCCGGGTCGACGGCCAGCGGCGTTACGACCAGCTCGTCCAGAAGGACCGCCTCACCCTCACCCGGGCGTTCAAGCGCGCCGGGTGGCGGGCGGTCGGCGCCATGCCGGGGAACCGCCGGGCGTGGCCGGAGGGCTCGACCTTCTACCACTACGACCGGGTCTACGACCGCCGCAACTTCGGCTACCGCGGCCCGGGCTTCGGCGTGTCCCCCATGCCCGACCAGTACACCCTTCTGGCCCTGCAACGTCGCGAGCTCGGCAAGCGTCACCGGCCGCCGCTCTTCGCCGAGGTCGACCTGATCTCGAGCCACGCGCCGTGGACGCGTATTCCGCGGTTCATCTCCTGGGACGGCGTCGGCGACGGCTCGATCTTCAACCGCATCCCGGCGGAGGAGTCCACGAAGGCCTCGCTCTTCGGCGATGCCGAGCGGGCCCGCGCCGCCTACGGGCATTCGATCGAGTACTCGCTGAACACGATCTTCTCGTTCGTGCAGCGCTACGGCCACGACAACCTCGTGCTCGTCGTACTGGGCGACCATCAGCCCGCGACGGTCGTCACCGGCCAGGGCGCCAGCCACGACGTGCCCATCTCGGTCATCGCCCACGACCCCAAGGTGATGGACCGGATCGCCGGATGGAGCTGGGAGGACGGCGTGTCGCCGAGCCCGCAGGCGCCGGTCTGGCCTATGGCCGCGTTCCGTGACCGCTTCCTCGCCGCGTTCGGCTCCTCGCCGTCCAGCCGCTGACCCGGTGCCGGCGGAGGCGCGGGCGTGAGGCAGGACGACCGCGCGCCGTTCGACCGGGCCCTGCACCGCGCGCGCGTGTCGGCGTACGCTCCCGGCGAGTTCGTTGGGCAGGAGAGCTTCATGACCGCCGGCGAGATCCGGGCCCTGGCGGTGCAGGCCGGCATCGGCCCCGGGGTCACCGTGCTGGACCTGTGCTGCGGCATGGGCGGGCCCGGGCGTTTGCTCACGCGGGAGCTGGGCTGCGAGTACCTCGGCGTGGACGCCAGCGCGAGCGCCGTCGCCCTCGCCCGCGAGCGCGCGGGCGATCTGCCGTGCCGCTTTGCGACCGCGCACGTCCCGCCCCTCCCAGCCGGCGCCTTCGACGTCGTGCTCCTGCTCGAAACGATGCTCGCCTTCGAGGACAAGGACGCGCTGGTGCGCGAGATCGGCGCGGCGCTCCGGCCCGCCGGGCGCCTCGCCTTCACGCTCGAGGAGGGGCCTCCGCTCACGGCGGCCGAGCGGGCGGCGATGCCCGACGCCGACACGGTCTGGCTCATCCCGCTCGACGAAATGGCCACGTCCCTGGAGCGGGCCGGGCTCGTCGTCACCTGGCAGGAGGACCACAGCCACGCGCACCGCGCGATGGCGCAGGCGCTGGCGGACGCGTTCGCCGCCGACGCCGAGGACATCGCCGCGCAGATCGGCCGCCGGGCACTGGACGAGCTGCTTGCCGCCCATCGGCTGTGGGTCGAGTGGCTGGATGAGGGGCGGGTCCGGAAGCTCGCGCTGGTGGCGGAGCCCGCCTAGTGACCTGAGTCGGAAGTTCGGCGTCAGCTTCCCGAGCGGCTGGGCGTGGCTGGGGCCGCACACGGGATGAGTCGATGCCGAAGCATCGGCGATTCCCGTGGGTGGCGCCAGGCGCGTCCAGACGCCGGGAAGGTGCGCGCGAACTGACGACTCAGGTCACCAGTTCAGCGTGCCGGAGCGTCCCGGGACGGGCGCGGGGCGAGTGTCGTTCTCGACAGCATGGGGTAGGTCGCGCGGTAGCCGCGGCGGCGGGCGATCGGCGCGAGCGCGCTAAAGACAACGCGCTGAACAGCGGCCGGTGGTTTGCGGAACACGATCACGTCGGAGAACTCGGTACCGAAAAGCGCCAGCTGGAGTGGGTGGGGCATCCCGCGCTTGTTCACGTGTCCTTCGCGGGCGAGCCCGTACAAGGTTTCGATCATGTGGACGAACCGCTCACCCGGCGTGATCTCCACGCGCACGATCGCGTCCACGTCTCCCTCGTTCCACCAGTCGTGCCAGACGCCCGGCCCGATCTCCGCCCGCTCACCGGCTCGCAGAACCGACTTCTGACCGTCGCGCAGCACCGCCAGCTCGCCCTCTTGGACGCTGAAGCTCTCATGCAGCGCGGGATGCAGATGCTCACCGGCCACACGCGCACCGGGCGGCGCGGTCAAGTCGGCGACCGCACGGCCCTCATCGTTCAACCACGGCAGTTCAACGATGACCGCGTGCTCCAACGTCACCGGATTGTCCCAAGCCTCGCCGGCCACGATCGGACGGCTATCAGGTGGGGCAGCGGGATCGGGATGCGACATCCGCTCACACTACACGCCGCGCCATGACTCCCACTTCGACGACGTGGTCTTGCCTGTCGACCATCCCGCCGGTTAGGGTCGAGCTGTCTTGAGTGTCGCGCCGCGCGAGACCCCTCCTCGGCGGCGTGGCCATCGCCCCAAAGGGGAGGACTCCATGCCCACGTATGTCGCGCTGATCGACTGGACCGAACAAGGCGTCCAAAACTTCAAGGACACCGTCGACCGCTACGAAGCCGCGGAAAGCGCGTTCGAGAGCCTCGGCGTCCGCTTCACCAACGTCCACTGGACGCTCGGCACGCACGACATGGTTACAACGGTCGAGGCCCCCGACGACGAGACGCTCGCCGCCGCGCTGCTGTCGGTCGCAGGGCAGGGCAACGTCCGCACGACGACCCTCCGCGCCTTCAGCGGCGAGGAGATGCGGGCAATCATCGGCAAGGCGACCTGAGCCCGTAGCAGGCGCCTATCGCCGGTATCTGTGCGCTGAGCGCAGACCAGTATCAGACTGGACTTTGACTGGTAGCGTACTGGTCTGATGACCGATCGAGACCCGCGCCCAGACGGGGTCGGGCGGAGGTACGCGCCGTCGCCGCGGCCGACCTTCGACGAGCCGACGCTGATCCGCGCGGCCGACGCGCGTCGGCACATCTGGGGAGATCCGATCTCCGGCGAGGTCGCGGACTGGATCTATGCCTCGACGGATGAAATCCACTGCCTGGTCTTCGGGCTAGCGGCCGGCGGGGAGTTCCGGCACTCGCCGGAGTACCGGACTGTGTTCGGCGCCGACGAGGTGCTCACGGTCCTGACGGGGCAGATGGCGCTGGCCAACCCGGAGAGCGGCGAGGTCGTTCTCGCTGGTCCCGGGCGCAGCGTCTGGTTCGGGCCGGACACCTGGCACCATGCCTTCGCGCACGGCGACGAGCCCCTGCGGGTCCTCGAATTCTTCGCGCCGCCGCCCGCGGCGGGCACCTCGGGCAGCTATGCGCGGACACGCCCGTATCTCGAGGAGGCGGTCTACGCCGACGATCGGCTTCTCGGCCGCTGGCCGGACGAGCGGCCGAGGGAGCGGAGCCTGAACCTTGTCGGCGAGGGCGACGTGCTCTGGCGCCGCGACCTCGGAGTGCTCGCGGGAACACTGCGGAGCTCGCCCCACCTGACGGTGAGCAGGATCGAGATCGGCGCAGGCGAGGCGGCCTCGATCCATTCCCACGGCGGGCAGGAGGTCCTGTTCGCCCTGGACGGGCCGCTGCACGTGCGCGGCTGGTTCGAGGGCGAGGCGTACGTGTTCGAGCTCGAGGCCGAGGACGCGTGCTTCCTTCCGCAGGAATGCGCTCACGAGTACCGCAACTACGGGTCACGCCTCGTGAGGGCGATGGAGGCAGTCGCCCCGAGCTACCGGCCGTGAGCGTCGCGGTCGGGATCGACGTAGGCGCGACGAAGATCGCCGCGGGCATTGTGGACACGAGTCGCGGAGCGCTGCTCGAAGCCACGCGCCGGCCGACGCCCGGCGATCCGATGGAGGCGCTCGAGACGTGCACGCGAATGGTCGTCGAGCTCTCCCCGTCCGAGCCGCCGCGCGTGGGCATCGGGCTGTGCGAGCTCGTCACTCCGGAGGGGGAGATAACGAGCGGCGAGAGCGTCGACTGGCGCGGCCTGGACGTGCCCTCGCTGCTGGGAGGCGCCGAGAGCGTTCGGATCGAGTCGGACGTCCGTGCCGCGGCGGCCGCGGAAGCTCGCTACGGGGCGGCGGTGGGCGCCGCCAGCGCGCTGTACCTGAACATCGGATCCGGGATCTCGCACTGCCTAGTTCTCGACGGCACACCCCACGCGGGCGCCCGAGGCAACGCCCTCGTCACTGGCGCGCCGCCCGTGGAGACCTGGTCGAGCGGCGCAGGGCTCGCGCGGCGCGCGGGCACCGACACCGCGCAGCCGGTACTGGCCGATCCAGCGCACGCGGAACTGGTGGCCGCCGCGGCGGAACGGCTGGGCGCTGCGCTGGCGATGCTCGTCAACGCGCTCGACCCGGACGTGGTCGTGATGGGCGGCGGCCTCGGGCTGGACGCGCGCTACAGGGAGATGGTCGTCGCGGCCGCCAGGCCGCTCATCTACGCCCCCGCAACCGCCGCGCTGCCCATGGTCCCGGCGCGGCTAGGGTTCGACGCCGGCGTGATCGGCGCGGCGGCGCTTGCGGTCGAGCCGGCTCGCGCGCCATGACGACGCTGACCGCTCGGCCCGTCGATCCGGACGCCTCCGATCCGCTCTACATGCAGCTCACGCGTTCGATCGCCGAGGACATCGCCGGGCGCACGCTCCGCCCCGGTCAGCGCCTCCCGTCCGAGCGGCGGCTCTGCGCCATGTTCGGCGTCAGCCGCGTGACCGTCCGGAAGGCGCTCGCCGCTCTTGTCGACGAGGGGCTCGTGGAGTCCTCGGCAGGGCGCGGATGGTTCGTCGCGGCGGGCCCGGTCAGCGAACCGCCCAACATGCTCACGAGCTTCTCGGCGATGGGACGTGCCCGCGGCCTCGAACCATCGGCCAGGGTCATTCACGCCCGGCGTCGCCCCGCCACCCTGGACGAGGCGGAGCCGCTGCAGGTCGCGCCGGGCGCCGAGCTGTTCGACCTTCGGCGCCTGCGATATCTCGACGGCGTGCCGGTGGCAATCGACACCAGCGCCATCCCGCTGGCGCTTGCGCCGGCCCTGACCGGCGTCGACTTCGCCGGCGCCTCGCTCTACGAGGAGCTCGAGAAGCGCTACGAGATCGTCCCGACGCACGCCGACTTCTCGGTGGAGGCCTCGACGGCGGACGTCGAGACCGGCGAGCTGCTCGAGGTCGAGCCCGGCGCAGCGGTGCTCGTTACCCAGCACCGCACGTACGACCAGCACGGGCGGCCGATCGCCACCGGCGTGCTGCTCTACCGGGCAGACCGCTACCGCTTCCGCGCGCGACTCTCGACCCGGCCGTAGGCCCCATCAGGGCTCCGCGCCGTCGCGTAATACGCGTCGGTCCAGGCCGGATGGTCGACGTCGTGGCCACCGGCGAGCGCGAGCTCGGCCGCCAGCGCCGCGGACGCCGGCAGCGCGGTGATCGGCGCGAGCCTGCCGTCGGCGTCAGGGAGAGACGGCAGCCGCAACGGTGTCCGCGCCGGCCGCCGCGCACACACGGAGCGCCTCGTCGCCCAGCGGGTCGCCCGGTGGGTCGAGGCCGATCATGAGATGCCCGCGGTCGAGTCCGAACATCGCCGACGTGGCGCCCTCGCGCGTCTCGACCCCCTCGGCGGGGATCCGCGAGACCTCCTTGAGCATCAGCGCAAGTTCCAGGGCTGCTGCCCACGCCGTGCCGCCGCCGGCGGCGACGGCCGCGAGCGGCCGGTCGATCTGTGCGACCTCATCGGAGGCCCACGCCTCGGCGGCCCCGAGTGCGCGCGCCGCCGTCTCCGGCGCCGTCGCTACCACCGCGGCGAGAGCGTCGTCCCGTGCCAGCGAGGCCCACAGGGCGAGCCCGATCGCAAATGCGCCGCACAGCGCCTGGGTGTGGGTGACCGCCCGCTGGGAGTCGACCCTTTGCAGCACCGTGGCGGTGGCCGCCCGGGCCAGTGACGAGTCGGGATCGGAGGTGATGGCGACGCACGGGAAGGCGGACCGGCGCCGCGCGATCTCGACCACATCGCGGAACTCGCCCGAGGACGAGACGGCGAGCACGGCGTCTCCGGGCCGCCAGCGAAAGGTCTGCCGGACCGCCAGCCCACAGGGCACGGCGATGAGCGGCGGCCCTGCGCCGTCGCCCTCCAGCGACGCCAGCCAGAGCCCATGGGCGACGTAATACGCGGCGCCGTTGCCGGTCGCGACCACGCGCTCGACGCCCGGGGCGCGGAGAAGCCCGACCGCGTCAGCGAGCCCGTCGGCGGCCTCGAGCGTGGCGGCGAGCGCGTCGGGCACCCCTCGCACGTCCGCCCAGAGGCCGGTTCGCTCGTAGCCCACGAATCGGAACGTACTCTGCCGGTCTCGGAGCTGCGGATTATCCCGACACGCGTTCGGCGAAGCTGCGCAGGGACCACTGCCCAGCCGCCCTCGCCGCCGACCGACTCCCGAATCTGCTCCCAGCCTTCGCCGTGGCGATCGAGGTTGCGGTGCTCGAGCTCGACGCGGGTGCGCTCGGGGGCCTCGGCGACGAACCGCACCTCGATTTCACTCGTCTTCTCGGGGTCGGTCTCGATCTGCCATTGCGGGCTGATGTCCCAGCTGATCACGACACGGTTGGGCGGCTCGTAGGCGAGCACGCGGGCCCAGTGGCACTCGCTGCCATCGCTGCCGCGGTCGTAGACCTGCCCACCCACCCGTGGCTCGAACACCCGCTCGGCGATCTCCACGTCGAGCAGGTTGTACTCGGACGGGAACCAGCTCCCGATGCCCTCGGTGAAAACCGAGAACGCTCGCTCAATGGGCGCCTCGACGACGATCGAGGCCCGGACGGACGTTTCAGATACCTGCGTGCTCATGAGCTCTCCTTCATTTGTTGCTCGACGGCCGTCTTGTAGGCCGCAAGGGCTTGGTCCCAGAAGTGGTCGAGATAGGCCCGAAGCGCGCCGACGCCATCGGGGTCGAGCTGATAGATGCGGCGGGTGCCGGCTCGCCGGTCGACCACCAGTCGTGCGTCCTTGAGAACCTTCAGGTGCTGCGAGACGGCCGGACGGCTGACCGGTAGCTCGCCGGCGAGCTCGCCGACGGCGCGCGGACGATCGGCCAGGCGCTCGAAGATCTCGCGCCGCGTGGGATCGCCGAGGGCGGTCCACCCCTCGGTTTGGTAAGTCTGCACGAACGGTAAGGTGACACTTACGGTGTGACCTGTCAAGGCGCCAGGCTGAGAGCGAGGACTTGCACGCAGCCCCTCAACCCGCGAAGCTTGGGGTTGGACCCGCAGTTGAGCTGGCCCATGTTCGCCACGTTCCGCTCGTTGCTCACACGCCGTGCCGGCCGAGCCCGTTCCGAAGAGCGCCTCGAGCGCTGCCCCGGTTGCGGTCGCGACGCCGTCCACCCAGTGTGGTGGGAGGCCCTCGATGACGAGCACTGGTGGATCGCGCTGCGGTGCGGAGCGTGTGGCGCCCGCGGCGAACAGCTTGTGACGAACGCGGTCGCCTTGAGGTTTGACCGCGACCTGGATCGCGCGCGCGACGAGATCGTTGACGAGGCCGAGCGAATGGGCCTCGAGATCCTGTCGACGCAGGCTGATGCGTTGGCCGTCGCGCTCGAGCGGGACCTCATCGGCGTGGATGACTTCGCGCCGAGTCCGTGCCGCTGAGCTAGGCGCGCTTCCGGGCGCCGGCATCTCCCCGATCCGAGGTGATCCGCACAAGGGGCCGGCACGAAGAACTCGACGATCATGACTGTAGACACCGTGCATGGACGCCACTGCATCTGCCATAGCTGCAACCGTGGCCGGACCGTCGTCGGCGGTCACCACGGCGCTGTGCTCAAGATCGATCGCCGCGCGACGCGGCTGCCCAGCTGGGCCCCGGCCAGACGCGCGACCCGGGCCCACTGCCGGTCTAACGCCGGCTCTTCCGAGCACACGTCTGGCGGGGTCCCGGCCGCGCATGTGGTCGCCCGGGAGACTGCGAGAATCTCGCCGGTGTCCGTGAGCTCGCTGCGATCGACGGCAACCGCCTCCCCCGTCCCCGGGGTCCTCGAGGACTTCCATCCGGCGGTGCGCGCGTGGTTCGAGCGGCGCTTCCCCGACGGACCGACCGAGGCACAGACCGGGGGCTGGCCGGCGATCGTCGCCGGGCGGCACACGCTCGTCTGCGCGCCCACCGGCTCGGGTAAGACGCTCGCCGGTTTCCTCGCCGCCATCGACGCCCTCTACCGCGCCCACGAGGCCGGCGAGAACATCGAGGCTGCAACTCGTGTCGTGTACCTGAGCCCGCTGAAGGCGCTCGCCGTCGACGTCCACACCAACCTCGAGGAGCCGCTCGCCGAGATTGCCGAGGTGGCCGAGGAGCTCGGCTACGAGCCGGCGCCGATCACGGTCGCCGTGCGGACCGGCGATTCCACCTCGTGGGAGCGGCAGATGATGATCCGCCGGCCACCGAACCTGCTCGTGACCACACCCGAATCGCTGTACCTGTACCTGACCGCCGAACGGTCACGGGCCACCCTCGGCAGCGTGGAGACCGTCATCGTCGACGAGATCCACGCCCTGGCTCGCGACAAGCGCGGCTCGCACCTCACGATCTCGCTCGAACGGCTCCAGGCCGTGACCGGGCGGCCGCCGGTCCGTGTCGGCCTCTCGGCGACCGTCAAGCCGGTCGAGACGGCGGCCCGCCTCCTGGTGGGAGCGGGTGAGCCGCTCCCCGCGGTCGTCGACAGCGGCCACCGGCGCCGTCTCGACCTCTCGCTCGAGCAGCCCGACGGCGAGCTCGAGGCGACCCTTTCGGGCGATCAGTTCGACGAGATCCTCGACCGCATCGCCGGCCACGTGGCGGGCCACCGGACCACCCTGGTGTTCGTCAACACCAGGAAGCTGTCCGAGCGCGTGGCCCATGAGCTCGGCGAGCGGCTTGGCCAGGACCAGGTGGCGGCCCACCACGGTTCGCTGTCACGTGAGCGCCGTCAGCGCGTCGAGCACCGGCTGCGAGCCGGAGACCTGCGCGCGTTGGTGGCCACCGCCTCGCTGGAGCTCGGCATCGACGTGGGGCCCGTCGAGCTCGTGTGCCAGATCGGCTCGCCGCACAGCATCGCCACCTTCCTCCAGCGCGTCGGCCGGGCCAACCACCAGCGGACGGGTGTCCCCCGGGGAATCCTCTACCCCACCACCCGAGACGAGCTGGTCGAGTGCGCCGCCCTGCTGGCCGCGGTCAGGCGCGGACGCCTCGATGCCCTCCACCCGCCCGAGCAGCCGCTCGACATCCTCGCCCAGCAGATCGTGGCCGAGGCAGCTGCCTGGGGCGACGACGGCGTGAGCGAGGACGAGCTGTTCGCGCTGATCACGCGCGCCTGGCCATACCGGCGGCTCACCCGGGACGAGTTCGAGGAGGTCGTGGACCTGGTCTCGGCCGGCATCGAGACCGGGCGCGGCCGGCGAATGGCGTACCTGCATCGCGACCGTGTCAACGGCCGCCTTCGCGGCCGCCGGGGCGCCCGCCTGGCCACGCTCACCTCGGGCGGAGCGATTCCCGAGACCGGCGACTACCGAGTCCTGATGGAGCCGGGCGACGTGTTCGTCGGCAGCGTGAACGAGGACTTCGCGATCGAGTCCCAGCAGGGTGACGTGTTCCTGCTCGGCACCCATCCTTGGCAGATCGTCCAGGTGACGAACGGCGTCATGCGGGTGCGGGACGCCACCGGCAAGCACCCCACGATCCCGTTCTGGCTGGGCGAGGCGCCGGGTCGCACCGACGAGCTATCCGAGGAGGTGTCACGGCTGCGAGGCGCCGTGGCGGAGCGCCTCGACTTAGGCGGACGCGACGCCGCGATCGCCCACGTTCAGGAGGTCTCGCGCGTCGACGAGGTGGCCGCCGCGCTCGTCACCGACTATCTGGCGGCCGGCCGGGCCGAGCTGGGCGGGGTGCTCCCCTCCCACGACGACATCGTCTTCGAGCGCTTCTTCGACGACACCGGCGGTATGCAGCTGATCGTCCACGCCCCCCTGGGCGCAAGGATCAACCGCGCGCTGGGCCTCGGGTTGCGCAAGAAGTTCTGCCTGAATTTCGACTTCGAGCTCCAAGCTGCCGCCAGCAATGACGCCGTGCTCCTGTCGCTCGGTCCCCAGCATTCGTTCCCGCTCGAGGACGTGCCCGCCTTCCTGCGGTCCCACAACGTTCGGGACGCGGTCTCCCAGGCGGTGCTCCGCAGCCCGATGTTCACCGCGCGCTGGCGCTGGAACCTCAACCGGTCGCTCGCCGTGCTGCGCCGCAAGGGCGGCCGGCTGAACCCGTTCAACATCCAGCGCATGGAGTCGGACGACCTCATGGCCGCCGTGTTCCCGTCGCTTGCCGCCTGCCAGGACAACGCCCCGGCCGGCCCCGTCGAGATCCCCGATCACCCGCTCGTCCGCGAGACGATGGGCGACTGCCTGCGCGAGGCCATGGACATCGAGGGCCTCGAGGAGCTGCTGCGCCGCTTCGAGGAGGGGACGGTGCGGCTCCATTTCGTCGACACCGTCGAGCCCAGTGTGCTGGCCCACGAGATCCTCGGCGGCGCCCCGTTCACTTACCTCGACGAGGACACGGAGATCGGCGAGCGCCGCTCGCGCGCGGTGCCGCTGCGCCGGGGTCTGCCGGTGGAGCCGCACGAGCTGGGCCGGCTCGATCCGGCCGCGATCGAAAGAGTGCGGGCCGAGGCGGCCCCAGAGGTGCGCGACCGCGAGGAGCTGCACGACGTGCTGCTGTCGCTCGTGGCCACCCGGCCGCGACCCGAATGGACCGAGCATTTCGACGCCCTGGCGAGCGCGGGCCGGTGCTTCGAAGTGCACATCGACGGCTCCGGTGTCCTCTGGGCCGCGACCGAGCGCCGGGCCGAGGTCGAGGGGCTGTTCCCCGGCGCCCGCTTCTCACCCGATCACCCACTCCCGTCCGCGCTGGCGCCGGTGCTGGACGACGCGGCCGCCGAGGAGGCGGCGGTGAGCCTCGTCCGCGGCCACCTCGACGTCTGCGGGCCGGTCACGGTCGACGAGCTCGTCTCCGCGACCGGCCTGCGGTCATCCTCGGTGACCGTCGCCCTCGAGACCCTGCGGGCGCGCGGGTTTGCCGTCGGCGGACGCTTCGAGCCCGAGCGCGGCGAGCAGTGGTGCGCCCGGCGGCTCCTGGCGCGCATCCACGGCTACACCCGCGAGCGCCGGCGTGCCCAGGTCCGGCCGATCAGCCAGGAGGAGTGGCACGACTTCCTTCAGCGCTGGTGCCACGCCGCTCCCGGGACCCGTCTGCAGGGCCGGGCAGGGCTGGCGGAGGTGATCGAGCAGCTCCAGGGCTCGGAGTGGCCGGCCGGCGAGTGGGAGCGCGTCTTCGCCGAGCGGGTCGAGGCCTATCGCCCCGAATGGCTCGACGACCTATGCCTGTCGGGCGAGGTGGTGTGGGGCCGGCTGTCCGTCCTCGAGCCCGCAGCGGCCGACGACAATCCCGCGGCAGCGTTGCCGGCCCTCTCCGTCAAGACGCCGTCGCGGCGAACGCCGATCACCTTCATGCTCCGTCAGGACCTGCCCTGGCTCCTCCAGGCGCACCGGGGCACAGTGGCGCCGGCCGAACCCGGCGCCGGGTCCGGGCGGAAGGTGCTCGACGCGCTGCGCGAGCGGGGCGCCCTCTTCCACTCCGACCTCCAGACCAGCATCGGCGGCCTGCCCGCCGACGTGGAGGAGGGACTATGGGACGGCGTCGCCCGGGGCCTCATCACCGCCGACGGCTTCAACGCCATCCGGTCGCTTCTGAATGCCCGCGCCCGCTTCGCGCGCCGCCAGCGGCCATACCACCGTCCGGGTTCCCGCGGCCGGCGGGGCACGTGGCGGCAGGGCGTCGAGGGCCGTTGGACGCTCCTGCCCGCCGCCCGGCCGGTCGACGACGTCGACGAGCTGGCCGAGGCGGCCGCCTGGCAGCTCCTGCATCGCTGGGGCGTGGTGTTCCGCGACGTCTACCTGAAGGAACGGCTCGCCGTCCCCTGGCGAGAGCTCCTCTGGGCACTGCGTCGCCTCGAGGCCCGCGGCCTGATCCGGGGCGGGCGTTTCGTGACCGGCGTGACGGGCGAGCAGTTCGCAGCCGAGACGACATTGCCCCTGTTGCGTCCCCGCCGCGCCCGCTGACCCCCGTCACGGAGCGACCAAGAGGTCCGCAGGAGCGATACTCGCGTGACGGGATGTGGGATGAACGCATCAGCGTCGTCCGCGGGTTTGCGGACGCGATCACAGAGCGCGACGTCGAGGCGGCCCTCGAGCTCTGCCACCCCGAGATCGAGTTCTTCTCCCTGCTGGCGCAGCTCGAGGCGAGCCCCTACCGCGGTTTCGCGGGCATTCGCAGGTACTTCAGGGACATCGACGCGACGTGGGAGGAATGGCGAGTCGAGGTCGAGCGGCTGTTGTCTGCGCCGGACGGCCGCGTCATGATCGTCATGTCCACGCACATGCGCGGTAAGGGGAGCGGGCTCCCATTCGTGCAGCGAGTCGCAAACGTCTGGGAGTTCAAGGACGAGAAGCTCTGGCGCGCCACGCTGTACCGCGATCCCGCCGAAGCGCTCAGGGCGACCGAAGTGCCGCCGCTCGAGAAGTAGCGGCGCGTCGGCGATGGCCGGCACTACGATCCGCGGCATGATCGCCGGGGCACACACCATCATCTTCGCCGAGGACGCCGAGCGAGCCCGGGCGTTCCTTCGTGACGTGCTGGGGTTCGAGGGGGTGGACGCGGGCGACGGCTGGCTGATCTTCGCCCTGCCACCGGGCGAGGTCGCGGTCCACCCCGGGTCGGGCTGGGGCCGCGGGCCGGGTCATCACGCCCTCTTCCTCATGTGCCATGACATCGAGCAGACCGTCGCGGAACTCGAGGGCAAGGGCGTCGAGTTCGTATCGCCGATCGAGGACGAGGGCTGGGGCCGGATCGCTCAGTTCAAGCTCCCCGGCGCGGGCGAAATCGGCCTGTACGAACCCAGGCACCCGAGCCCGCTGCCGGAGTTCGCGAGTCGCGGCTGAAGCCGGCTCTCACGCGGTCTGCGGCGAGTAGACATCGGGATCGGCCGCGATACCGACCAAGGCGTCAATGTCGCCGCGTTTCAGCGCGTCCATGAATCCTCGACGGCATCCTGGAACCGCCCGTCAACGGACGCACTCGGTGACCGCTCCGGGCCGTCCGGGTCGAGGCCGTCATCGAGGTTTGCTCGCGCGCGTTGAAGGGCGCTGTTCACCGCAGGGACCGTGGTGTCGAGGCTCGAGGCGGTCTCGCGGGCCGAGAATCCCAGAACTTCGCGGAGGATCAGGACCGTGCGCTGCTTGTCCGGCAGTTGGAGTGCGAGGCCGAGGGCGAGCGCGGCGGCCTCACGGTGCTCGTACTCGGTTTCAATCCCGGCTGCCAGGTCGTGCGCTCCCGCGGGCTCCACGTCCTGGTCGTGTCGCGGGGGCGGCTGTATCGCAGCGTCGTAATGTCCGTTGGCAGTCGAGGCCGGATCGAGTGGCACGGCTCGGTTACGGCGCTTCCTGATGGCATCCAGGCAGACATTGGTCGCGATCCTGTGGAGCCAGGAAGGCAACGGAGCGCGGCCCTCGTATGTGGCGAGCGCGCGCCATGCACGGAGCATCACGTCCTGCGTCGCGTCCTCTGCGTCGTGCATGGAGGCGAGCATGCGATAGCAGTGGCCGTAGAGCTCCCCGCGGAGAGGATCCAAGAGCCGTCGGAAAGCGCCCTCGTCCCCGCGGCGCGCTGCGTCCACAAGCGGCTGCCGCTCGGCACTCATCGCCGCCACCGTGAGTCGGTCGCGCGGCCTTGTCCTGTCCATGCCGCACAGGATTCCGGCGGGCGCCCGCTGTGGAAATGGGGCTAGCCGACGTTCGCACGTTCGGGTAACCGCACCGCCCGCTCAGGTCGCGAGCAGCGTTCGGGCGCTTCTCACTGACGCATCGAGACGGCCTACCGCGGGTACGCGGCCGACACTCCCCCGTCCACGTTCAGCACGTTGCCCGTGCTCTTTCCGGAGCGTGCCTCGGACGAGAAGTGCAGCACCGCCTCTGCGATGTCTTCCGGGAGGACATTGACGCCGAGCGCCGTCCTCCTGCGGTAGTGCTCCTCAAGCTCGTGCGGTTCGATCCCGTATGCCGCGGCGCGCTCCTCGCGCCAGCTCGAGTCCCAGATTCGGGAACCCTTCAGGACGGCGTCCGGGTTGACCGTGTTCACCCGGATCCCGTCCGGTCCACCCTCCTCCGCGAGGCAGCGGGCGAGATGCAGCTCGGCCGCCTTCGCGGACGAGTAGGCGGCGGCGTTCTTGCCTGCAACGAGGGCGTTCTTCGATGCAACGACGACGATGGATCCGCCGCGCCCTTGCGCGCGCAAGACCGAGAACGCATCGCGGGCGACGAGGAAATAGCCCGTGCCGAGGACCGCGTGGATGCGTCCCCATTCCTCGAGCGTGGTGGCTTCGATCGGCGCGCTCGATGCGACGCCCGCGTTCGAGACCACGATGTCGACCCCTCCGAACGCCTCGACGGCGGAGGCAAATGCGTGTCGAACCGCCTCTTCATCGGTCACGTCGCCACCAACGGCCACTCCGGCGTCGCCGAGGCTTTCGACGGCGTCCGCTGCGCCTTCCCCGTCAACGTCGAATGCGACGACGCATGCACCCTTCCGCGCGAGCTCGTCCACGACGGCCCGTCCGATTCCGCCGGCGGCGCCGGTCACGAGCGCGACCCTTCCCTGCAACTCGCCCGGAGGCGGGCGCAGCGAGAGCTTGTAGAGCTCGAGCGGCCAGTACTCGACGGCGAAGCTCTCTTCCTCGGTCAGCGAGGTAAAGCCGCCAAGGGCGTGCGCGCCGGCCATGACCTCGATCGCTCGGTGATACAGGTCGCGCGACAGCCGCGCCTCCTTCGGGGACCTGCCGACGCCGATCAGGCCAACATGCTGGATCAGCACGACGCGGGCGTCGGGGTCGGCCGCCTCGGTACCCGTGTCGCGGTGGTGCTCGACGTAGGCGCGGTAGTCGTCGCGGTAGGCGGCGGCGAGGGTCCGAACACGGTCTTCGAGCGCTGCGGCGTCCTCGTGCGCAGGATCGAAGGGGACCCAGAGCGGGACACGCTTCGTATGGACGAGGTGATCGGGGCACGCCGCTCCGACCGTGACCAGCTCCGCGGCATCGCGCGAGGAGACGAACTCACGCGCACGCGATGAGGTGTCGACGACCAGGATCTTCGAATGCACGCTCGAGACCGCCCCGCGCACAGCGGGCAGGACGTCCCGCAGAACCGCGCGCCGGTCGAGACTCGTCGCGAGCGACCCGCCGAAGCGCGGCCTTTCAGCGGTCCTCGCATTGACGAACTCGGCCGCCTCGTTGATCACCTCGATCGTCCGGCTATATGCCTCCTCGGCGCTGTCCCCCCAGACGACGAGGCCATGCTTGGCGAGCACGACGAGGCGCAGCCCGGAATGCTCGCGGACCGCCGTACCGACCTGTTTGGCGAGCGTGAAACCCGGCCGGATGTACGGGATCCACGCTGCCTCGTCGCCAAAGCACTCCGCCACCTGGCGCTCGCCCTCGCGAGTGCCGGCGAGGACGTTGATTGCATCGGGGTGGGTGTGGTGGACGTGAGTGGCCGGAACGAAGGCGTGCAGCAGCGTCTCGATCGACGACCGCGGCGCCGCGGGGTCCAGCTGGCAGCGCGCCAGATGGGCGACCATTTCCTCGTCACTCATCTCCGAGCGCTCGATCAGCGGGAGCACCTCGTCGAGGCGGAGTGGCGTGAAGTCCTTCGCCTCCATCGTCGCCAGGTCGCTCCCCGAGCCCTTGACCCAGATCGCGTCCAGCTCGCGACCGACGTGGTCCACGGTCCGGCCCTTGGCGGACGTGTTGCCGCCGCCGAAGTTCGCCACCGCGCGGTCCGATCCGAGCAGATGGGATGCCAGCAGCACCTGGCCGAGCGCGTCGGCGGGAACCTCAGTGCCGGCCGGCCAGCGGTTGTCGGCCAGCGCGATCATGCGCTCGAGCGTGCTCACCGGCCCCACCCGCCCGCGACGCTCTCCCCCTGGCCGCGCTCGGCCGCCCGCCGTTCCGCATAGCCCGACGCGCGCAGCTCCGTGATCGGGTCTTCCGCGGCACCCAGGTCGGCTCGCACCTGTGCGCACAGCGGCCGGACATCTGTCTGGAAGGCGTCGAGCAGCAGCCTGTGTCCCGCGAGCACGTCGCCCGCCTGCTGCGCCTCGGCCAACGCCTCGCGGTCGACGAGAAGCGCCCTGGCGTAGGCCTCCTGCAGGTTCACGACGCTCAGGACCATCGCCTCGACCTTCGGCTCGACATTGTGGGCCTGGTCGATCGTCAGCCGCGGCAGCTCCTCGCCCGCCGCGAGCTCGAGGAAGATCAGAAACAGCTCGAACGGGTTGACCGAGCCGACGATCAGGTCATCATCGGCGTACTTGCGGCTGTTGAAATGGAAGCCGCCTAGCCTGCCCTCCGCCGCAAGAAGGGCGACGATCTGCTCGACGTTCGTGCCCTGAGCGTGGTGGCCGAGGTCCACAAGCACGCGCGCACGCTCGCCCAGCCTCTGGCAGACCAACAACGACGAGCCCCAGTCGGCGAGGTCAGTCGCATAGAAGGCCGGTTCGAACGGCTTGTACTCCACCAGTAGCTCCTGGCCCTCGGGCAGCGCCGCGTACACGCTTGCGAGCGCGTCGAGCATGCGCCGGCGCCGCTCCCTAAGGTCGTCCTGCCCGGGATAGCTCGTGCCGTCCGCGAACCAAAGCGACTGCGCCGTCGACCCGAGAACCTCCGCCACCTCGATGCACTCGAGCAGGTGCGCCACAGCCTTCTCCCGGACGCGGTCATCGGGATGGGTTATCGAGCCGAGCTTGTAGTGGGGGTCCTGGAAGAGATTGGGGTTGACCGCGCCGGCACGCAGCCCGAGCCCCTCGATGTGCGCGCGCAGGGTGCCGAGGTCCTCCACCTCGTCCCAAGGGAAGTGCAGTGCGACCGCCGGCGCCGTGCCGGTGAGGCGATGGACCTCCGCCGCGTCGTCGACTCGCTCATAGACGTTGCGTGGCCGGCCCGGCTGCCGGAACGTCGCGAACCGCGTGCCCGAGTCGCCGTAGCCCCACGACGGCGTCTCGATCGCGAGCGACGACAAGCGCCGCGCCACCCGATCCCTGTCGGCTGCGTCAGGCAATTGCGGGCTCCGGTTCATCGACGGTCAGTCCTGTGGCCTCCAGGAACCGGCCGTACAAGGCATCGGCTTCGCCGCGCCGGCCGGCCGGCTCGAAAACGGCGGGGTCGGCGGATGCGGCTGCAACGGCGCGCAGGTCCGAAAGCGATCCCAGGTCCCCGGTCGCGCGCGCCTGTGTCAACACGTTGCCGAGCGCCGTGGCCTCCACGGGCCCGGCGAGCACGGGACGGCCCAGCACGTCGGCTGTCAGGCGGCAGAGCAGCTCGTTGCGGACGCCCCCGCCGATCACGTGCACGACCTCCACGCGGCGCCCGGTCACGCGCGTCAGCCGCTCCAGTACGAGCCGGTACTTACACGCGAGCGAGGTCAGCACCGAGCGGATGAACTCGCCCGGCGTTTCGGGCGACGACTGGCCGCTCGCCGCACAGGCCTTCACGATTTCCGCGGGCATGTCGCCCGGGGCGAGGAAGGCGTCGTCGTCGGGGTCGAAAAGCGGGACGTCGGCGCGTGCCTCCGCGGCCAGCCGGTGGAGCTCCTCGTACTCGATCCCGAAGCTACGCCTGCACTCCTGCACCAGCCACAGCCCCATGACATTGCGGAGCAAGCGAACCGTCCCGTCCACACCCCGCTCGTTGGTGAGGTTGAAAGCGCCCGCCTCGGGTGTCAGTACCGGCTCGTCGAGCTCGAGGCCGAGCAATGACCAGGTGCCGGACGAAAGGATTGCCGCGTGGGGCGTCCGAACCGGAGCCGCGGCGAACGCGGACGCCGTGTCGTGACCGGCGACCGCGTGGACCGGAATTCGCCCGCAGCCGTGGTGGGGCGATAGCTCTCCGAGCCTGGTGCCCGGTTCCACGGGGTCGCCTGCGAACGGGGCGCCCGGAAGCCTCAGCCGCTCGATGAGTGAGCGCGCCCATGTGCCGCTGCGGGCGTCGAGCAGGCCCGTCGTCGATGCGATCGTCGCCTCGTTCGCGAACTCGCCGCTCAGCCAGAACCCGAACAGGTCCGGCACGAGCGCGACCCGCTCCGCGGCAGCGAGCGCCGGCGAGCCCTCGTCCGCGAGCAGCTGGAAGATCGTGTTGATCGGCATCGTCTGGATGCCCGTGACGGCGTAGAGCTCCTCGCGGGGAACGCGCGAATGAGCGCGCGCGACCATGCCGGTCGTGCGCCGGTCGCGGTAGTGGAAGGGCAGCCCCAGCTCCCGGCCGGCGTCATCGAGCAGCGCGTAGTCCACGCCCCACGCGTCCACGCCGACGCCGTCCAGGCGGACCTCCTTCCTGGCCCGCGCCACCCCCTCGACCGCCTCGGTGAACAGGGACATCAGATTCCAGTGCACTCCGTCCGGCAGTCGCACGGGGCGGTTCGCGAAGCGGTGCACGACCTCGAGCGAGGCGCGCTCGCCCTCTAGTCGTCCGACGACCACGCGGCCGCTCTCGGCACCGAGGTCGATCGCGGCGAAGGCGGGCTCAGTCAAGGTGGAACACCTCCTCGAGCCGTTCGAGCCCGGTGTCCGGGCGCTCGCCTCCGGGAAGCTCGAAGAAGGGCGCCATCTCGGCTTGCCAGCGGGCGTTCACGTCGCGCTCCTCCATCGCCGCACGCGACGCCTCGAAGTCGTCGCACTCCAAGTATCCGACCAGCAGGCCGTCCTTGCGAAGGAAGAGCGAGTAGTTGCGCCAGCCGGTCTCGCGGAGCGCGCCGAGCATCTCCGGCCACACCTCGCTGTGGCGCGCGCGGTATTCGTCCAGGCGATCCGGACGCACGCGCAGGAGGAAGCAGACGCGCTCCACGGTCACGCTTTCAGTTCGACATCATCCGAAAGTGACATCATCCGAAACGGCGGAGGGGCGGGAGCCGAAGCACTCCCGCCTCTCCCCAGCCCATCGACTTGAGGTCGATTGACAGTCCGTTACCCCTCCTCCACGTTCGACTCGTCGTACTCGGTGAAGGGACCCATCAGGACCCTCAGCCCGTTGTCACGGGTCGGATCCTTCTCAATCGTGTAGTCACCCAAACGGCCGGCCTCGAACTGCGCGCCCGCTTCGGCCTCGATCTGGCCAGTAGCGATCCCGTACGCCGTGTAGAACGCCAGGTAGCCGAGGTCGGTGAAGCTCCATAGCGCGAACTTCGGCGCACAACCGCTGAGCGTGTACTCCTTCATCTCGTCGGGCAGGCCGAGACCCGACACCTTGACCTTGTCGCACAGATTTTCGTCCGTCATGGCCTTGCCCGCGGCGGCGATGCCAACGGTCGTCGGGGCCATGATCATCTTGAGGTTGGGATGCTTGTCGACCAGACCGAGTGCCTCGTCGTACGACTTCTCGGACTCGTCGTTGCCATACACCGTGTCGACGAGCTTGAGGTTCGCGTACTTCGGGTCCTTGATCGCCTCCTTATGGGCCTTGATCCAGGCGTTCTGGTTCGCGGCGTCGGGGGCCGCGGAGAGGATGGCGTACTCGCCGCCCTCCTCACCGAGGATTTCGAGAGCGAGGTCGGCCATCACCTTGCCGGTCTCGTCGAAGTCCACCTGGGCGATGAAGACGCTCTCGCCTTCACCCGATGGAACCGGCGAGTCCCACGAGACGACCGTGGCGCCGGCGTCGGACGCCTGCTTCACGGCCGGCTCGATCTGATCGCCGGCGCAGTTCGAGATCATGATGCCGTTGACGCCTTGCGTCCCGGCGTTGGTCACGGTGTCGATCTGCCCCGAGACGCAGTTCTCAGGTGACGACGGGCCGAGGAACTCGGCGGGATCCACCTGGAGCTCGCCCGCCGCTTCCTTGGCACCTTCATTCGCCTGGTCGAAGACGGCGATGCCGGTTTGCTTGGGGATGAAGACGGACTTGAATTCCTCCCCCGTCGTGAACTTGACCGGGCCGCTCGCCTCGCCCCCGCTCGTGTCGGCGGCGCCCCCCTCGTCGGCCGGTGCATCGTCGTCGTCGTCCCCGCAGCCGGCGGCCGCGAGCATGAGCGCAACCATCAAGGCCGCGAGGACCCATGCGATGCCTCGCCAACCTCCCTCGAATCGCCTCTTTCTGAGCGATCCATCTGGATTCATAGACCTCTCCTCTAAGTCAACGTTGTGTTGGGTGGAGACCCGGTTCCTGTCTCTGGGCATCACCTCCCCCTTCTCGGCCGCCCGTGGCGGGCGGACCCCTCTCGCCGGTGCCCGCGACGCGCCACGAACCGGCGAGCCGGGCGACGAGGTTCGGGACGAGCACGGAGAGGATCAGCAGGCCGCCGATGACTCCGGTCTGCGTGTTCTGGTCGATGTTCGCGAGCCCCAGCCCGTTGCGGATGTTGAGCACGATCAGGATCGAGAGCGCGACGCCCACGATCGTGCCGGAGCCTCCGAAGATGCTCACCCCGCCGAGCAGGACCATCGTGATGATGTCGAGCTCGAACCCGAGCGCCAGATCGCCGCGGACAGATCCGAGCCTGGCCGCGAAGAACACTCCCGCGAGGCCGGCGAAGAAGCCGGACGCGGTCATGATGATCAGCTTGTCGCGGGCCACGTTCACGCCCGAGTAGCGCGCGACGTTGGCGTTGTTGCCGATCACGAACACGGATCGGCCGAACGCGGTGCGATGAAGGATGATCCCGGCCAGGACGAGCTCGACGATGAAGAAGATCAGGGCGAACGAGAAGCGCCCGATCAGCGGGTCCTGCCCCAGCGTGTCGAACCACTCCGGGAAGTCCCCGATCGAGTTGTCCTCGACGAGGATGCGCCCGGCGCCGCGGAATCCGATCAGTCCGGCCAGCGTGACGACCAGCGACGGCAGCCCCATGAAGGCCACGAACGCCCCCTGAAGGAGCGCCGGCGAAGGCTCCCGGCGAGCAAGTGCGATAACGACTGCCAGCTCAAACGGGACCGAACGCGGCCTGATGCAGGGCCGCGAGGACGCATGCGCTGAAGGCCATCACCGACGCGACCGAGAGGTCGATCTCGCCGTTGATGATGACGAAGGTCATGATCACGACGACGATCACCTTCTCGATGGAGAGCTGGAACATGTTTATGAAGTTCTGCTCTCCGAAGTAGAACTCCGAGATATTGATGTTCACGATGAAGACGGCGACGAGGACCACTGCGAGGAACAGCTCCCAGCGCCACCGCAGCGCCTTGTCACGCATCTGACGCCACCCCCTGCCCAGGCGGCACGCCCGCCGTGGCCCGCCCCCTCGCGCGCGAGGACAGCCGTCCGAGTCGCTTGCCGAGGAGGAAGTCGACGGCGACGGCGGTGAGGATGAGGGTCCCGAGCACGGCGTCCCGCCAGAACTCGCTGAGACCCGGGACCCGCAGGAGGCTCAGGTCGAGCAGGTTGATGAGCACCGCGCCCAGGAGCGAGCCGACCAACGTCCCCGACCCTCCGAAGATGTTGACGCCGCCGACGACCGCCGCAGCGACCGACTGGAGCTCGAGCCCGTTGCCGGCGATGACTGTGATCGTTCCGAAGCGCGAAAGGAACAAGAACCCGGCGAGGCCGGCCAGCGCCCCGGAGGCGACGAAGGCTCCCAGGATGACGCGCTGGACCGGCAGCCCGGCCTGGCGGGCGGCGTCCGGGTTGGAGCCCACCGCGTAGACCCAACGGCCCCACTTGAGCCCACCGAGCATCAACTGCAGGACAAGGATGAGCACGACGGCGCCCGCAACCACCGTTCGGATGTCGAACTCGCCGATGCTCAGCAGGGTCGAGTTTGGAAGCTCGACCACCCAGTCGGGCAGTGAGTCGGACGTGATCGTCTTGGACTCGGCGTGGTTGATCAGCCAGGTCCGGTAGATGGCCAGCGTGCCGAGCGTGACGATGATCGACGGGACCCTCGCGTAGGCCACGAGCAGGCCGTTCAGCAGCCCCAGTCCTGCCCCGATCGCCACCGCGTACGCGACCGCGAGCAGGGGCGCCAGGTCCGGGTGGCTCTGGAGGTACTCGCCCGTAAGGTAGGCCGTGACGCCCACGATCGAGCCGACCGACAGGTCGATGTTCCTGGTCAGGATGACGATCGTCTGCCCGGCGGCCAGGATCGCGGTGATCGCGACGCTCGTCGTGACCCGGTTGAAGAAGCTGCCGCCGATGTAGTTGTCGATCAGCAGGCTGAAGATGAAGACCGCGACGGCGATGACCGCGATGAGCGACAGCTCCCTGAGGCGTTCGGGACGGAGACGCAGCACGCTGCTCATCCGGCCCCCATCGCCGCCGTGATGATGGTTTCCTCGGTCGCGTCGGCGCGCTCGAACATCCCCGTCTGCCGGCCCTCGCGCATCACGAGCACCCGGTCGCTCATCGCGATGACCTCGGGGAGATCGGAGGAGATCAGGATGATCGCCATCCCGGAGCCGGCCAGCTCGTCGATGATCTGGTGGACCTCCGCCTTGGCGCCGACGTCGATCCCGCGCGTCGGCTCGTCGAGGATCAGAACGCTCGGCTGAGCGTTCAGCCACTTGGCGAGCATGGTCTTCTGCTGGTTGCCGCCCGACAGCTGCTCGACCGGGGTGTCGAGCGACGGCGTCCGGATGGTCAGCTTGTCGCGGAACCTCTCCGCGACGGCCCGCTCAGCCGACGAATTCAGCAGCCGCAGCCGCGTCACGTAGTTGCGGAGGGTCGCGAGCGTGATGTTCGCCGTGACCGACTGCGGCAGCGAGAGACCGAGCTGGCGGCGGTCCTCCGAGAGGTAGGCAATCCCCGCGCGCAGCGCCTGGCGAGGCGAGCGGACTGAGAGAGGCTTGCCCCGCAGCTCGACGACACCGGTATCGGGCGGCGCGATTCCGAAGAGCGACAGCCCGACGTCGGTGCGGCCGGCCCCGACGAGGCCGGCGAATCCGAGCACCTCGCCCTCCCGCAGCTCGAAGCCGACGTCGGAGAAGAGGCCCTTCCGTCCGAGACCCTCGACACGCAGGACGATGTCCCCCAGCGGGTGCGGATTGCGCACGAAGAAGTCCGACATCTCCCGGCCGACCATCTCCCGGATTGCCAGAGCCTGGGTGATCTCGTCTTTCGGTCTCGACGAGATCAGGCGGCCATCTCTCAGCACGGTCACCCGATCCGCTATCTCGAAGACCTCGTCGAGGCGGTGGCTGATGAACAGCACCGCGACGCCGGAGTCGGTGAGGCGCCGGATCTGCTTGAACAGCTCGGACACCTCGTGCGCGGAGAGCGCGGCGGTCGGCTCGTCCATGATCAGCACGCGGACGTCGAGCGAGAGCGCCTTCGCGATCTCGACGGCCTGCTGAGAGGCCACCGTGAGACCACTGGCGAGCGTGCGGACATCCAGGCGGACGTCGATCCGGGCGAGGATCGCCTCCGCGTCCTGATACATCCGATGCCAGCGGACCAGCGCCCCGCGATCCTGGTGGCTCATGAAGATGTTCTCGGCGATGTTGAGGTCGGGGAAGATCGCCGGCTCCTGATAGATGGCGGCGATCCCGGCGCGCTGCGCATCGCCCGAGCCCTTGAATGTCGCCTCCTCCCCGTGGAGGCGCGTGACGCCCGCGTCCGGCGCGTGGATTCCGGTCATGACCTTGATGAGCGTCGACTTGCCGGCTCCGTTTTCGCCCAGCAGCGCGTGCGTCTCGCCGGGGTAGAGCGTCAGCGAAACGTCGTCCAGTGCCTGCGTTGCGTCGAAGCGTTTGGAGATCCCCGTCATCTCCATCACCGGGGTGGGCTCGGATCGCCCGTCCACGCCTGCCGAGGTTGCGGGTGCGCCGCTCATCGGAGCTCGGCCTTCGCCGGCTGGACACGGCGGAGGCCCGGTGGTGCCGCAGGCTGCGCGCGTTCGACCGGATCGACGCACAGGATCTCGACGTCGCGCGCCCGCCAGGCCTCCACTTCTTCGGCGGGCGCGCCTGTGTCGGTCACGATGGCGTCAACCTGCTCGGTGGCAACGAACGGCAGGAGAGCCGTCCGGTGCCACTTGGTGCAGTCGAGGAGGCCGATGACGCGCTCGCAGACGTCCGCCATCTCCCGCTTGATCCGCACCTCGTCCGGGTTGAGATCCATGAGGCCGCGGTCGATGCTCAGGCCCCGCGCCCCCAGGAATCCCTTTCTGATCCTGGTGGCGCGAAGCGCCTCCACGCCGAGGTCGCCGACGAGCGACATCGCGTGCAACCGGAGCATTCCGCCGGTCACCAGGACCGAGATCCCTGGAGCGTCCGCCAGCGCCGCGGCGATCAGGAGGCCGTTCGTGACGACTACGAGTTCCTTCTTCGTCCGCAGCTCCAGAGCGAGGTAGTACGCAGTCGTGCTCGAGTCGAGCGCGATCGCCTCGCCTTCGTCCACCATGGCCGCCCCAGCCTTCGCGATGGCCTGCTTCCGCTCGACTTCGAGACGCAGCCGGAAGTCGAACCCCAGTTCCGACTGGCCGCGCTGGAGTGGCCGGACGCCGCCTCGAACGCGGGCTACAAGGCCCTGGCGAGCGAGCTGGGAGAGGTCGCTCCGGACTGTAACTTCCGAAACCGCGAAGGCTTTCGAAAGTTCCGCAACGTGCACGGAATCGCGAGTCTCGAGCATCCGCAGGACCTCCTGCATCCGCTCGTGCTGCGACAGATTCGCCACGTCCTGGGCCATAGAGACCTTTCACGCAGAGTCTGCGGCTCCCTCACATCCGGCGCGGCTGACCCTACAGTTGGCTCTTGGCGATTGTCAATGCCTTCGGTTTAGCTTTCGAAATCAGGGAATTCGAAAGCCCGGCGTCATGAAGCGCCTATCGAGGGTGGCCTCAGGGACGGCTTCGACTTCGACTTCCGGAGCGGTGACGGCAGGTTCGAGCTCCACCTCCGCATCGCCCCCGGGTGAGCGGCGTGCCTACGCGCTGCTCGGCGTGATGTTCTGGTTCAGGTGGAAGACGTTGGCCGGGTCGTAGGCGTCCTTCAGCGCAGTCAGCCGCGCGAGCTTGTCGGGTGAGTACGCGCGCGCGACACCCCGCGTTCCCTCGTCGCTGAGCGTGTTGACGTAGGCACCGCTCGCGAACGGCTCGAGCGCCGCGGCGGTCCGCCGGGAGGCGGCGATGCGAGCCTCGTCCTCCGCGGGGTCCGACCAAGCGGCGGCGGCGACGAACTCGAACATCGCGTCGCGCTGGCTGAAGGCGGTTTCGGAGTTCGACCGGTCGGCGATCGCTCCGCCGTAGGCCTGGAGCGAGACCTTGGGCAGGTGCTCGCCGTGGCCGTCCGGGGTGCCGCGCAGGAGGTAGGCCTCGATCGCCTCGTCCCCGAAGGCGGAGAAGTAGTGGCCCTTCCAGTACCTGCGCAGCGAGTAGCCCTCGACGCTGTCGTCCATCGTCTGAAGCTGCAGGTAGGAGAGCTCTTCGATTCGCTCCGCCACCGGGCGCCCCAGCGATTGGAGGGAGGGAACCAGCCGCCGTCCCTCGTCGGGGTCGCCCATCCAGACGAAGCCCACGCTCGCCAGCGGCCGGCCGCGCAGCTCGGGCGGCAGGAACGACGCGTCGGACTCGCCGACACCTGCGGTGAAGGTGGCCTGGCGAGGCGCCGTGGCATTGAGCTCGCGCCAGCCGCGCAGCACCGGCAGCGCGTCCTCGATAGGGAAGAAGAAATCGGCGAGGAGAGTGCGGGTGCCGGCGGGGTGCAGCCGAAACTCGAACTCGGTGACGATCCCGAAGTTTCCACCGCCGCCGCGGAGGCCCCAGAACAGGTCGGGGTTCTCGGCCTCGCTCGCTCGTACGAGCGTTCCGTCGGCCGTGACCATCTCGAAGCTCTCGACGTTGTCGCATGAAAGACCGTACTGGCGTGCGAGCCACCCCATTCCGCCGCCGAGGGTCAGTCCGCCGACGCCCGTATGCGACACGTTTCCGGCGGTCGTGGCGAGGCCGTACGGCTGCGTGGCCCGGTCGAGGGCGCCCAGCAGGGCGCCGCCCTGGACCCACGCGCGCCGCCGTTCGGCGTCGACGGTCACGGCGCCCATCGGCATCAGGTCGATCATCAGGCCGCCCTCGGGTACGGCGAGCCCGAGCACCCCGTGCCCGCCGCAGCGTACGCCGATCTCGAGGTCGTGCTCGCGGGCGAACCGCACGGCCGCTGCCACGTCGTCGCGGCTCGCGCACTGCGCGATCAGCTGGGGGCGCCGGTCGACCATGGCGTTCCAGACGGTGCGCGTCTCGTCGTAGTCCTCGTCACCGGGGCCGAGCAGCCGGCCCACGAGCCGGTCGGCCAGCGACTTCGTGAGGCCACCTGTCACGGTTGTCATTTCGTTCTCCTCATCGAGGGTCTCGTGCTAAGGACCGGCGGACCCACCCGAACTCATCGCCCCGGCGACACTAGTGAGCACATACAGAACAGAGCTGCGGATCTGGGTCGTCGGCCTCGGCACCGTGGGGCAGTGGCTGCTTCGGGCTCTCGACTCGGACGCAGAGCGGCTTGCTCGGCGCTACGGGGTCGGCTTCACGGTGGTGGGGGTTGCGAACGCGCGCGACGGATTCATTTACGACGCGGAGGGACTCGACATATCCGCCTTGCTCGAGCTGATCGGCGAGGGCAGGTCGATCGTCGACGAGCCCGGCGTCCGCCACTGGCCGACCGCGATCGAAGGCCTTCGGGCGAGCGAAGCGGACGTTCTCGTGGAAGTGACGGGCAGCCCCGCCGACGGCGAGCCGGGCTTTGCCCATATGCGAGAGGCGCTCAGTCGAGGGATAGCCGTGGTCACCTCCAACAAGTGGCCCGTCGCCCTGCACGGCGTGGAGCTGGCCGGGCTTGCCGGCGCCGGCGGTGTCGCGTTTCGCGCCGAGTCGACCGTCATGTCGGGAACGCCCGTGCTCGGCCCGCTGGTGGAGGGCCTTGCCGGAACGCGGCCGATCGCGCTGCGGGGGATTCTCAACGCCACCAGCAATTTCATTCTCTCCGCGATGTCGCAGGGCTTGTCCTACGACGATGCGTTGGCGCAGGCGGAAGCCGCCGGGCTCGCCGAGCGCGGTGTCGAGGCGGACGTCGACGGTTCAGATGCGATGGCCAAGACGATGATCATCGCCGGCCTCGTCTTCGGCAGACAGCTGCGCCCCGAGCAGGTCCTCCGCCGCGGAATTACGGCTGTCACCCGCGCAGAGATCGACGATGCCCTCGCCGCCGGCGGACGCATCCGGCACGTGGCCACGCTCGAGTTCGCCGAGCCGGACGGAGCCGGAGAGGTCAAGGCCGGGGTGGAGCCCATGCTGCTCTCCGGCACCGATCCGCTCGCGGCTGTCGAAGGCACTGCCAACGTGGTCGTGTGCCGCGCCGAGCCGGTTGGGGAGGTGACCATCATCGGCGCCGGCGCCGGACTGGAGCTCGCAGGCCAAGGCGTTCTCAGCGACCTCATCGCCGTCGCACGCTCACGGGCGGGCAGGTGACCCCCGCTCAGCGAAATACTTGAGCAATGCTCGATCACATGGGATTCGAAGTGTCGGACTACGAGCGCAGCAAGGCGTTCTACACGGAGGCCCTGAAGCCGCTCGGGCTGGAGCTGCTGATGGAGCCGGCTCCGGGCGCCGGGGGCTTCGGCCTGCGGGCGGACCAGAAGCCCTTCTTCTGGATCTCGGCCCGCGGCCGCCCCGCGGTGTCGGGAGCGCACGTCGCCTTCGAGGCGCCGAGCACCGAGGTGGTCGACGCCTTTTACGCCGCGGCGCTGGCGGCGGGTGGCCAGGACAACGGCAGCCCGGGCAAGCGCGAGATCTATCACCCGACCTACTACGGCGCGTACGTGCTGGACCCGGACGGCAACAACGTGGAGGCGGTCTTCCACCGGGCCTCCTGAGCGGAGCTCCGGCCAAAAGAAACCGGGGGCGGCTCGAGGCCGCCCCCGGTGTGAAGAAGACGGCTGGCGCTAACGGCCGGGGAAGGCCGGCTTGTCGCCGTGCGGATCGGTCTGGATAGTCGTCTCGGAGTCGCTGCTGGACGAGCGCTCGCCTTCGAGCCGCGAAGCTCGACGCCGGTGCCGATCGCCGCCGCTGTGGCGGCTTCGTCCTTCATCTCGGCGCCCGACGTGCCGGAGATCGAGGCTCCGCGGCCGATCGCCGTCGCCGTGGCCGCCTCGTCCTTGCCGAACGACGTGCTCGTAGCGCCGGCCCCGATCGCCGCCGCGGTGGCGGCCTCGTTCTTGGCGGCCACGCCCTCGCTCGGCTGAGCGGGCGGCTCCGCCACGATCACCTTCGGCGCCGGGAGCTCGACCTGCTCGCTGTCGATCAGCGCGTAGGCCCCCGTCGCTGCAGCCGCGCCGATCACGAGCGCTACGGCGGGAGCAACGATCCTCCTGGGGTTGGGCAGATGCTCTGCGTATTGCATGGAGCAAACCTCCTCTAGGTGGTCCCGCCGCCGAGCCCGATGGCTTGCGAGTCCTGGGCTGCGAGTTCGCCGGCGGCGGGACCGTATGAGCGAACGAGTGTGTTCTAACCGCTGCCCGACACGCTCAGTGAGACACGCGGCACAGACGGACTGAGACGTCGGTCACAAGCCGAACGCCTCGGGGTACTCGACCGTGCCGCGAGCCTGGGGCCGGTACGCGGGCAGCGGGTGGACCATCCACGCCTCGGCCGGCACCGGAAACGGGCATACGACGCCATGGTTCTCCCCGCGCTCGAAGCCGAAGCGCGGGTAGTAGTCCGCGTGCCCGACCACGACGACGAGCGGGAAGTCGGTCGCGGCGGCGCGGCGGAGTGCCTCACGCATGAGCGCGGAACCGACGCCCTGGCGCTGCCGCTCTGGCAGCACGCCCATTGGCGCCAGCGCCAGCACCGGCACGCCCGTGTCGAGCCGCGCCTCGCTGAAGAAGATGTGGCCGACCACGTCGTCGCCGCCGACCGCGACGAGGCAGAGCCGGGGCACGTGGTCGCCGGCCGCCCGGAGCGCCTCGACGAGATCGGCCTCGTCGGCCTGCCCGAAAGCGAGCTCATGGACGCGACGGATGGCGGCGTGGTTCTCCGGGCGCTCCGCGCGGATCGCCAAGGCGGGCATCAGGAAGACGTCGACAGCCACTCGCGCAGCTGGTCGTACACCACCGGGTGGTTCAGCAGCGCGATGTGGTGGGCCTGACCGACGTGCCTGCCCTCCTGGAACGCGATTCGGCGCGAGCGGCCGCGGCCCGAGGCGCTCGGAGTGAGCACGAGCGCGTCGCCCAGCAGCCGCCCCACGGGGTGGCGCTCGGAGCGCGTGATCGTTGCCGAGACGAAGCAGTGCGTGACGCCGTCGAGCAGTGGGACCTCGCGGCACGCCACCGCCTTGAGCGCATCGGGATCGCGGTCGCGCCAATCCTCGTCGACGAGGGAGCCTTGGCGCAGGTCGCGAATCCCGCCGCTACGGCGGCGCAGGAACGCGCCGAACGGGCGCGTCTCCGGCAGCGCCGAGAGCGCCGCCCCCGCGTAGTGGATGGCCTGCGCCAGTGGCGCCCCCATGTGCGGAGTACCGAGCGAGACGATCCAGCGCACGTGGCGCACCCACGCCATCCCCACCTCGGCGGCCTGGTGGCCGGCGCTGCGCGCGACCAGCCCCCCCATCGAGTGGCCGATCAGCGCGATCTCCTCGACCTCGACGGGCCACGCGCCGACCGACCGCCTCGAGCAGCTCGGCGAGCGAGCGACCGTTCTCGGAGATGTGGCGGCCGCTGTTGTAGCGCACGTCGACGGGCGTGAACCCGAGGTCCTCCGCCAGCCGCGAACCGTACGTAGCACCCTCGCGGCGCGCGCCGAGCTCCCAGGCATGCTCGGTCTCCATCAGCCCGTGCAGAAGCACGACGAGCCGCCCGCTCGCCGCCGGGAAGGCGGTGGCGAGGGCATCGCGCTCGGGCGGAACGACCCGTCCAGCGGCGCGCACGGCCATCGGCTGCTGCAGCGGGCTGTCCTGGCGCTCGAGCTCGTCGCCGATAAGGCCGCTGAGCGCGCCGAGCACCGTCGCGCCGCGCGGCGTGACCGACAGCGGGCTCCCACCGCGGCGGGCTCGCAGCGCGGCCGCGGCGGCCCACCCGCCGGCTTCGAACGTCCCGCGCACAGCCCCGTAGGCCGTCGCGCTGATCGCGTCGTGGCTGCGCTCGACCAGGCGGCCCCGCGGCCCGATTGCGGAGAAGACCCGTCCGGCTATGCCGCGGTGGATCGAGCCGATCCCGCCGACGGCGCCGCCCAGCTCGTCAAAGGCGAGACGGGTCAAAGCGCGAAGCTCGTCGCCTACCGGCGCGGGAGCCTCCGGGACCTGCTCGCTCATCGATTGCGGCCGAAGATGGCGTGCGCCTCGACCCATTCCTCGGCCACTATCGCGGACCCGAGGGACAGATCGCCGCGGTCGCGCGGGACGGGGACCCGGCCGCTCACCATGGCGTCGGTCTACCCCGACCGTCGTCCCGGGTAACCAGAGCGCGACCGGGCGCTTAGACTCGGGCCGGCGATGGAGGAGCTGCCGGTCCCGGGACACTTCGACGCTGCGCGCGTCGGCGAGGTCTGGCGGGTGCCCTACGAGGAGCGGGCCCGCGAGGCGCCGGCCTGGGCGGAGCGGCACGGCATCGGGGCCGCGGCGGAGGACGGCTTCCGCGTGTGCCTGCTCGCGGTCGACGTACAGAACACGTTCTGCATCCCCGAATTCGAACTGTTCGTGGCCGGCCGGTCGGGGACGGGAGCGGTCGACGACAACCGCCGTCTGTGCGAGTTCATCTACCGCAACCTCGGGACGATCACGGAGATCCTGCCGAGCCTCGACACCCACCAGGCGATGCAGGTGTTCCACGCGATCTGGCTCGTCGACGGCGAAGGCAACCACCCCGATCCGTACACGCTCGTCTCGCCCGAGGACATCGAGGCCGGCAGGTGGACGGTCAACGAGGTGGTCGCCCGGGCGCTCGGCATCGACACCGGGTACGCGCGCCGCCATCTCAGCCACTACACCCAGCAGCTCGCCGCCGGAGGGCAAGTACAACCTCACGATCTGGCCCTACCACGCCATGCTCGGCGGCATCGGCCACGCGCTCGTGTCCGCGGTCGAGGAGGCGATCTTCTTCCACGGAGTGGCCCGCCACAGCAACCCGGAGTTCCAGGTCAAGGGCGAGCGGCCGCTGACCGAGCACTACTCGATGCTCGGCCCCGAGGTGACCGAGGGACCGGACGGTGACAGCCTCGGCGGCAAGAACCGGGAGCTGATAGCCAAGCTGCTGACCTTCGACGCGGTGATCGTGGCGGGGCAGGCCAAGAGCCACTGCCTGGCCTGGACGATCGACGACCTGCTCGAGGACGACGACGTCCAGGAGCGGCGCCTGGCCGAGCGGACGTACCTGCTCGAGGACTGCACCTCGCCGGTCGTCGTGCCTGGCGTCGTCGACTACACGGACGAGGCGGACGCCGCCTTCGACCGCTACCGGGCGGCCGGCATGCAGGTCGTTCGCTCGACCGCGCCGCTCGCGAGCTGGCCGGGCGTGAAGGCCGCGAGTCGATAGGAGGCCCCCGTCGGCTCTCGTTGGGCAGTTCGCACCGGGTTTGGTCTCCGCCGGCCGGGCCAGGGCTGGGGAAGGGGTCGTGGACGACGGCTTCCAGGACTTCCGACGAAGTTTCGGTCGATCTCGGATATGCCGAATATTCATCGGCAGCGCGTAACCCGCAGGCTGGGAGCTGGGGCCATCATCCTGGATCGACGGCCTCCTGGACCACCAATCCAGGACGGCTTGATTTCCCGCGGACCGGCGGCGAACGATGTTCGATCACGTCGGGCTCATCGAAGGCCGCCGAGACTCACCCCCTTCCCCAGCCATACGCGAGACCGACCCGGCGCCACCACCCAACGGAGGCGACTGGCCGCCCCCTGGCTACCGGCCCTGATCGGCCAGCCGCCGCGCCAGCGCCTCCGTGAGCGAGAGCGCCTCTGACACGGTTCCGTAGTCGACGTTCTCCGGCGTGTCGGTCGGCAGGTGGTAGTTCGAGAGCAGCTTCGTGTGCGGGTCGAACGAGGTGATCGTGGCCGTGGGGTAGCCGGCGCGGCTCGGGATCACGCTGTCCGTGCTCGAGCGCGCCCGCTGCCCGCGGACCAGCGGGATGCCCGCTTCCTCGGCGGTGGCCGCGACCAGATCCCGGAAGGAGGGGTCCGTGTAGTCCTCGATCCCGAGGACGCCCTCCCCCTCGAGCAGCACGAGCCGCGGCGAGCCGACGGTGTCGAGGTTCAGGACCCAGGTGCGCCCGGGGTCGAGCGGGCGCAGGTGCCGGTCGACGAACGCGTAGATGCCGCCCTGCAGGACCTCCTCGGCGCCGCAGGAGGCGAGGACCACCCGAACGCCGGTGAGCGGTTCGGCGCGCAGACGCTCCGCCAGCCCGGCCAGCACCGCCACTCCCGAGAGGTTGTCGTTGGCGCCGGGGACGATCTCGCTACGTGCGATGTCGGCGCCCACGGCGACGGTGCCGAGCGAGGCGATTGTGCCGGCGGCGAGCAGGCCGCGGTGACCCGCGGCCGCGCCGAGCGCCACGAGCGCAGGCGCCCCGATGATCGGCCACCAGAGCGGGAGCGAGGCGTTGGCGCGCTGGACCACCCCGGGCAGGCGCCGGGCGAGCGTGCGCTGCAGCGACTGGTCGAAGACGCGCCCGGTGGGTGCCGCGTCGTGGTGCGCGAGTACGACGAGCGTCCGCTCGGCCGCCGGGTCGCCGGCGTCGGCCACGACGTTGGTGGTCGTCCGCGGGCGCGTGATGAGCCGACGCCACGGACGCAGGCCGTTGGCGGCGTCGTCCGCGATAGCGGCGGCCGCCAGTGCGGCCACGAGCGCCGCCGGCAGACGCGCCCGGCCCGCGAGCGCCAAGGCGCCGGCCGCGGCGCCCGCGGCGCCGAGCGGCAGCAGCTGGCGGGCGTAGCCGTCGCGAAACGGAACGTCCTCCACCCGGGCGTTCGCGCCGAGCTCCGCTAGCCGGGCGCACAGCCGGCCGGCGGCCTCGCGCTCGCCCGCCGAGCCGGCGCGTCGCTCGAGCGGCGCGAGAGCGGTGACCACCTCGCGCAGGAGTGGTTCGGGGCCGGACACGGCGGCAGACTGCCACACTCGGCGAGTGGCACGCGCGTTCCGCGAGGTCGACGTCTTCACCACCACCCCGTATGCCGGCAACCCGGTGGCCGTGGTGCTCGACGGCGAAGGCCTGAGCACAGACGAGATGCAGCGCTTCGCGCACTGGGAGAACCTCTCCGAGACGACCTTCGTGCTGCCGCCGAGCTCACCGGAGGCGGATTACCAGGCCCGCATCTTCACCCCGACGACCGAGCTGCCGTTCGCGGGCCACCCGACGCTGGGCACCTGCCACGCGTGGCTCGCCGCCGGCGGGAGGCCCAAGGCCGCCGGAGCGATCGTGCAGGAGTGCGGTGCCGGCTTGATCCAGGTCCGCCGGACGGAGAATGGGCTCGCCTTCGCCGAACCGCCGTTGATTCGCTCGGGGCCGGTGGAGGAGGAACTCGTGGCGCAGATCGCGTCGAGGCTCGACATCGACCGCGCTGAGATCGTGGACGCGGAGTGGGCGGACAACGGGCCTGGCTGGGTCGCGGTCCTGCTCGAGAGCGCGGACGCGGTCCTCGCCCTGCGTCCGGGGCCGGTCGATCTCGACATCGGCGTGGTGGGCGCCTATCCGCCCGGCTCGCCACAGGCGTTCGAGGTGCGGGCGTTCTTCCCGAAGGACGGCGCCACGGTTGAGGACCCGGTGACGGGGAGCCTCAACGCGTCGCTCGCGGGGTGGCTGCTCCGGACCGGCCGGGCGACGACGCCGTACGTGGCGAGCCAGGGGACGGCGCTCGGGCGCTCGGGGCGCGTCCATGTGTCCCGCGACGCGGACGGCACGATCTGGGTCGGCGGTGGGACGGTGACCTGCGTCGCGGGCGAGGTCGAGCTGTAGCTCAGCTCTCGGCGGCCGGCGTGGGTGCCGCTGCGCGCCGCGGGGCGGCCCGGCCCTCGCGCTCCTGCTGGCGCTCGGGGGTGATCCTCACTACGTTCCTCGCAATCCCAAGCTTCTCGAGCACCCAGATCAGCGCCGCCGACGGATCGAGCTCCCAGCGCCGCAGGCCGTGCACGGCAGAGCGCGGGAAGGCGTGGTGGTTGTGGTGCCAGGACTCGCCGAAAGACGGGAGCGCCAGCCAGAACACGTTCGTGGACTGGTCCTCCGTCTCGAACCTGCGGCGGCCCAGGAAGTGGCAGACGGAGTTGATGCTCCAGGTCACGTGGTGGCCGAAGAAGATGCGCACGAACCCGCCCCACAGCAGACCCGTCGCCGCGCCGACCAGAGTGCCGGTGAGCAGCCAGCCCGCCAGCGCCGGTATGGCCAAGCTGGCGAGGACGATGAGCGGGAAGCGGCGGTTGATCAGCCGCATGCCGCGGTCCTCGTAGAGGTCCTTCGCGTAGCGCTTGCCGGACTGGCCCTGGTGCTTCAGGAGCCACCCAACGTGGGAGTGCCAGAGCCCGCGCAGGACACCCCCGACGCCGTCGCCGTGGCCGACGTGCGGGCTGTGCGGATCGCCCTCCTCGTCGGCGTGGGCGTGGTGCTTGCGATGGTCGGCCACCCAGCCGATCACAGGGCCCTGCACGGCCATCGAGCCGAGGACGGCGAAGGCGTACTCGACCGGCTTGGAGACCTGGAACGACCGGTGGGTGAGGAGGCGGTGGAAGCCGACCGTGACGCCGAAGCCGGTCAACACGTACATCACCGCCAGGATCGCGAGGTCCGTCGCTGAGACCACGCTGTTCCAGAGCAGCACGATGGCGGCGAGGGTGGCGAGGAACGGCAGCACGACGGCTGCCAGATTGATCTGCTTCTCGAGGCGGGTCATGTGAGCTTGAAGATATGTGTCTTCCGCTGTATGAACCAGGGGTGTTTCGCGCAAGCATTTACATAATTTTGCATCACTTAGATGACAAGAATTCCGGAATCTGAGCCCTGGCGCGCACTTCCCGCCGAGGTCGCCGACGTGATCGAGCCGGAGCTCGGTGCCGTCACGAGCGAGATCCTCGCCACGATCGCGCGCGAGGTGCCCGAGTACGCGCGTCCGTTCGAGGGCTCGTTCGGCCAGGGGGTGCGGATGGGCGTGACCGAGGCGCTGCGCCAGTTCGTCGCGCTGATCCGGGACCCCGACAGCGGCCGCGAGCCCGGGCGCGACGTGTACGTCGGGCTCGGGCGCGGCGAGCTGCGCCAGGGCCGGACGCTCGACGCCCTGCAGTCCGCGTACCGCGTCGGGGCGCGGGTGGCATGGCGGAGGCTCGCGGCGGCCGCCCGGCGGGCTGAGCTCGACACCTGGGTGATCAGCACGCTCGCCGAGTCGATCTTCGCCTACATCGAGGAGCTCTCGGCCGACTCGGTCGAGGGCTATTCGCAGGCCCGCTCGGAGCGCGAGGGCGAGCGCCAGCGGCGTCGCCGTGAGCTGCTCGCACTCCTGCTGCGCGAGCCGCCGCCGACCCAGGTCGAACTGGACGCGGCCGCGAGCGCGGCGGGCTGGAAGCCGCCGCGGAGCGCCGCGGCGCTCGCCTGTGGCGAGCCGGAGCTCGGCCAGGTTGTCCGGCGCCTGCCGCCGGACGCTCTCGCCGGAGAGATCGGCGGCGTCGGCTGCGCGGTCATCCCAGACCCGGCGGGGCCGGGACGCGGGCAGCAGATCGAGCAGGCGACCGCGACGACGCCGGCCGCGCTGGGCCCGGCCCTACCGCCCGCCGAGCTCGCCGAGTCGTGGTCGCTCGCCCGCGCGGCCCTGCGCGCCCGGGAGGCAGGTGCGATCGGCGGCGACGGGCTCGTTCGCGCTGACGAGCGCCTGCCCGAGCTGCTCGTGCACGAGAACGCCGAGCTTGTGTCACGCATCGCGGCGCGCCGCCTGGCGCCCCTCGATCCGCTCACGCCCAAGGCGCGGCGGCGAATGGAGGAGACCGCGCTGGCGTACGTGCAGCAGCAGGGCAACGCCGCCGCGATGGCGGCCGCCCTCGGGATCCACCCCCAGACCGCGCGCTATCGGATCGCCCGCCTGCGCGAGCTCGTGGGCGAGGCCCTCGACGATCCGGACGCTCGCCTCGAGTTCGAGCTCGCGTTGCGGGCGCGCGCGCCCTAGCGGGCTGACCGGCGCCCGATCGCGGTCGATTGAGCCGCGCCGCGGCGCAGGACGCCGGGCGCCTCCGGCGAAAGGAACCTCACCGCGCGCCGCGCTCCCACCGGCGCGCCTGCGCGGGCGACGCCATGGCCACCGAAGAACAGGTCAGCGAGCAGGGCGTGAAGCTGGGCCCGCAGACTCCCGCGGCTCGCCGCCGCGCGCGAGCGCTGCCCGAAGAGGCCGGCGAGCCGCCCGACGAGCGCATCGGGCCGGCCACGCCGATCGCGCGCGAGCTGGCGGAGGTCGAGGAGGTCGCCCCGGAGGCCGCGGAAGCCGAGGCTGAGAGCGCGGACGTCGAGGTCGAGACCGCGGAGTTCGAAGTCGAGGCGCCGCAGCCCGCGCCGCCCGCACCCAGGCCCGGACGGCCTTCCGGGCCGCCGCCGGGCGCCGCGCTCGCCGCGCTCGTGACACTGGGCTCGTCGCTCGCCGTCCTTCTGTTTCTCGTCTCGGCTGTGGGATCCGGGCTCGGTGGTCAGCCACTGCCCGCGTCGGGCTTCGAGGCCACGCCGTCGCTGCGCGAGGTCGCCCCCGGCGGCCGGATCGTGCTCTCGGGCTCGGGGGCGCCGGCGAACGCCCGGCTCACGCTCGAGACGCGCATCCCCGGGGGCGAGTGGCGCGCGGCGAGCCAGGCCTCCTCGGACGAGGACGGCGGCTTCCGGCTGAGCGGCCGCGTCGCCGCGGCGCCCGGAACGGTGATGGTCCGCGCGCGGGCGCCGGAGGAGGCGACGTCGACGCCCATAGGCCTGACCGTCAGGCCGCTTCGGCTCTCCTCGGTTGGGGACATCAACCTGGGTGACGTCCCGGGAGCCCACATCGCCGCCGAGGGTCCGCGCTATCCATGGAAGAGCGTGGGGCGCCGGCTGCGGAGCGCCGACATCGCGTTCGGCAACCTCGAGTGCGCGGTGTCGAGGCGCGGCACCCCGTTCGAAAAGCTCTACAACTTCCGCGGAACTCCGAGGGCGCTCCGTGGCCTGGCGCGTCACTCCGGCCTCGACGTCCTCAACCTCGCCAACAACCACGCCGGCGACTACGGCCCGGTGGCTCTACTCGACACGGTGCGCGGGATCGAGCGGCTCGGGATGAAGGCCGTGGGCGCCGGCCGCAACCTGCGGCGCGCACTCGAGCCGCAGGTGGTGGAGCGGCTCGGACTGCGGGTCGCGTTCGTCGGGTTCTCGGAAGTCGCGCCGATCGAGTTCGCGGCCGCCCCGGACCGTCCCGGCACCGCGTGGGCAACACCGGAGGCGGTGACCAGGGCCGTGCACCGCGCGCGCCGGCGGGCCGACGTGGTCGTGGCGACCTTCCACTGGGGCATCGAGAAGGCCCCCTACGAGACGGGCCAGCAGCAGGCGCTGGCGGCAGCCGCCGCCGACGCCGGCGCACAGCTCGTGATCGGCGCGCACCCGCACGTGCTTCAGCCGCTGCGCCGCCAGGGCTCGGCGCTCGTCGCCTACTCGCTCGGCAACTTCGTGTTCGGGGCGGTGTCGGAGGGCACCACCGCCACCGGAATTCTCGAGACCGACCTCACCACCGAGGGCGTCGCGAAGGCGCGCTGGCGAGCGGGAGAGATCGCCGGCGGGCGCCCACTGCTCCAGCGCTCGCGCCCGCGCCGGCTGCCGGTCGGCGACCCGGACGCGATGGCCGCCGGCGTGCAGCTCTGAGCGCGCCGCGGCGCGCGCCGTCCCCGCGAGTGCCATACCCTCCCCGCATGCCGGACGCCCGCACCCACATGTCGCGCAACCTGCTGACGGTCGGGCCCGGGCTGCCGCTCAAGGAAGTGGCCGAGCGGATGGTGGCGAGAGACGTCGGCGCCGTCCTCGTGCTCGACGACGGCCGGCTGGTCGGGATCCTGACCGAGCGCGACGTTCTGCGGGCCGTCGCGGGCGGGATCACGGACAACACGATCGTGTCCGACTGGATGACCCCCGACCCCGAGACGATGGAGCCGCACGAGACGACCCAGCACGCCGCGGTGTTGATGATCCACGGCGGCTTTCGGCACATGCCGATCGTCGAGGGCGACGAGGTCGTCGGGATGCTCTCGATCCGTGACCTGATGCGGGTAGTGCTCGAGGACTCGGCGCCACGCGGCGCATGAGCTTCCTCACTGTGTGACGCAGTGCTCACATCGCGGCACGCGGCTGCGAGAGGCTTAGCTCGGACTCCCTGCCCCCCCTCGGAGGACTCGCATGACTCCCGCACTCCCCCTGGCCTACGCGGTCAAGCATCTGTACTCGCCGAACCAGAGCCCCTACGCCCCCACGCCGTCGTCGCGCACGTACGGGCGGCGCCGCCGGCGCCGGGCGCTCGAGCTCGCTCACCCCTCGCGCCTGCGCCTCGGCCTCTTCCAGCGCCGCGCCGCGGTAACCCGCTAGCCGCCCGACGGCTGCCGGGAGCTCGCCCGGCGAGATAGCCTCCCGCGCCGGGTGCGGGAGCTTCTAGGAGAGCTGATGGACTCGGCCCGCTCGCGGGCCGACTACGCGGACGCGCGCTTCGTCCGTACCAGGTCCGAGCAGCTTTCCACGCGGAACGGCGCGCTCGACGAGCTCGACTCATACGAGGGCGAGGGCATCGGCGTGCGCGTCCGCGTGGGCGGGGCCTGGGGCTTCGCCGCGGTGCGTGGCAGCGCGCGGCCGGATGCCGAGGCGGCGCTCGCGCGGGCGCTTCAGGTGGCGGCGGCACAGCCGCCCGCGCGCCCTGCGCTCCCGCTCGCCCCCGAGCCGCCCGCGCGGGGGACGTGGGAGAGCGCCGCCTCGCGCGATCCGTTCGACGTCTCGCTCGAGGACAAGCTCGCCGTGCTGCTCGCCGCGGACTCCGGCCTGCGCACCGATCCGGGTGTCGCGGTGGCGCTCGCCGGCTTCCAGGCGGTGAGAGTCGAGAAGGTCTTCGCCTCCACCGAGGGAGCCCTATGCGAGCAGCGCCTGACCGAGTGCGGGGGCGGCATCGCCGCGGTGGCTGTGAACGGCGACGAGAGCCAGGTCCGTTCCTATCCCGCTTCGCACGGCGGCCATGTGGCCCAGGGCGGGTACGAGCATTTCACGGCGCTCGACCTGCCGGGGGAGGCGCCGCGGGTTGCCGCCGAGGCGGTCGCGCTGCTCACGGCGCCCGCCTGCCCTCCCGGACGCACCACGCTGGTCCTGGCGGGCGAGCAGCTCGGGCTGCAGGTGCACGAGTCCGTCGGCCACGCAGTCGAGCTCGACCGCGTGCTGGGCCGCGAGGCGTCCTACGCCGGCACGAGCTTCGTCCCGGCGGACGGGATCGGCAGCCTGCGTTTCGGCTCCGAGCTGGTGAACGTGACCGCGGATCCGACCAGCCCGGGCGGGCTCGGGAGCTACCAGTGGGATGACGAGGGCGTCGAGGGGCGACCCGTCCCGATCGTGCGCGACGGCGTGTTGGCGGGGTTCCTCTCCTCGCGCGAAACCGCCGCGGAGATCGGGCTCGAGCGCTCGGGCGGATGCATGCGCGCCGAGGGCTTCGCGCGCCAGCCGATCGTCCGCATGACGAACGTGAACCTGGAACCCGGCGCCGCGGGCACGCTCGAGGACCTGATCGCGGACACCGGCGACGGCCTGCTGATCGAGACCAACCGGTCATGGTCGATCGACAACAGGCGATTGCACTTCCAGTTCGAGGGCGAGTCCGCCTGGGAGATCCGGGACGGGCGCCGTGGGCGCCTGCTTCGCAACCCGAGCTACGCGGGGCTCACCCCGGAGTTCTGGGCGAGCTGCGACGCGGTCTGCTCGGCGTCCGAGTGGGGCCTGATCTCGCTGCTCGACTGCGGCAAGGGCGAGCCCGGTCAGCTGATGCGCGTCTCGCACGGCTCAGCCCCGGCGCGCTTCCGCGACGTCGAGGTGGGGGTCGCGTGACGGCGCTCGACCTCGCCGAGCGCGCGGTCGGCCACGCGGAGCCCGGCGCGCTTGCCCAGGTCGTTCGCGAGCGCTCGCTGCTGCTGCGCTTCGCCGCCGGCAGGCCCACCCAGGCCACCGCGGTCGACGACGTGACGGTCGAGCTCGCCGTGATCCGGCGCGGGCACGTCGGCCGCGCCGAGACCAACGCGACCGACGACGAGGCGCTGGCCGCATGTGCGCGACGGGCGGCCGCGGCGGCTGCCTCAGCCGCGGCGGCCGGTGACGGCGTCTACCCGGGCTTCCCGGCCCGGTCGGAGCGCGCGCTCCGGCGACGGCGGGCACGACGCGGCCACGGCGGCGCTCGATCCCGGCCAGGGCGGCGCCGCCCTCGCGGCCGCGTTCGAGGTGGCGGCGGAGGCCGGGCTCGAGGCCCACGGGATCTGGACCGCGGCCGAGGTGGAGCACGCGGTGATGGCCGGCGGGGCGGCACTGACGGAGCGCACCACGGACGCGTACATGAAGGTGATCTGCATCGGCCGGGACGGCGACCGCAGCGGCTACGCCGCCCACACGGCTGTCGGGGCGGCGGAGCTCGACGCCCACGGCCTCGCGGCGCGCGCCGCCGCCAAGGCGCTCCGCTCCGGCGAGCCGGCCGAGCTGACCCCGGGCGAGTACCCGGTGGTGTTCGAGCCGCACGGCGTGGGAACGCTGCTCGACCTGCTCGGGTTCAGCGCCTTCAACGGGCTGGCTCATGCCGAGGGCCGAGGCGCGCTCTCGGACCGGCTCGGCGCCAAGGTCGCGGCGCCGGCGGTCAACCTGTCCGACTCGCCACGCTTCGCGCGGACGCTGCCGCGCGCGTTCGACGCCGAGGGCACCCCCAAGGCGCCGCTGCCGCTGATCCAGGACGGCGTGGCGCACCGCGTGGTGCACGATGTCCGCAGCGCCGCCCTCGCCGGGGGCGACTCGACGGGGCACGCGCTCGCGCCCGGCGGCGCCCCGTACGGCCCCCACCCCACCAACCTCGTCCTGGCCGGCGGAGGCGCGGCGAACGAGGACGAGCTCTGCGCGCCCGTCGAGCGCGGCATCTACGTGACGCGGCTGTGGTACGGGAACGTGGTCCGCCCCAAGGAGACCCTGGTCACCGCGGTAACCCGCGACGGCACCTTCCTGATCGAGGACGGGGAGGTCACGAGACCGCTCCACGACCTGCGCCTGACGGACAGCGTGTTCTCGATCCTGTCGGGCGTTCAGGCGCTGACCGCGAGCCAGCAGCTCACGAGCGAGGGCGAGTTCTACGGCCGCCGCTTCGCCACCGGCGTCGCGTGTCCGGCGCTGCGGGCGGCAGCGGTCCGCTTCACGGGCCCGGCGGGGTGAGGCGGGCGTAGTCCACGGCCAGCTCCGGCGTGTGCTCCGGCGGCGGGGACGGAGCCGCCTTGGCTGGGAAATCGAACACGGCGACGATCATCTGCATCGGGTAGTCCGGTGCCTGCTGGACGGTCTTCACGTGCTGACCGTCGATGAGGAAGTCAACCCGCCCGGGTCGCCAGTCCGCGGCGTACACGTGGAACTCGGCAACATCGATCGCCATCCGGCGAGCGTCGAACTCGTCGGTGATCGCCGGGTCGCGGAACGGGTGCACGCCCATGCCCACGGCCGCGGTCGGCTCGCCCCCGTCGGTCTCCAGGGCGTCGCCGAAGACCTCGAAGAGGTTGATCTCGGCAGAGCGGGTCGGCTCGTCCTCGAGCCCGATCATCCACACCGAGGCCATCGAGCGCGGGCTGAGATCCATCCGCGCGCGGACCTCGAGCAGCCCGTACTCCGGCGTCCAGCCCCAGTGGGCCGGCTGGGCCTCACGCACGACCAGGCCGTCGCGGAACGGCTGCTGCCCGACCGTGCTCCCCACATCCCCGGAGAACACCCCGGACTGGATGCCCGACACCCTCAGCGGCGGTTCGTGCTCTTCGGCGCACCACAGCCCCTGCTCAGGCGGGATCGTCAGCCGCAGCTCCGAGCCCTGCACACTGTAGGTCGCCGCGCTCTCGGCACGGGAGCTCCACTGCGGCAGGTAATGCGGGACCCAGACGTCGGTGTCGAGATCGGGGCCGTCGAAGTCGTCAAAGAAGCCCTCGCCGCCCACGGCCGCTGCGGCTCAGATCTTCAGGAGGACGAGCACGTTCGCCACGAACGCCAGCGCGAACCCGATGGTCCAGCGGTTCAGGTTGCGCTCGACCAGGGAGCCGCCCCCGAATGGGCCCGCACCGGTGCCCACGCCGAAGGCGCCCGAGAGCCCCGAGTCCTTGCCCGAGTGCATCAGCACCAGCACGATGAGCACCACCGCGAGGATGACCTGAAGGCCGTAAAGAATCGCTTCCATCGGCCGGTAAGACTAGCTGGGCACCAGATCGTGTCGCCCGATCGGTGCGCGTCGGTAATTGCTGGCGGCGCGGGCAAGGCGGGACTAGAGTAAATAGGTGCTGGCCCGGACCGCATTGGGGGCCTCCCTGGCCCTCGTTTGTCTTTTCTGTGCCCCTCTGGGTGCCTCGGCGCACCACGCCTTGGAAGGGGCGGCGGGGCACATCGCGGAAGACTCCGTTATCCACACGCCCGCCGAGGAGGCCAGCCTGCAGCGTCAGACAGCCGCGGCAACGCGGGACGACGCGGCAGTCGCTGCCGCCGCAGTCGCCGGCGACGAGCACCTCGTCGGCCAGTGGGGGCCGGTGGTCCCCTGGCCGGTGGTCGGGGTGCACGTGGCGCTGCTGCCCAACGGCAAGGTGCTGGCCTACGACTCGGTTGGCGACGCCGCCACGGAAACCTATCCGGAGCACGACCACACCCGGGCGACGGTTTGGGACCCGGCAACGGGAACGCCACACGGACGTGAGGGTCAACACCGGCCACAATATCTTCTGCAGCGGCCTGGCGCATCTGCCCGACGGCTCGCTTTTCCTGGCTGGCGGCAACAAGGACTCGGCGCTCAACGGGATCCAGCAGACGCACACCTTCAATCCGTCCACCAACTCGTGGTCGCTCGGCGCGGACATGGCGTACGAACGCTGGTATCCGAGCGTGACCCCGCTGAGCAACGGCGAGATGCTGATCACCGAGGGCGGGCCGGACACCCCGGAGGTACGGGAGACGGACGGCGGGCTCCGCCAGCTGGACGGCGCGACGCTTGGCCTTCCGCTGTACCCGTGGATTGATGTCGCGCCAGACGGTCGGGCCTTCTACTCCGGGCCGACCGAGAGGATGCGCAGCCTCAACCCGGCGGGACCCGGCGCTGGCAGAACTTCGCCCTGCGCGGCGACGGCATCGACCGCGGCTACGGCAGCCACGCGGTGTACGACATCGGCAAGACGCTGGTGGCCGGCGGCGGCCTGCCGCCGACCGAGACCGCCCGTGTCATAGACGTCAACGGCGCCACCCCGCAGGCAAGCACTACGGATTCGATGCAGTTCAAGCGCCGCCAGCACAACCTCACAGTGCTCGCCGACGGCAGCGTGCTCGCGACCGGCGGCCTGTCGTCCGGGGAGGACCTCGTGGACCTCAACGCCGGGGTCTACGCGGCGGAGCGCTGGAATCCGGCCACGGGGCAATGGAGCACGCTCGCGGCTATGGAGGTCACGCGTCAGTACCACTCGACCGCCCTGCTGCTGCCCGACGGGCGGGTGCTCTCCTCGGGCGGCGGCATCTGCGGCGCCTGCGACGACCAGGGCTACCTGGCCAAGAACGGGCAGGTGTTCACCCCGCCGTACCTGTTCAAGACGGACGGCTCGGGGCAGCTCGCGCCGCGTCCTACGATCAGCTCCGCGCCGGCGCTCGTGAACTACGGAGCGCCGCTGCGGATCTCGACGCCGGACGCGGCATCGGTCCGCAAGGTGGCGCTGGTCCGGCTCGGGGCGGTCACCCACTCGGTCGACATGGAGCAGCGCTACATCCCGCTCTCCTTCGCCGCCCGCGACAGCGGCAGGCTCAACGCCACCGGGCCGGCCAACGCGAACATCGCCCCGCCCGGCCCCTACATGCTGTTCGTGATCGACGCGGCCGGCGTGCCCTCGGTCGCCCGCATGGTCACCGTCGCCGCCGGGAGCCCGCCGCCGAACGGTATCCCGGTGGCGGTGGCCGACGCTACCCCCGCCTCGGGGGCCGCGCCGCTGGATGTGAGCTTCAACGGCCGCCGTTCGAGCGACCAGGACGGCGACCCGCTCGACTACTCCTGGAGCTTCGGCGACGGCGCCACGAGCGGAGACGCCGGCGCCCACCCACCGCTACTCGACTCCGGGCACCTACACGGCGCGCCTCACGGTGAACGACGGCCTCGGCGGCACCAGCACCGATAGCAAGACGATCTCGGTAGGCGACACGCCGTCCGATCGCCCGGGGTGGTCCCGGCGCGGCCGACCGCACCGGCCCCATGCTTCGGCTGCTCGGCGTAAACGCCGCGCGCGGGCGCATCCGAGGCAGCGCTGCCGACAAGTCAGCCGTTGGCGAGGTGAGCGTCGCGCTGCGCCGCAAGGTCCGCGGCGGCTGCAGCTGGTGGCTCAAGGGCAAACGCAAGCTGAGCGCCGGCCACCGCCCCTGCGACAAGCCCCGCTGGATGGACGCCCGGCTGACCCGTGCGAGCGGCGGCGTGCGCTGGCTGCTGGAGCTCGGGCGCGCTCTGCCGCCGGGCAACTATCGCGTACTGGTCCGCGCGGTCGACGGCAAGGGCAATGAAGCCAGGCTCCCCGCCGGGCCGGGCTCGATCATCCGCGTCGCGCGCCGCCGCTAGACACCCTCCGGCGACCGCCCCTCCAGCCGGTCCAGCTCGCTGAGGATCCCAATCGCCTCCGCGCGCAGCTCACTGTCGACCGCGCGCCAGTCCTCGCGGGAGAGCTTGCCCATGCGGTGATCGAGCTCGGCGTCGCGGATCTCGCGGTATTTGGCCTCCTTCGCGGCCTCGAGCTCCGCGATCCGTGTCTGCTCGCGCTGCTCCTCCTGGCCGCCGCTCCGCAGCGGGCGCAGGACAACGATCGCGACGAGCGCCGCGAGGACGAGAAAGGCGAGGGCATACTCCACGCAGCCGAGGCTACGCCCGCGAGAGCTCCTTGCCGAGCCGCGCCGAGTACAGCGCCCGCACGCGGCGCAGCCGCGCCTCCGGCGCGGGCCAGGCCGCCACCAGCGCCCCCAGCAGCGCGATCGCGCCGCCGATCCAGATCCACGCCACCAGCGGCGAGACGATCGCCCGGAACGCGGCCGGCGGCGGTTCGTTGCGATAGCGCTCCGCGAGGGCCGCGATGATCAGCGCCTGGACATCACCGGAAGAATCGGCGAACTTGGCGTCCGCCTCGCGGATCGGCTTCTCGAGCGAGGCGATGTCCGGCCGCACGGCGAGCCAGAAGTCGCGGCGCAGGCCCCAGCGGACGTCGACCTCGCTGGTGGCCTCGCCCTCGAAGAAGCGGGAGATCGTGCCGAGCGCGGGGTCGCTGCTCGAGTAGAAGTTCCGCGCCGGCCGCAGGGTGAAGCTCTCGCCGCCCTTGCGCACGTCCATCACCGCGCCGAATGAGATCGGCGCGCCGGTGCCCGAGGCGTCCCCGCCGAGGCGCGCCGTGGGCGCGCGGTAGGTGACCTCGTAGTCGCCGAGCACGAAGGACTCGCCGGGGGACAGCCGCACGTCGCGCTGCTCGATGAACGCCGACGACGCCGCCACGCCGAGGAACAGCACGGCGATGCCCGCGTGCACGAGGTAGCCGCCGTAGCGGCGCCGGTTGCGCCCAGTGAGCCGCGCGAGCGCCCGCGGCCAGGACTCGCCCGTCATCACGCGCCGGGCGCCCGCCCCGCGCCAGAACTCCTGGGCCACGACGGAGAGCACGAAGGCCGTGAAGCAGAACATCAGCAGCGAAGGGAAGCTCTCACCCGCATCGGTGAACGCGAGCAGCAGCACCAGCACCACGCCCGTGACCAGCAGCGGAGCAAGCAGAATGCGCCGCAGCGACGACGGCGTCATGCGCCGCCAGGCGAGCACCGGCCCGATCCCCGTGAGCAGCACGAGCACGAGCGCGAGCGGCGTCGTCAGCCGGTTGAACCACGGCGGGCCGACGGTCGCCTCCGTGCCGGTGATCGCCTCGGAGATCAGCGGGAAGAAGGTCCCCCACAGGATCACGAGGCACAGTCCCACCAGCACGAGGTTGTTGAGCAGGAAGAAAGCCTCGCGCGACAGCAGCGAGTCGAGCCGGGCCTCGGAGCGAAGGTCGGGCAGCCTGGCGATGATCAGCGCCACCGACAGCGCGATCACGAGGCTGATGAAGACGAGGAACTGCACGCCGATCGTCGACGCCCCGAACGCGTGGATCGACTCGAGGATGCCGCTGCGCACCAGGAATGTGCCGAGCAGCGCGAGCACGAAGGTCGCGCAGATGAGCGAGACGTTCCAGACCCGCAGCATCCCGCGCTTCTCCTGGACCATCATCGAGTGCAGGAACGCCGTGCCCACGAGCCAGGGCATCAGCGAGGCGTTCTCGACCGGATCCCAGGCCCAGTAGCCGCCCCAGCCGAGCTCCGAGTAGGACCAGAGGGCACCCAGCAGGATGCCGGTGCCGAGGAAGGTCCAGGCGACGAGAGCGAAGCGGCGCGTGGCGCGGATCCAGTCGGCCCCCGGCCGCCGCGCCACCAGCGCGCCGACGGCGAACGCGAACGGGATCGAGAAGCCGACATAGCCCGTGTAGAGCATCGGCGGGTGGATCATCATCGCCGGGTGGCGCAGCAGCGGGTTCAGGCCGTTGCCCTCCTCGGGCGCGACCGCGAGCGTGTTGAAGGGGTTCTCCCAGCCCACCATCAACAGCAGGAAGAAGGCGCCCACGCAGCCGAGCACTGCAGTCGCCCAGGGCGTGATGTCGCGCAGCGAGCGGCGGGTGAGGAAGAGGACGGCGCTCGAGAAGAGCCCCAGCAGGGTCGCCCACAGGAGCAACGAGCCGTCCTGCGTTGCCCACAAGGCCGTCACCTTGTAGAAGGTGGGCGTGCTCGTCGAGGAGCCCTCGGCGACCAGCGCGAACGAGAAGTCGGAGCGCAGGAAGGCGGCCTCGAGGATCACGAACGCCGCCACGCACAGGGCCGCCACGCAGTACATCGCCCGCCGGCCGGAAGTGACCCACGCGCGCCGGCCGCTGAGCGCGCCGTAGACGGACGCGCCCGCCGCGTAGAGGGCGGTCAGGAGCCCGACCGTCAGGCAGGCGGAGCCGACGCCGGCCACGTCAGTGGACCTCCTCCCACCACTAAGAGGACTGCTCGTCCTTGGTGAACTTCGACGGGCACTTGGTGACGAGCGAGTCGCGCTCGGCGACGAACGTGCCCTGCTTCAGCTCCCCCGAGACGATCACCTCACGCCCCTCGCGGAACGGGTCGGGCACCACGCCCGCGTACGCGACCGGGACGGACTCCCTCCCGTCGCGGTCGCGGATCCGGAAGCGCAGCTCGTCGCCCGCCTTGCGGACCGAGCCGTGCACCACCTTGCCGGTCACCTCGTACGACTTCCCGGGCTCGATTTCGCTCGGCTTGCTGGCCTCGGTCGAGGCGCTGAAGCTGGTGTAGACGAGCGCGCTCGCGAGCAGCACGGCGGCGGTCAGCGCCACCCCGAGCCGCAGCTTGCGCTTGCGGGACGGATCCATCTCCCCAGGATTCTGCCAGGCAGGGCCAGCTACAGCGTCCCAGCTGCCTGGTGCTCGGGTGCCCGTCGCCCGGCCAGGGCGAGAGCAGGAGGATCAGGCGCGCATCGCTCACCGCCCGCACCTCGTGGCGTTCCTTGGGCTCGAAGTGGACGAGGAAGCCCGGACCGCCCCGCACGGTGTCGCCGCCCTGCTCGAACTCGACCTCTCCCGCCGCCACCACGACCCATGCGCGCTCGTGCACCTGATGCTCCTGGAGCTGCTCTCCGGCCGGGAGGTTGATCGCGATCACGCGCGTCTCATCGTCCGAGCGCAGCACCGCGGGCTGGTGCGGCTGCACGTCGAACGAGGCGATGTCCCAGGTCTCCATGGCTCCTCCGGCTCGGGGCGCAGCGTCGGCCCGCAATTATGACGCGGCTCCGGCGGTCGCCGGCTCCCTCGCGCCCTCGTCGCGGCGCGCGATCCACTCGGCGCCGGGCTGGTCGGTCAGCCCGTGGACGATGATCGAGAGGAACACCGTCAGCGCGGCGATCACGGCTATCCGCTCCCCGCCGGGCACCGTGGAGCCCAGCACGAACAGGGCAAACGTCATCGTCGCCACGCCCTTCGGTCCGAACCACGCCATGAAGGCCTTCTCCCCGAGGTCGACCTGGCGGTTGCCCGCCAGGGCGATGAAGATCGCGACCGGCCGAGCCACGAACAGGGTGAAGACGGCGATCGCGACGGTTGCCCAGCCGTCCTCGAACAGGGTGTCGAGCGTGAAGATCGCGCCGAACACGAGGAACACGCCGAGCTTGACGACCTCGATGATGTCCTCAGCGCGCGTCTCGAAGCAGCTGCGGATGTCCGGCCTCCAGATGCCGAACGCGATCGCCGCCACGAAGACCGCGATGAACCCGTTGCCCTCGGGCGGCAGAGTGGCCGCGCCGTACGCGGCGAACGCGACGCCGAGCGCGTACATCGACTTCTGGTGGGGACTGACCTCGTGGCCGAGCGCTCTCGCCCTCGGCATCAGCTTGGACGCCACGAACGCCACGACGAGCCCGGTCACGAAACCGAGCCCCACGTCCTGAACGACGAACTCGTACCAGACGAAGTCCGTGTCCGCGGCGGCCGCCGCGGAGAAGGCGAGCACGGCGGGGAGCGCAAGCCCGTCGTTCAGGCCCGACTCGAGGTTGAGCGAGTGGCGCACCAGCCGGGGCACGCGCGGGTTCGTGACAACCGCGGAGGAGAGCACAGGATCGGTGGGTGAGAGAAGCGCGCCCACGAGGAAGGACTCCGTCCAGTCGAGATCCGTGACGGTATGGGTGATCACGGCGACGAGCACGCACGTGAGCGGCATCGCGAGCCCGAGCTTGCGGAGCGGCAGGTGCCACGCCTTCTGCAGCATCTCCTGCTCGACCTCGAGGCCGTCGCGGAACAGGATCAGTACGAGCGCGACGACGGCGAGCCCTTGGACGAAGTCGGAAGTCGGGTCGAGGTCGAGGACGCCGAGACCCCCTTGGCCGAGCAGGAAGCCCGCGACGACGAACGCGGCGGTCAGCGAGAGGAAGCTGCGCCGCGCGATTCCGGACACCAGCGCGCCCAGCATCAGCAGCGCGCCGAAGACGGCGAGCGGCTCCTCGAGGAAGTCGACCCCGGCGGCTAGCGGCGGCACGCCGCAACTGTCGCAGAGTCTCTTTGTTCACATCTGACTACGGTGATGTCTCGAATGCGCCGCCCAGCGCTCCTAACCTGCCTGCTTCTGCTCGCAGCCGCACCCGCCGCGGCCGCGCAGGCGTCCCCTCGCGAGCTGGCACTCACGAGCGGTTGGCAGGTCCGGGTGGAACCGGCCGCGCCGGGCCTGCCCCAGCCCGCGCCTCCCGAAGAGACGGCGGAGGAGAATGCGCCGCTGGGCGCGCCGGGCACGCCTCCCGGCCGCGCCCCCCAGGCGCCGGGAGAGTGGCGGCCCGCGCGGGTCCCGAGCGTCTTCAACACGCGGGCGCTCCCCGCTCTCTATCCGGGCCAGGTGCGTCGCTACCGCCTTACCTTCACCGGCCCCGAGACCGCGCCCGGTTTCCGCTGGCTGATCGAGTTCGAGAGCGTGCGCCGCAACGCGGGCGTGTTCCTCAACGGCCGCCGGATCGGCCGCAACGTCGATCCCTACACGCCCTTCACCGTCGAGGCGCGCGGCCTGCGCCCGGGGCAGCCCAACGAGCTCGTGGTGGTCGTGGACGGGCGCAAGAACCCGCGGCTTCCGGAGGGCTGGTGGAACTGGAACGGAATCGTGCGCCCCGTCCGGCTCGTGCCGGCCGGCCCCGCGCACATCCACGACCTGGGGACGCTCTCGCGCGTCAAGTGCAGCGGACCTGCCCGCGGCTGCCGCGCCGAGCTGCTCCTCGACGGCGAGCTCGAGCGCCGCGGCCCGCGCAAGATCACGCCCACGCTCGACGTCGAGCTCCGGGCGCCGGGAGGGCGGCGCACCAGCAGGACCTTCAAGCTGCCCGCCCAGCGCACGAAGCGCGAGCGCGTCCAGCTGTCGATGCCCGTGCCGGCGCCGCAGCTGTGGTCGCCGGACGCCCCGAACCTCTACACGGCCAGGCTCACGCTGCGCGAGCGCGGCCAGGCCGTCCAGGTCGAGCGGCGCCGGATCGGGCTGCGCTCGGTCGAGATCAAGGGCGGGCACCTCCATCTCAACAACCGGCGCATCCAGCTGCGCGGCGCCTCGATCCACGAGGACATGCCCGGCTCCGGCGCGGCGCTCAGCGGCGCCGACATGGACCGCATCGTCGCCGACCTGAAGGAGCTCGGCGCCAACATCACGCGCGCCCACTACCTGCTGAACGACCGCCTCCTGGCGCGTCTGGACCGCGCGGGGATCATGGTCTGGAATCAGGCGCCGATCTGGCAACGCGACCACGGCGCACAGCTCCTGTGGCAGCGCAAGGAGCGCGACCGGGCCCTGCTCACGGTCCGCCGCACAGTCACCGCCGCCCGCTCCCACCCCTCGGTGCTAACGCACTCTGTGGCCAACGAGCTGAGCTTCACGCCGGACGCGAAGCCGGGCACGCGCAGCTTCCTCCTCCGGGCGCAGGCGCTGGCGCGCGACATCGATCCCACGCTGCCGATCTCGGTCGACATCAAGGGGCGCCCGGGCTTCGCCGAGCAGTTCACCTACCACGAGTTCGACATGATCGGCCTCAACCAGTACTTCGGCTGGTACCTCTGGGTCGAGGACTTCACCCTGCTCGACCTCTATATCCAGGAGCTGCGCGACCACTACCCGCGACACGCCATCGTGATGACCGAGTGGGGCGCGGAGGCCCGGCCCGAGCTGGCCACCGCGGCGCTCGACGTCAAGGGGGGCTATCCCTTCCAGGCCTTCCACGCGAACCGGACGCTCGACGTGATCGACCGCTCGCCGGTGCTGTCGGGCGCGATCTACTGGACGCTGCGCGAGTTCGAGATCTATCCGGGATGGACCGGTGGCGCCGGCAAGCGCCCGCCCGAGTACGAGCCGAACACCCGCCACCACAAGGGCCTGATCGGCTACGAGGGCGAGCGCAAGCCCGCCTTCTGGGTGGTGCGCGACCGCTACCTGCGCACGCCGCTCTATCCGTAGGGCGGCTAGGGCGCGGGCTGCTCGCCGCCAAGCTGGGCGAGCAGCGCTCCCACATCCCAGAAGTTGACGTCGTCTACCACGAGGCCGTCGGCGTCGAAGCGGCTGAAGGTGGCGCCCTCGACCCGGATGCGGTGGCCCGTGGCCTCCATTCCGAGGAAGGGGCCGCTGTGGGTGCCGGTGGCCTCCCAGCGATCCGCGTTCGCGTCCTCACCCACGACCAGGTCGAGCTGACGCAGGTGAAAGTCGGGGAAGGCCGCCAGCAGGTCGGCGGCGCGGGCGCGGATCGCCTCCCGACCGCGCAGCACGTCCGGCGAGCCGACGTCGCGGATCACGGCATCCGGAGCGAAGATCGCCGCCACCGCGTCCGGGTCGTGCGCGTTCCAGGCGGCGAAGGTGGCCCGGTTCGCTTCCACGATCTGGTCGTGAGTGGCCACGGGCTATCCCTCCAGGTACGAGCGCCCGCGCGGCGAGAGCCGGTAGCCCTTCTCGAGGCTCTCGGTGAGCCCGAGCTCCTTGAGCTTGCGCACATCCGCCTTGAAGGGAGCCTTTTCGCGGCCGAGCTCCGCGGCCAGGTCGGCGGCCAGGGTCGCGGGTCGCTCGGCGATCAGCTCGAGCACCCGGCGGGTCCAGGGCCCGTGGCGGCTCGCGGCGTCGAAGCGCGCCAGCCGCGCGTCGATCTCGGCCCGCTCTCCTGCGTCCAGCTCGGCCCGCTCACGGAGGGCCACGCGCGGATCCGGACCCTCCAGCCGGAACGCGATCCTGTAGAGGGTGCCGTCGGCGCGCAGGCTCGCCAGGAGCGCGCGCCGGTCCCGGGCGCCGGCCCTGCGCGCGTCGGCGTCGCTGATCGCCTCCTCGCCGACCCGCTCGACCGACTCGATGGCCAGCACCCCGGCGCGGGTTCGAAGCGTCCCGCCCGCCTTGACCGTCGGCCGGCGCCAGCGCCGGAAGGCGAGCGTGACCTCACCGGCCTGGATGCGGCGCAGGGTCTCCTGCTTGAACAGCATCGCCGTCCGTGCGCTCCATCGCCGCGCCATCCTATGCTCAGGCGGTGCTCAGGCTCGCCCTGCTTGCTGCCCTGTGCGGGCTGCTCATGCTGCCCGTGCCGGCGCGCGCGCAGCTCCCAGGGGACGTGGCGCGCATCCATTCGGCGGTGATCGAGCTGGCCAGGGCCAAGCAGAACGCGAAGGCGCGCGCGAGCGCCCGTGACCGTGCGGCCGAGCGCGCGATGAACGCGTGCCGCACGGCCGGGCCGGGCTGGCGGCGCATCCGCTCGGTGGGGGATCGCTCGCAGCGCGAGGCGTATGCCCGCGGCGCCCGCATCCTCTGGCGGAACCTGAGCGAGGTGGCCGCGCGCAGCGGGTCGGCCGAGGTCTACGCGCCCCTCTTCGAGCGTTTTCTGCGGCGCCTGAGCCCGCCGCCCGCCGACCCGGTGCTCGCCGCGGGGGTTGAGGCGCTCCAGGGGCCGCTTCGGGTTCGTCGCAGCCGCCTACTCGTTCGGCTCCTGCGCGACCTTCGAGAAGCAGCTCCGGCAGGTGCGCGAGTTCAATGTCGGCGGCCGGCACGGCGTGGCCGGTGACTACCGAGCAGGGCGCATCCACAACCGGCTGATCGGCTACGTCGCCACGCGGCAGCGCAGGGCGGACTTGCGCCACGGCGGGTCGACCTACAAGACGACCCTCGACGCGGCCAGGAACCAGATCGTGGCGCTCGGCGGCGACTACGGCTACGCGAGCTACTTCACCGCCGCGCACTCGCTCAACAACTGACCCCGCCAGCGGATCTCAAGCGTCGCTCCAGCGCTTCAGGCGACTCTCGAACCGTCAAGCAACGTCTGGGCGACGGAGCCCGGAAAGGAGTCGGGAATGAGCCGCACGATCAACAGGATCCTCATGAGCCTCAGCGCGGCGCTGGGTGTGGCGCTTGCGATGGCGACGACCGCCCAGGCGGCCGTCAGCACGTCGTCTCCGGGCCGCTTCGCGGGCTACACCGAGTCGACGGGTACGGACGGGAGCGAGTTCGGCATCGTGGTCGGCGTCGCGGTCGGCCTGATGGCGCTTCTGCTGGGCGGCATCCTCCTTGCCCGGACCCGCGGGCGCGCTGGTGGGGAGTCTCGGGCCCCCGTCGTCTCCAGCTGAGCGGCCTGGCGCGGCCCGGAAGCCGGTGTTACGGTTGCCCCAGGTTTGGATTTTCGCGTGCTTGGCCCACTCGAGGTCGTTGGCGACGGCGGCCTCGCGGTTTCGATTGGCACGGGGCGACAGCGCGCCCTGCTGGCCCTCCTGATCCTTCGGGCCAATGAGCTGGTGCCGAGCGAGCGGCTCGTGGAGGAGCTCTGGGGCGAGTCGCCGCCGCCCACGGCACAGAAGATGCTCCACAACCAGGTGTCGGCCTTGCGCCAGGCGCTTGGTCGCAACGGCCGCATCGAGACCCAGGGCAGCGCCTACCGGCTGAACATCGGGCCGGGCGAGCGCGACGTCGACCGCTTCGAGGAGCTCGTCGCGCGGGGCCGGACCGAGCTGGAGGGCGATCCGCAGCAGGCGGCCGAGGCGTTCCGGAGAGCGCTCGAGCTGTGGCGAGGCCCGGCGCTCTCCGATCTCGCCTACGAGCAGTTCGCTCAGCCGGAGATCGCCCGGTTGGAGGAGAGGCGCTGGGCCGCCTTCGAGGAACGGGTCGATGCGGAGCTGGCGCTGGGCCGGCACGCGGATCTGGTCTCCGAGCTCGAGGCTGCCGTCGCCCAGGAGCCCCTCCGGGAGGGGCTGCAAGGCCAGCTGATGCTCGCCCTCTACCGCTGCGGACGCCAAGCGGAGGCGCTCGAGGCATTCCGCTCTGCACGCCGCACACTGGTCGAGGAGATCGGCGTCGAGCCTGGCGCGGAGCTGCGAGCGCTGCAGGAAGCCATCCTTGCGCAGGACCCCGCGCTCGATGCGCCGCCCGGCCCGGAAGAGCTGCCGGCGGCGCTCGATGCCGGCTCCGCCGGTGCTGGCGGGCCGGGACCGGGAGCTGGCCCAATTGGTCGCGCTGCTGGCGGATGCGTGCGAGGGACGTGGCGGCGTGGTGCTCGTGTCCGGCCCCCACGGCATCGGGAAGACGCGCTTGGCTGCCGAGCTGGCTCGGGAGGCGGTGCGGCGGCGGATGTCGCTCGTCTACACGGGCGCGACCACATCTCCCGCTGACGCCCTCGCGGCGATGCGGCGCGTGGAGCAGAGGGAGCGCCCGGCGCTCGTCGTAGTCGACGACGCCGACGATGCGGGTCCCGAGCTGCTCGATCGCGCCGGCGCCATCGGTGGCGAGAGCCGGGGGCGACGGCTGCTCCTCCTCGTCCTGCACACTGGCCCGCAGCCACCCACCGCATTCGCGGCTCGGGCGGTGCGGTCGCTCGAGCTCGGCCCGCTCGGCGACGAGGCCATCGCGGAGATAGCGCGCCTCTACCTGCCCGCGGGCGGCGAGCCGCTCCCGACCCAGGCGCTCGCCTCGGAGAGCCATGGCGTCCCTATCGCGGTGCACCGCGCGGCCGCCGAGTGGGCGCGGGCGCAGGCCTCGCGGGTGGCCGGAGCGAGCGCCGGCCGCGCCGCCGCCGAGCGCGGCGAGCTGCGCGCCGCCGAGGCCGATCTCTCCGGCGATTTGCTGGCCCTCGGGACGATCGACGAGCGCGGCCGGCTCTACCGCGGCGAGGAGGACGGCGCGCCGCTTCCGGCCGTCTGCCCCTTCCTCGGCCTCGCCACCTTCGATGCCGCTCACGCGGAGTACTTCTTCGGTCGCGAGCGGCTTGTGGCCGAGCTGGTCGCACGGCTCGTGGGCTCGCCCCTCCTTGCCGTGGTAGGACCGTCGGGGAGCGGAAAGTCCTCGGTGGTGCGGGCGGGGCTGCTGCCGGCGCTCGCGAGCGGGGTGCTCCCGGGCTCCGATGGTTGGTCTCAGGCCCTGATGCGTCCCGGCGCACATCCGTTGGCGGAGCTCGAGGGGGCGCTGCCGGAGGGCGGCGGGCGGACCGTGCTCGTGGTCGATCAGTTCGAGGAGCTGTTCACGGTCTGCCGTGACGAGGACGAGCGGACGGACTTCATCGACGAGCTCGTGGCGCTGACAGAGGACCGCGATCAGCGCGTCCAGGTGGTGGTCGCGATGCGCGCCGACTTCTACGGGCGCTGCGCGAGATACGACCGGCTCGCCCGGCTCGTCGGGGCAAACCAGGTGCTGGTCGGCCCGATGCGACGCGACGAGCTGCGCAGGGCGATCGTCGAGCCCGCGCGCCGGGCCGGGCTGCGGGTCGAGCCGTCGCTCACGGACGCGCTGATCGTCGACGTGCTCGACGAGCCCGGCGGCCTGCCGCTGCTGTCCGCCGCCCTGCTCGAGCAGTGGCGCGAGCGCGACGGTCACGTCATGCGCCGCGCCGCCTACGAGCGCACCGGCGGTGTGCGCGGCGCGGTGGGTCGCCTCGCCGAGGCCACCTACGCGCGGCTGTCCGAGCCAGAGCGCACCGCTGCCAGGCGCATCCTGCTGCGGCTGGCCGACGCCGGGGAGGAGGAGACCGCGTTCGTGCGCCGTCGCGTGCCGCTCGACGAGCTCGAGCCCGGCCGCGACGAGCATGCCGCGGCCGCGCTCGCCGCTCTCACGGACAGCCGGCTCGTAACCGCGGATGAGGGAACGCTCGAGGTCGCGCACGAGGCACTGCTGCGCGAGTGGCCGCGCCTGCGGGCATGGCTCGAGGACGACGCCGAGGGGCGCCGGCTCCACCAGCACCTGATCCACGCCGCGCGCGACTGGGAGGCCGGGGGCCGCGACCGGGGCGAGCTCTACCGGGGCGCGCGACTCGCCGCGGCGCTCGACTGGGCCGCCGGTCACGGGAGTGACCTCAACGAGCTCGAGCGCGAGTTCATCGACGAGAGCCGCGCCGAGGCCGAGCAAGAGGCCGAGCACCAGCGCCGGACGAACCGCCGCCTGCGAGCCCTGCTGGCCGGCCTCGCCGCCCTGCTGGCCCTCTCGCTCGTGGCCGGCGTCGTGGCCCTCAACCAGCGCGGCGAGGCCCGCGATGCGGCTCGGTCGCCGACGCTCAGCGGCTGAGCGTAGATGCCCTCAGCGAGGAGCGTCTCGATCAGTGCACTCCTCCTGCAGCGCGCGGCGGTGGAGGTCGACGAGTCTTCCGCCACGCGCGGCAACCTGCTGTCCGTGCTCCTCCGCACGCCGGCGGCGATCGGCGTCGTGGACCGCGGCCGGCCAATGTACGCGTCCGCCATCAGCCGGGATGGCAGGTTGATGGCCATCGGCGACGAGCGCGGCGCCGTCACCGTCTACGACGCCGCCACACGGCGCCCGCTGGGTCGGCCCTATTGGATCCAGGGTGGTCTCATCC
>CAVWSN010000013.1:0-76548 GCA_963757815.1 uncultured Thermoleophilaceae bacterium | reverse complement strand
TAGTCGCTGCGGACGACGAGCAGCAGCACGGGTCGACAGTGCTGCTTGTCGACGGGAGCGGGAGCGGCGCGAGAGCCGATCGCGCGCCCGCAGACGCCTCCTCATCGTCGATACCGTCGTCGGATGGTCGACTTGCGAGACACTCGCAACACCACGGATGCAGGAGGGGAGGCGGAGGTGCACACGGAGTCGGACGCGGCCGGCGGCCACCCCTGACGACGCCCTCCATGTGCCCCTTCAGTGCGTCGCCTAGGCGCCTGGGTCGTCACGGCTGAGCCCTGGTCGCCGCGTGCAGACCTCACTCCTTGGGAGGACGGTGTTGCTTCGGTAGCAAGGGGTGGCCGTCGACCACCGCGGCCGCGATGTCGACCAGCTTGCGGTTGCTCGCGCGGGGTGGTCGCCCAGCACGCCGAAGGCGGCCGTCTCGTCCACCGAGTGCGTTTCATGAGGTGCCCTCGGCCCGCTCGGTCACCGCGCGGCGGCCGAATGCCCTGCAGGTCGTGGTACTCGGCGAACCGCCACAAGACGATGTCGATCGAACTCTGCCAGTCCGCCGGGTGCGGCCCGCGACTCGGCAACGGGAACGGTGACCAGAGGCCTGCCCTCCACGAGTTCGCCCGATGGCGCGCGCATCTCTCAGGACTCAGCTGGCCAGCCTCGCCAACCGCGGATTGCGGAGAACGGCGGGCCGCTGCCTTCTCCACACAACCATGAAACGGCATGGGAGCCGATCATCCGACACGCCCCGCTCGTCGCGCGAACGCGTAGCAGCGACGTACTGCCTTTCGGTTAGGCCGGCCTGGGGGCAACCGGCTGATCGACAGGCGGTGCACTCCGCGCTGGCGCAGCTGCTTGCTGGCGTATCAGTAGCAGGACCGCGGCGATGAACATGGTGAGCCCCACGGGGCCGAACGGCGGCTCGTGGAGCGCGATCAATGGCAGCGAGAGCACTATCAGCACGAGCGGAGCCCAGCCAAGCCCGTATGCACCGCGAAGGGCGACCGCCGCTCCGATCAGCGCCACAGCCAGGCCGATGCTGCCGAGGGCCGAGAGGACCACGATGACCCCGCTCTCCGCATACGACTCGACGAGGTCCGCTCCCACCGCCTGCTGCGCCTCGGGTAGCGCATTGACCTCATCGGTGAGGATGCCCGTCCCGACACCGAGCACGAGCTCCCAGGCCGCGTAGAAAACCGCGAATGCCGCGAGCCCGATCCTGCTGACCGTGGCGGCCGTGCTCTTCACACCCCGCAGGAGCAGATAGACGACGCCTGCAAACAGCGGAACGAAGATCCCCATCCCGAGGTGAACCGTGAGCCAGGCGGTGATGTTGCCGTCGATGTTCGAGTAGAACGAGTCGCCACCAATAGGGTGAAAGAGGAGCAGGATCCCCCAGGCCGCCGGAATGCCGATGATGAAGGCGAGCTCTCGGGGGCCGAAGAGCCGGCGCTGGGCTGCGGGTGCGCCGTTGGAGGTCGGGGCGTGGAGTTGTACGGTTGCCGGCTCGCTGTGGGCGGTAGGCGTGTTCATCGCTGTTCCTCTCGGAGGGTGTTGTCGGAGAAGCGGGTCACTCGCCGCTCGCCGGTGTCGGCGTGACCTGAGGCCGCGTGATCCGTGGCCGCGACCGTCATGGCTACGACGGTGCCGGAGTGGGGACCGGCTGCGGCTCCTCGGCGCCCTCGGGCTCGTCGGGCCCAGGGGGCTCTTCGGGCGCGCCGGGCGGCCCCGTCTCGCCTTCGGAGGTGACGTGGGGGAGCCATTCGAGCCAGCTCGGCAGATACCAGTTCCAGTCGCCGAGCACCTTCATCGAGGCCGGCAGCAGGATGCCGCGGATGATCGTGGCGTCGATCAGGACCGCCACGGCCAGCCCGAGCCCGAGTTCCTTGAAGTCGATGAACGACAGGGTCACGAAGACCGAGAACACGCCGACCATGACGAGCGCCGCACTGGTCACGGTCCCGGCGGTCGTGGAGATCCCTCGGCTGACGGCCTCTTCGGTCGGCATCCCGCGGTCGTACAGCTCCTTGACCCGCGACAGGATGAACACGTGGTAGTCCATCGACAGCCCGAACAGGACCACGAACAGGAAGAGCGGCAGCCAGTTCGTGACCCCGCCGTTCGAGGTGAAGCCGAGCAGCGACTCCAGGTTTCCGTTCTGGAAGACGAGCACGAGCACGCCGTAGGCGGCCCCGACCGAGAGCAGGTTCAGGACGATCGCCTTGATCGGGATCACGATCGAGCGGAACGTGACAAGCAGCAGCACGAACGCCAGTGCGAACACGAAGGCGAAGATCAGCGGCAGCCTGCTCGTCAGGGCGTTCGCGAAGTCCTCCGAGTCGGCGGCGTCGCCGGTCACGTTGACGGTCGTGCCCTCGACGCCTCCGACCGTGGCCGGGATGATCTCGTCCCGCAGGTCGTAGAGGGCGTCCGTGGACGCGGCGTCGGTCCCGTCGCCGTCGGTCGGGATGTTGATCTGGGCGACCGTCCCGTCCTCGCTGTAGAGCACCTCCGTCCCGGACCGGAACGCATCCGAGCGCTCGACCGCGACGAGCAGCTCCTCGAGGCCGGCGGCGGCGGGACCGGAGCGCACGTCGTCGGCCTCGACCACCACGGTCGCCGTCACGCCCTCGGTCGGGAAGGCCTCCTTGACCGTGTTGTAGGTCTGGATCACCGGGACGTCCTGCGGGAAGTCGTCGACCCCGCTGGTGACGCTCTTCATCTGGAGGGCGGGGATCGCCAGGGCCACCAGGAGGCCGCCAGCGAGGAGGATCGCCAGGGCGGGGCGGCGCATCACGCGGCCGGTCAGCGCCGTCCAGAAGCGCGACTCGCCCGCCGGCCGGCGCCGGCCGATCAGGGGCACGCGTCCCCGCTCGACCCGGTCGCCGAGCCACGACAGCATCGCGGGGAGGATCGTCAGCGAGGCGAACACGGCGATCGCGACGACGAGGATCGTGCCCATCGCGAACGAGATGAACGACGGGTCGCCGCTGATGAACATGCCGGCCATCGCGACGATCACGGTCACCCCGGAGATCAGCACGGCCCGCCCAGAGGTGGCGGCGGCGGCCACGAGCGAGGCTTGCTCGCTCCGCCCGGCGGCACGCTCCTCACGCTCACGCCGGAGGTAGAAGAGCGAGTAGTCCACGCCCACGGCCAACCCGATCAGCAGGACGACAGCGGGGAGATTGCTGTCGGCCGGGACGAGGTAGCTCGTGATCGCCACCATGCCCAGGGCCGCCATCACGGACGTGAGGCCGATCAGCAGCGGCAGACCAGCCGCCACGAGCGTCCCGAATGTGAAGACGAGGATGATCAGAGTGACCGGGATGGACAGCATCCCGGCCTTCCCGAGGTCGTCGTTGATGACCTCGTTGATGGCCTCGTTGGCGCTGGCGCCACCGAACTGCTCGATCGCCAGGTCCGGGTGATCGGCCTGAACGGCCGCGGTGGCGGCGAGGGTGGGATCGACCCGATCCTTCGTCTCCGTCGAATCACCGGCGATCTCGAAGTTCACCAGTGCGGCGTGGCCGTCGGCCGAGACCTCACCGTCACCGGTGAGCGGCGACTCCACGTTCTCGACGTAGCGGATCTGTGAGAGGCGGCCGGTCACGTCCTCGACGGCCGCCTGGAACGCGCGATCCTCGACCGTGAGCTGGTCGCTCTGAACGAAGACGACCTCCTCGGTCGGCCTCATGCCGGCGTCATCGAGCGCCTGCTCGGCTTCGCGCGACTCACCCGAGAACTGGTCGACGTCGGAGATGTCCTTCTGGACGACCACGTTCGTGCCGACGTAGAAGGTCACGAGCACGAACGCAAACCAGCCGAGGATGGCCTTCTTGCGGTGCCGGCCGCTCCAGCAGGCCATACGGGCCGCCAGGTTGTGGGCAGGAGCCGGCGGTAGCGGCGGCGCGCCGTTTCCCGAGGTGTCGGGCTGCACCGGTTTCGGCTCGCGCTGAATGATGCGGGACTTGTTCACGGTGTCTCCAAGGTCGCGGTCGCGGCAGTGGGAGCGAGCCTCCACCTCGGGGCGCCCGCTGTCATCGGGGGAAACCCCTGAGATTCACCGATGGCTTCCTCAGGGGATGTCGGTCGGGCGCACGCGGGTCGCGGTCGTGCGCTCGGCGACGTAGTGGGGCAGCCGCGCGAGCGCGTCGTCCTCCGTCGCGGCGTCCAACTCCCACCAGATCCGGTGGCCGCCGTAGTGGCACGAGGCGGTCGTCGACTGGTGGCGCAGCGGGCTATCGAAGGCGTTGAAGGCCGCGAACACAGCGCCGCATTCGGCAGCGGTGTGACTGTGCTCCAGCAGGAAGTGCGGCATCCCGCCCAGCATCCCCCGGCGATCGCGGCTTGACATCAGGGGAATCCCCTGAATCGCCGCCATCCGCCGGGCCGATCCGGTTATGCTCGCCGAGACGACTCGCCTGTGACCGAAATGGCCCGGCCCTTCGTAGGGCCGTGAGCGCGAAGTGGAGCTGATCAAGCAGCTGCTCGTGGGGACGTGTGCGGGCGAGGCGCGCCTCCTGTTCGTCACGGGCGAGCCGGGAATCGGCAAGACGCGCCTGCTGGCCGAGCTCCTCGCCCGGGCCGGAGAGCGGGGCTGCCTCGCGCTACACGGCAACGCGGCCGAGTTCGAGCGCGAGCTTCCGTTCGGGCTCGTCGTGGACGCCGTCGACGAGTACCTCGAGTCGTTGGACCCGCACGTCTTCCAGCGGCTCGCCGGCGAGGACCTCACGGAGCTGGGCTGGGTGTTCCCCGCGCTCCGGTCGCTTGAGCGCGGACCCGATCGCCCCAGCACGGCTGCAGAGCGCTTCCGCGCCTTTCGGGCTGTTCGTTGTTTCCGGCGGGTGGCGCGATCGGGACTGCCCGCGACGGGCATCCGGGCGCCGGCGGCTCGTTCGCCTTCGCCGACCCTGACCGCAGCGTAGCGTTCGCCTACGTGATGAACCGTCTCGGCTTCCGCCTCAACGATGACCCGCGCGAGAAGGCGCTACGCGACGCGCTCTACCGCTGCCTGAGAGGACGCCACTGGGCGCGGCAGCATCACGTTGAGGGCCACGTCAGCGACGCAGAACGGCGTCGCTTTCGGCCTGCACCGCTGGCGACAGGGGCGAGCCGATGCGCGTCGATTCATGCCGACTCGTCCAGCCACCGGCACCCGTGCCCGTTCGCCACAGTACCGGCTACCCTCGCTGGGCGGTAGGTCAGGCTCGAGTGCGGCGAGCTGTACCGACCTGCCAGAGCGATCGCTCTTCGTCGAGGTGCCGGACGTCACCGTTGTAGGCGCGCACGCCCATCTTCGTCCCCGTCGATGCCGTCCAGGCCGTCGAGGAGCGGCTCGAATACCCGCTCGGCGAACCGGCGGATCGTCAACTTCGGGACGTTGTCGGGCTGGGACGCCTCCCAACGCCGCAGGCTGGTAGGTAGTTTGGCATCGACGCTGAGCCGGCGCATGACCTCGAACAGGGTGCGCAGCTGGTTGCTGTAGCGCTCCTCCATCATGGGGGACGGCTTGGGGTGGCCACGCACCATCGTCTCGATAATCCCGGCTGCCAGCACGACGACGGCGTCGCGGTCGGAGATCTCCGCCTGGCCCTGTTCAATCGCTTGCAGCCGCCGAAGGTCGTACGCCACCCCGACAGCCTAGTCTCGCGCCCCGCCGCTGGACGAGCCATAGCACTCCGCACCCCGCCAAACTCCAGTACCACCTGGGTGGGCCGACGGCGCACAGTCCGCGGGGAGCGTGGGTGGTTATCGGCCGCGGGGAGTGCCACCCCGCACTCGCGCATCCGCCCCGGCGCGCGGTATCGCTCCCGGCGCCATTGCGCCGGCGCCTCGGGCGGCGGCCGGGACGCCTGCTGGTCGTCGTGCGGCGCGAGGTCGCACGACGGGGGGCAGGCGCGCGATCTGGCAGTGCTGCTCCCGACGTAACCAGTTGCGGCGAGACGCTTGCTCCAGGAGAGAAGCAGGAGCGGCGAGCGGGTCGATCCAGCGCCGGCAGGCACCTCCCTCTCGTCCGCGGCAGCAGCCTCGGAAGCTTGCCCGTTCTGGACGCCGTCGGAGATCATCCGCTGTCTCGAGACCCCAACCGCGACGACATCACGTGCGCAGCCGAGTAGCGTCGCTCGCGCAGCCGTGTAGGTTCGTCAGGGAAGCCGTGTGGCGTCCTGAGGTGCCGGTCCAGGGCTCCTAGCCGTCGCGCCGGCGTCCTTGGAGGTGCACGATGAGAAATGCAAGGACGTTGCGGCTTCTCGCTTGCGCACTGGCGGGGTGGATCGCAGCAGGCGCCGTGGCCTCGTCCACGGCGCAGGCCGGTGGGACCTACGTGGCGCTCGGCGACTCAGTGGCCGCGCCGTCGGACAGCTACGTGTCGATTCTCTTCGAAGTTCTCCGCACGTCGGAGGGCGGCGGTCTCGACACGCTCTACAACCGCGCGGTGGGTGGTGCGGACAGCACCACGCTGCGGACCAATGGCCAGCTGGCGACCGCGATCGCCGACATCGATCTGCCCTCCGACACGAAGGTCGTGACGATCGGCATCGGCGGCAACGATCGGTACCTGTGCGGCGGCACGTCTCCGTCGTGGCATCTATCGAGCTGCCCGTTCGCGGCGAACTTCGACGCCACGCTTGCCGACCTGCAGGCCGCGCTTGCTCGCGATCCGGGCACGGAGTCGCTCGTCGCGATGACGTATTACAACCCGGCGAGCGGCACCGGAACCACCCAGGAGCAGAGCTTCGATCGCGGCCTGCTGGGCACGGACCTCGGGCTCGACTGCGCCCCGAGCGGCGACCCGCGGCTGGGGCTGAACGATCGGATCGTCTGCATCTCGGCGTCTCGCGGGGCGCTCGTCGCCGACGTCTACCCGGCCTTCAAGATGGGGGGACAGGCGCTCATGGGGGACAGCATCCATCCCAACAGCCGGGGTCAGGCGGTAATCGCTGAGGCGTTTGGAAAGGCGCTCGGCGCGCTCGGTCCGGGGCCGCCGCCCGCACCCGACCTCGCCGCGCCGATAGTTCGGCGGTTGACGCTGAGCCCACACAGCTTCGTCGCCGCGCGCCGAGGAGGCAGCGTCGCTGCGGCCGCCGGTGCGAGGGTCTCCTTCCGGTTGAGCGAGCCAGCGTTGACCACCTTCCGAGTCAAGCGGGCCACCGCGGGTCGTCGGGTCGGCAAGAAGTGCGTCGCACCCACGCACCGCAACCGCCGGGCCCGGCCCTGCACACGCTACGTACAGATGCGCGGGTCGTTCACACATCGTGCGCTACGGGGAGCGAACAGCTGCAGGTTCACCGGCCGCCTCACAGGCAAGAGGCTGCGGCCGGGCAAGTACCGGCTGGTGGCAGGCGCGACGGACAGGGCCGGGAACGTCTCGGTGTCTGTCGAGGCGCCGTTTGGAATCCGGCGATAGACCGACCCGTCACCGCTGCCCGCAGGCAGTTGCCGCCGCCCAGCCGGACTGCTCCACGTAATTGGCCTACCTCCTGCCCACGTCTGCATTGACGCCGGCGAGGTGCCCGCTCGGACGAAGAGCGAGCGCGAGGATGAGCAGTGCTGCTTGTCGACGGATCCAGGAGCGGCGAGCGGGCCGATCGCGCGCCCGCGGACGCCTCCTCCTCGGGGCATGAAAATCATCTTCGGAGGGTTGCTGTCCGGTTCTGACCCTAGGTTCGGGTGATCCGGGACAGGGGCTTTCTGGGAGAACGCAGTCGGGCAGGCCGTTTTGGACGATGCGCTTCGAGCGCGAGCTTCCTCCTTTAGGCCGCCCCTGCGACTTGCCCGGGTTGTGCCGCGAGCACGTATCGGTCGTTGTCGTTCGCCCGCTGGTTCTCCCCCGTTGATCGACGCGAGGAGGTTGTCGTGAGCAGGTCGGTCGGTAGAGCGATCGGGTTGGACGTGCACCGCGATTTCTGCGAGGTCGCCATCTGCGAGGCGGGGGTGGTGCAGTCGGCGGGGCGGATCGAGACGTCGCCGGAGGTGCTGGCGCTGTTCGCCCGCAGCCTCGGGGCCGAGGATCGGGTTGCCTTGGAAGTGAGCGGCGGCGCCTGGGAGATCGCCAGGATCGTCGAGCCGCACGTGCTCGGGGTGGTCGTGGTGAGTCCTGACGACACGGGCATCCGCCAGGCGCGGGCGAAGACCGACCGGCTCGACGCGCGCACGCTGGCGAGGCTGTTGGCGGCGGGCGAGCTGGATGCGGTCTGGATGCCCGACGCGGCCTGTCGGGTGATGCGCCGCCGGCTGGCGCGGCGGGAGCAGCTGGTGCGCTCGCGGTCGCGCTCCAAGAACGAGGTCCACGCGGTGCTGATGCGCCGCTTGCAGGGCAAGCCGCCGGTGTCGGACCTGTTCGGGGTCAAGGGACGCAAGTGGCTGTCAGAGCTCGAGCTACCGGTCGAGGAGGCAGAGACCGTCGACAGCGCGCTGCGCCACGTCGAGTTCCTCGACCAGGAGATCGCCGCGGTCGAGCGGCTGATCGCCGGCGAGGCGCTGCGCTCGGCACAGGCGCGGCGGCTGATGACCGTGCCCGGCGTCAACGTGATCTGCGCGGCGACGTTTCTGGCCGCGATCGGCGACATCCGCCGGTTCCGCAGCGCGCGGCAGCTGGTCGCCTATCTTGGGCTCGACCCGAGGGTGCGCCAGTCCGGCACAGAGCCGGCCCGCTCGGGCCGGATCTCCAAGCGGGGGTCGGCGTCCGCGCGCTGGGTGCTGGTCGAGGCGGCCTGGTCGGTCGTCCAGCAGCCCGGCCCGCTGCACGCCTTCTACGAGCGGATCCGCGCCCGCCGCGGCCACGGCAAAGCCGTCGTCGCGGTGGCGCGCAAGCTGGCGGTGCTGTTCTGGTGCCTGCTCACCCGCGGCGAGGACTACGCCCACCAGCAGCCCTCGCTGACCGCCAAGAAGCTGCGCCTGCTCGAGATCCGCGCCGGCGCCCCGACGCTGCGGGGCAAGCGCACCGGAACCTGGGCCACCCGCCAGCGGATGCGCCAGGCCGAGCGCGAACTCGCCCAACAGGCCGAGACCTCCTACACGCGCATGGTCTCGGACTGGCAAGCAGCCAGGCCGCGGAAGACCGAGCCAGCGGGGCCGAGAGAGAGGGCGCGAGCGTGACACCGGGGCGCGCATAACAAGGCCCTCGAAGGGCAACGTCGCGCGGCAGACCACGAGCCCCTGACGTCTGCACTTCGACACGTCCTCGACTCGCGCCCGCCGCGCAGCCTACAACCGACCAGACCGACCACCAAGACGCCGGCAGCCGCCGGCGCCGACCCCGCGCACCCAAAAAACGGCCCAATCGTGCCGGCCGACCACCGCCCAGCCGAACCCGACGCCACAGAAGCCGATCTAAGGCCCTCCGACAACCACCCGCGACCGATACGACCCCGAAACTCGTGCCCAAAAACGCGCCGCGAGCCCTTGACTTTCATCGGTCGTCCAACTCAGGCGTCTGGGCGCACCTTCCGCGGACGGCTCCCTTCTCGCGCATTGCGGAAGTCTCGTCACGCTCGGGCCGCCGCTCGGCTCCTCGTCCGTCGGGACCGTCCGGGCGGCGTAGTCCGAGACGCCCGTTTGTTCACCGAGGCAGCATCGAGGGTCGCCCTCGCCGTTGCTCCTCCTCACGCGGGAGATCCGGTGTTCGGCGCTGCCACAACGGGTGGTCCTCCACAAGACGTGTAGTGCAACGGAACGGGCCGCCGATTCGGCGGCCCGTTCGAGGCGTTGCTTCCCCCAGCGACCCCGGCCGAGCGGGCCGCGTGCGGCTGCTCAGCCCTTGAGCACCAACGCGAGCACGAGCCCGAGCACGACGATGCTCTGTGCGCTGTGTACGGCGATGCCGATGAGCGCACTGCGGTAGCGCTTTGAGGGATACGACAGGATGAACGTGTCCAGCAGCGTGGTCGGGATGACCCACGGCGTGTGCAGGTGATAGGCCGCGAAGAGCACGCCGTTTGCGAGCCAGTCCCGCCGGCCGAACCGCCCGTTCATCCGCGGGAGCAGGTACCCGCGGAAGAGGAGCTCCTCGCCCAGCACCGTGTTGAAGACGCTCAGCGCCGCGATGAGGGCGAACCAGCCCCACGATCCTGCCAGCAGGCCCTCCCCAGCGTCCGATCCGAGGAACTCGGCGAAGTCGCGGGCCGCGGGTCCCGGGATGACCAGGAGCCCCTCGACGGCGGAAGCGACGATCAGTGGCAGAACGACGAGCCACAGCTTGCCTCCGCGTCGTCCCGTGCGTGGAGCACGCGGGGCGCGGAGCCAGAGCGCGTCTCGCAACACGGGCCACCGCAGCGTCCCCTGTTCACGCCGGACGAGCGTCATCACGAGCACGAACTGCCAGACGAGCCCGGCGGTCAGCGTGATGATCAGGGCGCGGATCAGGGCGCCCGGGCCGCTCATTTGATCGGCGAGCAGCGGTGCGGCCACCCACGCGAGCAATCCCATCGGCACGGCGGCCGCGGCCCAGACGGCGATGATGCCGCGGAGCCCCAGCTGGGGCAGGGCACGCTCGTCGGCGGGTGGCGCAGACCGATCCGCACTGCTTGTGGTCGCGGGGGCGGGGGTGGCGATTCTGTGGGTTGCGGCTTCCATGACCTCTCCTTTGGTGGTGGTGGAGTACATGGACGCGAAGCTATGAGCGCGGCGCCGTCAGCGCGTCGGCGTGAGGTCGGAATCGGGCTCCTACCAGCCGCTGATCTCGACTCCTACCTTGGTCGGAGGCGGCACTCGAGGGCCTGCAGTACGTTCAACTCATGAACCGGATCCAGTACGTCGCGCGTGAGTACTGGTTCGAACTGCTGATCGCCGTCCTGGCGATCGCCGGCATGCTCGAGCTGGTGGTCGGGCGCGACTTGCCGAGCGCCCCGGAGACGAGCCTCTGGTTCTCGGTGCCTGCGGTGGCCGTTCTCGTACTGCCGCTCCTGGCGCATCGACGCTTTCCCTTTGCCGCCCCTGTCGCCTATTGGCTCATGGCCGCCGCGCTCTCGTTCGTAGACGGAGTGCTGATCGCGTTCATCGGCAGCCTCGGCGTGGTCGGGTTGGCAACCGCGTTCCTGCTCGGAAACCTGCGCGACGACAGGCAGGCGGGAATCGGCCTCGCCATCGTGCTCGGATGCATCGTGGTCGTGGTCTCCAATATCCCTGGCCCACAGTCGGCCGGCGACCTCATCTTCATTCCCTTCCGGTTCGTGGTCGCCTGGGTCGCCGGCTACGCCCTGCGTGAGCGTGCCGAGCAGGCCGAGGCGGCCGAGATGCGCGCGACCCTTGCCGAGCGCGATCGAGAGGCGGCGGAGATGCGCGCGACGCTCGCCGAGCGCGAGCGAGAGGCGGCCGCACGGGTCGCGGTGGCCGAGGAGCGCACGCGGATCGCGCGCGAGCTCCACGACATCGTCGCCCATGCCATGAGCGTGATGGTGCTCCAGGTCGGCGCCGTGCGACACAAGCTCCCGCGCACCCTCGAGGACGACCGGGAAGCGCTCGGGCGCGTTGAGCAAGCCGGGCGCACGGCACTCGCGGAGATGCGCCGCCTGCTCGGAGCGATGCGCAGCGACGGCGACCGTGTCGCGCTCGGCCCTCAGCCGGGCCTCGATGCCCTCGACTCGCTTGTGGAAGACGTCATCCACGCCGGGCTTCCAGTGCAACTGCACGTGGACGGCGAGCCCTATGCCCTTCCGCGCGCGATCGACCTCTCCGCCTACCGGATCGTCCAAGAAGGCCTGACGAACGCGCTCAAGCACGCCCACGCCAGCCACGCCGACGTGACGGTCCGCTACCGGCCAGACGAGCTCGAGCTCGAAGTCGCCGACGACGGCAAGGGCCCCGCAGTTACCAACGGCCACGGCCACGGCCTCGTCGGCATCCGCGAACGCGCCAAGATCTACGGCGGCGAGATGAGCGCGGGAGCCGCACCGGCGGGTGGCTTCATCCTCAGCGCACGCCTACCCGTCGACCGCCACCAGCGATGAGCATTCGCGTCCTCGTCGCCGACGACCAATCGATGGTGCGCGCAGGCTTCCGCATGCTGCTCTCCGGCGAGCCCGACATCGAAGTCGTCGCCGAAGCGAGCAACGGGATCGAGGCCGTCCACAAGGCCGCCCGCTTCCACCCCACCGTCGTGCTGATGGACATCCGCATGCCCGAGCTCGACGGACTCGAGGCGACCCGGCGGATCCTCGCCGCCGACGAGACAGCCCGGATCCTGATCCTGACTACGTTCGACCTCGATGAGTACGTCTACGAGGCGCTTCGGGCCGGCGCCAGCGGCTTCGTACTCAAGGACGACCCGCCCGAACAACTGCTCGCCGCAATCCGGATCGTCGCCGCCGGCGAGGCGCTGCTCTCGCCCGCGATCACCAAACGCGTGATCGAGAACTTCACGCGCATCGCGCACCCAGAGCCTCCCAAAGAGCTCGCCGAGCTGACCGAACGCGAGCTCGACGTCTTGCGACTGATCGCGCGCGGCCTCTCCAACGCAGAGATCGGCCAAGAGCTCTACATCAGCGACACAACGGTCAAGACGCACATCACGCACATCCTCCAGAAGCTCAACCTCCGTGACCGCGTCCAGGCAGTCGTGCTAGCCCACGAGACGCGCCTCTTCGCAGCCGACGAGCACCCGGCAAGCAGTCGCGACGAACGCCCCGCTCGCTGACCGGCTCGCGCATGAAAGCCGGAGAAGGGCGGGGGCGCTGTCCAAGAGGCACCCCCGAGATGCCCCGGTGCCCCGAAGACATCCAGCTTCTTGTCGAGGCCTCTGCTGGACGCCGCTATCGCGGACGACTCCGCGCCGAAGCGGATCTCCGGAAATGGACGGTGCCTGGCTCGCCAGGCGACCTCCTGCTTAACCCCATTGCGAAAGCGCGGGGCATCTCGCACGAGACACCTGCGCCGTCGTCCAGAACGAACGTGGTCGCGTCTGCGCGAGAACGCGCCGGGCCGGCGCGACCAAGCTCAGAGCGCCCGGTCCGGCGCCTCCAGGAAGCTCAGCACCTCGGCTGTGAACAGGTCGGTGGCGGTGTCCATCGCGGCGTGTCGCTGCCCCGGCATGACCGCGACGCGGCAGTCCGGCAGAGCCCCCCGCAGCGCCTCGCCGGCCGCCCTGAAAGGTTCGCTGCTGTCGCCGCCTTGGAGGTATAGCGCTGGCACGTCGAGGTCGCGGAAGCGAGCCGGATCGAAGACGTATTCCCTGCTCGCCCGCTCCTCCCGCGGAATTGTGTCGGCCGCGTCGAGCCGCGCCTCCCAGGCCGGCAGGGACCGCAGCAACTCGACCTGATCCGGCGGAAGCCCGGCGACCTCCCGCATGAAGTAACCCAGCAGCTCGTCGGGCCTTCCTTCCTCGAGCAGCTTGTGGAGCCGGTCGACGACATGCGGCGGTGACTTCAGGTATCCCATCGGCGGCTCGTATAGGACGAGCTTGCGGATCCTGTCGGTCAGCAATGCCGCCTCGAGCGCGCAAATGCCGCCGTAGGAGTGCCCGACCACGTTCACCGCTTCACCCGCCGACTCGACAACCGCGACTGCATCCTCGTACTCGCGCTCCAGCGCATAGTCAGCCGCGTCGCCGCTCCGCCCGCGCCCGCGACGGTCAATCGCGAACACGGTGAAGCGCTCCTCCAGCGCCGGAAGCACCGGCGCCCAGCGGTTGTGATCGGCCGCGGCGCCGTGGATCAACACAAGCGGCGGACCCTCGCCGCTTCGCCACACCGCGATCGGCGTCCCATCCTCAGAGACAACCGCCATAGGGTCTGCGCTCACCGGCTTCCTTAGGGCTCTAGCGGTTCAGTCGCCACCATAACCGCGCTCACCGCCCCCCTCCAGCGCAGGTGACCGCGTCGGCGAGCGCCGCTCGTTGTGGCCACGCTGCGGACGAAGCGCGCTGGGCGGGACGTACCGCGCTCCCGCACTGCCCGGTCTCACTCTGCCTCCAGAGGGCTATTCCCCCTGGCGAGGCGTCTCCGGCCGCTCGCCCGGCGCCTCTGGGAGCGACTCCGCGGGTGTGGGCTGACCCTCAATCGGCGCCGGGCTCGGCTGCGCCGCCGGCAGAGCCGACGACACGGCACCGCCTGCCCCCTGGGCAGCCCACGCCTTGTTGAGCTCGCTTTGCGCATACCAGATGCCAACCGGGCCGATCAGCAGCAGCAGGATGAAGACCACAGGGCCGCTCACACGCCGCTCCAAGCCGACAGCCTCCTGAGCGTTCTCGATGCGGGCACTCGTAGTCCACATCGTCACGATCGCGGGGACGATGATCAGCGCACCGAGCGTGATCGCCAGCACCGAGTTGCCCGGGTTCTGGCCAAGGTCGACGCTCCGGGCACGGCCGAGGTCGCGCATCTCCCGGTTAATGAAGTACCACCAGAAGATGAAGTAGATGCCCAGCGTGATGATGCTGAGCCCGACGACCCCCAGCGGGTTGCGGACCTTCGCCGTTGATTCGGTACCTACGATCTGAATTTCCTCGGCCATTACCGTTCCCTCCACTTGCCGGCCCGCCCCCCGCGATCGTAACCCCCCTCTGCGATGCCTGCCGGCTTGCCGGCGCCGACCTGCGGCCCTCCCGGGTACCAAGGACGGCGTAGCGGCGACCAATTCTGCGTACTGCGATCCCGCGTACCCGCGAATTGCCTGCGACGAGCAGATAACACACAAGCCCCCCGAGATCGCTGCCCGCCGCGAGTGGTTAGGGGCGCGGGACTGCGCTACCCGCCTGGCTCGGTCGAGCGAGCATTTGACGAGCCCTACGCCTGCGCTGTCGGGACACGGGACGCAGAGGGACGCCGTCGCAGCGCCGGAGGGGTCGCCACTCCCCGCGGTCGTGATGCGCCTTCCACCACGCTTCCACAGCACGGCTGGAGAGACGCTCTTGGTGCTCCAATGTGCCGAGGTTTCGCTTCGGAAGCGGACTCGTGAGGATGGGCGGTGCCTGGCTCGAACAGGCGACCTCCTGCTTGTAAGGCAGGCGCTCTACCAGCTGAGCTAACCGCCCCGGCGGCCGAGTCTAGTATCCGCCTCCGTGGAAGCGCGGCTCTTCTGGAAGTCCCTGATCGTGCAGGCGGCGTTCGTCGGCGTCCTGTTCGCGATCCTTGTCGCGCTGCCGCTCGGAGAGAACTTCTTCGAGGACTACGGCTGGATCACCGGGCCGGTCGCATGGTTCGGCTGCTCGGTTCTGACCGCGCGCGTGCTCGACGTACCCGTGGGCTACGTCGTGTTCTCGGCGATTGCCGGAGGTGTCTGCGGAGCGCTCGTCATGCTGGTCACGAGCCACTTACCGGGCCTGCTCGTCGCCCTGCTCGTGTTCGCGTCCTCGAACGCGACCTACGACCCGGATGCGCTCGAGGAAGACCTGGACTCGGCCGCGGCGGGCCCGAAACGTCTGAACTGAAGCCACTCGATGGCTGGAGCGTCGTCTCGCGCGGGAGGTTCGAGGCGCGCCACGACGCACATACGTGGACGGTCGATGTCGACTTCCTCGATTTCGGACAGAAGCTGAAGCTCTACCGCGACGGGATGCTGGTGGATACGCGCAAGTCGCCGGCGACCTTCGACCTGGGCGCAGGGGCGACGATCAAGGCGTCGATGGGCGTACTCGGCATGCGGCAAATCGATCTCGTGGTCGACGGCCGGACAACGCTGCTGGCGCCGGTCGACGGGACGCCCGAGGCATGGCGTCTTCGGCTCGAGCGCGAGCACCCCGGCCTCAGCCGCGTGATCGGGGCGATCTCGTGGGTGGTGCTCGTAATTGCGCTCGTCACGGGCGTGGCCGAGCTGATCTCACTGACCGGCGCCGAGCCGCCGTTGGCCATCGGGGGCCCGCTCGGCACCGTGCTCGGCTTCGCCGCGCTGGCGGCCGCCCTGGAGCGAGCGCTCAGATTCAAGAGCAACCGCTGGCTGGACTAAGCGCACCCCCTGTTACGTTCCGGTCCGTAACGGCGGGAGATACGATGGACGGGTGCGCTCCTCCAGCCATCTCTCAGGCGCGGCCGAGCGTCTCGGCAGGCCGCGAAACCCTGAGATCGACGCAGCGGTCCTGAGCGCAACGCTCGCCGCACTCGACGAGTCCGGCTATGGCCGCCTCACGATCGAAGACATCGCGCGGCGAGCGGGAACCACGAAGCCGGCGATCTACCGTCGCTGGCCCAGCCGCCAGCGGCTGGTGCTCGCCGCGCTCGAACAACGGCTTGGCGCGGCGCGGGCACCGGACACCGGCTGCACGCTGTGCGATCTGGATGAGTGTCTGAAGGTGTTCGTGGCTGCGTTCCGGCGCATGCCGCCCGATGTGCTCGGCCCGCTGTTCGCCGACTGCGCCGGGGACCGCGAACTTCGGGCCGCATTCATGACCACGCTCTTCGACCCGCCGCGCACGGCGGTCAGAGAGACGCTTGAGCGGGCCCACGGACGAGGTGACTTGCGCGAGGACGTCGATCTCGACCTGGTGCTGGATCTGATCGGCTCGTTTGTGCACTATCGAGTGCTGTTTGGGCACGCGCCCACGACCAACATCGAGATCGAGGGCGCGGTCGAGGCGCTTCTTCAGGGCATCGCCAGCGATTATCCGGCGTTGCTCGAGCACAGCCGCCAGGTGAGCGGCGATCCCAGGCTGCATCGGCTGCACACCTGAGAGAGCCCGGGCTACGCACGCGCCGGCGCCCCCAGCCGGCGCGGGCACGGCGGCTCTGCATCCCCTCTCGGGCCAGGGCGGAGGTTCAGGGCGGCGAGCGCAGTGGCGGTGATCCCCGCCGCGACTACGAGCACAGCGGTGCTGAGCCCGTCCGCGGTGGCCACCCGCAGCGCCTCGCCGGCGAGCCCGTCGGTGCCGGAGTTGGCCACCATGACGAGCACAGCGAGGCCGACGGCTGCGCCAACCGAGGTGCTGGTCGAGGCGATGGCCGAGGCGACACCCTGTTCCCGATCGGCCACCCCGGTCCCCGCTGCGATGAAGATCGCGGTGAAGACGACGCCATCGGCGCTGCTGAGCAGAATGAGGCCTGGGATGAGCGTGCTGTAGGAGCCGTTCGGGGACATCGCCAGGCCCAGTCCAAGCGCACCAACCGCGCCGACGCCGAGCGCGGCGACCAGGGTGGGCCTCAAGCCGCAACGCGTTACCAGCTGACCGGCGAGCGCGGAGCCGGCGACGACGAACGCCGTTGGGAGCAGAAACCCGACGCCTGTTTCCAGAGCGTCGTACCCGCGCACGTTCTGGAAATAGATCGTGAGGAAGTAGAGCACCGAGCCGAACGTCGCCCAGAACAGAAAGGCGATCACAGTCGCGGTGGCGAGATTGCGGTTGGCGAGCAGCCGCGGCGGTAGAAGCGGGTCGCGACTTAGACGCTCGGTGACGGCGAACGCCACCAGCAAGAGCAAGCTCGCGGCCATGCTCGCGAGGATGGCCGGCGATCCCCAGCCCAGGTTCGGGCCCTGGACGAGCGCGAATACGAGCAGGGTGACACCGAGGGTGGCGCTGAGCGCACCCGGCAGGTCGAAGCTGCGGCCCCTGTCGCGCTCACGGTCGGCCCCGATCAGCGCGAACGCGAGCAGCACCGCGATTCCGGCCAGCGGCACGTTGACGAAGAACACCGCCTCCCAGCCGAGCGTCTGAGTGAGCACGCCGCCGAGCAACACGCCGATTACAAGGCCGGCCGCGCCGGCACCACCCCAGACCGCCAAGGCGCGGTTGCGCTCGCGGCCCTCGGCGAAGGTGGTGTTGACCAGCGCGAGGGTGGAGGGAAAGACAAGGGCTCCGCCGAGTCCCTGGACGGCGCGGGCGCCGAGCAGGACCTCGGGGGACGGCGCGAGTCCACCGGCGAGCGAGGCGCCGGCGTAGAGGCCGAGGCCCGCCACGAAGACCCGGCGCGGTCCGAGCAGGTCGGCGGCACGGCCACCGAGTAGCAGGAAGCCGGCGGACGCCACCGCGTAGGCGCTGATCACGGACTGCAGCGTCTGCGCCGAATACCCAAGCTCACGCCCGATCTCCGGCAACGCCACCACAACGATGTACTGATCGAGCGAGACGATGAGCATGGCGAACCCCAATAGCGCCAGCGTCGCCGCCCGGGCGTTTCGACCGAGGGAGTCCTCTGCATCGATGCGCAGATGGATTACCATCCGATACGGAACATAACGTATTTCGCACCTGATGTCATCCAGGCAGCCCGCGAGCAATGGGGCACGTCGGCACGACGGCCGATGTCGCGGCCGCGGCCCTCTTCCTCGCCTCGCCCGCCGCCTCCTTCGTCAACGGCGCCAGCATCCTGGTCGACGGCGGCTGGACAGCGCAGTGAAGACGAACGGCTGTTAGCTCCCGGCGTCCAGAGCCGCCTTGAGCCCATCCATGTCGGGCGCCCCGAAGACCACGCGATTGCGCGTGGCGACATAGACGAGATCGAGGTCGACTCCAGCCCGAGCGATCTTGCGGGTCAGGTCCGCCAGCACGCCTGGACGGTCCTCGACGTCGACCACAACCACCTCGCGCTCGCGGGTGACGGCGAGATGCGAGATCCCGAGCGCGTGCCTGGCGGCCCCGGCGTGCGGGACGAGGATGTGCAACTCGGCCCGCTCGCCCGGCCCGATGCACGTGGCCGCGGCGATGTTCACGCCGGCGTCGCTGATCGCGGCCGCGACCTGAGCGAGCGCTCCGGGCGTGTTCTCGACGTCGATGACCAGGTCGACTGCCATGGATCGTCAGGCCAGCGGGAGCGGCGCGCCGTGCTCGGATTCGGGACGCGGCCCGTGGATGCGGCGATCCGCCTCGTCGATGGGCACGTCGTTGATGCTCGCCTCACGGCGCCGCATGTATCCCTCGGCGTCGAACTCCCACTGCTCGTTGCCGTAGCTGCGCCACCACTGTCCGGATGCGTCCCGGCTCTCGTACTGAAAGCGCACCGCTATGTGGTTGTCCGAGAACGCCCAGAGGTCCTTCCGAAGCGCATAGTCGAGCTCACGATCCCACTTGCGGCGGAGGAACTCGACGATCGCAGGACGGCCGGTAAAGAACTCGTCGCGGTTGCGCCACTGCGAGTCCTCGCTGTAGGCGCCCGCCACCCGCTCCGGATCGCGCGTGTTCCATGCGTCTTCAGCCGCCTGGACCTTCTGGCGGGCGGTCTCCTCGGTAAACGGCGGCACGGGCGGTCGCATGGCATCACCTCACGGTAAGTAGCCCCGACGAGAGTCGAACTCGCTCCTTTTCCTTGAAAGGGAAATATGCTGAACCGTTACACCACGGGGCCTGGCGCACGAAGAGTTTAGGGCCGGTAGCTCAATAGGGCGGGACGAAGGCGTCCCAGCGCAGGTCGGGAGGCTCCGCCGGCGTTCGCAGGACCGCCAGGCCGCCCCTGCCGGCGGGCACACCACGGGCGAGCGGGCGGCGGCGCCAGCGGAAGCCGCCCGCGAGGGCGTCGGGCTCGAGCGTGAGTCCCATGTTCCTCTCGACATAGGCAACGGCAGTGCGGATCGACGGCATCCACATGTCGTCGACGACGATCAATCCTCGCGGGCGAACGAGGCGGGTCATGTAGTAGAGGTCGATCAGGACGCTCTCGAAACGGTGGTCGCCGTCGATGAACGCGAAGTCGAACTCGCGCCCCTCGGCCACGAGCCGCGGCAGCGCGATCTGGCTCTCCTCCTCGAGCACCTCGACGAGCTCGCGAACGCCGGCGTCGGCCAGCGCCGTTACGCCCGCGAGCTTCCAGGACGCCTCCTGGAATGGATCGATCGCCACGTGGCTGCCTCCGCGCACGATCACCGCCTGGCAGAGGAAGAGAGCGGACATGCCCAGAGCGAGACCCACCTCGATCGTGCGCTCCGCCCCTTCGGCGATCGCCAGCTCCCTCATCGCCTCGCCCTGCTCACGCTCGATGCTGTGGGGCGCCAGACCGATCGCGTCGCCACCGGCGCTTCGCACATTCCCGCGCCGGTAGGCCTCGTCGAGGTAGGCCGCCAACCTGTCGGCATCGGGGCCGGTCACCGCGCACAGTCTTCCCAAAGCGGCCGGATGCGTGAGCCGCCATACTTGGGCGGCTTGGGTCGTTAGCTCAATGGGTAGAGCAGCGGACTTTGGTGGAAAGGAGCGCCAGTAGGGAAACCGCTGGTTGGTCGGCGGCTGTTTGCTGGAACCCCCTTAGAGCCCGCGGTACCGGAGACGGTGACAATCCTCGGGATTGGGCAATCAGCAGGCAACCCGGGTAACCGGAGAGCCCTCAGAGGCCATACGCCGCCCGCCCTAACGTCGAGACGAGGGTGAAGAGATGGTCCAGCCCGCAACGCGTCATATGACGCGGCCGGTGAGAGCCGGTGCGGGATTGTTAATCCGTTGGTTCTGGGTTCGAGTCCCAGGCGACCCACTTGCACCCGGCGCGGAGCCGGGCCCCGCGGGGCGGAACAGCTCAGGCGGCGCTGGCTGAGACCGGCTTCGCCGGCTCGGCCGACAGCACCGCGTCGAGGAGGCCCGGGAAGCGCTGCTCGAGGTCGTCCTTGCGGAGCGACAGCATCCGCGTGCGGCCCTCGGGGCGGGTCCTGACCACGCCCGACTCACGGAGGACCCGGAAGTGGTGGGAGAGCGTGGCCTTCGACAGGCCGAGGTCGAACGTGCCGCACGTGCACTCGTCGCCGCAGCGACAGCTGGCGGACGATCTGTAGCCGAGCGGGATCGCTCAGGGCGTGCAGTACAGCGGGGAGCTCCAGCTCCGCGCTGGATGGATGGTGGGGCTCTCTCATAGGGCGACCTGCGGGAGCAACTCTAGCGACCGTTCGATGGCTGTCGAAGCGGCGTTGGTCACACAAGCGTCAATGCCGGAAATGCCGGCGGGCGGTGAAGACCATCGCCACGCCGGCCGCGTCGCAGGCCTCGACGACCTCCGGGTCGCGCTGAGAGCCACCCGGCTGGATGATCGCCGCCACGCCCGCGTCGATCGCAAGCTGGGGACCGTCCGCGAACGGGAAGAACGCATCGGACGCCATCACGGCGCCGTCGAGCGTGAGCTCGGCGGCGCGGGACTTGTCGACGGCGATCCGCACCGAGTCGATGCGGCTCATCTGGCCCGCGCCGATCCCGACCGTGCCGAGGCCCTTGGCGAGGACGATCGCGTTCGAGCGCACGTGCTTGCAGACGCGCATCGCGAAGAGCAGCTCTCCCCACTCCTCCTCCGTGGGCTTGCGCTGAGTCACGACCTGCATCTCGTCCCGGAACTCGAGGCCGGTGTCGCGATCCTGGACGAGCAGCCCGCCGCGCACGCGCTTGTAGTCGTGCTCGTTGATCGTCTCCTTGCGTCGCTCCTGGTTCTCGAGCAGCCGCACGTTGGGCTTCTGCATGAGGACCTCGAGCGCCTCGTCCTCGTAGCCGGGCGCGAACACCACCTCGACGAACATCGCATGGAGCTTCTCCGCGAGGGCGCGATCGACAGGCCGGTTGAAACAGACGACCCCACCGAAGGCGCTCTGGCGATCCGTCGCCAGCGCCTTGTCGAACGCCTCGCCGAGCTCGGGGCCCACCGCCGCGCCACAGGGGTTGTTGTGCTTGATGATCGCCGCCGCCGGCAGTTCGAAGTCCTCGACCAAGCGGCGCCCCGACTCGAGGTCGAGCAGGTTGTTGAACGACAGCTCGCGGCCGTGCAGCTTCGACACCATCGACATCAGGTCCGAGCGGGCCCCGACCTCGGCGTAGTAGGCGGCGCGCTGATGCGGGTTCTCGCCGTAGGGGAGGTCGAGCACCTTCTCGTAGGAGCGCGTGTACTGCGAGGGGAAGTCCTCCTCGCGCTCGGAGAACCAGCGCGAGATCGCGCTGTCGTAGCGCGCCGTGTATGCGAACGCCTCGAGCGCCAGCGTCTGCCGGGTGCGCGACGAGATGCGCCCGTCGCTCTCCGTGAGCTCCTCGATCACCGCGTCATAGCTCTCGGGCGAGACCACCACCGCCGCGTAGGCGTGGTTCTTTGCCGCGGCGCGGATCAGCGTCGGGCCGCCGATGTCGATGTTCTCGATCACCTCCGCCTCGTCGACCCCGCGCTTGGCAGCGACCCGCTCGAAGGGATAGAGGTTCACGCACACGAGGTCGATCGGCTCGATCTCGAGTGTGTTCAGCGTGTCGACGTGATCGCGGTCCGAGCGCACCGCCAACACCCCCGCATGGATGCGCGGGTTGAGCGTCTTGACACGTCCGTCGAGGATCTCCGGGAAGCCGGTGTAGTCCTCGACCGTGCGGATCTCGAGGCCGTCCGCCACCAGCTCGCGCGCGGTGCCGCCCGTGGACACGATCTCGACGCCGAGCTCGGCGAGCCCGCGAGCGAACTCGACGAGCCCACGCTTGTCGGACACGCTCAGGAGCGCCCGGCGGATCCGGACCTCGCCCGCCGCGGTGAGGTCGACGCCGCGTGGCTCAGTCTGGGACATCGACGTGCACCAGCCGGGGGTTGTGGCTGTCGATTCGCACCCTGCCCTCCGCTATCAGCCGGACCGCACGCGGAAGCAGACGGTGCTCGATCTCATGAACGCGCTGCTCGATCGCCGCGATGTCCCGATGGTATGGAAGGTCGAAGGCTTCCTGCAACAGGACCGGACCCGTGTCCACCCCCTCGTCCACGAAATGGATCGTGACGCCGCCGACCTTGACGCCGTAGTCGAGCGCCTGCTCGATCGCCCGCAGTCCGGGGAACGCCGGCAGGAGGGCGGGATGCACGTTGATGATGCGGCCCGCGTAGGCGCGGATGAAGTCGGCCGTGAGCAGCTCCATGAAGCCGGCCAGCACGAGCAGGTCCGGCCGGCGCTCGTCGAGCCAGCCCGCGAGCGCGCGGTCGCGTGCGGCCCCGTCAGCATGATCGGCGACCGCGAACACGCCCGTCTCCACACCGGCGCGCCGCGCTCGCTCCAGCCCGCGCGCGTCCTCCCTGCTCGCCGCCACCGCCACCACCTCGATCCCGTCGCGCCCGTGGACGCTGTCGAGGAGCGCCTGGAGGTTCGTGCCCTCCCCGGAGATCAGTACGGCGATCCTGAAGCTCACGCGGCGACGCGCAGCACGGGATAGTGCCCGCCGGTCGTCTCGAGCCTCCCTTCGTCGATCAGCTCGTCGACGCGAGCGAGGATGTCGGCGCGGCGCATGTGCGACGACGTGCCGTACGCCGGCAGCCCGTCGTACGAGTTGCGCTGGATCTTCTTGCTGCGCGAGCCGTGCAGGATCTCGGCGCAGGTCGTCCGGCCTACCGCCGGCCGCGCGCTCGATGCGACCGCCATGATCGCCGCATCCAGGTTCCCCACCTCGATCGGGTCGGGCGGCGGCGCCACAGGCCGTAGCGAGGAATCGCAGACGTCACAACAGCCGGCGGCGCCGGGCGCCGGCTCGGAGCGATCGCCGAAGTGCCGGAGGATCGCGAGGCGCCGGCAGCGCTCCTGCTCGACGTACGCCCAGATCTCGCGGTATTGGCGCCAGCGCGCCCGGGCGGCCTCCTCGATCGACGACCGGCAGAGCGCGGCCGCCCGGCCGTCGAAACGACCCAGCACCCGGCCCGCGATCCGGTCGGGCGCCGACGGCGAGGGCGCGATCACGCCGGCGCGCGTGAGGTGACCGATCAGCGCCCGCAGCCGATCCCCGTCGCCCCGCAGCGCACGGGCCTCCTCGAGTGCGTCCAGCGTGTAGCGGCCGTGGCCGTCCGCCGCCGCGGCGATGCGGTCGGCGAGCCAACCCGGCAGATCCGGGTCGATCTCCTCGCGCTTGATGAAGTGCACGTGGAGCGCCCGGTCCCGGTTCTCGGCGAGGAGCAGCGCGCGCGCCGGCAGGCCGTCGCGCCCGGCCCGGCCCGCCTCCTGGTAATAGGCCTCGAGCGACGACGGGACGCTGGCGTGGACGACGGTCCGCACGTTCGGCTTGTCGACGCCCATCCCGAACGCGTTGGTCGCGCAGATGACCGGCAGATCGTCGGCCAGGAAGCGGCGCTGGACCTCGGCGCGACGCGCCCGGTCGAGCCCCGCGTGGTAGGCGGCCGCCTCCTCGCCCAGCGCGCCCGAGAGCTGCTCCGCAAGCTCCTCGGCTCCGGCACGCGTGCCGGCATAGACGATCGCGGGCAGGGATTCCGCGCCGCGCAGCGTCTCGGCCACCAGCCGCGCCTTCTCATGACCGCCGGGGCGCGCCACCGCGAAACTGATGTTCGGCCGATCGAACCCGGTTGCCACCCGCAGTGGATCGCGCAGGCCGAGCCGGCGCACGACGTCGGCCGCCACGCGCGGGGTGGCGGTGGCCGTCGAGGCCACGATCGCGGCCGCGTCCAGAGCGCGGGCGGCGTCGGCGAGCCGGAAGTAGTCGGGCCGGAAGTCGTGGCCCCACTGGGAGACGCAGTGCGCCTCGTCCACGACGAACAGCCCGACCCGCACGCCGGCGCGCATCCGGTCGAGGAAGCCGGGGGCTGCGAACCGCTCGGGCGCCACGTACAGCAACCGCAGCTCGCCGCCCGCCGCGCGGGCGAGCACGTCCGCGTTCGCGCCCGCGTCCTGCTGGGCGTTGACGAGCGCCACCCGCTCCCCGAGCCCGCGCGCCGCGAGCGCCTCGACCTGATCCTGCATCAACGCCACCAGCGGCGAGACGACCACCGTCAGGTCGTCCCGCAGGAGCGCCGGCAGCTGATAGCAGAGCGACTTGCCCGACCCGGTTGGCATCACGACCATCACGTCGCGTCCGGCCAGCGCCGCCTCACACGCCTCGCGCTGCCCGGGACGGAATTCCAGGAAGCCGAAGTGGGTGCGCAGCGCGGCGGTCAGGTCCATGAGCGGAAGGCCACAGTAGCGCCGCGCGCGGCGGCACCGGGCCCCCTGTTGCAGGCCCGTAACGCTCGTCGCGAAGAAGTTGCGAAACGGCGGCGCGGAGCCCCGGCCGTACACCGCGGGGCCCGCGGCCGGGCCTCGCTAGCGGCGGGCGACCGCCAGCTCTTCGAGCGCGAACTTCCCGTTCGCGGCGGCGCTCCGCTCGAGCGGATAGCGGCCGGAGAAGCAGGCGTCGCAGTGTGTCTCAGGCGTGGAGCGGATCGCCTCGTAGACGCCGTCGAGCGACAGGTAGCGGAGCGAGTCGCAGCCGAGCTCGGCCGCAACCTCCTCCTCGGTCCGTCCGTGGGCGACCATCTCCTGGGTCGTCGACATGTCGATCCCGTAGTGGCAGGGGTGGCGGATCGGCGGCGCCGAGATCCGCATGTGGATCTCCGCCGCGCCGGCGTCACGCAGCATCTGCACGATCTGACGGGTCGTGTTGCCGCGCACGATCGAGTCGTCCACGACCACGAGCCGCTTGCCCTGGACGACCTCGCGCAGCGGGTTGAACTTCATCCGCAGGCCGTGCCGCCGGAGCTCCTGCCCCGGCTGGATGAAGGTGCGCGCGACGTAGCGGTTCTTGATCAGCCCGTCGTCGCGCGGGATGCCCGACGCCTTCGAGTAGCCGGCGGCGGCGGGGTTCCCGGAGTCGGGCACGGCGATCACCACGTCCGCCTCGATGGGCGCCTCACGCCAGAGGATCTCGCCCATCTTGCGTCGCGACACCTGCGTGCGGTTCCCCTCCAGGATCGAGTCGGGGCGCGCGAAGTAGATGTGCTCGAAGACGCAGAAGGCGCGGCGCTCGGACTCGACGAGCTGCCGGGTCTCGATCCCCCCTGCGCCGAGCGAGACCATCTCGCCCGGCTGCACCTCGCGCAGCAGCTCGGCGCCCACGATGTCGAACGCGCAGCTCTCCGACGCGACGCAGTAGCGGTCGCCGATCTGACCGAGGGCGAGGGGCCGCAGCCCGGCCGGGTCGCGGAAGGCCAGCACCGCCTCCTTGGTCATCACGACCGTCGAGAACGCGCCCTCGAGCCGCGGCATCACGTCGGCGAGGGCGTCCTCGATGCGCTCCGCCTCGTGGGTCGAGAGCAGCGCCGCGATGATCTCCGAGTCGGAGGTGCCGCGGAACTGGACGCCGCGATCGCTCAGCTCGGCGTGCAGCTCGACGGCGTTGATCAGATTGCCGTTGTGGGCGAGCGCCACCTGGCGGCGGTCCGAGCGCCACACCGGCTGGGCGTTCTCCCAGGCCGACGACCCGGTGGTCGAGTAGCGCACGTGGCCGACCGCCATCTCGCCCTGCAGAGCGCGCAGCTTCTCCTCGTCGAACACCTGCGAGACGAGCCCGACGTCGCGCACGGTCATGATCTGGCCGGACTCGCATACCGCGATGCCCGCCGACTCCTGGCCCCGGTGCTGCAGGGCGAACAGCGAGAAGTAGGCGAGCCGGGCGACGTCCATCTCCGGCGCGTAGACGCCGAACACGCCGCACTCGTCGCGAGGTCCGTCGCGATGGTCGAGCTCAGGATTCATGAAGGGGAGAGGCGAGACCGTATTGCGGGGGTATCGAGACCGCCCGCGGGCGAGGTCCCTGCCACGAGTCGAGGGTACCAGCGGGGCTGGTCGGCCCATCGGGGCGCGGCCCCACGAGGGTGCCTCGGGTTTGTCGCGAATACGCCGACAAAGCCGAGGCACCCCCGCCGAGATCAGGCCAGGGCCGCCGGGATCGCGCCCTCGTAGACCGCGCGCAGGCGCTCGACCGGCAGCGACAGCGCGCCGGCGATCTCGAGCGAGTCGCCGCCCACCTCGCCGATGACGACGCCCCCCGGCACCGCCTCGACGGCCTCAAGCGGCCCCGCAATCAGCACGCCGCCGGGGCCCTCGCCGAACAGCGCCGCGTCGTCCGCGACGGGCAGCTCTATACGGGCGCCGATCCCTCCCTCGATGCAGCACTCCGCCAATGCACACGCCAACCCACCCTCACTGATGTCGTGCGCCGTTGGAAACGCACCGCCCCGGACCGCCTCGCGCAGCGCCGCCAGCGCCGCCGCCTGCTCCACGAGATCCACAGGCGGCAACCCCGCCGCCAGCCCCCCGCGCAGCTTCTCCAGCTCGCTCCCGGCAAGCGAGGGCGCGAACGGCCCGACGAGCGCCACGGCGTCGCCCGGCAGCGGCGAAGCCGACCCGCGGTGCCGAACCCGGGTCGGGCAGCCTGCCGACCATGCCGACGATCGGCGTCGGATAGATCGGACCGTCGGCGCCCTCGTTGTAGAGCGAGACGTTCCCGCCCACGACCGGCACGCCGAGCGTGAGGCAGGCGTCGCGCAGGCCCTCGACAGCTCGAACCAGCTGCCAGGCGATGTGGGGCTTCTCGGGGTTGCCGAAGTTGAGGCAGTTGGTCAGCCCGAGCGGCTCCGCTCCGACGCAGGCCAGGTTGCGGGCGCATTCGAGCACCGCCTCGACGGCCCCGGTGTACGGGTCGCAGGCCACGCGCCGGCCGTTGCCGTCGATCGACACCGCCAGCGCCCCGCTGCCGCCGTCCGGCGCCAGCATCAGCACCGCCGCGTCGGCGGTTCCGGGCCGCCGCGCCGTGCGCGAGCCGACGATCGAGTCGTATTGCTCGAACACGAAGCGCTTGGAGGCCACGTTGGGCGGGCCGAGCAGCGCGAGCAGCGTCTCCTCACTGCTCGTCGTTTCCGGCAGGCGAGCAGGCGGATCCGGGTACACCGGCCCGTCCGGCTCCGCCGGCTCGAGGTCGTACAGCGGAACGTCGTCGACGAGCGCCGTCACCGGCATGTCCCCGACGATCTCGTCGCCGTCGAGCACGCGCAGGCGCCGCGAGTCCGTGACCACGCCGATCGGCGGTCGCGCGCACCTCCCAGTGCGCGCACAGCTCGAGCACGGCATCGAGGCTGGCCGGATCGACCACGCACAGCATCCGCTCCTGCGACTCCGAGATCATGATCTCGAACGGCTCCATGCCGGCCTCGCGGAGCGGCACCCTCGACACGTCGATGTCGAGGCCGACCCCGCCCTTCGACGCCATCTCCGACGATGAGGACGAGAGGCCGGCGGCGCCGAGGTCCTGGAGCGCGCGCAGGAGCCCGCGGTCGAGCAGCTCGAGGCAGCACTCGACGAGCCTCGACTCCTCGAACGGATCGCCGATCTGCACGCTCGGGCGCTTCGACGCCGCCTCGTCGGACAGCTCGGCGCTGGCGAGCACCGACGCCCCTCCGATGCCGTCGCGTCCCGTGCGCGCACCCAGCAGCACCAGCTGGTTGCCGACGCCCGCGGCCGCGCTCCGCACGAGCGCGTCGTGCCGCGCGAGGCCCACGCACATCGCGTTGACGAGGCAGTTCTGCTCGTAGGGCTGCTCGAACTGGACCTCGCCGCCGACCGTCGGCACGCCGATCGAGTTGCCGTAATGCCCGATTCCCTTGACCGCGCCCTCGAACAGGTAGCGCGAGCGCGGCGAGTCGAGCTCGCCGAAGCGCAGCGAGTCGAGCACGGCGATCGGCCGGGCCCCGACAGCGAAGATGTCGCGCAGGATGCCGCCGACCCCCGTGGCCGCGCCCTGGAAGGGCTCGACCGCGCTCGGGTGGTTGTGGGACTCGACCTTGAAGGCCACCGCCAGGCCGTCGCCGCCGTCGACGACGCCCGCGTTCTCTCCCGGCCCCATCAGCAGGTGCGGACCCTCTGCCGGCAGCAGACGCAGCAGCTTCTTCGAGTGCTTGTAGGCGCAGTGCTCGGACCACATGAGCGAGAAGACCGCCAGCTCGAGCGCGTTCGGCTCGCGCCCCAGCTGTGCGCAGATCCCCTCGTATTCCGAGTCGGTCAGCCCGAGCTCGCGATGTGGAGCGGCGGAAGCCGCCCCGCTCACGCAGGAACCATCGCGAGCGATTCGAACAGCCGCCCGCCGTCGGCCGAACCGGTGAGCGGGTCGACCGCGTGCTCAGGGTGAGGCATGAGGCCCATCACGTTGCGGGCGGCGTTGCAGACGCCCGCTATGTCGTCCATGGCGCCGTTCGGGTTCTGGCCCGGCGCGTAACGCAGCACGACCTGGTCCTCGGGAAGCGTGCCGGGCGGCGCGAAGTAGCGCCCGGTGGTGTGCTTGACCGGAATCGAGAGCAGGTCGCCGCGCTCGCAGGTGCGCGTGAACGGCGTGTCGGTGGCCTCGACGACGACCTCGACCTGACGGCACACGAAGCGGAGCGAGTCATTGGGGAGGAGCGCGCCCGGCAGCAGGCCGGCCTCGCACAGGACCTGGAATCCGTTGCAGATGCCGAACACCGGTCCGCCGTCGCCCGCGAACTCGATGACCGCCTCCATCATCGGCGAGAAGCGAGCGATCGCCCCGACACGCAGGTAATCCCCGTACGAAAAGCCGCCGGGCACCACCACGGCGTCGATCCCGCTCAGGTCGCGGTCGCCGTGCCAGAGCAGCTCCGCCTCGCCGAAGCGGCGACAGGCATGCAGGGCGTCGACCTCGTCGCACGAGCCGGGGAAGCGGACGACCCCGAATCTCACGCCGCCTCCTCGATTTCGTACTCCTCGATCAGCGGATTCGCCAGCAACCGCTCACACATCTCCGGAAGCCTGCCCGGATCGTCCACATCCAACTCGACGAGACGCCCCACATGCACGTTATGAACCCCCTCGAAACCCAATGCGGGCAGCGCGCGCTCTACGGCCTGCCCTTGCGGGTCAAGGATGCCCTCCTTTGGACGAATTAGAACACGCGCTCTCAAGCCGAGCGCTCCAGCCATCCCGCGAAGGGCTCTCCGGCGATGCTCTCGTAGGCCTCCAGATAGCGCGCGCGGGTGCCCTCAACGACGTCGTCCGGGAGCGCCGGAGCGGGCGGGCGCTTGTCCCAGCCGGAGCCCGATGCCCAGTCGCGAACGTACTGCTTGTCGAAGCTCGGCTGGGGCCGGCCGGGCTCGTAGCCCTCGGCGGGCCAGAAGCGCGAGGAGTCCGGCGTCAGCACCTCGTCCCCTAGCACGATCGTGCCGTCCGGGCGGCGACCGAACTCGAACTTCGTGTCCGCGAGGATGATCCCGCGCTCGCGCGCGTGCGCAGCGCCCAGCTCGTAGATCGCGATCGACAGGCGGCGCAGCTCCTCGAGCAGCCCGCGGTCGCCGACGATCTCGGCGGCACGGTCGAAGTCCACGTTCTCGTCGTGATCGCCGATCTCCGCCTTGGTCGCGGGCGTGAAGATCGGCTCCGGGAGCTGCTCGGACTCGCGCAGGCCGGCCGGCAGCCCGATTCCGCAGACCGCACCCGTCGACTGGTAGTCCTTCCAGCCCGAGCCCGTGATGTAGCCGCGCACGACGCACTCCACCGGCACCATCTCGAGGCGCTCGACCAGCATCGCCCGCCCCGCGAACTCCGCCGGAACGTCCGTGTAGGAGACGAGGTGGTTGGCGCAGACGCCGCCGAGGCGATCGAGCCAGAACGCGGTGAGGCCGGTGAGGACCTTCCCCTTGTCCGGGATCGGGGTCGGATGCACGACGTCGTAGGTCGAGATGCGGTCGGACGCGACAAGCAGCAGGCGATCCTCACCCGCGGCGTAGATGTCCCGTACCTTCCCGCTCGAGAGGTGCTTCAGAGCGGCGGCCTGGCTCACGGGGTGCGAGGCTATCAACGCCTCCCGACCGCTCCGCCTAGCTCCCTCACGGGGAGCCGCATTTTCCAGGAGTTTCGGGCCCGAACCGGTCGGACGGCCGTCCTCGGAAATGCGTCCGGATTGGTGAGAGAGGAGCCCATCGCTGGTAGGGTGCCCAATGGGTTCGCATCCGTACCGGCTCGCATGATCTCGCGCACTACATTCGCGGCGGCCATTGCCCTGCTGGCCGCTGCCCCCGCCACCGCGCTCGCGGCGCGCGACGCCTACGTCGCTGACGGCCCTGCCGGCCAGGTCGTGCAGCTGGCCGTGGAAGCGGGCGGGGCGCTCACGCCGCTCGTGCCTCCCTCGCTCGAGACGGCTCTGCCGCGCCGGCTGACGATGACTCCCGACGGCAAGTCGCTGTACGTGACCGCAGGCTACCCCGGGCACGGCCGGGTGCTCCAGTACGACGTGTCCGCCGCCGGCCTGGCCTCTCCGAAGGACCCGCCGGCGCTTGCCGCGGGAGTCCTCCCCGTCGCGGTCGCCATGCACCCCAGCGGCAACGTCCTCTACGTCGCAGACCGATGGGGATCCAAGGTGCTCCGGTACGCGGTCGCCCCGGGTGGAGGCCTCGAGCCGCGCGGCTCCCTCTCCCTGCATGACTCGCCGGCCGGCATCGCCGTGGCGCCAGACGGGCTCAGCGCCTACGTGATCGTCGACGAGTGGATCAAGCGCCTGACGGTCGGGGCGGACGGCGAGCTGCTTGCCGACAGCCTGGTCGCCGTCCGCACGGACGACGAGCTGACGGACGTGACGCTCACGCCCGACGGCCGCTACCTCTACGCCACGAGCGCCGGCTCGCGCGTTTTCCAGTTCCGGGTCGGGGCGCAGGGTCTCCTCTCCCGGGTGACGCCGGCGGCCGTCCCGGTCGCCAAGGACACGAAGCTCAGGACCATCGCCGTGTCACCGGATGGCGGCAGCGTCTATGCCGCCGGACGCTCGGACGACGACGAGGACGACGACGAGGACGAGCACTATTCAGGGCGCTTGTTCCAATTCACGGTCGGGCAAGACGGCGGGCTCGCAGCAAAGGACCCGGCGGGCCTTGTCGTGCCGCGCGCCAAGCTGGGCGACCTGGCGCTCACCCCCAATGGGCGCACCCTCTACGCGGCCGGCGGGAACCTGCACCTGTTCGACATCGACTCGTCCGGGCGGGCCACCCCGAAGACCCCGCCCTTCTTCGACCTGTTCGGCGCCGTCGGCGTGGCAGTCAGCCCGAACCAGGCCCCGGTTGCGAGCTTCGAGTTCAGCCTCGATCCGGCCGGGAGCACCGTCAAGTTCGACGCCTCGGCCGCGGCCGACCCCGACGGCTCGATAACCCGCTACGACTGGAACTTCGGCGACGGCGCGGTGCTGGCCAACGGTGGCCCCACCCCCTCGCACAGCTACGAGCAGCCAGGGGACTACGAGGTCAGGCTGGCGGTGACCGACAACGAGGGCGCCTCCACACGCACTGTCTTCAATGGGACGTCGGTGATCGAGAACGGCGCCCCGAGCGCAGCAGGCCGTGCGCGTGATCCGGATCGCGAGGGCCGCCGCCCCGCCGCCGCAGGTCCTGGCCGCCCCCATCCAGGTGCCGCGGCCCGAGCTGGGCGAAACGGTCATCGTGGAGCCGGTGGAGGGCCGCGTGCGCGTGCAGCTGCCAGGCGCGGAGAGCTTCGTCAGGATCGAGACGCTGCGTGTGATCCCCGTTGGCTCTCTCGTGGACACCCGCCGCGGCAAGGCGCTGCTGAGCTCCGTGCGCGATCGCGGCGGAAGCATCCAGCAGGGCAGGTTCTTCGACGGGCTCTTCAAGGTCCGCCAGCGCCGCTCCCAGCGCTACGTCACCGAGCTCGTGTTGCGCGGGAGGTACGGGCCGTGTGCCGGGGCCGACGAGGCCACGGCGGCGCAGCGTCGCTCCGGCCGCCGGAAGCTGTGGGGGAACGCGAACGGGCGTTTCCGTACCCAGGGCCGCTACTCGTCGAGCGCCGTCCGCGGCACGCGCTGGCTCACTCAGGACAGCTGCGAGGGCACCCTGACCGTCGTCCGCCGTGGCCGGGTGGCGGTTCGCGACTTTGTACGAGACACCAGGACGTTGGTCGAGGCAGGGGAGAGCTACCTGGCACGGCCCCGCTAGCCGCGGCCGTTAGAACCATCGATCGACCAGACCGTCACGTGAAGCTGCCGGCCACGCACGACGAGGTCGCCGGCGTTGACGAGATCGGGCTGCTCGCGCGTCAGCATCGAGCGGGTGGCCTCGGACATGAAGATCATGTGCGGAGTCCCCTTGGTCATGCCCTCGAGCCGCGAGGCGGTGTTGGTCGTATCGCCGATCACGGTGTACTCGAGCCGGCGCTCGGAGCCCACGTTGCCGGCCATGACCGCGCCCGAGTTGAGTCCCACGCCCATTCGGAAGCCGTCGCCGTAGCCCTCCGTCCGCATCCACCCGTTGAAGTCATCGAGCGCTTCGCCCGTCATGTCGCGGGCGGCCGCGAGTGCGCGATCCGCGTGGTCGGCGTGCTCGATCGGGGCGCCGAACACCGCCATGATCCCGTCGCCCATGAAGCAGACGATCGTCCCGCCGTGGCTGAGGATGACGTCGGTCATCGTCGTCAGGTAGCGGTTGAGGACATCGATCACCACCTCAGGCGGCTTCGTCTCCGAGAAGGTCGTGAACCCGCGGATGTCGCTGAAGAGCACGGTCACCACGGCGCGCTCGCCGCCAAGCCGCAGATCCTCGTCCACGTCCTTGAGTACCTCGTCGACCACCTGCTCAGGCACGAAGCGCGAGAACAGGTCGCGTACCCGCTCCTTCTCGAACGCGTTCACGACCAGCCCGACGCCCAGGCCTCCAACGAGACCGAGGAAGAGCGAGGCCTCCGGGTAGAGCAACGAGATGATCGTGCCCCGGTTGAAGAGGACCTGGACCAGGATGGCGTAGAGGGCCACCAGGAGCAGCCCCGCGAACGCCGCGCGCACCGGGCCGAAGCGAACAGCAAGGAGCGGGCCTATGGCACCGAACAGGACGATCAGTGCCACCGTCGTCCATCCCGGGGCCTCACCCAGCGGGAAGTCGCGCAGCAGCGTCGAGATCGCGTTGGCCTGGATCTCCGCGCCGTACATGAACTCCTCGCCGCTGACGGAGGTGGGATGGACGTCCTGGAGCGAGGGCGCGGTGGCGCCGACGATCACGATCTTGTCCTCGTAGCTCGCGCGCGGGGCCTGGCCGCGAAGCACCCGGTGGAAGGGAATCTTGCTCACGTTCGAACGGCCGTGAAAGTCGATCCAGGCGCGCTTCGGAAACGAGCCGTGGTCGACCTGCCTGCCCCGCGCCACCTCCACGGCGGCGACGGGGAAGGTCTCGAGCTTCTCGAGCTCGGGAGCCATGCGCCGGACCACCCGTCCCGGATCGGTCTCGAAGCCGGCGTGGGCGGCGCGCGTGCGCAGATCCCGCAGCACCTCGGGCCCACCAAAAACGGTCGGGCGGCCGCGATCGTCGACCACCGTCGTGGCGAGCACCACGTTGCCCGCTTTCTCGATCGCGTCCGCGAGCGCCTGGTCGTCGGCCGGATTGGACGGCTCCGTGAACTGCACGTCGTAGGCGATCGCTCTCGCCCCCTGCAGCTGCTTGATCGCCTCGGCGTGCAGCGAGCGGGGGAACGGCCACTGCTCGCCGAGCTCGTTGAAGCTGGCGTCGTCGATGCCCACGATCACCACGTCCGCGGGGGGCTCGAGGTCCCCCCTGATGGCGAAGCGGGCGTCGACCGTGTCGAGCTCGGAGTCCTGGATGACGTCGGCCGCATAGGCAACGAGGACGAACGCCGTCAGGACGACCGCGGTACCGCCGAACATGAGCAATCGCAGCCTGCGGCTCGAGCGCCGAGGCCCGCGGCCGTTGCCAGGGGAGTCCCTCACCAAGGGAAAGTGTGCCCCAAGAATCCGTTTTGCGCCCGGAATCGAGTCGTGACGGGACTCGGATGAGTGCGCGCCCGGCACCCATCGCGGCCGAAATCCGTTAGGCGATCCGGTCGAGGCGCCCGACGATCGTGTGGGCGTGCTGGACGAAGGCGCTCGGGTCGAACAGCGCGTCGAGATCGAGCTCCGGAGCGGCGTCGGCGAGCAGCACGCGGAAGTGGATGCCCTCGCTCCAGGCTCGCTGGGCCGCCTGCTGGACGGTGCGGTAGGCGTCGTCGCGTGACCACCCCGCCTCGACCAGCGCGAGCAGCGCCCGCTGCGAATAGAGCGCGCCGTGGGTGGCCTCGAGGTTCTCGAGCATGCGCTCGGGATGGATCGTCATCCCGTCGACGACGCGGATGGCGAGGTGCTGCGCGTAGTCGAGCAGGATGGTTGCGTCAGGCAGCGCCACGCGCTCGACGGACGAGTGCGAGATGTCGCGCTCGTGCCAGAGCGCCACGTTCTCGAGGCCGGCCAGTGCGTAGGCGCGCAGCAGCCGCGCGATACCCGTGATCCGCTCGCTGACGATCGGGTTGCGCTTGTGCGGCATCGCCGAGGAGCCCTTCTGGGCGCCCTCGCGGAACGGCTCCTCGACCTCGCGCACCTCCGTCCGTTGGAGATGGCGGATCTCGGTGGCGAAGCGCTCGAGCCCGGCTCCCGCGAGCGCGATCGCCTCGAGCAGCTCGGCGTGACGGTCACGTGGAACGACCTGTGTCGAGACCTCCTCGCGGCCCAGCCCGAGCCGGTGGAGCACCGCCTCCTCGATCTCGGGGCCGTTGGCCGCATAGGTACCCACCGCGCCCGACAGCGCGCCCACCGACACGACCTCGGCGGCGCGCTCGAGCCGGCGCATGTTCCGATGCGCCTCGAAGGCGAAGCCGGCGAGCTTGACGCCGAAGGTGGTCGGCTCCGCGTGCACCCCGTGGGTGCGCCCGACGCACAGCGTGTCGACCTGCTCGCGGGCGCGCCGGATGAGCGCGTCGCGGTAGTCGCGCGCGCCGCCGGCCAGTATGAGCGCGGCGGGCGAGAGCTGCAGGGCGAGACCTGTATCGAGCACGTCCGAAGACGTCAGCCCGTGGTGGATCCAGCGCCCGGCTTCGCCCACGGAGGCGGCCACCACGTCGACGAATGCCGCCACGTCGTGATCGGTGACCTTCTCGCGCTCCTTGACCTCCTCGACCGTGAACGAGGCCCGGTCGCGGATCGTCGCGGCGTCCTCGTCGGGCACCACACCCTGCTCGGCGAGCACGTCCACGACGGCGAGCTCGATCTGGAGCCACGTCTCGAGCTTGTGCCGCTCCGACCAGATCGCCCCCATCTCCGGGCGGGTGTAGCGCTCGATCACCTGCGGCTCGCGCTCAAACGCTCAGGATCCGGGCCGCGAGCACGGCGGCGTTCCCCGCGTTGTCCACGCCCACGGTTGCCACCGGCACGCCCGGGGGCATCTGCGAGATCGCGAGCAGCGCGTCGAGGCCGCCGCCGACCGATGTCTTCGAGGTGAGCGGCACCCCGATCACCGGCAGGTCGGTGTGCGCGGCGACCACCCCTGGCAGCGCGGCCGCCAGGCCGGCGCCGGCGATGATCACGCGCAGCCCGCGCATGCGCGCGTTGCGTGCGTAGTCCGCGACCGTGTCGGGGTCGCGGTGCGCGCTCATCACCCGCATCTCGTGGCGGACGCCCAGCTCCTCGAGCCGCTCGGCCGCCTTCTCCATCACGGGCATGTCGCTCTTCGAGCCCATGACGATGCCCACCTGCGGGGCGTCGTCGACGTCGAGCTCGTCGAACTCGTGCTCGACCGCGGTCTCGGTGACGGGCGCGCCGCCGTACTCCTCGGTGCCGTTCACGCCTCGACCCTATCCACTGCGCGCAGCGCTATGTCGCCCCGCATCTGGAGCCCGTCGAACCGGACTCGTCCGGCCGCGGCGTAGGCGCGCTCGCGGGCCTCGCCGGGGCCGTCTCCGAGCGCGGTCACGTTCAACACGCGCCCGCCCGCCGTGACCAGCCGGCCGTCCTCCTCGGCGGTTCCGGCATGGAAGATCTGGGCGCCCTCGTCGGCCGCCTCGTCGAGCCCGGCGATCACGTCGCCCTTCGACGCGCTCTCCGGGTAGCCGCGCGAGGCGAGCACGACCGTCACGGCCCACTCCGGCGACCACTGCGGTTCGACGCCCGCGAGCCCACCGAGTCTCGTGGAGGCCTCGAGCAGGTCGAGCAGGTCTGAGCGCAGCCGCGGCAGCACCGCCTGCGTCTCCGGGTCGCCGAAGCGCACGTTGTACTCGAGGACCTTCGGCCCGGCGGGGCCCATCATGAGCCCCGCGTAGAGCACGCCGTGGAAGGGCGTTCCGCGGCGGTGCAGCTCGTCGACGATCGGCTGGTGGACGATCGCCGCCAGCTCGCTCGCGCGGGCGTCGTCGAACCCCGGTACGGGCGAATAGCTGCCCATGCCGCCCGTGTTGGGTCCCTCGTCGCCGTCGAAGATCCGCTTGTAGTCCTGCGCGGGCGCAAGCGGGACGGCGCGCTCGCCGTCGCAGAGCGCCAGCAGCGACAGCTCCTCGCCCTCCAGGAACTGCTCGAGGACGACCTGCGTGTCGCCGAAGCGCTTCTCGGCGAAGAACACGTCGAGCGCTGCCCGCGCCTCGCGCTCGTCGGCGGCGATGATCACGCCCTTGCCGGCCGCCAGGACGTCCGCCTTGAGCACTGCCGGGTAGGAGGCGCAGGCCAGGTGATCGGCCGCCTCCTCGCGCGAGCGGAACAGGACGTGCGAGGCCGTCGGCACCCCCGTCTCCTTCATCAACTGCTTTGCGTAGGCCTTCGAACCCTCGATGCGGGCGGCCTCGCGCGTCGGCCCGAAGGCCGCGATGCCCGCCGCCGCCAGCTCGTCTACCAGGCCCGCCACGAGCGGCGCCTCGGGTCCCACCACAACGAGGTCGACCTCGCGCTCGCGGGCCAGGGCCGTGACGTCGGCGGTGGGAACGCACTCGATGCCGTCGCGCGCAATCCCGGCGTTGCCCGGGGAACACAGCACCTCCGGCCGGCGTGGGCTGCGCAGCAGTGTGCGGACGAGCGCGTGCTCGCGGCCGCCGCCGCCTACGACGAGGACCTTTGTCAAAGCGCCGCGATGAAGTCGTCCACCGGAATCGCGGAGAGCGTCTCGTAGTGGGCGGTTCCGCGCGAGCCGAGCTCCATCGACACCCGCGCGACGGTCTTCTCGTCCGGAGCCTCGATGATGTTCACGAAGTCGAAGCGGCCGAGCACGGCCCATTGAGCGGTCACTGTCGCGCCCAGCTGCTCGATCTCCTTGTTGACCTCGCGGATGCGCTGTGGATTGCTCTTGAGGGTCTGCACGCCCTCTGGCGTAAGCGTTGACAGCATCACGAAGGTGGGCACTGTGTTCCTTTCGCTGGAGACCTCGTCGCGCGTGAATGTAGCCTGACGGCGACTCGCGCGCCCCACCCACGTAATGGAGACACGGATGAAGCTCAGCCTCACCGCCCTGGCGACCGGGTTCGCCGCATTCGCCCTGCCCGCGGCGGCCTCCGCGGCCGACGCTCACGGTAAACCCGCCCAAGCCCTGCTACGGGTCTGGCGAGACCGTCAGCCTGCTCGGCTCGGGCTTCACCCCGGGCCTTCAGAGCGGCATCAACGTGACCAAGGACGGCGAGGCGATCGGGGCCCTGTCGACCGACGTGGGCGGGGCCTTCAACGGCACGCTCCGGCTCGGGCAGCGGAACGGCAAGCGGACAAGCACCTACACCGCCACCGACACCTCGAACCCCACCCTCACCGCCTCGGCGCAGATCGTCGTGAGCGAGGTCGACGTGCGGCTCAGGCCGGGGAGCGGAGCGCCGGGACGCAGGATCATGATCGGCGCGGTGGGCTTCACGGAGGGGAAGACGCTGTGGGCGCACATCGTGCGTGGGAATTCGGTCCGCCACCTGAAGATCGGCACGCTCAAGCGCGCCTGCCACAAGCTCCGCTCGAGGCGCCGGCTCCTGAGGAGCGGCGCCGCGCTCGGCGTCTACACCGTCCAGTTCGACGCGTTCCGCAGGTACCGGGAGCGGCGGCCCCAGAGCGTCGGCTTCACGATCACCGTCCGGCGGGTGGCCGAGCCGTCGGCGGCGTCGGCAACCGCCTGGTCGCGCGTGTTCTGAGCGGCTGCCGCTAGGAAGCGGCCGCCGGCACCTCTGCCACGGCCGGTGCGGCGGCCTTCTCGAACACGAGCCCGCCGTCCGCTGCGTCCACCGTGACGACGTCGCCGGGGCCGAACTCGCCCTCGAGCAGCTTGAGCGCGAGCTTGTCCACGAGCTGCTTCTGGATCACGCGCTTCAGCGGCCGGGCCCCGTACGTCGGGTCGTAGCCGAGGTTGCCGAGCAGCGTGCGCGCGTCCTCGGTCAGCTCGACCTCGACGCCGCGCTCCCGCACCCGCTCGACCAGCTTCGCGACCTGCAGGTCGACGATCTGCGCGATCTCGTCGCGGCTGAGCTGGTGGAACTCGACGATCTCGTCGAGGCGGTTGACGAACTCGGGCTTGAACGTCGCCCGGACACCTTCGATGCCGCCGGGGACGTTCGAGGTCATGATCACGACGGTGTTCTTGAAGTCGACCGTGCGGCCCTGGCCGTCGGTCAGGCGGCCGTCGTCCATCAGCTGGAGCAGCACGTTGAAGACGTCGTTGTGGGCCTTCTCGATCTCGTCGAGCAGGACAACCGTGTACGGGCGCCGCCGTACCGCCTCGGTGAGCTGGCCGCCCTCCTCGTAGCCCACGTAGCCGGGCGGCGCGCCCACGAGCCGCGACACCGAGTGCTTCTCCATGTACTCGGACATGTCGATCCGGACCATCGCCTGGTCGGAGTCGAACATGAACTCGGCCAGCGCGCGGGCGAGCTCGGTCTTGCCGACGCCCGTCGGGCCGATGAACAGGAATGTGCCGATCGGGCGGTTGGGGTCCTGCAGGCCGGCGCGCGAGCGCCGCAGCGCGTTCGAGACGGCGGCCACGGCCTCGTCCTGGCCGATCACGCGCTCGTGCAGCCGCTCCTCCATGTGGATCAGCTTCTCGACCTCGCCCTCCATGAGCTTTGAGACCGGGATGCCCGTCCACTTGGCCACGACCTCGGCCACGTCCTCGTCGTCGACCTCCTCCTTCAGGAAGGTCACGTCGGACTGCAGCTCGCGCAGGCGCGCCTCCTGGTCCTTGACGAGCTCCTGCAGCCTCGGGATCTCGCCGTAGCGCAGCTCGGCCGCGCGCTGCAGGTCGGCATCGCGCTCGGCGCGCTCCGCCTCGCGGTGCGCCTGCTCGAGCTGCTCCTTGGCGGAGCGGATCGCCTCGATTGCCTCCTTCTCGCCCGACCAGTGGGCCTTCATCTCGTTCGAGCGCTCGCGCAGGTCGGCCAGCTCGCGCTCGATCGCCTCACGGCGGGCGACGCTGGCCTCGTCCTTCTCCTTGCCGAGCGCCTGCTGCTCGATCTCGAGCTGCTGGATCCGGCGCTCGACGGCGTCGATCTCCGTCGGCATCGAGTCGATCTCGATGCGCAGGCGCGACGCGGCTTCGTCGATCAGGTCGATCGCCTTGTCGGGCAGGAAGCGGTCGGCGATGTAGCGCTGCGACAGGGTCGCGGCCGCGATGATCGCGGCGTCCTGGATGCGCACGCCGTGGTGCACCTCGTAGCGCTCCTTGAGCCCGCGCAGGATCGCGATCGTGTCCTCGACGGTCGGCTCGTCCACGTACACCGGCTGGAAGCGCCGCTCGAGGGCCGCATCCTTCTCGATGTGCTTGCGGTACTCGTCGAGCGTGGTCGCGCCGACCGCGCGCAGCTCGCCGCGCGCGAGCATCGGCTTGAGCAGGTTGGCGGCGTCGACCGCGCCCTCGGCGGCGCCGGCGCCGACGATCGTGTGCAGCTCGTCGAGGAAGAGGATCACCTGGCCCTCGGCCTCGGCGATCTCCTTGAGCACGGCCTTGAGCCGGTCCTCGAACTCGCCGCGGTACTTCGAGCCGGCGATCAGCGCGCCGATGTCGAGCGCGATCACACGCCGGTCCTGGAGCGAGGACGGCACGTCGCCCGAGACGATCCGCTGCGCCAGCCCCTCGACGATCGCGGTCTTGCCGACACCCGGCTCGCCGATCAGGACCGGGTTGTTCTTGGTGCGGCGCGAGAGGACCTGGATCACGCGCCGAACCTCGTCGTCGCGGCCGATCACCGGGTCGAGCTTGCCCTGCTCGGCGGCCTCGGTGAGGTCGCGGCCGAACTTCTCGAGCGCCTGGTACTTGTCCTCGGGGTTCTGGTCGGTCACGCGGTGCGGCCCGCGCACCTGCTGCACGGCCTCGGCGATCTGGTCTCGCGAGGCGCCGACGTCGAGGCGGGGCTCGCCGGCGAGCGACAGCAGCAGGTGCTCGGTCGACACGTACTCGTCGCCCATCCCGCGCGCCTCCTCGTCGGCGCGGTTCAGGACCTCGATCAGCTCGCGGCCGAGCGCGGGCGCCGCCGAGGCATCGCCGGCGATCGTCGGGAGGGCGTCGAGGGCCTCGTTCGCCCGGCGCCGGACCCGCTCCGGATCGGCGCCGGCGCGGCGCAGGACCGGCACGACGATGCCGCCCTCCTGCTCGAGCAGCACGACAAGGAGGTGGGCGGGTGCCACCTCCGGGTTTCGGCGCGCGCGGGCGAGCGACTGGGCTGCGGCGAGCGCCTCCTGAGACTTGACTGTGAAGCGATCAGCTTGCATAGAAAACCTAAGTCAGCGTATAGCAAGGCTGGAGAAACGTCCACCCCTCCATCGCCGTGTGTTCGCACCCACGGCGGGCAGTATCGACACAATGCATCATGCGATGTCTCGACGACTTGCGCTCGCGACCTGCCTGTTGCTTGCCGCGCTGCCCGCGGCGGGCGCTCAGGCGGCGCCCGTCTCCTCGCACGCGATGGTCTACGCCTGCTGCACGCCGCTCGAGATGAAGGAGCGGATCTTCGCCGAGTCGGCCGCACTCGGCGCGGAGTTCGTGCGCGTGGACGTCCAGGTCAACGACGTATTCGAGAGCGACTCCGGCGGGCCCGCGCCCGCCCCCGACTGGCGCGGGCTGGACGAGGTGATCGCCCTGGCCCGCCAGCATCGCGTCAAGGTGCTCGGCATCCTGCTCAACCCGCCATCGTGGCTGTCGACCTGCCCGGAGCGCCTGGCCCGACCACGTGCGCTGCCCGGCCTCGGACCCGGCCGAGTTCGGCCGGCTCGCGGGTGAGATCGCGGCGCACGCCGGGTCGGCGATCGACCACTGGGAGATCATCAACGAGCCCGACGGCCGCTGGGCCTTCGAGGGCTCCGCCGAGGAGTACGGACAGATGCTCGTGGCCGCGAACGCCGCGATCAAGGCACGCGCCCCCGAGGACAAGGTGGTGCTCGGCGGGGTGATGCGCCCGCACGAGCCCGCGTGGCTGGCGCAGGTGCTCGCGATCCCGGGCGCCGCGCGGAGCTTCGACATCGCGAACGTGCACCTGCGTGGCTCGGTGGCCGCCGTGGTGAGCCGCTTCGGGGAGTTCCGCGCCCGGCTCGCCGGCTATGGATTCAACGGGCCCGTCTGGGTCACTGAGCACGGCTACTCGGCCGACCCGGCCTTCCAGACCGACCCGGCCTTCACCGGCGGGGAGGCGGGACAGGCCGGCTACCTGACGCAGTCGCTGGTCGGGCTCGGCGAGGCCGGGGCGGGCCAGGTCTTCGTGACCCTCCGGGACCAGGGCGCCGCCGGCGAGTACGCCACCGAGGGGGTCGAGCATCTCGTCGAGGCGCCCGGCTACGCCGTGCAGCGCCGCCCCGCCTTCGCGGCCGTCAAGCGCGTCGCCGACAGCTGGGACCAGATCATGGCCTGGCGCGGGGAGCAGCGCCAGCACGAGCACCTGCAACGCATGTACGCGGCTGCCGCGGAGCTGTCCCGCGTCCAGGCGATCGTCACGCGCCAGCGCCTCCGCCAGGCGCGTGCGCGCGCGGCAGAGGCGCGCCGCACGCTCGCCGCGACATCGCGAGGCGCCGCCGGCAGCGTCACGCCCCCGCGAGCCGACCGCGAGCTCGCGAAGGCGCAGGCCCGGGTGGCGCGCTTCAGGCGCGAGTTCGGCTGGCACAAGGCCGTGCTCGACGACTACCGCCTCCGCGGCGCGCTGCATGCGGTGGCGGTCAGGGACCTGATGGCTCGCATAGCCGGTCCATGACCGACGAGCCCGAGACCTCGAGCTCGAGCGAGCTCCGGCGGCGGGCGATCGAGCTGCTCGAGCACAACCTGCGCCGGGTCGAGACCACCCCGCGCCGCCCGCTCGACCCGAACGTGATCAGGACCGAGGCGGATCAGGCCGTGGTGAACGTCTCGGCGGCCTTCGAGGCGCTCAACGCCCTCGGGTTGGTGACCGAGGCCGACCGCGAGCGCTTCTTCCGGCGCCTCCGCGAGATCACGAGCACTGCCTACGCGCCGTTCAGGGGAATCGAGCTCAAGCGCGTGGTCACCGCGGATCCCGCCCATGAGACCCCGGGGCTCCATCTGCTCGCCGCCGAGCTGTACGGCGACGGAGTGCTCCTGCGCTGGCTCTTCGTCTCTCCCCCTGCCAACCCCGACAGCGCCGCCGGCGCCGAGCACCGTCCGCCCGCGGCCTTCTCGCTCTGGGACGACGCCGGCACCGCCTACACACCCCAGGGCGGGGGCTGGATCCCCGGTCACCACCTGCGTGGCGACACGGCGTTCGTCCCGGCGGTTCCGCCGGGGGCGACGAAGCTCGAGGTCGCCGCCGGGCGCCACCGCTTCGAGCTGCAGCTACGGGCGCCGGCCTGAGCCGGGTTCCGGACTCCCCGCGGAGACCTCGATGATCATGGGGGCGGGTGCCAACTCGAGCCGCACGACGGGCACTGTCGACGGCGCCGGCGCGGCCACCCCGTCATTCTGCCCCGGTTCGGAGATGAAGGGCTCGAGCGCGATGCGCGGCACGGTCTGTTCGATCAACTCGCGGAATGGCACCCGCCCGCCGCTGCGGCGCTGGGTCCAGGCGATGATCAGGAGTGCACGGTCGAAGCTCCCCTGGAGATCCCGCCTGCGGGGGTCGGCCTTGAGAGCCACGTCCCAGGCGGCCTCGCAATATCCCAGCAGCGTCTCGCGCGAGACCGCCGGGTAGCTCTCGCGCGCGTGGGCGAGGGCGAGGGCGCGTTGCACCTCGAGCTCCCCGAGCGGGTCGACGTGAAGATTTATCCCAGGGTTGTGATGCATGGTTGGGGCGCACTGTGGGTCTCCCCGGCGGCGGGCATCCCTCAACGCACCTATGCGGCCGCGGGAGGGTATAAGACACCAATGGCTGAGGGGACACCGCCCCGCTTCCGTCTGACGGGCACCACGGCGGGCAGCGGACGTTCGCGCGACCGCGCGCCGGCCGCTGAAGCCAAGCGTCAGCCGGAGCCGCCCAGACGCGTTGAACGCGAGTCGCCTAAGCCGCCGGCAGCCGAGCCCGCAGCCGCCAACGGGCGCGATCCCGCCCGAATCCCCGACTCGAGCCGCTTCCGGCGCGGGGACGTCTACACGCGCCCGGTCGTACAGGGCCGCGAGGTCCGCGAGGGCACCTGGACGCGGCTGCGCGAACGCGTGCGCAACCTGATGACGAGCGAGGGCGAGCGCCGCGAGCAAGCGCTCGAGGAAGCCATGCTCGGGGCGCCCCGCGCCACGCGGACCAACACGATCGCCGTGGTCTCTCCCAAGGGCGGGGTCGGCAAGACGACCTGCACCTTCCTCGTCGGCAACCTGCTCGCCGAAGCGCTCAATCTGCGTGTGGTGGCGGTGGACGCGAACCGCGACTTCGGAACGCTCGCCTCGCTGGCGCCGGACGACGTCCGGGTCAACCCGTCGCTCGCCGACCTGCTTCCCCACCTCGACCACATCGACTCCGTGTCGGACGTGCTCGCATATGTCTCCCAGCTGCCCAGCGGCCTGCACGTGCTCGCCGCGCCCGAGCAGGCCGAGGTCATGGCCGCCATGACCCCCGAGACCTATGGAGACCTCCTAGACCTCCTCGGCCGCTTCTACGAGGTGATCCTGCTCGACCTCGGCACGGGCATCATCGATCCGCTCGCGCAGTTCGGCATCCGCCGCGCCGACCAGGCGCTGCTCGTGACCACGCCGGAGTACGTGACGGCCGACAAGGTGCTGGGCGCGCTGCGCTACCTGAACGCGGAGGCGGGCTGGGACAGCGGCGGCGACGGGGAGAGCATCAACCGCAAGCGCCTGACGGTGGTGCTCAACCGCGCGCCGTCCGAGCGCTCGGGCGACCGTCAGGTGATCGAGACGGCCTTCCGCCGCTTCGGCGTCGGCCGGCACGTGACGATCCCGTACAACGACCGGCTCCGAGTGATGCTCGACTCCGCCACCTACTCGCTCGTCGACCTGGACCGCTCCGTGCGGCTGCCGATCAGGCGGCTGGGCGTGGACGTCGTCGACCGGCTGATCTGAGCTCCCTCTCTCTTTTACTTTCTCCTTCTTCTCTTTTCCCCCTCCTCGCCTCCCCCCCGCCCAGGCCCAGGCGCTGCGGCCACGCGCCTGATCTCGAGAGCGCGGGACGACTCGCCGCCAGCCGTGAGGAGCTCGAGCGGCTGGACGAGGCCGGCGCTCGGCAGCGCGCCCGCACGGCCGCCTGGAGGCGCAGGGCTCTGCAGCTGGAGCGTCGCAACCAGGCGCTGCGCGAGGCGCTGGCGGAAGCCGGCCAGCAGTAGCCCCGGCACACCCCTCGGGTGTTACGCCGCCCCGGCCCCGGGCATGAACGATCTGGTCTCGGCACCCGAGACCACAAGGGAGAGGGAGGGTGGCGCTGCTCGCCATCGATCAGCTGATCGTCCGCTTCGGCGGAGTGACCGCCTTGGACGGTCCGTCGCTGGACGTGGACCAGGGGTCGATCTGCGGCCTGATCGGCCCCAACGGCGCCGGCAAGACGACCCTCTTCAACTGCATCAGCCGCCTCTACACGCCCGAGTCCGGCAGCATCGACTTCGATGGCACGACCTGCTGCGCGTGAGCCGCATGAGATCTCGGCTCTCGGCATCGCGCGTACGTTCCAGAACCTCGGGCTGTTCCGCTCGCTGACGGTTCGCGAGAACGTGCATGCTCGGCGCCTACAGCCGCTTCGCGGCCAGGCTTTCTCGGCACCTCCCTGCGACCGCGGGCCGCCGCGGCCGCGGAGCGAGAGCTTGGCCGGCCGCCGACGACGTTCTCGAACGCATCGGCTGGCTGACGTGGCCGACCATCCCGCCACGGGGCTCCCCTATGGAACGCTCAAGCGGGTCGAGCTCGCGCGCGCTGTCTGTCCAGCGCCCGCGTCTCCTGATGCTCGACGAGCCCGCCAGCGGGCTCAACCACGCCGAGGTCGACGAGCTCGGCGGACGCTGATGTCGAGCGCTGCGCTCCGACCTCGACCTCACCCTGCTGCTGGTCGAGCACAACATGGGGATGGTCATGGGGCATCTGCGACCAGGTCGTGGTGCTCGACCTCCGGCGCAAGATCGCCGAGGGCGAGCCGCGGCGAGTGCAGGAGCGACCCGGCGGTGATCGAGGCCTACCTGGGGAGCGCCTCGCGATGAGCTTCGTCGAGTCGAAGACCTGCGGGCCGAGCTACGGCCCGGTGCCGGGTCCTCGAAGGGATCGACTTCTCGATCGAGCGAGGGCCGGCATGGTCTCGCTGCTCGGTCCGAACGGCGCGGGCAAGACGACGGTGCTGCGCGCGCTTTCCGGCATGGTGGACACGCGCGGGCCGGATCGAGCTTCGACGGCGCCGAGCCTGGTTGGCAAGCCCACCGTCGGACGATCGCCCGGCGCGGCGTCGCCCACGTGCCCGAGGGGCGCGGCACGTTCGCGCGCGCTTTCAGTCGAGGAGAACCTGCGCCTGGGCGCCTACGTGCGCAACGACGGCGCCGCGACGCGCGAGGACCTCCACCGCTGCTACGGCTGGTTCCCGCGGCTCGAGGAGCGCCGCGCCAGCAGGCGGGCAGCCTCAGCGGCGGCGAGCAGCAGATGCTCGCCGTGGCGCGCGCGCTGATGCTGCGGCCGCGTCTCCTGATGCTCGACGAGCCGTCACTCGGTCTCGCCCCGATCTTCACGAGCGAGCTCTTCCGGGTGCTCGGTCAGATCTGTGACGAGCAGGGCATGACCGTCCTCCTCGTGGAGCAGAACGCCAACCTCGCGCTCGACTTCGCCGACTCACGCATACGTCCTCGAGTCCGGCCGCGTTCGCGCTGTCGGGCGAGGCGGACCGAGATCAAGGGCGACGAAGAGGTTCGTCGCTCATACCTGGGCTACTGACGATGGAACGGTTCATTCAGGTGGTCGTGGACGGGATCGCGACCGGGTCGATCTACGCCGCCGTCGCGCTGGCGCTGGTCCTGATCTTCAGGTCCACCGGCATCGTCAACTTCGCCCAGGGCGAGATGGCCATGTTCAGCACGTTCGTGGCTTGGGGGCTTCTACGAGGGCGGGGTGCCGCTCGGCCTTGCCGTTCTCACGCACGCTCGTCTCTCTCGTTCGTCGCCGGCATGGTCATCGAACGCGGTGCTGATCCGTCACTTCGAGGGAGGCGACGTGCTCACGCTCGTGATCGTCACCCTCGGCCTCTTCATCCTGCTCAACAGCCTGCGCCGGCTGGATCTGGGGCTTCGGAAATCGCGGCTTCCCGAGCCTCTTCCCGACGACACGCGTCACGCTCGGTGGCGTGCGGCTGAGCGTCGAGTCGCTCGGCATCGTCGCGCTGCTGCTGGTGGTCGTCGGCGTTCTGTTCCTGCTCTTCCAGCGCACGAAGATCGGTCTGGCGATGCGCGCAGCGGCGCTCAACCCGGAGTCGAGCGCGGCTGGTCGGCGTCCGCGTCGGGCACATGCTGATGCTCGGCTGGGGGCTGGCGGCCGCGCTCGGGGCGCTCGCCGGGGTGCTCGTGGCGCCGCGCCTGTTCCTCGACGTCAACCTGATGGGCGGCGTCCTGATCTACGCGTTCGCCGCGGCCGCGCTCGGCGGCTTCGACAGCCCGATCGGCGCCGTGGTCGGCGGCTGGATCATCGGCGTGAGCGAGAACCTCGCCGGCACCTACGTCGACTTCATCGGCGCCGATCTCAAGATCCTGGTGCCGCTCGTGATCATCTTCGTCGTGCTGCTCGTGCGCGCCCGCAGCGGGTTGTTCGGGACGCGGGAGGTGGCACAGAGCGTGACCGAGCGCGCGCTGGACGATCGTCGCTCGGCGTCGCTGCTGGTCGCTGCCGCGCTGCGCTGATCCCGTTTCTCTTCGGCCCCTACCGCGTCGGGCCAGTTCACGCTCGTGCTCGCCTACGCCGTCGCCGTTCTCGGGCCTCAACCTGCTCGTCGGCTACAACGGCCAGATCTCGCTGGGCCACGGCGCCTTCTTCGCGATCGGCGCCTACACGGCCGCGCTGCTGATCGAAAAGGCGAGCGTCCCCTACCTACTCACCCTGCCCGCGGCCGCGGTGGTCTGCTTCGCGGCCGGGCTTCCTGTTCGGCGTTCCGGCGCTGCGGCTGCACGGGCTCTATCTCGCGCTCGTCACCCTCGGTCTCGCGATCGCGCTGCCGCCAGCTGATCAAGCGCTTCGACGAGCTCACCGAGGGCACCCAGGGCATGATCGTCGAGCAACCCGTGTCCGCCGAGCTGGCTGCCGCTGGAGGACGACCAGTTCCTCTACCTGCTCACCCTGGCGGTGGCCGCGATCTGATGTTCCTGATCGCCTGGAATCTCACGCGTGGACAGCTCGGCCGGGCGCATCAAGGCCGTGCGCGACAGCGAGATACCCGTCATCCACCCTCGGTGTGAACCTGGCAGCCACCAAGACGCGCGTGTTCGCGCTGAGCGCGGCCTACGCGGGTGTCGGCCGGCGCGCTCTATGTGTTCGCGATCGGTTTCGTGGCGCCCGAGGCGTTCACGCTCACCGTGTCGTTCGCGTTCCTGGCCGCGATCGTGGTCGGCGGGCTCGCGACGATCTCCGGGGCTCTGCTCGGTGCGCTCTTCATCGAGTTCGTACCCGTGTACGCGAGCGACGTGAACGACGCGCTCACCGGCGTGATCTACGGCGGGGTGCTGATCGCGTTCATGTGGTTCTCTCCCCGACGGCGCAGCGGGCCTGCCGAGGCGGCTGCGCGGGCTCTTGGCGCGGCGAGGGCAGGGGACGAGCGGCGGCCGGAGCCGAGCCGGCGGTGATCGCCGGCGAGCGCAAGCTGCCGGCCGCAAGGCGCCGGCCGGCAAGGCATGCAAGGCAAGGCAAGGAGGAAGCGGGATGAGGCGGTTCGGATTCTTTGGCTGGCAGTGCTGCTCGCGCCTGCCTGGCGGTCGCGGCGTGCGGTCGCGGCGGCGACGACGACGGAGGCCGATCCCGGCATCTCGGACGACTCGATCAAGCTCGGCGGGAGCTACCCGCTGAGCGGTCCGGCGTCCGCCTACCGCTCGATCGAGCAGGGTGCACAGGCGCACTTCAAGTTCGTCAACGCAAACGGTGGCGTCGACGGCCGCAAGATCGAGTTCGTGACGCTCGACGATGCGTACGAGCCGCCCGCGGGCCGTGCAGAACTCGCGCCGCCTGATCGAGGAGGAGGAGGTCTTCGCGCTCTTCAACACCCTCGGTACGGCAAACAACGTCGCCATCTGGGACTACGCCAACAAGCAGGAGGTCCCGCACCTGTTCGTCGCCACCGGCGCGTCGTCTGTGGGGTGCCGACATCGACGCGCACCCGTGGACCAGCGGATGGCAGCCCGACTACGTGACCGAGTCGCAGGTGTACGCCGACTTCCTCGAGAGGAGAAGCCGAACGCGAAGGTCGCGGTGCTCTACCAGAACGACGCCTTCGGCGAGGACCTGCTCGAACGGCTTCAAGAAGGCCATCGAGGGCACGGACATCGAGGTCGTGGCCGAGGAGAGCTACGAGGTCACCGACCCGACCGTGAGCTCCGCAGATGTCGAAGCTGGCGAGCTCGGACGCCGACACGTTCCTCAACATCTCGACGCCGAAGTTCGGGGCCCAGGCCATCGTGGCCGCCGACAAGCTCGGCTGGAAGGTTCTGCACATCATCAACAACGTCTCCGCCTCGAAGCTCCTGGTGCTCGAGCCGGCAGGCCTCGACAAGCGCAGGGGCTCATCTCCACGACCTACTACAAGGACCCGGCGAGCCCCGATGGACCGACGACCAGTCGATGAAGGAGTTCAAGACGCGCTGGCGGAGCATGAGCCGCAAGCCAACCCCAGATCCCAACTGCGTCTTCGGCTGGGCCGCCGCCCAGACGATGGTCGAGGCGCTCAAGGGCATGGAGGAGCCCACCCGCCAGTCGCTGATGGATCGTCCGCGCCTCGACGTCAAGGTACCGATCCTCCTGCCGGGCATCGAGGTCAAGACGAGTGACGACGACGGCTACCCGATCGAGGCGATGCAGATCATGCCTTCGAGGGAGAGAACTGGGTGCTGCAGGACGAGGTGATCCAAGCGCCGCACTGAGCAGGCGCCACACCGGCGCGGCTAGGACTCGCGCCGCTCGATCGGGATGCGGACAGTCCGCTCCCCGTCGCGCGGCAACAGCTCCTGCCCGGGCGGCTGGTAGAGCACGAGCTCGCGCTTGAACGAGCGTCGCACCCGCTCGATCTCGGCGGCCAGCTCTGCCTGCACGCGCTCTGCCTGCCGCTCGATGTTGCGCATCCGCCGGCGCATCCGCTCGATCTCGTCCTCGAGCTCGAAGACCCGCTCGACGCCGGCGAGGTTCATCCCCAGCTCACCCGTGAGCTGCTGGATGCGGCGCAGCCTGTCGACGTCCTCCTGCGAGTAGAGACGCGTGTTCTTCGGCGAGCGCTTGGGCGTGATCAGCCCGCGCGTCTCGTAGATCCGGAGCGTCTGCGGATGCATGCCCGCGAGCTCGGCGGCCACCGAGATCATGTAGACGCCGCGGGTCCTGTCGGGGGCATCCGCCATCGCAGCTACCTCCTCTGCGAGAGCAGCCGCTCGCGCGGGTTGCCGTCGATGACGGTCGCGAGCTCGTCGACGACATCGGCCTGCTCCTTGGACAGCGAGCTCGGCACGTCGATCGAGAGCCGGTAGTGGATGTCGCCGCGGCCGCGGCCGCTCAGCCTCGGCGGGCCCTCGCCGCGGAGGCGCTGCACGGTGCCGTGCTGGGTGCCCGGGGGCACACGGATGCGCTTGGTCCCGGACAGCGTCGGCACCTCGATCGTCGCCCCGCGAATCGCCTCGGGGATCGTGATCGGCACGTCGACCTCGAGGTGATCGCCCTTGCGCCGGAAGATCGGCGACTCACTCACGTGCGTAACCGCGTAGAGATCGCCCGGCGGACCGCCGCGCGGCCCCGCCTCGCCCTTGCCGGCGAGCCGCACCCGGCTGCCCTCGCGGACGCCCGCGGGGATGTTGACCCGGTAGCGCTTGACCTGGCGCGTCCGGCCCGAGCCGTCGCAGGTCGGGCAGGGCTCCTTGATCTCGGTGCCGGTGCCGCCGCACTGCCTGCAGGGCTGCGTGATCGAGAAGAGGCCCTGCGACTCGGCCTCGACGCCGCGGCCCTGGCAGCGCGTGCAGATCGTCGGCTGTGTGCCCGGCTTCGCGCCGGTGCCGCGACAGGTCGGGCAGGGGGCGGACAGCGGCACCGTCACCGGTACCTGCGCTCCCTCCATGGCCTGGTCGAACGAGATGTGCACCTCGGTCTCGAGGTCGCGTCCGCGCTCTGGCCGCTGCGCGCCGCCGGCGCGACCGCCGGCGCCGCCGAACAGGTCGGACAGGATGTCGCCGAAGCCGCCGAAGCCGCCCGTGCCCGTGCGGAACGAGCCCGGGTCGAACCCGCCGCCGCCGAAGACCCCTCCGCCCGAGTCGTACGCCTTGCGCTTCTCGGGGTCGGACAGGATCGAGTAGGCCTCCTGGATCTCCTTGAAGCGCTCCTCGCTCTTCTCGTCACCCTGGTTGGCGTCCGGGTGGTGCTTGCGGGCGAGCTTGCGGTAGGCCTTCTTGATCTCCTCGTCGGAGGCCTTCTTGTCGACGCCGAGCGCCTTGTATGGGTCCCTGACGGCGGCCATTTCCTACGAGGAGACCACCACCCGGGCCGGACGAAGGACGGTTCCGTTCGCGCGGTAGCCCTTCTCGACGACGTCGAGCACGACGCCGGACTCCGAGCCGTCCTGCCGGCGCATCGACAGCGCCTCGTGCTCGGTCGGGTCGAAGCGGTCGCCGCTCGGATCGAACTGCTCGACGCCGTTCCGCTCGAGCACGGCGATCAGCTCGGAGTGGACGAGGCGCACGCCCTCGGCGAGGTGCTGCTCGGACTCCTCGGCCGAGGCCAGCGCCCGCTCCAGGTTGTCCACGACCGGGAGCAGCTCGCGAACGAGCCCGCTCTTGGCGCGCTCGCCCGCGGCCGCCGCCTCCCTGGCGGCGCGCTTGCGGTAGTTCTCGAAGTCGGCCTGGGCCCGGCGGGCGAGATCGAGGTACTCGTCCCGCTCGCGCTGTACGCGCGCGAGCGGGTCCTCGGCCTCGACCTTCTGCTTCTGCTCGAGGCGCTCCTCCTCGTTGGCGGGGTCCTCCTCGCCGGAAGGCTCGCCCGCCTCGTCACGCGACGTGACGGGCTTCCGTCGCTCGCGGCGGGACGCCGGCGGGGTTCTCGAACATGGCTAGCTCTTGTCCTCGCCCTCGACGACCTCGGCGTCAACGACCTCCTCCTCGTCGGCGGAGGCGTCCGCCTCCGAGCCGTCCGCGGAGGCCGTGCCGTTGCCGCCGGCCGCTGCCTGCTGCGCCGCCGCGTACATCTGCTCGGAGACCTTGTGGAAGGCGCTCTGCAGCGCCTCGGTCTTCGAGTTCAGAAGCGCCACGTCGTCCGACTCGAGGTTGTCGCGCACGTCCTTGATCGCGGCCTCGATCTCCTCCTTGGCGGAGGAGTCGAGCGAGTCGCCCATCTCCTTGATCTGGCGCTCGGCCTGGTAGGCGGCGTTCTCGGCCGTGTTGCGTGCCTCGACGACCTCGCGCTGGCGGCGGTCCTCCTCGGCGTGCGCCTCGGCGTCCTTGACCATCCGCTCGACCTCTTCCTCGGCGAGCCCCGAGCCGGCCTTGATCTCGATCTTCTGCTCCTTGCCTGTGCCGAGATCCTTGGCCGTCACGTTGACGATGCCGTTGGCGTCGATGTCGAAGGCGACCTCGATCTGCGGCACGCCGCGCGGCGCGGGCGGGATGCCCGTGAGCTGGAACTTGCCGAGCGACTTGTTGTAGGCCGCCATCTCGCGCTCGCCCTGGAGCACGTGCACCTCGACGCTCGGCTGGTTGTCCTCGGCCGTCGAGAAGATCTCCGACTTGCGGGTCGGGATCGTCGTGTTGCGCTCGATGAGCTTGGTGCGCACGCCGCCCTTGGTCTCGATGCCCAGCGTCAGCGGGGTCACGTCGAGCAGCAGCACGTCCTTGACGTCGCCGGCCAGTACGCCTGCCTGGATGGCGGCGCCCACGGCCACGACCTCGTCCGGGTTGACGCCGCGATGCGGGTCCTTGCCCGTGAGCTCCTTGACCTTCTCCTGCACGGCCGGCATGCGCGTCATGCCGCCCACGAGCACGACGTGGTTGATGCCGTCCTTGCCGCTGCCCGAGTCCTCGAGCGCCTGCTTGGTCGGCGCGACCACGCGGTCGAGCAGGTCGGCGGTCAGCTCGTTCAGCTTCGAGCGCGTGAGCCGCTGGTTCAGGTGCTTGGGCACCGAGTCGACCGCGGTGATGAAGGGCAGGTTGATCTGCGTCTCCTGCGTGGTCGAGAGCTCGGTCTTGGCCTTCTCCGCCTCCTGGTAGAGGCGCTGGAGGGCCATCTTGTCCTGCGAGAGGTCGACGCCCTCGGCCTTCTTGAACTCGGCGACGAGCCAGTCGACGACCGCCTTGTCGAAGTTGTCGCCGCCGAGGTGGTTGTCACCGGCGGTGGCCTTGACCTCGAATACCCCGTCGCCGATCTCGAGCACGGACACGTCGAAGGTGCCGCCGCCGAGGTCGAACACCAGGATCGTCTGGTCCGACTCCTCCTTGTCGAGCCCGTAGGCCAGCGCGGCGGCGGTCGGCTCGTTGATGATCCGCTTGACGTCGAGTCCGGCGACCTTGCCGGCGTCCTTGGTCGCCTGGCGCTGGTCGTCGTTGAAGTACGCGGGGACCGTGATCACCGCGCTGTCGACGCTGTCGCCGAGATAGGCCTCGGCGTCCGCCTTCAGCTTCTGGAGGATCATCGCGCTGATCTCCGGCGGGGCGTACTCCTTGCCGCCCGCCTTCACGCGCGCGTCGCCGTTCGGGCCGGGAATGACCTCGAACGGGACGATCTTCTCCTCCTCCTTGACCTCTGACTCCTTGCGCCCCATGAAGCGCTTGATCGAGAAGATCGTGTTCTCTGGATTGGTTACTGCCTGGCGCTTCGCGGGCGCGCCCACGAGACGCTCACCGCCCTCCGTGAATGCAACCACCGAGGGAGTCGTGCGCGCGCCCTCGGCGTTCTCGATCACGGTGGGCTCGCCGCCCTCGAGGACGGCCATGCACGAGTTGGTCGTGCCAAGATCGATTCCGATCGTCTTGCCCATCCGTCCGTTCTCCTTTGCCGCTTACAGGTCGAATGAAAGAAATCTGAGTGCGAGTATGGCAGATCATCGCCTGATGGCCAATGCCTACGAGGCAGCCGCTGGCGCCGGGTTCGGCCAGCCAATAGGCTTCCGCCGCCATGGTCCCGCGACTGATGCGCCTGCTCGTGCTGCTCGCCGCGGTCGCGGCGCTCGGGCTGGCCGCCTGCGGGGACGATGACGACGACTCGGGGGACTCGGGGTCCGCGGACACGAGCCGGCAGGAGAGCTCGGCGGACACGGAGACCGAGACCGCGCCCGACCTCACCGACACGAGCGTCAAGCCGGTGATCGACAAGCCGTCCGGCGTGCCTCCGCGCAAGCTCGTCAAGGAGGACATCGTCAAGGGCAAGGGACCGGGGGCCAAGCCGGGTGACACGGTCGTCGTGCACTACGTCGGGGTCAACTTCTCGACCGGCGAGGAGTTCGACGCCTCCTGGGACGCCGGCCAGCCGTTCCCGGTCCAGCTCGGCGCGGGGCAGGTGATCGAGGGCTGGGAGAAGGGCCTCGTCGGCCTCAAGAAGGGCGGCCGCCGCCAGCTGACGATCCCGCCGGAGCAGGCCTACGGCGCTGAGGGCGCGCCCCCGTCGATCGGACCGAACGAGACGCTGGTCTTCGTGATCGACGCCCTCGAGATTCAGTAGCCCCCTCGTAGCCGCCGGCGGCCCTCGGGGCACATTCGCTTGAGCGGGACATGCCGCGCAGTCCGGAGAGCGGGCCGAGCAGGTGCGCCGTCCATGGCGGATCAGCAGCACGTGCACCTCGTAGGCCTCCTGCCCGTCGTCCCCCACGAGCCGCAGCATCTCGTCGTGGGCCTCGAGGAAGGAGGCCTTCTCGCGCCAGAGCCCGAGCCGTGACCCGACCCGGTAGACGTGCGTGTCCACCGGCACGTCGGGGCGGCCGAACGCGAAGAGCAGCACGCAGGCGGCCGTCTTGCGGCCCACGCCGGGCAGGTCGCAGAGGTAGTCGCGCGCCTCATCGAGCGGGGCATCGGCGAGCCAGAGGAGGTCGTCGTCGCCGATCGCCTCGAGGATCTGCCTGATCCGCACTGCCTTGGTGGGGGCGAGCCCACCCGGGCGGATCGCGTCCTCGATCTCCTCCACCGGCGCGGCCGCCACCTCCGCCCAGGAGCCGAAGCGCTCGCGCAGGCGCGCCCATGCCACGTCGCGGTTGCGGTCGTTGGTGTTCTGCGAGAGGACCGTGAGGATCAGCTCGTCGATCGGCGCGCCGTGGGGGCGCAGGATCGGCCGCCCGTACTCCCTGCGGAGCCGGTCACGAATGGTGCGGAGCCTGCGCCGGTCGGCCATCTGAGCCGCTGATGGTATGAACCCGCGCCCATGGAGATCACGGAAGAGCACGCCGAGGTCGCGGAGCTGGACGTCCACTGGCGCCGGGCCGGCGACGCGCCGACCCTCTACCTCCACGGGGTGCCGACGGCCTCGTTCGACTGGATCCCGTTCCTCGAGCGCCTCGGCGGGATCGCTCCCGACCTGCCCGGCTTCGGCCGCTCCGCCAAGCCCGCGGAGTTCGACTACTCGATCGCCGGCTACGACCGCTTCCTCGAGGCCTTCGTCGAGCGCATGGGGCTCGAGCGGCTCTCGCTCGTCGTGCACGACTGGGGCGGCGTCGGCCTGGCGTTCGCGCAGCGCTTCCCGGAGCGGATCGAGCGGCTCGTCGTTTTCACGACGGTTCCCTTCCTGCCGGGCTACCGCTGGCATCGCACGGCGCGCGGCTGGCGCACGCCGCTGCTCGGCGAGCTGATGATGGGCTTCACCACGCGCCGGGCGTTCAGGCGCGAGCTGCCCCGCGAGCTCGCCGACCGCGCCTGGGAGTGCTTCGACCAGGGCACCCAGCGCGCGATTCTCAAGCTCTACCGCGCCTCGCCGCCGGAGGTTCTCGAGCGCGCCGGAGCGCGGCTCGGCGAGCTGCGCTGCCCGGCGCTCGTCATCTGGCCCACCGCCGACCCCTACATTCCGGCCGAGTTCGGGCAGCGCACCGCCGACGCGCTGGGCGGCGAAACCGAGCTCGAGCTGGTGGACGCCGGCCACTGGACCTGGCACGAGCGGCCCGAGCTCGTGGAGCGCGTGGCCGGCTTCTTCCGCGAATCTCAATGAGCGGAGACGCGCCGATCGACTAGCCTCACCTGCGCCGTGCTGCGCGCCCTGCTGTCCGCCGTCACAGCGCCGCCCAGGGCTCCGGCCACCGAGCCCGCGGAGGCGCCCCTCCCTCGCCTCCGGCAGCGCCGGGAGTCGGTGCAACGCTGGTACCGGCGCATCGATCCCTGGCACGCCGCGCCGATCGTCATCGCCGTGCTGTTCGCGATCGTCTACCTGATCTGGCAGCCGCGCACGGTCGACCTCGCCGCCCACACCTTCCGCGCGGACCTGTTCGGTGAGGAGGGCTTCACGCTCTGGAACGGCCAGTGGTACGGCGGCCATCACACGCCCGCCTACTCGATCCTCTCGCCGCCGCTTGCCTGGCTGCTCGGGCCGCCGCTGGCGCTCGCGCTCGCGGCCGTCGCCTCGGCTGCCCTATTTCCGCCGCTCGCGCGCGGCCACTTCGGCGAGGAGCGCGCGCGCTGGGGCTCGATCTGGTTTGGCGCCGCGACGGCCACGCTCCTGTTCACGAGCCGGCTTCCGTTCGCGATCGGCGTTGCCTTCGGCCTCGCCGCGCTGCTGGCGCTCCAGCGCCACCGCTACGGGCTCGCGATCGCGCTGGCCGCGCTGCTGCTCGCTCGGCAGCCCCGTGGCGGGGCTGTTCCTGGCGATGGCGGGCGTGGCGTACGCAATCGCCGAACGCCGCGACCGCATCAAGCGCCTCGAGGGGCTCGCGATCTGCGCGGCGGCGCTCATCCCGCCGTTGTTTCTCGCCTGGGCGTTCCCGGAGGGCGGCTGGGCGCCCTTCCCCACCTCCGCCTACGTGCCGATCCCGCTGTTCGCGCTCGCCTGCCTGATCGTGCTGCCCCGCGAGGAGGCGGCGCTGCGCTGGGGCGCGGTGCTCTACGCGGTGGGCGCCACGCTCGCGCTCGCCGTCGAGACGCCGATGGGCGGCAACGCGGTACGCCTCGGCGCGCTGTTCGGCGGTCCCGTACTGCTCTGCGCGCTCTGGGGCCGGCGCTTCCGCTACCGGCTGATCGTGCTGCCGCTGCTCGTCGCCGGCTTCGCGACGCTCGCGCTCTGGCAGTGGTCGCCCGCCGTCCGCGACGTCAAGAAGTACATCGAGGACCCCGCCGCAAAGTCCGACTACTTCGAGCCGCTGCGCCAGTTCCTCTACACCCTGCCCGACCAGCGCCGCATCGAGATCCCGTTCACGCGCAGCCACTGGGAGGGCTCCGAGGTCGCGATGGAGATGCCGCTGGCGCGCGGCTGGCTGCGCCAGCTCGACACCGGGCTGCACCCGATCTTCTACCGCGAGGGCATCAACCGGCTCACCTACGCGAGCTGGCTTTCCGACAACGCGGTCCGCTACGTCGCGCTCCCGAGCGCCAAGCCCGACAAGAGCTCCTACGGGGAGCGGGCGCTGATCGAGAAGGGCCTTCCCTATCTGCGCCTGCGCTGGAAGTCCGACGACTGGCGCGTGTACGACGTGCTGCTGGCCGCGCCGCTCGTGATCCCCCAGAAGGACGCCAACGTGGTGCTGGAGCAGCTGCAGTCGGACGAGCTCCTGCTCGACGTCAAGCGGCCCGGGGAGGCGATAGTGAAGGTGCGCTGGACCCCCTACTGGTTCGCCTCGAACGCCTGCGTCGAGCCGCACGGCGACTGGACGAAGGTGATCGCGGAGGAGCAGGGCTTCGTGCGCCTGTCGACCCGCTTCTCCCCCGAGCGGCTGTTTCAGAGGGGACGCAGATGTGACGACAGTGTGACCGGCTAGGCTCTTGGGCCGTGCCGCGAACGCACCCGCTCTACAAGCAGTTGGTCCGTATCTGGCGGCAGACGGGGCGCTGGCTCCCGAACGGCTGGCTCGACGCGATCCGGCAGCTCGCCCTCTTCGCGGGGGCCTACTACATCTACCGGCTGGTGCGCGGCTTCGTCGACGGACAGGCGGGCCTCGCCTTCGAGAACGCGCGCGCCCTGGTCGACATCGAACGCTCGCTGGGGCTCTTCTTCGAGCCCGGGCTGCAGGCCTGGGCAAAGGGCGAGGACTGGCTGCTCACGTTCGCGAACTGGATGTACGTGAACTCGCACTTCGTCGTCACGACGACGTTCCTGATCTGGCTCTACCTCGCGCGCAACTACGCCTTCTACTACGTGCGCAACATGTTCCTGGTCGCGATGGGACTGGCGCTGGTCGGCTACATGGTGTTCCCGACCGCGCCGCCCCGCTTCCTGCCCGAGTGGGGCTTCACGGACACGGTCGCGACCTGGGTGGGCGAGACCGCTGAGACGAGCGCAAACGTCCTCTACAACCCCTTCGCCGCGGTGCCGAGCATGCACGTGGCGTTCGCGCTCATGATCGCCATCCCCGCCTTCATGCTCGTCAAGAGTCGCGTGTTCAAGGCGCTCTGGGCGGTCTACCCGCTCGTCGTGACCTTCGTGGTGATGGTCACCGCCAACCATTACTGGCTCGACGCTGCGCTGGGCGCGCTCGTGGCCGCGGCATCGGCGTACGCCGCGAGCGCCGGCTTCGCACGCGCCAGGCCTGAGGCTTGGGCGTGGCGCAGCGGCGGCGTCAAGGCGCCGGCGTGACCGACCAGGTTCGCGAGCGGCCACGCAGAGGAGGCAACGGCGGTCCACTGACCGCGACCGAGATCAGGACGCTCGCGCGCGACCGCCTGATCGAGTCGAGGCTCACCCCCAACGCGATCTCGATCACCGGGCTGCTCGGGAACGTCGTGGCGGCCGTGCTGATCGTCGAGAACCACTTCTTGCTCGCCGGCATCGCCTTCATCCTCGGCTCGGTCTGCGACATGCTCGACGGCCGCTACTCGCGCATGTCGGGCAAGGGCACCCCGTTCGGCGCCTTCCTCGACTCGACGCTCGACCGCGTGTCCGAGGGCATCGTGCTGGCGGCGGTGGCGGCCTACTTCGCCCAGCAGCAGGACGACCTCGCGACCGGGATCACGGTGCTCGCCGTCGTCGGCTCGTTCTCGGTCAGCTATACCCGCGCCCGAGCCGAGGCGATCGGGGTCGAGTGCAAGGTCGGGATCGCCTCGCGGCCGGTCCGCGTGGTCATCCTCTCGATCGGCCTCGTCTTCGCGGCCGAGGAGGTTCTGCCGGACGTCGACCTGCTCGAGCCCGCCATCTACGCGATGGCGGCGCTGACAATCTTCACCACCTTCCAACGGGTGTTCCACGTCCGCAAGCAGCTCCGGCAGCTGGCGGGCGGAGCAGACGCGGTGTAACCGCAGAGAGCTTCCCGGGTTCGTGTCCCGATGGTCTCCACGCGGGAGCCCATCCCCCAGTGAGACCAAGGCAGGAGGACCTAAGAAAGTGACTGACAGCTCATCCAACGGCGCTTCGCGCTACCAAACGGACAAGGTGCGCGTCGCCATCATCGGCGTCGGCAACTGCGCCTCGTCATTCGTGCAGGGCGTCCAGTTCTACAAGGACGCCGATCCGGCGGAGCAGGTGCCGGGCCTGATGCACGTCGACCTCGGCGGCTACCACGTGCGCGACATCGAGTTCACGGCCGCGTTCGACATCGACGCCGAGAAGGTCGGCAAGGACCTCTCCAAGGCGATCTGGTCGGGCCAGAACAACACGATCAAGTTCGCCGACGTGCCGAACCTGGGCGTGAAGGTGTACCGCGGCATGACGCACGACGGCCTCGGCAAGTACCTCAAGGAGCGGATCACCAAGGCTCCCGGCGAGACCGACGACATCGTCGGCATCCTCAAGGAGACCAAGACCGACGTGGTCGTCTCCTACCTGCCGGTCGGCTCCGAGCAGGCGACCAAGTGGTACGTCGAGCAGATCCTCGAGGCCGGCTGCGGCTTCGTCAACTGCATCCCGGTGTTCATCGCGGGCGAGCACTACTGGGCGACCCGCTTCGAGAAGGCCGGCCTGCCGATCATCGGCGACGACATCAAGTCGCAGGTGGGCGCCACCATCACCCACCGCGCGCTGGCGCGCCTCTTCCACGAGCGCGGCGTCCAGCTCAAGCGCACGTCGCAGCTCAACGTCGGCGGCAACATGGACTTCTTCAACATGCTCGAGCGCGAGCGCCTCGAGTCCAAGAAGATCTCGAAGACCCAGGCGGTCACCTCGATCATGGGCCACGAGCTGCCCGCGGACGACGTCCACGTGGGCCCCTCGGACTACGTGCCGTGGCTGACCGACCGCAAGTGGGCGCACATCCGCCTCGAGGGCGAGGCCTTCGGCGACGTGCCGCTGATCGCTCGAGCTCAAGCTCGAGGTCTGGGACTCGCCCAACTCGGCCGGCATCGTCACCGACGCCGTGCGCTGCTGCAAGCTCGCGCTCAACCACGGCCTCGGCGGCCCGATCGAGGGCGCCTCGGCGTACCTGATGAAGTCGCCGCCCGAGCAGTACCCGGACGACGTCGCCCGCGAGATGGTCGAGGGCTTCATCAAGAAGTACGGCGGCGCGCCGAAGCTGCCGGGCAAGCCGAAGGCAAAGAGCAAGGCGAAGGCCTCGAAGGACTAGTCGGACCGGGCCGGGGCGCAACTTGTGGCCGTCCGACCACGCGGGCGCCGTCACGACGCTCCGGCTGCGCTGAGCTCCGCCTGTGGCGCCGGGGCGGCTAGACCGCCTCGGCGTCCAGGTCCGCTGCGGCCCCGCTTCGGAGGTGAGGCTGCGCGTGAAGTAGGGCACCTCGTAGTGGCCGACCGCGTCGAACCAGCGCTTCGCGTGCAGGCCGCGACGCAGGTCGCAGTCGGCGACGAGCATCCCCTCCTCGCCGTACAACGGCCCCGCGATCGGCTCGCCCCACTGCGGGTCGACTATCAGCGCGCCGCCGTTGCCGAAGGCCTCCTGGTCCGGCAGTTCGAGCGGGAAGTCCTCCGGGAAGGCGGAGCGCGGGATGTACTGCGGCACGGAGACAACGAAGGCGCCCGACTCGATCGCTATGTGACGCATGCTCGCCTGCCAGCCGTCGGAGTCGTCGGCCGTCGGCGCGACCCAGATCTGCGGGCCGCCCTGGTACACGGCCCAGCGCGCGAGCGGCATGCGGTTCTCCCAGCAGATGAGCCCGCCGATCCTGCCGACGGGCGTCTCCGTCACGCCGAGGTCATCGCCGGAGCCGAGGCCGTGGAAGAGCCGCTCCTGGTGCGTCGGCATCAGCTTGCGGTGCTTCCAGAGGAGGCCGCCGGGCCCGATCAGGAGCAGGGCGTTGTAGAGCGTGCCGGGCCGCTCCGGCTCGCGCTCGTTGACGCCGATCGCGCAATGGAGCTCATGCTCGCGGCAGGCATCCGCCAGGCGGTCGACCACCGGCCCGGGCACCTCGATCGAGCTGTCCCACATGCGCTCCCAGAGCTCGTCGCTGCCGGCGAAGCTCGCCGATCGGTGCGCCCACGCGTTGGACGGATAGAGCGAGACGAAGGTCTCCGGGAGCACGGCGAGCTGCGCGCCGGCGGCCGCCGCCTCGGCGAGCAGGCGGATCGTCTTGTCCACCGTGGCCTCGGCGTCGAGGATCACGGGCGTGGCCTGGATGGCCGCTACGCGGACGCTCGGGAAGTCCGTCATGGCCCGCCGATCGTATCCACGTATCCTGCGCGAGTGTCGTTCACCATCGCCCAGGTGACCCCGTGGCCGTGGGAAAAGCACCACGAGGTCAACCGCTTCGTCGAGCGGCTCTCGGACGAGCTCTGCGGGCGCGGGCACCGCGTCGTGGTGGTGGCGCCGTCGGACTCGCGCGAGCTCGTGCGCGACGGCCGCGCCATGGTCAAGGCGCTGCCAAACGACCCTGACGCGCTCTTCGCCGAGCCGGGCTGCGCCTCGGTGGTGGCCGTCGGCCAGTCGCTCCCGTTCCGGCGCGGCGGCTCGGTGTCGCTCCCGATCGACGTGTCGCGGACGCTCGAGGACCTCCTCGACCAGGCCGAGCTCGACTTCGTGCACGTCCACGAGCCGTTCGCCCCGAGCGCCGCCTCGGCGGCACTGCGCCACTCGCATGCGCTGAACATCGGCACGTTCCACTCCACGACGGAGCGCTTCGTCTCGACGCAGGTGGCGCGCAAAGTGGTCGAGCTTCTGTTCGGCCGCCTCGACGGGCGGGCCACCACCTACGCCGCCACCCGCGACCTGATCGAGCGCTACTTCCCCGGCCATTACGACGTGATCCATCCCGGCGCCGACCTCCTGCACCGGCCCGAGCCCGGCGACGCGCCTCCGGAGATCGTGTTCTCGGCCGAGGAGGAGCGCGGCGCGCTGCGGCTCTTCCTGCGCGCGCTCCGCCGGCTGCCGGTCGAGCTCGACTGGAAGGCGACCATCTGGCTGCGCGACCCCGCGGCCGCGCCGCCCGTGACGCTGCCCCGCCGGCTCCGGGAGCGGGTGGGGCTGGCCGGCCCGGCGGACGGCTCGGAGGCGCAGCACCTGTCGCGCGCGACGATCGCGGTGGCCGCGTCGGCGGGCACCGCGCCGGCCCCGCAGCTCGTGGTGAGGGCGCTCGCCGGCGGCGCCGTGCCGGTGGCCTCGCGGCTTCCCCAGTACGAGGAGCTCATGCTCGACGGCGAGCTCGGCCCGCTGTTCGAGCCGCGCGACGCCTTGACGCTCGCCGCCCAGCTCGAGCGCCTGCTCTCGGACCCGTCTCTCGTCGCCGAGTACGCCGGCCGCATCGAGAAGGCGCACCCGCAGCTCCAGTGGTCGCGCGTCGCGGACGACTACGAGGCGCTCTACGAGCGGGTCGCCGCGCGGCGCCACGCCGCGGACGGGCGCGCCCAGGTGCGCCGGCGGCTCGAGAAGCGCGACTTCATCCACGTCGACCTGCACATGCACACCGACCACTCGCCGGATTGCGCGACTCCGGTCGACACCCTGCTCGACACCGCGAAGCGCGTCGGCCTCGAGGCGATCGCGATCACCGACCACAACGAGATCTCGGGTGCGCTCGAGGCGCGCGAGCGCGCGGACGGGATCAAGGTGATCGTCGCCGAGGAGGTCAAGACGGCCGACCAGGGCGAGGTGATCGGGCTCTTCATCGAGGAGAAGATCCCGCGCGGGCTGACCCTGCAGGAGACGATCGCCGAGATCCGCCGCCAGGGCGGGCTCGTCTATGTGCCGCATCCCTTCGACCGCATGCACGCGGTGCCGGACTACGAGCACCTGCTCGACGTCGTCGAGGACATCGACGCGATCGAGGTGTTCAACCCGCGCGTGGCCTTCTCGGCGTTCAACGAGGAGGCGGCGCGCTTCGCTGCCAAGTACCGGATCGTCGCCGGCGCGGGGTCCGACAGCCACGTCGCGCAGGGGCTCGGCTCGGTCAAGATCCGGATGCGCGAGTTCGACGGCCCCGAGGAGTTCATCGCCTCGCTGCGCGACGCCGACATCGTCCGCAAGAAGCAGTCGTTGCTCTACGTGCAGGCGCTCAAGTTCCTCCAGACCCGCGGCAAGAAGTGATGCGCCGGAGAGGAGCGCCCGTGGATCCGTCAAATCCCTCGGATCACATGCCCGCCACCGACGACGAGATCCGCGAGAAGTACCTCGAGCGGGCGATCCGGGAGCTGAACAGCCTCACCCGCGAGATCCAGGACTGCGAGCACTGCCCGCGCGGGAACCTGATGCCGGTGCTCGGCTCGGGCCACCCGCAGGCGGACGTGTTCCTGCTCAAGTACGCGCCCATGCCGTCGGAGATCGAGGAGGGCGTGGCTTTCTACGGGCGCGCGGGCTCAGCCCTGATGAAGAGCTTCAAGCGCCTCGGGATCGACCCGCTGGCCGTGTACGGCACCGTTTTCGTCAAGTGCCCCGTGCACGACACCGACGACTCGGCGCCGGAGTGCCGCGCGCGGGTGCTCGACGAGCTCGCGATCGTGCAGCCGCGGATCGTGGTGGTGATGGGCGAGCAGGCGCTCGAGGAGCTGAACTCGCTGCGCGTGCCGCTCGGGCGCGAGCTCGAATGGAAGCCCGGCGAGGTCCAGCGCCTGACCCCCACCTGCGACGCCCTCGCGGTGCCGGACATCGACCGCTCGCTCGACGAGGAGCAGTCCAAGCGCGAGTTCTGGGCGGCATTCCGGGCGCTCGGCGACTGGTACGCGGACTTCCCCCCGTATTGAGACCAACCGGGGGGCTCCCCGAGGGCCGAAGCAGCCGGCTCGGCCGGCTGCGCAGGGTGGGTCCCCCCGGCGGCACCTGGCCGGCCGTGAAGCACCGGTCCGCGCTAGGCTGCCCGCATGACTCACAAGGCACGTGTCCTTGTGGTCGCGAATCGCACGGCCGAGTCGCCTGAGCTTCTCGACGCGCTTCGCACTCGCACGGTTCAGGGTCCCTGCGAGTTCACCCTGCTCGTGCCCGCCACCCCGCACGGGATCGCCTGGGCCGCGGACATGCACGCCGGCGGCGACGAGGCCGAGGGGCACCGGGAGGCGTTTGTGGAGGAGCTGCGCCAGGAAGGATTAGACGTGGCCGATGCGCGCGTCGGAGACCCGGATCCCCTCGCGGCCATCCAGGACGAATGCAACTTCAACAGTTATGACGAGCTGATCGTGTCGACCCTGCCGCTGCACGTGTCGAAGTGGCTCAAGGTCGACCTGCCGCGCAAGGCGAGGGCCGCCACCGGACTGCCGGTCATGCACGTCGTGGGAAGCGAGGCCTAGTGGAGCTCGAGGAGCATGAGGGAGTCGACCCCGTCATCGAGCGCCGCTGCGCGGAATGCGGGACGCGTTTGACGGAGCAGGAGATCCGAGCGGCTCTCGAGACGAACGGCCCGTTCCTGTGCACCGTGCACGCGAACGAGGAGGTCGCGCTCGAGGAGGATCTAAGCGGTTGAGGCCCGAAGCAGCCGGCTCGGCCGGCTGCGCAGGGTACGGCATCAGCGTTCGAGCAGCGCCACGCACTCGATGTGCGGGGTCTGCGGGAACATGTCGACCGGCCGCACCGTCTTCAGCTCGTAGCCGGCGTCCACCATCTGGCGCGCGTTCGGGGCGAGCGTCGTCGGGTTGCAGGAGACGTAGACGATCTTCTTCGCCTCGGCCTCGAGCACGCGGCGCACCACCTTCTGGGAGAGGCCGGCGCGCGGCGGGTCGACCACGACCACGTCGGCTGAGCCGCTCTTCTCGAGCAGCGGCCGCATCGCCAGGCGCACATCGCCCGCGAAGAAGTGCGCGTTGTCGATGCCGTTGAGGCGCGCGTTCTCGATCGCGTCGGCCACCGCCTCCTCGACGATCTCCACCCCCCAGACCTCGCCCGCGTCGAGTGCCAGCACGAGCGCGATCGTGCCGATCCCGCAGAACAGGTCGAGCACCTTCTCGCGCCCGCTCAGGCCGGCGAGCTCCACGGCCGCGCCGTAGAGGCGCTCGGCCATCTCGGTGTTGGTCTGGAAGAACGCGTCCGGAGAGATCCGGAAGCGCAGCCCGGACAGCTCCTCCTCGATCGCCGCCGGGCCCTTGACGATCTGGGTCTCGCCTTCGCGCGTGGTCTCCGCCACGCTCGCCGCGCGGGTCCAGAGGAAGGACTCGACCGGGCTCGCGGCCGCGAGGCCGTCGACGTCGAAGCTGCCGCCCGGGCTCGTTACGACCCGCGCCTGCAACTGGCCGGTGCGCCGGCCCTCGCGCACGACGAGGTTGCGGAGCAGGCCGTGCTGCCCGCGCCGGTCCCAGGCGCTGAGGCCCTGCTCGCGGCACCACGCCTTGACGGTCTCGCGGAGCTCGTCGACGCGCTCGGAGGCGAGCACGTCGAGCGTGACGTCGTCGATCAGGTCGTAGCGCCCGGGGCGGTGGAAGCCGAGCACGAGCTCGCCGCTCTGCTCGTCGTTGCCGAACGAGTACTCGAGCTTGTTCCGGTAGTGGAGCTGCTCGAGCGCGGGCACGATCGGCTCGACCGGCGGCGACTCGAAGCGTCCGATGCGCGCGAGGGCGTCGCGGACCTGCTCCTCCTTCTCGGCCAGCTGACGCTCGTAGGGGAGCACCTGCCAGGGCGCCCCGGGGTGGGGCGCGAGCGGCTCGACCCGCTCCGGGCTTGGCTCGATCAGCTCGATCGAGTCGGCCTCGCCGAAGCGACCGCTTCGACCGGGTTATGCGCGCCCGCACGAGGTCGCCGGGCACCGCGCCGCGGACGAACACGACGTAGCCCTCGCTGCGAGCCACGCCGGCGCCGCCGTGCGCGAGCCGGTCGATCCGGAGCTCGAGCTCGTCCCCCTTGCGGGGCCTGGTACCGGTTGCCTGGGCGCCTTCCACGACGCCCTATGGTCGCAGCCCTTTACGGGAGCTTGGACTCGATCGCGCTGAGCACGCCCTTGCGGTTCGCGTTGCGGCGCTCGTGGTCGCGCACCTTGCGCAGCTCGGCCGGCTTCAGGTCAGACAGGCGGCTCTTGATCTCGGCCACGTTCAGTTCCTCGTAGCGGCTGATCGGGAAGTTCGAGCCCACCTTGGCCGCGCGTCGTGCCCGGTCCGCTTGCGCGAGCGCGGGCGACGCCGCGTGGACGGCCCGCTTACGGGCGCCCTTCGCCTGCCTGCGCGCCCTTGAGGTGCGCTTCTCCAGATCCCGGCGGCCCTTCTCGAGCAGGTTCTCGAGGTCCTTGAGGACGTCGTCGGTCTCCTTGCGGCCGCGCTTCAGAAGGTCCGAGGCGATCCCGCGCGCTTCCTTGGGCGAGAGCTTGCCGCTCTTCTCGAGCGCCTCCTCGATGCGCTCGCGGGTGAGCATCACGTTCTTGCGGAGCGCCTGCCGGAACTCGGCGACCGTCTTGGCCTCGACCCCGGCCGCCTTGGCGGGCTTGGTCGCCGCGCGCGACGTGGTCCGGGCGGTCTTCTGGGCCTTCTGCTGGCGGCCGCGGGCAGCGCCGCCCTTCTTCGCGGCGGCGGTGCGCTTGGCAGACGAAGTGCTCGACTTCGCGCGCGACGTGCCGGCCTTCTTCGCTCCACCACTCGCCCTGCTGCTGGTGCGGCGCTCTGCCATCTGGCACACCCTCCTCGACGCTCGGGTTGCGTGGGTTGCGTTGCTGCCGGGACTATTTCACCTGGCGAGCCCGAACGTGCCGGTGACCGGCGCGTGGTCCGAGAGGCGGATCCGCAGGCCGTCCGGCTCGGCCAGCTCGCGCCGCTCCGGCGCCATCCGGTGAGGGCGCTCCAGCACCTCGAGCCCTCGAACGAGCAGGTGATCGATAGCGTCGGGCGCGGTGGGCGCGGCGAGGCCCATGCGGTCGCGCAGGATCTCGAACGGCTCGGGATTCCGGGCGGGGCGCAGGTTGAGGTCACCGCCGAACACGAGCGGCTCGCCCCCGGCCCAGGCCAGCGCGTGCTCGGCCGCCCTGACGACCTCCTCGGCCGCGCGCTCCGGCAGGCCCGCGGACGCGTGCAGGTTCGCGACGCACACGCGCCCCTCGGGCAGCTCGAGGCGCGCCCAGTGCATGCGCCGCTGCTCGGGCCTGTAGGCCAGCGTCAGGCGCCGGCGCTCGAGCACGCGGCCCGGGTGGCGCACGAGGATCTGGTTCGAACCGCCGTCTGAGGAGGCCAGCAGGTCGGGGTTCCAGTCCGCCAGCCGCCGCTGCAGCGGGGGGCACCAGTTGCGCGAGGTCCGCACGAGCGTCCCGTGCGCCCTCGTGCGCCGGCACAGCGCGCGGAACCAGCGCGGCGGCGCCTCCTGCAGGAGAGCCACGTCCCACTCGAAGCCGTCGAGCATGCCGGCGAACTCGTCGAGGAGCACGCGGTTCACCTGCGCGTGCGTGCTCCCCCGCTCGGTCTTGCGCAGGATCCGCGAGCGCCAGGTGAGCAGGGCCGGATCGGGAGGGAAGTCGCGCCCGTGGTAGAGGTTCCAGCTGAGGACTCGCATGGCACGGCATTTCCTAACAGGTGAGGAGCTGAGCAGGGCCGAGCAGCTCGCGCTGCTCGAGCGGGCCGTCGCGCTCAAGGCGGACCGGCAGGCGTCGCGGGCGCTCGAGGGAAAGAGCGTGGCGCTTCTCTTCGACAAGCCCTCCACCCGGACGCGCGTCTCGTTCGAGACGGGCGTCTTCGAGCTCGGCGGGCACCCGCTGGTGCTGCGCGAGGGCGAGCTGCAGCTGGCGCGCGGCGAGTCGCCGCGCGACACCGCTCTCGTCCTCTCGCGCATGGTCCATGCGATCGGGATTCGCACGGGCCCGCACGAGACGGTCGAGGAGCTCGCCCGGCACTCCGAGATTCCGGTGATCAACATGCTCACCCACGAGCACCATCCCTGCCAGGCGCTCGCCGATCTGATGACGCTGCTCGAGCGCTTCGGGCGCCTCGACGGTCTCAAGCTCGCCTACGTCGGGGACGGCAACAACATGACTCGCTCGCTTCTCCTCGCCGGCGCGCGGGCAGGCGTCGAGGTGGCGGTGGCGAGCCCGCCCGAGCTGTCGCTTCCCGAGGCGCCCGGCGTCGAGCCCGCCGAGGCGGTGGCCGGCGCGCATGCGATCTACACCGACGTCTGGGTGAGCATGGGCGACGAGGAGGACGCCGCGCGGCGCCGCTCGCTGCTCGCCCCCTACCGGGTGGACGCGAAGCTCGTCAGCCAGGCCCGCGACGACGCGATCGTGCTCCACTGCCTGCCCGCCCATCCCGGCGAGGAGATCACCGAGGACGTGCTCTACGGCGAGCGCTCGGCGGTCTGGGACCAGGCCGAGAACCGCCTGCACTCGCAGAAGGCGCTGCTCGAGCTGCTGTTGGCGGGAATAAGCCAGGGGCCATCGCGGTCCACGGGTTAGTGTTCGACCGCGAACCCGGACGGAGGTCCCCATGAAGAAGTGGCTCGCAATGCTTCTCGCCTGCATGGCGCTCGGCCTCGTCGTGGCCGGCTGTGGCGGCGACGATGACGACGACGGGGGCGGAAACGGCGGCTCGACCGACACCCAGCAGCCGGCAGGGGAGGGCGAGGGAGGGGTCCAGGAGTCGGGCGAGGAAGTCGAGGCTGGTCGCGGCGCCGAGGTGGGCATGGCGAATATCCAGTTCGAGCCCGCCGAGCTCAGCGTGAGCGCTGGCGACACGATCACCTTCACGAACAACGAGTCGGTGCCACATGACGTGCACAAGACGAGCGGCCCCGGCCCCGATTTCAGCTCGGGCGACACCGGCGGAATGATGAACGGCGACACCTTCAAGCTGACGCTCGACGAACCGGGCACCTACGAGTACGTCTGCAACGTCCACGCGCCCGGCATGGCGGGCACGATCACCGTCAAGTAGGCGAGGCCTACTCGGCAGGCCTGCGCCGCAGCCCGAAGCCGCGCAGCAACAGCAGCGCCGTCTCGCCGAGCCCCCCGCGGGCCGGCAGCAGGCCGAGCTGCATCGCGGCGTCGTAGAGGTCGAAGAAGCCGCGGGCGCGGCGCACGGCGCCGTCCGACAGCTCGATGAAGTGGAGCCCGTGGAGGGTGACGAAGCGGTCGCTCGCGGGCAGCAGCTGGCCGAGGTCTCCGCGCTGGCTGCCGAGCGCCCGCCAGGGGATGCAGACGTGCTCGCCGCGCACCAGCGCCGGTACGGTCGCCTCGATCCTGAGGTCGGGGAAGGCGCCGCGCAGCGCGGCGGCGTGTCGCTCGAGCGCGTCGACACCGCGCAGCGGCTCGACCGCGACCGGGTCCTCGTAGGAGACGTCGGGCGTGCAGCACGCCTCGAAGCCGTTCCCGTGCCAACCGCTGCGCCAGCGCTCGGCGAGCTCGTCGACCGCGCTGCGCTCGATCTCCGTGCTCACCGAAGGCCGCGCGCCGGGCCGTGCTCCGCCGGGTCGGCGGCCGGCATGAGCTCCGCCACTCCCTCCTCGGGCGAGGAGGCCTGTGCGTAGAGGCGCCGCGGGATGCGGCCCGCGGCCGCCGCCTCGTAGCCCGCCTCGACCGCCTTGCGCATCGCGCGCGCCATCCCCACCGGATCGGCGGCGCGGGAGATCGCGGAGGCGAGCAGCACCGCATCGCAGCCCGCCTCCATCGCGAGCGCGGCGTCGGAGGCCGTGCCGATCCCCGCGTCGAGGATCACCGGCACGCGGGCGGCCTCGATGATCAGGCGCAGGTTGTAGGCGTTGTTGATGCCCATGCCGCTCCCGATTGGCGAGCCCAGCGGCATCACCGCGGCGCAGCCGGCATCCTCGAGACGGCGCGCCAGAATGGGGTCGTCGTTCGTGTAGGGCAGCACCGTGAAGCCGTCGGCCACGAGCACCTCGGCCGCCGCCAGCAGCTCGACCGGGTCCGGGAGCAGCGTGCGGTCGTCGCCGATCACCTCGAGCTTCACCCAGTCCGTCTCGAGCGCCTCGCGGGCGAGCTTGGCGGTGGTGATCGCGTCGCGCGCCGTGTAGCAGCCCGCCGTGTTCGGGAGCACCTCGAGCCCGGCGTCGGTGAGCACCTCGACTATCGAGCCGCGCGCGCTCGGATCCACGCGCCGCATCGCCACCGTCGCGAGCTCGGCGCCCGACTCCTCGGCGGCCTCGGCCATCACCGAGAGGTTGCGGAACCCGCCCGTGCCCAGGATCAGGCGCGACTCGAGCTCGCGGCCCGCGATCTCGAACATCACGCGCCCCCCTGGACTGCGTGGAGGACCTCGACCTGCTGGCCCTCGCGCACCGGCGTCCGCGACCACTCGCCGCGCGGCACAACCTCGCCGTCGAGCGCGACGGCCACGCCGCGACCGTCGGCGGGTGCTCCCGTGGCAAGCACGGCCGACTCGACGGTTGCCTCGTCGGGGAGCTCGCGCGGCGTCCCGTTGAGCACCACGGAGGTCATGCGCGGGCCTCCTGCCGTGCTCCCCGAGCCGCAAAGCGCTCCGGCGCGACGGCCGCGAGCTCTGCGGGAAGCTCGCCGCCTGCGAGCAGCTCGGCCACGGCCTCGCCCGTCAGCGGCGCCAGCAGGACGCCGTTGCGCCAGTGCCCGGTGGCCCAGACGAGGCCGTCGAGCTCGCCGCGGCCGATCACGGGTGCGTTGTCGGGCGTGGCCGGGCGCAAACCTGCGTGCGCGCCCACGAACTCGAGCTCACCCACCTCGGGCAGCACCTCCCAGGCCGCCTCGAGCAGACGGAAGACGCCGTCGGCGGTGACCGCGGTGTCGAAGCCCTGCTCCTCCACCGTGGCCCCGAGCACGACACGGCCGTCGCCGCGCCCCACGAGGTAGCAGCGCGGAGTGCGCAGCACGCGCTGGAAGGGCTCGGGGGTCGCTGCGCGCGCCCGCAGCTCGAGGATCTGGCCCTTGACCGGCCGGACCGGCGGCCCCTGCCCGTCCGGCGCGAGCGCCGCGCTCCAGGGGCCGGCGGCCAGCACCACCTGGTCGCACTCGATCGTCCCCTCGCCGGTGCGCACCCCGCGCACGTGCGAGCCATCGTGCTCGATCGCCTCCACCTCGACGCCGGGCGCGAGCTCCTCGACGGCTGCCGCGAGCGCCCGCACGACGGCACGCGGCTCCGCCTGCGCGTCCTGCGGCGCGAGGATGCCGCCCGCGATGCGCGGCGAGAGTCCCGGTTCGAGCTCGCGGCAGCGCGATGGCGTGAGCCATTCGGCGTCGAGACCGAGCGAGCGCTGGAAGTCGTGCAGCCGCCGGAGCTCGCGGGCGTCGTCGCCGTCGGCCGCCACGACGAGCGCACCGGTCTCGCGGTAGCCGGTCGGCAGGCCGGTCTGCTCCTCCAGCTCGGCCGCGAAGGCCGGCCAGCGCTCGCGCCCGGCGAGGTTCACGCGCAGCGGCCCGAGCTCGCCGAAGTCGGCCTCGGTGACCGGGGCGAGCATGCCCGCGGCGACCCGCGACGCGGCGGCGCCCGGCTCGGCAGCCCGGTCGAGCGACGAGCACCGACAGGCCGCGCCGGCGCGCGCGCCATGCGCACGCGAGACCGATCAGACCGGCCCCGACGACGACTGCGTCGTAGCGCTTGCTTCTTCGCGGCTGTTGCATCTCACCTTCCTCCACCGGCATTACCCGGGTCAGGTTCGACGGTCGGCGGCGCCGCAGCCGCCCTCTCAGCCCGGTTCACCCCGAGCTCCCGTGATCGCCTCAGATGGTACCCGGCGGGCGTGGGGTTCTACTCGTCGGCCGGGTTCGCCATGAGGTCCGCGGCGAGCTCGTCGGCCGCGCGGCGGACCAGGTCCTCGGACCGCTCCTTGTCGAGTCCCCAGCTCCGCAGGAGGTCGACCGCCGCGGCGCGCACCTGGACGACGATCGCGCTCACCGAGAGGTTGGCGGTCTGCTCGAGCACCAGCGTCGCCCGCGCGGCGGCACGCAGCGCATGCTCGTCCACGGGCGGCTCCTCCTCGGGATGCTCGAAGTAGCGGTCGAGCGTGCGGATGGTCTCGGCGAGGTCGCGGAGCGCGGCCGGCACGGGCGCCGGGATGTTGGCCCCCTGGCGGATGCCCCGGACCGCCGTTCGGCTGAGCGCCGTGACGCTGGTGAGCGTGGCGTCGACCTGGGTCGCGGCCTGCGCGTAGCGCCTGAAGCGCGCCCGCGAGCGCCTCGCGAACGGCGACAGGCGGAGCATCTCCTCACCCGCGGCGACGGTGTCCGCGAGCGAGTCGGGGTCGATCGCGCGGGCGCGCTGCAACGCGCGTTCGGCGAGGTCCGCGTCGCCGTACTCGAGGGCGAGCGCCACCTCCTCCGAGTGTCCCGGCCAGCTCGGTGAGCAGCGGCTGAGTGGCCCGCCTCGCCGCGGACGCCGGATTGGTGGGGAGCAGGGCGGTCACGACGAGCGCCACCACTCCGCCCAGCAGCGAGTCGAGGAAGCGGGCGCCCGAGAGGCCGCTGCCCGGCGGCTGGATCGTCACGACGAGCAGTGCCGAGGCAGCCGCCTCGCTCACCAGGATCACGCTGCCGCCGAGCGCCACCGCGGCGGTCATCGCCCCGGCCACGATGGCGGCTATCTGCAGCGGGCCGTCGCCGATCGCCACGAACAGCGCGTCGGCCACGCCGATCCCGAGCGCCACGCCGATCACCATCTCGAGCGCATAGCGGCGCCGCTGGCCGAGCGTCGCGCTCACGCCGATGAACGCGACCACCGGCGCGAAGATCGGGCGCGGGTGGCCCAACAGCTCCTTGGCAAGCACCCAGGCCACCGAGGTGGCGAGCGCGGCCTGGGCTATCCACAGCCAGTTGGCGCGCAGCCGCTCGGCGACGGTACTCGGCCGCGAGCGCTCGGCGGCCTCCTCGAGCAGCAGGTGACCGCGCTCGCGCACGACGCCGCTCTGGGCACGCACCTTCTCGGCGGCCCGTCTGCGACGGGATCCCTCCACGGCGGCCTAGTCCACGGCCGCCTAGATGCGGCGCGTGGGGTAGTCGTCCGGCGGGCGCGGCGCACTGCCGTCGTCGCGCAGGAAGATCATCGCCAGCGAGATCACGAGCCCGATTATCCCCGCGATCATGAGGATCAGGCCGACGGTCTTGATCTCGATGCCGGAGACGGTCGCGGTGACGGCGTAACGCAAGATCGCGCCCACCGCGATCAGGAATATGGAAGCTCCGATGCTCATTCTGCTAGGTGTTTAGACCCGTTGGCGGGACGCTACCAGGGCCGGGGGACCGCAACCGTGGGCGTCCCGTGTGTTGTGAAAACCGACGACCGGAACGCGCCGGTGCCGAAGGCGCACTCGATTCGCCCGCGTCCTGCCGCCCGTACCCGACCATCCGTTTGCCCACCATGCGCTCAAGAACGCTCATCATCACGCTGACGCTCGCCCTGGTGGCGCTCGCGCTGGCTCCCGGCGCGGCCAGCGCCGGCTCGCAGCAGTGGGCCCTCTTCCAGGACGACGCGATGTTGATCGGATCCGGCGACGCGATGCGCGAGTCGACGCTCGACGAGATCAAGGCCCTCGGCGCCGACGCGATCAAGGCACAGGTCGACTGGGCGACGGTGGCGCCGGGGGGAAGGCGCAAGCCATCCGGCTTTGACGGCTCGGACCCCTCGCAGTACCCCGGCTGGGGCATCTACGACGAGTTCGTGGCGGACGCCGAGGCCCGCGGATTCGAGGTCATCCTCGCGCTCAGCCCGCCCGCCCCCAGCTGGGCCACACGGGGCAAGCGCGGCAAGTACGAGCGCACCGACCGTCCGAGCGCGCGCGAGTTCGGGCGCTTCGCGGAGGCGGCGGCCAAGCGCTACCCGAGCGTCGACGTGTGGTCGATCTGGAACGAGCCCAACCTCTACAAGTACCTGCTGCCGCAGTCGAAGAACGGCGTGCCGGCCGCGCCGCACCTCTACCGCAGCATGGTGCGCGCCGCCGTGGCGGGCTTCGAGCGCGGCGGCGCCGGCGCGGACACGATCCTGTTCGGCGAGCTGCTGCCGATCGGCTCCAGCAGGTGCTGCGGGCCGAGGCTCAACCTGAGCCCGCTGCGTTTCCTGCGCGAGATGGCCTGCGTCGACTCCTCCTACCGCGCCGTTCCGCGGGAGGGCGGCACGCCTCCGCGGCTGCGACGACTTCGAGAAGCTGAACGGCCTCGACGGCTTCGCCTACCACCCGTACACGCGCGGCTGCGGGCCGCTCTGCAAGCAGGAGAACACGAGCGACGACGCGACGATCCGCGTGCTCGGCCGTGTGACAAGCGCGCTCGACAAACTGCGCGCCCGGCGGCGCATCGGCGGCGGCCGGCAGCCGATCTGGATCACCGAGTTCGACTTCCAGTCGGACCCGCCCGACCGCATCCTCGGCGCGAAGCTCTCGCGCATCCCCGGCTTCATGGGCATCTCCGAGCTGTGGCTCGCTCAGCCCAACCGGAGGGTGGCCGCCTACTCGCAGTACACGATGTACGACAGCCCCGGTGACAGCGGCCTGTGGCAGGGGGGCCTGCGCTTCGCGGACGGGCGGCCCAAGAAGGGCGTCTACGACGCCTACCGGCTGCCGATCCTCGTACGCCGGCTCGGCAGCAACGCGGTCGAGGTGCGCGGTGCGTCGCGACCGGGCGGCGCCGGCTCCGTCGTTCAGGTGCAGGTGCGCTCGGGGAGGCGCTACGAGAACCTCGGCGAGCCGATCTCGGTGCGCAACGTGCGCGGCTACTTCAAGGCCCGCTTCCGGCTCTCCGGCGCCTCCGGCAAGCGCTACCGCTTCACGGCCGGCGGCAACACGAGCCCGTCCGTGAAACCGATCACGCTCTTTCGATGACGTTTAACCCCGCAGATACGCTCAGGAGGATCATGACTCGCGCACTCGCATGCCTCGTCGCGGCCGTCGTCCTGGCTGGATGCGGCCTCGCCGCCAGCCCGGACCGCTCACAGGCGGCGATCTCGGTCGGCATCGGCGAGCAGAACGCGTCGATGTTCACCGACCCGCTCTTCACCAAGCTGAAGGTCAAGCGGGGGCGCTACTTCCCATCTTGGAACGTCGCGCTGAAGAAGAAGGAGGCCGCCTGGCTCGACATCTGGGTCGGGCAGGCACAGGCCGCACGCGTCGAGCCGCTGATCAGCTTCACCGCGGCGCTCGGGTCGAGGTGCCCGGCCAAGCCCTGCAAGCTGCCGAGCGTCAGCGAGTACACGAAGGCATTCAAGGCGTTCCGCAAGCGCTGGCCGCAGGTCAAGGTGGTCAGCCCCTGGAACGAGGCCAACCACCGCTCGCAGCCGACCTTCAAGAACCCGAAGCGGGCGGCGCAGTACTACAACGTTGTCCGATCTCGCTGCAGCGGCTGCAAGATCGTGGCTGCGGACGTGATCGACGAGCGGAACATGGAGTCGTGGCTCAAGACCTTCAAGCGCACCGCGAAGAAGCCGAAGATCTGGGGACTCCACAACTACCGCGACACGAACCTGCGCAAGGGGCAGGTGACCGGCGGCACCGGCAGGCTCGTGAAGGCGGTCAAGGGCCAGGTGTGGCTCACCGAGACCGGCGGGATCGTGAAGTTCGTGCTGCCGAGCGGCGGCACGCTGTTCCCGTTCTCGGAGAGCCGCGCGAACAAGGCCGTCAAGCGGATGTTCTCGCTCGCCAAGAAGTACCGCTCGCGCATCAAGCGCCTCTACATCTACAACTGGAAGCAGCCGCTGCTCAGCAACCGCTTCGACGCCGGCCTCGTTAAGAGGAACGGCAAGGCGCGGCCCGCGTACAACACCGTGCGCCGGACGCTGAACGGGTCGGCCTTCAGCCCGTAGGCAATTTGAGCTCACGCCGCGAGCGGCTCCAGGGCGCCCGGCTGTACTTCGTCACCGACGTACGGCCGGGGCTCGAGGAACTGCTCGCGGCGGCGCTCGCCGGCGGGGTGGACATGATCCAGCTCCGCGACAAGCGCGCCTCGGACCCCGAGCTGCTGGCGGCGGCTGCGCTGTTCCGCGCGGCCTGTGACGAGCACGGCGCGCTCTTCTGGCTGAACGACCGGCCCGACCTCGCCGCGGCGTGCGGCGCCGACGGCGTGCACGTGGGGCAGGACGACATGCCGCCGGCGGAGGCCCGGGCGCTCGCCGGGCCGGAGGTGCTGATCGGGCTCTCGACCCACTCGCCCGCGCAGCTCGACGCCGCGCTGGCGTCGGACGAGGCGGATCAGCTCAGCGTGGGGCCGGTCTGGGAGACGCCGACCAAGGAGGGCAGGCCGGCGGCGGGCCTCGACTACGTGGAGTACGCGGCGGAGCGCGCCGGCGAGCGCCCGTGGTTCGCGATCGGGGGGATCGATCTCGGTAACGTCCGCGAGGT
>CAVWSN010000012.1:0-34355 GCA_963757815.1 uncultured Thermoleophilaceae bacterium | reverse complement strand
TGCCCGGCGGGTGGCGGACCTGTACGACTCGGTCGGGGCACCTGTGGTGCAGACCGATGTCGCGTCCGCCGAGATGATCAAGCTGGCGTCGAATGCATTTCTCGCCACCAAGATCTAGCTTCATCAACGAGATCGCGAACGTGTCGGAGGAGCTCGGCGCCGACGTGATCCGAGGTGGCGCGCGGAATGGGCCTCGACGACCGAATTGGGCCGCGGTTTCTGCGAGCGGGCATCGGCTAGGGCGGCTGCTGTTTTGGCAAGGATGTGCTGCCGCTCCGCCAGCTCGCCGGCAACACCGGCTACCACTTCCAGCTCCTGACCGCCGTGATCGAGGTAAACGAGCTCCAGAAGCGGCGCACGATCGGGAAGCTGCAGAAGCACCTCGGCTCGCTCGTCGGCGAAGCAGATCGCCCTGCTTGGCGTCGCCTTCAAGCCCGACACAGACGACATCCGCGATGCCACCAGCCTTGTGCTCGCCGGGCCGGCTCAACGGCGAGGGGCGCGGGTCCGGGCTATGACCCAGTGGCAGGCAGATCGCGCTCGGCGTGCTCGCTGGTTGCGCACGTGGCTGTGCGATTCAGCCCTCGAAGCCATCGACGGCGCCGACGCCGTCGTGCTCGTCACCGAGTGGCCCGAGTTCCGGGAGCTTGACTGGGCCGGGGAGGTCAAGCGCCGGTTGAATACGCCGGTGGTCATCGACGGCCGCAATTTCCTCGACCGCGAGGCGCTTATCGCCGCCGGCTTCACATACGAGGGCATCGGGCGCTGACCGTGCAGGCGCTGGTGCTCGCGGGCGGGGAGGGAACCCGGCTCCGGCCGCTCACTTACACCACGCCCAAGCCGGTCATGCCGCTCGCGGGGCGGCCCTTCCTGTCGTTCATGCTCGACTGGCTGAACGGCCACGGGGTGGACGAGGTCATCCTCTCGTGCGGCTTCATGTGCGACGAGGTGCGCCAGGTCCTCGGTGACATCTACAACGGCATGCGGCTGCGCTACGTGGTCGAGGACGAGCCGCTCGGCACCGCGGGGCCGGTGCGGCTCGCGCTCGACGAAGGGGTGCTCGACGAGCGGCTTCTGATCCTCAACGGCGACGTGCTCACCGACATCGACCTGACCTCGGAGGTGGACGAGCATGAGCGCACCGGCGCGCGCGTGACGCTCGCCCTCTATCCGGTCGAGGACACCGCGAGCTACGGGGTCGTCCCGCTGAAAAGCGACGGCCAGGTCGAGGCCTTTCTCGAGAAGACGGCAGGCGAGGCGCCCACGAACCTCGTCAACGCGGGCGCCTACGTGATCGAGCGCGAGATCGTCGAGGCGCTGATCCCCTCCGGCCGCGCGGTCTCGTTCGAGCGCGAGGTGTTTCCGGCGCTGGTGGGTGAGGGCCTCTACGGCCACGCTGCGGCCGGCTACTGGATGGACATCGGGACGCCTGCGCGCTACCTCGAGGCCACCTGGGACCTGCTCGCCGCACGCGTCGCGTCGCAGCTGCCGCCGCGCGACGAGACCGGCTCGCTCGTGTACGAGAACTGCCTGCTTTCGGGGGCCCACATCGGCCCACAGAGCGTGCTCGGGCGCCACTGCTCGGTCGGCACGGATGCGCGCGTCGAGCGCTCGGTTCTGCACGAGCGCGTGCACGTCGGCGCCGACGCGGCGGTGATCGAGGCCGTGCTCGCCGAGCGCGTGCGGGTGGGAGAGCGCGCACGGGTCGAGCCGGGCGCGATAGTGGGTGCAGGCGCCGTGATCGGGGAGGATGCTGTGATCGGGGAGGGAGCGAGAATCGACCCCGATGTGACGATCGAAGCCGCGGAGCGAGTGCCTTGACGACCCTCGACAGGGCGAGCATCGAGGCCGTCGACCCGCAGGGGATGCTCGACGACGTGCTCGCCATGCCGCTTCAGTTGGGGGACGCCCTCTGGCGGGCGGAGTCGGCGGGCATCCGCCCCGTCGACAGCCCGGCCGGGCTGGTGGTATGCGGGATGGGCGGCTCGGCGATCGGGGGCGACATCGCGCTCGCGGCGCTCGGCGACCGCGCGACGCGGCCGATCTCCGTCGTGCGCGGCTACGCGATCGAGCCCTGGACGCCGCCTGAGGCGCTCGTCCTCTGCTCGAGCTACTCCGGCGAGACCGACGAGGTGCTCGCGTGCTTCGAGGCGGCCGGTGCGGCAGGCGCGCGCCGGGCGGTTCTCACCACCGGCGGCAGGCTGGCCGAGGCCGCGCGCGCCGAGGGCGTCGCCGTGATCGGGGTGCCCTCGGGGATGCAGCCGCGGGCCGCGCTTCTCTACGGGGTGGTCGGAACTCTCGAATGCGCCGCGCTCTGCGAGGCGGCGCCGTCGCTGCACTCCGAGATCGATACGGCGACAGCATTGCTGGAACGCCTCGTGGAGGAGTGGGGACCGGATGCGCCCGAGGACGCGCTGCCCAAGCGGCTCGCCGCCGGGCTCCAGGGAACCGTGCCCGTGATCCACGGGGCGGGGCCGACCGCGGCGGTGGCGCGCCGCTGGCATACGCAGCTGAACGAGAACGCGAAGACCGCGGCTTTCTGGTCGCAGCTGCCGGAGGCCGCCCACAACGAGATCTGCGGCTGGGAGCGCGGACGCCAGGCGGCGCCGATGTCGGCGGTATTCCTCGAGGACCCGGACCAACACCCGCGCGTCGGCCGTCGCATCGAGCTCATGGCCGGCGAGGTCGAGCGGGCCGGGGCACCCGCGGTCCGCGTTAAGGCGCGCGGCGACAGCCGCCTCGAACGGGTGCTCTCGCATGCGCTCCTCGGCGACCTGGTGAGCGTCTACGTCGCGGTGCTCGACGGCGTCGACCCAACCCCGGTCGAGGCCATCCAGCGCCTGAAGTCCGCTCTCGACTGACCGGCACTCGCTCTGGGCCGCCGCGGGCAAACCTTGACACGATCGTGGTAAGGTTGCCGCGTCGCGATGGAAGGGCTCACGATCAACGAGGCTGCTGAGACGACCGGCTGGTCGCCTCGAATGCTGCGCTACATAGAGAGCGCCGGCCTGATCGAGCTCCCGCGTACGCCCAAGGGCTACCGCATCTTCGGGCCAGGCGAGCTGCAGCGCCTGCGCACTCTGCGTGAGCTGCTCGCCCGGTTCGACTGCGCCCTCTCGGACGTCGCCTTCGCCAAGCGCCTCGCCTCCGACCCGGAGCTGAGGGCGGCCGTGGACCGCTGGTTCGCGGAGCGCCCGCAGAAGCCGGAGGAGGTGCCGTCCAGCGATTGGCTGTCCTGGGAGCAGCGCAAGCACGAGCGCCTCCTCGCGACCTCACCGACCCCGCAACTCATGGAGACCCCTGTCGCATGACCGTCACCGACGCCACCACCACAACGCCCGACTACAAGGTCGCGGACATCTCGCTGGCCGAGTTCGGCCGCAAGGAGATCACCCTTGCTGAGCACGAGATGCCCGGCCTGATGGCCATGCGCGAGGAGTACGGCCCGAGCCAGCCGCTCAAGGGCGCTCGCATCATGGGCTCGCTGCACATGACCGTGCAGACCGCCGTGCTGATCGAGACGCTCGTGGCCCTCGGCGCAGAGGTGCGCTGGGCCTCCTGCAACATCTTCTCGACCCAGGACCACGCCGCCGCGGCGATCGCGGCCGCGGGTATCCCGGTGTTCGCCTGGAAGGGCGAGACGCTCGAGGAGTACTGGTGGTGCACCGAGCAGGCCCTCACCTGGCCCGGCCACGACGGCCCCAACATGATCCTCGACGACGGCGGCGACGCCACGCTGCTCGTCCACAAGGGCGCCGAGTTCGAGAAGGCGGGCGCCGTGCCGGATCCCGAGTCGGCCGAGTCCGAGGAGTTCCAGGTCGTGTTGCGGCTGCTCACGCGCACGCTCGCCGAGGACCCGGAGAAGTGGACACGCACGGCCGAGGCGGTCAAGGGCGTGACCGAGGAGACCACGACCGGCGTCCACCGCCTCTACGAGATGCACGAGGCAGGCACGCTGCTGTTCCCGGCGATCAACGTCAACGACTCGGTGACGAAGTCGAAGTTCGACAACCTCTACGGCTGCCGCCACTCCCTCATCGACGGGATCAACCGCGCCACCGACGTGATGATCGCCGGCAAGACCGCGGTGATCTGCGGCTACGGCGACGTCGGCAAGGGCTGCGCCCAGTCGCTGCGCGGCCAGGCCGCCCGCGTGCTCGTGACCGAGATCGACCCGATCTGCGCCCTCCAGGCAGCAATGGACGGCTACCAGGTGGTGCGGCTCGACGACGTCGTCGAGACCGCGGACATCTTCATCACCGCCACGGGCAACAAGGACATCATCACCGCCAAGCACATGGCGCGCATGAAGCACCAGGCGATCGTGGGCAACATCGGCCACTTCGACAACGAGATCGACATGGCCGGCCTCGCGCGAACCGAGGGCGTGGAGCGGATCAACATCAAGCCGCAGGTCGACAAGTGGCGCTTCCCGGACGGGCACTCGATCCTCGTGCTGTCGGAGGGCCGGCTGCTCAACCTCGGTAACGCCACTGGCCACCCGAGCTTCGTGATGTCGAACTCGTTCACGAACCAGGTGATCGCCCAGGTCGAGCTGTTCACCAAGAACGACGACTACGCGAAGCAGGTCTACGTGCTGCCCAAGCACCTCGACGAGAAGGTCGCGCGCCTGCACCTCGATGCGCTCGGCGCGCGTCTCACCGAGCTCAGGCCGGAGCAGGCCGCCTACATCGGCGTGCCTGTCGAGGGCCCCTATAAGTCAGAGCACTACCGCTACTAGGCCGCTGGCCCTCGAGTCCGACATCGCCGACCCGGCGCTCGCCCCGCAGGGGCGGGCCCGGGTCGAGTGGGCGGAGGGCCAGATGCCTGTGCTCCGCTCGATCGGCGAGCGCTTTGCCGCCGCGCAGCCGCTGGAGGGCATGCGGGTCGCCGCCTGCCTGCACGTGACGGCCGAGACGGCCAACCTGATGAAGGCGCTCGCCGCGGGCGGCGCCGAGGTCGCGCTCTGCTCGGCCAACCCGTTCACCACCCAGGACGAGGTGGCCGCCGCGCTGGTCGAGGACGGCGTGCCCGTCCAGGCCGCCCGCGGCGAGGACGTCGAGGCATACGCGCGGCACGTGCACTCCCTGGCTGCGTGGAAGCCGGACGTGACGCTCGACGACGGCGCCGACCTGCTCGTGCTCCTTCACGAGCAGGGAAAGGCCGACGCCGTCCGCGGCGGCGCCGAGGAGACCACGACCGGCCTCCTGCGGCTGCGCAGGCTCGAGGCCGAGGGCCGGCTCGCCTGCCCGGTCATCGCGGTCAACGAGTCGCGCACCGAGCGCACCTTCAACGACCGCTACGGCACCGGCCAGTCGGCGCTCGACGGGATCCTGCGCGCCACCAACCTGCTGCTCGCGGGGCGGACGCTCGTGCTGTGCGGCTACGGACCCACCGGGCGCGGCATCACTCAGCGCGCGCGGGGCGCCGGCGCCGCCGTGATCGTCTGCGAGGTGGACCCGCTCAGGGCGCTCGAGGCGCGCATGGACGGCTTCGAGGTGATGACCGCGCTCGAGGCGGCCGAGCGCGGCGACCTGTTCGTGACCGTGACCGGCTCGCGCTCGGTGCTGCGCGCCGAGCACTTCGAGCGCATGAAGGACGGAGCGGTGTTGGCCAACGCCGGGCACTTCGACGTCGAGATCGACCTCCCCGACCTCACGCGGCTCGCGGAGGGGCGGGTGCGGCAGGTCCTGCCGCTGGTCGAGGAGTACGACCTCGGCGATCGCCGCCTGCACCTGCTTGCGAGCGGGCGGGTCGTGAACCTCGCCGCCGGACAGGGCCATCCCGCCGCGGTGATGGACATGAGCTTCGCGAACCTGGCGCTGGCCGTCGAGCACCTCGTGCTCGACGGCGACGAGCTCGAAAACCGCGTGCTCGACGTGCCCAAGGCGATCGACGAGGAGATCGCCCGGCTCAAGCTCGAGTCGCTCGGCGTCGAGATCGACAGCCTGACGCCGGAGCAGCAGGACTACCTGAGCTCCTGGGGCCCGGCGGCCTGATCAGGCCGCGCGCGGAAGCAGGCTCCCGAAGCCGCGGCGCTCGCGACGCGTGTCGCCCCGCATACCCTCTGCGCGGACGCGCAGCAGCTCGACGAGCTCGCCGCTCGGGCGGAAGGGGTCCGCGATCGCCGCGCCGCTCTGCACGTCGACGGCCGCCCACAGCTCGGCGCCGACCTCGGCGATCAGGACGTCCCCGCTGGGCGGGCGCGAGCTGTCCAGCGCGGCGAGCCTGTTGAGCGCGACGCCGTCTGCATCTGAAGCCCGGCGGATGGTGAGAGTTGGGTTGATCACGGTGGCCCCCTGTGTTGAATGTTTGATGACTCTCGAAAGATCATGCCGAAAGCCAGGCATAAGTTCAAATTCGGAAATGTGTGGGCTTCGATAAGCTCTCGTTATGCTCGATGTCAAGCAGCTGAGGGTGCTCAAGGCCGTCTCCGAGCACGGCTCGTTCTCCGCCGCCGCCGAGGCCCTCTCGTACACGCAGCCGGCGATCTCCCAGCAGATCGCCGCCCTCGAGAAGCAGGCGGGCACGAAGCTCGTGGACCGCGGTAGCCGCGGTGTGACGCTCACCGAGGCCGGTCAAACGCTCGTCGAGCATGCCGAGGTCGTGCTCGCCCGCCTGTCGGCCGCCGAGGCCGAGCTCGAGGCGATGCGCGGAGTGCGGGGCGGTCGCGTCCGGCTGTCCTCGTTCCCGACCGCCGGCGCCTCGCTCCTGCCGCCGGCGATCGCCCTCTTCACCCGCCGCTATCCCGACGTGGAGCTCACCTTCGTCGAGGAGGAGCCGGAGGACGCGGTGCGCATGCTGCGCGCCGCCGAGCTCGAGGTGGCGATGGTCTTCGAGTACCGCGACCTGTCCCAGCCCGAGTTCGACCGTCTCTACGAGGGCGTCGAGCTGCGCCACCTGCTCGACGACCCGATGTACATCGCCGTGCCGCGGGACCACCCGGGCGCGCGCAAGCAGCAGGTGCGCCTCGCAGGACTTCGCCGACGACATCTGGATCCAGAACGACACGCGCGGGCCCTGCGGGCGGCTGCACCTGGCGGCCTGCGTGGATGCCGGCTTCGAGCCCAAGATCGGCTACGAGTCCGACGACTACAACGTCGTGCAGGGTCTGATCGCGGCCGGCGTCGGGATCTCACTGCTGCCGGCGCTGTCGCTGACGAACGTCCGCGAGGACATCGTGGTGCGTTCGCTCGGACCGCGTGCCCCCGCGCGCAGGATCGCGTCCGCGGTGATCGACGGGCGCTACCGCTCGCCCGCCACCGCCGCGATGCTCGACATCCTGAGTGAGGTCGCGGGCCGCTACGAGCTGCCGTCGGGCATGCCGCTCGCGGCGTAGTCACTTGACGGGTCAGGCGGCCAGACGGACTTCAGCCGCCGCGGCGATCCGGCCGGCGGCGCCCTCCAGCGCGCCGGCGGAGAGCAGCGCCTGGGTGGCCTTCGTCACGAGCCGGCCGGTGAGGCCACCGCCGGCGCGCAGCGAGACGGAAGCGTTGAGCTCGGCGCCCGTGCTGACCGGGGCAAGCTCGTAGCGGACGTCGAGCCCGATCGGGCCCTCGGCGCTCAGCCGCAGCCCTTCCTCATCGGCCCTGTGGACCTCGACGTCGAACTCGACGGGCATGCCCGCGAGCCTGCCGGTCACGCGGGTGCGGGTGCCGGTCGACAACCGGCGCCAGTCCTCGAGATCGAAGTCGACCGGGGCCCAATCCTGGATCTTCTCCGGACGCGTGAGCACGTCGAGCAGCTGCTCCGGCGTCGCGTTCGCGGTTGTCGTCGCGGTCCAGTTGGACATGGTTCTCCTCCACCGACGATCAAACCGCCTCGGCGGCCGCCGTTGTGAGTAATTCCTCACAGTCGGCGGCCGCCGAGGAACTCCTCCGGGCCTCTACTCGTACTGCAGCGCCTTCAACACGTCGAGGCGGGAGGCACGGCGGGCGGGACCGATCGCGGCGAGCACGCCGGCCACCGCCGCCACGATCGTGAAGGCGATCAGCGAGCCGAGCGGTAGCGCGAAGCGCAGCCCCTCGTCGCTCAGCGCCGTCGTGGCGAGCGCGGCCAGGAAGAGGCCGACCGCGATTCCGAGCACTGCGCCGATCAGCGCCGTGACCACGCTCTCGTGGCGGATCATCCGCCGCACCTGGCGGCGGCTCATGCCCACCGCGCGGAGCATTCCGAGCTCGCGAGTGCGCTCCAGCACCGACAGCGCCAGCGTGTTGACGATGCCGAACAGCGACACGATCACCGCCAGGCCGAGCAGGACGTAGAAGACCCCGAGGATCTGGTCCACCCAGCCGGACTGATCGGCCTTGAACTCGCTCTTCGACTGCACCTTCACGGCGGCGAACGGCTCGAGCGCCCGCTCCAGGTCCTGCTGGGAGGCACCGTCCGCAGCGATGAACGCGAAGCGCTCGCGATCGGCGCTGAACGCCTCGTCATAGGCCGAGCGCGCGATCGTCACGTCGCCCAGGCCCAGCGGGTTGAAGCGGTCCGGCTTCGAGATCGCCACGACCGAGAGACCGAGCCTGTCGCCCTCCAGCGCGGTGACCGCGAAGCGTTCGCCCACGGCGAGGCCGTGATCCTCGGCGAACCTCTCGGTCACGACCGCGCCGCCCGCTCCGAGCTCGGCGAGCGACTCGTCAGAGCCCTGGGCCCAGTCGGAGCCGAAGACCTCGGCGATGCGCGTCTGGTCGACGCCGTCCACGGCCACGTCCGTGCCGAACGCGCGGCCCGTGTCCTGCACGATCCCGGTGGCGACCTCGACGCCCGGCACCTGGCCGGCCGCGCGGGTGGCCTCGGGCGCGATCGGCGACCAGTCGTCCTGGCCGACGAGCACGTAGTCCGCCCGCACCTGGTCCTCGAGCGCTCCGCTCGTGGACTCGCGCAGGCCGGCTCCCAGCACCGCCGAGAAGGCCACCAGCGCGATCCCGATCATGAGCGCCGCGGCCGTGGCCGCTGTGCGGCCCGGGTTGCGCATGGCGTTGCGGCGGGCGAGGCCGCCGGCAACGCCGGCGATCCGCTGCCCGGGCCGCCCCAGCACCGATGCGAGCCGCGGGACGAGCCGGGGCGAGATCAGCGCCACGGCGATGAACAGCAGCAGCGCGCCGGGGGCGAGCAGGGCGAGCCTGCCCTCAGCGTCGATGCCGGGAGCGAACATGCCCAGCCCGAGTACCGCCAGGGCGAGGGCGCCGACGATCCCCGCGAACAGCGGGGCGCGCCGGCCGATGCGCGACGGCGGGATCTCCGCACCCTCGCGCATGGCGTTCACAGGCGACACGCGCGTCGCGCGCAGCGCGGGCCCGAGCCCCGCCAGCACCGTCACGACAATCCCGACGGCGAGCGACACGACGATCGTGCGGGTGGAGAAGACCGTGCCGGTCGTCGGCAGGTCGACGCCGAGCGAGGCGAACAGCCCCGAGAGCAGCTGGGCCAGGCCGAGCCCCGCGACCAGGCCGATCGCGGAGGCCACGGTCCCGACGACCAGCGCCTCGGCGACCACTGAACGCAGCACCTGCCGCCGCGTGGCGCCGAGCGCCCGCAGCAGCGCCAGCTCGCGCGAGCGCTGTGCAACGGTGATCGAGAGGGTGTTGTAGATCGTGAAAGCGCCCACGAACACCGCGATGCCGCCGAACACGAGCAGGAACACCTTGAGGAAGTCGACGAAGCCCTTCAGCCCGTCGAGCGTGAAGCGGTCGTCCTCCTCGGCCGTCTGCACCTGGACGCTGTCCGGCAGCGCCGAGGCAAGGCTCGCCCGGACCGAATCCGGCCCGCCGACGACGATCTCGGTGTAGCTGCCGCTGCGGCCGAACACCTCCTGGGCGGTCTCGAGGTCGAACAGCGCGAACGTGGCGGTGCCGATCGAGTCGACGTCGCCGAAGCTCGCGATGCCCGTGATCCGCGCGTCGCGCAAGGGTCCGTTGGCCTCGAAGGGGATCGTGTCGCCGATCGCATAGCCGTGCTTCTCGGCGGTGCCGGCGTCGATCACGACCTCACCCGGACCGGACGCGAACTCGCCCTCCTTGAGCCGGAACGGGGACAGCTCGCCGGCCTCGGGGTCTACCCCGGCGCCGAAGAACGGCCCCTGGCCGATCACGTCGCCGCCGGCGTCGAGCAGCCGGGCCTCGTCCGTGATGCTCCCCACGGCCTTCTCGACACCGGGTGTGGCTCGGACGGCGTCCAGCGTCGAGGCCGGAATATCCGGCCGGACGAAGAAGTCGTCATTCGGCTCGAAGGCCGTCTTGGCGGAGACGACCGCCGCGGTCCCCTCGTAGGACGCCTTCGACAGCGAATCGGCGGCGCCGCGCATGGTGTCGGTGAGCGTGTACGCGCCGCTCACCATGGCGACCCCGAGCACGATGGCCAGGGCCGTGAGCACCGTCCGCAGGCGGCGCGTCTTGATGCCCTTCAGGGCGACCCGGGTCATGCGAGCTCCTTCACGTAGGCGAGGACCTCGTCCTCGGTGGGGCTCTCGACGTCGGTGACCAGCTCGCCGTCGGCGATGAACAGCACCCGCTCGGCGGCCGCGGCGGCGCGCGGGTCGTGGGTCACCATCACGGTCGTCTGGCCGAACGTGGACACCGCCTCCTGCAGGAGCTCCAGCACCTCGGCGCTCGTGCGTGAGTCGAGGTTGCCGGTCGGCTCGTCCGCGAACAGCACGGTGGGCTCGGAGACGATCGCGCGGGCCAGGGCCACGCGCTGCTGCTGGCCGCCGGACAGCTCGGCCGGGCGGTGGGAGCGGCGGTCGTCCAGTCCGACCCGCTCGAGGACCGCGTCCACCCAGCCGTTCTCGGGCTTACGGCCCGCGATCGCGAGCGGCAGGGTCACGTTCTCCTCGGCGCTCAGCGTCGGCACCAGGTTGAACGCCTGGAAGACGAACCCGATGTGCTCGCGCCGAAGCAGCGTCAGCTGCTTGTCGCCCATCGCGGTGATGTCCTGGCCGGCGATCTCGACGCTGCCCTCGGTGGGGCGGTCGAGACCGGCGAGCAGGTGCATGAGCGTGGACTTGCCGGAGCCGCTCGGGCCCATGATGGCGGTGAACTGGCCGCTCGGAACCTCGAGCGAGACGCCGCGGACGGCCTCCACCGCCGAGTCGCCTTGGCCGTAGCGGCGCACGAGGTCGCGCGCCACCACCGCCGTCCCGTTCGCCTCAGGCGTCATCGGGACGACCATGGACGTGTCGTTCAGCATCGACTTCTCCTTCGTGTAGTTGGTCATGCCGCCACGGCCACTTCGGCCGCGCGGGCGATGCGTCCGGTGGCGTTGTCGAGAACGCCGGCGGAGAGCAGGGCGGCGGTGGCGTTGGCCACCAGGCGGCCGGTCAGGCCGCGGCCCTTGCGCAGCGAGACCGACGCGTTCAGCTCCGCGCCCGCGCTTGCGGGGGCGAGCTCGTAGAGCACGTCGATCCCGATCGGGCCGTCGGCGCTGAGCCGAAGGCCGTCCTCACCGGCCGCGTGGACCTCGACGTCGAACCCGACGGGCACACCTGCCAGCCGGCCGGTCACGCGGGTGCGGGTCCCGGCCGCCAAGCGGCCGTCGCAATCCTCGAGATCGAAGTCGATCGGCGACCAGCGCCGGATCTCGTCCGGGTGGGTCAGCACATCGAGCAGCTGATCGGTCGTCGCGTTCGCTGTGGTTGTTGCGGTCCAGTTGGCCATGACCGCAACCGTCCCACCGAAGTCGCCAGAGGTCGTCAGCCTCAGCGGCGATTTGCTCTCGCCATGCAGGATGAAAAGCGCCGGCCGGGGGTCGTCCTCAAGGAGGACCCCGGCTCGGCCGGGCGGACGACGCCGGCCGCTGCCTCGGGAGGTACTTTGACCTCGTGATCTTCCGCCGTCTATACGCGCGGGCGCGAGCGCTCGACCCCTTGTGGCTCGATTTCGCCCTGGCGTGCGTCATCACGCTCGTCGCGGTGCTCGAGAGCTTCCTGGGCACGGCGCAGGGAGACCGCGTCGTAACCGCCCTGACCGCCGTGGGAGCCCTCTTGTTCCCAATCACCTGGCGGCGGCGCGACATCCTCCTGTCGGTCGTCGTGTTCGGGGTGTTCCTGCTGGCGGGGGGCCCCCTCGACGGGTTCCTGCTGTCGAACGTGGACGCCGCCTTCTTCGGCCTGCTGATCCTCCTGTACTCGGTGGGACGCCATGCGGAGGGCCGGCGCTTCTGGATCGCGGCGGGGGTGGCGCTGGGAACCGCGAGCGTCGGCATCCTGATCGACGACCCGGAGGCGCCGCAGGACGCCCTCTGGGTGCTGCTGCTGTTCGTGCCGCCGATGCTGGCCGGCCGCGGTCTGCGCAGTCGCGCGAAGCTCCAGGCCGAGCTGCGCGAGAAGGCGCACCAGGCAGAAGCGGCCCGCGATGCCCGGGCGCAGATCGCCGCCGACCAGGAGCGCGAGCGGATCGCCGCCGAGCTCCAGGTCCAGGTCGCCGACGCCATCAGCGCGATCGTGGTTCAGGCGGAGACCGTTCCGGGTTCGCTGGAGAGGGGCGAGGCGCGCCGGGCGGAGGAGACGTTCGCTGCGATCGAGGCGACGGGCCGGGATGCCCTGGCCGAGATGCGCCGCCTGCTGGGTGTGCTGCGCCACGACGGCGAAGGCCTCGAGCTGGCGCCCCAGCCCGGGCTCGCCCGGCTGCAGGCGCTTGTCGAGCGCGTGCGCGAGCAGGGCATCGACGTGGAGCTGGTCGTGACGGGCGACGAGCGGGCACCGGCGCCGGGAGTGGACCTCACCGCCTATCGGGTGATCCAGGACGCTCTCGAGGCGGCCGTCGAGCAGGGTGCCTCGCGCGCCCAGGTCGAGCTGAGCTACGGCGAGCGCGACCTCGGGGTGGCCGTCCGCGACGACCGCACGGGCGGGGCTTCCCACCGCCTGCCCGGGTTGCGCGACAGGGTGGGCCTCTACGGAGGGCACCTCCGGGCCGGGCGCGAGAATGGGAAGGGCTTCGCGCTCGAGAGCAGCCTGCCGCTTACCGAGGCGGGCGCGTGAAGGGTCGGATCAAGAGCCTCACCGAGCGCGACTGGCGCGTGATCGACCGGGTGTTCGTGGGAGCGATCGTGATCCTCGGCCTGATCGAGCTGCTCACCCTGGACGAGCCGGCGGGCGTCAAGTTGGGCGGCGCGGCGGTGGTCTCCGCGATGGCGATCTCGCTGCTGTGGCGCCGCACTCGTCCCGTCGAGATGCTCGCGTGCCTGCTCGTCCTCGCCCTCGTCGGCGAGCTCTTCTTCGTTGGGCCCCCCGGATCGCTCACACAGGTGCTCATCCTGCTCACCGCGACCTACTCGGTGGGCGCTCACGCCGATGGGCGCCGCGGCTTCGTTGGGCTCGGGGTCGGCGTGGTCGGGGTCACGGCGCTCGCAATCGTCTTCGATCCGAGCGACATCGTCTTCCCGGTTATCTTCTTCGTGGTCACGCCCTGGATGTTCGGCCGCGTGCTGCGCAACACCCTCCTCACCGCGCGCGAGCTGGCCGAGCGCGCAGAGCTGGCCGAGCACGCCCGTGAGGAGGAGGAGCTGCGAGCCGTGATGGTCGAACGCAACCGCGTGGCCCGCGAGCTCCACGACGTGCTGGCCCACAACCTGAGTGTCGTCGTCGTCCAGGCGGGGGCGGCGCGCCGTATCGTCGAGCGCGACCCCGAGCGCGCCGCCGAGGTGGCCGCCCTCATCGAGCTCACGGGCCGCGAGGCGCTTGCCGAGCTGCGTCATCTGTTCGGTCCGGTGCGCCGCGAGGATGGCGGTGCGCACACGGAGCAGCCAGGGCTCGGCGACCTCGAGCGCCTCGTGGCACGGGTCCAGCAGGCCGGGTTGCCGGTGGAGCTTCAGATCGACGGTGAGCCTGTCCCACTCCCGGCGGGCGTGGATCTCACCGCCTATCGCCTGGTGCAGGAGTCGCTGACGAACGCGCTCAAGCACGCGGGCGCCGACTCCGCGACCGTCAGGCTGAGCTACGAGCCCAACGAGGTGGCGATCTCGGTGGAGGACGACGGCGAGGGGCTGAGCCCCGAGCGCCTGAGCAACCTGGGCGGTGGGCACGGCCTCGCCGGCATGGAGGAGCGCGTGGCGCTCTACGGAGGCCTGCTCCAGGCCGGCCGCCGGCGCGGCGGCGGCTTCGCCGTCCGCGCGCGGCTCCCCACGCGCCCGCTCGTGCCCGGCGCCGAGCTGCAGAGCGCCCCGAAGAAGACGGTCACGGCATGAGCGTGCGGGTACTGCTCGTCGACGACCAGGCGCTGATCCGAGCCGGCTTTCGCATGATCCTCGACGCCGAGGACGACATCGAAGTCGTGGGCGAGTGCGCCGACGGCACCCAGGCCGTGGACAGCGCGCGCCGCCTCGAGCCGGACGTGATCCTGATGGACATCCGCATGCCCGAGATGGACGGGATCGAGGCTACGCGCCGCATCGTCGGCGCGGCCGGCGACAAGCCCAGGCGGGTGCTGATGCTGACCACCTTCGACCTCGACGAGTACGTCTACGACGCGCTACGGGCCGGCGCCAGCGGCTTCCTGCTGAAGGACGTCCCCGCCGAGCAGCTCGTGGAGGGGATTCGGGTGGTGGCTCAGGGCGACGCCCTGCTCGCCCCTTCCGTCACGAAGCGCCTGATCCACGAGTTCGCGCTCTCGGGCCGCTCGCAGCGGCAGGCGCCGCCGGCCGTGGACGACCTCACGCCGCGGGAGCTCGAGGTGTTCACGCTGATCGCGCGCGGGATGTCCAACGCCGAGATCGCCGACGACCTCGTGGTGTCCGAGACCACCGTCAAGACCCACGTGGCGCGCGTGCTCATGAAGCTCGGCGTGCGCGACCGCGTGCAGGCCGTGGTGCTCGCCTACGAGTCCGGCGTCGTCCTGCCTGGCGAGACCTGATAAGAAGCGCCGATGGCCCAGGAGATCCAGATCCCCAATGCGGGATCCACAGCGAAGATCCGCAACCCGCTCGGCGTCCTTGCGCTCACCCTGATTACGCTCGGCATCTACGGCATCTTCTGGTGGTACTTCATCAACCGCGAGATGGCCGACTACGGCCAGGCGAACGGGGTGCCGGAGCTCGGTGACAACCCGATCCTGTCGGTGCTGGCGGTCACGATCGGTGCGCTCGTCATCATCCCGCCGTTCGTGTCGTTCTGGCGCACGCTCAAGCGGATCGAGACCGCACAGAATCGCGCGCTCGGCTCGAACAACATCAGCGTGATCCTGCTCTTCGTGCTGATCTTCATCCCGCTCGTGAACCTGGTGGTCCACCCGGTGATGCAGAGCAACCTGAATCAGGTCTGGGAGACCGCCACGCCGGTGTCCGCCTGACCGGGTCAGCGCTCGCCGTCGGGGAGCGGATGCGGCACCCTCTGCGGCGGAGCGGGCGGAGTCTCGACCCTTGGAAGGCTCACCGGCCCCGCCGTCACCGGGGTACTGAGCTGGATGCTGTCGATCTCGACGTCATCCCGCTCCCGGGCGCGCCTCAGCACGTCGTCGAGCGCGTCGCCGGCGTCCCCGAAGGAGTCCGCCCTGTAGGAAATGACGATCGTCGCCTCGAGCTTCATACGAAGCAGTATCGCGCGGCCGGCTTTCCAGCGTGCGGTAGCGGGCGGCTACGCCACCGCGTCCAAGCGCTCGGGCTCCCCCACGAGTCGAGCCTGGTCGCGCCCGGTTCCTGAACGCTCCGCTGCCAGGGCCTCGATCAGCTCGACCGACTCGTCGACCGGCGGCAGCGAGGCGATCTCATCGGCCACCTCGCGGGCGGCTGAGCGGTAGCGCGGATCCTCGAGCAGCTCGCGCACCGACGCGCCGAGGCGCTCCAGCCCGGCGGGCGTCATCTCGAGCGCCAGACCGGCTCCGAACTCGGCCACCCGCTCGGCGTTGATGGGCTGGTCGGCGAACACGGGCAGGAATACCGTCGGGACCCCGCCGGCCAGCGCGGCCAGTGTGGTGCCGGCCCCGCCGTGCCCGACCATGGCCTGGGCGTGCGGCATCACAGCTGCCTGCGGAACCCACTCCTCGACGTGCACCGAGGGCGGTAGCGGGCCGAGCTCGATGGGATTCTGTCCGCGGCCGACGGTCACCAGCAGCCGGATCGACAGGCCGTCCAGGGCGTCGATGGCCGCCCGGTACATCTCGGGGTAGCCGTCCTGCGGCAGAACGGTGCCGAAGGACAGGTACACGAGCGGGTCCTCCGAGCCGTTCCACCAGTCGGGCAGCGGCGCGGGCGCCTCCTCCGGCTGGGCGCGATAACGGCGTACGGGCGAAAGCTCGTGTCCTCCCGGTAGATCCATAAGACGCGGAGACTGGGTCAGGCAGAGCGTGGCCCGCATGCGCGCGGCATTCGGGTCCGGCGGCATGTGGAGGCGTTCGCGGAGTTCGTCGAGGGCCGGCGCCGCGAGCGCGAGGATCCAGTCCTCGTTGGCCGCGGACAGCGCGAACCCGATCCGCACCTGGGGCACGCCGCAGCGCTCCGCGGCGAGGCAGGAAGCGAACTCCGTCGACTCGCGGAGCACGACATCGGGCCGCCAGCTCTTCACGAGGTGGAGCATGTCGGGCATCGCGGCGGCCGCGTAGGTGCGCACGAACATGTCCTGGATGGCGGGCTCGTTGGCGTCGTCGTTCGACAGCGACCTGAGCCGCTCGTGGACAGCGTCGAGCTCCGACGGCACGGGCTCGGCCAGCGCCCGATAGGCCAGGCCCTCCCGGCGCGCGAGCGTTCCGGCTGAGCCGGAGCCGGCCACGAGCACGTCGTGGCCCGCCCGCTCGAGGGCATGGGCGAAGGGAAGCATCGGCGTCAGGTGGCCGGTCCCGCCGGTTGTAGCGAAGAGGAAGCGCATCGGAAACGAGACAGCCTGGCGCCCGTGCGTGTTCCGCTGTGTGAGGAGTGTCACGTCCGCGGCTCGGCCCGAAGACCCGCCGAGCCGTCTGAATCAGGTCTTGGACACGGCCAGGCTGTAGTCGACCCAGCGGTCGTCGGCCTGGCCGCCGACCCGGTCGTAGACCTTGCGCGCGCGTCCGTTGTCGCGCGCGGTCTGCCATTCGAGCGAGGTGGCGCCGCGTTGCCGGGCGCGCTCCGCGCACGTCCGGATGAGCTCGTCCGCCGCTCCCCCGCCGCGCGCGTCAGGACTCACGAACAGGTCGTTCATCACCGCGATGCGCGAGGCGCTGAGCGTCGACCAGGTCCAGAAGATCGTCGCGAACCCGACTGCGCGGCCGCCCTCGTCGCGGGCGATCAGCTGCACGCCGTCGCGCTCCGGGCTCGCGATCAGCTCGCGCGCCATCGCCAGCAGCTCGTCGTCCGAGGGGTCGACCTCGTAGAAGTCGCAGTAGCCGCGCATCAGCGGGAGCAGGTCGGGGAGATCCGCCTCGGTGACCGTGGAGACCACGGCGCGGGACGCTACCGGCTCCTGCGCCTAGGATCCGCCGCCGTGACTGCGGCCACCGACAAGATGCGGCGCGAGGGACTGCCCGAGATCGCGACCCGCACCTTCGCCCGCTACGAGGAGCGGCTCCGCGCCGGCGAGCAGGGGCTGGTCCCGGAGAGCGAGATCGAGCCGCTCGAAGGCGTCCCGGCGCTGTCCGGTCTCCCCGAGGGCGACCCGTCCGCGATCGAGCGAGCGGTCGTGCTGAAGCTGAACGGCGGCCTGGGCACGAGCATGGGAATGACGCGGGCGAAGTCGCTGCTCGAGGTCAAGGAGGGCCATACCTTCCTCGACGTGATCGTCCGCCAGATCCTGCATCTGCGCGAGCGCCACGGGGCACGCATCCCGCTGCTCCTCATGAACAGCTTCGCCACCCGCGACGACACGCTTGCGGCCCTCGAGCGCTATCCCGAGCTGGCGCTCGACGACCTCCCCGTCGATTTCCTCCAGGGCAAGGTCCCGAAGCTGGCGGCCGACGGCTACGAGCCGGTGAGCTGGCCCGACGATCCCGAGCTCGAGTGGACGCCGCCCGGCCACGGCGACGTGTTCGCCTCGCTCGCCGCCACCGGTCTGCTGACCGAGCTGCTCGAGCGCGGCTACGAGTACCTGTTCCTCTCCAACTCGGACAACCTCGGCGCCACGCTCGAGCCGCGCATCGCGGCCTGGCTTGCGGCCGAGGGCCTGCCCTTCGTGTCCGAGGTCGTCGACCGCACCGAGAGCGACCGCAAGGGCGGTCACCTCGCCCGCCGCCGCTCGGACGGCGGGCTGCTCCTGCGCGAGACAGCCCAGGTGCCCGACGAGGACCAGGCCGCGTTCGAGGACATCGGCATCCACCGCTACTTCAACGCCAACAACATCTGGGTCAGCATGCGGGCAGTCGAGCGGGCGCTCGACGAGGGCGGCGGTGTGCTCGAGCTCCCGATGATCGTCAACCGCAAGACCGTCGACCCGACCGACTCCTCCTCACCCGACGTTGTCCAGCTCGAGACCGCGATGGGCGCGGCGATCGGGGTCTTCGAAGGCGCCGGCGCCGTGCACGTGCCGCGCGACCGCTTCGTGCCCGTGAAAAAGACGAGCGACCTCTTGGTGGTGCGCTCGGACGCCTACCAGCTCGGGGACGATTGGACCGTGCGCCTCGTTCCGCAGCGGGACGGGCGCCCGCCCCACGTGGAGCTCGACCCCGACCACTACAAGCTCGTCGCGGACTTCGAGGAGCACTTCCCGGCGGGCCCGCCCTCACTTGCGGCCTGCGAGCGGCTCGAGGTGGACGGCGACGTGACCTTCGGCCGCGACGTGACCGTCCGCGGCCGTGTGCGGGTGCAGGGTCCACGCCGCATCGAGGACGGCACCGTACTCGAGGGTTAGTCGCCATCCGCGCAACCTCATCGACCCTGAGCGCGTAGGGTCGATCCACTCGACGGAAGGACGCACCATGGTCAAGGCAGTCGTGCTCAGGGGCAGGCGGCCGTCAACGACATCCCGAACTTCGCCACCGGCGGCGTGACGTTCTTCTTCGCCGAGATCGACTGACGCGTGCGGGCGGGCCTAGCTCACGTCGGTCTGACGTCACGGCCTTCCGGCGCAGCTGCGCTCGCAAGGCTCGCGACCGCTCAGCCCCTGGCAGGATCCCACCCGATGACGGACCCCGACCGGCGCGATGCCTCGCTCGATCTGACCCCGGAGGAGTTCGGCGCACTGCTCGCCGGCGTAACGGCCCTCGCAGAGCGCGAGGTCGCCGCCGCTCGGTTCGGGCCGGTGTTCGAGCGTCCGCCCTCCGCCGCCGAGGTCGACCGCGTGATCGGCACCGATCGGGCCCTGCCGGTGGACGGCGAGAGCGTGGAGGATCTGCTCGCAGCGTGCGCGGCCGTGCTCGCCGCCGGGCGGAGGACGACGCCGGCGTTCTTCGGCTACGTGCAGTCGCCGCCGGCGCCGGTAGCGGTGGCTGCGGATCTGCTGGCGTCGGCGGCCGACCAGAACCTCACGTCGTGGCGGTCCGGTCCGGCCGCGGCGGCCGTCGAGCATCAGACGCTGCGCTGGATCGGCGAGTTTGTCGGCTTCGACGCCGCGGCGACGGGGATCCTTGTCAGCGGCGGGTCCGCTGCGAATCTGAGCGCGCTCCTCGTCGCCCTGCGCGCCGTGACGGGTCCGGACGAGGACCGCCGCGCGATGCGGGTGTACGCCTCGGCGGAGACGCACTTCTCCGTCGGCAAGGCGGCGCGGGCACTGGGCGTGGGCCTGACGCCGGTCGCCGTCGACGGCGAGCGCCGGCTCGACGTGGGCGCACTGCGGACGGCGATCGCCTCCGACCGTGCCGCCGGGCTGCTGCCGATCTGTGTCGTCGCCAACGCCGGCACGACCTCCACCGGCGCCGTCGACCCGCTCGACGCGGTGGCCACCGTCGCGGCCGACGCGGGCGTCTGGCTGCACGTAGATGGCGCCTACGGCGCGCCCGCCGCGGCGGACCCGGCCAGCCGCCACCTGTTCGCCGGCCTGGACCGCGCCGACTCCCTGTGCATCGACGCACACAAGTGGCTGTACGCCCCGGTCGACTGCAGCGCATTCCTGCTACACGACGCGGAGGCCACTGCGAGGGCGTTCGGCGCGGGTGCCGACGACTACGTGCGCATCCTCGCCACCCAACCCGCGGAGACCTTCGCCTTCTGGGACCACGGGCTCGAGCTCAGCCGCCGCTTCCGGGCGCTCAAGCTGTGGGCGACGCTGCGGTTTCACGGCGGGCACCGGCTCGCGGCGGCGATCGGCGAGGACATCCGCCTCGCCGCCCACCTCGCCGATCTGGTCGCGGTCGCGGAGGACTTCGAGCTCCTCGCCGGCCCCGGACTGAGTATTTGCTGCTTCCGGCATACGCCGAAGCACGTGGACGAGCCCGCACTCGACGCGCACAACGAGCGGATATTGCAGGCGCTGCAGCGCGACGGCCGCGTCTACCTCTCCAACGCGACCATCGATGGGCGCTTCGCCCTGCGAGCCTGCATCACGAACTTCCGCACCACGCGGGCCGACATGGAGCGTGTGCTCACGGTCGTACGCGAGCTCGCCGGTTGACCTGGGCACCGCGACGCGTACGGCTAGCCGCCGAAGCGCGGTGAACCGGTCCCGTCACTGCCCCCTACCAAAGGCCCTGGACGACATCGCCGCTATGCAGCGTGCTGACCTTTACCCTGCCACTCCAGTCCATGAAGGCTGGGAGATCCTGCCAGGTTTCGATCGCCTGCCTCCAGTGCTCGGCTACGCCGGCGGGTGTCTCGTAGACCTCGCTGAGGACGAAGATGGTGTTGCCCGTGAGCTCCGAGTTGGGGTCGACCGGATTGGAGCGCTCGGGACCCTTCGAGATCTTGTAGGACAGCAGGGCCGCGTCGCCATCGCGCGGGTGTCCAGTCATCCAATCGACGTGGCTCTCGAAGATCCGATCGCCCTCGGCGACGTCATCCGGACCCACTGTCCACATGACGACGATGTTTGTCTTCCCGACGTCGGACATCGCCTTCCTCCGCTCCGACAGGGAGGGCGACGGAGCGCCCTCTTCGCTGCTTGTCCGGGCGACCGTACCGCCGACCCGCCGCCGAGTCCAGCCTGGCGCGCCTAGATCGGCTCCCGTCGAGATCAACAGCGCGAGCAATGAGATCGGCACGCCGAGGTCGCTCAGCAGGATGGCGGTGTTCCCCGGCGCGTAGTTCTTGTCCCTGACGATCTCGACGATGTGGTTCAGACCTGCGAGGAACAGGAATAAGCCGCCGGCGATCGCGGCGGCCACCCACGCCTTCGGCTCGTCCACCACCGACGCGTAGATACCCGCGAGGCCGATCCCGAGGCTCGCGAACCCGACCTCGTACTGGAAGCCATTGGTCTCCCACCCGATCGACTTGGCCGTGTCCTTCGCGAACACGGTGTGGGTGATGGCGCCACCCAAGATGCTCATGCCCATGCCGAAGAAGAGCATCCAGCGCAGAGCGAGCTCATCGAACGGGGTGGACCCGTCGGTGCCCGGGGCCTCCACGCCGATCAGGGCGAGAGCCCAAGAGAAGAGGAACAGGAACGGGGGCAGATATGCGACCACGCGGCGACGGCAGGGTAGCTACACAGACCGCGCTTTGACCCCCGGTCGGCGCCCATCACCCAGATGACTGCGACGGCTGAGCTGGGTTGACCCGGGGCTTGAAGATTCGTCCGCCACACTCCGGCGCATGCTGCGCTTCGGGCTGCCCGCGCTGGTCGTCCTCGCGCTCGTGGCCGTCGCCCTCGCTGCGCAAGGCGAGGATCGAGGATCACCGGGCCGCCGCGTGGCGACGCCACCCGATCCGGAACCACCCGTGGCGACGGCTCGGCCGCCGCGCGCCGCGCTCGTGCGGGGACCCGACGATCTGCGGGCAGCAGCGCGCCGCCTTGCCCGGCTGCGGGGTGTCCGCCGGACAGCGCTCGTCGGCCGAGGCACCGCGCTCGTAAGGGAGGTCCGCGCCCGCAACGGCCGGCTCGTACAGCGGGTGCGCGACGGATTCGCGCTCGCGCTCGACGTCGCCGCGGTCGAGCCGCGCGCCTGGGCGGTGGCGCTCCCCGAGGCCGAGCGGGCGCCGGTCGCACGCCTACGGCGTGGCGAGGTGCTGCTCTCCGCGACCGCTGCGCGGCTGCGGGGTGTCGGCGGCGGAGCGACGCTCGTACTCGCCGCAGGCGGCCGCCTCAGAGTTCGCGGCGTCGTACCGGACGAGGTCGCGCACTCCGCGGAGCTGCTCGCGCACCTGCGCGACCGGCGTGTGCAGGCGCGTCCGCGGAACGTTCTGGCGCTGCTCAGGCCCGCGTCCGACGTCGGCGAGCGGCGGCTCGAGCGGGTCGCCAGCGACGGTGAGCCAACCCGGGCGCGCCTGCTTTTCGACGGCGACGACGCCGGCGAGGCTCAGGATGGTCCCGCGCGACCGGCAGAGCTGAAGGCGCGCTTCGGCGAGCCGGCGGTTGGCCTTCCCTACGGCGAAGACTGGGTCAGGTTGGACCCCGGTTTCCTCCGCCGTCACATCGTCACCGGCCGGGTGCCGCTGCTCGGCGCCGTGACCTGCCACCGCCGGATGATTCCCGCGCTGAGATCAGCGATGGCGAAGCTCCGAGGCCGCGGTCTCGGCCACCTCGTGAACGCGGCCGAGTACGCCGGCTGCTACGCGCCACGCCGGATCCAGCCGAGCGGAACGCTGTCCCTCCACGCCTGGGGCCTCGCGGTCGACCTCAACGCGGCATCGAACCCGGTCGGCGGCGAGTCGAACCAGGACCCGCGCCTCGTCCGGGCAATGGAGCGCCACGGCTTCTCCTGGGGCGGGGACTTCCCGACGGTGCCCGACCCCATGCACTTCGAGTTCCGCGGACGGTGACCGGCCGGCGGGCGCTTCGGTGACGGCCGCCTTCTCGCACCCGGGCGGGTGGCCGTTCAGCCGGGCGCGCCGTCGAGCCGCTCGGCGAGTTCGACGATCAGGCCTTCGGGTCCGCGGACGTAACAGAGGAGGAACGTGTTCTCGTAGTCGACGATCTCCCCGACCGTGTCCCAGCCGGCCTCTCGGACGCGGTCGACGACGCCGCGCACGTCGTCGACTTTGAAGGCGACGTGCCGGAGCCCAGGACGGTTCGCGGCCGGGGCCGGCTCCCCCGCGCCGGCGGAAGGTGAGTGGAAGCGCACCACCTCGAAGATGTCGCTGCCGTCGGGGGCGCGAACCATCACGGTTTCGACCGTCACGTTGTCGAGACCGATGATCTGATCGATCCACTCGCCGCTGAGCACCCCGGGCTCGCCGCAGTCGAAGCCGAGCAGCGCAAGAAACCGGACTGTCTCGTCGAGGTCCTCGACGACAAGGCCGATGTGGACGAAGTTGGTGACGCCGGGGCGATGGCTGTCCATTGAGGTCAAACGACTCGCTTAGATCGCGGGCTGCCGGGGTCGCGAGGTTATCGGGCCGGACCCAGAGGGTTGGGCCGGCCGCGGCTCGGTTAGGAGCCCGGCGGCGAGCCGCGTGGAACCCCGAAGATCTCACCGAGCGTCTCGAGCATCTGCTGCTCGCGCTCGCTGACGCGCTCACCTCCGATGCCTAGGAAGCCGCCTTCTTTCGCTGCCAGCGCCGCGCGCTGTGACGCCATCCTGATCCACTCCCGGAAGTCGTCCACGTCCTCCGGCGCGGCCTTCTCGACCAACAGGGCGTAGACGGAACGCAGCTCATCGAGGATCTCCTCATGCGCCCGGCGGCGGTCCGGAGCGAAGCCGGCCAGCGGGTTCTCGCGCCGCTGCGCCTTGGCGGCGACGTCGTCTGCGACCGACTGGACGAACTCACCGAAGCTGCGCTCGCGCTCCGCCTCGAGCACCGTCTTGAGCGCCGCCCTGGATTCCTTCACCGCCTCGATAGGTCCGCCGGGATCCGAGAGCGTGACCGCCAAGCCGGCCAGCAGGGGCGCGCGGCCCAGGCGCGCCCATTCCTCGTCCGTGAAGTCGGCCCTGGAGGTCATGCCCTGACGCTACCGCCTCGACCTCGCCGCTATCCGTCGGCTAGAGAGCCGAACACAATGGCGTAGTTAGCGCAGTGAGCTGAATGCAGCCCGCACCTCGGTGGAGAAGAGCTCCGGCTCCTCCCAGGCGGCGAAGTGGCCGCCGCTGTCGACCTCGTTGAAGTACGCGGGGCCGGGGTAGACCGCCTCGACCCAGCTGCGCGGGGCAGCCCAGATCTCGCCGGGGAACGTCGTGAAGCCGACCGGAACCGAGACCGGCGGAGGGGGCTGGCCGGCCGCCATGGCGCTGCGGCCACGAACCGTCCGAACTCCCAGTACCACCGGGCCGCCGAGGCACCGGTGCCCGTCAGCCAGTACAGCGTGATGTTGTCGACGATGGTCTCCCGGGTGAGATTGCCCACGGGCTCGCCGTCGACGAACGCGCGGGAGATCTTGTAGTAGCTGTCCGTGTCGTGGTCGAGCATCCACGCCGCCAGCCCGACGGGCGAATCCAGCAGGGAGTAGCCGATCGTCTGCGGCCGGGTGGACTGCTCCAGGAAGTAGCCGAAGCCGTCCGTCGTGAACGTGTTGAGCGCCGTCGAGCGCGGCGCGTTCCTGCTCGGACTCCGCCGGCAGTTGGTCCTTGATCGCGAGCGCCCCGCTGAGCAGGTTGACGTGGATGCCGACCAGCCCCTCGGGTCCCTGGCGGCCCATCGCGTCCGTGACGTTGGCGCCCACGTCGCCGCCCTGGGCGACGTAGCGCGTGTAGCCGAGGCGGTCCATCAGCTCCGCCCACGCGCGTGCGATGCGGCCGGACTCCCAGCCGAGCTCGGTCGGCTCGCCCGAGAAGCCGTAGCCGGGCAAGGACGGCAGCACCAGGTGGAATGCGTCCTCGGGGGTGCCGCCGTGAGCGGTCGGGTCGGTCAGCGGGCCGACGGTCTCCAGCAGCTCGATGACCGAGCCGGGCCAGCCATGCGTCATGATCAGCGGCAACGCATTCTCATGCCGCGATCTGACGTGGATGAAGTGGATCTCGACCCCGTCGATCTCGGTCGTGAACTGCGGCAGCGCGTTGAGTCTTCGCCTCGCACCTTGCGCCAGTCGTAGTCGGTCGTCCAGTAGCGGGCGAGCGCCTGCAGCGTCGCCAGCTGCACGCCCTGGGAGCGGTCTGCAACGAGCTCTTCAGAGGGCCAGCGCGTCGCCTCGATCCGGCGTCGCAGCTCAGCGAGCTCCTCTTCGGGAATCTCGATCTGGAAAGGACGTACGTCGGCGGCGGTCTCGGCGGCAGTACCCATGACAACCTCCGTTCTGGAAGGGCGGGGGACGACGACCATCTCCCCCTGGTCGGGGCCGCTCGCCACACTACGCCTGCCGGCGGGGCCTAGCAACAACACCAGGGCGCTGCGCTGCGGGGCGCACAAGGGCGCGCCCTCGGAATTCGATCGAAGTCCGGTCGGTGGAGCTATCCGGGTCCCGAGACTCTTGCCGCCTCGAGCCGCTCGCGCCGGCGCTCCTCCTCCTCGGACTGGGCGAGCATGCGCACGAACAGCACCACCAGCACCAGCACGAGCGTCATCGACTGCTCCACCATCATGATCACGCCGCCGATGTTCTGGTCCTCGACCGGGCTGAGGCCCCAGATCCGCGGCGTCGTCTCGTAGTACGGGTAGAGCGCGCTGGAGGCCCATGCGAGATAGAGCCCGAGCGCGGCGAGCCCGCCCTTGGCCGCCGCGATGTAGGCGAGCGGCTGCATGCCCGTGAGCCGGCGCCGCATCGGCACGGGCTGGATCAGCGGCCACCAGAGCGCGATGCCGGCGGCGAAGAAGCAGGCGTGCTCGAGCACGTGCACCGGACCGGTCTCGGCGGCGGCGTCGTAGAGCGCCGGCACGTGCCAGAGGTACATGATCACGAGCCAGAGCACGATGCCGGTGACCGGGTTCGCCAGTGGACCGAGCGCGCGCTCAACTCGCATGAGCCGGCGCGTCGCCGGCCGCATGATCACGCGCGACAGGGCCAGGAGGAGCAGCAGCGGCGCGATGTCGCCGAGCAGCACGTGCTGGACCATGTGGGCGGAGAACAGGTAGTCCTCGCCTAGCCCGTCGAGCGGGGAGACGAGCGCGATAAGCAGCGCGACCATTGCCCCGGTGAACGCCGCGGCCTGGACGAAGCCCGCTCCGCGTCCGCCCGCCTCGCGGCGCGCCTCCCGGAAGCGCCAGACGTAGATGCCCGCGAGCAGAGCCAGCGGCGCCAGCACCGCGGGGTCGGAGAACCAGTGCAGCTGCGGGTGATCCACTTGTGGCGGGATTGTCGCAGTGGCGTGCCCACGCGTGACGCCGCTTCCGCGACGCTGGGGCTGTGCTTGCACCGCCGTTGTGCTGGGGCTGTGGAGGCCCGTCGCGGAGACGCGAGCCGCTCTGCGTGGGCTGCCGTCGCCTGCTGCGGCGGCTGCCGTCGAGGCCGGTGGAGCTCGCCGGCGTGCGCGCCTGGGCCCCGGTCGGCTATGAGGGGCCGGCCCGCGAGCTCGTGCGCGCGCTGAAGTTCCGTGGCGCCGTGGCGCTCGCCGACGCGATGGCGGCCCAGATCGCGGCGAACGCGCCGCCGGGGCTGCTCGGCGAGGGGGCAGTCTGCGAGCCGGCGCCGCCCGTCCTCGTTCCGGTCCCATTGCATCCGCGCAGGTCGCGGGCGCGCGGGTTCAACCAGGCGCGCCTCTTGGCGGAGGCACTGGCGCGGCGGACGGGCCTGGCGACGGCCGACTGTCTCGAACGGCTCGGCGCCGAAGGCACGCAGGTGGGGCGCGGACGGCACGAGCGCCGCGCCGGGCCGGCCGGCCGTGTGCTCATGCGGAGCGCGCAAGCCACAGAGGCGCCCGCCCGAGCCCTGCTCGTGGATGACGTCGTCACCACCGGAGGGACGCTGGCGGCCTGCGCGGACGCGCTGCGCTCGGCGGGGACGCGCGAGATCGCCGCCCTCGCATTTGCGCGCACGTTGGGGCGATGACCCCTGGCGGCCCGGGCATGGTCGCTCTACCATCCGAGACCCGACGACCAGGAGGGCAGATGCGCATCCAGGTGAAGACCCGCAGCGGCGCAACCGTCGACGACGAGCTTCTCTCGCGGGTGGAGAAGAAGCTCGCGAAGGTCGGCCGTCAGGTCTCACCGCTCGCCACGCTGGAGGTCGAGTTGAGCGAGGAGCGCAACCCGGCCATCAAGGACTCGCAGGTCGCCGAGGCCACGCTTCACCTCAAGGGCACGACACTGCGCGCGAAGTCGCGCTCGACCGATATGGGCCACTCGATCAACCTCATGGCAGAGGACCTCGCCCGCCAGGTCAAGAAGCACCGCGACAAGCGCCGCGGGCGTCGCGAGGCGCAGAAGGCAGGGCAGCAGCCGCACCCCGCCTGACCGCCTGGCTCCGGAAGCGGGTTCGGAGACCCCCGGAGCCTTGCTACCGTAGCTCGAATGTCCATCCTCGACCGTGCTCTGCGGGTCGGCGAGTCGAAGAAGTTCAAGGCCTTCGAACGCAACGTCGTCCGCATCAATGATTTCGAGCCCGAACTCGAGCTCGAGTCCGACGACGAGCTGCGCCAGCGCTACCAGGCGCTGCGCGAGCGGCACCTGGCCGGCGAGCCGTTGGAGGAGCTCCTGTTCGAGGCCTTCGCGCTCACTCGCGAGGCCGGCAAGCGGGCGCTCGGGCAGCGCCATTTCGACGTTCAGCTGATCGGCGGGATGGTGCTCCACGACGGCTCGATCGCGGAGATGAAGACGGGTGAGGGCAAGACGCTCACCGCCACGCTGCCGATCGTGCTGAACGGGCTCGCCTCACGCGACGAGGACGGCTTCGCCGTCCGCGGCAAGGGCATTCACCTGGTCACCGTCAACGACTACCTGGCCCGGCGTGACGCCAACTGGACGAGCGCATGCGCGAATTTGGAATCGTGGGCAGCATGAAGGACTTCTACTGGGATATCCGGCCGAAGCCCGAGTTCGGCACGGTTGAGATCCGCGTGTTCGATACTCCGCTGACGGTGGCGCGCGCCGCGGAGTTGGCGGCATACGCACAAGTGCTGGCCGCTAGCCTGCGCGATGACCTAACGTGGACACCGCATCAGGACAACTACCTCGTTTACAGTTTCAACAAATTTCAAGCCTGCCGGTTCGGTTTACGGCGCCGCCGTTGTCGATTACGTAACTCACGAGCAAGTGCTGCTGGTCGATGACATCGTCGCGACCTTGACCCGCCTCGCTCCGCTGGCGGAGCGCCTCGGTGCGGAAGCGGCGCTTGCGTCGCTCCTCAAGGCCGCCGCTACGCGGGCGAACGATGCGCGCGATCTCCGCGAAGTGCTCGAGAAGCGCGGCTCGCTCGCGGATGTCGTGCGCGTGGCATGCGAGCGGTTCAAATCGGATCGCGCTAATTCCAGTTGACACCCACTGGGAAGTGGCGCTTACTCCCGAGCATTAAAAGAAAGAGAATCGTTGCGCCGAGCGCGGTTCTCCAAATCGGGGGAAGCTGGGGACCCCTTCGCATGGTGCGGATTGGGGTCATTCAATCGAGGAGGGAATCATGGTTCGCTCGAAATGGTGCGCCGCGGTGATCGGCGCGTGCGCGGCGCTCGCGGCAAATGTAGCGACGGCTCAAACGCCGACCACGACGCTGAAGATGCAGGCCACTTGGCCTGCATCGCTGACGCTGTATGAAAACTTTACATTCTTCGCCGAGCGGGTGACGAAGGTTTCCGCCGGCACGCTCAAGATCGAAACGATGCCCGCTGGACAGGTCGTACCGGCCTTCGAGGTGCTGGATGCGACGCACAAGAAGGTGCTCGACGGCGCGCATGCCTGGGCGGGCTATTGGGTCGGCAAGAACAAGACCGCGATCCTGTTCACCGGTGGTCCAGGCGGCACGTTCGGCATGGATTTCATCGATGCGATGGGCTGGATGTACGAGGGCGGCGGGCTGGAGCTCGACCAGGAGTTCGATCAAAAGAGCTCAAGCTCAATGTGGTGGTGTTCCCGATCCTGCCTGCGGGGCCGCAGGCGTTCGGCTGGTTCAAGCGGCCGATCAAGAACCTCGCCGACTTCAAAGGCATGAAGTGCCGGCAGACCGGGATGGCGGCCGAGATCTGGCAGCGCATGGGCATGACGACGGTGAACATGCCGGGCGGCGAGATCATCCCGTCCGCGCAGCGCGGCGTGATCGACTGCGCCGAGTGGGTGGGCGGCGTCGAGGATCTCCGACTCGGGTTCCACAATGTTTGGAAGTATCACTACACGCCAGGCGTGCACGAGAACGTGACGATCGCAGAACTGCTGATCAACGGCGATGTCTGGAAGGCGCTTTCGCCGCAGCATCAGGAGATCATCAAGTCGGTCGCCACCGAAACGTTCTATCGCTGGCGGGCGAAATGGCAGCGGCAGAACGCGGACGCGCATGAAGGAGCTGCAGGAGAAGCACAACGTCCAGATCCTGCGCACACCGCCGGACATCCTGATCGAGTTCCTGAAGACCTGGGATACGATCGCCAAGGAAGAAGCCGAGAAGAATCCGTTCTTCAAGAAAGTGCACGATTCGCAGCGCAAGTACGCTGAGATCGTGGTTCCGGCGAAGCGCTACATGTTTCCGCCGTACTCTTTCGTGGCGAACTACTACTTCCCCGAGAAGGGCAGCGGCCGCGCCGGCCAAAGCGGCCGCGAACAAGTAACAATGGCTGACCGCGGGGGCCGCGCCCCCGCGTAACTACTCCGCGGGCCCGCTGCCTTGCGCAGCGGGCCGTGTTTTCCGCGCCAAAAGCTGTCGCATCAGGGAGGAAGCCATGCCCGAGCCGTCGCCGACGCTCGTCAAGCTGATCAAGGTCGTCCGAGCGATCGACAAGTTCACCGACACCACCGGCGGATGGATCGCCTGGCTCAGCGTGCCGCTCGTGCTGGCGGTGAGCTACGAGGTCTTCGCGCGGTACCTGTTCAACGCCCCGACGATCTGGTCGTTCGACGTGACCTACATGCTCGACGGCACGCTGTTCATGCTCGGCGCCGCGTATGCGCTGCACAAGGGCGCGCACATCCGCACCGACTTCTTCTTCGAGAAGTGGTCGGTCCGTACCAAGGGCATGATCGACGCGATCGCGTACATCGTGTTCTTCTTCCCGTCGCTGCTCGTATTCCTCTACATCAGCGGCCAAGAGGGGTGGACGCGTTCCAGATCGGCGAGACGTCCGACCAGACCCCGTGGCGGCCGATCCTGTGGCCCTTCAAGATGGTGGTGCCGCTCGCGATACTGCTGCTGCTGATCCAGGGCGTGTCAGAGACGATCAAGAGCGTCTACGCCGCGCGCACCGGCATCGAGCTCGAGCACAAGGAAAAGGTGGAAATATGCACCGGCGGCGCGCTCCTCGGCCTGGTCATGCTGATCGTCATGATCGGGGCCATCTTCATCGGGTTCCCGATCAGCTTCACGCTGCTCTTCCTCGCGTTCGCCTTCGGCGACTTCGGCCTGGGCGGGCATACGGTCTTCAACCTCGCCTACTTCCAGACCATCGGCATGATGAAGGAGGAGCTGCTCGCTGCGGTTCCGCTCTTCATCTTCATGGGTTTCATAACCGAGCAGGCCGGGGTCGATGGAGCGGCTGTTCCGCGCCTTCCGTGCCCTGCTCGCGCCGGTGCGCGGGGCGCTATTCCTCGTCGTCATCCTTACCGCGGCGATCTTCGCCATGGCGACGGGCATCGTGGGCGCGGCGGTGACGGTGCTCGGCATCATGGCCTCGCCCATCATGATCAAGACCGGCTATGACGCGAAGCTCTCGGCCGGTGCGATCACCGCGGGCGGGACGCTCGGCATCCTGATCCCGCCGTCGGTGATGCTGATCGTCGGGCCCGGTGCCCGGCGTTTCAGTGGCGGACCTCTACGCCGCAGCGTTCGGACCGGGTTCATGCTCGCCGGCCTTGTACATCGCTGTACCTGATGGTCCGCAGTTTCGTCATCCGAAGCTTGGGCCACCTGTGCCGAAGGAGGAGCGCGTTCATTCGGGCCGCTGTCATCCTCATGGAGGTCGCGATCGGCGTGCTCCCGCTGGTCGGCCTGATCTCCGCGACGCTCGGCTCGATCCTCGCCGGCTGGCGACGCCGACCGAGGCCTCGGGGCATTGGTGCGCTCGGCGCGGTGATTCTGGCTATCGCCTATCGCAAGGCGCACCCTTGCGGGGCTTAAGCGGGCGCTGTTGCAGCACGATGGCGACCTCGAGCATGGTGCTGTTCCTCGCGGTCACGTCGAACATCTTCGGCGCGGTGTTCGCGCGGCTCGGCACCGCCAACTGGATCACCGAGCAGCTGCTCGCGCTGCCGCTACCGCCGATCGCGATGCTGATCATGGTGGTCGTGCTGATTTTCCTGCTTGGTTGGCCGTTCGAGTGGCCCGCGATCATCTTGGTGTTCCTGCCGATCTTCTACCCGGTGGTCGCGGCGCTGAAGTTTGATCTCGTCTGGTTCGGCGCCTGGTAGCGGTCGTGCTGCAACCGCATTCCCTCGCCGCCCGTGGCGATGGCGGCGTATTACCTCAAGCAAGTTGTGAGGGCCTGGTCGCTTGCGACGATCTACAAGGGCATGTTCGAGTTCATGATGATCCAGGTCGTCGCGATCGTGCTCCTGATCATGTTCCCGCAGATCGCCACGTCCTTCCCGGAGTACCTCCAGAAGGTGGCACGCGATACGCCGGTCGAGCAGATCAAAGACGACGCTCCGAGCCTCGAGCAGGACACGATCGAGAGCATGCAGCAGTCGCAGGAGGAGAGCGATCCGTTGGAAAAAGACGACCAAGGCAGATCGGCGCAGCCGGCCAACTGATCGCCGCGGCCGCAACCATGCTGCCGAAACCCTGGATCGAGGCTTCGGAGGTTCATTCCCTCTTTCCGACTCTGGTATGGCAGCTCGCGCTCCGGCCGGGAAGCGCACGCTCTGCTCGATCAGCAGATCATTCAGCACCTCGACGCGATGCGCGGCGCGCTCCCCGGCGCGGGCGAGAGCCGGCAGTCGCTGCATGGCTGCATCGGTTTCCGGAATTCGGCGATCTCGTTGTCGCGGTGGAAGCCGGGACGGGAAGCGTGCTCGAGTTTCTGCGCATTGGCGCCGAGGCATTGCGGATCACGGGCTGCTGGGCGAACGTGAACGCGCTGGGGGCCACGCACCGGATGCACACCCATCCGAACAATTTCCTCTCCGGCGTGTATTACGCTCAGGCGGCACCGGGCGGCGACACGATCAACTTTCACGATCCGCGTCCGCAAACCGGACTCATCCGGCCGCCTGTCACCGATCTGACCGCGGCGAACACCGACATGGCCGTGGTACGCGTCGCCGCCGGCACGCTACTGCTGTTCCCCTCTTGGCTGCCGCATTCCGTCGCACCGAACGCGAGCGCGGAGCTGAGGGTGAGCGTGAGCTTCAACCTGATGTTCCGGCGGTTTGCTGAAACCTTCGCGCAACCGCTTTGGGGCGAGGAAGAAGCTCCGCGGTGAATTCGGCGACTACCCTCGCTCTCGTTGTGTTCGCGATCGTGCCCGTCGGCGCGGTTGCCGCGCTTGCCGAGCCCTTGAGCGTCTTCGGCATTCCGCTCGACTTCATTCTGTTCGGATTGACGCTTGCTGGCGTGGCGCTCTTCCATCGCTTTACGCTGCAAATCGCGCTTACGGAATTGGCGATCATCGCGCTGTACAAGCCGATGAAACCGGGTTTCGTGATGGCCCCGGATTCGGTGGCCCTGTTTCGCACGTGCGGCTCGAGCGGCGATCCTCACGAATCTCTTCGGGTTGCTCGTCGGCTTTGCGCTGCTCTCGGGACACTTCGAAGACAGCGAGGTGCCGAAGGTGCTACCGGAGTACCTGCCGGACGACTGGAAGGGCGCGTTCATGCTCCTCGCCCTCGTCGTCATCCTCTCCCGCGTTCCTCGACAATATCGCCGCCGCGCTGATCGGCGGCGCCATGGCGCACACTGTATTCCGGGGGCAAGGTCCACATCGGCTATCTCGCGGCGATCGTCGCGGCTTCGAACGCCGGCGGAGCGGGGAGCGTCGTCGGCGATACCACGACCACGATGATGTGGCTCGATGGCGTCAGCCCGCTTCGGGTTCTCGACGCGTACGTCGCGGCGGTTGTGGCGCTCGTCGTTTGCGGCATCCCGGCCGCTTTGCAGCAGGACAAGTACGCGCCGATCCTGCAACAGATGAGCCGATCGGCACGCACGTCTACTGGTCCCGCGTTGCGATCGTCGCATTCATTCTGGTCGCCGCGATCGGCGCGAACGTGACGACGAACCTCAAGTTCCCTTGGCTCGCCGACCGATTCCCGGTGATCGGCGCGGCGGTGTGGCTCGCAATCCTCGTTTCGGTCCCCGTGCGGCGGCCCGACTGGAGTCTCATTCCCGGCGCGGCAAAAGGATCCAAAATTCTGCTCGCACTGGTGATGTGCGCTTCGTTGATGCCAGTCGAACGGCTGCCCGCGGCATCGTGGCCGAGCGCATTCGGACTCGGCTTCTTGCTTCGGTCTTCGACAACATCCCGCTCACCGCGCTTGCTCTCAAGCAGGGCGGTTACGACTGGGGGATGCTCGCCTATGCCGTCGGCTTCGGCGGATCGATGATCTGGTTCGGGTTATCCGCCGGCGTCGCTATCTCGAACATGTACCCGGAAGCGAAATCGGTGGGCCGCTGGGTTCTGAATGGCTGGCACGTGGCAGTCGCCTACGTCATTGGGTTCATGGTGATGCTGGCGGTGATGGATGGAATCCGACGCCGAAGCGTGGTCCGCCGGTTCAAACGCCTCCGATTGCAGCGCCGGCCGGGGCGTCAGCCGCGAAGTGAAGCCGTCGCGAATGGACGTACAACTGCACCTTGCACGTACCGAGATCATCGTGATCGTCTGCCTGATTCTCATGTACATCTGGCCAGGCATGACGCTCTGGCTGCCAAACTTCTTGTATGGAGGATGACCCGATGGCGCGCCGCGCAACGAACAAAAGAAACGCGGCTGCGGTGAAGCCGCCGAGCAAGATTCTGAGCATCGATATCGGCGGCACGAAGGTCAAGATCCTGGCTGCGGGGCACACCGAGCCTCGCAAGATCGAATCCGGCAAGCGCCTCACGCCGACGCGGATGATCGAAGCCGTCCGGCGGTTAGCCAAGGATTGGGAATACAAAGCGGTGTCGATCGGCTACCCCGGGCAGGTGGGAAGTCACGGGCCGCGCTCCGAGCCCGGCAATCTTGGACCTGGCTGGGTGGGCTTCAACTTCGCTGCCGCATTCGAAATGCCCGTGCGGATCGTCAACGATGCGGCGATGCAAGCGCTCGGCAGCTACGAAGGCGGCCGCATGCTGTTCCTGGGATTGGGTACAGGCTTGGTTTCTGTGCTGATCGCCGAAGATGTCATCTTTCCGCTGGAGCTGGGAGAGGCTCGCGATGGCGACCGCGGCAAGCTCGGCGAGCTGCTGGGACGGGACGGAATGAAACGGCGTGGCAAGAAACAATGGCGGC
>CAVWSN010000011.1:0-79860 GCA_963757815.1 uncultured Thermoleophilaceae bacterium | reverse complement strand
GCTGAAGAGATCAGCCAGGTTGCCGTCCTGGAAGATCCACACGACGACGCCCATCGACGCGGCGATGCTGAGCAGGAAGCCGGCGGCGGCCTTGATCGGCACCAGCACCGACCGGAACACCACCATCAGCAGCAGCAGCGCCAGCCCGACCACGACCACGATGTACTTCGGCAGCGCCGCAGCGAGCTGATCGGCGGTGTCGATGTTGAGCGCGGTCGTGCCCGTCACGTACGCCTCGATCCCATAGCGCTCCGGGATCGTGTCGGCCTGCTCGCGCATGTAGTCGACGAGCTCCTTCGTCTCGTCGGACGCGGGACCGCTGGTCGGCGTGACCTGGACGATCGTCACGTCACCCTGCTCGTTCTGAGCCGGAGGCGAGACGGCCGCCACGTGCGGGAAGTCCGCCAGCTCGGCCGCGACGCCGTTCGCCAGCCGCTTCTGCAGCTCGCGCGCAGCTCCGGCGCGTCGACCACGACGGTCAGCACGCCGTTGAAGCCGGCGCCGAAGCCCTCGCTCAGCAGGTCGTACGCCTTGCGCTCGGTGTTGTCGGTCGGCTTCGAGCCGCCGTCGGGCAGGCCGAGCTTCATGTGCGTTGCCGGCAGCGCGGCCACCAGGAGCACTACCAGGCCGGTCGCCAGAACCGCCCACGGCCGCCGCGTCACGAAGCGCGCATAGCGCACGCTTGCCGCCTCACGGCCTTCGCGGCGTCGCCAGGGCCGCCACGTGAGCGCGCGGTTGACCCGCGCGCCGCGACGCCCGAAGAAGCCGAGCAGCGCCGGCAGCAGGGTGGTGGCGATCAGGACCGCGATCACCACGGCGCCCGCCGCCGCGAGGCCCATGACCGTCAGGAACGGGATGTTGACGACCGTCAGGCCGACCAGCGCGATCACGACGGTGGCGCCGGCGAACACGACGGCGCTGCCCGCGGTGCCGGTTGCCTGGGCGGCCGCGTCCCGCAGTTCCATGCCGCTGTCGACGTTCTGCCGGTAGCGGCTCAGGATGAACAGCGCGTAGTCGATGCCGACCGCCAGGCCGAGCATCGTCGCCAGGGTGGGGGCGGTCTCCGTCAGCTCGATCGAGCCAGTGAGGGCGGTGACCGTGCCGACCGAGATCGCCACGCCGAGGATCGCCGTCAGCAGGGGCAGTCCGGCCGCCACCAGCGAGCCGAGCGTGATCGCGAGGACGAGGAAGCCGATCATGATGCCGGCGCTCTCCGACCCCGCCTCGGCCTCGTCGGTCACGAGCCCGCCGCCGAACTCGACCTCCATGCCGGCGGCATGGGCCGGCCTGGCGCTTTCCTCGAGCTCATCGCGGGCGGCGTCGCTGACCTCGTCCGCGGGCATCGGGTAGATCACGTCGGCGTAGCTGATGCGGCCGTCCTTCGAGATCGCCTTGGCGCTGTACGGATCGATCACGAAGGACACGCCGTCGGCGCGTTTTGCTTCCCCGACGGTCTCCATGATCGCCGCCTTGTTCTGCGGATCCGTGAGCTTCTCGCCCTCCGGAGCCGCGAACACGACGCGCGCCGAGGCGCCGCCGGCGCCCGGGTACTTCTCATGAAGCAGGTCCTGGGCCCGCTGGGACTCGGTGCCCGGGACCTCGAACTTGGACGAGAACTGCCCGCTGAACGAGGCAGCCAGCCCGATCACGACGGCGAGAATCGCCAGCCAGCCGAACAGCACCTTGCGGCGATTTGTGAAGGCCCAGCCGCCAATTCGGTACAGATAGGTCGCCATGAGGTCCTCCTTCGGTCGATTTCGCCGAAGGTACGGCGGAGGCCCTGGTGATCGACTCGGGTGAATCCCTAGTTGGGGACCCTCAACCGGCTGGGGACTCGGGTGCGCCCAGGGGCACCCTGGCGAGCTCGATACGGGAGCTCACGCCGAGCTTCATGAACACCTTCCGCAGGTGGTACTCGACGGTCTTCGGGCTCACGAACAACTGGGCGGCGGCATCACGGTTGGTGGCGCCGCCCGCCACGAGCTGTGCGATGCGCAGCTCCTGCGGCGTCAGGTCGTCGAGGGTGCTGACGTCGCGCTTGCGGGCCTTCTCGCCTGTCGCATTCAGCTCTGTGCGGGCGCGCTCGGCCCAGAGCCTGTTGCCGAGTCCCTCGAAGGTGTCCAGCGCGGTGCGGAGCTGTGTGCGCGCCTCGATCTTGCGGCGTGCGCGGCGCAGGCGCTCGCCGTAGGCGAGCTGGGTGCGCGCGCGCTCGAAGACCGGCGCGTCGCCGGTGTGCTCGCGCACGGCCTCCTCGAAGAGGAGCCCCGCCTCGTCGTCGTCCTCGCTCAGCACCGCCCGGCAGCGAGCGAGGAGCCCCTTGACGAGCGGGCTGTCGCTGACGGGAGCCCACGCCTCGAAGCGCTCGAGCGCATCCCGCGCACGCCCCGGCTCGCCGATGCGCAGCGCCGCGTCGATCACGTCGGGCGTGGCGAGCAGGGCCACCGGCGGCAGCGGCACCTGGTCGAGCTGGTCCAGATGCTCGAGGGCCTCCTGTGGGTTGCCGAGTGCCAGCTCGAGCTCGGCGAGCGCCAGGCGCGCGTGCTCGGTCGCCCAGCCCAGGCCCGTCGCGAGGCTGCGCTGCATCGCCGTCGCGACGAGCTCGCGGCACTCGTCCTCTTGGCCCCGCTGGGCGAGGATGCGAGCTTCGAGCGCCATCAGCCCGGTCTCGTCGTTGTCGGCGCCGAGGCGCCGGGCGAGCTCCCGGCCCTCGGAGATCGTTGCGGCTGCGGCCGCCAGCCTGCCCTCGCCGAGCTCGCCCACCGCGACGAGCGGGAAAGCGCCCGAGACCCCTGCGAGTGAACCCTGATGACGCGCGCGGGCGATGGCCGCCTCACTGGTCCGGCGTGAGGCCGGATAGTCGCCGCGCATCCCGCTGGGAAACGCGTTCATGCCCATCGTGCGATCGCCGTCGAAGCCCTCGCCCACGGCGATCGCCTCGGTCAGCAACCGGCCGCCGCGCGCGGAGTCTCCCTCCAGCACGGCACTCATGCCCCCAAACAGCAGGCGCGCGAAGCTGATCAGCGGCCCCTCCCCGCCGATCTGCTTCAGGAGACTGTCCGCCTCACTCAAGGCGAACGCGATCCGGCCGCTTCTCATCAGTGACACGAACACCGACCAGATCAGGAACTCGGCGGCGGCTTCGGGCGGCAGGCCGACGACCTCCACGACGGCGCGGCGAAGCAGCTCCTCGGACTCCGCGGGTGACCCGCGCCGTCCGGCGTCGGTAGCGCAGACCGAGATGATCTCGAGCGAGTCGAGCGGATCGAGCGGGAGCGCGCGCGCTCGTTCGACAAGGGCCATCGCGGCGTCGGGCCGGCCGCCGGCGTGTGACGCCTTCGCCGCACAGACGAGTCGGTGGGCGCGACGCGTATCGTCGGCACTCAGCTCGGCGGCGCGCTCGAAGGCGGCCGCGGCGGTGGCCTGCCCACCGCGCGTTGCAGCCTGGACACCGGCCGCCTCGAGCTCCGAGGCGATGCCTTCGTCAGCGCGGTCTGCCACGAGCGCGCGGTGCCACGCGCTGCGGGCGGGGTCGTCTACCGCCGCCGCGAGCGCCTCGTGCGCGGCGCGGCGCTCGTCGCGGCTCGCCGAGCGGTAGATCGCGGAACGCACGAGCGGGTGCCGGAAGGTCACGCTGCCGTCCACGCGCACGAGCCCGCCGCGCTCCGCCGCGCCGAGCTCCGATCCGTCGAGGCCGATGCGCGCGCCGGCATCGAGGATCGCCGTGAGGTCGCCGAGCTCGTCTGCGGCCGCCACGAGCAGGAGGCTCCGTGTGCGATCCGGCAGTGCCGCGACCCGCGCGCGGAAGGCCTCCTCAACCGCAGGGCGCACCGGCGGCGGCCCGAGGATGGGCTCGGCTCCGTCGAGTTGGGTCTCCGTGAGCGCGGCCGGCAGCTCGAGCAGCGCGAGCGGGTTGCCACGCGCGTGTTCGAGTAGCGTGGCCAGCACCTCCGCCGACGGGCCGCGTTCGAGGCGATCGGTGAGCAGCGCGCGGGCGTCCTCGTCGGCGAGCGCACCGAGGGTCAGTTCCGGGACGCCGGGCGCGTCGAAGCTGCGCAGGTCGCCCTCCCGGACGGCGAACAGCATCGCGATGCGCTCGGCCTCGAGCCGGCGGGCGGCGAAGGCGAGCGCCTCGGCTGAGGGGGCGTCGAGCCACTGCGCGTCGTCGATGCAGCACAGGAGCGGCCCGTCCTCGGCGGCCTCGGCGAGCAGGCTGAGCGCGCCGAGCGAGACGAGGAAACGGTCGTCGACGCCCTCGAGGCTGAGGCCGAGGGCACTGTTCAGTGCCGCCGCCTGGGGCGCCGGCAGCCGCTCGATCAGATCGAGGCAGGACCGGACGAGACGCTGAAGGCCGGCGAAGGGGAGCTCGTGCTCGGCCTCGATGCCGACGCAGCGCAGCACCCTCATGTCGCCCGCCTGCGCCTCGGCGTACTCGAGCAGCGTCGTCTTGCCGATGCCGGCCTCACCGCGCAGCACCAGTACAGCGCTGCGTTCCCCGCGCGCGCTCTCGAGGAGGGAGTCGAGCTCGCGTTGCTCAGCCAGACGGCCCACGAGCATCTGCCGATCCTAATCCCTCTGGGCTAGGCACTAGGGCATTGCCGGATTCGAGCGCCTCCGCGCGGCCGTAGCTTGGCGGTCATGAACTCCACGTACCCCGCACTCACCCACCGGCGCTCGCGCGTTGCCCGTGGCGGAACGCTCGTGCTCGGCGGCGGTTTCGCCGGGAGCTACGTGGCTCGCCAGGTCGGCCAGAGCGGCGCGACGATCGTCAACCCGACCAACTTCATGCTCTACACGCCGCTGCTGCCCGAGGCCGCCGCTGGCAGTGTGGAGCCGCGCCACGTGACCGTGCCGCTGCGCACGATGTGCCCCCACGCCGACCTCGTGCTCGGCTCGGTCACCGGCCTCGACGCCCAGCGCCGAGTCGTGCAAGTCGAGTCCGAGGCGGGCGACATCGAGATCGCCTACGCTGACCTCGTCATCGCGCTGGGGGCAGTTGCGCGGATGCCCGACCTGCCCGGCCTGCGCGAGCACGCCCTCGGACTTAAGGACCTGGTCGACGCGATCCGTCTTCGCAATCACGTGCTGCGCCAGATCGAGCTGGCGGACGCCGTGCCCGAGTCGGCCGCGCGGCGTTTGACCTTCGTGCTCGCTGGTGCCGGCTTCGCCGGAGTCGAGGCGGTCGCGGAGCTGAACGAGCTCGTGAGTGACGCTCTCACGCGCCATCCGCGGCTCGACGGAGTGCAGCCGCGCTGGGTGCTCGTCGAGGGCGGCACCCGCATCCTGCGCCAGACGCCCGAGAAGCTCGCCGCGTTCGCGGCCAAGCGACTCGGCCGGCGCGGCGTCGAGATCCTCACGGAGACGACGCTCACGTCCGTCGACGCCGACGGGGTGACGCTCTCCGACGGGCGCCGGATCGATACCGAGACGGTCGTCTGGACGGCCGGCGTCACGGCCAACCCGCTGCTCGCAACGCTCGGGCTCCCGCTCGACAAGCATGGGCGCGTCCCGGTCGACGAGACGCTCCGCGTGCTCGGCTCGTCGCGCATCTGGGCGCTCGGGGACTGCGCCGCCGTCCCCAACGAGGCGACGGCCGGCGAGACCGACCCCGCCACCTGCCAGCACGCCCTGCGTCAGGCGCGCCGGCTCGCCCGGAACCTGCGCGGGACGCCGCGCGCCTACAGCTATCGCACCCGCGGCCAGATGGCCACGCTCGGCAGCCGGCACGGCATCGCCCTCATCGGCGGCATGCGCGTGAAGGGCGTGCTCGGCTGGATCATCGCCCGCGGCTACCACGTCCTGCAGCTGCCGTTCGCCGCCCGCCGCGCCCGCGTGCTGGCGGACTGGACCGCGGCCGCACTGTTTCGGCGCGACGTCGCCGAGTTGTCGTCATCGACCGCAGTGAAGGAGTGAGCAATGACCACGCAGAAGACATCCGACCATCGTCATCCCTCGCCGCTTGCGGCGTTGGTGATCATCCCGGTGGTTGTGGCCATCGTGCTGACCCTGTTCGCGTGGCCGAGCGCCAGGCTCGAGCCGCGTGATCTCCCGGTCGGCGTGGCCGGGCCGCCCGCGGCCGTCGGTCAGCTCGAGCAGCAGCTCGGCGCCAACCCCGACGCGTTCGACGTGCACCGCTACACGACCGAGGACGAGGCGCGTGCCGCGATCGAGGACCGCGAGGTCTACGGCGCGTTCGTCGCGACGCCCGACGGGCCGAAGGTGCTCAGCGCGAGTGCCGCGAGCCCCGCGGTGGCTCAACTGCTCGGCCACGCGGCGGCTGAGACCGGCGCGCCTACCGAGGACGTCGTGACGGCCGCGCACGGCGCGGCGCTGCCGTCGTCGGTGCTGCCGCTCGTGATCGCCGGGATCCTGATCGGCATTGCCGCCTCGCTGCTCACCTCGAGCGCCGCCGGGCGCGCGGGGCTGCTGGTCGCCGGCTCGGCGATCATCGGGCTCGTCGCGGCGGGCATCGTCCAGAGCTGGCTCGACGTCGTCGAGGGCGACTGGATCGTGAACGCCGGCGTGCTCGGCCTGACTGTGCTCGCGATCGGGGCGACCGTCACCGGCCTTTACGCCTGGCTAGGCGGCGTCGGCATCGGAGTGGCGGCCGCGCTGATGGTGTTCATCGGCAACCCGTTCTCCGCAGCGGGGTCGGCCCCGGAGCTGCTGCCTGAGCCCGTCGGTGGGATCGGTCAGCTGCTGCCGCCCGGGGCGGGAGCGAACCTGCTGCGCAGCACCGGGTTCTTCGACGGCGCCGCGGCGGGCGTGCCGGTAGCGGTCCTGCTCGCCTGGGCGCTCGGCGGCCTGGCTCTTCTCGCCCTCGCAACCACGAGGGCGAGGACGCCGGCCGCAGCCCCGGCGCAGGCGGTCTAGGTCTCGGCGCCCAGCTCGGCGAGCTCGGTTCGGTAGAGGAGCTCGGGGTCGAGTTCCATCGACGCCAGGTGGTGATCGAGTTCCAGGCTGATCAGGCCGTGAATGCGGGACCAGAAGATGATCCCGCGGAGCAGGCTGGCGGGCGGGAACTGCTGTCCGCCGACGCGCTGAACCCAGGCGTCGAGCTCGGCGCGAAGGTCCGCGGGGACTCTCGTCTTCGGTTTGCGCGCCTCGGGTAGGCCGTCGATGGCCTCACGTAGAGGGGCTCACCGATCCGGCCGGCGCGCCCATCGAGGCCGGCTCCTTCCACCTGTTCGTGGACGAGGGCGATCCGCGGGCGCGCACGATGACGTACGTTCTTCCGTTCTGCGGCTCGGACGGCAGCCGCTGGGTGCTGCGCGGCACCAAGGACGTGCGCGGTCGCAAGATCGTCGACTTCTGGCGCGCCACCACGACCCTCGACACGCGTCTTGAACCGACCGAGGACGACGGCGCCATGGTCGCCGGACGGTTGCGCCTCGGGCCGGTGGCGGTCGCGCGGCTCATGACATCGATCCGCCCGGTGCGGGGGGGCCGGAAAAGCGATCCCGCGCTGGCGCTGGCGCGCTTCGGGGCGTTCTTCGGAAGCACGCTTGCACGGCTCTACGTGTCGGGTCGGCGCGGATGAGGTTGCTGGCCGACGACACGTTGATCGTGTTCCTGTCCGACTGTCACATCGGCGGCGACCCGGGCCGCGACATCTTCGAGTCGCCGGACCAGCTCGTCTCGATGCTCGACGATGTCGACGCGCACCCGGGACCGGTCGAGCTCGTGCTTGCAGGGGACTTCTTCGATCTCCTGCGCGTCGCGGAGGTGCCCGACGGCGAGAACCGGGCGTCGGTCACCATCGCCCGGGCGGAATATCGAGAACTGTTCGAGCGATTGCGGCGCTTCGCCGCGGGCGAGACGCGGACGGTCGTCTACCTGCCGGGAAACCACGACGCCGAGATGTGGTGGAACCCGGAGATCCGCTCAACGCTCGGGGAGCAGGGGCTTGTCCACGAGTTTGCGCTCTCCTACTCGGCCTGCTTCGAGTCCGAGCCCGACCGGATCGTCTACTGCGAGCACGGCAACCAGTTCGACCCCGCGAACACGTTCCGCGACTACGCTGACCCGCTCGACACGCCGCTCGGCGATCACGTCGTCACCGACCTGATGCCGCGGCTGCCCGGCGGGCGGACGCTGACGCCCTCGCTCCATCTCCGCGAGGTTGACCGGATCTTCCCGCTCACGGAGATCCCGGAATGGATCGCCGGGCGCCTGTTTTACGACCTCGTCAGGCAGGCGATCCGCTGGCTGCTGCTCCCGCTGCTCGTCGCCTTTGTGGCCTACGGCGTGATCAAGTACGCGCTCGGCGGCAGCGACGATGACGGCCTGCTTGACCTGTTGGTCGATGTGGGCTACGACGTCGTCGTGCTGCTGGTCACGTTCGGCCTATTCGTCCTCATCCTGCGGAGGACGGCCAACCAGGCGATCCGCGGCGCCGCCCGGCGCTTCGGCGGCGACGGCGAGGATCCGGGGGGCCTCGACCCGAGCGTGGACACGATCCGCCGCCGGCTCGAGGCTGGGCCGCCTCCACCGCTCGGCGACGACCTGCCCGGCGAGATCGCGGTCTTCGCCTCCGGCCACACGCACGCCCCGTCACTGATCGGGTTCGACGCCCCTACCGGTGCGCGCGGCGCTGCGGTCAACTGCGGCTGCTGGCTCCGCCAGGCCCATCCAGTTGCGGCCCACCTCAAGGCGCCCTCGGTCTTCGTATCTCGCCACGTGCTCACGCACGCGCGCGTCCACCTCGGAACGGGGGGATCGAGGTCGAGCTCTGGGAGCAACCCCGGCCCTACCAGCAGCGGCTCCTCGCGGTGGAAAGAGCTTGCCGTTGCCGGGCGATTGCCCGTCGAGCCCGACGACACAACGGCGCCGCGGATACGGGCTCGCGCCACCGTCGAGCGCGCACCCGCGTCGCGGCCGCCAGCAGGAGCGCGAACATGATGAGCGCCCAGGTCACTCTCATCGGCCGGCCCGGGGATGCCGCCGACTCCGCGCGGGACTTCCTGACGCGCAACGGGGTCGCCCTGCGCTGGATCGACCTCGATCGCGACCCTTTGGCGGCCCTGCTGCCTCGCGAGGAGCTCGACGCCGCCTCGCTCCCACTGGCGATCTTCGCCGATGGCAGCCGCCTCGAGGCGCCCGCGACTTACATCGAGCGAACCGCTGGACTCGACTTCTCGACACTGGAGCGAGCCCGGGCGTCGAGGAACTGGCACGCCGACCTGGCGCGTGGTGTCGGCCTACCAACCCAGCCGAGCCACGACCTCTATGACCTGCTCATCGTCGGCGCCGGGCCGGCCGGACTAACCGCGGCTGTCTACGCCGCTTCGGAGGGCCTGCGCACGCTCATCGTCGAGATGCACGTACCAGGGGGCCAGGCGGCGACCAGCTCCAGGATCGAGAACTACCCCGGCTTCCCGGACGGAATCGGCTGGCGGTGAGCTCGCCGCTCGGACCTACCGCCAGGCCCGGCGCCTCGGTGCCGAGTTCTTGATCGGCGCGGGTGCCCTTGCCGCAGCCACAGGCACCGATGGACTGATCGAGGTGGAGCTGGCGAGCCGGGCCACCGTCCGCGCGCGCAGCGTCTTACTCGCCTTCGGCGTCGCCTATCGCGTGCTCGAGGGCGCGGGCGTGGACAGGCTGATCGGGCGCGGCGTCCACTACGGAGCCGCACCAGGCGAGGCGTCGGCCTACCGCGACCGCCGGGTGGTCGTCGTGGGGGCGGCCAACTCCGCCGGCCAGGCCGCACTCAACCTCGCAGACGAGGCGGCGGAGGTCACGATGCTCGTGCGCGCCGACTCACTCGAGCGCAAGATGTCCCGCTACCTCGTCGATCGCATCGAGCAGCACCGCGCGCATCGTGGTCCTCACACAGACGGCGGTGAGCGAGGCCCGCGGCGGGGATTCGCTCGAGGAGGTCGTGATCGAGGGCCCGATGGGGGAGTCGAAGGTGCCCGCGGACGGAATGTTCGTGCTCATCGGGGCCGCGCCGCTGACGGCGCCGATCAGCGATTGGTTGCCCCTCGACGACCGCGGCTACGTCCTCACTGGCCGCGATCTGCTCCAGGCGCAGGAGCCTTCAAGGTGGCCGCTCGAGCGCGACCCGTTTCATCTGGAGACGAGCCGCCCGGGCGTCTTCGCGGCCGGGGACCTGCGCCACGGCTCGATCAAACGAGTGGCCTCAGCCGTGGGCGAAGGAGCGATGGCCGCCTCGCTCGTGCACTCATTTCTCCCGGACCGTCCGGTCTAGTCCCCAAGCTCCGTTATCGCCGCCACGGACACCATCTCCGGGGTGACGTCGACGGGGAGCCGCGCGGCGCCGACGGCTGCGAGCAGCGCGACCGCCGCCGCGTGCAGGCGGGCGCCGGTCTCCGTGGCGGCCCGCTCGAGGAGCTCCTCGCGCTCCTCATCCGGAAGTCCGTTCAGGTGAGCTTCCGCCATCGCAGCCCCTCCGTCGGGCGATTCCTCGATGCCCTCGAGCACGGCGTCATCTGCATTGGGCGCCATGTCGGCGAGGGCCATCTGTCGCACCATGAACTGCCCGAACGCCTCGGAGGCGTCCGACTGGAACACCCGCCCCATCAGCTCCTTGAGCTCGGTGGCGCCTGGTTTGTCGCTCTCGCTCATCAGCCCTGACCGGCGTACATCGCCTCCATCCGCTTGGTCATCTCATCCGGTGGCACATCCTCGACATGCGTGGCGACATTCCACCGGTGCCCGAACGGATCCTCGAACTGGCCGGAGCGATCGCCGTAGAACTTGTCGTCCACCGCCGCCAGCGGCTTGGCGCCGGCCTGGACGGCACGGTCGAAGACGCTGTCGACGTCTTCCACGTACACGAGCAGCGATACCGGCGTGCCCCCGACGGATCGCGGCCCGACTGCGTCCATCTCCGGAGACTCGTCGGCGAGCATGATCATCGAGTCGCCGATCTCGAGCTCGGCGTGCCCGATCTTGCCCCCGGGCGCAGGCATTCGCCCGCGCTCGGTGGCGCCGAACACCGAGCGGTAGAAATCGATTGCGGCGGCGGCGCCGTCGACGATCAGGTAGGGCATCACGCGCGGGTATTCATCCGGAATGGGCTTCACCATCGCTGAGCTCTCCTTCAATCGGTGACTGATGGAACGCTAGCGCGGATACTCGGGATCCATGTCGCCGACGAACGTCGAGATCGTGCGCCGTAGCCTCGAGGCCTTCGGTCGAGGGGACTTCGAGACCGCGTTCGCCGCCTACGACCCGGACATCGTGTGGTCCACCGCGGCGGACGAGCCGGATCGGCAGACCTATCGAGGCATCGCCGGCATGCGGAGCTTCGTCGAGTCGAGCGACGAGCTCTGGGAGGACCGCTTCGACGGCACCATGGAGTTCGAGGACTTCATCGAGCGCGGCGACTGGGTCATCGTGCCCTGGAGGGCCCGGCTCCGCGGGCGGGGCAGCGGGATCAGCGTCGACGTCAACGAGACCTATGCCGTGCAGGTCCGCGACGGCAGGATCGTGCGGGTGGACGAGTACCGGAAGTTGGACGAGGCGCTCGCGCGACTGGACCGCCCCTCCTAGCGCTGCAGGCCGACTTGCGTTTAGCTTCCGGTGCCCGGGTAGGGACCCGCGAAGCGAGGGGACCGGGACGACGACGATGACTAGCGGCCGGCCGCTCGAGGGCGGCCTTACGATGGGCGCCGGAGGCCTTCGAGATGCCCCTCGTAGATCACGCCGACAGCGTCCTGGTCGTCATCGACGTCCAGGAGGGCTTCTACGGCGACAGCCTCCCGCCCGACGAGAGCGCGCATGCCCGCGAGTCCTTGGCGCGCATGACCTGGCTGGCCAAGGTGGCGCGGCGGCTCGCCGTGCCCGCTGTGTTTACCGAGGAGGACCCGCAGCGGAACGGCGCGACCTTCGCGCCCATCGCTGACGTCTTCGCCGATGCCAGGGCGGCCGTGGTCAAGCCCACCTTCGGCCTGACCGGCACGCCGGAGCTGGTCGACCGGATCGAGAGCACGCGGCGGACGACCGCCGTGCTGATCGGATTCGAGACCGACGTGTGCGTCGCCCAGTCAGCGATCGGGCTAAAGGAGCGCGGCCTGCGAGTGATCGTTGTCGAGGACGCCGTCTTCTCTCCGGGCGAGATGCATGACCGGGGACTGGCGCGCATGGCCTCCGAGGGAATCGAGATGAACCACTGCAAGGGCCTCGCCTACGAGTGGACCCGCACGCTCGAGCAATCCCGTTCGGTGCTCCATGCCCCAGAGGTCGGCGAGCCTCCGTTCAGGCTCTGAGTCAGCGTTCGCAGCGCACCGTGCGGAAGGGGCCGAACTCGCGAAGCACATCCGCGGTGGCCAGGCGGCGCCGCACCGTCGCGGGGGTCATGTCGAGCAGCCGCGCGACCGCGGAGACGGAGCCGAGGCGCCGATGTGCGACCACGGTTCGGCGCACCTCCCGTGCAAAGTCCCGCGGCAGCGCGGGCGGCGCGAGCCGGCCGGGGTCACGGGAGTCGGGCCTGAACGGCCGGAGGTTTCGGAGGGCGAGGACCTGCTGGCGCTTGTCGTCCGAGCTCAGATGGACCTCGAGCCCACCTGTGTAGACATCAATTCCGGCCCGCCGACCGAAGTCGACGATGAATGCGCCTCGGCGCCTGGAGTACCGCTCGCGGTTGGAGGTCAGAAACGGGAGGTGGGAGTCACGTGCGCAGACCGAGGCCTGTGACACGTACAGCCTGGGCCGGGCACTCGCGCGAGTCGTAATGCGCGCAGTCGGCGTAGCTGAAGGAGATCGCGCCGCTCGTTCTCTCCGCGGCCGCGAGCAGCAGGCCGCCGAAGGTGCGGCCGAGCCACAGCGGGCGCGAGCCCTCGATGCGCGCCACGTCGCGCAGGTCCGTATCGATCAGCGCCGGACGCGCCCCGTCCCCGCAGGTGCCGGGGTCGCTCGAGCCGCCCGCTCCCGGGCGCCAGTCCGGCGCGAAGCTCTCCGGCGTGCCATTGGTCAACCAGGTCAAGCAGCCGCCGTCCGGCGTGATCGAGTAGAGCTCGAAGCTGGCTCCGCCGGGGAAGTTGCGGTCGCTGGTGAATGCGATCCGCCCGCCGTCGGGGGACCAGTCCGGCGACGCGTCGTTGCCGCGGTTGTGCGTGAGGCGCCGAGGGTTCGCGCCGCTTGCGTCCATCACGTAGAGCTCGCCGTTGTAGATGCACTCGTCAGAGCCGCAGGTGGTGCCGTTTCGGTCACGCACGCTCGCGAAGGCGATCCGCGCGCCGTCGGGCGAGAACGCCGCCGACTGGGCGTCGCGGGCGAGCATTCGCCGACCCGTTCCGTCCGGAGCCATGACGTACAGGGATGGACGAAAGTAGAAGCGGCGGTCGAGGCGCGACCGCGTGTAGACGATCTGTCTGCCGTCCGGCGACCAGTCGGGTTCGGCCAGCTGGTTGAGCCGCGGGCCCATCCGCTCACGGGCCACCGTTCGCTCCGTGCCCGTAGGCAGGTCGTGGATCACGATCGAGCTCTGATAGCGGCCGCCCCGCGCTTGGTAGCGCACGAGCACGATTTGGTCGCCGCCAGGTGACCAGCGCGGTGAGCTGTCCACGACGCCCCGTGCCAGAGCGGTGAGGTTGCGCCTGCCGCTCCCGTCGGCCTGCAGGAGCTGGATCTGGGCCCGCTCGTCGTCGTCGCTGACCGCGGGGGAGTGGGCGATGGCCAGCGTCGTGCCGTCAGGCGACCACGCCGGTTCGAAGGCCGCGGCCCGCCCCGAGGCTGAGGCCGTGATCAGCCGGCGTGCGGAGCCGTCGGCACCGATGGAGTAGATGCGGCCGCCATTCTGGAACGCAAGCTCAGCCGTCCCGGGCGGCTGCTGCGCCGCGACAGGTCCACCGCGCGAGCGCGACCAGGGCCGCGCCCAGAAGGGCGCAGAGGCAGCCGATCGGGCGAATTCCACGCGCGCCGCTCACCAAGGTCCATCTACCCGGGATCGGGCAGAATCCGCGCGAGCCTGTACTCGACCTTCACTTCGGCTCATCGCGGCGGCTCCGGGACGCCACTGGTTTGCCTCCACGGCTTCACCGACACGTGGCGCATCTGGGAGCTCGTTTTGCCCGCGCTCGAGCGCCGTCACGATGTCCTGGCGCCCACGCTCGCCGGCCACGCGGGTGGGCCTCCGATCGAAGGGGAGATCGGCGACTTCGTGCTCGCCGACGCGGTCGAGCGGGCGATGGACGAGGCCGGCTTCGAGACCGCGCACGTCGCCGGCAACTCGCTTGGAGGCTATGTCGCACTTCAGCTCGCCGCGCGCGGCCGGGCGAGGACGGTCGTGGCGCTCGCCCCGGCCGGCGGCTGGGCGCGCGGCGACGAGTCCTACAGGGACACGCTCGGCCTCCAGTCGGCGATGGTCGACTCGGCGAAGGCCGCCGCGCCGCACGCGTTGGCGCTCCTGGCCACCCGAGAGGGCCGGCGCCGCGCGACGCAGTACACGACGACGAACTTCGAGCACATACCGGTCGAGCTCCTCGCCCACCAGCTGCTCGGCGTGGCGCGCTGCACCGGGGCGCCGGCCCTGATCGAGCACGCGCTCCGCGAGGGCTGGCGCGTCGACGCGGAGAGGATCACCTGTCCGGTACGGATCGTCTGGGGCATTGACGACAAGCTCCTGCCCTGGCCGTCGGCCGCGGCCCGCTATCGCAACGAGTGGCTTCCCCACGCGGACTGGGTCGAGCTCGAGGGCGTCGGCCACTGTCCTCAGCTCGACGTGCCGCTCGAGACCGCAGAGCTGATCCTCGGCTTCACCTACTGGCGGCTGAGCGGCCGCTAGCGTGAGAAGCCCGTGACGATCGCCGGAGCTCAGCCCGTCGTCGGAGGCCTCTCTCCGAGCCGGGCCGCTTGAGCACGAGCACCTCGCCACCCCGGTGAGGGGTCACGACGAGCGCGCTTCGGCGCGCGCGCTCGGGTTCGGGCCGCACGGGGCGAATCGTCAGCCCCGCCGCGACCCGCAGCACCTCGCGCATCTCCATCTCGGCGAAGGGTGCTCCGGCGCAGCGGCGCACGCCGCCGCCGAACGGGATCCACGACATCGGGTTCGGCGGCCCGCCATCGAGCCAGCGCTCGGGCCGGAACGCGGCGGCCTCGGGCCAGAGGTCGTCCCGGCGCATCGCGAGCCACAGGCAGGCGGCCACGTGGACGCCGGCGGGCAGCGTCCGGCCCGCGATCCGCGCCGGCTCGAGGAGCCGGCGCGGGGCGATCGTCAGAGCGGGGCGCACGCGCAGCACCTCCTTGACGACCGCGTCGAGGTATGCGGGGTCGCCCTCGCGCAAGCGCGCCTGGACGTCGGGGTGCCGGGCAAGCCGCTCGAAGGCCCAGGCCAGCGAGGCCGCCGAGGTGTCGTGGCCGGCGGCCAGTAGCGCGACGAGCTGGTCGCGCAGGTGGCGGTCACTCGGCGGGTTGCCGGCCTCGTCACGCTGCGCGAGCAGCAGTGCGAGCATCGAGTCGTCGTCGCCAGGCTCGGCCCGCCGGCGGGCGATCACGTCGAGGAGCAGCCCGTCGAAGCGCTCGACCGCCAGCCGGAAGCGGCCCCACGGGCTGCGCGGCCCCAGGTCGCGCTGCACCAGCGACATGGCGAGCATCCGCGGCAGCGAGCGCACGGCGTCGAGAGTGCCGTGGACAGCGTCTCGGAGCTGCGCGGCCTCCCGCTCACCGCGGGCGCCGAAGACGATGCGGAGGATGGTCTCGAGCGTCAACCGCTTCATGCGCTCGAGCGTGGTCACGCGCCCGTTCCACGTGCTCAGCTCCTGCCGGGCGAGCTCCGCGACGGCCGGCGTGAAGGCGCGCATGCGCTCCCCGTGGAACGGCGTCTGGATGAGGCGCCGCTCGTGCAGATGCTCCTCGCCGTCGAGCACGAGGATCGAGTGCGGCCCGGCGAAGGGCCGGAGGAACTCCCAGCTCTGCCCGGCCGGCGCGACATGTGGATCGAGGCGGAAGACGTCGCGGACCGCATCGGGGCTCGAGAAGAGCACCAGCGGCTCGTCCATCCAATAGGTGCGGATCGTGACCGGGTCGCCGAAACGCTCGTGCACGCGCCGCAGGAATCCGGCGGGTTGGACCGTCCATCCGATGGTCTGCCAGGCGGCGGGGGCGCGCGGGCCGGGCGGCAGCTCCATGGACCCGAGCCTACGCCGCGGCGCGAGTTAAGCCATGCTGCATCCGGTGAGCGAGCCTTTCCTTCTGGTCCAACTCAGCGATTCCCACGTGGGCGCTGACTGGGACGGGGTCGACCCCGCGGCGCGGCTGAGCGCTGCCGTCGAGTCCGTGGGCCGATTGGAGCCCGGACCCGGTGCGGTCCTGATATCGGGCGATCTCGTGGAGAACGCCGCAGATGCCGAGTACGAGCAGCTGCGCGAGCTTCTGGAGCCGCTCGCCGTGCCGCTGTACGTCCTGCCGGGGAACCACGACGACCGGGACGCGCTGCGCCGGCATTTCGGCGTCCCGGGGGCGCCCGGCGAACCTGTGCAGTACGCGGCCGACGTGGGACCAGTGCGGCTGGTCGCGATCGACAGCACGATCCCGGGCGAGGAGGCAGGCGAGCTCGATTCCGAGCGGCTCGCCTGGCTCGACCAGGAGCTCGCCGCCGCCCCGGACAGCCCGACGCTGCTCGCTCTGCACCACCCGCCGCTCTGGACGGGCGTTCCGGCAATAGACGCGATAGGTCTGCGAGTCGCGGATCGGGGTGCCCTCGGCGACGTCGTGGGGCGCCACCCCCAGGTCCGGCGGATCGTCGCGGGCCACGTTCATCGGACCGTCGCTGCCGATCTGGCTGGACGGCCTGTGCTGGCCGTGCCCAGCACCTACATCCAGCTGAAGCTCGACTTCCGAGACGACGAGCTCGAGCTCACGGCCGAGCCTCCGGGCTTCGCGGTGCACGCGCTGCGCGACGGCGAGGTGGTCTCGCACGTCCAGCCCGTGACCTAGCCGCATCATGGCGGTCAGGAATCCGTTGCGGTGGGTGCGCTGGACCCTCGTGACCCCGGTGCTGGCGGCGCTCATCCTGATCGGGACCTGGGGGACCAAGCCGGTCGCCGCTGTGCTCGTCCTGGTCGGAGTGTTCCTGGCTGGTTCCGTGCTGGCGGCCGTCCATCACGCGGAGGTGGTTGCGCATCGGGTGGGCGAGCCGTTCGGGTCGCTCGTCCTCGCCGTCGCGGTCACGGTGATCGAGGTGGCGCTGATCGTGACCCTGATGGTCTCCGCCGGGACCGACACCGACACGCTCGCGCGCGACACCGTGTTCGCTGCCGTCATGATCACCTGCAACGGGATCCTGGGCGTGAGCCTGCTCGTGGCCGCGCTGCGTGAACGGGTCGCCCCCTTCAACGCCGAGGGAACGGCCTCCGCGCTCGCGACCGTGGCGACGCTCGCCACGCTCTGCCTCGTCGTGCCGTCGTTCACCACCAGCAGGCCGGGCCCCGAGTTCTCTCCCGAGCAACTCGCGTTCGCCGCGGTCGCATCCGTGTCGCTGTACGGCCTGTTCGTATTCATCCAGACGGTTCGCCACCGCGATTACTTCCTGCCCGTCGGCGGCGACCCAGGCTCCGAGGAGCACGCGGCGCCACCCTCCGACCGCGACGCGATAACGAGCCTCGCGCTGCTCGTCGTCGCGCTCGTGGCCGTGGTCGGACTCGCCAAGATCGAGACCCCGGCGATCGAGGACGCCGTCGCGGCCCTTGATGCGCCCCCGTCGGCCGTCGGCGTCCTGATCGCGCTGCTGGTACTGCTGCCCGAGACCCTCGCTGCCGTCCGTAACGCAAGCCGCGGCCGCCTGCAGACGAGCTTCAACCTCGCACTCGGGTCGGCAATGGCGAGCATCGGGCTGACAATTCCAGCGATCGCAATCGCCTCGATCTGGCTCGAAGGACCGCTGGTGCTCGGCCTCGGTGACATGCAGACGGTGCTGCTCGCGATCACGATCGTCGTCGCCGCGCTGACCGTGCTCCCAGGACGCGCCACCCTGCAGGAGGGCGGGGTTCATCTCGTCCTGTTCGGCTCGTTCCTCTTCCTGGCGTTCAATCCCTGAGCTCAGCCGTGCCGCCTATCGGGGTGGCTCGGTACCTGTGTATCCGGTCGCGCGTGTGTGTGGCTCCCCACGTCGTGCTGCGGGGCTTGACGCGCTATCCGCGAATAGCGCGAAGAAGGCGTCGGACCCCTCGCCCGGGAGCGTCTGGCTGCTGAACGTTGCCGCCTTGATGTCGTGTAACGACACCAAGTCGGCATCGTGGGGGAGGAATCGCCGCTTCGGGCCTCCTGATCGCTCCCGAACCCCTCCCTTCCCAGCTGTAGTCGGCCAGAGACCGGACCTAACAGCACGCACCGCACTGACCGCAGCAGCCACCTTCGGCGCCGGCGCAGCGCCCGGCTGGCGCCCGTCAGCGCGCCGCCGCCAGCTCGCTCGCCTTGCGTTCGAGCGTCCGCAGCAGCGCGTCGTAGGAGTCGCCGAACGCCTTGACGCCCTCGTCGACGAGCTGGCGCAGCACGATGTCGTCCAGGTCGACACCCGCCTCGCGCAGCTCGCCGATCAGCGTGCGCGCCGCCTCGACGTCGCGGTCGACGGTGCGTTCGGGCGTCGCGTGGTCGCGTGCCGCCTCGATCGTGGCGTCGGGCATCGTGTTGACGGTGTCCGGGCCGATCAGCTCGTCCACGTAGAGCGTGTCCGGGTAGTCGGGGTTCTTCGTCGAGGTCGAGCCCCACAGCGGGCGCTGCACCCCGGCCCCCGCAGCTCGCAAGCGCTCCCAGCGCTCGCCGGCGAAGATCTTCTGGAACTCGGCGTAGGCGAGCTTCGCGTTGGCCACCGCCGCGCGACCGCGCAGGTCCTCGCGCCCGAGCTCCTCGAGCGCGGCGTCGACCTTGGTGTCGACCCGCGAGACGAAGAAGCTGGCCACGGATGAGCTGCGGTCGACCGGCTCGCCGGCGTCGAGCCGCCGCTCGAGTCCGCGCACGTACGCCTCGGCGATCTCGCGGTAGCGCTCGACCGCGAACAGCAGCGTCACGTTCACGTTCACGCCGTCCGCGGTGAGCTCCTCGAACGCGCGCACGCCGGGCTCCGTGCCGGGCACCTTGATCAACACGTTGGCGCGGTCGATGGCATCGCGATGGCGCCGGGCCGCCTCGATCGAGCCCTCGGCGTCGAACGCGAGCGAGGCCGGCAGCTCGAAGGACACGAAGCCGTCCTGGCCTCCCGCCGCGTCAAAGACCGGGCGCAGCAGGTCCGCGGCATCGCGCACGTCCGCGTAGGCGAGCCGCTCGAAGATCTGCTGCACGTCGTCCGTGTCACGGGCCGCCTCGCGGAAGGCCTCGTCGTAGCGGTCGGAATGGCCCATGCCCTTCTCGAAGATCGTGGGATTCGACGTCACTCCGCTGATGCCGTCCTCCTCGATCAGCCGGGCGAGCGTCCCCTCGTCGAGCAGTTGGCGGTTGAGGTTGTCGATCCAGATTGACTGGCCGAGCGCCTCTATCTCTCGCAGCCGGTTCACCGTGCCACCTCCTTGGTTTCGACACTAGCGTGTGATCCGCCCCACGAACGCGCGCAGGGCCGTGTTGAAGCGTTCGGGCTCCTCCAGGTTGGGAAGATGGCCCGCTCCCGGGAACCGCTGTAGCTCCGCGTCCGGCAGCGACGCGAGGAGCTGCTCGGTCACAGCGTCGGCCGCCCAGCTGTCGTGGTCGCCGACGATCACGAGCGACGGTACGCCGAGTTCCCGGAGCAGGGTCGAATAGTCGGGACGCTCGGCGCGTCCGCGCAGCGCGGCCGCTGCCCCCGCCGGCGACGTCGAGACCATCATCGCGAAGACGGTGGTGAGGAGTTCCGGGTTCTTGCGCGCGTCCGGCCCGAACAGCCGGCCGGCCATCTCGAGTGCAGTCGCAAGCATTCCCTCCCGCTCGATCTCGTCTGCCTGGGCGCGGCGAGCCTCCGCCTCGTCGATGGTCACGGGCGCCGCCGTGGTCGCGGCCAGGACGACCCCGGAGACTCGTTCGGGGTGAGCCAGGGCCAGCTCCATCGTCACCAGTCCGCCCATGCTCAACCCGACGATCGTGGCGCGTCCGATCTCGACCGCGTCCATCAGGCCGAGCACGGCGTCGGCGAGCTCGCTCATCGTGATCTTCCTTGGCCCCGAGGGGGAGGCGCCGTAGCCCGGCAGGTCTGGAGCGAGCAGTCGGAAGTCTCGGCTGAGCGCCTCGAGCTGAGGCGCCCACATGCGCCGGTCGAACGGGTGACCGTGGATGAGGACCACGGGCCGACCGCTGCCGCGATCGTCATGGGCGAGAGACGGTGGGGAGCCCATCAGGGTTGGTTTACCCCATCATTGGCGTCGTGAGCGTGGTGCTGGAGCCCGTGCGCCCGGAGCACGCCGAGCGGCTGCGGCAGCTCCGCAGCTCTCCCGAGGTCGCGCGCTGGTGGGACCCGGCCCCGGCCGGCTGGCCCCTCGAGGCCGAGCCGTCGCTCGAGAAGCTCGCGATCGTCGTGGACGGCGAGCTCGCCGGATACATCCAGTTCGAAGAGGAGCTCGACGAGACGTTTCGCAACGCCGACGTCGACATCTTCCTCGGCCCGCAGAGCCAGGGCCGCGGACTCGGCACCGAGGCGATGCGCATGATCGTGCGGCACCTGATCGAGGAGCGCGGCCACCATCGCGTGACCCTTTCGACGTCCGTCGAGAACGCGCGCGCGATCCGGGTCTACGAGAAGGTCGGCTTCCGCAGGGTGGGAGTGATGCGGAAGGCGTCCCGCAGCCACATCAGCGGCGAGTGGGAGGACGAACTGCTCATGGAGTACGTCGTCTAGCTGCGCTGCCCGGCCGCTACTGCCGCCGCTCCACCGCGGCGAGAGCTTCGGCCTCGGTTCGGAAGCTGAGAACCCGCGCCAGCTTCCCGCCACTCATGAAGAATGCGGAGTAGTACGGGGCATGGATCTCGACGCCGCTGCCGCCGCCCCGCGCGTGGAACTCTCCTACCACGAGCACCTCGTCGCCGAGGTCGCGGAACTCCTGGACCTCCAGGTTGAGGACCTCCCAGACGTCTGAGTCACGGAAGTAGCCCGCGAGCCCCTCGGCTCCGTGGTAGACGCTGGTCTCGACAGTCCCGGTCCACGTCACCCACTGGAAGTCGTCCGTGACCATCTCGACCAGCGCCGGTACGTCCCGGCGGTTGAAGGCGGCGACTACGGTCCTCGCGAGCGCGAGATTCTCGTGCGACATCGGTTGCCCAGTATCCCGCCGAGCGCCTGCGTGGACCACTACCGGGAGATCGGCCTGACCGAACTGTTCCTCGACCTCAACTTCGACGAGCGCGTTGCCGCGCCGAGCGCCGATCCGGACGCCGCGCTGGAGCTTGCCCGCGGGCTGCTGGCGGCTCGCCCCCTCGGGTTGAACGCTCAACCGGGTTGGGGGTGCTCGATCGCCGCCGTGAACTCCAGCAGCGTCGCGGCGAACAGGGCCGGGCTCGAGTGCATCGCGCTGTGTCCCTGCCCCTCGAGCGTCACCACGCGGGCGTGCGCGAGTCCGCGGGCGAGCGCCGCCGTGGCCTCCTTGATCGCGGGCGGGCTGCGCGAGCCGACGAGCAACAGAACGGGCATGTGGATGTCGCGCAGCTCGCGCGCGTCGATCGTCAGCGCGCGCCGGGCGCCGAGCTCGCGCGCGACGGTGTCGACGTTCGCGAGGTGCTCGGCCCAGGTGGCCTCGCGGCGGGCGTGTGCGACCTGGCGCGGGCTGAGGTGGACGACGCGCAGCAGCATGTCCGAGAGCGCGCCTTCGCGGTCCCCGCGGGCGAGGTCGTCGGCGATCTGATCGGCCGCGCCGGCGGGCACGATGACCCGGCCGTCACACGGCCCGCCCTCGTAGAGCACGAGCCCCCGCAGACCGGGCGCGCGTCGCGCCGCCTCGAGTGCGCAGACGGCGCCGAACGAGTGCCCGACGAGGATCGTCGGTGACTCGGCGGCCTCCAAGACGGCGAGCACGTCCTCGACCTCGCGGTCCAGCGCATACGCCTGCGAGTCGCCGCTCCCGCCGTGCCCGCGGCGGTCCATCGAGAGGACCGTGAAGGCCTCCTCGAGCCGCGCGCGGACCTCGTCCCAGGCGAGGCAGGCGTCGGTCAGCGCTCCGTGCACCAGCACGAGCGTCGGTCCGTGCCCGCCGCGCTCGCACCTGATCGGCGTCCCATCAGCCGACCTGACGGTCAGCGAGGAGCGGTCGTTCCTTTTAGGTGCGTTCACGATCGCGCCCCGGCATGTCGCGGCCGTCCGCCTTCCGGCAGATGACGAGGGCCTCGATGTAGTCCCAGCGGTAGCGGTCGGGGGCATCCGCGATGCGCACCTCGAGCTCTTCGAGGAAGGCGGCGAGGAGACCGTGGGCGCGGTCGTAGCCCTCGCGCGCGAAGGCGCGGAGGAGGAGTGGCCGGCCCCAGGCGCTCACGCTCCGCACGTAGCGCCGCGCGAACACGCCGGGATCGTCGTGCCAGTAGGGATTGTCGAGGCGGAAGAGCTCGGCGCTCTCGAGCTCGAGGCCGGCGACGCGGCCGCCGCCCGCCTCGAAGGGGGCCCGGATCTCGTCGAGCGTGCGCATCCAAACCGGAACGACGACCGCGGCGGCGGTGGCGGCGCCGATGCGGCCCGCACTGCGCCACTCGGCGAGGATCCGGTTCATCGTCCGGATGAGCTCCGCGTAGAGCCCCTCCCTCTCGGGGCACGGAGCGGGGGAGGCCGGAAGCGCCGCGATGAACCGGCCGCCGGGGGCGAGCTCCATGGCGCGCATCTCGAGCAGCTGCTCCCACTGCCGCGCCGCGGCGACGCGCCAGGCCCGCCGCTCGGCCTCGTCCACGTGGTCCGGGTAGCCCGGGAAGACCGACCCGGTCGAGGCCAGGCCGCCCGAGTCGGCGATCCAGTGCATCGCCGTCCCGGTGACGGCGACGTGCACGCTGCCCGGCGGCAGGCAGGGCGCCTGCTGGAGGGGGATGCCCGCCATGCTGATCACCACGGCCGGGGGCGGGGTGTGCTCGACCGCTCGCCGGCAGGCCTCGCCGTGGGCCTCGGGCGAGGCGTAGTGGGCCCCCGTGCCGTCATCGGCGACCCCGGGGCCGGCGTCGCCCGGCGCGGGGATGACGACGAACCCGGACCCGTTCGCCGCTCCACCGAAGGCTTGCCGCAGGTGGTCGGCGGCGACGCCCCACGTGTTCGTCGGGAGATCGACGAGCGCGTAGCTCAGCGGCCGGCCGGCGCGCTCCTCGGCGAGATCGCGGATGAGGCCGTGGGAGTTGACCCCGTCGGCGGCGCCGAGATCGGCCACGCGGAGCACCGGCTCGTCCGCAAACAGCCGCGCGGCGGCCAGCACAGCCGGGTGGGTCGCCTCGAACGCCGCGCGCTGCGAGAGCGCATGCCGTGCGTAGTCGTCCGCCATGCTCGAGAGTTCGGGGCGACGCCCGGTCCCCGCCGTCAGCATGGGGCGAGGTCTGAGGTGACCTGGGTCTCGAGGGTGTGACGGTCGAGCTTGCCGGTTCCCGTGCGGGCCGAGTATCGGATCCACCTGCGGCCTCCCTACGCGGCGCGTTTCGCTTCGAGGGGTGCGCCCGCGGTTGCGGGCCGGCGCGGACCGTGCGCCCGGCCGGCTCCGGCGGCCGGTATCAACCGCCGGGTCTGCCCGCGGGACCTCCAACGGTGTTCCAGGCCGCGCAACTGCGCCGCGCGCAGCCCGAGCAGGCTGACCACCGCGGAGGTCGCTCGCATGGGATCGGCGATGGCCGGCCCGCCCGCCATCGGCACGGCCGCGACGAGCTCGCCGTCCAGCTCGCCCACCAGGATGCGGCCGCTCGGCCTCCGGCTGCTGTCGAGCTCCGCCAGCCGGCGCAGACCGTCGTCGTCGGCGGCCTGGGCTTCGCGGATCGTGACGGCATTGGGATCGAAGGACATCTCAACTGCTCCTTTGGTCGTTTGGGGTTGCGTTACGAGCATCGCCCCGGACCGGCTCCGATCCCATGCCCCTGACACCCGAACGGAGGTGGTGCCAGTACCCCTCCGGGAGATCCGCCTCAGCGGTCAGGTACTGGATCACGGCGAGCACGCGCCGGTTGCCGTCGGCGGTGGGGGGCAGCCCGAGCGCCTCGAAGATGCCGGCCACGTGCTTGGCGACGGCCTTCTCGGTGATCACGAGCTCCTCGGCGATGCCGGCGTTGGTGCGGCCCTCGGCCATCAGCGCGAGCACCTCCCGCTGGCGCGGGGTGAGCCTGTCGATCGGATCCTGTCGCGCCCGCCCGAGCAGGGCGGACACCACCTCGGGGTCGATCACCGAGCCGCCGGCGTGGATCCGCTCGAGGGCGGCGAAGAAGCGATCGAGGTCGGCGACGCGCTGCTTGAGGAGGTAGCCGACCCCCGAGGCGTCCCCGGCGAGGAGCTCGAGTGCGTACCGCACCACGACGTGGTGGGAGAGCACGAGGATCCCGATCCCGGGTTCTGCGGACCGGATCTCGAGCGCGGCCCGCAGCCCCTCGTCGGTCTGCGACGGCGGCATGCGCACGTCGGCGATCACGAGGTCGGGCCGATGGGCCTTGGCCTTGCGCACCATGTCGGGGCCGTCGCCGGCACTGCCCACCACCTCGTGGCCCGCCTCCTCGAGCAGCCGGATGAGTCCCTCGCGCAGCAGCACCTGGTCCTCGCCGATCACGATCCGCATGGCAGCTCCGCGTCTAGAAGCCCACCGCGACCAGGACCGGAATGTCCGCGGCCCACAGGCCCCAGCCGAGCCACGCCAGGCCGGCGGCCGTGAGGAGCGCCCCTATCCGGTTATGGGGCCGACGCGCCCAGGCGACGAGCCCGGCAGCGGCGTAGGCGATGCCCACAAGCGCCGGCAGCGCGACGGTTGCGTCCGAAACGCCCGGTGGGTCGCCCGCGATCACAACAGCGAGCTGGAGCGTCGCCAGCGCGGCCACGCACAACCCGATCGTGGCCAAGGCCAGTCCGAGACCCGAGGAAGGGAGCATCTTGCGCGCGCTCGTCATCCGGCGGCGGGATCGCGCGGCCGTCGAGGCGGCGGGTTAGGGTGCAGTGCTCGATGGCGTCGCGCATACCGGCGGCCGGGCTGTGGGCGGAGGCGTTTCGCGTCGAGCGGCAGGGCGTCGACGCGCGCGCCGGCCTCGCGGGCGGGGTCGCGAGCTGCGCGCCGCTGGCGATCGGCATTGCCGCCGGTGAGCCGGCGATCGGCGTGGTGGCCTGCTTCGGTGGGCTCAACGGTGCGCTCGGGGTGCCGCGCGGGGTCCTGCGCGAGCGGCTCGGATGGGGCGCCGGCGCCGCGCTCGGTTGCTGCGCGTCGGTCGCACTGGGGACCGCTGCCCAGGACAGCGTGGTGGCCTCGGTGGCGCTTGCATTCGCGTGGATCGGGCTGGCCGCGTTCCTGCGCACGTTCGGCCGCAATGGTGGCCTTACCGGCTTCGTGATCGGCGCGATCTTCGTGATAACGAACGGGCTCCCGGCGGAATCGCTCGACGTCGGGATGCGCACGCTGTGGTTCCTGCTGGGATCCGCTGTCGGGGTCGTCCTGATGGTCGCCGCGTACGCCGACGACGCTCCGCCCGCGGGACCAACGGCGACGCCCCTTCGAAAGGTGCTCGTGCTCGGGACCCGCCAGCTCCTCGAGGCGCTCACGGGCGACAAGCTGCTGCGTGCCCACGCGCTGCGGCTCGCGTCCATCGTCGCCGCGACCACGCTGCTCTACCAGCTGCTGGAGCTCCAGCACGGCTACTGGGTCCCGCTCACGGTGCTGGCGGTGCTGCAGCCCGAAGAGCACGCGAGCAACGTACGGGCGCTCCAGCGCGCCACCGGCACGCTCGTCGGGACCGCGGTGATCGCACTGCTCACGATCGCGACCGGCCAAGAGTGGCTCATGGTCGGCGCTCAGGGCATCGCCGCCTTCGGGCTCTTCGCGCTGCACTCGCGCGGCTACTTCTGGCTCGTCGTGCTCCTCACGCCGACCGCGCTGCTCACCGTCAGCGCGGTCGACTACCAAGGCGTCGCGGTCGCGCTCGAACGCGCGGCCTGGAGCGCCCTCGGGATCGTGCTCGGCCTCGCCATCGCCGAGCTGATGTGGCGGCTGCCGCAGCACGGCCCGCGCGCTTCCCGGACGGCCTAGGCCGCCAGGCCGCGCTCGTCCTCAACCCGGTCGTGTCCTTCACGCCAGCTCGGCGGCCAGCTCCTGAGAGCGGGTGAGACCGGCACCACGATCGTGCTGCCGCGGAACGGGGGAAGCGCTCTGACGAGCCGCTCGCGCAGCGACGGCGTGGCCTCGTAGGCCCGGATGGTGCCGGCTCGCAAACGCAGAGCGACGACGAGCCGGGCGGTGCGATGCGAGGACTCGGCGAGCACGCGTCCGTCGAGGAGCGAAAGCGCCGCGGCCGGCCTACCGTCGATGTCGCCGATCAGCACGCGGCCGTCAAGCGGCTGCTGGGAGGCACGCTCGGCGAGGCTTCTCAGTGTGTCGGCGTCCTCTTCGGTTGCGAAACGAATGTGATCGGTGTTGGTGTCGAACATCGCTGCTATCTCTCCTTTGCTTCCTGGGAAGCGGGTTTGTTGACAATTCACTCGGCGCGGTGCAGGACGGCCGCCGCGGTCATCACGAGGATCTTCAGGTCGAGGCCGAGGGACCAGTTCTCGATGTAGTAGTTGTCCCACTCGACGCGGTCTGAGAGCGAAGTCTTGCCGCGCAGGCCGTGCACCTGGGCCCAGCCGGTGATGCCGGACTTGACGCGGTGGCGGTCTGTGTAGCGCGCGATCCGCGGTCCGTAGAGATCGACGAATTCGGGCCGTTCGGGGCGCGGTCCCACGAGGCTCATCTCGCCGCGGAGCACGTTGATCAGCTGGGGCAGTTCGTCCATCGAGGTGCGGCGCATGAGCGTTCCCACGCGGGTGCGGCGGTCGGCGCCCTCGACGCCGCCCGGGGCGATGTCGGGATGCAGCGCCACGACGTTGCTCTGATCGCTCGGGTGGGCGCTCGCCGGCGCCGGCCGCATCGAGCGGAACTTGAGCAACTCGAAGTCGCGCCCGTCGCGGCCGATCCGCCGTTGGCGGAACATGATCGGGCCCGGCGAGGACAGCCTGACCGCCAGCGCGAGGCCGATCAGCAGCGGCGAGAGGAGCACCAGCGCCGCCGCCGCAATCACCCGGTCGAGGACGTGCTTGATGTCGAACTGCCAGCCCTTGGGATCGATGCTGTGGAGGCCGAACAGCGGCAGGCCGCCGAGATGCTCGAGCGAGACGTGGACGTTGACGAAGTCGAACAGCCGCGGCACCACCGAGACCTTGAGACCGAGCGCCTCGCACTCGCGGACGAACGGGATCAGCCGCTGGTCCGGGGTCGAGCTGAAGCCCAGCACCACGTGCTCGGCGCCGGTCTCGCGCGCCACGTCGGCCAGGTCCGCGGGCCCGCCCAGTACCGGTGCGCTGCGGCCCGGCACCTCGTCGTCCGAGGGCGGGTCGGCGTCGAGGTAGCCGACCGGGTACAGACCGAGCTCGGGCTGGCCCAAGAGGCGCCGTTCGACGTGCGCGCCGACCTCGCCGGCGCCCACGATCAGGGTGGGCCTGGCCGCCAGGCGTGTCACACGCGCGCGACGGTGCGCCCAGCCCAGGAGCAGGCGCCCGGCGCCGAGGTAGAGCGTCCCGAACACCCACGCCCGCCCAACCAGCGGCGCCGGATCGGCGTAGGGGTAGAAAAGCGCCACGGCCGCGATCAGGGCAACGGCGGCAAGCGAGGTCGCCGCCAGCACCCGACCGATTCCCTCCAGCCTCCGCAGCTGGATCGAATCCCTGTAGAGCCCGCGGATCGCCATCAGCGCGAGCACCAGCGGCGGGAACAGCCAGACGAGGCCGACCGCTTGACCATCGGTCTGTGCTGCCGGTGCGCCGAGCACGGCGATGACGGTGCCAAGCTGCACCATCAGCGCGTCGGTGAACAGGCGAACCAGCGACAAGCCGCGGCCGTGAAAGAGCCGGCGCCGCGCAGGGTGTCCCTGCGCGGCCTCCTCGAGCGCCTCAACGGCGCCTATCCGGCCTCCACCGCCGAGGTGCGCGACCGGCGCGCCTACCTGCGCCGCGCCGGTCGTGCTAACGGGTGCTGAAGCGGCCATCGGTCAGCCTCTCAGGGCGGAACCTGTCGCGACTAGGCGGGGCTGTGGCCGGGTGCCCGCGTCAGGCGCCGCATGCCGAGGCCCGCACCCACGAGCAGCAGGCCGGCGCCCGCGAGCAGCGCCACGTCGAGGCCGGTGAACGGCAGGCTGCCACCGCCGCCACCACCGCCACTGGTGGTCACAGCCACCGGAGCGCTCGACTCGTCGTCGACCTGAGCCTGCACCTGCCCGGCCGTCGCCGTATAGCCATCCTGGGTCGCGGTCTGCGCGAACGCAGGCACGGCCATGACGAGCACCAGCACGACGACTGCGAGCAGTGAAGTCAGTCGGGTCTTCATCTGGGTCTTCCTTCCTCCAGGCATTGAATCCTGGTAGGTCGAGTAGCCGTGGTGAAGCAGAGCACTACCCGCTGACATTCCGCGGACGTTTCGCTGACCTGTGTGGTCAGTGCCGTCCGGGGCTGAGTGCGGCGGCGAGGCCAAACCTCTGTGCAACTGAATCACTCCTACGGCCAATGGATCTGACGCACCGCATCCTCACGTTCGCCGGGGCGCCCGACCACGTCGTCGTGCACGAATTTGTGCGCAATCGTTCACAGTCGGCTGCGGCGGCGTCCGAGATGAGATGCTCTGCCGAATGACGGAGGAGGGCTTCCTAGCGTCCCTGTCCGTCGAGGAGGCGGACGCACTTCGGGCCGCGGGTGTCCGACGCACCTACGGCGCGAACGTCACGATCCTCCACCAGGCCGATGAGGCCGGGCAGGTCGTGGTGTTGCTCCGCGGGCGCGCCAAGGTCGCCGTCATCGAGGCGGGCCGGGAGGCCATCTTCGGCGTCGTCGGGCCAGGTGAGCTGGTCGGCGAGCTCGCAGCCATCGAAAACAGCCCGCGCTCGACGACGGTTACGACGCTCGAGCCGGTGGATGCGCTGGTCGTCCCGCGCTCGGACTTCCTGGCTGTCCTCGATCGGCATCCGCGCATCGCGCTCGTGATCCTGCGCATGGTCGCGCGCCGGCTTCGCTACGCCGACGCCCAGCGCGCGGAGTTCGCGACGCTCGATGTGGCGGGACGTCTCGCGCAGCGGCTGTTGGAGCTCTGCGAGCGCTTCGGCACTCCTCAGGAGCGCGGGGTCGAGGTCAGGCTGCCACTTTCGCAGGAGGAGCTGGCCAACTGGGTCGGCTCGTCGCGGGAGGCCGTCAGCAAGGCGTTCCTGCTTCTACGCACGCTGAACATCGTCGAGACCGGCCGCCGCCGTGTCACTGTCCTCGACCTCGACGCACTCCGGCGCCAGGCGGGCGTCATGCCACAGCGTGACGGCTGACCTCGGCGGCCAGCTCGGCAGTCGACTCCACACCGAGCGTTTCCGGCAACACGGCCGCTGTCGCGCGTTCAGCCTGCCGCCGGCCGGCTGGCGCGAGGCTGCCCGACCAACGTCAACAGGCTGGCCGCCAGCACGAGCGCCGCCGAGACGAGCATTGCCGCCTGCATGCCCGAAACGAGGTCATCGCCATTGCTGAGGGAGCCTCCGGCCACGGCCGTCGCGATCGATCCGAGGGCGGCCAGGCCGACCGCCGTGCCGACCTGGCGGGCGGTGTTGAGCACGCCGGATGCGACACCGGCTCTCTCCACCTCGATCGCTCCCATCGCGACGGCCGAAATGGCGGGGACGGCCGTGCCGTAGCCGACGCCGACGAGGAAGTAGCCCGGCACAGCCTGGAGAAACGGCGAGTCGGCGTCGAGTAGCACGAAGTCGAGCATCCCGAGCCCTGCCAAGAGCGCGCCGCCGGCGACTACCCGGCGTGCGCCGAACCGCCCCTGGAGGCGGCCGGCGAACAGCGAGACGAGCATGAACGGCACCTGCATCGTCAGCCACGAGACGCCGGTCTCGAGCGCCGAGAAGCCCTTGACGTTCTGGAAGTACAGCGATACGAAGAAGAGCAGGCCGGCCAGCGCGGCATACATCACGCAGAAGTCGAGATTCGCGATCGTGAAGGCCCGGCGCCGGAAGAAGTCGAGCGGGAGCATCGGCTCGGGGTGCCTCGCCTCGAAGAGCAGGAAGGCCGCGCCGAGCGCCACCGCGGCACCGAGGAAGCCAAGGGTGAACGCCGACGTCCAAGCGTGATCATCTGTCTCGACCAGTCCCAGGGTCAGGCAGAAGAGCGTGCCCGAGGCGAGAGCGGCTCCGCCGAGATCGAGCCGGCGGGCGCTCGGATCGCGTGACTCGCGCACGTGGATGAGCGTCGTGACCAGGCCCGCGATGCCGATCGGAACGTTCACCCAGAAGATCACCGACCAGTCGAAGGCCTCGATCAGCGCGCCGCCCAGCACGGGGCCGAGCCCGAACCCGAGGCCGGCGATCGTCGCCCAGATCCCGATCGCCCACGCCCGCCGCTCGGGCTCGAACGCGTCGACGAGGATCGAGAGCGAGAGCGGCGCCAGGAGCGCCGCGCCGACGCCCTGCAGCGCGCGGAACGCAATCAGCATGTGGTCGCTCGTCGAAAGCGCGCAGCCGGCCGAGAAGAGCGTGAAGAGCGCGAAGCCGAGGGCGAAGACCCGCTTGCGCCCGTAGCGATCGCCGAGCGTGCCGCCGACCAGGATCAACGAGGCGAGCGGCAGCACGTAGGCGTTGATCGTCCAGACGAGGGTGCTCGACGTGACGTCCAGCTCCCGTTGGATCGAGGGCAGCGCCACATTCACGATCGTGACGTCGAGCAGGATCATGAACTGGGAGAAGCAGGCGGCGATGAGCGTCCAGCGCTGGCGGCCCGGGCTCATTGTGGAGCGACCTTAACCGGGGGTCCGAGCCGGACGTGTCGCTGACGCGGGCGGGGAGAGCACGCTGGATGCGGCCACTTCGGCCGGGCCGCTCTGCAGGCGCGCGACGGCGTCCTCGGCGGACAGCCGGCGGCCCTCGGCGACTTGGACTGCGTAGCGGCTCCCGAGCGCGTCCCGGGCGCCGGCGAGGGCGCGGTCTTGGATCGCGGTCACGGACTCCCACGGGGGCGCGCCGATCTGCTCGTGCAGCGCTTCCGAGGCGCCCGCGAACCGCGCGCCGTCCGACCAGCGGGCGTCGAGCGCGGCCTGCGTCGACAGCCCGGCGAGCGCCTCGGCGACGTTGAACTGGTCGCCGACCTGGCGCGCGAGCGCCAAACAGTCGAGAAAACCACGCCTGGCCTCCTCGCCGCGGCCACGCGCGAGCACCAACCAGGCGTGATCGATCAGCGGCTCGACGAGGCGCCGGTCGTCGCCGTGGCGGCGCCGCAGCTCCAGCGCCTCGCCGAGGCGCTGCTCGGACTCGTCCAGCCTCCCGTGGACCATGTCATACCAGCCTTGCTCTGCCAGTGCCCAGGCGGCGCCGTAGGGATCTCCCACCTCGCCGGTAGAGCTCCAGCGCTTCGCCCGCTAGCGCGCCGGCGCGCTCCCACGCCCCGCTGCGCTCGCATGCACCGGCCAGGGTCAGTACCGCGTCGGCGATCAGTATCGGGTCGCCGACGCGGCGCGCCGCGGCCACGGCAGCGTCGCACAGCGCGCCCGCATCCGCGGCAGCGAGCACCACCGCCCGGCGGCCCAGGGCCGTCAGTGCCGCGGCCTCGACGGACGCTTCGCGCGCCTCGCGCGCTGTCGCCAGCGCCGCCTCCAGCTGCGTCCCGGCGTCGCCGAAGCGCGCCTGGGAAAGCGCCAGCTGCCCATCCCAATAGAGCGCGGTCGCGCGGCGGGCCGCCGGCGCCGGCGCCGCGAGTGCCTGGGCAAGCCAGCCGCGGACCTCGTGGGCGTGGGCGTCCCACGGGAGAGCGCGCGCGAACGCGATCGCCACGCGCAGCGCCTCGTCGGCCGCACCGGCGCGCAGCAGCCGCTCGAACGCCAAACGGATGTTGCCGAGCTCCTGCGCGAGCCGGTCGAGCCACTCGCGCCGGTCGGTGCGCGCGGCCTGCTCCGCCGCGTGCTCGCAGTACGCCAAGAAGTACTGCGAGTGCCGGTGCTCGAGCGGCGCGAGATCCTCGCCCTCGGCCGCGCGTTCGGCCGCGAACTCGCGGACCGTGTCGAGCATCCTGAAGCGCGGCTGCGCGTCCCGGCCGGAATCGGTCCGCAGCAGCGAGGACTTGTCAACCAGCGACGACACGACCGCCTCGAGGCTCTCAGCCGGTTCGCCGTCGAAGATCGCCTCCGCCGCTTCCAGCGAGGCGCCGCCCTCGAACACCGTCAGCCGGCCCAGCAGCACCTGTTCGGTCTGCTCGAGCTCCTCCCATGACCACTCCAGCGTCGCGCGCAGCGACCGCTGGCGCGCCGGCAGGTCGCGCGGCCCGCCGGTCAGCAGCTCGAGCCGCCTGTCGAGGCGCTCCAGCAGCGCCGGCGGCGGAAGAAGGCGCGCGCGGTCGGCTGCCAGCTCGATCGCCAGCGGCAGACCGTCGAGGCGCGCACAGATCGCATCGACGATCGAGGGCTCGGCGTCGAGCATGCCGTCCGCACTCGCCGCGCTCGCCCGCGCGACGAATAGCGCCGCCGCATTGGGCGCGGCCAGCGGCTGCACCCGGTAGATGTGCTCGGCGGTGAGCCGCAGCGGCGCGCGACTCGTCGACAACACCGTCAGGTTCGCCACTGCGGCCAGCAGCTCACCGACTTGCTCGGCGTCCTGGAGGAAGCGGTCGAAGCCGTCGAGGATCAGCAGCGCCGGCGCGCCGCGCGTCGCGCGGTCCAGCTGCTCCCCGAGCTCGGCCGGCGTCGCGGCCACCACCCCGAGCGCGGTCGCCGCCTCGGGCACCAGTACGCCGGCGTCCTCGACGCCGTCGAGATTGACATGCACCGCCCCGCCGGGAAAACGGTCCGCCACCGCCCGGCCGGCCTCCAGCGCCAAGCGCGTCTTGCCCACGCCGCTCGGCCCCACGAGCGTGACCAGCCGCACGGCGGGCCGCACCAGCAGCTCCCCGATCTCGGCGACCTCGCCTTCACGGCCGATCGTCTCGTTGGCCGGCGCCGGCAGCCGGCCAACCGGCCCGGCGCCGGGACGATCGGCGGTCAGCGCGGAATCGTGCGCAAGGATCATGCGCTCGAAGCGCCGCAACGCCGGCCCGGGCTCGATTCCGAGCTCGTCCACCAACAGCCGGCGCCCCACCCGCATCGTCTCGAGGGCCTCCGCCTGCCGGCCCGCCCGGTACAGCGCGACCATCAACTGTCCGCGCAGGCGCTCTCGCAGTGGGTGCTCGGCGACCAAAGCCTGCAACTCGCCGACCAAGTCCTCCCCGCCTCCGCCGGCCAACTCCGCGGCCAGCCGCTCCTCGATTGCCTCCAGATGGAGCTCCTCCAAGCGGGCGATCTCGCGTTGGGCAAACTCATCGAAGCGGTAGTCGGCCAGCGCCTCCCCGCGCCATAGCGCCAGGGCCGTCTGGAGGTCGGCGGCCGCGCGATCCGGATCGTCGCGACCAAGCGCGACCCTCGCGCGGCGCAGAAGGTCCTCGAAGCGCCGGGAATCGATCCCCCGGGGGTCGATGTCAAGCGCATAGCCGGGCGGCCGATGGCGCACCACCGATCCGCCGTCGCCCAGCCGCCGTCGCAAGCGCGAGATCTGCTTCTGCAGGGCCTGCCCCGCACCGGCGGGCGGCTCATCGCCCCACAGCGCCTCGACCAGCTCGTCTGCGGCGACCGCCTCGGGCGCGCACAGCGCGAGCTTTGCGAACAGCCTGCGCTGCTTGCCGCCTTCAAACTGCACGCGTTCGCCAAAAACCTCGACCTCGAGGTGGCCCAGCAGCCTGACGTCCATGTGCGAATCCACCGGCTTCGCCTGCCGGGAAAGCTACTCCCTACGGCGTCTGGCGGCGAATTCGCGGAGCGCCAACTTGGCGTCGGGCTCGTCGAAAAGGCGGACGCAGTGGAAGGTCTCCCGCTCCATCGCAGCCGGGAGCAACTCGCCGAAGCGCTCGTTCAGCATCGCCTTCGTCGCCGCCACCGCCGCTCGCGAGCTGCGCGAGAAGACTTCCGCCCAGTGCTCGATGCGCGCGTCGAGCTCATCCGGCGCGACCATCTCGGTGGCGAATCCGTGCTCGCGCGCCCACGCCGCATCCCGGGCCTCCCCGCTCAGGAGCAGCTCGCGCGCCGCCGTCTCGCCGACCACCTCGGGCAGCAGCAGCGTGCCCGCGTTGCTCGCCACGAGGCCGATGCCGACCTCTGGCGTCAGCAGCCGGATGCGGTCGGTGCAGATGCGCAGGTCGCAGCTCGCCGCGAACTCGAGCGCGCCGCCCACGCAGGCGCCGTCGACGGCGGCGATGGCGGGCACCGGGGCCGCCAGCACCACGCGGGTCATGCGCTGGAAGCCCTCGATCGTCGCCGTCCACGCGGCCGGATCGGCCTCGATTGCCGCCTGGAGGTCGTCGCCCGCGGAGAAGTGCTCCCCGGCGCCGCGCAGGACGACGCAGCGCACGTCCGGGTCGGCGCCGGCGGACTCGACGGCATCGGCGACCCGGGTCATCGTGTCGAGGTCCCAGGCGTTCCGGCGGGCCTGGCGGTCCCAGACGATCACCCGGGCGGCCCCCTGGTCGGTGGTCGTGACGGTCATCGGGCGGGCTCCCTCCTCAGGGTGTCGACGGCCGGCGGCAGGGCGTCCCCGCGCGCCGTCCGGTGGACGATCCGGGTCTTGTGCTCTGCCACGGGCAGCGAGCCGGGGTCGAGGCGCGTGACGGCGAAGCGCACTCGCAGCGCCTCGTGGAGGCGGTCGCTCACGCCGGCGAGATCGGCGTCTTGCGGCGCCTCGACGTAGACGTCGAGCGGCGGCACGATCGGGTCACCCTCGGCGACGACGCAGTGGCGCCCGAGCCGGGGGTCGGAGGAGAGGATCGCCCCGATGGCCTGCGGGTAGACGTTGACGGCCTGCACGCGCAGCATGTCGTCGCGGCGGCCGTCGATGCGGATGCGCATCGAGCTGCGCCCGCACGCGCAGGGCGCCGTCCACACCTGCGCGAGGTCGCCCGAGCGGTAACGGAGGAGCGGCGATGCCTCACGGCGAAGGTGGGTCCAGACAAGCTCGCCGCTCGCACCGTCCTCGAGCGCGACCGGCGCGCCCGTGTCGGGGTCGACCAGCTCGAGCACGGCGTGGTCCTCCACCGTGAGGTGCAGGCCCTCGCCCTTCCCGCAGGCCCCGCCCATGGTCGACCACACATCGCTCATGCCGAACGAGTCCGCCACCGTGGCGCCCCACGCCTCCTCGATCTCGGTCCGCACCGCCGCCAGGCCGGCCCCCGGCTCGCCCGCGGTCACGATGTGGCGCAGCCCGAGCGCGCGCGGGTCCAGGCCCGCCTCGCGCGCCCGCCCCGCCAGGTAGGCGGGGAAGGAGAGCGTCCCGAAGATCGCGGTGATCCCGAGCCGCGGGATCAGGCCGAGCAGCCGGAGCGACTGCCCGGTGCCCACCGGCACGACCGTCGCGCCGCTGGCCTCGAGCGCCATGTGGTCGGCGATCCCGCCGGCGTACAGGGCGTAGTTGAGGCAGTGGGCGATCACGTCATCGGCGCGTACCCCGGCGATCCGGAAGGCCTCCCCACCGACCGCGCTGTTCGCCTCGTGGTCGCCGCGCGTGAAGCCAACCGCGACGGGCTCTCCGGTGGTCCCCGAGGTCACGTGCATGCGCACGAGCCGCTCGCGCGGCGCGCACAGGTGCGGCCCGAACGGCGGGTCCGCGCGCTGTCCCTCGCGCAGCTCCTCCTTGGTGGTGAACGGCAGCTCCGCGAGATCTGCCGGCGTTCGCACGCGCTCGCGGACGCCGCCCAGGCGTTCGCGGTAGAAGGGGCTCGACGCCTCGAGGTACTCGAGTTGCTGCTGAAGGGCGTTCACCCGCGCGGCGGCAGGTCCCCGGCGCCGGCGCGCTCCAGCACGGCGTCGACGGTGCGGCCGTAGGCCTCGATCGCCAGGCGCAGGTCCGGCTCCGGTGTGTCCTCCTCCTTCGTGTGCGAGACCGGGGGAGAGGAGGACGAGAAGATCATCACCGTCGGGATCAGCCGGGCCATCTCGGCTGCGTCGTGCAGCGGTCCGCTCGGGATCGCCGTGTCCTTGCCGCCCGAGTCCACGACGGCCTGGCGCGCCGCCGCGATCAGGCGCTCGTCGAACGGGATCGGCGGGATCGACCAGATGTGCTCGAGCTCGACTTCGCAGTCCTGGTCGGCGGCCGCCTGCTCGCAGGCCTCGCGTGCGTCGGCCAGCATCGCCGCGAGCTTGTCGGCGTCGAGATGGCGCTGGTCGAGCAGCATCTCGGTGCGGCCGGCGACGGCGGTGATCACGCCCGGCTCGCTCGTGGCGCCGCCCACGGTGCAGACGCCCTCGTGACGGAAGCCGACCTCCCGGATCGCGAGCGCCGCCTGGGCGGCGGCCGCGAAGCTGTCGCGCCGCAGGCCCATCGGCGTTGCGCCCGCGTGCGCAGCCTGGCCCTTGAACACCGCGTGGTGGCGCTCGACGCCGCAGGTCCCGAGCACGGTCGCGGCCGGCTCCCCCCTGCTCTCGAGCACGGGCCCCTGCTCGATGTGCAGCTCGAGATAGGCGCGCGCGCCGCGCAGCATCTCGCCCGACTCGTGTGCGCGCGCGAGGTCCACGCCGTGGCGCCCGACCACGTCCTCGAGGCGCTCGCCGTCGCGGTCGCGCAGGTCGCGGACCTCGTCGACCACGAGCGTCCCGGCGCAGGCCGAGGAGCCGAACAGGCTGCGCCCGAAGCGGGCGCCCTCCTCGTCGGCCCAGTCGACGAGCCGCAGGCCGACCGGCGGGCGCTCGCCCTCCGCGTGCGCCCGCAGGGCGCCCACGGCGGTGAACTCGCCGAGCGCGCCGTCGAGCCAGCCGCCGGCGGGCACCGAGTCGACGTGCGAGCCGACGATGACGAAGCCCTCTTCCTCGCCAGGGAGGTCCGCCCACAGGTTGCCGGCGGGGTCGACGGTCACCTCCACAGGGAGCTCGTCCAGCCGCGAGCGCAGATACTCGCGCGCGCGAACCCACTCGTCGGTCCAGCACACGCGCCGCGCGCCGTCCGGCCCGCCGGTCAGCCGGGCCAGCTCGCGCAGGTCCTCGAGGACGAGGTCCGCGTTCACGAGGCGACAGGCGTGGGCGCGCCGAGCGAGCGCGGCACGAAGCGGCCGTGGCCCGGATCGGTGCGGATCTCGCCGCGGTCGTAGACGAGCGTGCCGCGGCAGAACGTCTGGCGGACGCTGCCCGTGGAGCGCTGGCCCTCGAACAGGTCGTAGTCGACGTTCATGTGCGAGGTGCGCGTCGAGAACTCGAACGGCGTGGCGGGGTCGAAGACCACGAGATCGGCGTCCATGCCCGCTGCGATCGAGCCCTTGCGCGCGAGCCCGAAACGGCGGGCGATCGCGGTCGAGGTGAGATCGACGAGCTCGCTGGGCGTGATCCGTCCGCCCTCGACGCCCAGGTCCCAGAGCTTCACGAGCCGGTGCTGGATCATCGCGAGGCCGTTGGGGATCTTCGAGAAGTCGTCGCGGCCGAGCGCCTTCTGCTCGCTGTTGAACGGGCAGTGGTCGGTCGAGACGCTCTCGAGCACGCCGCGCCGGAGTGCCGCCCACAGGAGCTCCTGGTTGCGCGCCTTGCGCAGCGGGGGCGAGCAGACGTAGCGCGCGCCCTCGAAGTCGGGCCGCTCGAGGTCCTCGACCGTGTTGGTCAGGTACTGCAGGCAGGTCTCGCCCGAGACGTCGACGCCGCGCGCCTGGCCGGCGGCGATCTCGTCCGCAGCCAGTCCGCAGGTCACGTGCACGATGTAGACGGACGCGCCGGTCAGCTCGGCGAAGCGCACCGAGCGGCTCGTGGCCTCAGCCTCGAGTTCCTCCGGCCGGGTGTGGGCGTGGTAGATCGGCTCGGTCTGGCCCGCGGCCAGGGCGCGCTCGACCAGCACGTCGATCGCCCAGCCGTTCTCGCAGTGGACCATCGTGAGCGCGCCCAGGTCGCGCGTGTTCTCCATCACGCGGAAGAACAGGTCGTCCGTGACCATGATCGCGCCCTTGTAGGCGAGGAAGACCTTGAACGAGCAGAGGCCCTCCTCGACCATCGGCCCCATGTCGTCGAGCGTGGCGTCGTCGGCCTGGGTGATCGCCATGTGGAAGCCGTAGTCCACGTGCGCGGCGCCGCCGGCGCGCTCCTGCCACTCCTCGAGCGAGGAGCGCAGGCCGTCTGGGTGCTGCTGGATCACGAAGTCGACGATGCACGTGGTACCGCCCGCCGCGGCCGCGCGCGTGCCCGTGTCGTAGTCGTCGATCGACACGGTGCCGCCGAACGGCATCGCCATGTGAGTGTGGTTGTCGATCAAGCCCGGCAGCACGTAGCAGCCGCTCGCGTCGACGACCTCGGCGTCGATGTCGCCGAGCGAGCCGACGGCAACGATCTCCTCGCCGTCCACCAGCACGTCGGCGACCGACTCGTTCGTGGCGGTGACGACTGTCCCGCCCTGGATGAGCTTCTTCATGCTCCACCTCCTGTGACGCCCGCGAAGCGCGGGATGATCTCGCGCCCGTAGGTCTCGAGCGTCTCCTCCTGCCCCTCGGTCATGAGATAGATGTTGAACTGGTCCACGCCGATCGACTCGAGCTCGGCCAGCTTCGCCGCCGCCTGCTCGGGGGTCCCGAGCACGCAGAAGCGGTCGCAGATCTCGTCGCTCACGAATGCGCCGTGCTTCGCACCCACGCGCGAGTGCTCGTCGTAGTCGTACCCGGTCTCGGCCGGCACGTAGTCCGTCAGCGCCCTCGGCACGACCTGGCCGTCGGCGCCGTAGCGCGCGATCAGGTCGCGGACGTGGTTGGAGACCATCGCCGGGAACCAGCGCACCTGCTCGCGGGCGGCGGCGATGTCGTCCGAGATGTGGCTGGGCGAGCAGACGATGCACTTGAGTCCGGCCGGGTCGCGGCCGGCCTCCGCCGCGGCGCTCCGGGCCGTCTCCATCGTCCAGCTGATGATGTCGGGATCGGCGAGCTGGATGATCACCCCGTCGCCGACGCGCCCAGCGACGCCGAGCACGCGGGGGCCGTAGCCCGCCACGTGCATCTCGATGGGCGGCAGCTCCGGGCGCACCCACGAGAGCTCGATGTCGGTGTCGTTCCAGCGCACCTTCTCGCCGTTCATGAACGGCTTGATCATCTTCAGCGCCGCCTCGAACCGGCCGACCTTGACGGGCTGCTGGCCTATGTAGCGGCGCGCCGAGTCGCCGCGCCCGATGCCCATCACCATGCGGCCGTCCGAGATGTCCTGGAGCGTCGCGTATATGCTCGCCACGACCGTGGGCTCGCGCGTACCTGGGTTCGTGACCATGTGCCCGAGCTTGATGCGCTCCGTCGCCTTGGCGGCGAGCGCCAGCGTGGGGGTCGACTCCTGCCAGAGCACGTGGGAGTCGTAGGTCCAGCCGTAGTCGAAGCCCTGGCGCTCCGCGAGCTGCAGCAGCTCGATCAGGCGTTGATAGGGCGGATCGGGCAGGACGGTGACGCCGAAGCTGAGTGCCATCGCCACAAACTAACCTCATCCGCCATGACGAGGCTTGGCGTGTTCGTGGTACCCAACGCGCTCGAGCCCGATCTGACCGTTGAACAGATTGTCGCGGCCGACAACGCCGGGCTCGATCTGGTCGGCGTTCAGGACCATCCGTACCAGCGGCGCTTCTTCGACACCTGGACGCTGCTCTCGTACGTGGCGGCCCGCACGGAGCGGATCACGTTGCTGCCGGACGTGCTCAACCTGCCGCTCCGCCAGCCGGCTGTGATGGCCAAGGCGGCGGCCTCGCTCGATGTCCTCAGCGGCGGGCGGGTGGAGCTCGGGGTTGGGGCGGGCTCGTTCTGGGACGCAATCGTTGCGATGGGCGGCCCGCGGCGCACCCCGGGCGAGTCCGTGAGCGCGCTCGAGGAGGCGATGAGGATCATGCGCGCGTTCCTCGACATGGAGCCGTCCGTGAGCCTGGACGGCGAGTACTACCGGGCGAAGGGCGCCAAGCCCGGCCCCGCTCCCGCGCATCGCATCGGCCTCTGGCTGGGTGCCTACCGTCCGCGGATGCTGCGACTCACGGGCCGCCTCGGTGACGGCTGGCTGCCCAGCCTCGGCAACCTCCAGCCGGACGAGATCGCGGCCCGGCACGAGACCATCGACGAGGCGGCCAGGCGCGCCGGACGCGACCCGGCCGACATCGTGCGGGCGGTCAACGTGGGCGGGCGAGGACCCCACCGTGTGGCTCGACCCGGAGCGCGTGGCGGGACTGGCCGAGCGGAATCGCTTCGATGCGCTGATCGTGTCCCTGCCCTCCGATGAGCCGGTCGAGTTCATAGGCCGCCTGGGCGAGACGGCGGCGGCGCTGCGCGCGGGCTAGCTCACGTGACCGAAGCCGTTCTCACTCCGAGGGCGCTGAATCGCGCGCTCCTCCAGCGTCAGGGCTTGCTCGAACGCTCGGACACGCCGGTCCACGAGATGATCGAGCGCCTCGTGGGGATGCAGGCGCAGGAGCCCGAGAACCCCTACGTCGCGCTCTGGTCGCGTCTCGAGGGCTTCCGGCCCGAGGACCTCAGCGACCTGATCGCCGAGCGCCAGGCCGTTCGCGCCGGGCTCATGCGGGCGACGATCCATCTGGTCACGGCCCGCGACTACGCGGCGATCTATGGGCTCACCAAGCCGATCCTGGCGAGGTTGTTCCGTAGTCCGTGGGGCAAGGGCCTGGCCGGCGCCGACGTCGAAGAGGTCGTCGCCGCAGGCGTCGACGTCCTCACCGAGAAGCCCCGTACGCGCGCGGAGCTGTCGGCGCTGCTCGGCCCGCGCTGGCCGCAGGCCGACCCGAAGGCACTGGCCTACGCGGTCACCTACCACGCCCCGCTCGTGCAGATTCCGCCGCGCGGGCTGTGGGGCCAGAGCGGGCAGGCCACCTGGGCGCTCGCCGAGGCTTGGCTCGACGGAAAGCCCGACGTCCCGCCCTCCACCGACGCGCTCGTGCTCCGCTACCTCGCGGTCTTCGGGCCGGCAAGCACGGCAGACATCCGGACCTGGTCGGGCCTCACGGGCTTGCGCGAGGTCGTCACGCGGCTGCGCCCAGGGCTGCGCGTGTTCAGGGACGAGCGGGGCAGGGAGCTTCTCGATGTCCCCGACGGTCCGCTGCCCGAGGAGGACACCCCCGCGCCGGTCCGCTTCCTCCCGGAGTACGACAACCTGCTGCTCGCGCACGCGGACCGCTCGCGGGTCCTCCGTGGACTGGGGCCGGGCCTGCCCTACCCGACTGGAAAGTGGATCGGCCAGCTCCTCCTCGACGGGTTCTTCCGCGCCTACTGGAAGATCACCGAGGAGGACGGCGTGGCCACCCTCACGATCGACCGCTTCACCAGCGCGCCCGGCGATGCTGCCGACGCGCTCGAGGAGATCGCGGCCGAGGGCGGGCGCCTGCTCGAGTTCGTGCTCCCCGAGGCCGGCGAGCGGCAGGTGCGCTTCGTGCCGGCCCTGTGACCGCTGCCACTAGCATCTGTTGCAATGGCGACCAAGATGCACACTCCCGAGACGGCGAGCGCATCGCAAGGTTCGCCCGACTGCCTGAGCACCAGCCTCGGATGGCTGCTCGCCCAGGCCAAGCAGGCGCTGGGGAGGGAGTTCGAGCTCGCACTCGAGCCGCTCGGCCTCTCCTCCCGGAGCTACCACGTGCTCGCTTCGGCGCTCGGGAAGGACCGCACCCAGATCGAGCTTGCCAACCTCGTCGGGCTCGACAAGACCACCATGGTCGCGACCATCGATGCCCTCGAGGCCGAGGGTCTGGCCGAGCGGCGCCCGTTGAGCAGCGACCGCCGGGTCCGGGTGATCGCCGTGACCGACGAGGGTGAGCGGAAGGTACACGAGGCCCGCAAGATCATCGACCAGGTACAGGCCGACCTCCTTGCGCGATTGCCCGCACGCGAGCGCGGCGCCCTGCTCTCAGGGCTCTCCCGGCTCATATCATCCTGACTCGGATGATCTGAAGCCGGACGATTTGCTACGGTACGGCAATGACCGACACCGGCGCAGTGCTCCGCGACGCCCCTGCTGAAGCCGACCCGAGGCGCTGGATCGCGCTCGTCGTCCTCTGCGTCGGGATGCTCATGATCATTCTTGACGCGACGGTCGTGAATGTGGCGCTGCCCGCGATCCAGGACGACCTCGGCTTCTCGCAGTCCAACCTCGCCTGGGTGATGAACGCATACCTGATCGCGTTCGGCGGCCTGTTGCTGCTGGCCGGGCGAATCGGCGACCTGATCGGCCGCAAGACGATCTTCATGACCGGGCTCGCCGTGTTCACGGTCGCCTCGCTCCTGTGCGGAGCGGCCCAGAGCCAAGAGGTCCTGATCGGCGCCCGCTTCGTCCAGGGAGTCGGCGGCGCGATGACCTCGGCGGTGATCCTCGGGATGATCGTGACGATGTTCCCCGAGCCGCGGGAGCAGGCGAAGGCGATCGCGGTCTACAGCTTCGTGGCCTCGGCGGGCGCCTCGATCGGCCTGCTCGCGGGCGGCGTGATCACCCAGGCGATCAACTGGCACTGGATCTTCCTCGTCAACCTCCCGATCGGGATCGCGACGGCGGCCTTCGCGGTGCGCCTCATCGACCGTGAGAAGGGAATCGGTCTACGGCAAGGAGCCGACGTGGCCGGGGCCGTGCTCGTGACCAGCTCGCTGATGCTGACGGTCTACACGATCGTCCAGGCGAGCGACCACGGCTTCGGGTCGGTGCGGACGCTCGTGCTCGGCGCCGTCGCGCTCGCACTGCTCGGTGGGTTCATCGCCCGCGAGGCGCGCACCCGCACGCCGCTCGTGCCGCTGCGGATCTTCCGCTCGCGCAACGTGTCCGGGGCGAACCTCGTCCAGATCCTGATGGTCGCCGGGCCTCTTCGGGATGTTCTTCCTCGGCGCCCTCTACCTCCAGGGTGTGCTCGGCTACGACGCGATCGAGACAGGCCTGGCGTTCCTGCCCGTGTCGGTCGGCATCGGCATACTCTCGCTCGGCTTCTCGGCCAGGCTGATGGAGCGCTTCGGCGAGCGCGCGACGCTGTTGCCCGGCCTCGTCCTGATCGTCGCGGGCCTGCTCCTGTTTGCCCGCGCGCCGGTGGATGCGAATTACGTGGTCGACGTGCTGCCGTCGATGATCCTGCTCGGTGTCGGCGCCGGTGTCTCATTCCCGGCCCTGATGACGCTCGCGATGTCGGGGGCCACGCCCAGCGACTCGGGCCTGGCGTCCGGGCTCGTCAACACGACACAGCAGGTCGGCGGCGCGCTCGGGCTCGCGGTGCTGGCCACGCTGTCGAGCACCCGCACGGAGGATCTGCTCGCGTCCGGCGAGTCCACGGCCTCCGCGCTCACCAGCGGATACCACCTCGCCTTCGCGATCGGCGCCGGGCTCGTGGTGGTGGCGTTCGGAGTCGCCGCGACGGTTCTGCGCTCCCCGGAGGTTGCCGCGGCGACCGAGGAGGCACGCGCCGAACCGGCGTATTCCGAAGCTGCGTAGCCGGCGGGTCTCCGCCGGCCGGGTCAGGGCTGGGGAAGGGGTCGTGTACAACGGCCACCGCGATCCTCCACACGAACAATCTTCGACCGATCCCTGATCAACCGAATCTTCATCGGCCGTGGCCCAGACCAACCCCGCGGACTGGCGCCACCGTCCTGCCCTCTGGGTCTCCTGGCCCACCAATCCAGGACGCTCGGCCTTCCCGCGTGGCGGCCGAACGATCTTCGATCAACGCCCGGGCCAGCCACGGCCGAGGAACACATCCCCTTCCCCAGCCCCATACGCGAGACCGACCCGGCACCGCCACCCAACGAGAGCCGAGCGGGTAGCCTCCCGCCGCGATGACGGCAGAGCTGGCTGAGCGACTACGCGAGCTGCACCGGCCGGGCGACCCACTCGTGCTCGTGAACGTGTGGGACGTGGCCGGCGCGCGAACCGTGGCGGCGGCCGAGGGCTGCCAGGCGATCGCCACCGCGAGCTGGTCGATCGCGGCGGCGCACGGCTACGCGGACGGTGAGCGGATCCCGCTCGAGCTGATGCTCGGCGCGATCGAGCGGATCGCCGCGGCCGTCGACCTGCCGGTGACGGCGGACATCGAGGCGGGCTTCGGCGAGAGCCCCGCCGAGGTGGCGGAGACGGTCGCGGCCGTGATCGCCGCCGGCGCGGTGGGCGTGAACCTCGAGGACCGGCTGCGGCCCGCCGACGAGCACGCGGCGATCCTCGCCGCCGTCCGCGAGCGCGGTGATCGCGAGGGCGTGCCGCTCGTGATCAACGGCCGCACGGACGAGTTCCTGCTCGGCGAGCGGCGCCTCGACGAGGCGATCGCCCGCGGACGGGCCTACCTCGATGCCGGGGCGGACTGCTTCTTCGTGCCGGGCCTGATCGATCTCGGCGACACGCGCCGGCTCGTGGAGGAGCTCGACGGCGCCCCCGTGAACGTGCTGGCCATCCCGGCCTCACCGCCGCTCGCCGAGCTCGCGGCCGCGCAGGTCGCGCGGGTCAGCTTCGGGCCCGGCCCCATGGGCGTGGCGTACGCGGCGCTCGGAGAGGCCGCCGCGGACCTGCTCGCGATGGGCGGCTACCCGCCCGGGTTGGCGCACCGCCCCGGCGGCTGAGCGCGGCTCAGTCGCTCCACCAACCCGGCTGCATCTCGATGTCCTTGTTGTCGGTGTTCGGCGCACCGAACGCGATGATCTCCGCTCCGTTCGCTCCGCCCTCCATGCCGCGCCAGACGCCGGGCGCGATGCGCACCACGTCCCACTGCTCGAGCTCGACGATCTCGTCGTCGAGCTTTATGCGGGCGCCCCCGGAGACGACGAGGTAGACCTCCTCCTGCTCGCTGTGGCTGTGCCCGAAGGGCGCACGAAAGCCGGGCGCGATCTTGAAGTAGCTCGCGCCCGAGTTCTGCAGCCCGAGCGGCACGCGCGCGAAGCGCGACTCGAGGCCGGGGGAGAGGCCGAACTTCGGCGCCATGTCCTCGACGTCCCGCTTGAGATTGATCACGGTGTAGTCCGGCATCGGTCGCCGCCTAGCCCTCGCGCTCGGCCCGTTCCTTGAGGCCGCTCGCGGCGTTGCCGAGCAGGAAGTCGCGCACCTTCCCCTCGGCCGGGCCGCGCAGCAGGAGGCCGAGCATCCGGCCGGGGTCCGCGTCCAGCGCGTAGGTGGCGCGCGTGCGTCCCTCGCCGAGGTCCTCGAAGGTCCAGGATCCGACGAGCGACTTGGTGTCCCCCTTCTCCTGGACCCAGCGGATGCCGGTTGGCTCCTCGTAGGTGAACCGGAGCAGCGACTTCACGGTCTTGACCTTCGCGTCGGATTCGGTCTCGACGAGCGCAGCACGCTTGTCGGGGTGCCGCTCGAGCACCTCGACGTCCTTCAGCGAGCCCTGCCACTCGGGCGCGTTGTCGATGTCCGCCGCGATCTCGAAACAGCGCTCGATCGGAGCGTCTATTTCGACCGTGCGCGCACCACTGATGTTTCCCATGGCCGGCGAGCCTACCCGGGTTCGCGTCAGGCGCGGAGCGCTACCGGGGCCAGCGTCTCGCGGCGTGCGAGCAGCAGAATCGCCCCGACTGCCGACATCGCGACCGCCGCGACCACACCGGCGCTCCACGAGTACGACTCGACCAGCGAGCCGGCGGTCGCGGCGCCCGCCGCGACGCCCGCCACCAGCGCGGTGAGCGGCCACGTGAACGCCTCGGTGGCGGTCCCGCGCGGTGCCACGCGCTCGACGAGCTGGTTGCGCGAGGCGATCAGGGGCGCGATCGGCAGCCCGGCGAGCACCACGAGCAGCGCCATCGTGGCGGGCGAGCTGGCCGCGAACAGCGCCGCGCAGCCGACCGGCAGCAGAAGCGCGAAGCGCATGTGCGTCTGCGTCAACGGTGTGCGCGGCGGACGGGCCCCGTAGGCGAGCCCGGCTGCCCCGCTCGCCAGCGACCACACCGCGAGCAGGAGACCTGCCAGCTCCTTCGACCCCTCCGCTGCGCTGAAAGCGGGCAACACGACCTCGAGCGTGCCGAGCGCGAAGCCGACCGGCAGGGACGCGAGCACGAGTGTCCGCAGCCCGGGCGCCGCGAGCGCGCCGAGCCCGAATGCGCGCGTGCCCTCGTCCGGGCGCTCCGGACGCGCGTAGCTGCGCAGCCCCGCGAGCATCATCGACGTCCCAAGGAGCACGCAGCCCGCCGAGACGCCGAGCGCGTACTCGGCCCCGACGAGGGCGACGGTCAGCGTCGTGAGCGCCGGGCCCATCACGAAGATCAGCTCGATCAGCACCGAGTCGAGGGCGAACGCGCTCGGCACCAGCTCCGGCCGGTCCTTGAGCAGGTAAGGCCAGCGCGAGCGCAGCACCGACGACAGCGGTGGGAGCGCCGCGCCGGTCACAACCGAGGCGAGCGCGAGCGGGGCGACCGGGGCGCCGAGCGACCCCAGCACCCAGACGAGCACGAGCCCGCTGGCGTGAACGAGCGCGAGCGGGAGTAGGACGCCGTCGCCGCGCCGGTCGACGAGCCGTCCCTGGAACGGCGCACCGGCTGCGCTGCCGAGCGCGAGCGCGCCGGCGCAGACGCCGGCGGAGCCGAACGAGCCGGTCACCTCCTCGACGTAGAGCAGGATCGCGAGGCCGCTGATGCCGATCGGGAGTCGTCCGATGACGGTTGCGGTGACCACCGCGGCCACGCCCGGGACTCGCAGGATGCTCGCGTAGACGCCCACCGCTTGAGCATGCCAAACACCTGCCAGCTACCTTGAGGCGGCGTGAAAATGAACCTGATACGTGCACTGATTCCGGGTGCTGCTGCTGCGGTCCTTATGGTCGCCGCCCTGCCGGCCGCCGCGGAGGCCAAGAACCGCTGGCTCGAGCCCAAGGCGATCAACATCGCCCACCAGGGCGGGGAGGACGAGTTCCCCTCGAACACCATGTATGCCTTCCGCGAGGCCGTGAAGGCCGGCGCGGACATGCTCGAGCTCGACATCGGGGTGACGAAGGACGGCAAGGTCATCGTCATGCACGACACGACCGTGGACGGCAAGACGAACGGCCACGGCAACGTGTCCTCGCTGACCCTGCGCCAGATCAAGCGCCTCGACGCCGCCTACTGGTTCGCACCCAAGGCGCGCGAGCACTACAGCCACGACCTCGCCCGCAAGGCATACCGCTTCCGCGGCTTTGCCACCGGCGGCAAGAAGCCGCCGAAGGGCTACAAGCCGGCCGACTTCCGCGTGCCGACGCTCTCGGAGGTGATGCGGGCATTCCCGAAGACTCCGATCAACGTCGAGATCAAGGGGCGCACGCCCGCCGAGGCGGAGGCCGAGTACGTCCAGAACGCCGAGGTGCTCGCCCGGCTTCTGAAGGGCACGAAGCGCAAGGACCTGATCGTCGCCTCCTTCCAGCAGCCGGCGGTCGACCGCTTCCACGCGCTGCTGCCGAGAATCGACGTCTCGCCCGGCATCGCCGGAGCCTCGAACTGGCTCCTCGGCGGCGGCTCGCCCGGGGAGGGCGTGGCCGCGTTCCAGGTGCCGGTCACCTTCGAGCTCGGCAACACGCTCCTCGAGATCACGACCAAGGACAACGTGGCGCGCGCGCACGCGCAGGGCTATGCCTGGCAGAACTGGTTCTCGGATATCGACCGCGACGCTCCGGGCACCTGGCGGAGGCTCGTCGACATGTGCGTGGACGGCATCATGAGCTCACGGCCCGTGGCTCTCGAGCGCGTGCTGAGCTCGAAGAAGGCCCCCGCGGCCTGCCGCTGACGGGGGCGGGTAGGCTGCTCCGCGGATGGAGCCCGACGCCGTTGAGATCAGGGTGGTCGGCTGCCTCATCGAGAAGCAGCGCACGACCCCTGACGTCTACCCGCTGACGCTCAACTCGCTGCGCCTGGCGTGCAACCAGTCGACCAACCGCGACCCGGTGGTGGACTACGACGACAGCACCGTACGCGCCGGGCTCGACCGGCTCGTGCAGCGCAAGTGGACGACGCTCGCGAGCTGGTCCAACCGGCGCGCGATGAAGTACCGCCACACGCTCGATACGGCGCTCGGCCTTGACGACGCCGAGGTCGCGGTGCTGTGCGTGCTGATGTTGCGCGGACCCCAGACCCCGGGCGAGCTGAGGGCGCGCACGGAGCGCCTGCACCGGTTCGCTGATTCGGGCGAGCTCGACGAGACGCTCGACCGGCTCATCGGGCGCGAGCTCGCGGAGCGCCTCGGGAGGCGACCGGGCCAGCGCGAGGAGCGCTACCGCCAGCTGCTCGGGGACGTGGAGGCCGAGGCGGCGCGCGGCGCCGGTGGAGGCCGCGGCGCCGGTGGAGGCCCAAGCGCCCGTTGAGGCCGCGGCGCCCGTGGAGGCCGGGTCGCCGCCCGCGGGATTCGCGGCGCCCGCGCCGGACCCCGCGCCGGTGCCCGACGACGGCCTGGCCGCCCGCGTCGAGCGGCTCGAGCGCGAGCTGGCCGAGCTGCGCGAGGGCCTCGACGCGCTGCGCGAAGAGCTCGGCGCCTGAACGGCGGGCCAGCCGGCCGTGAAGCCGCTCAAGCGCTCGGTGTCGCTCGTCATCGAGGGCCCGCGCGGGCTGCTGATCGTCCGCCGGCCCGACGACGACGACAGCCTTCCGGGGCTGTGGGGCCTGCCGGCCGTGTCGCTCGGGGAGAACGAGCCCGAGCGCGAGGCCATCCGCCGTGCGGGGGCCTCCAAGCTCGGCGCCGAGGTGCGGCCGCTCGAGCTGCTCGGCGAGGCCCGGGCCGAGCGGGCGGACCACCGGATCGTGATGCGCGACTGGCGCGTCGAGCTCCTGTCGGGCGAGCCCTCCGTCCCGCAGGCAGGCGCGGGGACGCAGTACACGGCGCTCCGCTGGGGGACGCCCGCGGACCTTGTGCCCGCCGCCCGCGCCGGCTCGCTCTGCTGCCTGGTGCTGCTGCGCGAGCGCGGGCTAGATTGGGAGGCGTGACGCCGCGTCGCTCCGGACTGCTCGCGCGCGGGCCCTGGCGGCCCGAGGAGGTCGACACGCGCTGGCGCGAGGACGCGTACGAGCCGCCGCCCGAGCTCGTCCGCCTTGCCGACGCGGCCGTGGACGACCTGCGCGAGCGCGGCTCGCCGGCCCACGACGGGCTCGCGACCCGGCTCGTGGACTGGAGCGACGAGGGCGGCAGGCTGCAGCTCGAGCTGCAGCCGGTGCGCTGGGCGTTGCGGCTGCTCGAGGGGAACGCCTGCGACAGCCTGACCGCGCTGTGCGTGGTGCGCTCCGCCGACGGCCGCTGGCTCGCCGGCCGCCGGGCCGGCTGGGTGTCGGTCTGGGCGAACCGCTGGGCGCTCGGCGCCGGCGGCTCTGTCGACCTGGGCGAGAGCCCGGCCCAGACGCTGTCCCGTGAGCTCCGGGAGGAATGGCGGCTGGCGCCCGAGCGGCTGTCGGTGGAGGCGCTCGTCGGGCTGCCGAACGGAATGGCGATGCTGGTTGGGCTCGCCACCGTCGACGATGCCGCCGAGCCCGTACCCGACGCCGAGCACGACGACTGGGCCTGGTGGCCCGCCGATGTGGACAGCTGGCCCTCCGAGGCCCACGATCGCCTCAGGCTGATGGCGAGGATGCTCGCCGCGCGGACTGCCTAGGCGCTCGTTATGCCGACCGGGCAGGAGACGCCCGTGCCGCCCAGCCCGCAGTAGCCGTTCGGGTTCTTCGCCAGGTACTGCTGGTGGTAGTCCTCGGCGTAGAAGAACTCGGGCGCGTCCTCGATCTCGGTGGTGATGTCCCCGTAGCCCGCCTCGCGCAGCTTCAGCTGGTACAGCTCGCGCGACGCGAGCGCGGCCTCGCGCTGTGCCTCGGAGCTCACGTAGATCGCCGAGCGGTACTGCGTCCCGACGTCATTGCCCTGGCGCATCCCCTGGGTCGGGTCGTGGCCCTCCCAGAAGAGCCTCAGCAGCTCGTCGTACGAGATCTCCGCCGGCCGGTAGGCCACGAGCACGACCTCGTTGTGGCCCGTGCGCCCGCTGCACACCTCGTCGTAGGTGGGGTTGGGGGTGAAGCCGCCCGCGTAGCCCACCGCCGTGGTGAAGACGCCGGGCGCCTGCCAGAAGCTGCGCTCGGCGCCCCAGAAGCAGCCGAGCCCGAAGATGGCGGTCTCGACGCCCTCCGGGAAGGGAGGCTCGAGCGGCGTGCCGAGCACGTAGTGGGTTGTGGGCACCTCGAACGGGCGCGTGTCGCGGCCCGGCAGGGCGTCGCTCGCGTCGGGCATCTCGGTCTTGTTGCGGAAGAGGAAGGCCATATACATCCAGGTTAGTGTCCGGCGTCAATGCCCCTGGTTACGGATCTCGAACTTCCGGAGCTGGACTACTTCGCGGAGGAGCTCAGGGGCGAGCGCTTTCACGAGGTGATGGGCGAGCTGCGGGCGCGAAGCTGGCTCGCCACCTCGGACCTCGGCTACTTCGTGCTCGACCGCGAGGCTGCCGCCTTCTTCCTGCGCACGAGGAGCGCCACGTTCCCCGGCATGAGGATCGCCGAGATGTTCGGCGTGGAGGAGGGGCCGCTGTTCGAGGAGATGCGGCGCAACATCCTTCACATCAACGGAGACGGGCACCGGCGCCTGCGCAACCTGGTGAACCCCGCCTTCACGCCGCGCGCGGCCGACCGCTGGCGCCCGGCCATGCGCGAGTTCCTCGAGCGGCTCTGGGCGTCGCTTGCCGGCGAGCGCTCGTGCGAGTTCGTCGGCGCGTTCGCCAAGCCCTATCCCTCGCTCACGATCGCGACGGTGATGGGTGCGCCACTCGAGGATGCGCCGAGGCTGCACGAGTGGTCGAACCTGATCCAGCGCCAGTTCGATCCACACAGCCTGATGAACGAGCGCGACCGGATCGAGCGCGCCTGCGAGGAGTTCTACGAGTGGGCCGGCGCGCTGATCGAGCGGCGCGGCGACGATCCCGGCGACGACCTCATCTCCACCTTGATCGCCGCCGAGCAGGAGGGCGACCGGCTCTCGGACGTCGAGTGCATGAACCTCGTCCTGAACGTGCTGGTCGGGGGGGTCGATACGACGCAGTCCCAGCTCGCCCACGGACTGCGCGTGTTCGCGTCGCACCCCGACCAGTGGGAGCTGCTCGCCGCCCGGCCGGAGCTCGCGCCGGCGGCCGTTGAGGAGCTGCTCCGCTACGAGCCGATCACGCCCTTCACCGCGCGCCTGCTGCACGAGCAGGTCGAGTACCGCGACGTGGTGTTCCCGGCGGACACCGTCGTGATGGTCTGCTCGTTCACCGGCAACCGCGACGGCGTGGGCGACGATCCCGACGCGTTCGACATCACGGCGGCGCGCGGGGACGCCAAGCCGCTCACGTTCGGAGCGGGGATCCACTACTGCCTGGGGGCCAACCTCGCGCGAGCGGAGCTGCAGGAGGCGCTCTCCTTCCTGCCCGAGCGCATGCCGGGCCTTGACCTCGAGGGGGAGCCGGAGCTCGGCTCGATACACGGCATCTACGGACTGGAGAGGCTTCCGATCAGATGGAGCTAGGGCTGGCGCAGTTCTCGACCGACTACACGATCCATCCCGCCCGGCTCGCCACGCTCGCGGAGCAGCACGGCTTCGAGTCGCTCCTGTTCACCGAGCACACGCATATCCCTGTCCGCCGCGAGACGCCCTACCCGGGTGGGGGCGAGCTGCCCGAGATGTACAGCCACTCGCGTGACCTCTTCGTCGTGCTCGCGATGGCCGCGGCGGTGACCGAGCGCATCAAGCTCGGCTCGGGCGTCTGCCTCGTGATCCAGCGCGACCCGATCATCACCGCGAAGGAGGTGGCCTCGCTCGACACGCTCTCGGGCGGGCGCGTCCTGTTCGGCGTAGGCGCGGGCTGGAACCGGGAGGAGATGCTGAACCACGGGACCGATCCGCGCCGCCGCTTCTCGGTGATGCGAGAGCGGATCGAGGCGATGAAGGCGATCTGGACACAGGACGAGGCCGAGTACCACGGCGAGCACGTGGACTTCGACCCGATCTGGTGCTGGCCCAAACCGGCGCAGAAACCGCATCCGCCGGTGGTGGTGGGCGGCCGCGGTGAGAAGGTGCTCGACCGCGTGATCGCACTCGGCGACGAGTGGATGCCCAACCGGGTGGAGGACGCGGGAGGCGCTGGGGGCACGGATCGAGGAGCTTCGCGAGCGCGCCGGCCGGCGCGTGCCCGTGTCCGTCTTCGGGGCGAAGCCCGAGCCGCGGTTCCTCGAGCGGCTGGCCGGGGTCGGCGTCGACCGGGCGATCGTCTACGTCACGCCGCAGGAGCCCGAGGCGGTGGAGCGCCAGCTTGACGAGTACGCGCGCCTTCTCTGATGGGGTGTCCGGTACCGGCTTGACGGAGCTGAGGCTGCCGGACGGGCGCGTGCTCGGTGTGGAGCGTTTCGGCGCCAAGGACGGCGCCCCGCTGTTGTACTTCCACGGCCTGCCGGGTTCGCGGATCGACTTTCGCTCGGAGGCAGCGACGTTCGCGGCCGCCGGTGTCGAGCTGATCGCGGTCGACAGGCCGGGCTTCGGGCTCTCGACGCCCATGCGGGGGCGCTCGCTGCTCGATTGGCCCCGGGATGTCGAGGCGCTCTGCGATCGGCTCGGGCTCGAGCGCGTGGTCGTGCTCGGGTATTCGAGTGGGGGCAAGTACTCGCTGGCGTGCGGGTTCGCGCTCGCGGAGCGAGTCGCCCTGGCGGGCGTGCTCGCGGGCACCGGGCCGCCCGAGATGCCGGGCTTCGACGAGGGCATGATCGGCGCCGACCGGATCGCGCTGACGCTGGCACTGCGGGCGCGCCCGCTCGCGCTCACCGCCTGGGGCGTGGTGCGCCTGTTGGCGCGGCACCGGCCCCGCGCCGTCATGACGAGTTTCGCGAACGATCTCTCGGGCCCGGACCGCGAGCGCATGGAAGAGCCCGCCGTGCGCCGGGCGGTGCTGGACAGCCTGCGCGAGGCGCTGCGCCCCGGCGCCGCCGGGACTGTCGACGACTACGTGATCGAGGGCACGCCCTGGGGCTTCGACCCCGCGGAGATCCGCGTGCCGGTCCGGCTGTGGCACGGCGACCGCGACGGTGTGGTCCCGCTCGCGCACTCGCGCTGGCTCGCGGAGCGGATTCCTGACGCCGAGCTGAACGTGATCGCAGGCGCGGGACACCTCATGTTCGGCCGGCTCGGCGCGGTGGCGGCGCAGCTGCGCCTCTCGGACGCTAGGCCGCGAACAGGGTGAGGTCCGGCTCGCGCTCGCCCTTCAGCACCGCGAGGTCCACCTCGACGCAGTCGATCCCGCGCGACTCCGCGAGCACGCGCGCCTGGGGCTTCAGCACCTGTGCGGCGAGCACGCCGCGGCAGCGGCCCAGGCCCGGCTCGGTGCGGATCCGCTCGAGGTAGCGCGTGAGCTGCTCGACGGCCTCGATCGTCCCGATGCGCTTGATCTCGACCGCCACGTACTCGTCCTCGCCGTCGCGGCACATGAGATCGACCGGCCCGATGTCGGTGGGCCACTCGCGGCGGAGGAGGCGAAGCCCTTCGCCGCACCAGGCGGGGGCGTCCGCAAGCAGCTCCTGGAGCTCCCGCTCGACGCCCTCCTTCTCGAGCGCGGCCGGCTCGCCCATGTCGTGCGTCATGTCCGAGAGCACCTCGGCGATCCGGATCTCGAGCCGGTCCTCGGTGCCCGGCTTGCGCACGACCATCGACCCCGGCTCCTCCTCGAGGATCGTGGGAGCGGTCATCCAGTTGGAGGGCTTGTAGCCGCCCGAATCGGCGTGCACCATCACCGAGCCGTCCGCCTTGACCATCACGAGCCGGAGCGCCTCCGGCAACCGGGCGGTGAGGCGACCGGTGTAGACGACCTCGCAGCGGGCGACGATCAGGCGCACCCGCCGGAAGCTAGACCGGCTCTCGGACAGCCCCGCGCGCGAGCTCCTCGAAGCCGGCCTTGATCTCGTCGAGCGAGCGCCCGCGATCGGTTCGCATGAACAGGACCAGCTCGGAGTCGAGCGCGGCCAGCAGCGCGTCCGCCAGATAGCCGGCGTCCGCGTCCGGGCGTGCCTCGGCCACGAGCAGCTCGAGGTGGGTCCTGTGGCTCGCGTAGACCGAGCCGCGGAAGCGCGCCCCGATCGAGCCGCTCTCGGCGGCCAGCACGATGTCGCCGTGAGAGTCGAGCACGTCGAGCCAGGCGTGACCGAAGGCCACGATCCGTTCGACCGGAGCCGCGCCGGGGCCGAGCGGGGCAGGCCCGCGGATCAACTGCTCCTGGAGCTCGCGCTCGCGCGCGTCGAGCAGTGCGAGCGCGAGGCCGGCACGGTCACCGAAGCGCCGGTAGAGCGTCCCCTTGCCGACGCCGGCCTCCTCCGCCACCCGGTCCATGGACACCGCTCCGGGGCCGTCGCGCTCGAACAGGCGCCGCGCGGCGGCGAGGATCAGCTCGCGGTTGCGGGCGGCGTCGCGGCGCTCCCGCGGCTGGCCCGTGACCGGCAGAGGGGTCAGGTCTTGCATCCGAGCACCATGGCTCCACGGTAACCAAGCGGACTCGCGTCCGTCAATCGGACCGCAGTCCGGTATAGTCGCGCTCACAGAGCTAACCGGACGCCGGTCCGATTCACTCGGAAGCCGGCAGAGAGGAAGGTCGAGATGGTCGAGAAGGTCACGCGCGAGGAGCTCGACGCACTGGTCGCCCGCGGCGAGGTCACACTGGTCCACGCGCTCCCCGAGGAGTACTTCCGCAAGGAGCACATCCCCGGCGCGCTGCAGATGGACCACGAGCGGGTCGAGGAGCAGGCGCCCGAGCGGCTCCCCGACAAGGACGCCGCGATCGTCACCTACTGCGCGAACCTCGCGTGCCGGAACTCGGAGATCGCGGCCAACCGGCTGGTGGCGCTCGGCTACACGAACGTGCGCGACTATCCCGCCGGGATCGCCGACTGGATCGAGGCGGGCCTGCCCGTGGAGGGCGAGGTCGAGCGCCGGCGTCTAGCTCGGTTCGCGCCCGCACTCGGGTGGTGGCGCCGGGTCGGTCCCGCGGACAACGCGATTTGTCCTGGATTAGTGGGCCAGGAGCGCCACAGGGCAGGATTGTTGGATCAAATGCCGGGTTGGGCGCGGCTGTCCACGACACCCTTCCCCAGCCCTAACCCGGCTGGCGGAGACCAACCCGGCCGGGCCAGAGTGTCCGCCGCCGCTCTACCGCCTCCGTCGGCGGCGGAGCAGCACTCCGCCGCCGACCCCCAGCGCCGCGAGCGCTGCGGCGATCAGCGTCGGGCGGGCGCGGAGGCGCCGGTACTCGTCCTCGACCTGCGGCCAGAGCGTCGTTTCGATCAGCTCGCCCGCGTTGCCAGGGGTCGGGGCGAGCCGGTGCACCGGAATCGGCTCGGAGAAGGCGACCTGCACCCGCCGCGGCTTGGGCACGGGCCCCGCGAACAGCTTCTCGGTTCCGGTGATCGCACAGGGGATGAGCGGAGCGCCCGTGTCGAGCGCCAGCCGGCCGGCGCCGCGCTTGGGGTGACCGAGCTCGTCGGGATCGCGGATGCGGGTGCCCTCGGGGAAGAGCGCGAGCAGGCCGCCCTGGCCCAGAATCACGCGGGCGGTCTCGAGCGCATCGGCGTCGGACTGGCCGCGGCGTACGGGGAAGGCGCCGAGCCGCACGAGCAGCGGGCCGTAACGCGCCTCGATGAGCTCGCTCTTCGCCATGAAGCGCACGTGGCGGCGCGTGCAGACGGCGATGAAGAACGAGTCGAAGAAGCTCTTGTGGTTGGGCGCGACGATCGCCGCCCCCTCCGCCGGGATGTGCTCGGCGCCCGAGATGTGCATCCGGAAGTAGAGCCGCATGAACGGCGCGAGCAGCCCGCGGACGAACGCGTAGAGCGCGCGCGACACGCCCTTCTCCCGCGCCCGCCGATGCGCCTCCTCGTTGGTCACCTCGACGCACGCTACCGGCGGGTTCGGCGCGTTTCCGCTCCAGGGCCGCCGGGTACGCGGTGCCGGGATGTGGCCGACCTCGAGCGCCGTACCTGACGCTCCGCTTCATCCTGACCCCGTCCCGCGCGGTGCCTTCACAGGTACCGTAAGCGGGATGGACGGGGACCGCACAGCCTCGCCGCACGTCGTCTACCGCGCGGTCCTCCTCGCGGCGGGGCTGTTGCTGTTCGGACTCCTCTTCCGCCAGCTGGTCACCCTCCTGCTGGCGATCCTGATCACCGTGATCGTGGCCATTCCGCTCGCCGCGATCGCCACCCGGCTGGAGCGCTACAAGATCCCCCGCTCGGCCGGCACGCTCATCGCGCTCCTCGGGGGCATCGGGGCGATAGCCCTCGTCGTCTACCTCCTCATCCCGCCCTTCGTCGACCAGACGGAGGAGTTCGTGGACGACGTTCCGGGGATCGTCACGAATCTCGAGGAGATGTACGCCGACCTGACGGGGCAGGACGCCGGCGAGGTCGGAAATGAGGTGGAGCGCTTCGCCGAGCGGCTGACCGACGATCCGGATCGCCTGATCGGGCCGATCACGGAGATCGGGCTGAACCTCGCCGGCATCGCAGCCGCTCTCGTACTCATCCTGATCACGGCCTACTACATGGCCGCGCGGCCCGGGCCGCTCGTCGACAGCCTCGTGAGCCTCGCCCCGCCCAACCGCCGGGCCCACATCCGCCACGTTCTCGATCGCCTGCGGGGTGCCTGGATCGGCTGGATGGAGGGCGTCGCGATCGACATGGTCCTGACGTTCGTGCTGCTGTTCGCGGGGCTGACGATCATCGGCCTCGACTTCGCGATCTTCTTCGCGGTCCTGTCGGCGCTGCTCGTGGTCGTGCCCTACTTCGGCGCCATCGCAGGGGCCATTCCCCCGACGCTGTTCGCGCTCACCGACTCGCCTGGGAAGGCCCTGGTCGTGCTCGCCGTCTACATCCTGGTTCAGCAGATCGAGAGCAACATCACGATCCCGGTGATCATGGCGCAGCGGGTCCGCCTGCACCCCGCGGTGGTCGCGATCGGCGTGGTCGTCGTCGGCCAGCTGTTCGGCTTCGTGGGGCTGTTCGTGGCGGTGCCGATCCTCTCGCTCGTCGTGATCGTCGTCGAGGAGTTCTGGGTCAAGCCGGTCGAGGAGGCGCACGCGGAGCGAAGACGGACCGACATCGATCTGCCCGAGGGGCTCGAGGATGAGCTCGCGCCCGACGAAAGCGAGGCGAAGCCGCTCAGGCCAGCTTCGTGATCGCGATCACCGCGCCGATCAGCACGAAGATCACGATCAGGACCTGAACGACGATCCAGAACCGTGGGACCTCCACGGCAGGGGGTTCTACTCGATCATCGCCTGGCGCAGCGCGATCGCCACGGCGTGCACGCGAGTGTCGGCCTCGAGCTTGAGGATCGCGCGCTTGGTGTCCGACTTCACCGTCTCGATCGAGAGCCCGATGCGCCGCGCGACCTCCTCGGTGTGGAGGCCCTCCGCCAGCAGCTGCAGGATCTCGCGCTCACGCTCCGACAGCGGCGCGTCCGGACCGACCTGCGACATCAGCAGAGCCGGTGACAGCGACGGGTCGACGAACGGCTTGCCCGTGGTCACGGTTCGGACCGCGCGCAGCAGGTCCTCCGGCGGCGAGCCCTTCATTACATAGCCGCGGGCGCCGGCCGCGATCGCGTCGGAGAGCAGGCGCTTGTCGCCGTACGCCGAGAACATCACGGTGTGCACCTCGGGGCAACACTCGGCGATCCGCTTGACCGCGGAGATGCCGTCGATGCCCGGCAGGCGGACATCCATGATCACGACCTGCGGGCGCAGCTTCATGCAGGCCTCTATTACGTCTTCGCCGCTCTCGACCGTCCCGACCAGCTCGAGGTCGGGCGTGTGCCCGAACATGAGGCCGAGTCCTTGCCTCACGGTCGGATGGTCGTCCACGGCCAGGCACCGTGTTGGTATGGACATTGATGCCAAACATACTGGCTATCCAGCCAATCGGCCACGACTTATGATGCGTTTTTTGGACTGCGCGGATCAGGAGGGTGCTTCTTGTTCGGTTCGATAGTGGTGGGAACGGACGGCTCGGACACGGCCGGTGAGGCGGTTCGCCAGGCGACGGAGCTCGCCAGGTCGATCGGCGCGAAGGTGCACCTGGTCAGCGCTTACGAGCCCGTATCCGAGGGCAGACTGCGCGAGGAGCGCCAGCAGGTGCCGGGTGACCTCCAGTGGATGGTCAATCCGCGCGAAGATGTGACCCAGACCCTCGAATCGGCAGCCGAAGGCCTGCGCGCCGCCGGTGTCACGGTTGAGACGCACGCCCGCGAGGGGGACCCGGCGGACGCGATCCTCGACGTGGCCGAGGAGCAGGAGGCCGACCTGATCGTGGTCGGGAACAAGGGGATGACCGGGGCCAAGCGCTTCCTGCTGGGCAGCGTGCCCAACAAGGTCTCACATCACGCGCCCTGCAGCGTGATGATCATCCGGACGACCTAGTGTCCTAGCGCAGAGCCGCTGCCGCATCCACCAGCCCAGCCCCGTAGCGATCGGGGCGATCGGTCGGTCGGGCGGTGGCCTTGAGATGGGCCTCGAGCGCACGCGGCGACGGGTTCGGCCCGAGCCGATTCGTCGCAACGACCAGGGCGGCGATTGCGGATACGTGCGGGGCGGCCATCGAGGTGCCCTCGTAGCCGCCGGGCAGGCCGAAGCGGCGCACGCTGCGGCTGTTGAAGGTCTGCTGGAAGATCGGCTTGCCGAGCGAGTCCGGGTTGCAGTGCTGGCTGTCCCAGATGCTGTCCGCGTTGGGCGCGTCGGCGCCGCCGCCGGGCGCGACGAGGTCGAGATCGGTGCCGGAGTTCGAGTAGTCCGCCTGGCAGCCGGTGATGGTCGTGGCGCCGACGGCGACCACCGATCCCGCGCGCGCCGGGTAGGCCACCGAGAAGTCGGCCTGGTTGCCGGCCGCGCCCACCACGAGCACGCCGTGCCGGCGCGCGTAGCGCAGTGCCGCGAGCACGTCGGGAATCTCGAAGCTGCGCACCTCGGCGGGGAACTCGAGCGACAGGTTGATGATGTCGGCGCCGTATTGGGAGGCGTAGCGGATCGCGCGCGCGATCGCCACCGAGTCGCCTGCGCCCTGGTCGTCCAGCACGCGCAGCGGCATGATCTTCGCGTTGTAGGCGATGCCCGCCGTGGCTACGCCGTTGCCGGTCGTCTGCGCGATCGTCCCCGACACGTGGGTCCCGTGACCGAACACGTCGTTCGGGTGCCGGTCGTCGTCGATGAAGTCGTACGGGCGCACGAAGGTCGACGTGCGCAGATCCGGGGCGCGTCTGAAGCGGCCGCGGTTCTCGAACGCCACACCGCTGTCGAGAACCGCGACGACCGCGCCCTTGCCACCGGGCGCGCCTCGGCTTTCCGCCAGCATCCAGGCCTCGGGCAGGTTGATCCCCCAGGGGGAGAACAGGTTCCATTGCAGGCGTGTGCCGGGGTCGCCGGGCGGCTGCGCCGCCGCCCGGGCGCGCCAGTTGGGCACCGCGTAGGCGACGTTCGGGTCGTGCTCCAGCTCGGTGATGGTCTCGCGCACCGACCCGCCGTCCTCGATCGCGACCTGCTCCGAGCCGCCCGGGAGCCGTTGGTCGGCCACGATGCCGGCGTCGTCGCGGGCGGCGGCCGCCGCGCTCGCGGTAGTCCCGTCCTCGTAATGGACGATCACCTCGTCGGGCACATAGCCGTTCGCCGCAGCGCTTGCGGGCAGGGCGAGCGTCGCTAGCGCCAGCAGGATTAGAAGGTGACGGATCGGCATTGGTCTACGGTGCGCACCGGAGTGTACGAACGCACGAACAACCGTCGGAGACGGAAGTTGTGAGCGTTTGCGTAACAGGCGCTACAGGGTTCATCGGCGCGCACGTGGCCAAGCTTGCGTCCGAGCGCCTCGGCCCGCCGAGGGTCACCTACCGGGACGAGCGCCGCCTCGAGCGCCTCGCGGGGACCGACGTCGAGCCGGTCCGGGCGGATGTCCTCGACCGTGGCGCGTTGCGCCGGGCCTTCCGTGGCTGCAGCACCGTCTTCCACTGCGCGGGCCTGGTGGCATCGCGGCCGGCCGAGCTCGTCTGGCGCCTGAACGCCCTCTCCCCGCGCATCGCGGTCGAGGCAGCCGCCGCCGAGGGCGTGCGCCGGATCTTGATCACCTCGAGCGTGGCCGGCATCGGGCCCGCGCCGCCCGACCGCCCCGGCAGCGAGGAGGACCTCTACCGCGGCGGAGGGCTGGGACTCACCTACCCCGACGCCAAGCACGAGGGCGAGGCGGAGGCGCTCGCGGCGGGCGCCCGCAACGGGATCGAGGTCGTGATCGTGAACCCGTCCTACGTGTTCGGGGCCGCGCTCGACCGCAGCGTCCCCGGCGAGACCTCGACGCGCATGATCGGCAACTACCTGCGCGGGCGGCTGCCCGCGATCGTGGACGGCGAGACCAACATCGTGGACGTCCGCGACGTGGCGAAGGGGCACCTGCTCGCCGCGGAGCGCGGCAGCCCGGGCGAGCGCTATGTGCTGGGCGGACACGACCTCAGCTGGATAGAGCTGTTCGAGCGCGTGGCCGAACTGTCCGGCGTGCGCCATCCGCTCGTGGTGGTGCCGCCGGAGGCGGGGCCGCTCGCCAGGGTGGCCGAGTCCGTCGGGCTGCCCGGGCTCGTGCGCGCCGAGGGGATCGTGCTGATGGGCGGGAACTGGCGCTACTCGTCGCGCAAGGCGCGGCGCGAGCTCGGATACCGGGCGCGGCCGCTCGCGCGAACGCTCACCGACACGATCGACTGGTACCGCGACCTGATCGACTCGGGACGGCTCGGCGGCGGGCCGCCGTCGCCGCTCTCGGTGGCCGCGGCCGGGGTGCAGCTCGCGGGGCGGGCCGGCCTGCTCGGTGGGCTGCGCGCCGCCGAGCGCCGGGTGGGCCGGAGGCTCGTGGCGCCGTGAGCTTCTTTCCGCGCGACGAGTACTTCATGCGGCTCGCGCTGCGCGAGGCCGAGCGTGCGGCTCGAGCACGACGACGTGCCGATCGGCGCGGTCATCGTCCACGGCGGTGAGCTGATCGCGGCGGCGCGCAACGAGCGCGAGCTGCGCGGCGACCCCACGGCGCACGCCGAGATCCTCGCGCTGCGGGAGGCGTCGACCGCGCTGTCCGGGTGGCGACTCCTCGACACGGTGCTCTACGTGACGCTCGAGCCGTGTGCGATGTGCGCCGGGGCGATCGTGCTCGCCCGCGTGCCGCGAGTGGTCTGGGCGGCCGACGATCCCAAGGCCGGCGCGGCCGGCAGCGTCATGAACGTGCTTGGGGAGCCGCGTCTCAATCACCGTCCGGAGGCAGCGGGCGGGCTGCTCGCGGAGGAGGCGTCCGAGCTCCTGCGCAGCTTCTTCGCGTCCCGGCGCTGAGCCCGAATCGGCTAAACGCGCGCTCGCAGCTGCCGATATATGACCGGATGGCGCCGGATCTGCAGCGCGTGCTGCGCGAGATCGAAGACCGCTACCGGCCCCTCCCCGAGGGGCTGCCTTCGGTTGCCTATATCTACGAGGCGGGCCTCCAGGGAGAGTGCCTCTACGTCAGCCCGTCGATCGAGAGGGTGCTCGGCTTCACGCGCGAGGAGTGGATGGCCGGTCATTCGATGTGGGATCGGTCCGTTCACCCGGACGACTTCGTGCGCGTGACGAGCGCAGAGGCGGAATGCGCGCGCTCGGGCGAGAAGCTCGTCCAGGAGTACCGCCTGCGGACCGCCGACGACCGCTGGATCTGGATCCGCGACGAGATGACTGTGGTGCGCGGGCCCGGCGATCGCTTGGACCCGCTCTTCTACGGCGTGTTCCACGACGTGACCGACCGCAAGGGGATGGAGGCGGAGCTCGAGCGACTCGCGCTGTATGACCCGCTCACCGGACTCGCGAACCGCGGCCTCTTTGCCGATCGCCTGAGGCATGCGCTCGGGCGTCGCGCTCCCACCAGCGTGACCGCCGTCTACTTCGTCGACCTGGACCGCTTCAAGCGCATCAACGACAGCCTCGGCCATGCAGCCGGCGACGAGGTGCTCCAGGAGGTCGCACGCAGGCTCCAGGGCGCGCTGCGGCCGGGGGACACGGTGGCCCGCTTCGGCGGCGACGAGTTCACAATCCTCTGCGAGTCCGTCGGTGGGGTGTTCGAGGCAGTGAGCTTGGCGGATCGCCTGCAGGGGCCGATCTCCGAGCCGATCACGGCCGGCGGCGCGGAGCTTCGGCTGAGCGCCAGCATCGGATTCGCGCTCGCCGACGCCGGCGAGCAGGTGGACGGCCAGCGCTTGATCGAAGACGCGGATGCCGCCATGTATCGCGCCAAGGAGCGTGGGGGCGCCCGCGCCGAGCTGTTCGACCAGGCGATGCGCGAGCGGGCGGTGGAGGCGATGACGGTCGAGCAGGAGCTCCAGCGCGGTCTCGAGCGCGGCGAGCTGCGGCTCTACTACCAGCCGCTCGTCGACCTCGCCTCGGGCCGCCTGATCGGCGCCGAGGCCCTCCTGCGCTGGGAGCATCCGGAGCGAGGACTGCTCGCGCCTGCCGCCTTCCTGGAGGTCGCCGAGGAGAGCGGTCTTATCGTCGACATCGGCGCCTGGGCTGTGCGCGAGGCCTGCGAGCGCTTGCGCGACTGGCAGCGCCGCGGCTCGGCGAGCGACCTGCGGCTGTCCGTCAATCTCGGCGCCCGCGAGCTGACGCACCCGGACGTCGTCCCGACGGTACTGGGCGCTGTCCGCGGCTCAGGGATCGATCCCTCGTCGCTGTGCATCGAGGTCACCGAGAGCACGGCGATGGCCGACCGCGCCTCGGGTTTCCGCGCGCTACGCGAGCTGAGCGCCGCCGGGATCCGCGTGGCGATCGACGACTTCGGCACGGGCTACTCGTCGCTCGACCACCTGCGCAGAATGCCCGCCGACGTCCTCAAGATCGACCGCTCCTTCGTGCAGGGCATCGCCCAGGACACCTCAGACACCGCGCTCGTGGCGGCCGCGCTGGCCCTGGGCCGAGCGCTCGGCATGGACGTCGTGGCCGAGGGAATCGAGACCGAGGAGCAAGCCGCATGGCTGCGCGAGCTCGCCTGCCCCATCGGCCAGGGGCACCTTTTCGCTCGCGCACTGCCGACCGAGGAGCTCGACGGACTGCTCGAGGCCGGCCTGCGTCTCTGAGCGGCGCGGCGCCTACAACGATTCCCGAAGCCCCACGGCTTCGAGGGCATGGGCGACGTTGCCGTACAGCCGGACCCTGACGCAGCGCCCGTCCCGGAAGTCGGCGATCGATCCGAAGCGCCCGGATGCGACGGGCGCGCCGCTGCCCGCTCCGGTTCCGTGCGCCCGGGTGATGGCGAGGACCTGATTCGGTCCTACGGAGCGGCACTCCTCGATCTCGAGCTCCATGCCGCTGATCGCCTCCGCCCACGTCTCCCAGAACCGCTTCACGCCCTCGTGGCCGTGGTAGGTGGTCGCATCAGGGGCGAGGCTCGCGTGGACGCTCCATTCGATCGCGGGGTCGAAGCCGACAAGCGCCGCCTCATAATCGCCCCGGCTGTAGGCCTCCATCCCTCGCCGAAAGCTGATCGCCTCGTCGTCCTGCGACACGGGCGTCCAGTATCTGCCGCAGGCAACGTCCCGTCCAATATTGGTCCGCCGGCCTCCGTCTCTTGGCGGCACGCCGGGCCTACAATCAAACGCCCCGGAGGGGTGCTGCCGGAGCGGTTGAACGGGGCGGTCTCGAAACCTCGCTGGTAGCACGGTTGTATCCCTACAAGTAGGCGTCCTCGTGTCCGTCACGTACCGTCGAGTGCCGCTGTGTCGATGCGGAATGACGGCAGGAGTGACGGCAACTTCTAGTGCCGAACGTAAGCACGGTCGAGTCGGCGGGAAGGTGAACGCAAACGACCCCACCTTGAAGCAGGGTCGCTGGCGCAGGTCGTCACTCCCTCCGTGCAATGAACTCACACAATGCCGTAGCAGGCGGCAGCGCATCCGATCATTGCACAACGCGTTTCAAGAACCCAAAAATGGCAGAGGACGCGAGTCAACCTAAAGGTCCACAGTATGAGGTGAAGGGCCTCGTTGCCGACCTCATCAGCGCGACGCTGACAGGGATCGGCAGCGGTGCAGGAGCGGCGTGGGCAAACGCCGAACTGAACCAGGGTCAGACGCTCAAGGACCGCGACAAGAAGTAGCGGCCCCGAACAGCAATTTGCGAACGGCAGCTTGCAGGACCACCCCGATAGGTTGACCGCCCATACAGAACTGGGGTAGGGTCGCTCCTAAATCAGGGCTTTTGCGGTCTAGCCCGTCATGTTCTCCGTAGAGGGGGGTCGCCGTGCGCCATTCCAGAAGCGTTACCCGGGCGATCGTGGGGTTGCTCGCCGCGTTCGTCAGCTTCGCTCTGCTCGTATGCGGAGTCGCAGCGGCCGTGGACACGGACTTTGAGACTTTCACCATAGGGTCCGTCGACGGACAGGGCGGCCCGCCTGGCGCGGCCTGGAAGAGCGCTGCCCCTGGGGACATCCCGGCGTGCGGTCCGGTTTTTGGACAGTATGACCAGCAGGTCGTGCCCACTGCCCTCCCGGAGATTCCGGCCCCGCCGGCGTTCGGAGTGCAGGCGTTGCGTATGTCGAACTCATGTGCGACGAGTGAGTTCGCCCATCAGACGTATTCCAGCCGGGTTCCATCATCAGCCGGCGAGGAGCTGGACAATAAGGTGTTCACCGCCCAGTTCTCGTTCATCTCCAGGCTGCCCGATTCTTTCCAGAAGGGACTCTTCTTGAGCGTCAGCCCCGACTCGTACGAGGGCTCGCGCATGTCCTGGGTGGGTCTGGAAGATACTCCGGAGGGGGGTATCCGCGTGACCGTGAACGATACCCCTGAGGTCGATGGCAAGTTCGTGGAGCATGACGCTGGTGTGCTTGACCGTACGGTTCCGCACACGATCAGTTTCTGGATCAAGACCAACCCCGGCCCAGACAACGACCTGGTCCGAATCGCCATCGACGGTCGTGACCTCGGTCAGTGCTTCACGACGTGGGAGAACTACTACCGCATCGCTCCGGAGCAGAAGCCGAACGGCAATACGCCGGCGGACATCAACAGCCTGCAGTTCCGCTCCAGCGTGGACACGTTTGCTGGCCCCACCGGTGGTGGCTACCTGTTCGACAACGTGAGTGTCACTACGTCGAACGGCCCTGGTCCGCCAGGTTGCGACCTGGTGATCGACAAGGAGGCCGACGCCCGCACGGTGAGGGCCGGCGGCCTCGCGGGCTACACGATCACCGCCCGCAACCGCGGCCGTGGCAGCGCGCGCAACGTCCGGGTCTGCGATCGCGTCCCGCGCCGGATGACGTTCGTGCGTGCCAACCGCAAGCTGAGTCGCCTCGGCGGGCGGCGCTGCCTCGTGATCCCGCGCCTCCGACCCGGCCAACGCGTCAGCCTCCACGTGGACTTCCGCGTCGATGCGTCCGCGCCGGCGGGCACGGTGGCGAACATCGCCGACGTCACGCCCGGCGTGGAACCGCCGGGCTCGCCCGCGTCGCCGGGAGCGGGGGACGTGCCGCGCCCGCCCGCGGTGGGAGCGCGCGTGGCGGTCAAGAGGGCCAAGGCCCTCGTGAGGGTCCTGCCTCAACGCCGAGTCATTCCGCCGGTCACCGGTTAGCGAGCGTCGCCCCCCATCGCCTTCTCTGGCCGCGTGCACCGAGGCGACCGGGGTAGGATGGGCGCAGGTCGCGGGCTCTGGTGACGCTCGGCCCCCGGCTCAGGTCGGGGTTCGCCCGGACTATCGTTCGAAATGACGGCAGAATGACGGCAGTACACGTCGGAGGGGTGCCGGAGCGGTTGAACGGGGCGGTCTCGAAAACCGTTGTGGGCCTTTCGGTCCACCGAGGGTTCGAATCCCTCCCCCTCCGCCTTAGACCTGAGAATCGGTCGATTTGCAGCGCTTTCGTGGTGCTGTTGTGGTGAGGTCGCACGACTCCGGTCGGCCCCTGCTGGACCCGCTCGGCGCCATGTTTGTGCAGCACTTTGCAGCACCCCCTGCAGCACACCTACCGCTCAGAACCCCTCCCTCGCGCGCTCGAGATAGGCGTCGAGAAGGCCGGCCGCCTCATCCTCCGAGCCCGGGAACAGGTGCCCGTAGCGGTCGAGCGTCATCGTGATCGAAGCGTGGCCCATAAAGGTCGAGAGCGCCTTCGCATTCACCCCGGCGGCGATCATGAGCGAGGCAAATGTGTGGCGGCAGTCATGGAGCCCGATCGCCTCGAGGCCGGCGGCTCGCCAGTTCCGCTCGGCGCGCTGGCTGACCGCAACCGATCCGGCCTCCAGTCCGGGCATGCGTCTAACCACCAGTTGGATTCCGCCTTCCGTCGCCTTGCAGCATGCGCTGCCAGCCGACCGCCCGAGCCGCAACGAGTCGGACTTCTCCGGCTTCGAGCCGAAGTAAATGCCTGCCGTCCGACCCTCCCGTACCGCCAGGCTGCCATGACGTGTCTCCACGACCCGTCATCTGTCTCTCGGGGAACGCCACGTCCCCTGGCCCCACACTCCCATCACCGGGACCGTGCGGCGGCCAGCGCTGACGCGTCACGCTCGACCTGCTGGGCGGCCCGCTCCTCGCACTCGAGCGGGACGAAGGCGAAGGCTTCCCGCGTGGCCTCTGCCCGGTCGGTCGTTTCGCTTACTCGCCGGCGTGGGCGTGGCTGGCGCGCCGGTCTTGCTTGTCGACCGGCAGGGCGTACTTGGAGGGTTTGGTGGGCACGACCGGGTTCTCGATCTCGCGCAGGCGCGAGATCAGGTCGGACCACTGGCCCGGCTCGAGCACGGCGAGCGCCTGCTTGCCGAGCTTCTTGTTGGCGCCGAACATCGGCTCGAAGCCGACGTGGATGTGGTCGTGGTGGTCGGCCATCGCGAAGGTCGCGCCGCCGATCTCGAACAGCGAGATGATCTGCGCCGGTGTCATCGTGCCCTGCAGCTGCATCAGCCTGCGCACGGCCTGCTCGGTGACCCCGCCGGGCTCCTGGTGGCCGAGCACCGGGATCCCGTTGATGGTCGCGATGTCGACCGCGTTACCGGACGAGTGGTGCGAGACGTTGCCCGAGCTGGTGTAGAACCCGTGCCCGCACTTGAGCGAGGTCACGCCCGGCTTCAGGCCCGACTCGGCCAGATACGCGAGCGTTGCCAGCACGCGCCTGTCGACCTGGCCCGAGCGCACGTCGTCGCGGCCGCAGTCGTAGATCTCGATGCGCTCGTCAGAGAGCACGCGCTGCTCGAGCAGCGGCTTGGGCAGCAACAGGATCTGGCCGATCGACATCGCGCCCGCCTCGTCCTCGCCGTAGAGCACGTTGCGCCCCGAGGCGCGATAGACCGCGGTCGCCTCGAGCAGCTTCCAACCATCGAGGATCGGCTTCGGGTCGATCCTGCGGGGCGCCGCGCCCGGCGGGCCGGATCGAGAAGTCAAGATGCGCGGCCTTGCCCGCCACCGTCTGGCCGACGCGGCCGATGATCGTCCCGCCGATCACCCGCGCGCCCTTCCTGAGCGCACGCAGCCGCACCTTGCTCGGATCGAGACCGAACGGACGCGAGAAGAAGTTCTTGTAGACCTCATACGTGCCGTCGCGGCGGGCGCTCGCGGCGAGGAGCTGCTCGAGTCCGCCGAACTCGCGTGCCCCCTCCATGGACGGGCGGGCGAAGAGGCGCTCCTTCACCGGGGCGCTCGCCTGCGGGCAGTCGTGCGACTCGACGTTCGCGCCGCGGTCCCGCTCCGGCTCGCGGTCGGAGTCGTCCAGCTGGCGGCCCGCGGAGGCCGGGGCAGCCGGCTGAGGATCGTCGCCGTTGGCCTTCACCGCGCGCGCGGAGCGCTTCGGGTCATAGGCGCCCTTGCGCGGCACTGGGAAGACGCGCGCCACAGACCCGAGCTGCGAGTACGTGTAGCGGTTGCCGTAGACGTCCTGGAGCACGAGGAAGCGGCCGAGTTTCTTCGAGCGCCCGATCTCCTTGACGACGCCGTCGTTTACTGCCACGACCGGGGCGCCCTTCTTGGAGAAGATGTCGATCGAGCGGCGATCGTCGCTCGACTCGATCAGGTTGGCGGCGTTCTCGCCGCGCCGGACGCGCTTCAGCAGCTCCTTCTCCGCCAGGTCGTCGGCATACGTCGCGCGCGCGTAGACGGGGAAGCGGCCTTCGGTGAGCCCGGTCAGCGAGCCGATCAGGTCGGCCGGCACCCCGGCGATCAAACGGGCCCTGAGCAGCACCGAGTCGACGTACCAGTCGGCGTGGTTGTAGGCCCAGATCGCCGCGCGCACGTCGTTCTCGTAGTTGGCCGCCTTCAGGTAGCGGGCCGCGGCGAAGATCGCGTCGACCGGGTTGTACGGGTCCTTGCGGCCGTCCTTGTTGGCGTCCGTCCCATACGCCCTCCAGGTCGCCGGCATGAACTGCATCCACCCCAGCGCACCCGCCGACGACACATTCAGGTTGCGGCCGTAGTCGGTCTCGATCTCGTTGATCGCCGCCAGCACCTCCCAGCGGATCCCGTACTCGATGCCCGCCGCCTGATAGATCGGCAACAGAAACGGCGGCACCCGGAACTTGCGGATGATGAAGTTCGGCACACCGGTGGCCGTCGACGGACCCGGCAGCACGTCGATGAAACCGGGGTTGCCGGCGGTCGGCGTGCCGTCGTCGTTGCGAAGCGGCTCCCTACGCCCACGACGGCGCTCGCGCGAACCCTCATCCTCGGGCTGAGGCTCGACCTCGCCGGTCAGCGTGCCCCGCTTGTCGGACCCCACGCGTTCGATGATCCGGCCGGGCCGCGTACGCTCCCTCGGCGAGCTGCCGCCCGTGCCCGGGCCGGTGCCGGGCTCCTGGGCGCGGGCGCGGGCCCCGGCTGCGGCGTCGCGGGCGCCGGTCCCGGCGCCGGCGTCGGTTCCGGCGCGGGCGTCGTCTCGGCAGGAGGTGGTAGCTCGGGCGCCGGCGTGGTCGGCGTCTCCGGGGGAGCGGGGGGCTCAGTGGTGGTCGGCGGCGGCACGATCGGACCCGGGAGCTCCATGGACGCCGGGTCGGTGCCCGGCGGAACCTCGACGGGCACGATCTCACCGGTCGGGAGCTGTACCCACACCACCTCCTGCTGCGCGGCAACAGGGATGGTGAACGCGGTGAACGTCGCCGCCACCAGGACCCCTGCGGCAAGCAGCACAATGAGAAGCCGCGTCTTCATCCTGGCTGGGTCTCGGGCCCTGCCCCGCCGGCATGCCCCCGGCCGGCGAACGTAGTGCGTTGTTGGTCTCGTCGTCAGCCTCGGCGTCGCCTACGTTCTCGGCAGCCGCCGGTCCACAGGAACTTGGGCGCGCTCAACCTGACACGCTGCTTGCTCCTCCCGGCGGAGCGCGGCCAGGAAGGACACGTGCAGCTCGTGGCGATCGCTCCGGGTGGCGGCACACCAGGCCCTGTAGGCGCGCAGGACGCGATCGCCGGCGTCCCGCCACTCGCGTATGCGCTCGGCGCGCAGGTCCACCGACTCGCCGGCCAGTGACATGCGAGCGAGCGTACGCCGCCGAGCCGCGACGCTCATCATCCGAATTGGATGATCTATGGCCGGGTGATCATGAGGCCCCGGCGAACACCGCTGATCGGTTGCGTTTGCAACGTTTTCACACCGAGTGGGGCCAGAGACCTACACTCCCACTCTGGCCCAAACAAGGGATCCGAGAGACTTGTCGACCCGGCTCCGACAATCCGGCCTAGGCCGGGTGGGCTCAGCACCGAAGCCCAGGGCACCCCCAGGGAGGGTAGGTGCTGCACCGCCCTCGGCGCCGCCCTTCGAGCTGCTCGAATCGAAGCTGCTTCCGCCGCAGGGCCCCAGCGGGACCGTGTCGCGCGGAGAGCTGATCAGCTCGCTGGAAGGCGCGCGCGCGCCTCCGCTCGTTCTCCTGTCCGCCGGCCCCGGCTGGGGGAAGACGACTCTCCTCGCTCAATGGGCCTCCCGGTCGCAGCGACCGTTCGCGTGGGTATCCGTCGACGAAAAGGACAACGATCCGATCGTCCTGCTGACCTATGTCGCAGTGGCGCTCGACCGCGTCTCGCGGCTCGACCCGAGCGTGTTCGACGCGCTGGCGTTGGCCGGCGTGTCGGTCGAGGCGATGGTCGTACCGCGTTTGGGAGCGGCCCTGGCGAAGATGAGCGAGCAAGTCGTCCTGGTCCTGGACGACCTTCACCTACTCGATAACCCGGCCTCCCTCGACGCCATCGAAGCACTCACCCGACACGTCTCGGAGGGGTCGCAGATGGCCCTCTCGGCGCGAGGCCGAGCCGCGCTCCCGCTGGCAGCGTTGCGGACGCGGGGCCTGGCGCTGGAGATCGGGCCGGACGACCTGCGCATGGACGAAACGGAGGCGCGCCAGCTGCTGAGCGCGGCCGGCGTGGACCTGCCGGATGTCGACGTCGCCGAGCTCACCGAGCACACAGAGGGTTGGCCCGCAGGCCTCTACCTCGCCGTGCTGTCGATCAGGGCCCGGGGACTCAAGGCCAAGGGCGCGGCGACGTTCTCGGGGAGCGACCGGCTCGTGTCCGACTACCTGAGGTCGGAGTTGCTCGCCCACCTGGATGCGGACGATCTTCGCTTCCTCACGCGTACCGCCGTTCTCGAGGGGATGTCCGGGCCGCTCTGCGATGAGGTACTCGAGGTGAGTGGCTCCGCGGCGATTCTGGAGTCGTACGCACGCTCCAACCTGTTTCTCGTCCCGCTGGACGCCAACGGGGAGCGGTACCGCTACCACCATCTGTTTCAGGAGCTACTTCAGCGGGAGCTGACGCTAGCCGAGCCGGACCTCATACCCGAGTTGCTCACGCGCGCATCCGTATGGTGTGAGGCGAACGGGCAGTTGGAGACGGCCATCGGCTACGCCCAGGAGGCCGGCGACGTCGACCGGGTGGCACGGTTGGTCGAGCTTTTCGGTGTCTTCGCCTACCAAAGCGGTCGCGCGGCGACGGCCGAGCGCTGGTTCGACTGGCTGGAAGCGCACGGGGCATTCGACCGGAACGGAGTGCTCGCCGTGCTCGGCGCGATCCTCGCTACGGTGTGGGGCCGGCCTAAACAGGCGGACCGTTGGGCCGAGGCGGCCGAACACGCGGGCTACGACGGCACCCTGCCTGACGGCAGCCCTTCGATCGACTCCTGGCTGGCCGTGCTGCGTGGCCAGCGTTGTCACGGGGGGGTGGCGAGGATGCGCGCAGATGGGGAGCTCGCGGTCCGAACGCTCGCCCGTGGGAGCTTCCTCCGCCCGAATGCCGTGCTGGTACTCGCGCTGTCGCAGTGGTTTGCCGGCGAGGTCGACCAGGCCGACGACCTGCTCGCCGACGCTGTCGAGGAGGGCCTCGAGCTGGGAGCGCACGAGTTGGCGGTGGTGGCGCTCGGCGAGCGCGCCGCGCTCGCGATCGGACGAGGGGGATGGGTCGAGGCCGAGGAGTTCGCCCAGCGAGCGCTGTCGGTCGCCCGCCGTGCGCGGATGGACGAGTACCCCACCAGCGCATTCGTCTGCGCGCTGGCGGCCCGCGTCGCACTCCACCGCGGGGAAGTCCAGCGTGCGCACGAGCTCCTCGCGCGGGCGCAGCGCCTGCGGCTCCGGCTCACCTACGCGCTGCCGTCCCTGGCCATCCAGACCCGCCTGGAGCTTGCCCGGGCCTACCTGACGATCGCCGACGCCGGCGGCGCCGAGACGATGCTGCGCGAGATCGACGCCGTGTTGCGCCGACAACCAGACCTCGGCACGCTCCGCTCCGAGGTGGACGAGCTGCGCGCGAGCCTGAAGACGATGCGCGCAGACGCCCCCGGGGCCTCGACGCTGACCGAGGCGGAGCTACGCCTGCTCCCCTACCTCACCACGCACCTCACCTTCCGCGAGATCGGCGAGCGCCTCTACGTATCGCACAACACCGTCCGATCACAGGCGATGGCCGTCTACCGCAAGCTCAACGTCACCTCCCGCAACGGCGCGGTCGAACGCGCCCACGAGCTCGGACTGCTCTAAGCCAAGGCCGGCACCCGGCGGACTTTCATGCAATTTGCATGATGACGTGGCCGCGCCGCGGGTGTGAAGTGCGCGATGGCCGCTCGCACGATTGCGGACCGTCCCGGGATCTGACCTCCCGGAATGGGCGCCGAGGAGGACATGGCCACATACAAAGACACGCTGCGCAGCCTGGCGCTGAACGACGAGGGCTTCCTGGAAGAGGTGCTCGGCATGGGCCACGACACGGTCGAGGTCTCCCGGCTGGACAAGAAAACGCACGCCCTGGTCCGCCTCGGGGCCGCTTTCGCCATCGACGCGGCGCCGAGCTCCTACCAGTCGACCATCGACATGGCGCTCGCCGCCGGCGCCAACGTCGACGAGATCGTCGGGACCCTGATCGCGGTGGCTCCGACCGTCGGCGTCGCGCGCGTGGTCTCGGCCGCGCCCGAGCTGGCGCTGGCGCTCGGCTACGACGTCGAAGCGGCGTTAGAGCGGCCGGAGGGCGACGAGCAATGACTTTGCCGGCCGGAGCACGGGCGCCGCACCGCGTGGGTCGACGCCGCCTGCGGCGACTGGTCGAGCATCGCGGGATCAGAAGGGGCCCGCGACGCCCGTTCGATGGTGGACGGCGTTCCGCCCTCACGGATCCAAGTGGTGTGCCTGTCGAACGCGTGGGGAGCTAACGGGGTGTCGGCTCGGGCGATGAGACCGCCGGCGTGCTGCGCTCCGGAGCGACCGGCACTCTCCGCGTCGCCTGGCCTGCACGTTCCGACCCATCGGGTCGCGGAGAACGCGCAGGCGTCGGGCCTCGTCGAGCTGGACGGAGGCACATTTTCGATGGGCGCCGAGGACGCCGAGGGGTTCCTCGAGGACGGAGAGGGCCCCGTGCGGGAGGTGGAGCTCAGCCCGTTCGCGATCGAGGCCCATGCCGTGACCAATCGCCGCTTCGCGGACTTCGTCGACGCCACGGGCCACATGACCGACGCCGAGCGCTACGGCTGGTCGTTCGTCTTCGCGGGCCTGCTGCCGGACAGCTTTCCCGACACGCGCGGCGTCGTCGACGCACCGTGGTGGCGGCAGGTCTTCGGTGCGACTTGGCGCTGTCCCGAGGGCCCGCAATCCGTGATCGAGGACAGACTCGATCACCCCGTCGTACACGTCTCGTGGCGAGACGCCGAGGCCTTTTGCGCCTGGGCGCAGCTGCGGCTTCCGACCGAGGCCGAGTGGGAGTTCGCCGCACGCGGAGGGTTGGTCCGGAAGCGCTATCCGTGGGGCGATGAGCGAGAGCCCGAGGGAGAGCACCGGATGAACGTCTGGCAGGGCCGGTTCCCAGCCCACAACTCGGAGGAGGACGGCTACTACGGCACCTGCCCGGTCGGCGAGTTCCCGGCGAACGGCTACGGGTTGCACAACACGTCCGGAAACGTCTGGGAATGGTGTGCGGACTGGTTTCACGCGAGCTATCACCGCCGGGCGTCGGAGCGGCGCGACCCCAAGGGCCCGCCAAGCGGAGAGGCGAAGGTCACCCGAGGCGGCTCCTACCTGTGTCATCGCTCCTACTGCAACCGCTACCGAGTCGCGGCGCGCGGTCGTAACACGCCGGACAGCTCGACCGGCAACGTCGGCTTCCGCTGCGCGAGATCGATCCAGTGAGCGGGGGTTTGGCCTTGGCACCGAGTGGGCGGATCCCGGCAGCCGGCCTCGAGGCGCCGCGGGCGCCGGAATCGCCGACGCCCGTCGACACGGCTGCCGAGTTGGCGCGCGCCAGTCGGGTCGTCGCGCGTCAGCCGGCTCCGGGCTTTCGCGCCGACTTGGTGCGGCGACCACGACTAGTGGCGCGCCTGCGAGAAGCGCGCTCGGCCGCGCTCGTGTTGCTCACCGCCCCGGCGGGCTACGGCAAGACGACCCTGCTCGCTGAGTGGGCCGCCGAGGACGATCGGCCGTTCGTCTGGGTAAGGCTCGTTGACGCCGACAACGATCCCGCACTGTTCGTGTGGTCGGTGATCGACGCGCTCGACGAGATGAAGGAAACCGTCGGGGAGGTGCCCGCGACGCTAGTTGAGACGAAGGTCGGTGCCTCGACGATCCTGTTCTCCCGCCTGGCGCACGCGGTCCGCGCACGGCGGCGGCCGTTCGTCCTCGTGTTCGACGACGTCCATGTGCTGAGAAACCGGGAATGTCTCGAGGCGCTGACGGTGATCATCGACCAGCTGCCCGGCGGCGCCCAACTCGCGCTCGCCTCGCGAACCGAACCCGACCTCAGACTCGGCCGCCGAAGGGCGCACCGTGGGCTCGCCGAGCTGAAGCAACGAGATCTGGCGATGACGCGATCCGAGGGTGGCGACCTGCTGGCGCGGATGGGTCTCAAGCTGGATCCCACGGACGTCGCAAGGCTCTTTCGGCGAGCCGAGGGCTGGCCGGTGGCCATCTATCTGGCCGGGCTGTCGCTTCGCGGGCAGCGCGACGCCGGCAGAGCGGTGGCGCGGTTTGCCGGCGACGACCGGTTGGTTGTCGACTACCTTCGGGACGAGTTTCTGGCGGGACTGTCGCGACGCAAGCTCGAGTTCTTGACGCGCACCTCGGTGCTCGACACGCTCGCCGGCCCCATCTGCGACGCCGTGCTCGAGCGATCGGGTTCGGCGCAAGTGCTTCGCGAGCTTGCGCGCGCGAACACGCTCCTCGTCCCACTCGATCGAAGCGACCACGCGTACCGCTACCACCCCCTCTTCGCGGAGATGCTCAAGGCGGAGCTGCGTCACCGTGAGCCGGAGAGCGAGCCGCGGTTGCACCGCCGGGCGAGTGCCTGGTACGCCGAAAGCCTGGACTTCAGCCAGGCGATCGAGCACAGCATCGCGGCGGGGGACATCGAGCGTGCGGCCGAGCTGATCTGCGAGAGCCTCTCCGACTACCTCAACCGAGGCAGCCTCGCCACCATCCGGAGCTGGCTGCACCGCTTCAGCGACGAGCAGATCGCCACCTCCCCGCCGCTCTGCCTGGCGGCGGCCACGGTGGCCCTGGCGAATGGCGACGGTGCCCTCGGCGAACACTGGGCAAGAATCGGGGTCAAAGCGCTGGATGATGCCGGAGCTACGGCGGCCGGCGGATCCCTCGCGAGCGCCTTCGCCCTGATCCGAGCCTCGCTTGCCCGCGACGGCATTGCGCGAATGGACGCGGACGCTGCGCGCGCTGCGGAGTCGTTGTCGGAAGAAAGCCCGTGGCTCGCCGAATGCTGCCTGCTTCGCGGCATTGCGGCACACCTCGGCGGCGACCATGAGCGGGCTAAAGCGTGGCTCGACGAGGGGGCCCGCCGGGGCGCGGTCGTGGCGCCGCTGGTCCAGGTCCTCTGCCTGGCGCAACTGGCCCTGTTGGTGATCGAGCAGGACGACTGGGACGCGGGCGCGCGGCTGGTGGGTCGCGCCCGAGCGCAAGTCGAGCGATTCGGGCTCGCTCCCTACCCCAGCGTCGCGCTCGTGCCGGCGATCTGCGCATTGGTGGACGCCCATCGGGGCCGTGTCGAAGATGCGCGCCGCGACTTGCGGCGATCCATCCGTCTGCTTCATGAAGTCGTGGACTTCCCATCCTGGTACGAGGCCGAGATCAGAATCGTGCTCGCGCACGCAGCCATGCGCCTTGACGAACCCAATTGCGCTCGACAACGACTCACCGAGGCCGCTGCGGTACGTCGACCTCATTCCCGGCGCGCCCGTGCTCGACGCATGGCTGAGACGCGCAAGGTCCTCTCTGGACGCATCCATTGCCGCAGCGAACGGGGACTCAGGTCTCACGCCGGCGGAGCTGCGGACCCTGCAGTACCTACCCACGCATTACTCGTTTCGCGAGATCGGTGAACAGCTCGTTGTCTCCGTGAATACCGTCCGGAGCCAGGCGCGGGCCGTCTATCGCAAGCTCGGCGCCAGCACTCGACGCGAGGCGGTGGAGCGCGCGCGGAAACGCGGTCTGATCGAGACGCGTTCGGAGCCCCCAACTGCCGATTCCCGGCCCCCTCGAGGCCGTCGATCGTGATTACCAGCTCACCTGATTTGCATGACCGCTGATTGCTATCGGGCGCGCCCCGCGAGCCGGCAAAGGAGTGAGGAATGGCCGAAATGGACCCAAAGGATTCGCAGGACGACGGGCCAACTGGTGATCGGGAGGACAGCGACGATTTGATGGCGCCCCCGGACGATTCCGGTCGGGACTACGACGACACCGACTTCGACTCGGATGGCGCCGAAGGAGAGCCGCCGAACTCGGAGGAGCATGGACGAAGCGAACACGACAAGTGGCGGCGCTGGGCTTGGGCCGCGCTGGTTGTCCTCGTCCTCGGCGTGGCCTGGGCACTCACGCTCTCCACGATCCTGCTTAACCGGAGCGGGGACAACACCGCAGAGCTGATCTCCCTGTTCGAGGAGTCCCAAGAGCGGCGAGAGGCCGCCCTACGCCAGACCTCACAGAGCCAAGAGGCCAGGCGCGCCGCGCTGGACGCCACGCAAGCCGAGTCGCAGACTTTTCGGGCGCAGTCCCAGGCCGCTCTTGCGAGTCAGGCCGAGAGCAACGCCTCAGCCCGCAGAGCCCTGGCGCAGGAGGCTCTCGCAGGCGCCCGCATCAATCAGGCGAACAAGCAGGCGGCGCTTGCCGAGGCCCAGGCCAACAGAGCGAACCGCCAGGCGCCCTCCCCAAGCGGCATGCAGAGAAGTCTCGACCGGACCCGTGACCTGCAGCGGACGCTCGATAGGAACCTTGACCTGCAGCGGACGCTCGAACGGAACATCGACCTGCTGCGGACGCTCGAGAGAAACATCGACCTGCAGAGGACGCTCGAGAGGAACCGTGACCTGCAGAGGAGGCTCAACGAGACCATAGACGCGCTGCGGGAAGCGATCAGGGATCTGAGGCCGCGGGGCTAACGACACGCCACGAGACTTCATCCCCATCGGACGATGCGCCGACCGGTGGGGCGTGGTTCGATCGGTTCAGACAAGTACGACCCCGAAGGAGAGTCGAATGGAGTCGATCGACCGCACCGTGCTTCCGATGCCCGACCCGGAGTTCAAGGGGAAGATCACTCGCACCCTGAAGGACTCGAAGGCCGACTGGGCCATGCTGGCACCGGTGCGCCCGCCCCTGGGGGCTCCGAACGTGCTGCTCGTGCTGATCGACGACGCCGGCTTCGGCAACCCGGAGACCTTCGGCGGCCCGGTGGAGACGCCGAACCTGACGCGGGTCGCCGACGAGGGCCTGCGCTACAACCGCTTCCACGTCACCGCGGTCTGCTCGCCCACCCGGGCGGCGACCCTGACCGGCCGCAATCACCACTCCGTCGGGTTCGGCTCGCTCGGCGAGCTCCCCGGCCCGTTCCCCGGATACACGGCCCAGCTGCCCAAGAGCTGCGCGCCCGTCGCCAAAACGCTGCAGATGAACGGCTACTGCACCTCGGCCTTCGGCAAGTGGCACCTGACCCCCGACCACGTGCAGGGCCCGGCGGGCCCCTTCGACCGCTGGCCGAACGCCTGGGGCTTCGACTACTTCTGGGGCTTCCTCGGCGGCGAGGCGGGCCAGTTCGATCCCGTGATCACGGAGAACAACACCGCGATCGGCGTGCCGGAGGACAAGGACTTCTACTTCCCGGACGCGATGTCCGACAAGGCGATCGAGTGGCTGCACGGGGTGCGGGCGCAGGACGAGCAGAAGCCGTTCTTCATGTACTTCTCGACCGGGTGCGCTCATGCTCCTCATCACGTCCCCAAGCACTGGGCCGACAAGTACGCGGGCCGGTTCGACGAGGGCTGGGACCGTTACCGCGAGGCAACGTTCGAGCGCCAGAAGAAGCTCGGCGTCATTCCGGAGGACGCGGAGCTCACGCCCCGGAACGACGTGATGCCGGCCTGGGACTCGCTGACGGACGCACAGAAGAAGCTCTACGCCCGGCAGATGGAGGTCTACGCGGGCTACCAGGAGAACGCGGATTACAACGTCGGCCGGCTGCTCGACGCGTTGGAGGAGATGGGCGAGCTCGACGACACGCTCGTGATCTACATCTGGGGCGACAACGGCGCCAGCATGGAGGGCACGCTCACCGGCGGATTCAACGAGCTCATAGTCCAAAACGGGATCGTGCTCACCGAGGAGCAGCAGCTCGAGCTGATCGAGCAGTTCGGCGGCCTCGACGCGTGGGGCGGGCCGCTGACCGCGCCGCACTATTCCGCCTGCTGGGGCTGGGCCGGCAACGCCCCGTTCCAGTGGGGCAAGCAGATGGCCTCCTACCTCGGCGGGGCCCGCGACCCGATGGTGGTCTCGTGGCCGCGGCGGATCAAGGACAGGGGCGGGTTGCGCGAGCAGTTCACCCACTGCATCGACATCGCGCCGACGATCCTCGAGGTCGCGGGGATCCCGGAGCCCGTGCGCGTGGACGGGATCGAGCAGAAGCCGATCGAGGGCACCAGCTTCGCCTACACGTTCAGCGATGCCGGGGCCGAGGAGCGCCACACGCGGCAGTACTTCGAGAGCTTCGGCTACTACGGGATGTACAAGGACGGCTGGTGGGCGAGCTGCAAGCCGTTGAGGATCCCGTGGGACGTCACGAAGGAGACGCTGAGCACGTTCGCTCCCGACGTCTACGACCCGGACGCGCAGGAGTGGGAGCTCTACTACCTGCCGGACGACTTCTCGCAGGCCAGGGACATCGCGGCGGAGCACCCGAGGAAGCTCGACGGAGATCAAGGCCGCCTTCTGGGAGGAAGCCGAGCGATACAACGTGCTGCCGATGCTCGGGGCATACAGCGTGTTGTTCGGCATCCTGCCGCCGATGGTCGGCCGGACGAAGTTCCACTACCGCTCCGACGTGCAGAACGTCGCCTCGGGGATGATCCCGAGGATCTACGGGCACTCGTACTCGATCAGCGCCGACCTCGTGGTGCCCGACGAGGGCGTTCAGGGCGTGATCGTCGCGGAGGCCGACCACCTGGGCGGGTTCGCGCTGTTCGTCGACGACGGGGTGCTCAAGCACACCTACTCGACGATGGGCGTCGACGTTTACACACAGGAGGCATCGGAGCCGCTGCCCGCCGGCGAGGTGAACGTCCGCATGGAGTTCGCCGCCGACGAGCCGACGACGGGCACCGGTGGCCAGGTCACGCTGTTCGTCAACGACTCGGAGGTGGGCGGCGGGCGAATGGACCGCACCGTTGCCTTCCGGTTCAACGCCTACGCGGGCATGGACATCGGCCGCGACAACGGCCTGGTCGTGGACCGCAGCTACGAGGATCGCGCGCCCTTCCCCTTCACCGGAGAGATCAAGTTGGTGACCTTCGACCTCAAGCCGCACCTCACCCCGACGGGCGAGGAACACGAGGAGCACGAGCAGCGCCTGCACGAAGAGCATGAGCAGATGGCTGCGGTGCACGCCTCCACCGCCTAGCTGTTGCATCCACGACCGATGCCGGAGCGAAGGGAGTAACGAGATGAGCAAGGAACTGAGCGTGTTGGTCGCCGCCTACGACGACAGCGATAGCGCGCAGCACGGGTACTCCGTCCTGAAGGAGGAGCTCCCGAAGACCGGCCTCGTCATGGACAGGTCGAAGGTGCTCGTCCTCGCCACCAGTGACGCCCCAAACGAAATCAGCGTGGAGCACACTGGCGGGGGGCCGATCGGGATGGTCGTCGAGCACAAGGCCGGCCAGGCGCTGAAGGGGCGCCTCGCTCCGGGAACGGCGATGATCGTCGGCGTGATCGATCCCGACGTCGAGGGTCAGGCTTCCGCAGCGGTCGCGCAGGCGAGAGGTCGGGCGATCGTCCCGGTCGAGCGGGACGGCGGGGATGACGAGACGAGGAAGGAGGCCGTTCAGGCGGCGGTGGGGATGGCCATGGCGCTGGCCATGGAGCAGTGGGTTCACCCCTCCGCATCC
>CAVWSN010000010.1:0-116789 GCA_963757815.1 uncultured Thermoleophilaceae bacterium | reverse complement strand
CTCTAACTGATCGTCGGGCCGATCCTGCTCGTGGTCTCCAACCTCGTCGCTCCGGCGTGGGCCGGCGACGACACTCCGAAATACCTCCAGCAGGTGGCCGACAACGAGGGAGCTCACCTCGTAGCCGCGCTGATCGGCCTGGTTGGTGCGCTCCTCCTCATCCCTGGGCTGATGGGAGTGATCCACCTCCTGCGGCGCCGCCGGGTCGGCGTCGGCCAAATCGGCGCCGCCCTGTTTGCCATCGGAGCCGTCATGTCCGTGGGGCTCTTCGTGTTCACAGTCATGGACATCGCGATGGTCGACGTGAACGCCGATCGCACGCAGATGGTGGCCCTTTCCGACCGGGCGGAGGAGAGCGTGGCGGCGTCGGTCTTCTTCCTGCTCTACGTGGCGGGATTCGTTCTGGCGGCGGCCTTCCTCCTGCGGCGGTACTCGGACTCTGGAAGAGACGGGCGGCCCCGGTCTGGGTGCCGATCCTGCTGCTGGTCGCGTCAGTGCTTGGAGTCTCCGAGACGGCCGACCAACAAGCTCCTCGCCGTGATCTCGCGCAGCCTCTTGGCCGTGGCGCTGGGAGCGATCGGGATGAAGCTGCTCTCGCTCACGGACGAGGAGTGGGGGCGCTGGCAGGCGCCGCCCGACCGCCCGAGAACCGGGGGGAGGGAGCCACGAAGCGTCTCGCACTCATCATCATCGCCGCCTGTGCTGGCGATCATCAGCGCCGCTGCCTTCGTGGGTAGCAGCGGCGCGCAGCAGCCGCGGCCACCCGACGGGGACGCTTGGAGCTGGTGACGCTGGACCGGGAGACCCGCTTCGCGTTCGTCGACAACCCGCCGCGGCGGCGGGAGCGCCGCGGGCGACCTGTTCATGATCAACGCCCGGCTGCGCGACAGCTCCGAACCGCCCCACCGGCCGACTCCACGCCTCGTTCGCCGAGACGCAGCCGCCGCCGCCGCTGTGGTCGCGCAGGGATCCGCGACCTTCATCCTCGGCAACGGCCAGATCATGGTCAGCGGCCCGATCGTCGATCGGGGGCGCAACGACCGAACCGACACGTTCGCCGTCGTGGGCGGCTCCGGCGCCGTACACCGCAGCGCGCGGAACGATGGTGACCACGGAGACGGCGGACGCCGCACGCGGTTCGTGTTCACCTTCGCCGGCTGATCTGAATTCACCGACAGTCAGCCCGCGATCAGTTCCGCGGCGAGAAGCCGAGAGCCGGCCCTGCGCCCGGCTACCGCGACGGCGTGGTTGCTGGTGGCGCGGCCCGCAAGCGTGACTGGTTCGGCGACGGCCAGGAGTGCCGTCACCGGCCGCGCCCCGGACCGCACGGACGATCCGCGAGCGCGGCGTCCAGCCGGACACAGACGACCGCAGTTAAGACCAATGCAGGCGCGAGGCCGCTGGCGGGGCGGACGCCTCTAGCCTCGTCCATCTCGGAAGCTCCGTGTGGATCATCGAGACGCTCGCTACCGTGGGAATCCAGTGGTCCCGTGCATGTCGGGCGGTGGCGTTCGGGGTGACGAGTCACGGTCTACTGGGTCACCGGGGCGATCGACTCGTCGTTCTGGCCGTACTAGCGATCCCGCCAGGCGGCCAGCGCGGTGCGCTCCTTGTCCGAGTCGAGCCCGGGCGGGTCGAGGTCGCGGCGCAGCGGCGGTTGCAGGTCGACGGACACGAAGCCACTCCCACGTGTCGCTCACTGTCTGCTCCAGCGGGCGGCAGCGCAGCTCGGCGGCCGTGCGCCTTGTCCACGTTCCCCGCGTGCATGCCGCGGTAGCTTGTGATCTGCGGGGATCCAGATCGGCAGCTCCTGCCACGGCTCGATGCCCTGTGCTTGGATGAAGTCCGGGCTCCGCCCAGGTCAGACAGCACGTCCCGCCGGTGACCGACCCGGCAGGCCTCTTCTGAGCAGCGTGCCCATGGTCGCGTGGCCGGGACGGCTGGCGACGTTGAACGGCCCGACTCGGCCGGCGACGGCCGCGTCGAGCAGCCACGCCCGCGAGGTCGCTTGCGTCGATGTACTGGAGCGGCAGGTCCGGCGGTCCGGGCGCGAGCACCTCGCCGCCCCGGTGCAGCCGCAGCAGCCACCAGGGCAAGCGACCCACGTCCTCGTGCGGCCCAAGAATTGTTCCTGCACGCGCGAACAGCGCGCGGTCCCCCGAACGCGGCGGCCACCGCGAGCTCGGCGCCGCGCTTCAGCTCGGGATAGCTGCCTTCCTCGGCGTCGGGGGGAGGCGTCGACGATGGGAGCGGACTCGTCGCCGTCGATGCGCGGCGGTGGGGAGTACACCGACCCGCTCGAGACGTACAGGTAGCGGCCAGCTCGATCGGCAAGCAGCGCCGGCGGCGTCGCGGGCGGCGCGCGGCGCGCCGGACCAGGTGTCGGCGACGACGTCCCACTGGCCGAGCGCGAGCTGGGCCACGTCGTCCGCGACGAGGCGATCGCCGAGCAGGCGCAGGACGCGATCGCCGGCCCACTTCGTGCCGCTGCGGTTGAACGTGGTCACGTGCCAGCCGCGGGCCAACCCCTCCTCGACCAGGGCGCGGCCTACGAACGCAGATCCGCCGAGAACGAGCAACCGCATGGTTGCGGATGATATAGGCGCTCGGCCCCGACGCGACGCCACCGGCCGCCATCGCGTAGTTCCGGCGGCCTGGCGCTCCGGCTGCGGTCGGAGGTGAATTCGGTCCCGCAGGCCGATGCGCATCCCGCTGTCGCGATCTAGTCTCGCTGCCGTGCCTGTTGCAGCGATCGAGGCCGACGAGCTTCACAAGCCATGCGAGCGCCGAACCGTGCCCGAGGTCTGACTGTTAGCTCGCTTGGGGGTTGCGGTGGTCCGCTCAGAGGCGCTCATGTGGCCTGGGCCCTTCCAGCGCACTGGTGTGTTCGATGATCGCGCGGGCGACGGGCCCCCAGTCCGCTCGATCGACCCCGTGGCCCGCGCCTTCGAGGCGCAGCAGCCTAGCGCCGGGGATCTCCCGCGCCAGCGCCTCCCCGTGCTCGACCGGGAACATCGGATCGGCGGTGCCGTGGATGACGAGCGTCGGCGCGGTGATCGAAGACAGGGGCTTGGGTGATCCTTCGCCGTGGGACATGAGGTCGTGGTTCTGCACCGCGGCGAAGTCACGCGCCCGCTCGACGTCGCGGCGGACAAGCTCTCGGACTCGGGTCTCGTCGAACGCCCGCTCGCCACCCGCGAGAATGCGCGAGTAATCGACCAGGTAATCGATGACGGATTCGGGGTTCGACCAATCGGCCTCGGCCGTGGCGGCGAAGCGACCGAACTCCGCCGTAGGCGGCGGCAGGTCGCGGTCGCCGGGGGTTGCGGGGGAGGTGCTGATCAGGGTGAGCGAGAGCACCCGGTCGGCGGAGTCGAGCGCAACCTCCTGGGCGATTCCCCCACCCGCCGAGACGCCGACCAGGTGCGCGGCCGAGATGCCGAAGCCGTCGAGCACGCCGGCGGCGTCAGCCGTGAGGTCCGCCCCCGTGTACTCGGGCTGGCCGGGCTCATAGGTGATTGAGCGGCCGGTGTCGCGGTGGTCGTAGCGGATCACTAACCGCCCGCCGCCTGCGAGCATCCGGCAGAAGTCCTCTTCCCACCAGAGCATCGACGAGCCGATGCCCATGATCAGCAGGATCGGCGGATGCGCTGTGTCGCCAAACGGCTCCGTACACAGCTCGACACCATTCGCTTCGATGGTTCGCTCGGCCACGCAGCTCCTCTCCTCTTAGCCGCTCCACCGAGAGTCGGCAAACGACGAGGCCGTTGCCAATCAGACTCGGTAACCGCCTCGGACTCATCGCCAGCAGCCGAGAGCTGCCCGTTGCCTTTCGCGCGGATCACGCGCTCGCTTCGCTCACGCACGCGAGAGTGTGCGTGGATCTCCTGTACACGCTCGGGTTGGACGAGTTGCGACAGCACGCCCTGATCGTGGGCTGAGTTCTGCTTTGCCATGGCTGAGCGAGCGTCTTGAGCGTCAGCGGCTGGATGCCTGCTGGTCGTCGAGGCTGTCGCTCAAAAGCGTGGGGTTGTGGCTGGCGCGGTTCGCGGTGGGTGTGTCGCGGGGCGTGGCCATGGTGGGTGGCGGTGTGACTGCGGTCGGGCCTGTTTCAGGCTCCCACGGCGGCGAGTCGGTGGCGGTGAAGCTTGGTGAGGTTGTGGGTCAGCATCAGTAATCGCCACTCGGTGCGCACCTTGACCCTGCCCCGGCGGTGGAAGCGGTAGACGCCGCTGTTGTGTTTGGTGTCGCCGAACAGCGGCTCGACGGTCTGTTTGCGTTTTCGATAGAGCCGCCGGCCGTGCTCGGTTGCGAGCACTTGTCGCATCCAGGCGTAGCGCCCGCCGGTCCATCCGCGGCTGGGGCGTGCCGCGGCTGCCCTTGTCGGGCGGGATCAGCACCGGGATCTGCTTGTTGGCGGTCACCTCGTCCATGTGCTGCTCGTTCCAGTAGCCGGCGTCGGCGGCGACCGCCTCGGGCAGCTGCTCGACACCAGCCCGCTCGAGCTCGTCCAGGGTGGCGGTGACCATCGGGTCGAGCTGCGAGAAGTCGGTCGAGTTGTTGGTGATCTCCGCGGCCAGCACGATCTGCTGCTCGTTGACCGCGGCCTGCGCGTTGTAGCCCTGCACGAACCCGAACCCGACCGGGATCGAGCGCGAGTCGGGATCGGTCACGTTCACCTTCCCGGCCGGCAGCTCCGGCGGCCGATACGGCTCCGATCGGCCGCCCGGCCGCCGACCGAGCCTGTCGCGGGCGGTCGTCCGGTAGTGCTCGTAGGCCTCGTTGGCGCGGCGCTCGACCTCAAGATCGGCCTCCAGCCGCTCCGCCGCCAACAGCAGCCGCTCGGGCCGCGAGCGGGGGATCGGATCGGGCTGGCGCCAGCGATGCTGCTCGAGCTGGCGCTTGCCCTCCCGCAACCAGCCCTCCCGCCCCTGTGTGCGCGCCACGATCCGCGCCGCGTCGAGCTCGAGCGGCACCTCCTCCGCCGCCTCCGCCGCGGGCTCCTCGGTCGGCTCGGAGTGCTCGTCCTCGCCGGCGGCCGTCGTCTGGCCTGGCGGAAGAACTCGCGTCGGCCCTCCGGCGTGCGCAGCTGCTCGGGCAGCTCATCACCGCGCGCCTCGCCATAGAGCTCGTCCTCGGCCTCGTCGGTCGCCCTGGCCTCGGCCAGCACCTCCCGGGCGATCCGGTCGAACTCGTGGTTGACCTCCGGGCTGGCGTTACCCGCGATCCGCGTGCCATCGATCGAGACCACCCCCGGCCCCACCAACCCCGCCCGATCACACAACTTCAGCACCTCGCCGAACAGCTCCGCCAACGCCCCCTCGTGGCGGCAGATAAACCGCGCGATCGTCGCGTGATCGGGAATCAGGTTGCCGGTGATCACCCGGTAGGCCACGTCCTGGCGACAGTGACGCTCGATCGCGCGCGACGAGCGCTGCCTGGTCGCGAACGCGTACAACACAAGCGCCACCATCAGCGACGGCTCATACGCCGCCCGGCCATCACCATCGGCCCGATAGGCGGCATAGAACGCCGACAGATCCATCTCCGCCACGGCGTCAATCACAAACCACGCCAGATGATCGGCCGGCAGCCACTCCGCACGTCCGGCGGCAACAAAAACCCCTGCTCACGGCGACTCTCGATGAAATTCTGCGCCATGCCGGAATGCTCATAACGCGGCCGGACAGACCCCCTTTTGTGCGACAGCCTCCGTCCGTTGCGAGCGTCTCAGGCACACGCGCGCGCGCTCCCGGACGAGAGCGAAATACAGAGGCGCGACGACGCTCGTCCGGCGCTGGACTGGCCAAGACGCCCGCAACCACGCCGAAGGCGGCGGCCACCAGCGCGCAGTGCTCGCCGCACGGACTCGAACCCGACGCGGCCTTCCTCACGATGGCATTTCCGCGGCAAGCGGCCGCAACGCAAGGCAGCGGGTTTCGCGTGCGTGAGCCGTTTCGACCGCCTCCCATTTGCCACCGGTTGCGACCGTCCGGCTCCATGAGCGCCGAACCACCCGCCAGCGGCGTTTGCGTCAGGGCGCGAGCCGTTCAGCGAGCGGGGCGTTCGTCGCGACTGCTTGCCGGTTGCGCGTCGGCTGCAAAGAGGCGCGTCTCGTGGGCGAGCACGACTGCTTGGACGCGGTCACGGAGGTTGAGCTTCTGGAGGATGTGCGTGATGTGCGTCTTGACCGTCGCGTCGCTGATGTAGAGCTCCTGGCCGATCTCTGCGTTGGAGAGGCCGCGCGCGATCAACCGCAACACGTCCAGCTCGCGATCGGTCAGCTCGGCGAGCTCTTTGGGAGGCTCTGGGTGCGAGATGCGCGTGAACTTCTCGATCACGCGCTTTGTGATCGCCGGCGAGAGCAGCGCCTCGCCGCCGGCGACGATCCGGATTGCGGCGAGCAGTTGTTCGGGCGGGTCGTCCTTGAGTACGAACCCGCTTGCGCCGGCCCGGAGCGCCTCGTAGACGTACTCATCGAGGTCGAACGTGGTCAGGATCAGGATCCGGGCCGTCTCGTCGGCGGCGAGGATCCGCCGGGTCGCCTCGAGTCCGTCGAGCTCGGGCATGCGGATGTCCATCAGCACGACGGTGGGGTGGAAGCGGGCGGCCTTGTCGACGGCCTCGATCCCGTTGCTCGCTTCGGCGACGACTTCGATGTCGGGCTCGCCGGAGAGCAGCATGCGGAAGCCTGCGCGGACCATCGATTGGTCGTCGGCGACGAGGACGCGGATGCTCATCGCTGGTAGCGGTCGACAGGTAGGCGTGCGCTGAGGATGAAGCCACCCGCCGGTGCGGCTCCCGCGCTCATCTCGCCGCCGTAGATCTTCGCGCGTTCGCGGATGCCGACGAGGCCGTGGCCGTGGCCGTTGGTACTCGCGGGGCCCTTGCCGTCGTCGGCGACTTCGAGCTCGAGCTCGTCTGGCCGGTAGCGGACGGTCACGTCGGCGTGGCTGGCGTGGGCGTGCTTGAGCGCGTTCGTCAGGCCTTCTTGGACGATTCGGTAGGCGGAGAGGTCGATCGCGCGCGGGAGGGCGTAGGGCTCGCCGTCCACGTGCAGTTGCACCGGAAGCCCGGCGTGGATGACGTCTTCCACGAGCGAGTCGAGGGCATCGAGACCCGGCTGAGGGCCGAGCTCGACACCGTCTCCGTCGCTGCGCATCGCACCGAGCAGGCGGCGCATCTCGGCGAGTGCGGTGCGCCCGGCTTGCTCGACGCGCCCGAGCGCGTCCCTGTCCTCCTCGAGGGCTTGCGGGAGCTTGTGTCGCACGGCGCCGACCTGGAGCACCATCACGCTCATGGCATGGGCGACGATGTCGTGGAGCTCGCGCGCGATCCGAGTGCGCTCCTCGGCCACCGCGATCCGTGCGGCGGCCTCTCGCTCCCGCTCGGCGAGCGTCGCGCGCATCTCCGCCGCCTCTCGCTCGCGCTCGGCAAGGGTCGCGCGCATCTCCGCCGCCTCGGCCTGCTCGGCACGCTCGCGCAGGGCGTAGCCGGCGACCCAGGCGACCACGAACCGGAAGGGAATGAAGATGAGGTCGCCGGCCGACTGTGGGCCAGGGATATTGGAGACCACGACCACGATGCATCCGAGCACGATGGCGAGGCCGATTCCCGCCTGCCTGTCGTCGCGCAGGTTTCCGAGCAGGAACGCGGTTGCCAACCCGACCACGCCGAGGCTGCCGATGAACGCGATCAGCACTCCGTCCACGAACGAGAGCGCGGCGGCCATGAGCCAATAGGCCACAGGGGCGGCGAAGGGAAAGCGTCGATGCGCCAGGAGCGGCAGTACGAGAACCGCCACCGCAGGCACTGAGAACCAGAGGCTCGTCTCCGGGGCGCCCGGCAAGTCGCGCCCGACCACCAGCTCGAGCATGCCGGCGATCGCCAGGACGGCGATCAGCAGTTCGAACCAGTACTCACGCGCGACGTACTGGATCCGGTTCATGCGTTGAACGTACTGCAGGCCCTCGAGTGCCGCCTCCGACCAAGGTAGGAGTCGAGATCAGCGGCTGGTAGGAGCCCGATTCCGACCTCACGCCGACGCGCTGACGGCGCCGCGCTCATAGCTTCGCGTCCATGTACTCCACCACCACCAAAGGAGAGGTCATGGAAGCCGCAACCCACAGAATCGCCACCCCTGCCCCTGCGACCACGAGCAGTGCGGATCGGCCTGCGCCACCGGCCGACGAGCGTGCCCTGCCCCAGCTGGGGCTCCGCGGCATCATCGCCGTCTGGGCCGCGGCCGCCGTGCCGATGGGACTGCTCGCGTGGGTGGCCGCACCGCTGCTCGCCGATCAACTGAGCGGCCCGGGCGCCCTGATCCGCGCCCTGATCATCACGCTGACCGCCGGGCTCGTCTGGCAGTTCGTGCTCGTGATGACGCTCGTCCGGCGTGAACAGGGGACGCTGCGGTGGTCCGTGGTGCGAGACGCGCTCTGGCTCCGCGCCCCGCGTGCTCCACGCACGGGACGGCGCGGAGGCAAGCTGTGGCTCGTCGTTCTGCCACTGATCGTCGCCTCCGCCGTCGAGGGGCTCCTGGTCATCCCGGGACCCGCGGCCCGCGACTTCGCCGAGTTCCTCGGATCGGACGCTGGTGAGGGGCTGCTGGCAGGATCGTGGGGCTGGTTCGCCCTCATCGCCGCGCTGATCGTCTTCAACACGGTGCTGGGCGAGGAGCTCCTCTTCCGCGGGTACCTGCTCCCGCGGATGAACGGGCGGTTCGGCCGGCGGGACTGGCTCGCAAACGGCGTGCTCTTCGCGGCCTATCACCTGCACACGCCGTGGGTCATCCCGACCACGCTGCTGGACACGTTCATCCTGTCGTATCCCTCAAAGCGCTACCGCAGTGCGCTCATCGGCATCGCCGTACACAGCGCGCAGAGCATCGTCGTGCTCGGGCTCGTGCTCGCGTTGGTGCTCAAGGGCTGAGCAGCCGCGCCCGGCCCCGCTCGGCCGGGGTCGCTGTGGAAGCAACGCTTCGAACGGGCCGCCGAATCGGCGGCCCGTTCTGTGCACTACACGTCGTGTGGAGGACCACCCGCGGCGGCAGAGCCCTACACCGGACCCCCGCGTGAAGGGAGGCGTCTCGAGAGGTGCTCCTCAGACGCGCGCCTCGGACGAGTACCGGGAGCTCAGGCGACACGCGTTCAGACGCGCGCTTACTCACGAGAGCGACGCTCTCGGCCGCCACGCGCCACGGGCGTCCCGCGGGCCCCAAGATGCCAACTCTCTCCGTGGTTCAAACGTGGTTCAATTCCGAGCAGATCCGGGCCGATCTGAGCGAGCGTGAACCGCTCTAGCAAGCGGTATTAGAACCTGGCAAACGGGTCTCTGGCGACCTACGGAACCGAAGGTCACAGGTTCGAATCCTGTCGGGCGCCCTCAGAGACGCTCCGCTAATGCGGGGTTTCTGCGTTGAGGCCGGCGCGAACGAGGAGCGCCGTGTTCAGATGTGGTTCAAATTCGAGGCGGTCGCGCCGGCGGTGCTGTGGTGGACCCGTCCTCGCTGCGATCAGTGTGTTCTGCGTGAGCACACGTCTGCTGACAGCCGCCGAGGTCGCGGCGCTGCTGGGAGTTCCGAGGACCTGGGTGTACGAGCAGTCACGTGCCGGGCGGATCCCGACGGTCGCGCTCGGGCGCTACCGCCGCTTCCGGCGCGAGGCGATCGCGGCCTGGGTCGAGGAGCTCGAACGCCGCGGCGGCCGGCCCCGCGCCTGACGCTGTCGGTGCCGGTGATCTCAGCTACAGCCGGCCTCAGCTCGCGACCGTAGACCGCGGAGGGGCGGCGGGAGGCAACGAGGAGACCCGCCCCCCCTGTCCGCGCGGAGCGAGGGTGGCGCTTGCTCGTGCTTCCGGCGAAGAGCAGGTCCGAGCTGCCCAGCGCCCTGTCGTTCGGCCTCGCCACGGGTGTTGCGCGAGCCCGAGAGCCCGTGCGACGCCCGCGGACCGTTGAGAATGCTTAGTCGGCGGCCGCGAGTGCGGCGCTCGTCGTCCGACCGCGGCGGGCGAAGAAGCCGGCTTCGGCCTCCCCCAGCGGCGTCGAGGGCGGCTCGCCGTGCAGGTACTCCGCGGCGATCGCGCCCCAGTCGGCGCCCGCGCGGAGTTGACCGAGAACGACGGCGACGATGCCGTGCATCCGCCGGATGAGAATCGCCTCGGGTGGCAGCGTGAATTGGTTGAGCTGCACCCTCATCGCGGCCCGCTCCTCCCGGTCTGGGCGTTCACGGTCCCAGTCGCGCCGGGCGTCAACGGGGCCGAACCGGCGCTCTCCCCGGACGGCGTACCACCTGATCGCCATTCGCATCAGGCCGAGCGCGAAATCGGCGTCCACTGCATCTGCGCGGCTGGCGGGCAGATACCCACCCGCACGTAGGGCCGCCTTGAGGGCCTCCGCGTCGCCGTCCCGGACGGCGAGGGCGATCGCCCGCTCGGCGGCCACGCGGGATGCGTCGACGTCGCGCAGCAGGCCGAAGTCCAGGAAACAGACCCGGCCGTCAGCGCACAGCAGGTAGTTACCGGGGTGCGGGTCTCCGAGCGCGATCCGGTCGCGATACAGCAACCCGAAGTAGAGCCGGAAGACGATCTCGCCGTAGCGGTCGCGCCGCGCCTCGTCGGCCCGGCGCACGGCCTCGAAGCGCTCGCCCTCGACGTACTCGGACACCAGCACGCGCCGGGTCGAGAGGCTCGTGTCGACACGGGGCACTCGGACGAAGGGATGTCCTCGCAGCAGCCGCTCGATGCGGCGCTGGTTCTGCGCCTCGAGCTCGTAGTCGAGCTCCTCTGCGATCCGTTCGCGCATCTCCGCGGCGAGCGCCTTCGCGTCCAGCCCCGGGGCGAGCCGCTTGACCAGCGGTAGCAGTAGCGTCGCGTTGCGCAGGTCCGTGTCGACCGCCTCGGCGACCCCCGGGTACTGGATCTTCACGGCCACCTCGTCGCCGTCGACGGTCCTGGCACGATGGACCTGGCCGATCGAGGCCGCGGCAAACGCACGCTCGTCGAAGTCGCGGAACACGTGCCGCAGCGGCCCGCCGAACTCCTGCCGCATCAGCTTTTCCAGGTCCGCGAACCGCACCGGCGGGACGTCGTCGCGGAGCGCGGCGAGGCTCCGCTGCAGTTCGTCCCGCTCCTCTTCCGGGAGGCCGTCGAACTCGACCATCGAGAGCATCTGGCCGACCTTCATCGCCGCGCCGCGCAGCTGCCCAAGCTGTTCGACAAGCTGCTCGACCAGCGCCGCGGCCCGCTCCCTCTCGGCCGCGGCGGCACGCTCGGGCGTCCGGACCCGGTTGGCGGTCCGCATCCCCGCCCACCGCAGGCCCTGACCCGTCACCAACCCACCGACACGCGCAGTCCGCGCGAGTCGACCGGTGGGGAGCCTGCCCGCCTCCGGCAGTTGATCGTCGGCCCGCGAACTCATTAACCGAGCCTAGCGGCGGTTCTGCTTCGCCAGGACTCAGCCTGGGACAACCGCTGCCCCTCCTCCTCGCCAGGCTCGCGCCCTCACGCGGGCGCTCGGTCGACCACCCACGCCGGCGAGCCAGCGACTTCCCTGCTCGCCGCGCAGAGCGGTCCCCGGCGTGTCCGCCACGAAGACCCGCGCGGGAACGAAAGCAGGGACTTGCCGCGCTCACGTATCGGTCTTCCGGCGCCGCCGGGCGCGCGCCCCAGTGACGCGGACACGCTCGCATTCGCAGACGAAGCAGCAGCCAGCGGGCGGCAGCCGGGTGCTGCTGCCGTTCGTCCATCTCAGCAGCGCGGCCGTCTGGGAGCCGGCCTGCTTGTGCCTCGTTGCGACAGCGACGGTGCTTGAGCTCCCACCGATGGCGAGCTCGCAGACCGCGACGTCGTGCCTATGCACCGGGTGCCATGCGTCGGGCCGGAGTGGCGCTTCCGCTCGTCGTCCAAGTCGGTCAGGTGGGCCTCGCCAGGGTCGCGATTGCTTTGCGCCGGATCCAGTAGCGCGGCGGCGATACCAATCTCGGCGGTGGAAGTGGCGGAGCCATGAGGGGGCTGCCGGCGTCGGGCTGCCTGCGTAGCTAGTGGACCTGTCCGCAGTTTCGGTCGGCCTCGGAATCGGCCGTTCCTCTTGGCCGGGGAGCCAAAACGCCGCATGTTGACCGCGGCTACCATGCTGTCGTGCCTGACGAGGAATCGAAGATCGCTGAGCGCGATGCGATTGTGCGCGCGGCTCTCGACTACTTCGAAGGATGGTTCGAAGGCGACGCTGCCCGCATGAGGCGGGCCGTCCATCCCGACTTGGCGAAGCGATCGCCGGATGACGCCCCTGCCCCCGGGGAATTGGAGAAGCTCACGGCACAGGAGATGATCGAGCGGACGGCGGAGGGGATCGGAAAGACGCGAGACCTACCTGATCGGCGGCTCGAAGTCGAAGTCGACCACGTCCACCGCGAGATCGCGAACGTGACCGTCCGCTCCAACGTGTACGTCGAGTACCTGCACCTCGTGCGTACGCCTGAAGGGTGGAAGATCGTCAACGCCCTCTGGCAGCGGCCTTGAGCCGCTGAAGCGCTCGCGTTTCAGTCCCTCGGGCCGTGAGCGCCAGCTGTGGCTCGCGTCCGTTGAGCTTGATGTCGCTTCCGGACGCAAAGCAGTAGGGCTGCTGCCGAAAGCCAATCGCTGTCGCGAAGGACGAATAGCGATAGCGGCGAGAGCGCGCTAGCCCACGACGCCGCTGCCTCCCTCGCAAGCGAGGCGGCGAAGCGAGTTGGGAGCTACTGATGGTGTCCAGCGACGTATCGCACGGAGCTAGGGTCGATCGTCCGCGTCGATGCCCAGGCGGGCCGACGGCGGCGGCTCGTCGAACTCGTCGTGGCGGCGGAACCAGAACGACTGCGGCGCCCGCGGCCAGCCCTCGGGCAACTCCTCGTCGTCGGACTGGCCGCCGTAGGGCGTGAGCGACCACATGCTCCAGATGCTGCCGATGAACTGGACCATCGCCCCGTGCTGGAGGAAGTAGGTGCGGTACACGTCTTTGCCGTCACGCAGGAAGATATTGAGGCCGAACCACTCGTCGACCCCGAAGTCAGCCGAGAACCGCTCGGTGCAGATCGTGTACCAGGGCACGTCGGTCCAGCCCATGCGCTCGGCGTAGCGCTGTAGGTTCGCTTGGGGTGCCGGCGAGGCCATCGCGAGCGTGATGTCGCGAGAGTGAAGTAGGCCGAGCTCGGGGATGCCATCGGCGAAGGACGAGCATCCGACGCACCCGGCGTCGGGCCAGCCGTCGACACCCTCCTCGAAGAAGAACCTGTAGAGGATCAGCTGGCTGCGCCCGTCGAACAGCTCGGGCAGTGACCGCCGCCCGTCAGGACCCTCAAAGGCGTAGTCGCGCTCCAGCCGCACCATCGGCATGCGCTTCCGTGCGGCGGCGAGCTCGTGCATCGCGGCGGCGACGTTCCGCTCGCGCTCGAGCAGGGCCGTCAGAGCCGCGTCCCACTCGGTCTGACTGACGACAGGCGGACGAGCAAAGGCCGCCTCGGTTGTCTCCATGCCGGTCGTCTACCCCGACCGTGGCAAGACCCAAACGATCCAGAACCTCGGGGGACATTCCTGAACGCTGGCTCAGGGCAGGTTGCTCTCCCTCGACAAGGGGGTCGGCGCTCTCGGTTTGCGCGACGAGCAGCGTCGCGCGGGCGGGGTCAGCGCGGTGCGGATGTGCTGACGGGGATCATTGGTTGGCGGCGGGCGTAGACGGTCTCGATGATCTCGGCGTTGTCGATGCCCTGCAGGTATACGGATGTGATGCCGAGGTTGCTGTGGCCGAGTTGGCGCAATGCCTCGAAGCGGTAGTCATCCCGTGCCGCATCGCCACGACCGCGCTCCTCCGGAGCGAGCGCCACGCTAACCGCTCCCGCTTACAGTCGGCGAGCGAGCTGAGCGTCAGCGCCACTCGTGGGCGAGTCCCCCGTCGCGGAGCGCGGGTCGCGCCTTTCGGCGACACTGAGATGCTGACCAGGGCTCTCGGGCCCCGGCGCCGGCTTGGTGACTCCTCGGCGTGCTTGTCCCCGCCACCTGACCGCGACACCACCGAACTGAGAGGCCCCCATGAGCCAGCCACGACCCACCGATCCGATCGGATCCATTGGATGGACCGAACGCACCGGGGGAGTGCTGACCGCTCGGGAATGCCTAACACTTGCCCGGCCCCTGCTGCGGGGGGAGCTCAGCATTCTTGCCGGCCGTCTCGCGATGGTGCTCCGAATGCACTCGGGACGCCGGAGTTCCATCGATCCGGCGAGCCTGGTGCCTCCCGACTCCCCTCTCGCAAGAGATGCCGAGGTCGCCGCGCAGGACCTCTTGACACCGGCACTCCTCAACCATTCCAGTCGTGCCTACACGTGGGGCGCGGCCATCGCCGCACTTCACGGGATCACGTTCGACCGTGAGCTCCTGTACCTGGCTGCAATGTTCCACGACACCGGGATCCCGAGCCCGGTGCCCGACGTCGACTTCACGGTTCGCAGCGCCGCGTTGGCACGCGAGTTCACCGACAGCCACCGCGTGCCTGCCGATATCCGCGAGCTCGTTGCAAACGCGATCGCCATGCACTACACCCCCGGCGTTGGCCTCGAATCCGGTGCCGAGGCCTACCTCCTATCTGCCGGCGCAGCCGTCGATGTGTTCGGCCTACGCAGCAACGAGATACCCGATGCAGTCCGCCAGAGCGTCATCCAGGAGTACCCGCGGTTGGGCTTCAAGCGGGAGTTCGCCGGGCTTCTCCGAGCCGAGGCCAAGCAAGTCCCTCGTGGCCGCGCCTGGTACCTGCACCGCTTCGCCATGAGCGACCTAAGCATTCGGCTCGCGCCCTTCCGTGGTTGATGTGACGGCAACCGGCAAGGGGTGCAGGCCCGCAGTCCGAAGTCTGTCGTGAACTGAAGACCGCTGGCTTCCTGGCGATCGGGCCTCTGGGTTTGATGGCGGGAGGCCCTGAAGATCACTTCACCGACAGCCGTGAGCTGTATGTGCTGGTCGAAGGCGACGAATGGGCGCATGTGGAGGCCCTTGATCCCGACGCCGGTTACTGGGCCCGCCGGTTTGCGCAACTCGTCAACTGGCGGGCGCGGGGCGAGAAAGCCGTGATGAGCCGTCGTCCCTTCAGCGGCGGAACTCGTCGAGCAGCTCAAGGAAATCGCGCGGCTGAGGGCGGAGGGCGCCCTCACCGAGAGCGAGTTCGAGGCAGTCAAGGCGAGACCGCTCTCGGACGAAGCCTCGGCTTAAGAAGCTGGTCCGACGCCCGCAATGGACGAGATCCACGAGCCGCGAACGCCACATCGGTCGGCGCCTGCATTCCTCGCCAGGCGGCGGTCGCGAGCCGGCCACTGCTCCTTTCGCCTTGCCAGCGGCAGTGCCGCTTCTGCCTCGACGCGGCAGCCTGCGACCGCCAAGGTGCCCATGCAGAGGAGGTGGTAGAGACCCGACGAGCGGAACCGGTCGCGGAGATCGGGGACAACGGATTTGGGGGCACGGGTTTGCGTTGTTAGTCGATTTCAAGTCAGAGCGTCTGCCGCCGTTCGGGCGGGTTGACAGCGGCGTCGGCATGGGCGGATAATCGCCGGGAAGCGGAGGAGCCGTAGCACAGCTCGGATCCCTGCGGGGCCTCTCGACAGTTACGGCCCTTCCGGAGTCGTTTGTTATACGCCCGGAAGGAGGCCAAAGGAGAGTCATCTGCAAAATTCAACGTCGCGCCGCTCAAGCGATGTGCGTCGTCTTGCCGCTGATCGCCTGACCATGAGCCGAAGGAGAGCTGATGGACTCCGCAAAGGGAAGGACGTTATGACATTCCGACACTTCTTCACCTTCTTCTTGGGAATCGTGTTGGCGCTGACATTGGTACCGGCAGCACAAGCCGCCAATCTCTTTATCGATGACAGCGTCGACGAACAGATCACACTGAATCATGACCCAAACTGGGAGTTTGGAGTACTTTCAAATGGAACCCCCTTCCCAGGTTTGCGTCGCCGGGAGTACAACCGCGCCCGGCGAGGTAGCGACTTTTTCCGGTTCCTGGCTTGTGAACAGTCCGGGCAATCCCGACCCTGGAACCGGCATCATCTACTTCGTCGATCAGGCTGCTAAGAAGGCTGCTAAGAAGGCGTGGTAAGAAGGCTGGTAAGAAGGATTCTTGCGAGCGTGGTGATCGTCAAGATCGTCGCCGTCGTCACAGGAGTGTTTGTGTCAGCGACATCGTCACGGCCAATTGGAGCACCGTCGCGGCAGCCCCTTCGACAGAGCGACCATTTCTTTCACGATCATTTCAAGCGCATGTGGCCGGAACCTGGGTCCGTTGCCTCGACACTTCGCCGGCCTCGGAGTTCCCGACCCGGCCAGCCCCGTTGAAATCAGTGGGTTATTCCGTAATTTGGTCACGGCCGCCCCTGTCGCAATCCCCTCTAACCTGACTGTTCAATTTGTGGGCAAAGCCGACACTGCCTGCAAGAGGGACAAGGGCGACGACGACAAGGACGGCGACGACAAGGACGGCGACGACAAGGCCGACGACAAGGACGCGACGACAAGGCCGACGACAAGGACGCGACGACAAGGCCGACGACGACAAGGACGGCGACGACAAGGACGACGACGACAAGGACGACGACGACAAGGACGACGACGACAAGGACGACGACGACAAGGACGACGACGACAAGGACGACGACTAAGGACGCAACGCCCGTCTGCGAACGAGGGGAGGGCGGCGAGAGCCGCCCTCCCCTCACATGGGATGACATACGGGGCGCTGGCCCTTCTGTCCTACCTAAGCAGGGTGTCCTGACACCCCCTGACCAAAGCAGACTGCTGCTCTCGCATTAAGGGAGGCCTCTGAACCACCGACGTGCTCGTCGCTGCAGCGGACGATCGGCGAGAGCGCCCGAGGTTCAAGCGCGAACTCCGCAACAGACGCGGAGGTGGTGGCGTCGTTGTGCTTGGCAACGGACCTTGCCACGCCGCCCCCGCCGCTCGGGTGAGGAGCGACCTTTGGACCATTGTCAGGAGGTTGGGACCCCATCGGCCTGCAGCTCCCGGGCGACAGCAATGGCCTCCCGCTGGTCCAGCTCGGTTCCGGCGGAGAACGCGTCCTCGAAGCGGTCAGGCCCCAGCGCCGCGCGTATTTGCGTTCTCAGCTCGTCCTCGCCTCGCCGCAACGCCGGCCATGAACGATGCCCGCAGCGCTCCCGGAGCCCCTCGGCCGCCGCGGCCAACCGCGCTGCCCGCTCCGGATCGCGCGCAGCGAGTGCCAAACGGGCGAACCCGACCAGGATCTGACTCAGGTTGCGGGTGCTGTGAATCGTCAGGCTCAGTCCCAGGCCTTCATCGAGCAGTGCCCGAGCCTCATTCAACTCGCCACTCGCCACGGCGAGGGTGGCGAGCTGTGTCCGCGACCACGCTGCCAGCCAGTCGTAGCCGAATCGGTCCGCCAGCTCGCGGCACTCGAGCAGATGCCGCCGGGCGTCTTCGTAACGGCCGGTGGCGATCTCCAAGCCGCCCACGCTTATACCGGCTACGCCAGTCCAGTACGGCTCGTCGTGGGCGCGGAGCAGTTCCAAGGCGTCCAACGCGTCCCGGAGCGCACCTTCGTCGTCGCCGTCGTTCGCCCGGATCCACGCGAGGCCCAAGCCGGGCCACACCTTCCAATTGAGGATCGTCGATCTCCGCCAGAAGCGGCGCCAGGCGCTGCCCTGCCGCCTGCGCCGCCGCGTCGTCACCCACCTCGTTGGCGGTTATGAGGTCGACCCACAGCAGTTCGGCCCGGGCCTCGGGAGGCAGCGACTCCGCGCCGGGGAGCGTCTGCTCGACCCACGGCCGGGCCTCGCCAATGCGATCGCGCAGCTCCCAGAACAAACCGAGCGCTCGGAACAGGTGCGGCAGACGCCCTGTGTCATGACCCAGGTACCAGCGCACGGTTGCCGCCAGGTTGCCGGCCTCCGATTCCAGCCTCTCGAGCCACTCGCGGTGGGGGGTGCTGCGCAGGGGGCGATCGGCCCGCTCGACCAGGGACCGGTAGTACTCGGCATGGCGGTGGTGGATCTCGGAGACGTCGGGCCGCGCCGCAAGCCGTTCCGCGAGGAAGGCGTGAATCGTGTTGAGCATCCGCGGCCGCGGACCTCGATCGCCGATCTCGACGCTGATCAAGCTATGGCGGGCGAGCGCCTCGGTCATGTCGAGGGTCAGCTCCGGATCCAGCTCGGCGACTGCTGCGGCAGCGCTTATCGTCCAGCCGTCGACGAACACCGCCGCGGTCTCGAGCAGATTACGTTCGCCCTCGTCCAGCAGGTCGACGCTCCACTCGACGGTGGCCCGCAGGCTCCGCTGGCGCTCGGGGAGGTCCACCGGACCCGTTCCCAGCGCATCGAGCGAGGTCGCCAGCCGGGTCAAGAGCTCCCCTGGCTCGAGCAAGCGGATGCGTGCGGCTGCCAGCTCGATGGCCAACGGCAGGCCCTCGAGGCGACGGCAGATCTCGGCCACCGCGGCGGCGTTGTCCTCCGTGAGGGCGAACTCGTATCGCACGGCCCGGGCCCGGTCGACGAAGAGCGCCACCGCGGGCGTCGACGCCAGCTCCTCGACCGTCAGCGCGGGGTCGTCCGGAAGCGACAGCGGTCGCACGACGTACTCCCGCTCCGCCCGCAGCCGCAGCACCTGCCGGCTCGTGGCCAGGATCGTGACGCCGGGGCAGAGTGCCAGTAGCTCGTCGAGCTGGGGTGCGACGTCCAAAGCCTGCTCGAGGTTGTCGAGTATCAACAGCCACGCACCGTCGCCGAGCCGTTCAATGACAGCCTGTAGCGGGGAAGCGGTTCGCAGGTCGGCGCCCACCGCTCGGCCGATCGCGGCCAGGACCATGTCAGGCTCTGTGATCGTCTCCAGCGCGACGAAGACAGTGCCGGCACGGAAGCAATCGCCCAGGCGCTCGCCAACTGCCACGGCGAGCCTGGTCTTGCCGACTCCGCCTGGCCCGGTCAATGTCACCAGCCGAATGTCGGGGCTCTGGATGAGGCGGGCTACCTCTTCGATGTCCCGCTCGCGTCCCACGAGCAATGTAGTCCCTGCCGGCACGGGGTGAGGACGGCGCGCCGACCCCGGACCAGCCCCGGCGGCACGGCCGGCGGCAAAGCGCTCACTCAGCACGGTCGCGAGGTCGTCGCGCAGCAGCCGCTCCAGCTGATCGGAGGTTTCGAACGTGCGGTAGGAGGCCTCCTGACTGATCCGGAATATCAGGTGTTCGAGGCGGGGCTCGCGATCGGGCGCCGGCTCCTTCGTATACAGCAGTCGAGGCAGATCGTGCGACAGCTCGAACTCCTCCTCCAGCCCCGAGATCTCCAGGCCAGATGGGATTTGCCCATAGCTCTGCCAGTAGACGCCCACGAAGATGTCGCTCTGAGACAGGTAGGCCCGATAGAGGTCTCGCGGAGGGTGCGGTCGCGCGCCTTGCTCGAACATCACAGGGGTGAGCCCGAGCGCCGAGATGACTGCCGCGGCGGCGCGCCGCTCGTCGGCCAGCTCGACCAGCGTCGAGCTGACGAATACGCGTAGCCGCTGGTCGGGTGTCCTGATGACCGGGGTATCGGCCGACCCCGGGTTCACCGACTGCTCCGCGCCTCGCGGCTGGAGGCATGCAGGACCACGGCGTTAGTTTGGCACCGGGCCTTTGAGGCGCCTGTTCGGCGCCCCGGAGGCCTCAGCCCGGTCAGTTGTCGTCGTCGAGGACGTCGCGCAGTTTGCGCGCGAAGGGTTCGGGTTGGCCGGCGTATCCGAACTCGCCGCCGAGGAAGCCGCCGTGGTGGCTTGGGAACACGGTTGCCTGCTGACCGAGCAGCTCGGCGGTTGCCACCGCCGTGCGTCCGGTGAACGTGCCCAGCGACTCCTCGCCCACGGCGATTACGACGCGCGTGGGCGCCGCGGCCAGCGCGTCGACGTCGGGGCGATAGCTGCTGACCGCCCAGGACCGGTCGGATAGCAGCGGGTCGTCGCGGGAGCCGTCGTCCTCGGTCGGCATCCCGAACTGGGCGGGATCCGCCGGGGGCTGCGCGAAGTACTCGTCGGTGAACTCGCCTTTCCAGGACGTCATCGCAATGAAGGCCGCCATGCCGGCGCCCGACCCCTTGGCCTCGTACGCGTCGCGAACGCCGGCGCGGGCGCGCTCGGCCGCCGCGGCGTCGGGGAGCACCGGGATGAGCGGCGGCTCGTGTGCCACCAGGGTGCTCACGTCGTCGGGATAGGCCGCCACGAGGGCGAGCGCGGCCACCGCGCCCCCGCTGCTCGCGAACATCTCGACCGGGCCGGCGCCGAGCGCCTCGATCACGGCGTGCACGTCGTCCGCCTGGACCGTGGGCGCATTATCGACCCGGCCGTCCTTGCGGGTGCTGCGGCCGAGGCCGCGCGGGTCATAAGTGACCACGGTTCGGTCGGGGAAATGCGACGCCAACGTGGCGAAGCCACTGGCGTCCATGGGCTGACCGATCATGAACAGCGGTGGGCGCCCGTCGGCGGTGGGCAGGGGGCCATCGACGTCATAGGCGATGTCGACCTCGGCGGTTTCAAGCACGTGCATCGTCGTCATGGCAGTGTTGACCTCTGCAGTATCGAAAACTCATCGGCCTGGGCGCGGGCGGGCTCTCATGTAGGAGACTCCAGGACGGGAGCGGCAGCGATGGAGCCCTACTTCGATCTCGGCACCTACACGCGCGGGACGTCGACGGCCTCGACGAGCGCACAGACGTGGTTCGACCGCGGACTCGTGTGGTCCTACGCGTTCCACCACGAGGAGGCGATCCGGTGCTTCGAGCGCGCGCTCGAGCACGACCCCGGCTTCGCGCTGGCCCACTGGGGCATCGCCTACGCGATCGGGCCGAACTACAACAAGGAGTGGGAGGCGTTCGACCCGGTCGACCTCGCGGCCTCGCTCGAGAAGGCGTGCGACGAGGTTGCGGCGGCGCGCGCGTGCGCGGACCGCGCCGCGCCGGTCGAGCGGGCGCTCGTCGAGGCGCTCGCGAGCCGCTACCAGGCAAATGACCCCTCAGCCGACCTCGTCGCGTGGAACGCTGACTACGCCGAGGCGATGCGTGACGTCTATCGCGCATATCCCGACGAGCTCGACGTCGCGGCGCTCTTCGCCGACGCGCTGATGAACCTCACGCCGTGGGCGCTGTGGGATCGCTACACGGGCCTGCCGCCCGAGGATGCGGCGACGCTCGAGGCCAAGGAGGTGCTCGAGCGCGCACTGGAGCAACCCGGCGGTCGCACGCACCCCGGACTCCCGCACCTCTACGTGCACCTGATGGAGATGTCGCCATTCCCCGAGCAGGCGCTGCTGGTCGCCGACGAGCTGCGCTCACTCGTCCCCGACGCCGGCCACCTCGTGCACATGCCGACGCACATCGACGTGCAGTGCGGCGACTACCAGAGCACCCTCGACTGGAACCTGCGCGCGATCGAGGTCAACGAGAAGTACGTCGCGCGCGAGGGCCGGGTCGGGTTCTACGCGCTCTACCACGCACACGACCGCCACTTCGCGATCTACGGGGCGATGTTCCTAGGCCGGTCGCAGGTCGCGCTGCGCGTCGCCGCCGACCTCGAGGCCTCGCTGCCCGAGGAGCTGCTGCGGATCGAGCAGCCGCCGATGGCCGACTACCTCGAGGCGTTCATCCCGATGCGACTGCACGTGCTCATCCGCTTCGGGATGTGGGAGGACATCCTCGCGCTGTCGCTGCCCGGCGACACCGAGCTCTACTCCACCACGACGGCGATGACGCATTACGCGCAGGGCGTCGCGTACGCGGCGACCGGGCGGATGGGGGAAGCCGAGGCGGCGCGCGACGCGTTCCTCGCCGCCCTCGCGCGCGTGCCCGACTCGCGCTACCTGTTCAACAACACGTGCCAGGACATCCTCGCCGTCGCCGGGGCGATGCTCGACGGCGAGCTCGAGTACCGGCGCGGCCAGTTCGACGCGGCGTTCGAGCACCTGCGCCGGGCGATCGCGCTCGACGACGCGCTGCCGTACGACGAGCCGTGGGGCTGGATGCAGCCCACGCGCCACGCCTACGGCGCGTTGCTGCTCGAGCAGGGTCGGGTCGAGGAGGCCGAGGCCGTCTACGCCGAGGATCTGGGCTACGACCCGTCGATCCCGCGCTCGTCCTGGCACCCGGGGAACGTGTGGAGCCTGCACGGCTACCACGAGTGCCTCATTCGCCTGGGGAAGCACGAGCCGGCGCGGATCGTCAAGCAGCAGCTCGACGTCGCCCTCGCCCGCGCCGACGTCCCAATCAGGTCGTCATGCTTCTGCCGCATGACCCACCACGCGGCGGTGGCCTCGACGTAGGTCCACAGGAAATTGTTCCTCGGGTCCTCCTCACCGGCTGACCTTGGCATCGTCGGTGTCGGCGCGATCGCCGAGGCGGTCATCACCGGCCTCTGCGAAGGAGAGGACACCCAAACCTCCATCCTCCTGTCCCCGCGGAGCGCCGGGCGGGCGAGCCGGCTCGCCGCTCGCTAACCGATCCGTCCACGTCGTGGACAGCAACCAGGCCGTCGTCGAGCGGGCGGACGTGGTGCTTGTGTGCGTGCGACCGCAGGACGGGCCCCACCGACTCGAAGGCGAGTGAGTCCGGCCGGAAAATCACACACAAAGGAGGCTCCGATGGGATTGAGCGACTGCAGGGTCCAGGCGGTGCTGGCCGTATCCGCGACCAGCTGTTGGACGAGCTCGCGTCGCGGGACGTGGTCTTCGAGCAGTACGACCAGCCCGGGATCAAGACCGACGAGCGCGGCGTCTTCGACTCCGGCCGCTTCAGGGCGGCCTGGGTCAAGGATCCCGACGGCAACACGCTGGCGCTCACCGAGGACTCGGCCTAAGGGGCGCCCGAGCTGGCTCTCCCGGACGCAGGTGTGGCAAAGGTGTATGGTCTACACATAGCACGCACCAACGTCGAGATTGACGAAGAGCTCGTTCAGCGCGTTATGCGCCGCTACGGGCTCAGCACCAAGCGCAGCGCGATTGATCTCGCCCTGCGCCGGCTCGACGTCGAGCCCATGAGCCGGGACGAGGCACTCGCCATGCGAGGCAGTGGCTGGGACGGCGATCTCGAGGAGCTGCGCGGCGGCTACTTGCGGCAACGGTCGTGATCCTGGTCGACAGTTCGGCCTGGATCGAGTTCCAGCGCGCCACCGGTAGTCCCGTCGATCGCCGGCTGACCGCTGCGATCCAAGCCGATGAGCCGCTCGCTACAACCGGGCTCGTGGTCCTCGAGATCCTTGCCGGCGCGCGCGACGAGCATCAGGCCGCTGAGCTGCGCCGTCTGCTCGATCGGTGTCAGTTCCTCCCGCTCGAGGAGCCCTCCGACCACGAGGCGGCCGCCGCGCTCTACCGGGCCTGTCGGCGTGAGGGCACGACGATCCGCCGGCTGCCCGACTGCCTGATCGCCGCCGTGGCGATCAGGACGCGCGCGACGGTGCTCCACCGGGACGCCGACTTCGACGCGATCGCCGCGCATGCGCCCCTGACCATCGCCGAGGTGCAGGCCGGTGCGTAGGGTGTGGACGCCATGTCGTTCCGCTTCGTAACCGCCGGCGAATCCCACGGCCCGGGCCTCACCGCGGTCGTCGAGGGCCTGCCGGCGGGCCTCGAGCTCAGGCCCGAGGACATCGACCGTGACCTCGCGCGCCGGCAGCTCGGCCACGGCCGCGGCGGCCGCATGAAGATCGAGAAGGACCGCGCCGAGGTCACCTCCGGCGTTCGCCATGGGCGCACCCTCGGGAGTCCCGTCGCGCTCAGGATCGTCAACCGCGACTACCAGAACTGGGAGGAGCGGATGAACCCCTGGCCGGTGGAGGCAGAGGTCGAGGAGGTCCACCTGCCGCGGCCCGGGCACGCCGACCTCGCGGGCATCCAGAAGTTCGGCTTCAGCGACGTGCGCAACGTGCTCGAGCGCGCGTCGGCGCGCGAGACCGCCGCGCGAGTGGCCGCCGGCGCGCTGGCCAAGACGTTCCTCCGGGCGCTCGGCGTGGAGGTCCGCTCGCACGTCACGCGCATCGGGAGCGTCGAGGCGCCGGAGCGGGACGGGCTCAGGCCGCAGGACTTCGACACCGTCGACGAGTCGCCGGTCCGCTGCCTCGACCCGGCGGCGAGCGAGGAAATGGTCGCCGAGATCGACACCGCGCGGAAGGCGAACGAGTCGCTCGGCGGCGTGTTCGGCGTGATCGCCTTCGGGCTCGTCCCGGGCATCGGCTCCCACATCTCCTGGGAGGAGCGCCTCGACGGCCGCCTGGCGGGCGCGATCATGTCGATTCAGGCGATGAAGGGCGTTGGGATCGGGGACGGCTTTGGACTGGCCGAGCGAGTGGGCTCGCTCGCCCACGACGAGATCTTCTTCTCCGACGAGCGCGGCTACTACCGCGAGACGAACCGCGCCGGCGGGCTCGAGGGGGGCATGACGACCGGCGACCCGCTGGTGGTGGTCGGCGCAATGAAGCCGCTGCCGACGCTCACCAAGCCGCTGCGCTCGGTCGACACCGAGACGAAGGAGCCGGCGCAGGCGCTGCGCGAGCGCACCGACTCCTGCACAGTGCCCGCCGCCGGGGTGGTCGGCGAGGCGATGGTGGCGCTGGTGCTCGCTTCCGCGTACCGCGACAAGTTCGGCGGCGATCATCTGGACGACGTGCGCGCGGCGCTGCGCGCCTACGAGGACCGCATCGGTTGGAGGCGCGGATAGCCGGCAGGGCCCTGGTTCTCGTTGGCTTCATGGGGGCCGGCAAGTCGACCGGCGCGCGGGCGCTGGCCGCCGGGCTGGGATCCGAGGCACTCGATTCGGATCGCGTGCTGGAGCAGCGGCTCGGCGAGCCGATCGAGTCGTTCTTCGACCGCGAGGGGGAGCCCGCCTTTCGCGCGCGCGAGGAAGAGGTGGTGCTGGAGCTGCTCGAGCGGCCGGATGCCCGGGTGGTCGCCCTCGGCGGCGGAGCACTCGCCTCCGAGCGCGTGCGCGATGCGCTCGCCGCGCACACCGTCGTGCACCTGGAGGTCGAGCCCGAGGAGGCGTGGCGGCGAGCGTCGAACCACGGCCGTCCGCTCGCGCGCGATCCCGCCCGCTTCGCCCAGCTGCACTCCGACCGCGCGGCTCTCTACGAGTCGGTCGCCGACGTGATCGTCCCGCCCGGCCAGCGCGAGGGCATCCGGCGCGCGCTGCCGGCGCTCGAGGCGCTCGCCGAGGCCCCGGCCGGCACGCGACTCGTGTGGGCGTCCGCTGCCTCAGGCGACTACCCGGTCTTCCTCGGCGCGGGCCTCGTGGCCTCCGGCTTCTTCTACCCGCGCGCGAGACGGCGCTTCGTGGTGACCGACGAGAACGTGGCGCGCGCCGTTCCCTTCGAGGGCGACGAGCGGATCGTCATCCCGCCGGGGGAGCAGCACAAGACGCTGACGGGTGCCGAGTCGGTGCTGCGCCGGCTGGCCACGGCGGGCGCCGAGCGGGGCGACCTCGTGGTCGCGGTCGGAGGCGGCGTGGTCGGCGACCTTGCCGGCTTCTCGGCGGCCGTGTACCAGCGCGGGATGCCCCACGTGCAGGTGCCGACGACGCTCGTGGCCCAGGTCGACTCGGCCTACGGCGGCAAGACGGGGGTCGACCTGCCGGAGGGCAAGAACTACGCGGGCGCGTTCCACCAGCCCGCCGCCGTCCTCTGCGATCCGGCTCTGCTCGCCACGCTCCCGCCCGAGGAGCTCGGCGCCGGCTACGTGGAGGTCGTGAAGACCGCGCTGATCGCCGGAGGGCCGCTGTGGTCGCGCGTGCGCAGGGGGGAGGAGGTCGATGCCGAGGTGATCATGGGCTGCCTCCGCACGAAGCTCGCGGTGGTCGCCGCCGACGAGCGCGACGCCGGGCGCCGTCAGGTGCTGAACCTCGGCCATACGGTCGGCCACGCCATCGAGGCCGCCACCTCGTACGCGCGCTACCGCCACGGCGAGGCGGTCGGCATCGGGCTGCTCGTGGCGCTGCGGCTGTCCGGCCGCGAGCCGCTGCGCGCGGAGGTCGCGGACCTGCTGGCGGCACGCGGCCTGCCGCTCACCTTCGGCGGGGCCTCGGTGGACGAGGTGCTCGAGCTCGTCGAGCGCGACAAGAAGCGCGCGGGCGGGCGGGTGCCGTTCGTGCTCGTTCAGGCGCCCGGCGAGGTCACCCCGGGGCACGAGCCGGACCCGAAGATGCTGCGCGCCGCGGTCGAGGAGGTGCACGCGGGGTGAAGAGGCGCGTGGAGGTGCTGCACGGCGTCAACTTCGACGTGCTCGGACAGCGCAAGGCCGCGCACTATGGCGGCATCGGGCTGAAGGAGCTCGAGGTCAAAGTGCAGGGCTTCGCGCGCGAGCTCGGCCTCGAGGCGAGCTTCTACCAGTCGAACCACGAGGGCGAGTACTGCGAGTTCCTGCACCGTGCGGGGGAGAGCTCGGACGGCCTCGTGCTCAACCCAGGGGCCTGGACGCACTACTCCTGGGCGATCCATGACGCGCTCGAGGTGGCGGCGCTGCCCGCCGTCGAGGTGCACCTCTCGGCGGTCGACGAGCGCGAGGAGTGGCGGCGCGTGTCGGTGATCCGCGACCTCTGCATCGGTTGCGTGCAGGGCAAGGGTGTGGATGGGTACCGTGAAGCGCTCGCGATGCTCAAGGAGGCGATGCAGGGATGAACGTGCAGGCGGCGGGGCTCGTAGAGGCGAGGACCGACCGGCTCGTGGGCCTGATCGAGGAGCGCGGGCTCGACTGCCTGCTCGTCACGAACCTCGTGAACGTGCGTTACCTCACCGGCTTCACCGGGACGAACGGCGCCTGCGTCGTCACGCCGGACGAGCGGCTCTTCCTCACCGACTTCCGTTACGTCGAGCAGGCGGCGGAGCAGGTGCAGGGCTACGAGTCGCACGAGATCGGGCGGGACATGCTCGCCGGTCTCGCCGAGCGGCTGCGCGGTCGCGCCGGCTTCGACGACGGGCACATGAGCGTCTCCTCGCACGCCAAGCTGGGCGAGAAGCTCCCCGACGGGGTGGAGCTGGTGGCGGCCGGTGGGCTCGTCGAGGACCTGCGCGCCGTCAAGGACCCCTCCGAGGTGGCCGCCATGCGCGCGGCCGCGGAGCTGGCGACCGAGGCCTACGAATCGCTCCGCGACGGAGGGGCTCGCCGGACGCACCGAGCGCGAGGTGGCGATCGCGCTTGCCAGGTTCATGGAGGACCGCGGCGCCGACGGTCCCTCGTTCCCGCCGATCGTGGCCGGGGGCGCGCACGGCGCGCTCCCGCACGCCGAGCCCCGCGACGTCGAGATCCCGCGTGGGACGCTTGTCGTCGTCGACATGGGCGCCCAGGTGGACGGCTACTGCTCGGACTGCACGCGCACGTTTGCCACGGGGCCGCTCGACGACTCGGCGCTCGAGATATACGAGCTCGTGCGGCGGGCGCAGGAGGAGGCGCTCGCGGCCGTGCGCGCCGGCGCGTCCTGCGCGGGGGTCGACGCGGTGGCGCGCGACATTATCGACGCGGCCGGCCACGCGGAGCACTTCGGCCACGGGCTCGGCCACGGCGTCGGGCTCGAGGTCCACGAGGCGCCCAGGCTCGGCAAGACGGCCGAGGGCGAGCTCCAGAGCGGCACCGCCGTGACCGTCGAGCCCGGCGTCTACGTGCCCGGCGACGTGGGCGTGCGGATCGAGGACCTCGTGATCGTCGGCGACGGCGAGCCCGACATCCTGACCGGCTTCCCGAAGGACCTGGTGACGATCGACTAATGGGGCTGGCGGCGATCGCCGCCCTGGTCGGCGCCTTCATCCAGTCCGCGACCGGCTTCGGCTTCGCGCTCGTGCTCTCGCCGGCGCTGTTCGCCGTGCTGGAGCCGGAGGAGGCGGTCGGCACCATGCTCGTGCTCGGGCTGGCGCTCAACCTGCTCGTGCTTGTGGAGGGCGGCTGGCACGCCGACTGGCGGCGCGTGGCGCCGATGCTGATCGCCGCTCTGCCGGGGCTTGTGGTGGGGGTCGTGCTGCTCTCCGCGCTTTCGAAGGAGGCGCTTCAGGTGATCGTCGGCGTCGCCGTGATCGCAGCGGGGGCGTGGCAGCTCCTCGCGCGGCGGGCTGCGACCGGCGAGCAGCGCCGGGCCGAGCTGCCGCCGGCGGCCGGTTGGGCGGTCGGGTTCCTGAGCGGGACGCTCACCACCTCGATCAGCGTGAGCGGCCCGCCGATCGTCCTCTGGCTGGAGGCCCATGGGGTGCGGCCGGCCGAGTTCCGCGCCTCGCTCGCGGCGAGCTTCCTCGCGCTCAACCTCGCGGGCTGGGTCGTGCTCGTCGCCGCCGAGGGGAGCGGCTCGCTCGACGCGGGCGTCGTGGCGCCGCTCCTCGGCCTCGTGCTCGCCGGACACGTGCTCGGGGCGGTCGCCTTCCGGCGACTCGACCCAGAGCGCTTCTTCGGGATCGCGCTCGCGCTCGTGCTCTGCACCGGGGCGGCGAGCCTGGTGGCCGGGCTCGTCTGAGCACCACCGGCGAACCGGCGCCCCGTGAGGGCGTGATCACGTGGCGAACCGGTCGGTGGCCGCCATCAGCGCCGTCGTCATGGCGGGGCCGCGAGAGTGGCCGACGTCATCGACCACCACGAGCTCGCCGGCGTCCCACGATTCTGCGAGCGTCCACGGCACGTCCAACGGCGAGCTCAGGTCGAGGCGCCCGTGGATCAGGACGGCCGGGATGTCGGCCAACTTTTCGACGTCACGGAGCAGAGCGCCATCTGGCAGCCATGCGGCGTTGCACCAGTAGTGCGTCACGAGCCGTGCGAATCCCAGGCGAAAGACGGGATCGTCGTAGCGCGAGTCCGGCGGGTCGTCGGGCCGCGTCCTGACGTGCGCGTCCTCCCACGCGCACCAGTCCCGTGCCGCCTGTTCGTGCACCGCGGGGTCCGGGTCGAGCAGCAGCCGGTTGTAGGCCTCGACGAGGCTGCCGTCGCGCTCCGGACCCGGGACGCCGTCCCGAAACCGCCTCCATTGCGCCGGGAAGAAGCGGCCGGCGTCCCGCGTGACCCACTCGATCTCGCGGCGCGTCGTCATTGTCACCGAGAACAGCACCATCTCGGTGACCCGGTCGGGATGGCGCTCGCCGTACGCCAGGGCTAGCGTCGACCCCCACGAGCCCCCGAGCACGAGCCAGCGGTCGATCGACAGATGGCGCCGCAGCCGCTCGATGTCCGCGATGAGGTGGTGCGTCGTGTTCGTCGCCAGGTCGACGTCCGGCTCGCTCGCGTGCGGAGCGCTCCTGCCGCAACCGCGTTGGTCGAACAGAACCACGCGATAGGCCTGCGGGTCGAACAGTCGGCGCCACGAGGGGCCGCAGCCCGAGCCCGGGCCGCCGTGCAGGACCACCGCCGGCTTGCCACCACGCGCGCCGCAGGCCTCCCAGTAGATCCGGTGACCATCGCCGACATCAAGCAGCCCGGTCTCGTCAGGCTCGATCTCCGGCCACGGCCGGCTCATCCCTGTGTGCGTCTATCTGGAGCAGGAGGCTTCACCAAGTGATGACGCGGTTGCACCCAGCGCCCTGCGGTCGTCGTCGACGTCATCGCCGTCCTCGACCTCGACACGGAGAGAGCCGTAGATCAGGAATTCCGGCAAGAGACACCACTGCAGGATGAAATTGTCCTCATCTCACCGATTCCCCGCGCTCGCCGCCCGCCACGATGTAGAAAGGCTCGTCGAAACCGGAATCGAAGCAGCACCTCACCGTTCCGCTTATCGATCTCTCTGCCGTACCCGACAACGTGACCGTCCCATCCGAGGCAACAGACTCGCGTGCGCGCCAGCTGCGGTTCGCACCAGGGAGATGTGATCTAGCTTCGGCGCTGATTCGCAGGAACCGGGGTCAACGACCAATCACCGCTACGGCTGCTGCCTCGGGGCACAAGCGTGGCCGGCCGCCCCCACCGGACTGTTCGCGTCGGTGCCGGGTAGACGAGCCGCATGAGCGAATTCACGCAGGACCGGCCCGACGAGGCCGACGAGAAGGATCCGAAGCCCGGCGAGCCGGACACGGAGACCGAGGGCGGCTTTCCGAAGGAGGCGCCCGAGTCCAAAGACGGCGAGGAGCAATCGAAGCAGGACCAGTAGTCGGATAGCTCCCCGGACGCCGCGAGCCGGGGCTGGCTCGCGGTAGCGGGGCGCCGTCCGAAACCCGCGACATCGGACGCAGTCGGCGTCGCGGCTGTAATGCCGCGACGCCGCCAGTCCGCACTTCGCGGAGTGGTCGGGGCCACGCCCGCGGGCGAGCCGCTGAACGGCCCGACGCGCGGGCCGATGTGCCCAGATTGTGGACAGGCGCCACTCTCAGCGGGCCGTCCGCGCTCTCGAATGCGCGGTGAGCGGGACGCCGCGAGCGCGCGCAGTGCTCGTCCAAAGCGGCTATGCAGTCGATGCGCTGGCGAGGACCGGTGAGGGCCTGAAGCCCTTGACGATCAGGTAGATCGCAAACACCGCCTCGAAGGCGCCCTCGGGCACCGAGAAGAGGGCGTGCAGGCCGTCCTGCTCGTAGGCGCCGAACAGGACCGCGATCGACGACACGAAGATCAGCGGACCGCCTATGACGCCCAGCATCGCGAGCCGTGGCGGCATCAATCCAGTGCGGTACATCAGCCAGCCGAGCAGGATGCCGTTGACGCCGACGCAGAATCCCGGCCCGAGCAGGAATGTCCAGTCGTGGATCGCGACCAGGGTCTGCCCCGCGATGTCGAGCGAGGTTCCGTCCGCGCCGATGGACGCGGCCAGGTCGTCGCGCAGGGTGACGACGGAGAGCAGGCTGATCGCGCCGACCCCGATGATCGTCGCCTCGATTGTGCGCGAGGCGACGTAGCTAAGCGAGAGGGTTTCGCTGTATCGCCTGAGGATCGGAAACATCACGACCGCCGTGCCGACGTTGCCGATCATCAGGAAGATTTCGAGGAGGGCGCCCAGCGTGACGCGGGTGTCGTCGCCGGCGCCGAGGATGTAGTCGGTGTCGTTGAGCACCGGGTCGTAGAGAATGAGCGCGGCGGGGATGGACGTGAGAAACGTCAAGGCCATGAGCCAGCCGGCGATACGAGCCCTTTGGCGCTGTTGTGGTGACTGCTCGACAGCTGCGGCTTCCTGCCTTGAGTCAGACATGATTCGTTCCCTCAATCTCGTCCCTCCACGTGGCGGTCGCGCGGACGAGGGGAGGAACGGATGCCTCGACGCTCGCCTCCGTTGACCTGACAGCCGCCCCCTCGGCTGAAGCCCGCTACGGGCTTCTGGCGGACCCTATCTGAGGACACAGACGACTGCCGTCCTCTCCGCAGGAGGTCTGATGCTCGGCCGCTAGTCGTTGCGCTTTCCATGCATCTGAGCCGCGCCATGACGGCCGGCGGCCGGTCGGCCGTGGCTATCGCTATCGCCTGCCTGCGCAAGTCCGGGTGTCAGGTAAGCCCGAGCGACGAGAGCGCGGGCAGGAACTGCGCCGGTGAGGCCAAATCACTTCCCCATGCCGAAGGCGCCGCGACGGCCGACGTACTCCATCGGCCAGCTCCTGACCGCGGAGGTCCTCGAGGCGGAACAGTCCTATTTCTTGGGCGGGCGCCGCTCCGACAGTCGCCGGCTGCACGGTTGGGGGGTCGTCTGCGGTCTCGGCGTGACGCCATCCGGCAGCGGCGGAGTAGTCATCGAGCCGGGAATCGCGATCGACGGGCTTGGCCGCGAGATCGTGGTGCCGGAGAGACGGGAGATGCCCGATCCGCGCCAGCCGATCGATGACCGCGGCGACCCATGCGGCAAACCGGTCGACTCCGAGATAACCACGATCTGCCTGGCCTACGCCGAGCGCCCCGAGGACGAGGGTGAGCCCGCCCGCTTCGTGCGCGAGACCTACACGCTCGAGGTCCGTCCGGGGCGGGCCGAGCCTCCTCGGCCGAGCCCCGCTACCGAAGCGGTCCTCGCCGGGTCGTCAGCCGAAGTAGCCATGGCGCTGTGCGACAGCGGCCGCCGTCGAACCGTGCGATCCGCCGGAGCAGTGCGTGCCGATCGCGACGGTCGACAGGCAGAAGGGAGAGCTCGAGGTTGTGCTGTGCCCGCGCCGCATGGTCGCGACCACCGACGTCCTCCTCGAACTGATTCTTGGACTCGTCCGCCGCGTGCAGGCGCTGGAGCACCGCTAAGGACAACAACGACCGGGAGGGAACGATGCCGCTCTATCTATCGAGGTTCAGCTACACGCCGGAGACCTGGGCCAGGCTCATCGGCAACCCCGAGGATCGTCGAAAGGCCGCTCAGGCGTACATCGAGTCGGTCGGCGGGAAGCTGCACGGGTTCTGGTACGCGTTCGGCACGCACGACGGGTACAGCCTTTGGGAGGCCCCCGACAACGTGTCCATCGGAAGGTGACGCCGGCGACCAGGGTGCCGAGCTGCAACCCGTCTTGCGTCCCGCCGCCCTGGATGCGAACATGTGTTCGCATGATCGTCTGCGTCCTCTATCCCCGCTTCGAGCTCCTCGCCGCGCTCGGGGATCGCCGCGCGCTCATCTCCGAGCCGGCCGCGCTGGCGCCCGAGGCCGGGCGCGAGCAGCTGGTGGGAGAGGTGTCGGCGCCCGCGGAGGCGTACGGGATCGTGCGCGGGATGAGGCTGGGAGAGGCGATGTCGCGCTGCCCCGCCCTGCGGCTCGTTCCGCCCGACCCCGAGGGGGTTCGCTCGCTCTGGAACAACGTGCTCGACAGGGTGGAGGGGATCGGCGCGGCGGTGGAGTCGGATCAGGCGGGCGCCGCCTTCTTCGAGACCGCGGGCCTCGAGGGCATCCATGGCGGCGACCTGGCCGGGGTGCTGGCCGCCGCCCGGCGCAAGCTCGGGACCGGCGCGCGCTTCGGAGCGGCGCCGAGCCGCTTCGCCGCATACGCGGCGGCGCTGCAGGCGCGCCCGCGGCGGCGCGGCCGCAGCCCCGGCGCGGCCGTTCACGGAACCGGGCCGGTCTTCGTGTCCGGCGCGGTGGTCGTCGAGGAGGCGGCACTGCGCGACTTCCTCGCCCCGCTGCCCGTGGGGATCCTGCGCACCAGGCCCGAGCTGCAGGCTCTGCCCGAGGTGCTCGAGCAGCTCGGGCTGCGGACGCTCGGCGACGTCGCCGGCCTGCCCGCCCGCGCCGTCTCCGAGCGCTTCGGGCATCCCGGCCTGCTCGCGCTCGACCTCGCCCGCGGGCGCGACCTGCCGCTCGAGCCGCGCCGCCCGCCCGAGCCGGTGAGCGAGCGGCTCGAGCTGCCCGAGGCGGCTTCGGGCCAGCAGCTGGAGCGGGCGCTCGAGCTGCTGATCGCGCGCGTACTGGCCCGGCGCGAGCGGCGTGGGCGCTCGCTGCGCGCGCTCGCCGTGTCGGCGCGCTTCGTGGCCGGCGGCACCTGGCGCACGGCGGTCACGCTGCGCCACGCGAGCGCCGACCCCGCCCGGATCCGGCTCGCGCTGGGGCCCAAGCTTGCGGAGCTGCCGGCCCCGTCCGAGTCGCTGGCGCTCGAGGTGGAGGCATTCGGCCCCCCGGCCCAGGATCAGGGGCGGTTGCTCGACGAGGCCGCGGCGGTCCGCCGCGGCCGCCTCGGCGAGGCGGTTCGCCAGGCTCGCCAGGCCGCCGGCGGGGAGGCCGCCCTGCGCGTGCTCGACCTCGACCCCGACTCTCGCATCCCGGAGCGCCGCGCGGTGCTGGCGCCGTTCCCGGACGCCCCGGCGTCATGAGCGCCTCCCTGCGGTGACGCCCGGCAGGTCGCGCCGGCTCGGGTCTCCCAAGCCCACCGCCGTCATTCCCGGCGACGGAGGGCTGCCGCGCACGGTCGCCGGCGCGGAGGTCGACACCGTGCGCGAGGAGTGGGTGGTTGAGGATCGCTGGTGGACCGCGCGGCCGCTGCGGCGCCGCTACTTCGAGGTCGTCCTCACCGACGGGCGTAATCTGGTGGTATTCCGCGACCTGGTCGGTGGAGGCTGGTTCCTGCAGCGCTCTTAGCTACGGTCCGTGACCGGTCAAGCTGTGCTCGCAAACACCCGGGGGGACTCGAATGAAGCCGCGCATGATGCTCGTGGCACTGGTGGCGCTCGTCTGCACGGTCGCCGTGGCAATCGTGGGGACGACCGGCGCGAGATCCGGCGAGAGAGGCGAGCCGGGTTCGTACGAGGTCTGGCTGATCGACCAGGAGGACAGGCTCGGGACGGGCGTGGGAACGCTGCATATCTTCGACGGCGACGAGCTCACCGACAACGCCCGCTCGGCGGTGGCCGAGAAGATCGACCTCGGCAGCAAGGTGGGGGGCTTCTGCGAGAAGCGAACCGGGACCACGCCGCTACGCCCGCACATGCTCGTCTTCAACGGAGGCGACGACGACCGGCCCTCAGGCAACACCCACGCCGTGATCGCGTACCTCGCGACCGGGCACGTGGTCTTCCTGGACGCGGAGAAGCGCAAGCCACTCGAGTGCATCGACGTCGGCACCCAGGCGCACGCCGCCTGGCCGACGCCGGACCAGCGCCACCTGATCGTCGCGAACCAGAACGGCAAGAAGCTCCAGCGGATCGCGACCGACTACGCGAACGAGAGCTTCAGGCTCGAGGACGGCGCCGAGATCGACCTCGCCGCCTGCAGGACCCCGAGCGGCGAGTACTGCCAGGACCCGAAGCTGCGTCCCGACAACGCCCCGGTCTGCCCGCGCGTCACGAGAGACGGCGCGTTCACCTTCGTGACGCTGCGCGGCGGAGGCATGTTCGTGGTTGACCACAACCAGACCCCGATGCGGATCGTCGCCGAGTACGACCGCAGCGTCGTGGACGACAACGGCTGCGGCCAGATGGAGGCCGGCGGCAGGATGTACGTGAACAGCGGCGCCGGACTAACCGTGCCTTCCGTCCCAGGGGACGAGCCGTTCGGGCACGACGTCTACTCGTTCGAGCTCGACCAGTTCCGACAGCACGCCGAGCACGATCCCGAACCGGCCGCGCGCGCACCTCGTGTACAGCCGCGACGCGCCGGACGCAACGGTCGACGCGCACGCTGTCGGGCTCACCAGGTTCGGCTTCCTGTGGTGGGGCGACCGGATCGAGAACGACGTGACCGTTGTCGACCCGCGAGCGAACAGGGTTGTCTCCAGCTTCGGGCTAGAGGGCGAGCTGAGCGACGATCCTGCTCCCGACCTCTTCGACATCTCGCCCGCCGGCGACTTCATGTTCGCCTCGCTGCGCGGGCCGAACCCGTCGACGGGTCACGAGGCGTTCGGATCCACCCCGGGTGTGGGAGTCATCCAGGTCAGGTTCCGCGGGCTACGCGGGCGGTTGACCGGGGTGGCGCGGGTCGGGAACATGAACAGCGACACACCGGACCCGCACGCGATCCGGGTGCGCGAACTGCGCTGAAAAAGCACTAAAGGAAATCCCGAGGTAGCCGATACTGATAAGTGGTGTCCAGGCTGCGTAGCCTCCGGGTACAGGTCACGATCGCACTGGCCGTGGCCGCTGCGCTATGCGCCTACGTCGCCAGCAAGAGCTCGAGCGACGAGCTTCACGGGGCCTACAGGGACTCCGCGCAAACCCTCCTCAAGGACTCCACGAAGAGGTTCGAGACCGGCGTCTCGACCGCGGATCTACAGCGGCCGGAGACCCTGCAGCGGGAGCTCGATCGCCTTTGGGTCGCCCATCCCGAGCTCGCCTCGGCCGCGATCTACCGTCCCGGCTCCTCCACACCGGTGGCCTCGGTCGGACAGTCGGCGCGCGGCTCGACCGAGCTGGGGCTCGTGACGACGGCCCTCAGCACCGGCGAGCAAGCATCCGGCGAGTCCCGGGACGGCGGCCGCCACGACGAGCTGCTCGCGACGCCCCTCCGCGAGGATGGCAAGGTCGAGGCCGCGCTCGTGGCGGGTTACGACATGGCCCCGTTCGATGCCGAGCTCGCCGACCGCAACAGGCGTGTGGCGATCGTTCTCGGCATCCTGCTGCTCTCGTTCACGATCTTCACCGCGCTGGTGCTGGGGCGCGGGATCTTCCGGCCGCTCGACCGCCTGCGACTGGCCACGCGGGCGGTCGGCGGCGGAGATCTCGCCACCCGCCTCGGCTGGCGCCGGCGCGACGAGCTCGGGATGCTCTCGCGCGACTTCGACGCGATGGCGTCCGACCTCGAGGAGAACCACCGGCGCCTCGAGGAGCTCGCTCACCGGGACCCGCTCACCGGGCTTGCGAACCATCGCCACTTCCAGGAGCTGCTCGGCAGGGAGCTCGAGCTCGCCGACGAGGTGGGGCGCTCGGTGTCCGTGGTGCTTATCGACCTCGACGACTTCAAGCGACTCAACGAATCTCGCGGACACCCGTTCGGCGACGAGGTGCTGAGCGCGGCTGCCGCCGGCCTGCGCACCGCGATGCGCGACCTGGGCGTCGTGGCGCGCGTAGGCGGGGACGATTTCGGAGTCATCCTGCCGGACTCCGAGGGGGCTCGCGCCTTTGCCCTGGCCGAGGGCGCCCGTGCGGCCGTCGAGGCCGCGGGTCCGGTGCCCGGTTCGCTGCGTTGCTCCGCCGGCGTCGCCTCCTTCCCGCACGACGCGCACACCGCCGGTGCTCTGCTCCAGCTCGCGCAAGGTTCGCTCGACTGGGCCAAGGCCTCGGGCGGCGGGCGGACGCGCAGCTACGACCCGGAACAGGTGTTCGTGGTGACCGACGAGCAGCGCGAGCAGTTCGCGCTGCTGCTGGCCGAGAAGGACGCCGTCCGCCCTGTGTTCCAGCCGATCGTGTCGCTCGCGAGCGGCGAACCGGTCGGCTACGAGGCCCTCGCGCGCTTCGCCGGGAAGCCGGGCGTGCCGCCCTCGTGGTGGTTCTCCCAGGCCCACCGGTTCGGGCTCGGCGCGCCGCTCGAGGCGGACACCGTGCGCCTCGCGCTGGCTGCCCCCGGGCGGCCGGAGGGGAGCTACATCTCGGTAAACCTGAGCCCGTCAGGGCTCGCCTCGCCCGAGGTGCGCGACCAATTCCCCGCCGATCTGAGCGGAATCGTCATCGAGGTCACCGAGGAGGAGCGGGTGCGCGACGTGGAGGCCCTCCAGCGCGATCTCGATTCGCTCCGTGGGCGCGGCGCGCGCATCGCGGTCGACGACGCGGGCGAGGGCTACGCCGGGCTTCAGCGGGTGATGAGCATGCGGCCGGACGTGATCAAGCTCGACCGCGCGCTCGTGGCGGACGTCCACAAGGACGCCGCCAAGATCGCCCTGATCGGCTCGCTCGTCCACTTCGCGCGCAGCACCGGCTCGTCGATCTGCGCCGAGGGCATCGAGACGCTCGACGAGCTGCGCGTGTTGATCCACCTCGGCGTCGCCACCGGCCAAGGCTGGGCGCTCGCCCGGCCCGGGGACCCCTGGCCGCGCGTCAACACCGAGGCCGCGCGCCTGTGCCGCGAGCTGCGCAAAGAGCAGTCGAAGTTGGTCCCGCTCGGATCGAAGTGGAGCGCATAGCGATGCACGCCGACAACCTCACAACGCTCGCCCGGCTCGGCGCGATGTTCGAGCGGACCGCGTCCGTTCGCGACGAGCGTGACCTCCAGGTCGTGCTCGAGGACGTGTGCCAGGCGATCTCCGAGCTGCTCGGCTACGGCACGGCCGTGGTGAACGTCTACCGGCCGGCCTACGACGACATGCTCGCCGCCGCCGCCGTCGGGTCGGAGGGCGCCGTGAAGGCACTTGTCGGCCGCGCGTCGCCGGCGGAGACGTGGCACCCGCTGCTCGCGGAGCGCTTCGAGCGCCGCGGCGCCTACTTCGTGCCCGGGGACGAGTTCGACTGGGACGCGCTGGGCGCCGAGTCCTTCGTGCCGGACATCGAGCCGAGCGACGCACCCGACGCCTGGACGGCCGAGGACGCCCTGTTCGTGCCCCTGCACGACCCGAAGGGCGGGCTCATCGGAGTTATCTCGGTCGACGAACCGGAGACCGGCGGGCGCCCGACCGACGAGGAGCTCGACGCCCTGGTCACGATCGCCCGCCACGCCGCGATCGCGCTCCGGATCGGCCAGGAGACCGCCAACACCGCCCAGCACCAGCGCATGCTGGAGGGCGTCCTAGCGGTGTCCGCCCGGCTCGCGGAGGCCGACGAGACCGACGACGTGCTGCAGGCGGTCTGCGACGGGATCCACGATGCCCTCGGCTTCGACAGGGTCGTCATCGAGCTGGCCGACGCCCCCGGGCAGCCGCTCAGGCCGGTGGCTGCGACCGGGTGGGAGAACCCCACCGCCGGCTTGACCGGCGGGAGGCCCATCGAGTCGCTCGCGCCGCTGTTCACGGAGGAGTTCGACATCGCCGGGTGCTTCCTGATCCCCACCGAGGTGGCCGAGGAGCGGCTGGGCGGCAATCCGTCGGACCACCGCTCGGAGCTGAACGGCCGCGGCCCCTACGCGTGGGCGCGGCACTGGCTGCTCGTGCCGCTCGACGACCAGGAGGGGACCCGACTGGGCGTCATCTCGGTGGACGACCCGCGCGACCGGTTGCTCCCGACACGCGCCCGGCTGCAGGCGCTGCGCCTGTTCGCAAATCAGGCCGTGGCGGCACTCCAGACCGCCAACCGCGCGGTGCGGCTGCGCCACGAGGCCACCCACGACCCGCTGACCGGCCTGCCGAACAGGCGTGCCTTCCTGGCCAGGCTCAACCGCGAGGCGGCCGACTCGGACGGGCCGCTCGCCGTGATCCTCTGCGACATGGACAACCTCAAGCTCGTGAACGACCGCTATGGCCACGAGGCGGGCGATCGTGCGCTGGAAGCCCTGGCCGACGCCCTGCGTCGGGGGCTGCGGCGCAGCGATGACGCCTTCAGGCTCGGCGGCGACGAGTTCGCCGTCGTCCTGGGCGGCGCCTCCCGGCTTGACGCCCGACGGGTGGCCCATCGGCTCCAGCGTGAGATGTCCGCGACGCGCTCGGCAGGGCAGGACATTCAGGCGAGCTTCGGAATCGCGGCGCGTGAGCCCGGGGAGACCCCGGAGCAGCTTGTCAGTCGCGCGGACGAGCTGCTGTACCGCGCCAAGCGCCGCCGCCGCTCCGTCGCATAATCCGACCGCGGCGGCCACGCCGGCGGTCGTGACAGGCGCCACAGGTCCGTCGCTACCCTCGATAGGTCGTGACCAGCGTTGAGACCGTCGACCTCGGTTGGCTTCTCTTCTGCTCCGCGCTGGTGCTGCTCATGCAGGCCGGCTTCACGGCCGTGGAGAGCGGCCTCGTTCGATCGAAGAGCTCGATCAACGTCGCGATCAAGAACTTCGCGAACTTCCTCGTCGCCGCCTCGCTGTTCTGGCTGTTCGGCTTCGGGCTGATGTTCGGCTCGGACGCGGGCGGCATCGTCGGATCGTCGGCGTTCCTGTTCGAGAGCGACGGGGCGTTCCTGGCGGCGTTCTTCCTCTTCCAGCTCGGGTTCATCGGAACGGCCACGACGCTCATGTCCGGAGCGGTCGCCGAGCGCATGCGCTTCGGGGGCTACCTGGTCCTCGCCACCTTCGTCGCCGCGGTCACCTATCCCGTGTTCGGACACTGGGTCTGGGCCGACTCGGCGGTCACCGGGGTGGGCGATGCGGGCGGCTGGCTGAAGGAGCTCGGCTTCATCGACTTCGCCGGATCCAGCGTCGTTCACTCGGTCGGAGGCTGGGTGGCGCTCGCCGCGATCATCATCCTGGGGCCGAGGATCGGGCGCTTCGGACCCGGCGCCGCCCCGATTCGAGCCGACTACCTCCCGCTCACGACCGTCGGCGTCTTCGTTCTCTGGGTGGGCTGGTACGGCTTCAACGGCGGCAGTGATTTCGCCCTCACGCAGGACGTGCCCGGCATCATCCTGAACACGACGCTCGCCGCCACCTTCGGCGGGCTTGCCGGCATGGCCCTGACCTGGCGCATCGACGGGCGTCCCGACGTCGTCGTGATCATGAACGCCTCGCTCGCGGGGCTCGTCGGCATAACGGCCTCGGCGAACATCATGAGCCCCTGGAAGGCCGCGCTGATCGGCGCCGTGGCCGCCGTCGTCATGCAGTTCGTGACCGTGCTGCTCGAGCGGCTGCGGATCGACGACGCGGTCGGCGCCGTGCCGGTTCATCTCGGCGCAGGCATCTGGGGAACCCTGGCGGTCGGGCTGCTCGGCGACGTCGATTCCTTTCCGAACGCGTCGAACAACTTCGAGCAGCTCGGCATCCAGCTGCTCGGGATCGGGGTGTGCTTCGTGTGGGCGTTCGGGCTCGGCTACGTCGTCCTGTCGCTCATCAACCGCCGCTTTCCCTTCCGCATCGACCCCGATGGAGAGCTCGCCGGGCTCAACATCGCCGAGCACGGCGCCAGTACCGACACATTCGATCTCCTGACGGAGATGGACGAGCACCGCCGCAGCGGCGACTTCGCCCGCCCGGTGCGCGTGGAGCCGTACACCGAAATCGGTCAGATCGCGGCCGAGTACAACCGCGTCCTCGGCGCGATCGAGCGCCGGACGGACTCGCTCCAGCTGCTACGGCGCATCACCGCCGCGGCGAACGAGTCGTCGTCGGCCGAGGACGCCTTCGCCATAGCGCTCGACGAGGTGTGCGCGTTCACGGGCTGGCCGATCGGGCACGCGTTCCTCGTCAGCCGCGACGACCCCGACCTGCTCGTGTCCACGGGCATCTGGCGCTTGAGCGACGAGGCGCGTTATGCCGAGTTTCGAGCCGCCACCGAGCACGAGCGCTTCAGAACGGGACATGGCCTCCCGGGCATCGCGCTCGAGACGGGGAAGCCGGTGTTCGGCTCGACCGCCGACATGGAGGGGAGCTCGGCCGAGGTGGTGACGCTGAGCATCCTCTCCCTGGAGTCGCCCGGCGGGGGCTCGGAGCCGGTGGCCGTCCCCCTGGAGGGCCTGCGCGCGGTGCGAGCGGCCGCGTGGATCGAACTGGGTCTGCGCGCCGGCCTCGCCGTCCCGATCATGGCGGGCAGCGAGGCCGTGGGCGTGCTGGAGTTCTTCTCCAACCGTCCGTTCCATGCCGACGCGGAGCTCCTCGAGCTGTTGTTGAGCGTCGGAACCCAGCTCGGGCGTGTCGTCGAGCGGCAGCGCTCCGAGGAGGCGCGCCTGCGCGCGCTCGTCGACAACATGCCGGCCAGCGTCTACCTGCGCGACCTGGCCGGGCGGTTCATTCTCGTGAACCGCGAGTACGAGGAGTTCTGGTCGGTCCGCCACGACGAGATCCGGGGAAAGACGCTCTACGAGATCGACGCGATGTCCGAGCTCGATGTGAGGCCCGAGCTGAACGCACGGATCGACCGCGAGGTCCTGGCCACCCGCGAGTCGGACAGGCGCGAGGCGATCGTCGAGCGAGCGGGCAAGGAACACGTCCTCGCCGAGGTGCGCTTCCCGGTCGTGGACAGCTCGAAGCAGGTCGTGGCCGTGGCGGGCATCGACATCGACATCACGGCGCAGAAACGCAGCGAGGCCGAGTTGGCCGAGCTGCTCCGGCGGGTCGAGATGGCGCGCGACGCAGCGATGGAGGCGGGATCCGCGAAGAGCCGCTTCCTCGCCAGCACGAGCCACGAGCTGCGGACACCGCTGAACGCGATCATCGGCTTCACCAGGCTCGTGTCCCGAAACTCCGAGGGTCTGCCCGACCGGCAGGTCGACAATCTCTCCAAGATCCTCGTGAGCGCGGAGCATCTGCTGTCGCTGATCGACGACATCCTCGATCTCTCGCGGGTCGAAGCCGGCGAGCTGAGCCTCGACGTCGCCGAGACGCAGATCGCGGACGTGCTACAAGAGGTCAGCGATTCCCTCGAGCCGCTCATCGACCGCCCGGGCGTGAAGATGGTCGTGGAGGCCTCGCCCGGCCTGCCCGAGGTGGTGACCGACCGCGACAAGGTCAAGCAGATCCTGCTGAACCTCGTCAGCAACGCGATCAAGTACACGGACGAAGGAGCGATCGCGTTGCGCGCCGAGGCGACCGACGGTCGACTGCGGGTCGGCGTCTCGGACACCGGCGTCGGGATCCCGGCCGACGAGCTCGGCACGATCTTCGAGGAGTTCCAGCGGGCCGACACGACGAGCGCCCGGCGTCGCAGCGGGACCGGTCTGGGCCTGACGATCTCGCGCCGGCTCGCGCGGACCCTCGGCGGCGACGTGACCGTCAAGAGCAAGCTCGGTGAGGGCTCGACGTTCACTCTCGACCTGCCGCTGAACTACCCGGGCGACGAGGCGAAGCCGGACGGCGATGGGCGGCGGACGTGAAGAAGAGGCTGCTGATCGTCGAGGACAGCGATCTCAACCGTGACCTGCTGGTGCAGATCTTCGAGGACGCCTACGACATAGTGGTCGCGGCGGACGGTCCGAGCGCGGTCGAATGCGCCGCGGCCGGGCATCCCGACCTGATCCTCATGGATATCGGGCTCCCGCTGCTGAGCGGCCTGGAGGCGGTGCGCGCGATCCGGGCGACGGGCGCGCGCACCCCGATCATCGCGGTGAGCTCGCGGGTGATGCCGGGCGACAGGGAGCAGGCGATCGATGCCGGTTGCGACGATTTCGTGGCGAAGCCGATCGACGACGAGATGCTCGTCGAGCTGGTGAGCCGGCACCTCGGGCCGCGATGACCGAGCGGGCCGATCCGCAGCCGGATCGACAGGCCCGCATCCTGATCGTCGACGACGAGCCCCTCAACGTGGACTACCTCGAGCAGGAGCTCGAGAGCCTCGGCTTCGTCACGGAGACCGCGGCGGACGGGCTCGAGGCGCTCGAGCGCGTGGCCGCGACACCACCCGACCTCGTCCTGCTCGACGTGATGATGCCCGGCATGGACGGGATCAGCGCCCTCCGGGTCCTGAAGGGCGATCCGGAGACGAGGCTGATCCCGGTCGTGCTGATGACGGCGCTGAACGCCGTCGAGGACCGTGTGCGGGGCATAGAGGCCGGCGCCGACGACTTCCTCTCGAAGCCCGTGGACGAGCGCGAGCTACTGGCGAGGATCAGGACGGCGCTCAGCCTCAAGCGCGCGATCGACGAGACGGTCGGCGAGCTTCGGAGCACGAGCGCGCACCTCGAGCGCTACGGCAGGCAGGTGCGGGAGGTGGCGATCCTCGCGGTCGAGTGGCGGCTTCCCGACGCGGACCTGCCGGAGGAGGCGGTGGGTTTTGTCGGGCGCCGCGAGCGCGAGCAGGCGGAGGAGCGGATCAGGGCGCTCGGAGGCGCGCCGAGCGAGAGCGACGGCAGCCTCCTCGTCGCGGTCTTCGAGGGCCCGGACCTGCGCACGCGATCGGTCGCGGCCGTCGAGGCGGGTCTCGCTGTGGCCGCTGACGGTGAGGCCGGCGGACGGCCGCGGGTCGTCGCAAGCGTCGCGGTCAGCGCCGGCGAGGCGGAGGTCGGCGCCACCCGCCTCGAGCAGGCCGGCGAGGTCCGCTGGGTGTACGGCGCGGAGGGCGAGCCGGTCGAGCGGGCCTCGACGCTTGCGCGGGGAGCGAGCGGCGCCGGCGTGTGGGTGGACGGCGACGCGGCCGTCGTCGTGAGCGACCGCTTCAGGCTCGAGCCCGCGGGTGAGTCGGCATTTCGGGTGCTCGCGCCGGCGCCTGGCGAAGGCGACGCCGACGCGGACCGCCGGCCCCGGAGCCTCGCATCGCGACCATTCTCGTCACGGACATCGTCGGCTCGACGCGGACCGCCGAGCGCCTCGGCGACAGCGCGTGGAGCGAGCTCCTCGCGGCGCACGACAGCGCGACTCGGGGCGAGCTCGTCGTCTTCGGCGGTCAGGAGATCTCGACCACCGGCGACGGCTTCTTGGCGTCCTTCGAGAGCCCGGCGCGCGCAATCCGGTGTGCGCTCGCGGTGATGGACCGCCTCGTGGCGCTCGACCTGAGGATCCGTGCGGGTGTTCACACCGGCGAGGTCGAGCACGCCGAGGGGCGCGCCCGCGGGATCGCGCTGAACGTGGCCACCCGGATCTCCGAGCGAGCGAGCCCGGCGGAGGTCTTGGTCAGCGCCACGACGCGTGAGCTCGCGGCCGGCTCGGGACTGGTCTTCACGGATCGAGGGACGCACGCGCTCAGGGGGGTGTCCGAGCCGAGGCGGCTCTATGCCGCCGTGGAGGCGCACGTGCCGCAGCTCGGCCAGGCACCGGAGGCCGACGAGGTGGACGAGTATCCCGTCGGTCTGACGGCGCGCGAGGTGGAGGTGCTCAGGCTCGTCGCGGCCGGGCTCTCCGATGCAGAGGCAGCCGAGCAGCTCTTCCTCAGCGTGCGCACGGTCAACGCGCACCTGCGCTCGATCTACCGCAAGGCGGGCGTCCGCTCGCGCGCGGCCGCGGGCCGCTTCGCCGAGGAGAACGGGCTGCTGTAGCCGGGCCGTCCTTAGGCAAACCGAATAGGCAGGACTGCCGATGGCGTCTGCCCGCTACCGCCGTAGCTTCGTTGCGGTGACCCCTGACCCGATCACCAACGGAAGGCCCGCGATGACTGATCGGCCCTTGACGATCCGGATGGCTACGCCCGAGGACGACGGCGCGCTCGTGCGCCTGGCGGCGCTCGACAGCGCTCACCCCCTTGACGGTCCCGTGCTGCTCGCCGAGTCGGCGGGCGTGCCCGTGGCGGCCGTCTCCATCGCGGCCGGCGCGGTCACGGCCGACCCGTTCCAGCGCAGCGCGGAAGCCGTCCGGCTGCTGATGCTGCGCCGCTACCAGCTGATGCGCCAGGGCGCAGACGTGGGACGCGCGCGGATGCTGCTGCGGCGGCTGGTGCCCAATCCGGCTCGCTGAGGCCGTGACAGCCCTGCGCAACCACGCCCGGCTGCAGGTGAGCCCCGCCGTCGCGGGGCTCATCTTCACACTGGCCTCCGCGGTCTTCATGTCCGGGCTCGGCGTGACGACCCAGCTTGCGTTCGATGCGGGCGCCCCGATGGGCACCCTGCTCTCCGGACGGTTCCTGGTGGCTGCGGCGCTCCTCTGGCCGCTCGTCCTGATCCTGCGGCCGCAGCGGCCCGACCGCCGGCAGGTCGTGGCGGGACTCCTGCTCGGCTTGGGATACAGCGCGCACTCGTGGCTGTTCTCGGAGTCCCTGGCCCGGCTCGACGCGGGCCTGGTCGACCTGCTCCTCTTCACCTACCCGGCGCTCGTCATGCTCGCGCGCGATCGCGCTGGGGCGCGAGCGCTGGAGCACCCGCGGCGCGCTCGCACTCGGAGCCGCGACGGCCGGCACGTCACTCGTGCTGGTCGGCGGCCTCGGGAACATCGACGCGTTCGGCGCGGCCCTCGCGTTCGCGTCGGCCGTCGCGTACACGGCGTACATCCTGACCTCCGCGGGTCAGCTCGAGCGGACCGATCCGTTCCTCCTCACGGCATTGGTCACCACGGGAGCGGCGATCGCGCTCAGCGTGCGCGGCGCGGTCCAGAGCGACGTCTCGGTCGATCTCGGCGCCTCCGCGTTCGCCCTGATCGCCGTCGTCGGCCTCGTCGCCGTGGCCGGCATGGGCACCTTCGTGGCGGGAATCCGCACCCTTGGGGCCTCGCGGGCGAGCATCGTCTCCGCGGTTCAGCCGGCGCTGACGCCCGTGCTCGGCTTCTTGGTGTTCGCCGACCGTCTCGGCCCGGCCCAGGTGCTCGGCGGCGCGCTCGTGGTCACCGGGGTTGTGGTCCTCGAGGCCCAGGGTCGCACGCCAGTCCTGCTGTCCAGGGCCGCCGCTCTGCTCAAGCCGGAGCGCCGGACCCTGGCCAGGGTGGCCGCGGCGATCGACGTTCCCGCCGGCAGTCGCCTGCTTCGCCAGGGGGCGCCCGCGGAGGCGTTCTTCGTGATCGAGCGAGGCCGCGCGAGCGTGCGCCAGGACGACCGGCACATTCGCGATCTGGGCGCCGGCGACTTCTTCGGCGAGCTCGGGCTGATGGGCGACGGCAGGAGGACCGCCTCCGTCGTGGCCGCCACCGACATGCGCGTGCGCGTGATCCCGGGGCGCGACTTCGAACCTGTAATGGAGAAGCTTCCGAAGCTCGCGCGCACCGTTCGGGACGTTGCCCGCGACCGGCTCCTCCCGGCTGCTCCCCGGCCTGTGGCTGCGCTATGACCGTCACGGTTGGATCGCGCCAACGCCTCGTGGAGATCCTGCACGGCTACGTGCCGGTGCAGCTCGTCTACGTCATGGCTCGCCTGAAGCTCGCGGAGCTGCTCTCGGAGGGCCCGAGGACGGTCAAGGAGCTCAGCTTCTTGACGAGAACCCAGCCGCACATGATGCCTCGGCTCCTGCGCGGCCTGGCGGGTATGGGGCTCGTCGCGATCGAGGCCGACGGCCGCGTCTCTTTGACGGAGCTCGGAGCCCACCTGGACGGGGGTGCCCGGGGATCCCTGCGCGACTTGGCGCTGCACCGCGGAGGCGAGTCGTTTCGCGCGTGGGGGAAGCTCGAGCACGCCGTCCGAACCGGTGAGTCCGGGTTCGAGGCAGCCCACGGAGACCCCTTCTTCAGCTACCTGCGAAACAACCCCGAGGCGGGCGCCGCCTTCGACGGGACGATGGCCCGTCTCTCGGACGGCGTCGTCAGGGAGGCCCTGGAGCACTACGACTTCGGAGCCGCGACGAGGATCCTGGACGTGGGCGGCGGCCGGGGCCACTTCGCGGCCGCGGTGCTCGAGGAGCATCCGCAGCTCGAAGGAGCCGTGTTCGACGTGCCGGAGGTCGCGGAGTCGGCCGAGGAGTACCTGCGCGAGAGGGGCCTCGCCGACCGCTCGGTCGCTGTCGGCGGCAGCTTCTTCGAGTCGTTGCCCGCCGGCTACGACCTCCACATCCTGAAGTGGATCCTCCACGACTGGAACGACGAGTCATGCCGGAGGATCCTCGCGGCCTGCCGCGCGGCGCTGCCCGACCACGGCCGCTTGCTGGTCGTCGAGCAGCTCCTGCCCGAGGAGGTCCCGGATGCCGGTCCGCTGCATCCGGCGATCGCGATGGACCTGATCATGCTCGTCAACTTCGCCGACGCGCGCGAGCGCTACCTCGGCGAGTACGAGGAGCTCCTCGACAGCACGGGCTTCGCGCTTCACGAAGTCGTCTCGCTCCCATCGGGCTTCAGCATTCTCGATTGCAGGCCCTCAGGTCGCGAGTGATCCGTCTCTGAGCCGTTCCGCCAGCAGGTCGGCGGCCTCGTCGGGGTTCTTGGAGCCGATGTCGACCGCGTTGGGCTCCATCGGGCCCAGGTCCGCGAAGTCGCGCCACAGGCGCTCGATGACCTCGGGCTCGGCGAGCGGCGTGCGTGGACGCTCGCGCGCCCTTGTCTCGCAGACTGCCAGCGGGGCCCTCAGCACGGCGTAGGCCACGCGGTGTCCTTTGTCGCGAAGCCGGTCGCGCAGGGGCTCGAGGAAGAAGCGCGGGAGGATGATGCCGTCGACGATCGTGAAGTAGCCGGCGGCCGCGTAGGCGCCGGCCGTGTCGGCGACGATCCGCATCACGGTCTCGTTCTGCTGTCTTGACTCGCGCCTCCACGGCTCGACGAAGCCGGACCGGATGAAGTGGAAGAAGTGGTCGGCCTCGACGTGGACCGCCCGCTCTTCGCGGTCCGCCAGCACCCGAGCCGTGGTCGTCTTCCCGACGCCGGGAGGGCCGGTCAGGAGGAGGACGGGAGGGTCGCTCGCCATCTGGCGGCGAGCCTACCGTCCATCCTCCCCTGATGCGAACATGTGTTCGTGCCCTACGTCGAGCTCCACTGCCACTCGGCCTACTCGTTCCTGGACGGCGCCTCGCATCCGGTCGAGCTGGCGGGGGCCGCCGCCGAGCAGGGCCATTCCGCGCTCGCGCTCACCGATCACGACGGCCTGCACGGCGCAATGGAGATGGCGCAGGCGCTGGCGCCGCTCGGGGTCCGCCACATCACCGGCGCCGAGATCACGCTCGCCGACGGCTCGCATCTCACGCTCCTGTGCGAGTCGCGTGAGGGCTACACGAACCTGTGCCGGCTGTTGACGGCCTCGCACTGGCACACGCGCAGGTGGGCGCGCGAGGGCTGGGAGGACCCCACGGGCCAGGTGGTGGACGGCCGCCGGCCCGGCCAGGACCCGCTCGACGAGGAGCCGAGCGTCACGCTCGAAGATGTGGAGCGCAACGCGGCGGGGCTCGTTTGCCTGTCGGGGTGTGCTCGCGACGGGGCGCTTGCCGCGCGGATCGAGTCCGGCGACCATCCGAGGGCGGCGGCGGTCGGCAGGCGGCTCCTGCGCGCCTTCGGACCCGAGCGCTTCCGCGTCGAGCTGCAGCGCCCGTACTGGCGCAACGACCGGCGCCGCAATCGCCTGCTCGGCGAGCTCGCCGAGCGGCTGGGGGTGCCCTGCGTGGCCACCGGCAACGTGCACGCCCACACCCGCGGCCGCATCCCGCTGCAGGACGCGATGGTCGCGGTGCGCCTGGGGGCGACCCTCGACGAGACGGAGCCGCGCCGGCGCGGCAACTCCTCGCACGTGCTCGCTCCTCCCGAGCGGATGGCCGAGCGCTTCCGCGAGCACCGTGAGGCCGTGGAGGAGAGCGGGCGGCTCGCGGAGCGCCTGGCGTTCGACCTCACCGAGGACCTCGGCTACCGCTACCCGGGCTCGGAGGACCCGGATGCCGACCGCAAGCTGGCGGAGCTGTGCGGGACGGTGTTCGACGACCGCTACTCCGGGCGCAGGCGCAGGGAGGAGGCGGCCGCGCGACTTGACGAGGAGCTGCGCGTGATCCGCCACCTCGGCCTGTCCGGCTTCTTCCTGCTGCATCGCGACATGCTCGAGCTGGCGCGCGAGGTGGCCCTCGAGGTGCGTGGGCCGGAGTCGGCGCGGCGGCTGCTCCCGCCGGGGCGCGGGCGCGGCTCGAGCGTGTCCTCGATCGTCTGCTACCTCACCGGCCTCTCGCACGTCGACCCGATCGAGAACGAGCTGCTGCTCGGCCGCTTCCTGAACGAGGAGCTGACCGCGCTGCCGGACATCGATCTCGATTTCCCGCGCGATATCCGCGACGTGCTGATCCCCCGTGTCCACGACCGCTACGGGCGCGACCGCTGCGCGCTCGTCGCCGCCTTCTCGACCTTCCAGGTGCGCTCGGCGGTGCGCGACTTCGCCAAGGCGCTCGGCCTGCCGCCCGGCGAGATCGAGCGCCTCGCGCGGGCGGTCGACCCCTGGAAGGACCGCAACGACATCGAGGGCGACGTGCCCGCCGGCGGCTCGCCCCGCTGGCGGGCGCTCGTGCGGCTCGCCCGGGACGCCTGGGGATTGCCTCGCCACCAGTCCCAGCACCCGGGGGGCATGGTGATCTCGACCCAGCCGCTTATCGACCTCTGCCCGGTCCAGCCCGCCTCGATGGAGGGCCGGCAGATGGTCCAGTGGGACAAGGACTCCTGCGGCGACGCCGGCTTCCTGAAGATCGACCTGCTCGGCCTGGGGATGCTCTCGGCCGTCGAGCGCTGCATCGACGAGGTAGCGCGCGTGCGCGGGGAGCGCATCGACCTGTCGCGCATCCCATACGACGACGCGGAGGTCTACGCGCGCATCCAGGAGGCCGAGACGATGGGGGTGTTCCAGATCGAGTCGCGCGCGCAGATGCAGATGCTGAAGCGCACGCGCCCCGCGAACCTCGACGACCTCACCGTCCAGGTGGCGCTGGTGCGCCCGGGGCCGATCATCGGCGGCGCGGTGCATCCCGTACATCGAGCACCGCAAGGCGCTGCGCGAGGACCCGGGTTACGAGGTGCCATACCTGCACCCGTCTTTGGAGCCTGTCTTGCGCGACACGCTCGGGACGATCGTCTTCCAGGACCAGGTGCTCGAGGTGGCGATGGCATTCGCCGGCTTCAGCGCGGGCGAGGCCGAGGGGCTGCGGCGGGCGATGAGCCGCAAGCGCTCGGAGGCGGCGATCCGGGTCTACGAGGAGAAGTTCATCGCGGGCGGCGTTGCCCGGGGGGCTACGCGCGGGGTGGCCGAGCAGGTCTGGACCCAGATCGTCGGCTTCTCCGGCTTCGGGTTCCCGAAGGCGCACTCGGCGGCCTTCGGGCTGCTCGCCTACCAGTCCACCTGGCTGCGGGTGCACTACCAGCCGGAGTTCTTGTGTGGGTTGTTGAACGAGCAGCCGATGGGGTTTTATCCGCCGGACTCATTGGTGCATGAGGCGCAGCGGCGGGGGGTGGAGGTGCTGCCTCCGTGTGTGGTTCGGAGCGGAGCGGAGTGCCGGGTCGAGCCCCACCGCCATCCGTCCTCTTTGCTCGCCGTTCGGTTGGGGCTCGGGTACGTCGGCGGGGTCAAGGAGGCTGAGGTGCGGGCCTTGGTCGCTGAGCGGGAGTCGGGTTCGTGGCGGTCGCTTGGGGATCTCGCGGGGCGGTCCGGAGCGTCCGCCGAGACCCTCGGAAGGCTTGCCTGGGCCGGTGCTTGTGATTCGCTCGTCGATGGGCCGGAGCAGGGGAGGCGGCGGCGGGCGCTGTGGACGCTTGGGGTTGCTGTTCCTGGTGTTTCGGTACCGGAGGGGACTCAGCTGTCGTTGCCGCTCGAGCCGCATGAGGGGCCTGAGTTGCGGGCGTTGTCGGCGTGGGAGCGGATGCTTGCGGATTACGGGTCGACCGGGGTCACGTTGCGGGAGCATCCGCTCGAGCTGATGCGGCCGGGGTTGCCCGGGGATCTGCGCACGAGCGAGCAGCTCGAGCGCCACCAGCATGGGCGGCGGGTGCGGGTGGCCGGGCTCGTCGTGGCGCGCCAGCGGCCGGCCACCGCGAAGGGCGTGACCTTCATGCTGCTCGAGGACGAGCACGGCACCATCAACCTGATCGTGCCGCCGCCGGTCCACGACCGCTTCCGCCTCGCGGTGCGCACGGAGCCGCTCGTGCTCGCCACGGGCCGCCTGGAGCGAAGGGACGGGACGACCAACGTCCTGGTCGACAGGATCGAACGCCTCGAGCGCCCCGATCTGCCGCGGGCGGAGATCAGGCACATCGAGCCCCGCCGGGTCTGGAGCAGCGAGGCGGGGGAGGGGGTCATCCGCGCGGGCGGGGAAGAGGCCGCCGCAGCTGCCGGCGCCGTCTCAGCGAACGACGAGGCCGACCTGCGGGCGGTGGCACCCGCGGGCCACAGCTTCGGCCGGAGGGGGAGGTGATCCTGCCGTTATCCCTGTCCGGGCCTCGGGTAGACGGCCCTAACGGCACTTCCGCCAAGGAGGGGGAGCATGAGGATCGGGAGCATCAGCCGACGGATCATCCGAGGCTTGTTTGTCGCGGCACTGGCTGTGTGCATCTGCCTCGCTTCGACATCCGCCGCGAGCGCGAAGCCGGACTGCAAGGGTCGCGGCGTGCCGGACAGCAAGATCTCGATCCAGCTCTGGACGTTCGCCGAGTACATCGGCTTCGGCATGGACGCCGCAACGATCGCCCGGACGGAGGAGGTCTTCGGCCGGCTGAGCGAGATGGGTTACCGCAACGTGGAGCCGTTCACGCTCAGCGGTCTCAGCGCAGAGCAATATCGCGCGTTGCTCGACAAGTACGGCCTGTCCGCCTCCGCCCGCCACGTCGACGTCGGGTCGCCCACGAGCCCCGTCGACTTCGAGCAGATCCTCGCGGACAACAAGACGCTCGGCCTCAAATTCTTCGGTTCAGGCGCGACCCCGAACTACGCCACCGAGGCCGAGTGGGTCGCCTATGCCGAATACCTGAACGAGCTCGGCGAGCAGGCGCGCCGGCGGGGGCAGACGCTGATGGTCCACAACCACAACTGGGAGTTCCAGCGCGTCTTCGGCGATCGCACCGCCTTCGACATCCTCGTGCAGAACACGGATCGGAAGAACGTCGTCTTCCAGGTGGACCTCTACTGGGCGACGAACGGAGGTGCCGACCCGGTTGAGCTGCTCGAGCGCTACGGCAAGCGCGTCCAGCTCTTCCATGTGAAGGACATGGCCGCCGGTCCGTTCCCCGGCCGGATCGAGATCGTCGGCGAGGGGATCATCGACTTCCCGGAGATCTTCGCTGCCTCCAAGGGGCCGGTCAGGTACTACGTCGTCGAGCACGACCCGCGCTTCGGCGATCCGACCTTCGACCCGTTCGAGGCCGCGCAGAAGGGATTCGACTACCTCGACTGCGTGAAGTTCTGAGCGCCGCGGGTCGCGGACCAGGACCTCGTCGCGGCCAGGGCGCCGCGCAACCACGACGGCGCGTACCCGCGACCGTCCGCGCTACGTTGACCACAATAATTGGGGTCAACGTAGCGCGCGTGAGGCACCCGATATGCGGGAACCTGCCGAACCCTTTGGGCTACACGCGCGTATGCCTCCGGAGGATCGCCAGCCAAGCCCATAGGAGGTCGCCCCATGCGCAAGCTGCTCGTGTTAGGTCTGCTCGCCGCCGTGCTGGCCGCCATGCTCGCTGCGGGACCCGCCCTGTCGGCGCGTAAGAGCGTCGAGGTCGACGACGACTACTTCGTCCGTCAAGGCTCTCCGCCGACGGTGACCGTGCAGCGGAATGACCGGGTCGTGTGGGAGTGGGAGGGCAGCAATCCCCACGACGTGACGGTCACCAAGGGTCCGGTGCGCTTCAACTCGCGCATAAAGACGTCGGGCACCTATGCGAAGAAGGTCACGCGTCGCGGGACCTACAAGATCGTCTGCACGATCCACCGTTCGACAGGCATGAAGATGACGCTGAAGGTGCGCTGACGGGCCGAGGACGGGCCGGGCGCCTACCCCTCGGCGCTGCTTCCGCCCCCGCCGTCCCCGCCGTCGCCGCGCTCGCGCGTGCGCTTCAGCCAGTCGCCGAGCTGCTGGCCGACGTCCGCTATCGAGGAGCCCGCCTGCCCGAACGCGCCGCTGACCCGGTCGGCGTAGTAGACGCCGGCGGAGTCGGCCTCGTCGCGCGGGCCGGGCTCCTCGCCGATCGGCGAAGGTAGTCGCCGCGCACCATGCGGTCGTATTCCCCCTCGTGGACCCAGTCGAGAAGCATCTTCACGCGCCGGACGGGCATCGGATGGGTCACTTGCAGGTCCTGCAGAAGCTTCGTCATTCGCTCGAGCCCGCCGCCGCCCTCGGTGTACTCCATCCCCTGCGCGATGAACGCGTCGAGGCTGAGCGCCTCCGCCTCCTCGCCGGCGGCGATCGTCATCAGCGCCCGGCAGACCGCCTGCGGGTCGCGCGTGACGAGCGCCGCCGCGCGGTCGCACGACAGCTCGGCCGCGCGCCACCACTCGAGCAGGGCGAGCTGGATGGCGAGCAGCGGCGAGCCCGGCCAGGATCGGCAGCCGCACGGTCGAGCCGAGCCGCAGAAGGATCAGGAGCGCCGTCTGGTAGAGGACGTGGTCGGAGTGCACGTGCGCGGCCTCGTGGGCCAACACAACCCGGCGGCCGTCGTCGTCGAGGATCCGCACCAGCTCCGAGTTGAGCAGCACGATCGGCTTGTCGGTCCCGATCGCGTACGCGTTCGCGAGCGGGAACTGCGTGAGGTAGAGGTCCGGCACGCGCTCGATGTCGAGCGTGTTGAACACCTGCCGGTGGAGGACCCAGATACGCGGGAGCTGGTTGTCGCCGAGCCGGACCGCCGAGCCCAGCGAGGCAGCCCGCAGCGCCCGCTCGTAGCCGAGCGCGACGAGCCGGCGCACCACCTCATCCAGATAGGGCACCTTGGCAAGCGCCGCGGTGGCCGCCCTGTCGCCGGGATGCTGGTAGGCCCGCGGAGAGATCCGCTCGAGCTTCCAGGTGGCTTCGATCTGCTCTGACATACGGGCGAAGTATCCACCCGTCAGCATGTCGGGGCATGCCGGGTCGCATCCTCGTCGGCACGTCGAGCTGGGCGGACCCGGGCTTCGTCAAGGAGTGGTATCCGCCGAGGATGCCCGCGAAGGAGCGGCTGCCGTGGTACGCGCAGCGCTTCGAGGCCGTCGAGCTCAACTCGAGCTTCTACGCGATCCCCGACCGCAACACCGTGCACGGTTGGGTCGAGACGACCCCGGAGGGGTTCGTTTTCGACGTCAAGGTGCATCGCGCCCTGTCGCGCCACGCCGCGCCGGTCGACTCGCTGCCGCCGGACATGCGCGACGAGGTCCCGTCGGCGGGCCGCGGCCGCGTGCTGCTCACCCCCGAGCTCGAGACCGAGCTGGCGCGGCGGCTTGTCGAGGAGACCGCGCCGCTCGCCGAGGCCGGCAAGCTCGGCGCCTATCTCCTCCAGCTCACGCCGGCTTTCGCGCCGGGGAGGCACAAGCTGGAGGAGCTCGACCGCCTAATCGAGGCCTTCGCGCCGCACCGGCTCGCGATCGAGCTGCGCCACCGCGGCTGGGTCCGCGAGAAGCGCCGCGACGCGACGCTCGGATGGTTCTCGGAGCACGGCGTCGCGTTCGTGTGCGTCGACGCCCCACCCGGCGACCAGGTCCCGATCATGCCCTCGGAGCTCGACGCAATCACGCGCGACGACCTCGCCTACCTGCGCCTTCACGGCCGCAACACCGACGGCTACCTGAGCGGCCGCTCGGTGGCGGAGCGATTCGGATGGCGCTACACGGATGACGAGCTCGAGGAGGTCGAGGAGCGTGTGCTGGGGATGGCCGAGCAGGCCGGCGAGGTGCACGTGTTGTTCAACAACAACCGGGACGACGACGCTCCAACCGCGGCGCAGCGCTTCCGGGCGCTACTCGGCCAGGCCCCGCCGGCGGAGGACCAGCTGACGCTGTAGAGGGGCTGCCCCTCGCGCTACCGTCGGGGGGCTCCGAAGATCGTTCGGCCCCGGCGTCCGGGAAAGCGCGAACGATCCTGGATTGGTGGTCCAGGAGACACACCAGGGCAGGACGGTTACGCCAAGTCCCGCACGGGAGCTTCCTTAGACCGGCCGGGCCCGGTGCAGCTCGAACCAGACCCGGGTCGCGCGCCCGGCGCGCGAGACGCCCCAGCGGTCCGCGAGCCGCTCGACGAGGAATAGGCCCCAGCCCGTGTGGTCGTCGCGCGGGGAGCCCGCCACGGCGGGGTCGAAGCCCGGCCCGCTATCCGTGACCTCGGCGAGGACGGCCGAGCGTCCCACCACGATCCTGAGCATGATCGCGTCGGCCCGGGCGTGCCGGACACTGTTCACGACCAGCTCCGTCACGAGCAGCCGCAGCGTGTCGAGCAAGGTGGGATCGAGGTCAGCCCGCAGGCTCGAGATCGCCCCGCGCGCCCGCACCGCGGCTTCCGCGCCGCCACTGAGCGGCACGGTCAACCCGTCGTCCAGGTCGGTGCGCTGCCAGGGGAGCGCGCCGATGACGTCCCAGCCTCGAGAGGGCTGGGTGCCGGATGCTGCCGGGCGGCCGGACTGGATTGCGATGCCAGACTCCTCTCGAGACGGCTGACACGGTGACAAGATTGGTTGTACCCAAACAGGGCCTGCCCCAACCGCTGCAATCCGCGCGACCCCGAAAAGGGGATCAGGCCGCCACTCGGAGTACGAGCACCGCGATGTCGTCCCGCGGGCGCCCTCGATGCGATGCGACTGCTGCCCGCTCTACCTCCGCCGCGATGGCATCGGCGCTCCGGCCGGCGCAGGCGCCCACCAGATCTGCGAGGCGCGTCTCGTCGAGAAGCTCCCCGCGCCCGCGCGGCTCGATCACCCCGTCGGTGTAGAAGACAAGCGCGTCGCCGCGGGAGAGGGACACGGCGCGGTCCTCGATGCTCGGGTCCGGAACCACGCCCAGCAGGGTGCCCGGCTCGCCGACCGCCTCGACCGTGCCGTCGGGGCGGAGGAGCAGCGGCAGCGGGTGGCCGGCGCTCGCGAACCCCACCCGGGCGCCGCCGTCCAAGGTCTCGAGATACGCGCAGGCGACCGTGCAGAAGCGCCGGTCGCTGCGCTGGCGCAGCAGGGCCTCGTTCAGGAGCCAGAGGCTGCGGCTGGGCAGCCGGTCCCGCATCGCCGCCGCGCGCAGCGTGTAGCGGGCGAGGGCGGTGACCGCAGCGGCGTCGGGCCCCTTGCCGCAGACGTCGCCCATGACCACCGTCCACCCGCGCGGCCCTGTCGCGAAGAGGTCGTAGAAGTCCCCGCCCACCTCGGCGCCCTCGCCCGCATGCCGGAAGCGGGCCGCTGCCTCGATGCCGGGGATGTCCGGCAGCTCGCCTGGGAGCAGGCTCTCCTGGAGCGTGCGGGCGACGTACGAGCGCTCGGAGTAGAGACGGTTGTTGTCGAGCGCGGTGGCACAGCGGCGCGCCAGCTCGTGCGCAAGCTCGAGGTCGCGCTCGTCGTAGCGGCGCCCGGATGGGCCGGTCCCGAAGGTCAGGATGCCGAGCGTCCGCTCGCGCGCCCGCATCGGCACGATCATCGCCGAGCGCACGCCGAGCCGGTTCAGCAACTCGTAGTGCTCCCCGTCCTGCGAGGAGCCGCGCAACAGCTCGTCGGTCACCTCCGGGAAGAGCCGCGGCTCGCCGCTTCGCATCACGTCATAAGCCCCGTCCCGCGCCGCCGGGTCGGGCGGGTAGCGGCGGCTGAGCTCCTCCGCGGGTTCGCGCAGCGCCGGGTCGGCGTGTGTCAGCGCCACGCGCTCGAGCGCAGCGCCGTCCGCGACGAGGTCGACCGCGCACCAGTCGGCAATCTCGGGAACGGCGAGCCGGGCCACGCGTGTGAGCAGCTCGTCCGAGTCGAGCCAGCCGCCGAGCACGGTGCTGCTGCGCGCGAGGAAGCGCTGGGCCAGCTCGGAGCGCTTGTGCGCCGTGATGTCCTCGATCACGTTGATGGCCATCGATACTCCGGCGTCGCCGTTCTTGACCGGCGTGGCCTTCACCGTCGACCAGCGCTCCTCGCCGGTCGCCCGGATACGGAAGCGCATGATCGCCTCGGCGCTCTCCTCGCCCTCGAGCGCCCGCCGGCCCGGAAGGTCCTCGACCGGATAGGGCCGCCCGGACTCGTCGAAGATCTCGAAGCGCGCCATGATGTCGCCGGGAGAGGCGGCGAGGAGCGCCTCGCTCGACTCGAAGCCGAGCAGCTCGACCGCCGCGTCGTTCGCGAACAGCAGCCGCCCGTCGGGCGCCTGTGCCGTGACGGCGTCAGCCACGCCGCGCAGCATCGCCTCGAGCTGCTCGCGCGTCTTGCGGGCGCTGCGCTCTGCCTCCGCCAGCTCCGTCTCCCGCCTGCGCACCGCGCGCAGGTGGAGGATCACGATCGCGAGCGCCCCGGCAGCTGCGACCGCCGCGGTGAGCAGGGCACGGCCATCGAGCAGCGCGCCGACGGCCGCCACCACCAGCAATGCGCCGAGAGCGACGGCGACGGTCACCCGGTCAGACAGAATTCCCCCCCTTTATGGTCACGAGCCCAACTCAAGCGAGCATACTCCGGTACAAAGCGGGCGATGGAGGCCGACGATCGCGACCCCCCCGGCATCGTCCGCGTACGGGCGTCAAACGCGTCCCCGCTCACGCTTGACGGCACCAACAGCTACGTCGTCGGGACCTGGGTGGTGGACCCCGGACCCGCCGACCCGGAGCACCTGGAGGCGCTCCGAAAGGCGGCGGGTGGGCCACTCGACGGCATCGTCCTGACCCATTCGCACTCCGACCACTCGGAGGGCGCCGACGAGCTCGGCGCCCCGGTCACGCTACCCGGCGACGGCGACGAGGTGGGGCCGTTCCGGGCCGTCGCGACGCCCGGTCACTCAGCCGACAGCGTCTGCCTGCTGATGGGACGGGCCTGCTTCACCGGTGACACCGTGCTCGGCGCCGGCAGTGTCTTCATCGCGCCCGGCGAGGGCTCCCTGTCCGCATACCTCGATTCGCTGCGCCGGCTGCAGGGGCTGGATCTCGAGGTGCTCTGCCCCGGCCACGGCCCCTACGTCCGGGACCCTGCCGCAAAGCTCGACGAGTACATCTCGCATCGGCTCGACCGCGAGCGCCGGCTGCTCGAAGCGCTCGAGTCCGGCCTGCGCAACCGTGACGAGCTGCTCGACGCCGTCTGGTCGGATGCCCCACCCGAGTTGCGTCCGGCCGCCGCCCTGACGCTCGCCGCCCACCTCGAGAAGCTCGTCGACGAGGGCCGCGTGCCCGGCGACGTGCGGTGATACAAACCCCGGCATGATCGAGCCGATTCCAGACATGCCGCCCGGCACGCTCGGCTTCCGCGCCTCCGGAAAGGTCACTCGCGAGGACTACACGGGCGTCTTCCTGGGCCCGATCAAGCAGAAGGTCGAGAGCGGCGAGGGGATCCGGCTGCTCTTCCAGGTGGGTCCCGAGTTCGACAAGTTCGCAACAGGCGCGTTGGTCGAGGACACGAAGACCGGCTGGAATCTCGGCGTCCTCCACCCCGACGCCTGGAAGCGCGTCGCCTTCGTCACGGACGTGCACTGGATGACACAGGCCACGCACGCCTTCGCTTGGATGATGCCCGGCGAGCTCAAGACCTTCTCGCTCGAAGAGGTTGACGAGGCCAAGACCTGGGTGGCCGCGTAAGCGCGTGGCGGACGAGTTCGGCGCCTTCGAGAAGACCGGCTGGAGCTCCGGTCGGGCCGAGCCCTATCACCACGGCCTGAGCGCCATCACCACCCGCTCGATCGACCCGCTGCTCGACGCCGGAGGGGTCGCGGCGGGCTCGAGGGTTCTCGACCTGGCCACCGGGCCCGGGTACGCCGCCGCTCGAGCGGCCGCGCGCGGAGCCGAGGCGGTGGGCGTCGACTTCTCAGGCGAGATGCTCGAGCTCGCGGCTCGCCTGCATCCCGACGTCGAGTTCCGCGAGGCCGACGTGAACTCGCTCCCCTTCCCGGATGACAGCTTTCGACGTGGTGGTCAGCAACTTCCTCATGCCGCACCTGTCGGACCTGCCCGCCGCCGTGGCCGAGGCGGCGCGCGTGACGCGACCGGGAGGCAGGGTCGCGATGACCACCTGGGACTCGCCGGCCCGGACCCGCTTCGTCGGCGCCGTTATCGATGCGGTTGCGGGTGCCGGCGCGGAGCCTCCGCCGGAGCTGCCCGCGGGTCCCTCGATCTTCCAATACTCGGCCGACCCGGAGTTCGCTGGGCTGCTGCTCGGCGCCGGGCTGGTCGATCCGATCATCGAGACGATCTCGTTTCGGCACCGCATCGAGGACCTCGACGAGTTCTGGGCGGATGTGCTCGGCGGAACGGTGAGAACCACGGTGATGGTCACGAGCCAGAGCCCGAAGACCCAGGAGGAGATCCGCGCGAGATACGGACAGCTCCTCGAGCGTCACCGCTCCGGGAGCGGATTCGACGTCCCCTGCTCGGTCAAGCTGGGCTCGGCCCGGAGGCCGGACTCCGGCTGAGCCGCTCGCGGGCTCGTCGAAGTCGGCTGACGCTCATCCGGATAGCGCATCGCGACGTCGCGAGCCGAATCGAGCGCTGAGCAGGCCGGCGGTCACGAACAGAAGCCCGAGCGCCGCGGAGCGAGCGACGCCGCCGTCGTGCCGGCCAAGCTCGGTGCCGCCTTCACCGGCGAGGGACACGACCGTCACACCCGCGAACACGGCCGAGATGACGTACATGATCACCGCCTCGTCGCGGCGCGAGGCGGTTACGGCGAACCAGATCGCCACGAGGGTGGCGCCGACGAGTGTGCTCGAAGGCGCGAGCGCAGCATCGACGAGGGACCCGGCCAAGAACAGCGTGACCGGCGGCAACCACGGTCGTTCCCGCCCCCCGACCCGGCGCGCGGGTCGACCGGCCAGCGTCAAGCAGAACAGGAGGGCGGCGGCGACGAGCAGACCGGCGCGCGCATCATCGATCGCCCCGGCATCAGCGATCGTCGCAGAGGCGTAGGTGCCGCCACTTGCCATGAGGAAGTACGCGTCGGTCTGGCGATGCATGATCGTCCGCCACCCGTCCTGGGATTCGCTCGGCCGGGTCCAGGCCGCGAGAGTCATGGCTCGCCTCAGGCCCAGCGATGCCGAAGCAGGGATCCGCACCGCCTGCCCGGTGCCGTGGAACCGCAAGGCGCTACCGAACCGGCCCTGGGTCGTCCAGGTGGCTCCGATGATCTCACCGGTGTTGCCCTTGCCGGAGAGGTCAGTCGCCACGGTCCCGGAGCCGGCGTCGAAGGCATACGCCCCAACCAGACCAGTGCCAGACGAGCCCCCGTTTCTTCGGATCGGCGTCGACATCTCGGCTCGAACCTCGGAAGGACTCAAGGCACGGTCGTAGACACGCACCTCGTCGATTACGCCCTGGAAATACTCCCCGTAGGGACGGTTGCCACCGATCCACAGGGGGTCGTCGGTCCCGAGGATCGTGCCGGTGATCGCTCGACTCGACACCTGACTGCCGTTCACATACAGCCGGAGCGTTGCTCCGTCGAAGGTCACCGCCAAGTGCGACCAGCGGTCCGCGGGATCCGCCCGTCGCCCGTCGGTGTGCTGGGGGGTCCTGCCGTCGAAGGTCCCGCCTCCAGCGGGTAACAGCGACTCGCCGCCGGACCTGTCGACGAAGGCGGCACCGAGCAGGAGCAGCGCGCCGAGCAGTACGGCGGACCCGGGGAGCGCCCAACGACCGGCTGGCCCCCTCTCCCGGCGTCTGCCCTCTTGCGCCCAGCCATGTCCGATCGCAACTGCGAGCGCGAGCAACGGGAGCGCCGGGAGGTCTCCCGCGTCGATGCCGTGGCCTTCAGAAAGCGACAGGATGACCGGCCCGTGCCATGGCTCCCACAGGAAGACCGCGGAGGCAGCCCCGAGCAAGAGCGCGGCGACGATCGCAGCACCGATCCTTCCTGTGCGAGCCACAAGACCTTTCCTCGCGAGGGCCAGGGAGGGGAGCCTAGCTGCCCGCGGAGCCGGGCTTCGTCGGGGCGCCGCTTGACACCGACGCCCTGACGGGGAAGACTGCGCCGCGCACAACCAGCGAGACCCGCCGGGCTCGCATGGTCATGAAGGCAGGATTCGGCGGGTTCGGCGGTCTCGAGAGACTGTGGAGGGCCTTTGCGGCGAGGTTCGGGGACCCGCTCTCCGCACGGCGCCCTCCCCACCCGGGAGGTAGCTAATGCGCGCATTGCGCCGCACCGTAGTGGTCGCACTCCTTGCGATCGGGATCCTCGCCGTTCCACAGCTCGCGTCCGCGGGGTCAGTCGGGGCCGAGCAAGGTGGAGAGGGCGACGGCCACGTTCGACTTCACGGACAACATGGACCCGATCGGGTACTCGGCGCGGAAGATTCCGCTCGACAACTTCAGGCCGAGGCAGGGGAACTTCAACTCCGATCTCGCGTTCTGGGGCGATACGGCGATCCAGGGCACGTACGGCGGATTCCGGATGATCGACATCGACGATCCGGACAGGCCGAGGGAGATCGTCGACTGGGAGGACTGCGCCAGCCCGACCAACACCGTCGGCAACCAGGGCGACGTCATCGCCTGGGGCCGGCGCGGCCGTGACCGGCCGTCGCTCATCTTCCGCTCGTGGAACTCGCCGACTCCCGCGCCGAGGCAGAACTTCAACAACCCCGCGTCACCCGAGATCCCCGCAGGCGACCCGCTGCGCCTCACGCAGCCGGGGGCGTTCTGCGGCGACTGGCCGATGTTCCGCGTGCCCGGCACGCCGACGCATCCGGTCACCCCGCCGGCGACCGACCGCGGCCAGGAGGGCGTGCACATCATCGACGTCAGCGACCCGGAGGAGCCCGAGGTCATCGGCTTCGTCGACACGCCGTGCGGGTCGCACACCGAGACGCTGGTGCCCGACCTCAGGAACGACCGCCTGCTGATCTACAGCAACTCGTCGGCGAACACGACGTTCGGGTCACCGGCGCCCGGATCGACGCCCGCCTCGTGCCGCCGGGATCGACGTCATCGAGGTGCCGCTGGACGATCCGTCCGAGGCGTCGTACCTGCGGTTCGAGCAGGCCGGCGACCCGAGGAGGACGCCGAGACTGCACCCCTGCCACGACACCGGCGTGATCCTCGGCGAGGTCAATCTCGTGGCATGCTCCGGGACCGCCGGCGGCAGCGAGCACCGGCGTGAACGTGTTCAGCATCGACCCGGCCGACGGCGGCTCCAAGGAGGATCCGGAGTGGCTGTACCACAAGGTCACGGGCGGCATCTCGCTCGGCCACTCGGCCTCGTTCAGCTGGGACGGCGAGGTGCTGATCTTCGGTCACGAGCCGGGCGGCGGCGCCCGGCGCCGAATGCGAGGCGACCGACAACCCGCTCAACCGGACGTTCTTCTTCATCGACGCCAGAGACCGGCGAGTCGCTCGGCCAGTTCATGATCCCGCGGCCGCAGACCAACGTCGAGAACTGCACGCGCACAACTACAACGTCGTGCCCACGACGACAGGGCTACATGCATGGTCAGCGGGAACTACCAGTCGGGGATCTCGGTCGATCGACCTGACTGACCCGGCCGACGCGGAGGAGATCGCCTTCGCCGATCCGGCGCCGCTGATCGACCCCAACCCGCCGGTCGGCATCGAGCTGGGCGGCGACTGGTCGACGTACTGGTACGACGGCGAGATCTACGAGAGCGACATCCTGCGCGGCCTGATCATCTGGAAGCTCAATGACAGGAGCGGTGAGGAACTCCTTCAGGCTCGGGCACTTGAACCCGCAGACCCAGGAGTTCACGATCGGCGCGAGGAGGAACAACCGCAACAACTGAGCGCGCCTGACGCGGCAGGCGAACGATCACCGAGAGGGCGGCCCACGGGCCGCCCTCTCCGCTCGCGCGACCACTACCCTTGCCGGGCCGTGGTCAGCACCAACCAGTTCAAGAACGGGATGCACGTGGAGGTCGACGACAAGATCTTCAGGATCGTCGAGTTCCAGCACGTGAAGCCGGGCAAGGGCGGCGCGTTCGTCCGCACGAAGCTCAAGCGCGTCGACGACGGCGCGGTCATCGACCGGACCTTCCGCGCCGGGGAGAAGTTCCGGCCCGTGCGAACCGAGTCGCGCAAGATGACCTTCCTCTACACGGACGGCACCGACGCGCACTTCATGGACGTCCAGACCTACGAGCAGATGGCCGTGCCCGAGGACTCGGTCAAGGAGTCGCTTCGCTGGGTCGTCCCGAACGAGGAGGTCGACGTCCTGTACGTCGACGACTCGCCGTCGGATGTCCAGGTCCCGAGCGCCGTGGAGCTGGCCGTGGCCGAGACCGACCCCGGGGTACGCGGCGACACCGCCTCGGGCGGCGGCGACAAGCCGGCCACGCTCGAGTCCGGCGTGGTCGTCCGGGTGCCGCTCTTCGTGAACGTCGGCGACCGGGTCCGTGTGGACACGCGCTCGGGCGAGTACGTCTCGCGCGCGTGAGGCGTGGCGCGGCGCACTGACCAGCGGAGAGCCGCGCTTGTCGCGCTCTACCAGGCCGACGTGACCGGCCGGCCCCCCGACGAGCTGCTCGGCCGCGACGCCACTCCTTTCACGCGCGAGCTCGTCGAGGGCGTGGTCGCCGAGCAGGCGGAGCTCGACGCGCTGATCGCGGACCACGCGAGGGGCTGGTCGCTCGACCGGATCGCACCCGTCGAGAGGAACATCCTGCGGGTGGCGCTCCACGAGCTGCGCAGCCGGCCTGACGTCCCGGCCGAGGTTGCGATCGACGAGGCCGTAGAGGCGGCCAAGGAGCTGTGCTCCGCCGACGCTCCGGGGTTCGTCAACGGGATCCTCGGCGCGGTCGCGCGCCAGGAGGCCACACCCTGATGGGCCGGCCCGAGTCGGTCACCGCCCTCGCCGAGGAGCTCGAGGCCGTGGCCGACAAGCTCCGCTCGGGCGCGGTCGACCCGGACGAGGCGGCGGACCTCGTCGAGCGCTGCGCGGAGCTCGCCGCCCGGCTCGGCGCCGAGATCGACACACGCGCGCGGACCGCGGGCGAATCGGAGGGCCAGGAGCGCCTTCTTTGAGCTCCGTCGAGGCGCCGGCCTATCCGGTCGACCTGCAGGAGAGGGTGGACGGCTACCTCGAGAGCCTGCGCTTCGCGGAGGAGCCCGGCACGACCCGCCTCGAGGAGGCGATGCGCTACTCGCTGCTGGCCGGCGGCAAGCGGATACGGCCGGTGCTGGCGCTCGCGACGGCCGAGGCGCTCGGTCGCGACCCCGGCGACGTGCTGCCGCTCGCGGCGGCGATCGAGATGATCCACACCTACTCGCTCATCCACGACGACCTGCCCGCGATGGACGACGACGAGCTGCGCCGCGGCAAGCCGACCTGCCACGTGGCGTTCGGGGAGGACGTGGCGATCCTCGCGGGCGACGGCCTCTTCGCCGAGGCGCTGCGCATCGCCCTCGGCGAGCAGGCGGGCGAGCCCGCGCACGTGCTCGCGGCGGTCCGCGAGCTGGTGGGCGCGGCCGGCGTCGGCGGGATGGTCGGAGGCCAGTACCTGGACGTGTCAGGCAGCGAGGGCGTGGACCTGCGTCACCTGCACGAGCTCAAGACGGGCGCGCTGATTACGGCGTCGGTGTGCTCGGTACTAGCGCTCGAGGGCATGGATGGACCTGCCACAATCCCCTACCGGCGCTTTGCGGCAGAGCTCGGCGTCGTCTTCCAGATCGTCGACGACATCCTCGACGTGACCGGGGACGAGGCCGAGATCGGGAAGCCGCAGGGCTCCGACCAGCGCCATGGGAAGGCGACCTACGTGAGCGTCCACGGATTGGAGCGGGCTCGGGAGCTCGCTCGAGAGTCGCACGCGAAAGCGCGGGCGGCGCTCGCGGAGGCCCCGGGCGCGACCGCGCGCCTCGGCGGCATCGCCGACTACATCCTCACCCGCACGACATGACCACGCTCCTCGACAAGATCGACGGCCCGGCCGACCTGAAGGAGCTCACGGACGAACAGCTCCAGCAGGTCGCACAGGAGGTCCGGGAGCTGATCATCGACACGATCGGCGAGATCGGCGGCCACTTCGGGGCCAACCTCGGCGCCTGCGAGATCGCCGTGGCGCTCCATTCGCTGCTCGACTCCCCGCGCGACAAGATCCTTTGGGACGTCGGGCACCAGGCCTATCCGCACAAGGTGCTTACCGGCCGCCGCGACCGCCTCGGGACGATCCGCAAGTACCGCGGGCTCGCGCCCTTCTGCGCCATCCAGGAGTCCGAGCACGACATCATGGGCGCCGGCCACGCCTCGACCTCGGTGTCCTACGCCGTGGGGATCAAGGAGGCGATGCGCCGCGGCGTCGGGCCCGACGGCAAGGTCGTGGCGGTGATCGGGGACGGCGCGCTCACGGGCGGCGTCTCCTTCGAGGCGCTCCTGAACGCCGGCGGGATGGACCTGCCGATCGTGATCGTGGTCAACGACAACGGCATGTCGATCGCCCCGAACGTCGGCGCGCTGTCGCGGCTCTTCAACCGCATGCGCCTCAACCCCAAGCTGTACCACGCGCGCGAGGACGCCGAGGAGACGCTCACCAAGCTGCCGGCCGGCATCGGCACGAAGATCGAGCGGCTCGGGCCGATCCTCAAGGAGTCGCTCAAGGCCTACTGGGCCCCGGGACTCTTCTTCGAGGAGCTCGACCTCGCCTACGTCGGCGTGATCGACGGACATGACGTGAAGGCCCTCCGGCAGGCGATCGGCGGGGCGCTCGAGGCCGACCGGCCGGTGGTCGTCCACTGCAAGACGGTGAAGGGCAAGGGCTTCGTGCCGGCCGAGGAGGGCGGGCTCGAGGGCATGGAGAAGTGGCACGCGGCCAAGCCCGGCTCGATCGTCAACGGCGCCGCTGCGCCGAAGAAGGCGAACGGCAAGTCCGCGACGCCCGCTCCGCCGCCCCAGTACACGAAGGTGTTCGGCGAGGCGCTCGTCGCCGAGGCCCGCCGCGACGAGCGCGTGCTGGGCATCACCGCCGCCATGAACTCCGGCACCGGGCTCAACCTGCTCCAAGACGCGCTTCCCGAGCGCTACTACGACGTGGGCATCGCGGAGCAGCACGCGGTGCTGTTCGCGGCCGGGCTCGCGCTCGAGGGCGCCAAGCCGGTGGCGGCCATCTACTCGACGTTCCTGCAGCGCGGCTACGACCAGATCGTCCACGACGTCTGCCTGCAGAAGCTGAACGTGGTGTTCGCGATGGACCGCGCCGGGCTGGTGGGCGACGACGGGCCGACGCACCACGGCGCCTTCGACATCTCCTACATGCGCTGCCTCCCGAACCTGATCCTGATGGCCCCGCGCGACGAGGCCATGCTCATCCACATGCTGCGCACCGCGCTGCTGCACGACGACGGCCCGGTCGCGCTGCGCTACCCCCGCGGCGAGGCCGAGGGAGTGCGGCTGCCGCGCCGGCCCGAGGCGATCGAGATCGGGCGCGGCGAGATCCTGCACGAGGGCGACCGCGTCGCGTTCCTCGGCTACGGCTACGGCGTGAGTGTTGCCCTCGGCGCGGCCGGCCTGCTTGGCGAGGAGCATGGGATCGAAGCGACCGTCGCCGACGGCCGCTTCGCGAAGCCGCTCGACAGCGAGCTCGTTGAGCGGCTGGCGGCAGAGCACGACCTGCTCGTGACGGTGGAGGAGAACGTGCTCGCCGGTGGCTTCGGCTCGGCCGTTGTCGAGCACCTCGCCGACCACGACCTGCTCGGCGGCGCCCGCGTGCTGCGCTTCGGCCTGCCCGACGAGTACGTGACCCACGGAAAGCCGGCGCTCCTGCGCGAGCAGGTCGGCCTGACCCCCGAGGCCGTGGCCGAGCGGGTCTCCCAGGCCGTGCTCGCGCCGAGCCTCCTGGCCTGAGGCTTCGGGCCTACCAGCGCGCGAGGCTCGTGTCGGCCTCGAGCCGAAGCGCGAACGCCGCGATCACGGCGATCGCGGCCTCGACGTCGGCAAGCTCGACCACCTCGACGGGCGAGTGCATGTAGCGCAGGGGGATCGAGAGCACCGCGGTCGGCACGCCCATCCGGCTCAGGTGGATCGAGTCGGCGTCGGTGTGGGTCGCGCGCCCCGCGACCTCGGTCGTCATCGTGATCCCCTCGGCCTCCGCCGCGTCGTCGAGCAGCTCGTTCACGCGCGCGCTCACGATCGCCCCGCGCGTCAGCACCGGGCCGTCCCCGAGGCCGTGCTCGCCGACCTGTCCGGCCTCGACGCCCGGCGCGTCGGACGCGTGGGTCACGTCGACGACGATCGCCACGTCGGGCCGGAGGCCGTAGGCCATGGCGGCGGCGCCGTGGGTGCCGATCTCCTCCTGGACCGCGGCGACGGCCGCGACGGGGCCGGCGCCGCCGCCGGCGTCCGCCACCCGGCGCGCCGCCTCGAGCGCGACGTACACGCCGAGGCGGTTGTCGAACGCGCGCGACGCGGCCCTGCCGTTTGGCAGCTCGACGGGGTCGGCGGCGATCACGACCGGGTCGCCCTCGCGGACCAGGCCGAGCGCCTCGTCGCGGTCCTTCGCGCCGATGTCCACGTGCAGGCCCTTCAGCTCCACCGCCTTCTTGCGCTCCTCGCTCTCGAGCAGATGGATCGGCTTGCGGCCGCAGACACCCGGTACGGGACCGTTCCGGGTCAGGACCTCCACACGCTGGCCCACGAGGATCTGCGGGTCCCAGCCGCCCGACGACACGACCTTGAGCTGGCCCTCCTTCGTCACGTAGCTGACCAGGACGGCGATCTCGTCGATATGGCCCACCACGGCGAGGAGCGGATGCTCGCCGCGCCCGTCGACGCGCGCGACCGGCGTGCCCATCGGGTCGACGGTCACGGATGACGCGAACTCCTCGGCGGCCTCGCGCCACACGGCGACCGGCGCCGCCTCCTGCCCCGGCGCGCCCGGGGTGGTGAGGAGCCGCCGAAGCAGCTCCGGAACCGCGCTCACCGCTGAACCTGTCCGATCTCGATGCGCGGCTCGATCGCGACCTCGCTCTTGAGGCTGTTCGCGATGAAGCAGTACTCGTGGGCGGTCTGCACGAGCTTGCGGACGCGCTCCTCGCTCGCCTCGCCCGCGATCACGATGCGCGGCCGCAGCGTGATCTCGGTGATCCACGCGGGCTGCCGGTCGAGCGGCATCAGCCCGGTAGCGTGGTCCTCGTACTCGACGACGTCGATGCGCGCCTTGGCCGCCGAGTGGAGGAAGGACAGCATCTGGCAGGACGACGCGGCCATCACGAGCAGCTGCTCGGGGTTGAGCACGGCCGGATCGCCCTGGGACTCGCCGGTCGTCAGCCGCAGCTCCGGCTCGGCGGGCGGCGCCGTGATCGTGTGCTCGCGGTCGTAGTTCTCCCACCCGAGCCCGGTGGAGCCGCTCCAGCGCAGTTGGGTCTCGTAGTGATGCTCGGCCATCGGGGCCGCTGAGTCTACGGAGCGCTAGGCGCCGCTCCCGTTGATCTCGTGGTTCGCCCGGATCACGTTGTCCGGGTCGTACTTCGCCTTTACCTCGCGTAGGCGCGGCAGCGTGCCCGCGGGGAACATCGCCTCCACGTCGTCCGCCCGCTCGGTGAAGTTGAGGTAGCGGCCGACGTCGTAGGGGGCGAACACGCCGGCGAGCCTGGCCAGGTCGGCGTCGATCACCGGAACCTCGGCGGGGTCGAGGACGAGGGCGACCGTGAACGTCATGTACTCGCCCGGGAGGGAGTCGATGGCGCCGTTGCCGGGCGCCGTCCGCGACAGCGCTCCGCCGCCGTGGCGCAGCTCGAAGGCGACCAGCGAGTCAAACCCGCCTCCGGCGATCGCGACCGCGTCGTCGATCGCCTTCGCGGGCAGCTCGCCGACCAGCGAGTGGGCGCTCAGGTAGGGGAGCGGGTCGACAGGATCCATGTGCATGTCCGAGAGGCCCGCCGGCGGCACCATCGCGAACGTGTCCATCTGGGGGCCGAGGTCGCGCAGTGGCCGCAGCAGCTCGGCGCCGTCGTCCTCGTCACCGAGGAAGGCGCCGTCGATGACGGTGAACGACTTCCCGCGCACGATCTCCGGGATCTCCTCGAGGTCCGGGAACTTGAGCATCCGGGCGGAGGTGGTCACCTCCTCGGGCGCCTGCCGCGTCCACTCGCGCCACGCATGCAGCACGTCGGCTGCCTGATCGAACCCGAAGAAGAGGGCGCCGGCGTAGAAGGCGTCGACGGGGTAGAGGCGGAACTCGACCTTGGTGACGACGGCGAAGTTGCCGCTGCCGCCGCGAAGCGCCCAGAACAGGTCCGCGCCATTGTCCGCGTCGACGCGCAACTGCTCACCGTCCGCCGTCACGACCTCGATCGCGGTCAGGCTGTTCGCCTGCAGGCCGCGCTTTCGCCCCTGCCAGCCGAGTCCACCGCCCAGCGAGTACCCGACGATGTTGACCTCCGGCGAGGAGCCGTGGAGGGTCGACAGGCCGAGCTCCGAGGCCTGCGGCACGACGTCCCACCAGCGCGCGCCCGCCTCGACGCCGGCGATCTCGGCCTCCGCGTCGATCTCAACCGCCGTCATGCGATCGAGCCGGACGAGCACGGTGTCCGCGAGCGAACCCGCAGGAAGGGTGTTGTGGGAGGAGCCCTGAACGTGGACGCGCAGCCCGAGATCGCGCGCGACCCGCACGATCTCGGCCGTCTGCGCGGCGGACACCGGACGGGCGACCGCCTCTGGGCGCTGGTCGTTGATGAGGTTGAACGACATGCGGCCGGAGTCCCAGCCGGGATCGCCGGGCCCTACGATCGCGTCCGGAAAGCGGTCGCGAAGCACATCTTGAACCGAGTCGGCTCGACCACTGATAGCCATTGCGAGCCCTTTCTTCGTGTGTCGACGTGGGACGAACCAGTCGGCGACCTTCGACCTCGTCCTAGAGCCGGTCGCAGCCAGCCCCGCCGGGAAGGCCAGTTCCCGACGGGCAGGTCGCTAAGGGAACCTCCACGATAACCGCGATTCGCTGCTTGGTTCCATGCGCCCGGCGATCCATGCCGTCAGCCGAAAGAAACGACCCCGCCGCAGCGAGGCCGTTCCTGAGGGAGGAGTGATGCGATATGTGTGATGCGTCTTTGAGGGGAAGTTTTTCTAGGCCGGGGTCGCGCTGTAGCGCGTGATCGAGGTCACGACGAGGGCCAGTACGCCGGCCAGCGCGAACACGAGCAGTGCCTCCATCTCGTCGGCAAGCCCGAAGATGAGCGCGACGAGGAGGAGTCCGAGCGCGAGCCCGCGGTCGTAGACCGCCTGAGCGGAGACCGGGAGCGTTCCGCGGCCCTCCGTCTCGGTGCCGGCGAGCCCGAGCTCGATCGCGAGCGCGCCGATCACGATCCCGGTGATGATCGGGGCGGGGCCGATCTGCCACAGCAGCGGCGCCACGATCAATCCGATGCCGGCGGCAATGAGCAGGCTCGCCCGTGCCGCAGGGGAGATGAGCCTCAAGACGGTCATCTCGTTCGAGGTTACGCTCGGTAGGTCGGCGCTGTGTGATGTCGGTCACACAGGCTTCCGCGGGTACTCTGCGCCCGTGACGAAGCGCCGGCTCGACACCCTCCTGGCCGATCGCGGCCTGTACGAGTCGCGCTCGCGCGCCGCGGCCGCCGTGATCGCCGGGGACGTGCAGGTGAGCGGGCGCCCGGCGCGCAAGCCGGGAGAGCTGGTGGCCGAGAACGCCGACGTCGCCGTTGCCGAGGCGCCTCCGTTCGTGTCGCGCGGAGGCATCAAGCTCGCCAACGCGCTCGACGCCTTCGGGCTCGATCCCGCCGGCCGCCTCGCCCTCGACGTGGGGGCGTCGACCGGGGGCTTCACGGATTGCCTCCTCCAGCGTGGCGCGGCCGCCGTTGTGGCGCTCGACGTGGCCTATGGAGAGCTCCACTGGCGGCTGAGGAACGACGAGCGCGTCACCGTGATCGAGCGCCGCAACGCCCGCTCGCTCGTTCCGGACGAGCTTCCGTTCGCGCCCGATCTGATCGTCGTGGACGTCTCGTTCATCTCGCTCACCAAGGTCCTGCCGGCCGTGCTCGCCTGCGCGGCTCCGGCCTTCGACTGCCTCGCGATGGTCAAGCCCCAGTTCGAGGTGGGTCGCGAGCGCGTCGGGAAGGGCGGCGTGGTGCGCTCGGCGGCCGACCGCCGTGCCGCGCTGGTCGAGGTGGGCGAGCGGGCGCGCTCCGAGCTGGGGGTGGCGGTCCTCGGCTACGCGGCCTCGGGGCTTCCCGGGCCGGCGGGCAACCGCGAGAGCTTCGTGTGGCTTGCCGAGGCGGGTCGGCCCGGCGGGGCCAAGGATCTCGAAGCCGCGGCTCGAATGGCGGAGCCGTGAGCGGCCCGCCCAAGGCGATCACGATCTTCAGCCATGCCCGCACCCACGACACGGGCGGCGCGCTCGCGCGCGTGCTCGAGCTCGCCCGGGAGGCCGGGGTGGAGGTGCACGTCTCCCCCGACGAGGCCCGCAAGCACAACCTCGCCGAGGGTGAGGGACTCAAGCGCGACGACGACCCGGACGGGCTCGCCGAGCTCGCGCTGGTGCTGGGCGGCGACGGGACCATCCTCTCCACCCTGCGCCGTTACGCGGGAACCCGGGTTCCGGTCTTCGCGGTCAACTACGGGGCGATCGGCTTCCTCGCCACGATCGAGCCGTGGGAGCTCGAGGAGGGCCTCCGCCACGCGCTGGCCGGCGAGTTCGATGTGATGGAGCTCCCCGCGCTCGTGGCCGGGACGGCGGACGGTGAGCAGCTGGCGCTCAACGACATGTCCTTTCACCGGCGCCAGAACGGGCGGGTCGCCGAGCTGGCCTACTCGGTCACGGGCGAGGAGCTCGGCGAGGTCCGCTGCGACGGCCTCGTGGTGTCGACGCCGGCGGGCTCGACGGGCTACAACCTGGCGAACGGAGGCCCGGTCCTGGCCTGGGGCGTGGAGGGCTTCGTGGTCTCGTTCATCGCCCCGCACACGCTCACCGCGCGGGTGCTCGTGGTGGCGCCGGGCGACCTCCTGGAGGTCCAGAACCGCTCGCGCGAGGAGGACGTGGACATGATCACGGACGGTCGGGTCGCCGGGCTGCTCGAGCCGGAGGGAAGCGTGGCGATCCGCTTCGAGGAGGGCCGGGCGCTCCTCGCACAGGCCCCGGGCGCGACCTTCTACCACCGGCTCCGTGACAAGTTCGGGCGTCTCTCCTACTGAAGTCGCGCAGTTTGCGCACGGGCGCGTAACAGGCCGGCCGCTCCGTCGGGTGGCGCTGGTAGACCTGCCTGCGTGCTCCTCGAGCTGCGGATAGAGAACCTGCTCCTGATCGAGAGGGCGGAGCTGTGCCCGGGCGCGGACCTCACCGCGATCACCGGGGAGACGGGCGCCGGCAAGACGGTCCTCGCGCACGCGCTCGATCTCCTGCTGGGCGGCAGGCCGCGCTCCGGGATCGTGCGGCCGGGCGCGCGCGAGGCCTACGTCGAGGGGGTGTTCGACCTCCCCCCGGCCCTGCTGGACGAGCCGGAGCTCGCCGAGCTGCGGGAGCGAGTCGAGGAGCTGGACGGGAGCGTGCCTCCCGAGCTCGTGCTCGCGCGGCGGGTCAGCTCCGAGGGGCGCACGCGTGCGTTCGTCCAGGGCCGCTCGGCGACCGCGGCGGATCTCCAGGCCCTCGGCGGCCGCCTGGTGGCCTTCTTCGGCCAGCACGAGCACCGCAAGCTCACGCTCGCGTCGGCACAGCTGGACCTGCTCGACGGGTTCTGCGGGCGAGAGCAGCTCGCGCTGCGGGCGCGGCTCGCGGATGCGCATCGGGGCGTGCGCGGGCTCGAGCGCGAGCTAACGGAGCTCCGCGGGCTCGCCGGCACCCGCGACCGCGATCTCGACCTGCTCGCGTTCGAGATCGAGGAGATCGAGGCGCTCGGCCCGAGCGAGGGCGATAAGGACGCGCTCGTGGTGGAACGCGGGCGCCTGCGCGCGCTGGACGGGCTGCTCGCGGCGGCGGCCGGCGGTGCCGAGGCGATCGCCCCCGCCGCGGGGGAGGGGGGCGCGGCTGCGCTGCTGGCCGAGGCCGAGCGGCTCGCCCAGCCGGTCGGGGGCGTCGACCCCGAGCTCGACGGGCTGGCCGAGCGCCTCGCCGCGCTTCGGCTCGAGGCCGAGGACCTCGGTCTGGAGCTGCGTCGCTACGCCGACTCGCTCGAAGGCGAGCCGGGGCGGCTGAACGAGGTCGAGGAGCGCCTCGAGCTCTACGACAGGCTCGAGCGCAAGCACGGCGGGAGCGTCCGCGCGGTCCTCGACCATGCCGAGCGCTGCCGCGCCGAACGCGACCGGCTCGCCCGTGCGGAGGTCGAGACCGAGCGGGCCGAGGCGGCACTGGCGGAGGCAACCCGGGAGCGGGACGAGCTCGCCGCGAAGCTGGGGAAGGCTCGTCGCAAGGCGGCTCCCCGGCTCGCCAAGCGCGTGCGGGACGAGCTCGCCGCGCTCGCCATGGAGGGCGCCAGCTTCGAGGTCGTGGTCGGGGCGCGCGGCGGCGGTAGTGGTCCGGACGGCGACGCCGGCCCGCCGGGCGGCGACACCGGCTCGTCGGGCGGCGGCGCGCCCCTCGGGCGGCGGCGTTGGCCCCTCCGGCGCCGACCATGTCGAGTTCCTGCTCGGCCCCAACCCGGGCGTGGCACCGGCGCCGATCCGCGAGGCCGCGTCGGGCGGCGAGCTCTCACGCGTGATGCTCGCGCTGATGACCGTGGCCGGCCTGGGCGAGTCGCGCACGCTCGTGTTCGACGAGGTGGACGCCGGCGTCGGCGGTCAGACCGCTCGAGCGGTGGGAGAGCGGCTGCGGCTCCTCGCCGAGGCGCGCCAGGTGCTCTGCATCACCCACCTGCCGCAGATCGCGTCGCTCGCCGGGAGCCACTTCCGGATCGAGAAGTCGGCGGCCGGGAAGACCGCCCTCACGACGGTCGAGGCACTGGAAGGGGAGGGTGTCGTCGAGGAGCTGGTGCGGATGCTCGGCGCCGACGCGGGCGACGGCGCGGCGCGTAGGCACGCGGAAGAACTGTTGGCGGCGGCATGAGCGTGAGCGGCTCGAGCGCCGAGCCTGGCAAGGACGCAGGGAGCGGACAAGGCTCAGCCTGTCCGCGACCGAGGACGCCGCCAGGCGACGGCGATCGTGCCGCTCACCCGCCGAAGCGGCGAGTAGACTCGAACTCCCAGAGGTTGATGCCCGACTCCCGCCCTGCCACCCGCTTCATCTTCGTCACAGGCGGCGTGGTCTCCGCACTCGGCAAGGGCATCGCCGCCGCGTCCCTGGGCCGGCTGCTGGTGGCTCGCGGGCTGTCCGTGACGATCCAGAAGTTCGACCCGTACATCAACGTCGACCCGGGCACGATGAGCCCGTTCCAGCACGGCGAGGTGTTCGTTACCGAGGACGGGGCGGAGACCGACCTCGACCTCGGCCACTACGAGCGCTTCACCGACGTGAACACGAGCCGCGCGTCGAACGCCACCGCGGGCGCGATCTACAACTCGGTGATCCGGCGCGAGCGCCGCGGCGACTACCTCGGCGGCACGGTGCAGGTGATCCCGCACATCACCGACGAGATCAAGAACCGCATCAGGCTTGTCGCGGAGTCGACGGACGTCGACATCGTGATCACCGAGATCGGCGGCACGGTCGGGGACATCGAGTCGCTGCCGTTCCTCGAGGCCCTGCGCCAGTTCCACTCGGACTTCGGGCGCGACCGCTGCATGTTCGTCCACCTCACGCTCGTGCCGTTCCTCGGCCATGCCGGTGAGCTCAAGACCAAGCCCACCCAGCACTCGGTGCAGGAGCTGCGGCGCATCGGTATCCAGCCGGACATGGTCATGTGCCGCTCCGAGGAGACGCTCGGCCGCGACATCCGCGAGAAGATCGCCCTGTTCGCGAACCTGCCGGTCAGCTCGGTGGTATCGGCGCGCGACGTCGACTCGATCTACAAGGTGCCGCTCGAGTTCGCGGCGGAGGGCGTGGACGACGAGGTGCTCTCGCACTTCCGCCTCGAGGCGCCGCCGCCCGACCTGGGCGACTGGAAGCGGCTCGTCGAGCGCATCGAATCGGCCACGCAGCCCGTACGGATCGCGCTCGTCGGCAAGTACAACCAGCTGGCCGACGCCTACCTGTCGGTGATCGAGGCCCTCAACCACGCGGGTACGCATCACGGCGGGCACGTCGAGGTGCATTGGGTCGACAGCGAGCGGCTGACCGACGGTGAGGTCGAGCGCGAGCTCGCCACGTGCGACGGCATCCTGGTCCCCGGCGGCTTCGGCGTACGCGGCATCGAGGGCAAGATCCAGGCCGCCCACTACGCGCGCGAGCACGGGGTCCCGTACCTCGGGATCTGCCTCGGGATGCAGATCGCCGTGTCCGAGTTCGCCCGCCACGCCGCCGGCATGGAGGGCGCCAACTCCACGGAGTTCGACCCCGAGACGCCCTATCCCGTGATCGATCTCCTGCCGGAGCAGAAGGAGGTCCGCGACATGGGCGGCACGATGCGCCTGGGCGCGGACCCGGTCAAGCTGCACGAGGGCACACGGGCGCGGGAAATCTACGGCGAGGCGGTCATCTACGAGCGCCACCGGCACCGCTACGAGGTCAACAACCACCTTCGCAAGCGGCTCGAGCAGGCCGGGATGACCTTCAGCGGCACGTCGCCCGACGACCGTCTGGTCGAGGTGATCGAGCTGAACGACCATCCCTTCTTCGTCGCGTCGCAGTACCACCCGGAGTTCAAGTCGCGGCCGCTGCGCCCGCAGCCGCTGTTCCGCGAGTTCGTCGGCGCCGCGCTCGAGCGGGCCCGCGCCCAGGCGCCCGACGTGGAGCCGACGGTGCGCGCCGAGTCGCGCGCCTGAGCCTCCTGGGACGACCCGGCGCTACTCCGACAGGCCGGCGGCCGCGAACGCCTCGTCCCGGTCGAAATAGACCTCGAGCCGCGATACGCGTCCTTCGCGGAGCGAGTAGACGTGGGCCACCGGCGCGCTCACGGGCGCCCGGCTCTGTTTCGCAACGCCCGACAGTGTCAGCAGCACGAGGATCGCGCCGTCCGCCTCGATGAAGCGCTCGGGGTCCCAGCGCAGGTCATCCCAGATCTCCTCCATGCGCGAGCGCTGGCGGCGGATGCCCTCGACCCCGACGTACACGGCCTCCATGTCGGGGTAGATCTGCGGAACGATGATCTCGGCATCCGGGTGAAACAGCTCGGCGTAGAAGTCGTCGTGGTCGCCGCGCAGGATTCCCGGCCCGTCGTTGTAGATCGGGTAGGCGCGGCGGACGAGGTCAAGCACGGCTGTGGGCATGAGCCGAGTATTCCGCTCAGGTCGCCCACGTGAGGTCGAGGTCCCCGCCCAGGTGCCGCGCGAGCCGGCCTGCCTCGGCGGTCGCCTGCTTGCGTGCCCAGGCGGGCAAGTCCCCGAACGGCTCGATCTCGACGACGATCCTCCCGGTCTTGCGCTCGTGCTTCCAGACCCCTTCCATGCGGCCGTTCACCAAGAGGACGGGGGAGACCCAGCCCTGCGGACGGTAGACGCGCGCCTTGTGAGCGGGGTCGAGCAGCGCCGGCGCGGTGCGGGACGCGCCGATCACCCACTGGTCGAACCCCGGCAGCAGGCGGGCGACGTTCGCGGGCTTGGTCAGCCGGGCGGCCTCGGCAACGTGCTCGGCCAGCATCCAGCAGGAGTCGCCGTCGACGTCGACCTGGACCGCCTCGTCGCCCAGGGCGGTGAGCATCCGCCCGGCCTGGGCCGGGGTCACACTCCACCAACGGCCTAGGTCGTCGCGCGTCGCGGGCGCGTACGCGCCCAGGTAGCGGCGGGTGACCTCGCGCAGGGCGTCGTCCGGGTCGACCTCCGAGACGCCGCCGGGAACCCAGCTCGCGGGCGATGTGAAGCGCACGCGCTGGCCCTCACCCGGCCCGAAACACAGCAGGCCCTGGAACGAGGCCGGCTTCAGGTAGGGACCCCAGCTCCCCTGGATCCGCTCGGCCATGGACTTCCAGCCGGTCAGGCGAACCACCTCGTCGCCGAGCTCCTCGCGGGTCAGAAGCTCGCCGTCGAGGGCGTCGCCGATCGCCGCGACGAGCTGTTCGAGCTCCTCCTGCGTGATCTTGAAGCCGCGCAGCCAGACGGGCTTCAGGTAGTGCTCGTAGGTGCCGAGCGCCCCCAGCCAGGTGCCGAGCTCGGCGGCGGGGAGCAGGTGAAGCGTGCCGCGCATCGCCCACAGCTTCACGAGCGACCGGTCCTCCCACAGAGCCTGTTGGACGGCGTCTTCGCCGAGATCCTCGACGCGCGCCCAGAGGGTGAGCTCGGCCGAGGACATCACCTGGGCATGGAGGCCGCAGATCCGGCCGGCCACATCGTGCATCTCCCCCGCCGGTGCGCGCTCGACGAGCTGGTGACGCCGCATCCGCCAGGCGAGCGCCTGCCGCCAGCTGAGCGCCGCCCCTGTCTGCGACTTGTTGCCGGCCACGACCGCGAGGCTAGCGGCGAACGGCGGCGGCTCTCCGGCCACGCCGGCCACCCGGGCGGGTAGCTTTCGCCCGGTGATCGTCGAGGCATCGAGCGAGGAGCGGGAGCGGCTCGTCGCCGAGTTCGTGCGGCTCTGCGAGATAGAGAGCCCGTCCGGCCGCGAGCGGGCCATGGCCGACGCGGTTACCGAGGAGCTGGGCGGTCTGGGCCTCGAGGTCGAGGAGGACGACACCGCCGAGGAGACGGGCGCCGGCGCGGGCAACCTGCTCGCTCGGATTCCGGGGCCGGAGGGCGCCCGGACCATCCTCCTCTGCGCGCACATCGACACGGTCCCGCTCGACGGTCCCGTTCAGGTCCTCCGCCAGGACGGAGTGCTCACCAACCGCCACGAGGCCATCCTGGGCGCGGACAACAAGGCCGCCATCGCCACGGTGCTTGGCGCCGCCCGCCGGCTCGTCCGGGACGACGCCCCTATCGAGGTCGAGCTTCTGTTCACGACGTCCGAGGAGCGCGCTCTGCGCGGGGCGAAGGCGTTCGACCGCAGCCGCCTCCGGGCCGAGTTCGGTTTCGTCTTCGACCACGCGTCCCCGATCGGGGAGATCGTGGTCGCCTCGCCCACCTACTACCGCCTCGCGGCGAGCTTCCGCGGGCAGGCGGCACACGCCGGAATCCGCCCCGAGGCCGGAGCCAATGCGATAGCCGCGGCCGCCAAGGCCATCGCGAAGATGCGCATCGGCCGCCTCGACGCCGAGACCACCGCCAACGTCGGACGCATCGAGGGCGGCACCGCGGCGAACGTCGTGGCCGAGCGCTGCACCGTGGAGCTCGAGGCGCGCAGCCTCGACGACGCGCGCGCGGGCGAGGTCGTCAGCGAGATGGTCGACGCCTGCGGCGAGGCGGCGAGCGACGGCCACTGCGACGTCGAGACCTCGCTCGAGCGGTTGTTCCAGGGCTACCGCCTCACGCGCACGTCCCCGCAAGTCGAGACCGCCGCAGCGGCGCTCGCGGCCTGCGGGATCGAGCCCGTCTACATCTCGACCGGCGGCGGAAGCGACGCCAACGCGCTGATCGCGGCCGGGCTGCCGATGGTCAACCTGGCCAACGGGACCGAGCGCAACCACCAGCCGGACGAGGCGGTCACCGAGGACGCCCTCGAGACGATGCTCGACGTGACGCTCGCGATCGTGGCCGAGGCCGCGCGTTGACATTCGAGCGAATCGAGACCCGGACCGCGTGGGAAGGCCGGATCGCGACCGTTCGGATCGACCGCTTTCGCTACGACGACGGCGAGGAGGCAGAGCGCGAGATCGTCGAGCATCCCGGATCGGTGGCGGTCGTGGCACACGACGGCGAGCACCTCTTCCTGGTCCGCCAGCCACGCGAGGCGGTGGGCGAGGAGGCGCTGCTGGAGCTCCCAGCCGGCAAGCTCGACGAGGAGGGCGAGAGCCCGCTCGACACCGCGAGGCGCGAGCTCGCCGAGGAGATCGGCAAGGGGGCGCGGACCTGGGAGCGGATGACGAGCTTCTATACCTCACCCGGTTTCGTGGACGAGGAGTGTCACGTGTTCCTCGCCACGGACCTCTACGAGGAGCGGGCCGAGGCGCCCGAGACCGAGCGCATCGAGGTCGTCGAGGTGCCGCTCGCCGAGCTCGACAGCGTGATACGCGAGTGCCGCGACGCCAAGTCGCTCGCCGGCCTGCTCTGGTTCCGCGCCTACCTGCGCTGACGCTCCCGTTGCAGCGCCAAGGGATGGCGGCCTCGCACCCGAACCGTCTTGGGATGGCCACAATCGAGAAGCCCGCCGCCGCGCGCCGTTTCGAGCACCTGCTGCTCGACTTCCTCGCCTATCTCGAGTTCGAGCGCGGGCTGTCGCGCAACACGCTCGAGGCCTACCGCACCGACCTCCTGCAGTTCGGGCGTTTCCTGGACGCGCGCGGGGTCTCGGCGCTGGATGCCGGCCCGGGCGACGTGGCGGACTTCCTCGAGCACCTGGCCCGGGGGAGCTCCGAGCGCCCGCCGGCATCGCCGGCCACCGTGCATCGCAAGTCCGCCTGCCTGCGCTCCTTCTACCGCCACCTGCGCCGCGACGGCCTGCGTGAGTCCGACCCCACGGCCACGCTCAGCGCGCCGCGCCGCTCGCGCAAGCTCCCGCAGGTGCTCACGCGCGGAGAGGTGGAGCGACTCCTGTCACAGCCGCGCGGCACCGAGCCGGCAGCGCTGCGCGACCGTGCGCTGCTGGAGCTGATGTACGCGTGCGGCCTGCGCGCATCGGAGGCGATCGGGCTCGAGCTGGGTGACGTCGACATGGAGGACTCCGTCCTGCGTGCGCGCGGGAAGGGCTCGAAGGAGCGGCTCGTCCCTATCGGCCAGGCCGCCCTGCGGGCGGTCCGCGTGTACCTCGAGCGCGGCCGGCCCGCGCTCGTCAAGGGCCTGCCGGAGGCGCACCTGTTCGTGAACTTCCGCGGCGGCGCGCTCACGCGCCAGGGCCTCTACAAGATCGTGCGCCGCCACGCCGTCACGGCCGGGCTCGCGGACCGCATGAGCCCGCACACGTTGCGTCACACGTTCGCCACCCACCTGCTCGCCGGTGGCTGCGACCTGCGCTCGGTGCAGGAGATGCTCGGCCACGCAGACGTCTCGACGACGCAGCTCTACACGCACCTGTCGAGCGAGCGCCTGAAGGACGTGTACTTCCGGGCTCATCCGCGCGCGACGCTCTGACCCCCTGCCAAGATCGAGGGGTGCCTGAGCTCCCCGAGGTCGAGATCATCCGCCGCCAGCTTGCGCCGGCCCTGGAGGGCCGGCGGCTCGAGCGAGTTCACGTGCTGGACCCGCGCTGGTCCGAGCCCGCCCCGCCCGAGGCGATCGATGACGCGCTTGGCGGGCGGCGAATCGAACGGCTGTCGCGGCGCGGGAAGTACCTGATCGTCTCCACCGAGGGCGACATCCACCTGGCGATGCACCTGCGGATGACGGGCAACCTGCTGCTCGTCCCTTCGCGGGAGGACGAGCACGGCCGGCCGCACCTCCGGGTGCGCTTCGAGCTCGGCCGCAAGCGCGGCCGGCCGGCCGAGCGGCTGCTGTTCGTGGACGTGCGGCGCTTCGGCACCGGTGACGTGCTGCTCGGAAGCGACGCTCTATCCGAGTTCTTCGCGTCGCGGCTGGGGGTGGAACCGCTCAGCCCCGACTTCACGGCCGAGGCCCTGCGCGCCCAGGCGCGCGGGCGCCGGCAGCCGGTCAAGGCGTTCCTGCTGAACCAGGAGCGCGTTGCGGGCGTGGGCAACATCTACGCCGACGAGGCCCTCTTCCGGGCGCGCATCCACCCGCTGCGTCCGGTGGGAACGCTCAAGCGCCCGCAGATCGAGGCGCTGCGCGAAGCGGTGGTCGAAACGCTCGAGCTCGGCATCGATGCGAAGGGCGCCTCGATCGACGACTACCGCCACGTGGACGGCGCCCGCGGGAGCTTCCAGGACCGCTTCCTCGTCCACACCCGGGAAGGCGAACCCTGTCCCCGCTGCGGAACGCCGATCCGGAAGATGAGGGCAGCGGGCCGAGGAACCTACATCTGCCCGCGCTGCCAGCCCCGCCCGCGGCGGCGGTAGACCGCTCAGCGCAGCTCTCGGAAGAACTGCCGGATGTCGCCCACGAGCAGATCGGGCGCGTCGTGCGCCGACCAGTGGCTGCCGCGGTCGTAGTCGTTCCAGGAGACGATGTTCTTGTGGTCGCGTTCGGCGAACCGGCGTAGCGGCTTGAAGTCGAACGCGAAGCTGGCCAGCCCCGTGGGGGCGGTGGTCGGCTCGGCCGGATGCTCAGCGTGGGCGTCCTCGTAGTAGAAGCGCGCCGACGACGCCCCGGTGTTGGTGAACCAGTAGAGGGCGGCGTTCGTGACGACGACGTCCGGGCTGACGGCCTCGCCGAGGAGCTGGCCGATCCAGGCCAGCTGGCCTGCCGGCGAGTCCGCCAGGGCGTGGGCCACGTTCTGCGGCTTCGTGGCCTGAAGCTTGGCGTAGGCCGACATCTCCTCATCGAACTTCTGCAGGAACTGCAGGTGCTGAAGCTCGTCGCCGGTCAGGCCCTCGAACTCGGAAGGGTCGCCGGAGGGGAACGAGAAGAGCTGGTTCACGTGCACGCCGACGACCGCCTCGGGTGCCGCACGGCCCACCTCCGGCGCCACGTAGGCCCCGGCGTCGTTGCCGTGTGTGCCGTAGCGGTGGTAGCCGAGCCGCCTCATCAGCTCCACCCACGCCCGGGCGGTTCGGTATCGGTTCCAGCCAGGCTCGCGCGTGGGCCCGGAGAACGTGAATCCGGGTATCGACGGGATCACGACGTGGAAGGCGTCGGCCGCATTCCCGCCGTGCGCGCCTGGATCCGTGAGCGGGCCGATCAGCTCCAGGTACTCCACGAAGGAGTTGGGCCAGCCGTGGGTGAGGATCAGCGGGAGCGCGTCCGGCTCCGGCGAGCGCACGTGCAGGAAGTGAATGCTCTGCCCGTCGATCGTGGTCGTGAACTGCGGATAGTCGTTGAGCTTCGCCTCCCAGCCGCGCCAGTCGTACCCGTCGCGCCAATACTCGACCAGCCGCTTGACGTACGCGAGCGGAACGCCGTACTCCCAGCCGGGTGACACGGGGCCGGTCTGAACCTCCGCCCGGAACGTCTCTGGCGGCAGCTCGTTGGTCCACCGTGTGCGCGCCAGCCGATCCTGCAGATCGTCCAGATCTGACTGCGGGACATCGATCCGAAACGACCGGATCTCTGCGTTGGACGGGTCGGCGGCCCTGGTTACGTCACTCACGCGGACTCCTTGATTGGGGAACGAAGGGAGACTTAGCACTGATCCCGGCCGCGGTCAGCCGCCGTTCAGCCTTGCGAAGTCCTCGTCCGACAGGTCGAGATCGAGCGCAGCCAGGTTCAGCTTCAAATGCTCGAGCGAGAGGGTTCCCGGGATCGGGATGATGCTGGGTGACCGCTTGAGCAGCCATGCAAGGGTGATCTGCTGCGGGGTGGCGTCGTACCGGCTCGCGATTTCGCCGAGCGGAGCAGGGGCGGCTCCGCGCAAGGGGAAGAACGGGACGAACGCGATGTTCTCCCTTTCGCAGAAGTCCACCACGTCGTCGGACTTGCGTTCGGAGAGGTTGTACTCGTTCTGCACCGCCGCGATCGGGACGACGGTCCGTGCGCGCTCGATCTGGTCCACGCTCACCTCGGAGACGCCGACGTGCCGGATGCGGCCCGCATCGTGGTACTCCCTGAGGACGCTCAGCGACTCCTCGAGTGGCACCCCGGGGTCGACCCGATGCAGGTAGTAGAGGGTGATGGTCTCGGTCCGAAGTCGTTCGAAGCTCTCCTCGACCTCAGCCCGCAGTCGCTCCGGCCGGCCGCTGCCCGGGTGGTAGCCGGCCTTGCTGGCGACCACCAGGTCGTCCGGGAATGGCGTCAGCGCGGCCCCGATGGCCTGCTCGCTGGCACCGCCGGTGTAGAGGTGGGCCGTGTCGATGAAATTCACGCCGGCCTCGACGGCTCGCGTGAGGAAGTCGCGGTTCTCGGGCGTGTCCGTGAGCCGGTTGGTGCCAAGCCCGATCCGGTTGACCTGGTGATCACCGATGGTGGTTGTCCCGGGTATCGACATCGCGGGAATCAGGCCGCCAGCAGCTCGTCCAGCCCGCCGGAGCGGTCCGCCTCGAGCAGCTCTCGGAACCCTCCGATGGCGCGCTTGCCCACCACGATCTGGGGGAAGGTCATCTGGCCCGTCAGGGCGACGAGCTCGGCCCGGCCGTCGGGATCCTTGGCGAGGTTGATCTCGCTGTAGACCACGCCGCGTGCCTGCAGCAGCGCCTTGGCCTGGCGGCAGAAACCGCAAGGCTCGGTCGTGTAGAGCACAACCCCGTTCTCGTCCGGCATCGCGTTCAGAGTCTATGAAGTGCCCGGTTCGTTCAAGACCGAAGCGGTGGTTCTGCGCTCGATCCGCTACGGCGAGGCCGACCGGGTGCTGCATCTCTACACGGCCGGCCACGGGCGGGTCGGCGCCGTGGCCAAGGGGGTGCGGCGCGTGAAGTCGCGGCTCGGCGGGCGCCTCGAGCCGCTCAGCAGGGTGGAGCTCGTCCTGCACAGGGGCCGTGGCGAGCTCTGCACGATCAGCCAGGCGGACACGGTGCACGCCCACCCGGCGCTCCGCGAGCGACGGGAGTCGCTCGAGCGCGCCTCGCAGGCGTGCGAGGCGGTGCTGCGGCTGCTCGACTCGAGCGAGCCCAACCCGCCCGCCTACAACCTGCTCTGCAACGAGCTCGCGCTCCTGGACGCCGATCCGGCGCGCGCATGCCGGTCGCAGGCGCTCGCCTTCCGGCTCAAGCTGCTGCTGGCCGCGGGCTTCGCGCCCGAGCTCGCATCGTGCGCCTCGTGCGGGGAGGCCGAGAATCTCGGCGGCTTCTCGCCGAGCGCCGGCGGGGTGGTCTGCGCGGGCTGCGAGGCGGGCTCGTTCCCGCTGGACGAGGATGCTCACCGCTTCCTCGTCGAGGCGCTGGCGCGACCGCTGTCGGAGACGCCCGCCGCCCCCGAGCGAGCGCTCGCGCAGGCCGACCGGGCGGTGGCGGAGACGCTCGAGCACCACGCGCACGTGCGATTGAGGCGCGTCGCCTAGGGGCATAAGGTCCCTCCTGTGAAAGTCGCCGCGGGTACGCAGCTGGTCTACGACTTCGCCGAGGGCTCGAAGGACATGCGCGAGCTGCTGGGCGGGAAGGGCGCCAACGTCGCGGAGATGACGCGCGTGCTCGGCGCCGAGCGCGTGCCCGCCGGGTTCACGATCACGACCGAGGCGTGCGTCGCCTACATGGAGGCGGGCGGCGAGCTGCCGGAGGGCCTCGAGGAGCAGGCGGACGCCGCGCTCGAGCGGCTCGAGGAGCACACCGGCAAGCGGCTCGGCGACGCGGACGACCCGCTGCTCGTGTCGGTGCGCTCGGGCGCCCGCGAGTCGATGCCGGGGATGCTCGACACCGTGCTCAACCTCGGCCTCAACGACGAGTCGGTGGAGGGCCTTGGCGGCGACCGCTTCGCGTGGGACTCCTACCGGCGCTTCGTGCAGATGTTCGGGAACGTGTGCCGCGGGATTCCCGGCGAGCGTTTCGAGGACCTGATCGAGAAGCGCAAGCGCGAGGCCGGCGTGAAGGAGGACACGGAGCTCTCGGTGGACGACCTGAAGGCGCTGACCGAGGAGTTCAAGGAGGCCTACGACGACGAGTTCCCGCAGGACCCGCGCGACCAGCTCCTCGAGGCGATCAGCGCGGTCTTCGACTCCTGGATGGGCCACCGGGCGGTCGAGTACCGGCGCATCAACCGCATTCCGGACACGTGGGGGACGGCGGTCAACGTCCAGCAGATGGTGTTCGGCAACCGCGGCGACAGGTCGTGCTCGGGGGTCGCCTTCTCGCGGGACGAGATCACCGGGGCGCCCGAGCCTTCAGGCGATTTCCTGGTCAACGCCCAGGGCGAGGACGTGGTCTCGGGCGTGCGGACCCCGCGCGACATCTCCGAGATGAAGAAGCTGATGCCCGAGGCGCATGACGAGCTGATGGAGATCCTCCGCACGCTCGAGCGCCACTACCGGGACATGCAGGACACCGAGTTCACCGTGGAGGAGGGGACCCTCTACATGCTCCAGACGCGCAACGCGAAGCGGCCCGCGCAGGCGGCCGTGCGTTTCGCGGTGGACGCGGTCGAGGAGGGGCTCCTCGACAAGGCCGAGGCGATGATGACGATCGACGCGGCGCGCCTTGACGCCCTGCTGCACCCGGGGTTCGCCCCCGATGCGGAGTTCACGACCCTCACGAAGGGCGCGGCCGCCTCCCCTGGGGCGGCGGCCGGCGAGATCGTGTTCACTGCCGACGACGCCGTCGCCGCGGCCGACGATGGCCGCGACGTGATCCTCGTGCGGCCGTTCACCGAAGCCGACGACGTTCACGGCTTCCAGGCCGCGAAGGGGATCCTCACGAGCAAGGGCGGCAAGGCGAGCCACGCGGCGCTCGTCGCGCGCGGGATGGGAAAGCCCTGCGTGGCGGGCGCGGGCGAGCTCGAGATCGACCTTCAGGCGAAGACGCTCCGCGTAGGGGACACCGAGCTCTCGGAGGGCGACCGGATCGCGATCGACGGCAGCACCGGCGTCGTCACGGCCGACGACGTGCCGCTCGAGGAGCCCGAAGTGAGCGGCGAGTTCAAGACCGTGCTGCGCTGGGCGGACGAGCTTCGGAGCCTGGGCGTGCGCGCCAACGCCGACACCGCCGAGGACGGGGCCAAGGCGCGCGAATTCGGCGCGGAGGGGATCGGGCTGTGCCGCTCGGAGCACATTTTCCTCGGCACCGAGCACCAGGCCACGATGCAGGCGATGATCATGGCCGAGAGCGACGAGGAGCGGCAGAAGGCCCTTGACCGGCTGCTCAAGCTCCACCGCGACCACTTCGAGGCGCTGTTCGAGGCGATGAGCGGCCTCCCCGTCACGATCCGGCTGCTCGACCCGCCGCTGCACGAGTTCATCCCGAATGCCGAGGAGCTCGCGCAGGAGGTGGAGCGCGCGCGGATCGAGGAGAGCGACGAGCTCGACGAGCTCCAGACCACCCTCGACCGCGTGCACGAGCTCGCGGAGACCAACCCGATGCTCGGCACGCGCGGGGTACGGCTGGCGATTCTCCATCCCGAGATCTACGAGATGCAGGTGCGCGCGATCGTGCAGGCCGCACTGGCGCTCGACGAGCAGCCGCAGCTCGAGGTGATGATCCCGCTGATCGCGTACGAGCAGGAGCTCGACCTGATGCGCGAGCTGGTCGACAGGGTGATCGGGGAGGAGGACGCGGGTGAGCTGCAGCTCCTGGTCGGCACGATGATCGAGCTCCCGCGCGCCTGCTTCATCGCCGACCGGATCGCCAAGCGCGCGGACTTCTTCTCGTTCGGCACCAACGACTTGACCCAGACGGCGCTCGGCTTCTCGCGCGACGACGTGGGCGGTGCGATGCTCGCGCGCTACATCGAGGAGAAGATCGTCGAGCGCAGCCCGTTCGAGACGATCGACGCCCCCGGAGTCGGCTGGCTCGTGCGACTCGCCGCCTGGGTGGGCCGCGAGGCAAAGCCCGACCTGAAGCTCGGCATCTGCGGTGAGCACGGAGGCGACCCCGACTCGATCGCCCTCTTCCAGCTGGCCGGCCTCGACTACGTGAGCTGCTCGCCCTACCGCGTGCCGATCGCGCGCGTCGCCGCCGCCCAGAGCGCCATCAAGGCGTCCTCGAACCCCTGATCGTCGCCCTCCGGCGGATCCGGCTCACGGTGTCGTGGCGCCAGCAGGGCAAGCGGGCGGTGCTCGTGGACTACGGCGCCGGCGCGCTGCCCGTGCCCGGACGGTGAGGCGCCTGACAGAATCGGGCGGGCATGCCTTCGCAGCTCGCTCGGACCTCCTTCGCGGAGCGGGTGGAGCGGCTCGAGCGCGAGTCGCTGTCCCCGCTCGCCGCCCGCTCCTACCCGGCGCGGCGGGCGGTCGCGGAGCCCGATTCGGATCACCGCACGCCGTTCCAGCGCGACCGCGACCGGATCGTCCACTCCAAGGCCTTCCGGCGCCTCAAGCGCAAGACCCAGGTCTTCATCGCGCCCGAGGGAGACCACTACCGCACGCGCCTGACCCATACGCTCGAGGCGAGCGGGATAGCGCGCAACGTCGCTCGTGCGCTCTCCCTGAACGAGGACCTGACGGAGGCGATCTCGCTTGGGCACGACCTCGGCCACCCGCCCTTCGGGCACATCGGCGAGGAGGTGCTCGACGCCTGCGTGCGGGAGCGCTGGGGGAGCGGGTTCCGCCACAACGAGCATTCACTCCGTGTGGTGGAACGGATCGAGGCGCTCAACCTGACCGAGCCCGTCCGCGATGGGATCAGGCATCACACCGGCCCCGACGCGCCGGCGACGCTCGAGGGGCGGATCGTCAAGGTCGTCGACCGCATCGCCTACATCAACCACGACATCGACGACGCGCTGCGGGCGGGGATCCTCAACTTCGAGGACCTGCCGCGCGAGGAGATCGAGCTGCTTGGCTCGACGGGCTCCGAGCGCATCGAGACCCTGGTGGTCGACCTGCTGGACCGCTCCGAGGCCGCGGGCGACATCGTCCAAGGGGAGGAGGTGGGCGGCGCGATGCTGCGCCTGCGCTCGTTCATGTTCGAGCGCGTCTACCTCGGGCCGGACTCGCAGCGCGAGCGGCCGCGGATCGAGCGGATGCTCAGGACGCTCTTCGATCACTACGCCGAGGAGCCGCCCCCGGCGGTCGTCGAGGGCGCGTCAGATCAGGAGCGGGTTATCGACTGGCTTGCCGGGATGACCGATCGCTTCGCCATCCGCGCATTCGCCGACCTCTCGCTGCCGCAGGGCTTCTGATGTCGCTCTACACGCGCGAGTCGATCGAGCGCCTTCGCGACGCGGTCGACATGGCCGAGCTCGTGGGGTCGAAGACCGACCTGCGGCGGGTGGGCTCGCGCCTCACGGGGCTGTGCCCGTTCCACGACGAGCGCACGCCCTCGTTCTCGGTCAACGTCGAGGACAAGCTCTTCTACTGCTTCGGCTGCCACGCCAAGGGCGATGCGATCGGATTCGTCGAGCAGACCGAGGGGCTCGACTTCCGCGAAGCCGTCGAGTTCCTGGCCGAGCGCTATGCAGTTCAGCTCGAGCTCGAGAACGAGGACCCCCAGGCCGAGGCGCGGCGCCGGCGCAGGGAGCGGCTGCTCGCGCTGCTCGACCGGGCCGCGCGCTTCTACGAGATCTACCTGTGGGACTCCGGCGAGGCCGCCCGGGCGCGGGACTACCTGACCGGCCGCGGCCTCTCCGAGGAGATCCTGCGCGAGTTCAGGGTCGGCTACTCGCCGAGCGCATGGGACCGGATGCTGCTGGGAGCGCGCCAGAGCGGCTTCAGCGAGGAGGAGCTGATGGCGGCCGGGCTTGCCCAGCGAGGGCGGGGCGGCGGCGTGTTCGACCGCTTTCGCGGGCGAATCATGTTCCCGCTGGCGGACGGGCGCGGCCGCGTCCTCGGCTTCGGAGCGCGCCAGATGGGGGAGGGACGCGGGCCGAAGTACCTGAACACCAGCGAGAACGAGCTGTACCACAAGGGCCGCCAGCTGTTCGGCCTCGATATCGCGCGGAGGGAGGCGGCAAAGACCGGTCGGATCGTGCTCGTCGAGGGTTACACCGACGTGCTCGCGCTCCACCAGGCCGGAATTCGCGAGGCCGTCGCCATCATGGGGACGGCCCTCACCCAAGAGCAGCTCGCCGAGGTCGGCAGGGCAGCTTCACGGCTGATTCTTGCCCTGGACGCGGATCGGTCCGGTCAGGAGGCCATGCTGCGTGCATCCAGACTCGCGGAGGAGCGAGGGCTCGAGCTGCGGGTCGTGGAACTGCCCGAAGGGATGGACCCCGCAGAGCTCGTGAATTCGGCCGGTCCCGAAGAGTTCGTGGGGAGGATGGAGCGTGCGGTTGGCATGATCGAATTTCAGGTTCGCCGGGTACTTGCCGATGCAGACCTAGAGACGCCTTCAGGCAGGGACCAAGCATTGGGGGAGGCTCGGAAATTGATATCGGCCGTGCCAGAACGAACAGCAACCAGGGACGCCCTCGTCCGCGAAGTCGCGGACCGCTTGGACGTGCCCGCGGATTACGTGTCGGCGGCGGCAGCGCGCGTGGCCCCGCGCGGCGAGGAAGTACGCTCGCTGCTCGCATCGGGGGAGGCCGCGCTCGCAGCGGAGCGCGCCTACCTGTCGCGGTGCCTGGCGAGCGGGGCGCTCGGGCGCGAATACCTGGAGCGCCTGTCCGACGAGCATCTCTCCACTCCTGCGCTGCGCACCGCGCGTGCCCACCTGCTCTCGTCGTTCGACGATCCGCTCGTCGGCCTCTCCGAGGACGACCCGGCAACGGCGGCAGTGGTGAACGGCGTGGTGATGGCCGCGCAGGAGCAGAGCGAGGCCACCGAGCCGGCCCTGCGCATCGATTTTCTCCATCTCGAGCAGCGGAGGATCGAACGCGAGCTGCGGCGCGCGGACGACGACACGCGCCGAATGGAGCTCGCCGGCGCCCGCCAGCAGGTGAGGCGGGACCTCGATCAGGTCATGGGGCAGACGGCATGAAGCGAGTAGCCTTGCAGCGCCGCGGCGGCGTCCTGGGCTCGCAGATGCTCAGCCCGCCGGTCAGGCGGTGCTCATGACCGACCGCGCCTTCTCGTTGCCGGACGATTCCGAGCCGGAAGAGCTCAACGCGACCGATCCGGCCGCGAGCGACGCCGAGCCTGACGAGCCCGCGCCCGCAGACCTTTTCGACGAGGGCGGCGTCGTCACGGCCGGCCTACCCGTGGCGCCCCCGGAGCAGGGGGTAGAGGACACGGTGCGGCTCTACCTCCGCACGATCGGCCGCGTCTCGCTCCTGACCCGCGAGGACGAGGTGCGGCTGGCCAAGCGGATCGAGCAGAACGACATGAGCGCCAAGAACGCGCTGATCGAGGCCAACCTCCGTCTCGTGGTCTCGATCGCCAAGCGCTACAGCGGCCGCGGCCTGACGCTGCTCGACCTCATCCAGGAGGGCAACCTGGGGCTGATCCGCGCCGTCGAGAAGTTCGACTGGCGCCGCGGCTTCAAGTTCTCGACCTACGCCACCTGGTGGATCCGGCAGGCGATCACGCGCGCGCTGGCCGACCAGTCGCGGACGATTCGCATCCCCGTGCACATGGTGGAGCGGATGAACCGCGTGGCGAAGGCCAAGCGGATGCTGCTCCAGCAGCACAACCGCGAGCCGACGCCCGAGGAAATCGGCGAGCTCGTGGAGATGCCGGCCAAGAAGGTGGAGGAGATCCTGAAGCTCGGGCAGGAACCCGTCTCGCTCGAGGCTCCGGTGGGCGGCGAGGACGGCGACGCGTCGCTGGGCGACTTCATCGAGGACGCCGCCACCGACCGGCCGCTCGAGATCGTCTCGAAACGCATGCGCGACGACGACCTGCAGAAGGTGCTCGACTCGCTGTCCTTGCGCGAGCGCAGGGTGATCGAGCTCCGCTACGGCCTCGGCGACAAGGGCCCGTTGACTCTCGAGGACATCGGCCACGAGGTAGGGGTGACCCGCGAGCGCGTGCGCCAGATCGAGTCGAAGACCCTTGCGATGCTGAAGAGCTCCGGCGGAGCAGACCGCCTGGCAGGGACTGCGGACGAGGCCTGACGCCGGCTCTGGTTCCGTCCGACACCCGAACTAGTGTTCGGGTCGTGGAGGCGGAACTGCTCGAGGCATATCTGAGGCAGGGGCTGTCGCTTGAAGCGATCGGTGAGCTAACCGGCCGGCATCCCACGACGGTCGGTTACTGGGTCAAGCAACACGGCCTTTCAGCTGTGCACCGCGACCGGCACGCCCCAAGAGGCGGGATTGACCGCGAGACGCTCACCTCGCTGGTCGACGACGGCTTGACCACACGGCAGATCTCCGAGCGGCTCAGTCTGAGCCAGTCGACGGTGCGGCATTGGCTGCGGAAGCACGGCCTGCGGACGGTCCGCGCCCGGCGGGGTGATTCGCAGGGAGTCCGCGGTGTCGATCCGGACCGGAAGGTCATGGAGTGCTTCAGGCACGGAATGACAGAGTTCTGGCTCGAGGCTCGGGGCATCTACCGGTGTCTCAAGTGCCGCTCCGAGGCCGTTGCCCGCAGGCGGCGGAAACTGAAGCATCTCCTCGTCACGGCGGTCGGTGGGCGTTGCAGCATCTGCGGCTATGACCGGTGCATCGGCGCGCTTCAGTTTCACCATCGGGACGGCCGGATGAAGGAGTTCGGGCTCGCGGAGCGGGGGCTGACTCGCTCGCTCGAGGCCGTTCAGGCGGAGGCGGCAAAATGCGTTCTTCTGTGTGCCAACTGCCACGCGGAGGTGGAGGCAGGTATCGTCAACGTCGTCTGACGGCGCTACCTTCTTTCCGGTGTAGCCCGACGGGCTTAGCACGATCCGGGGTAGCTCAATTGGCAGCAGCGACCGGCTGTTAACCGGTAGGTTGTGGGTTCGAGTCCCACCCCCGGAGCTTCCGAAGCCGCCGCTTGGCGGCTTCTTCGTGTGTGGATCGGGGGGACCCTTCCGGTCCAGGGATGCAGAGCGCCTACTCCGCTTTATCCTCCGCGGCCATGGTCCCGGAGGCGGCGCTCGAGCAGACCGAGGCGGGGCTCGCGCCGGTTGGCGAGGGGTGGTTCGTCGTCAACGCGCGTGAGGCGCGCTGGCGGCACCGGGAGGGGCGTGGGGACAGCCTGCCGTTCACGGGTTGGACGGATTTCGAGGCCGAGACCTACTTCCCGCAGTTGGGCGTGCAGCTCGTCGTCCTCGGCCCGGGAGAGCCGATCGGGATGTACCACTGGGAAGCCGATCAGGAGGGCTTCCTCGTGCTCTCCGGCGAGGCGCTCCTGCTCATCGAGGGCCAGGAGCGGCCGTTGCGGCGGTGGGACTTCGTGCATTGTCCGCCCGAGGCGAGGCACATGATCGTCGGGGCTGGAGAGGGCCCCTGCGTGATCCTTGCGGTGGGCGCGCGTGAGCACAGCGGAGAGGACTGCAACGGAGGCGCTTACACCGTTGACGAGGTCGCCCTCCGTCACGGGGCCGGCGTCGAAGAGGAGACGAGCGATCCGGAGATCGCGTACGCGCGCTTTCCGGAGCCGGAGCCGACGCGCTATCGCGACGGCTGGCTTCCGGGTGGCTAGGCATGCGGCTGCGGGCGCTCCTCGGCGGATTCTGCGTCGCCCTCGCGTTGGCCACGGGGTGCGGCGACGACGACGACGAGGAGCCGCGCATCGCCGGCACCCCGGACCCGGAACACGCCCGCGAGGTCGATCGCAACCCGTACGCGGTCACCTGCGGCGACCTCGACCGGCAGACGCTCCATCCTGAGAGCGCGAAGCTCGTGATCCGGGCGGAGTTCGCGCTCGCCCAGGCGCCCGAGCTCAGGAAGGTCGTCGCCCGGGAGACGCTCAATCGCACCGGCCGCAGCGTGTACTACGGGATGACCGTGGTCTGCAAGGGTCGCGACGCGTCGTTCAAGCCGGCGCGGCTCGCGATCGAGGGCGTGCTGGCAGGCAAGTACCTGGCGGCGCGCAACCGCCCGGGGTAAGCGCCCAAGCCCAGGCGCTACGGCAGCCGCGCGGTCGCCCGCACGCCGAGCGCTGCCGCGGCGACCAGCAGCAGGATCCCGCCCGCCGCAAAGGCCACCGTGATCTCCCGCTTCTCGGTCTCGGTTGCCACGCGCGAGCCGAGCTCCTCGTAGAGGCCGCCCAGCTCGTCCGCGTCGTCCACCTCGAAGGCACGGCCGCCCGACAGCTCGGCGATGCGGCGCATCGTCTCGGGGTCGGGCGGCACCGGCAGCAGGCTGCCGTCCGGGGTCACGATCGTCGCCGAGCGTGTACCGAGCGCGACCGTGTGGATCGGCACGCCCACGCGCCGCGCGTGGCGGGCGACCGGGATCGGGTCGCGCCCGGTCGTGGTCTTGCCGTCCGAGAGCAGCAGGATCGCGGCGGGCGGGCGATCCTCGGCGGGCCCGTCGACCATCCCGAGCGCGGCCGCCAGGGCGTCGCCGGCTGCGGTGCCGCCGTCGGCGCTCAGGCCGTCCACGAGCGCCTGGATCTCGTCTCGCTCGTCGGTCGGCTCCTCGATCGTGTGGGGATCGGTGGAGAACGCCACCAGGCCCACGCGCGCCTCCTGGGGCACCTCCTCGAGGAAGCGCAGCGCGGCGGAGCGGGCGGCCTCGAGCCGGTTGGGGTCGACGTCCTCCGCGAGCATCGAGCGCGACACGTCCGTCACGAGCACGATCGACGCCTGCTCTTTCGGGACCGCCACCGTCCTGTGCGGGCGGGCGAGCGCCAGCGTGAGCGCTGCGAGCGAGGCGAGGAACAGCGCCAGCGGCACCCGCCGGCGCCACGCCGAGGCGTTCGGCAGGAGCGGCGCGAGCGTCGCCACGGCCGGGTAGCGCACCGCGTAGCGCCGCGCCCGTCGGCGTACCAGCACGTGCGCCGCGAGCGCGAGGGGGACGAGCGCCAGCGCCGCGAGGAATGCGGGCGACGCGAAGCTCACGCGAGCCTCCGGCCGAGCTGGCGCGCCCACGCCCCCGAGGTCGACAGGACCACGTGCTCCGCGCCGGCTCGCCGCAGCGCGGTGGCCACGGCCCCGCGATCATCGCGGGCGGCGAGGGCAAAGCGCTCGCGTAGCCGGCGGTCTGCCGTGTCGACCTCGATCCGGGCCCCGGTCTCCGGGTCGACCATCGCCATACGGCCGACCGGTGGCAGCTCCTGCTCGCGCGGATCGCGCACCTCGACGGCGAGCAGCGTGTTGCGTGCCGCCAGTCCCGCGAGCGGGCGCGCCCAGTCGGTTGGCCCCATGAAGTCGGAGATCACGACGACGAGGCTGCGCAGTCGCGCGAGCCGGCCGATCCGCACCAGGGCGCGAGCCAGCGGCTCGCCTGCCGTGCCGTCCGGCGCCACGCCCTCGGCCAGGGCGGCGCGCAGCCCCACCCGGGCGCCGCGACCGCCTCGTGGCGGCAGCAGACGCGTCTCAGGAGCACCGAAGGTCATCAGCCCGACCCGCCCGCCGCGGCGCACCGCGAGCGCGCCGAGCACGTCCACGACGCCCTCGGCCACGTCGCTCTTGAGCCGGTCGGCGGTGCCGAACGCCATCGAGGGAGACACGTCGACCGCGAGCCAGGTGACGAGAAGCCGCTCTGGCACCTGCTGGCGGACGTGGGGGATGCCCGTGCGCGCCGTGGCCGACGGATCGAGCTGGCGCACGTCGTCACCCGGCTGGTAGGGCCGCAGCTGGGCGAGCTCGGTGCCCGAGCCGACCCCGGCCCCGCGGTGCTCTCCGGACACCACTCCGCCCGCCCGCCGCACGAAGGCGAGGTCGAGCGCCTCCACGAGCGCGGTGGGGACTGGGCCCGGCCCTTGGCGAGCCGCGGGGGTTACGAGGAGCGGGCCGCTCAAGCGGCCAGCGCCTCCCCGTCAACCGGTCGGCGGTCTGGCTCCGGCACCGCCTCGAGCACCTTCTCGAGCAGGTCGTCCGGCCGTGCGTTCTCGCTCAGCCCCTCGTAGCTCAGCACTAGCCTGTGCCGCAGGACCTCGGGAGCGAGGTCGCGCACGTCGCTCGCCAGCACGTGGCGGCGACCGCGCAGCAGCGCGAGCGAGCGCGCCGACTGGACGAGCCCGATCGGGCCGCGGGGCGAGGCGCCGTAGCTCAGCAGCGACTCGACATCAGTGAGGCCGTAGCGCCCCGGCCGGCGAGTGGCGTCCGCGAGCGCGACCGCGTAGTCGATCACCTCGCGATCGACCATGACCTCGGCCGCGGCTTCGCGAAAGCGCAGCAGGTCGGCGATCGTCAGGCGCTCCTCAACGACGGCCTGCGGGTCGAGCTGGCGGCTCACGATGGACGCCTCGTCACCGGGCGAGGGATAGTCGACGAGGATCTTCATGAGGAAGCGGTCGACCTGCGCCTCCGGCAGCGGGTAGGTGCCCTCGGACTCGATCGGGTTCTGCGTCGCGAGCACCAGGAACGGCAGCGGGACCAGATGCGTGCCGCCTCCGATCGTGACCTGCTGCTCCTGCATCACCTCGAGCAGCGCCGACTGCACCTTCGCCGGGGCGCGGTTGATCTCGTCGGCCAGCAGGAAGTTCGCGAAAACGGGGCCCAGCTCGGTGTCGAAGAGCCCGGTGTCGGGCCGGTAGACGCGCGTGCCGACGAGATCCGACGGCACGAGGTCCGGCGTGAACTGGATGCGGCTGAAGCTGCCGCCGACCACCGACGCGAGCGTCTTGATCGTGAGTGTCTTCGCCAGGCCGGGCACTCCCTCGAGCAGCACGTGACCGCCGGTGAGCAGGGCGACCATCACCCGCTCGAGCATCGCGTCCTGTCCGATGATCACCCGCTTGATCTCGAAGAGCGCGCTCTCGAGCGCGTCTCGCGGCTCCTCTTGCACATGGCTGTCGGTCATGGCGGCCACGCTACGGAGGAGCAGGTCACCGGCGCATAACGCCGGGCCATTACCCTGGGACGAGTGCGCGTGCTCCTCGCCGAGGACGAACGGAGGGTCGCAGACGCGGTGGCCCGCGGGCTCCGCCGCGAGGGCATGGCCGTGGACGTCGCCTACGACGGCGCGACGGCGCTCGACAAGGCGCGCCTCAACCCTTACGACGTGGTGGTCCTCGACCGCGACCTGCCGGTCCTGCACGGCGACGAGGTCTGCCGCACGCTGCGCGGCGAGGAGCCGGACAGCCGTCTGCTGATGCTCACCGCCGCCTCCGGCGTCGATGATCTCGTCGACGGCCTCTCGCTCGGCGCCGACGACTACATGCCCAAGCCGTTCGCGTTCGCCGAGCTCGTCGCCCGCGTGCGGGCGCTCGCCCGGCGCGCGGGGCATGCTCACCCGCCCACCCTCCGGGCGAACGGCGTCGAGCTCGATCCGGCCCGGCACACGGTCAGCCGCAACGGCGACCCCATCGAGCTGACCCCGAAGGAGTTCGCAGTGCTCGAGGCGCTGCTGGCGGCCGAGGGGGCGGTGGTGTCGAACGACGAGCTCGTCGAGCGCGTATGGGACGAGAACGCCGATCCGTTCACGAACTCCGTCCGCATGACCGTGCTGCGGCTGCGGCGCAAGCTCGGCGAGCCGCCGCTGATCGAGACCGTCAAGGGAGCGGGCTACCGGGTGTGAAGCGGCCGCGGCTCACCGTGCGGGCGCGCCTCACGGCGCTCTACACCGCGCTCGCGGGCATCTCGACGGCCGTCCTGCTGATGGTGAGCTACTGGCTGCTCGGCCGCCACTTCGACCGCACCCTGCCCGAGCCGCTCGCAGGCGACGCCCTCGACGAGGTGGCGCTCCAGTACGCCATCGCGTTCGCGGGCGTGCTCGTACTGGCGGCGGCGATCGGCTGGGTCGTGGCGGGCCGGGTTTTGGCGCCGCTCCAGCGGATCACCGCCACGGCGCAGCGGGTGTCCGAGGAGCACCTCAGCGAGCGCATTCCCGTGAGCGGACCCCACGACGAGCTGCGCGAGCTGGGGGAGACGCTCAACGAGATGCTCGACCGCCTGGAGGACTCCTTCGACACTCAGCGCCGCTTCGTCGCCAACGCGAGCCACGAGCTGCGCAGCCCGCTGACCGTGATCCGCTCGGAGGCCGAGGTGGCGCTCGCGAACCCACAGCCGGACCTCGACGAGCTGCGCGGCATGGCCGAGTCGGTCGTCCAGGCCAGTCGCCGCACGGAGGCGCTCTTGGCGAGCCTGCTGATCCTCGCCCGCAGCCAGCGCGGCCTCCTGCGCACCGAGAGCGTGGACCTCGCCGCGGCGGTGGGCGAGGCGGCCGAGGAAGCGGAGTGGGCGGCCGGGAACGAAAGCGTCCGCCTCACCGCGGACCTCGAGCCGGCGCCGGTCGAGGGCGATGCCGGGCTGCTCGAGCGGCTGGCGGCCAACCTGCTCGAGAACGGCGTGCGCTACAACCGCCCCGGCGGCTTCGTCCACGTGCGCACGCGCGCGGGCATCGGCACCGTCGAGCTGCAGGTGGAGAACAGCGGCCCGCCGGTGGAGCCCGAGGCGGCCGCGCGGCTCGCGGAGCCCTTCGAACGCCTCGCCCGTGACGCCGACGGCCGCGGGGCGGGCCTCGGCCTGTCGATCGTCCGGGCCGTCAGCGAGGCGCACGGCGGAACGCTGTCCATCGAGCCGCGCGCGGGCGGCGGGCTCGTCGTCTCCGTGCGCCTTCCGCGCGGCGACGCTACAGACGGCGCTCGTTCACTGGACCGCGGTCGTGCGCGGGACAGTCGCCGCGCGGCCCGAGCTCGCGCTTGATCTGCTGCGTCGCGGGCGCCGTCGCCCCGTCGGCGAGCTCGCCGTCGAGCTGCGTGAGGCCGTGCACGCCCGTGCCGAACAACCCCAGGCCTGCTGCCGCGACCGCCACGATGGCCACTCGCCTCACCTGAGGGAGACTAACCGGTCGCCTCCTCAAGGGAGCCGCCCGAACCAGCGCAGCGACATCGCCCCGCCCACGAGAAGGAACGCGGCGGCGCCGCCGACGAACGCGGCGGTCACCTGGCGCTTCTCGTCGCGCGTGGCCACCTGCGACCCGAGCCGCTCGTAGACGGTGGCGAGCTCCTCGCGCGCGTCGGCGCGGAAAGTGCGCGCGCCGCTGATCGTTGCGATGCGGCGCATCGCCACGCGGTCGGGCGGGACCGAGCGGGTGACGGTCGAGCCGTCGGGGCGCTCGACCTCGATGGTGCCTGATTCCGTTCCGAGCGCGACCGTGTAGATCGGGATCCGGAACTTCGCCGCCTGGCGCGCCACCTCGATCGGATCGCGCCCGTGGGTGGAGGTGCCGTCCGAGAGCAGGATGATCGCCGCCGGTGGGCGCTTGCGGTCGCGGGCCCCCTCGCGCGCGAGCAGGCCGAGCGCGGCCGCCAACCCCTCCCCGGTCGCGGTGCCGCCGCTGGGGGTGAGGCGGTCGACGAGCGCGCGGGTGTCGTCGCGCTCGGCGCGCGGCGGCTCGATGGCGCGCACCGAGTGGTTGAACGCCACCGCGCCCACGCGGAGCTCGCTTGGGGCTTGCTCGAGGAAGTCGGTCGCGGCCCGGCGCACCGCCGCGATGCGAGAGGGGCTCACATCGCGCGCCTCCATCGACCCGGAGATGTCGGTCGTGAGGATCACCGCCGCGCGCTCCTCCGGCACCGCGACGGTCGCCTCGGGCCGGGCGAGCGCGATCATTACGGCCGCGAGCGCCAGCGCGTAGAGCGCGAGCGGCAGGTGACGGCGCGCGCCCGGTCCACGCGGCGCCACCGAGGGCAGCAGCAGGGGCGAGGCGAACGCTTCAGTGCGCGCGCTCCGGCGCCGGTCGGTCAGCACGTAGATCGCGACCGCCACGGGCACGAGCAGCAGCGCGAGCAGGAACAGCGGGGCCTGGAAGCTCACGGGCCGCCTGGACGCGCCTCGAGCTCGACGTCGAAGCTGCGCTGCTCGCCGTCCCGGTCCGCCTCCACCTCGATGTCGTCGCCCGGCTCGAGCCCCTTGATCGCGTCGGCCACGTCGTCGGGGTCGCGAACCGGGCGGCCGTCGATTCCGGTGATGATGTCTCCCGGGATGAGGCCGGCGGACTCCGCGGGGCTGTCCGGCGCGACCTCCTGGATATCGGCGCCCTCGCGGTGCGGCGCGGTCGTGACGCCGAGATAGGGCCGTTCCACGCGCTGGCCGGCGCTCAGCGTCGGCAGGACCTCGCGCACGGTGTTCGAGGGGACCGCGAAGCCGATGCCGACGTTGCCGCCGCCGCCGCCTGTCGCGATCTGGCTGTTGACGCCCACCACGCGCCCGCGGGCGTCGAGCAGCGGGCCGCCCGAGTTGCCGGGGTTGATGGGCGCGTCGGTCTGGATGACCTCGTCGATCTGAAATCCGTCCGGCGCGCGGATCTCGCGACCCACGCCGGAGACGATCCCCGCAGTCGCCGTGCGATCGAGGCCGAACGGGTGGCCGATCGCCACCACCGCGTCGCCGACCCGGACCCGCTCCGAGTTCGCGAGCGGGAGCGGCCGCAGCCGGCCCACGCTTCCCGGGTCGACGCGCAGGACCGCGAGATCGGAGCCGGTGTCCGTGCCCAGCACCTCGGCCTCGACGAGCGCCCCGCTGTCGCCGAAGCGAACCTGGGCGGTCTCGGCGCCGGCCACCACGTGGGCGTTGGTCACGATCGTGCCGTCACGGCGCACGACGAATCCCGTGCCCCCGGCCGGACCGGCCTGCACGGACACCACGCCCGGGCCGGCCGAGTCGTAGACCCGGCCGATCTGCGTTGGGGCGAGCCGCCCGCCGCCCGCGGCCGGAAGGACCCCGGCCTCGTCGGACCCGCCGCCGTCGAGGAGGGCCACGGCCGCGAGCCCCAGCGCGGCTAGAGCCACGGCCAGCCCGGCGAGCGGCAGCCAGCGGCGCGGTCGCTCGGGCGGCTCGGGGGACTGGCCCTCAGGCTCGCCGGGCGTCCCATTTCGTGACCGTGCCTCCAGGGTCTGCCGGCGCCAGCGCGCCGAGGAGAAGGGCCCCGCTTCCGGGTCGCGGCTCTTCTCGCGGTCTATCCAGAGGCTGCGCTCGCGGCTCACGACGGCGACGCTACGGGTCGCCGCGTCACCGGGGCATAACGCCGGGTCAGCCGCGCCGCATCAGGCGGCCAACCGCGGCCATCAGCTCGGTGGTGAGCTCGTCCCTGTCACCCTGCTTTCCCTCGATGACGCAGTGGCGGGCGTGGTCGTCGAGGAGACCGAGGGCGACCTTGTCGAGGGCAGCCTGGACCGCGCCGATCTGGGTGAGGACGTCGATGCAGTAGCGGTCGTCGTCGACCATCTTCTCGATACCACGCACCTGACCCTCGATCCGGCGCAGGCGGCTGGTGAGCTGGTCCTTTGTTGCGGAGTAGCCGCGTGTCTCGGTGGGCATCGGCTCAGTGTACCCCGTGGGGGTATCGGTCTCCGCCGGCCGCAAGCTCCTCGACGGCGTCCGCGGCGGTGGCCGCGCCGTTATGACTCCGCGACCACTCGGCGACCGCGCGCGCCCGGCCGGCGTAGCCGGGATCGCCGAGCACGCGCCGAACGGCCAGGCGCACCCCGCGGGCGGTCTGGAAGCGCCGCGGCAGCGACACGCCGAGGCCGGCCCAGCGGATACGCGCGCTGGTCTCCGCCATGTCGCCGGCGTCCGGGCACGCAACCACCGGCACGCCGCACGCGAGAGCGCGCGCGAGCGTCCCGTGGCCCGCGTGACAGACCACGGCGTCGCAGCGCGGCATGGTCCGCGCGTACGAGACCCAGTCGACGAGACGCGCGTTCGCCGGCACCGGCAGCGGGTCCTCCGGCGAGCGCCGGTTCGTGCTCGCGAGCACCCGCAGCGGCTCGTTCGCGAGACCGTCGAGCGTTGCCCGCAACAGCCGCCCGCCCGGGTCCTGCGACGTGCTCGGCGCCACCAGCACGAGCGGCCCGTCGCCCGGCGGGAGCTCGACGTCGCCGAACGGCTGCTCCCAGAGGAGCGGTCCGGTGATGCGCACGCCGGCCTCGGCATGCCGGCGCGGGTACTCGAGCTGGGGGAACGTGGCGACGAGCGCGAGCCGGCGCGAGATCCCGCCGTGCACGTGCTCGAGGGGCGGCAGCCCCACTCGCGCGCGGGCCCCGTTCAGCTCCCGGCGGCCCTGCTCCTCGCCGCGCATGAGGAGCGGCCGCGCGAGCCCCCATAGCCGGCGCCCGGCGGCCGTGCGCGGATATACAGCGCCCACCGCGTAGACCGGGAAGCCCTGCTCTCCCGTCGGCAGCACGTGGGGCACGAGCGTGACCCAGGGCCGCTCCTCGAGCTCCGCCGCGAGCGCCGGCGCCACCGTGAGGATGTCGGCGATCACGACCTCCGGGTCCGTGGCCCGGATCAGCTCGCGTGTCACCGCCGACGCCTTGACCGCGGCCACGTAGGGCTTCAGTGGGCGCTCGCGGGTGGGGAAGACCTGGTACTCAGGCGCAGCGGCGAAGCGCATCCCCTCGCGCTCCACGTGCTCGCGCCAGCGGCTCCAGGTCTCCAGCGTCACGTCGTGCCCGCGCCCGGCGAGCTCGGCGCCCAGCGCGATCGCGGGGAAGGCGTGCCCGGGGTCGCCGAACGCGGCCAGCAGGAACCGTCGACGGTCCGGGCTCATCTGGGCTCAGAGCATCTCCGCCAGCTCGCGGACCATCCGCTTGCTGTGCTCGAGCTCGAAGGAGACGATGCTCACGATCAGCGTGCCGACGCCCGCGTCGCGGTAGACCGCTAGCCGCTCGCGCACCTTCTCGCGCGGGCCGACGAGCGTGATCGTGTCGATCAGCTCGGGCGGAACCGCCGCCGCGGCCTCGTCCTTCTTGCCGTCGAGGTAGAGGTCCTGGATCTTGCGTGCCGCATCCTCGAACCCGTAGCCCTGGACGAGCGTGTTGTAGAAGTTGCGCTCGCGCGAGCCCATGCCACCCACGTAGAGCGCGATGAAGTAGCGCATCTGGTCGCGGGCGCGGTCGACGTCGTCGTCGATGCAGACGTTGACCGTGGGGGCGATGTCGAACGAGCCGTCGATGGCGCGCCCCGAGCGGGCGGCACCCTCCTCCAGCAGCCTCAGCGACTCGCCTACGTGCTCGGGCGAGAAGAAGATCGGCAGCCAGCCGTCGGCGATCTCGCCCGTGAGCTGCATGTTCTTCGGCCCGATCGAGGCGATGTAGATCGGGATCCGGTCCTGGACCGGTGCGATCGTGAGCTTGAGCGCCTTGCCCGGCCCGTCCGGCAGCGGCAGCTTGTAGTACTCGCCGTCATAGACCAGCCGCTCGCGGGAGAGCGCCTTGCGCAGGATCTCCACGTACTCGCGCGTTCGCAGCAGCTGCTTGGCGAAGCGCTGGCCGTGCCAGCCCTCGGCGACCTGAGGGCCGGACGAGCCGATGCCGATCAGCATCCGGCCGCCCGAGAGCTGGTCGAGCGTTGCCGCGGTCATGGCGGTCATTGCCGGCGAGCGCGCGGGCATCTGGAAGATCGCCGAGCCGATCTTGATGCTTGAGGTCTGCGCGGCGAGCCAGGCAAGCACCGTGGCGGCGTCGGAGCCGTAGGCCTCGGCGACCCAGGCAGAGTCGTAGCCGGCCTCCTCTGCCGCTCTGACGAGCTCGAGTTGGTGCTCGGAGCTGAGCCCGAGGCCCCAGTAGCCGACGTTCAAGCCCAGCCGCATGCACGTGTCCTTTCGCCGCTTGCGAGCCTCACGAGCGACGGCCATCCTACGCGCCGATGACACGTCGCCGTCCAGCCCGGGACCTCAGGACCGCGATCGACTGTCTGCCGATTCCGACCCGCCGGGCGATGCTCGCCGGGGTCGAGGCCAACCGCATAATCGTGGGCGCCTACACCGACCGGGACGGCGGTGTCTGCCCGATGCTCGCTGCGCACCGCAACGGCGGCCGCACCAGCCTGGCGAGCTTCGCGCGCGCGTGGGACCGTTACACGGATGCGCCACGGGCGCCGCGTCCCGCCACCGAGCGTGAGCTCAACACGCTCACCGCGATGCTCGAGGCGAGCATCCTGCTGGACGAGACGCCGGCGCTCGAGCGCGCCCGGCGCCGCCCGCGGCGGCCGACCTACGAGCGCCACCGTGCCGCCGAGCTGCGCGACCGGCCCGGCTGGGCCTGGCTGCGTCCGTTCCGCCGGCTCGACGAATACGAGCGCGCCCTCTCGGAGGTCGAGCAGGCAGCAGAGCGCAGGCGGGAGCTCGAGCGGGTCGTCTAAATCGCGCTGTCGCCCGGCCGGACGAACTGGATCTCCGGGACGATGCAGGCGGGCGAGGTCCGCAGCAGGAAGCGGATCGACTCGGCGATGTCCTCCGGCTGGATCATCTCGTGCTTGGGTATCTCGCCCTCCATCCAGTCGGTCATCGCGGTGGCCACGAACGCGGGGCAGAGCGCCGTCACCTGGATGCCGTCGTTCGAAAGCTCCTTGTGCATCGCCTGGCTGAGGCCGACGACCCCAAACTTGGTCGCCGAGTAGCCGGACAGCCAGCCCTGGCCGTACTTGCCCGCCATGGAGGCGGTGTTCGCGATAAGCGCCTTGCCGTGCTCGGCGCCCGCCTCCTTGAGCATCGGGATGCACTCCCGGGCCACCAGGTAGACCGCCCGCAGGTTGACGCTCAATTGCAGGTCGAGCTTCTTGGTCACGGTGTCCGCCACGGCGGCGCCGATGCCGAGGCCGGCATTGTTGATGAGCACGTCGAGTCGTCCCCAGCGCTCGCGGTGATGCGCGACGACGTTCTTGATCGCCTCCTCCTCGGCCATGTTGCCGGCCACGGGTATGACGTCGATTCCCTCGCCGCGCAGCTCCTCGGCGGCGGCCTCCAGCTTCTCCGGCCGGCGGGCCGAGATCGTGATCCCGAAGCCGTCCTGGCCGAGTACGCGCGCGATGGCCAGGCCGATCCCGCTCGATCCTCCGGTGATGAGTGCTGCGCGCTCCAAGGTGGTCCTCCTGAGTCCGGCTTGGGGGCGCGCAACCCTATTTGAACGCTCGGTTAAGGATCCGCTTGGGACGGACTAGCCGTCACTAGCCTTCCGTCTCCCTGTGCGCAGCCTCGCCCTCATCGCTGCCGCTCTCCTCGCATGCGCTCTTTTCGTGGGCTGCGGAGGGGACGACGACCAGTCCGAGTCGCGGCCACCCCCCGTGGCCAAGCCGGAGGACTTCCCACGCGCTGAGGGCAAGACGCTCGCGGAGCTCCGCGCCGAGCTCGGCAGCGGAGGGCCCGTCCTGGCGCCGTCGGTTTCGCAGCTGACCACCGGCGAGAACCGTTTCGGCTTCGGCCTCTTCGACCGCTCGCGTGCGCAGATCGCGAACGCCCCCGCGGCGGTCTACGTCGCGCCGGCCGGTGGCGGCGAGGCGCGCGGGCCGTTCCCGGCGCGTTACGAGTCGCTCGAGGTGAGCCCGCAGTACCAGAGCCAGCAGACCTCCACCGATCCGGACGCGGCCAGGTCGGTGTACGTGGCCGACATCCCGTTCGAGAAGCCCGGCACCTACGACCTCCTTGGAATGGCGCGGCTCGACGACCGCCTCGTGGCCGCCGCTTCGGCGGCGCCGGGGCTGACCGTCGTGAACGCCGCCGATGACCCGATTCCGGGTCCGGGAGATCCGGCCCCCAGGATCCACACCCCGACTGAGGCCGACGTGGGCGGCGACCTTGCCTCGATAGACACGCGCCTACCGCCGTCGACGATGCACAGCGCCGACTTCGCCGACGTGGTCGGCAAGAAGCCCGCCGCGCTGATCTTCGCCACGCCGGCGCTCTGCCAGAGCCGGGTCTGCGGGCCGGTCGTGGACATCGCCGAGGAGGTCAAGGCGGGCATGGAGGGGGAGGACGTGGAGTTCATCCACATGGAGGTCTTCCGCGACAACCAGATCGCCAAGGGCCTGCGGCCGCAGCTCGCCGAGTACAACCTCCAGACCGAGCCATGGGTCTTCACGGTCGACCCCAAGGGCAAGGTGGCCGCGCGGCTTGAAGGCGCCTTCAGCGCGGGGGAGCTGGAGGCGGCGATCAAGAAGGCCCAGGGCAGCTAGGGCCGCTGGCCGCTGGGCGTAGCGCACGTAAACCACGCGCGAGCCGAACGTCCGCGTCTCGACGAGCTCCAGGTCGATCCGCTCGTCGAGGCTCGGGAAGAATGGCGTGCCCCCACCGACCACGACCGGATTGACGAAGAGCCGGTACTCGTCGACGAGGCCCAGCTTGATGAACGTGGAGGCGAGGCCGGCGCCGCCGACGGCCAGGTCTCCGCCCGGCTCTTCCTTCAGCCTGGCGACCTCGTCGCCGGCGCCGTCCCTGACCAGCCTTGCGTTGCCCTCGACCTTCTCGAGGGTCCTCGAGAAGACGATCTTGGGGGTCGCCTTCCAGATCCCCGCGAACTCGAGCATCTGCTCCGGAGCCGATGGGTCCTGATCGACGGTCTCCCAGGCGACCATCGTCTCGTAGAGCCGCCGGCCGTAGAGATGCGCGCCGAGCTCCCGCGCCTGCTCGTTGTGGAATCGGTGCAGCTCCTCGTCGGGCTCCGCCCAGTCGAACCCGCCATCGGGCCCGGCGATGAACCCGTCGAGCGAAACCCCGAACGAGTAGATCAGCTTGCGCATTCCAGTCCTCCTCGGTTGGCGACCGTGCTTCCGCCACATATGACGCCGAGCCGCTCCGGTGCTCATCGGAGCCGGGTCGAGCGGGCTCTCCGGGAGGGCCTAGGATGACGCCAAGGGGCCGGTAGCTCAGCGGTCAGAGCAGTGGACTCATAATCCGCCTACGGGGTCGCAACGCGTGCCGACCGCCGCCTGCATCAGCCACAAAGTGCCTGCTATCGCCTTAAAAACCGCGGGCCGTCGTGACTGCGCCAGCCTGCTGGAGTCTCGGGCTCGTCGACCATCCGTCGACCATCGGCCGGGGCGGAATCGAACAGCGCGTCTGTGGCCAGGGTGTCGCCACCGCCGGACGGCACGGGCGATTCGCCCGTAGCGCTGCGCGGTTGCCCAGCGCGTCGCGCCGGGCCACCCCGTCGCCGACGTTGGGTCCAGCGGGGCGCCGTACAGCCCGGCTGTCCCGCACGCTAGGGGGCCGCCCCCTGGCATTGGACGGCGCTGTGGCTGGAAGGGGAAGCGCGAGGTCCAGCGCCTGGAGACATCTGGAGCGTGCTCGAGGCGGGGGTCAGGACGGGTGCCGGCCACAAAGTCGGGCTGCGTGGGGTCTGGTTGCATGCAACAACGCAATGCCCCTCAGCCACGCTCGCCCGCCTTCCAGCTCCTTTGCGAGCACCGAGAGCGCGCTTCGGCTGCCCCCGCCCTGGCCTCCGAGAGCCTCTCTTGGCTCGAGTCAGCACATGCGACCCACAGGCTTGCAGTGAGCGACGGAGGCCGACCGCGGCCCTCCCGTGAGCTCGGAGACATACTCGGATGCGGCCGGCACCGGAGGCGGGTCGTCGGAGCCGGGCAGTCATCCAACTGGACCGTTCAGACGGAAGCTGAAATCTCGGACATCCAGTCCGAAGAAGCGCTCAAACCAGTCAAGAGCCTCTCGGATGAACGCCAGCTTCTGCTCGGGTGTGATCGGGCCCTCGACCGGCAGCTGGACGGCTTCCTTCAGCTGGGAAACCGCGACGAGCGCCGCCCGAGACAGCTGGCGGGCAAACTCGTCGCTGATGCGCTCAAGCTGCCTGGCGAGCTCGTCCTTCACGAGGGGATCGCCCATCCACAGGTAGACCGTCCGCCTCTGCACTCCGAGCGTCTCGGCGATCTCGCCCCCCGATGCCCGGCAACCTTCAAACTGATGGCCGCATAGTGCCGGGGCGCGAGCGTGCCGAGCTGCTGGCACACTTACGGAATTACATGGCAATGCGGCCGATGTACGCAAGATCCTCGCTAGCGAGACGCAAGCCCTTGGATGCTCCGGTCGAGGGCCTCAAGCCGGAGCCAACGCATGCCCGAGCACATTGCGCGGCGTCGAGGCCGACCCCTATCGGACGGCCCGGAAGCGATACTCGAGAGCCTCGGCGTCGCGTACGCCCGACACGGTTATCTCGCCCGTGATCCGCTGCATGAGACGCAGGGGATTGAAGATGAAGCGCACGCGCAGATCCCCGTCGGCGTCTTCGAGTCCCGCTACGAGCACTAGGAAGAAGTCGGGGTCGTGGGCGCGCCGGACCTCCTCTCGGGTGAGCGTGATCTCGGTCTGGAATTCAGCCGAGGAAGACATCTTCAGCTCGTAGAACTGATCGAGTTCGTCGAGCATGTCGGAGCCGATCCCGCGGCGCCTCCGCAGATCCGCCACGTCGGGCAGGTCGGCTCGCAGCGCTTCCCTGGCCGCGTTCCAGCGCGAGCGTTTGGCGTTCGTCAAGCGGGGGCAGCACCCCTTTGGTGCGCGCGGCGGGGTCCCGTCCACCGTTTGCCATGGCGCGGCTTCTGTCTCCAGCGCGTACGATCAGGATCGTCGGGATCTCCGGGGCAGGAAACCGCATCGGGAAGGTCGAGAAACGTTTGTCCAATGCGGATCCGTGAATTCGATCGTGGCGTGCTCAACCTCGTAGCCCTTCGCTTCCAGGGACTCTTTCATGGCGTCCGCGACCTTGGCGGTCGTCCGGTGAACGAGTAGTAGACGACCAGCGCTCTGAGCTTCGCTTCGATGCTCATCGGAGTCTTCCTTGTGGTACGACCGGCGTGGTCAGGCCTCGCCGGCGCCATCTTCTGCTGCGCGTCGGCGAGCGCGCCCTTCAGGGCTTCGACATGGCTTCCCCTCGGCCTCGCCGACCGCTTTCTGCACGGCGCGCGTCACGGCGGGTTCGACCTTCGCGGCTTCGGAGCGTGAATAGGCGACGATCAGTCCAGCGCCGCCGAGCGGGATCGTCTCGCCCGCCTGTTCTCCGATCTTGTCGGCGGCCTTGCTGTGCGCCAGCTTGCCGGCCCCGGCACCCAGCGCGCGCCCCGATGGCCGTGGCGGCGAGCAGCGGCGGCGCGAACAGCCCGACGGCGAACCCGACCGCGCCGAGGCCCGCGGCTCCCTCGCGCACCATATGGTCGGTCTGCTCGACCGACAGGTTGCCCTCGAGGTCCTTGCTGACGACCACGGCACCCTGCAGGTCGCCGCCGCGAGTCGAGGACGGCGTTGTAGTCCTCCTCGGCGGCGTCCTTCGACAGGTAGCCGCCGATCAGGACGTCGATCGTGTCATGCAGCTTCATCGGGACTCCTCCTCGACGTATCGGCTCACGCTGTGATCGCGTGGGCCGTGTGCCCGTGTGTGGACGGCCGTGTGGAGCTCGTGCGCTTCCTCCGCCGATGGGTGGGGATTGACGTCGAACACGACCTTCTTGATCGTGCCCGTGAACGCGAACGGCTTCCTGTCCTCGTAGGCGAGATCGACGACGCCGCCGTTGTCGCGGCCGATGTCCATACCGGCGTAGCCCGAGAAGCGAATCGGCACGGTGTGGTCCATGCGGCCCTTGCCGACCGGCCGGTCGTCGATGAAGAGCGTCACCTCGCCGCCGGTCGCCGGCTTGGCGGCGTCGGCGGCGAACTCCATGCGGACGGTCACCTCGCCTTCGGGCAGCGGCTCCTCGGCCTCCTGCCGGAAGACGAAGACGCCCATCATCGAGTAGGTGTGCGTCAGCTTGCCGTCGTCGACGAACAGCGAGAAGCCGCCCAGGTGGTCGGCCTCGGCGACGATCACGCCCTCGGCGCCGCCCGCCGGGATCACGAGGTCGGCGCTGATCGTGTAGGAGTGGTTGTAGATCCGCGGGATCATCCCGGACAGGACGTTCTGGACGTCGCCGCGGAACTCGGACTTGGCGACGTCCGGGAGCGGCGGCACGATGCCGAAGAACGCCGCGAGTGTCGGCCAGCAGCGGCAGGACGTTGTACTTCTCGGCCTCCTCCCAGAACAGCTCCTTGAGCTCCTTCACCTTCTCGGGATGCTCGGCGGCGAGGTCGTGCGCCTGGCTGAAGTCGTCCGGCAGGTAGTAGAGCTCGACGGGGTCGTCATCGGGGTCCCACACACCCGGGCGTGTACGGCTTCAGCGCCTCGGGCGTGAGGACCCACGGGATCCGCTCGGTCTTCATCGCCAGCCACCAGCCGTCCTTGTACATCGCCCGGTTGCCGATCGTCTCGAAGTACTGCTGGGTGTGGCGCTCGGGGGCTCCGCCGTCGGCGAACGAATCGGCGAACGTGACGCCGTGCATCGGCTGCTGCTCGATCCCGTCGACGTGCGTCGGCATCGGGATGCCCGCGACGTCGAGGATCGTCGGGCCGATGTCGATCACGTGCGTGAAGTGCGAGCGCAGCGCCCCCTGCTCGCTGATCCGCTCGGGCCAGTGCACGACAAGCGGGTTGCGCGTCCCGCCCAGGTGCGAGCCCACCTGCTTTCCCCACTGGAACGGCGTGTTGCCCGCCCACGCCCAGGCGGCCGAGTAGTGGGGCGCCATCATCTGGTTGCCCCACGCCTCGATGCCGCCGTAGCGCTCGGCGAGCTGAAGCTGCATCTCGTCGGTCAGCGGGATGCCGTTCTGCATCGTCAGCTCGTTGAACGAGCCGGTGATCGTGCCCTCCATGCTGGCGCCGTTGTCGCCCCAGATCCAGAACACGAGCGTGTTGTCGAGCTCGCCGAGCTCCGTCGATCGCGTCGAGCACCCGGCCGACGTTGTAGTCGGCGTTCTCCGAATAGCCGGCGTACACCTCCATCTGGCGCGCGTAGTACGCCTTCAGCTTGTCCGGGACGTCATCCCAGGCGGGGAACGCCTCGTCGCGGGGCGTGAGCTCCGCGTCCGCGGGGATCACTCCGAGGGCCTTCTGCCTCGCGAACGTCTCCTCGCGCAGCTTGTCCCACCCCTGGTCGAACTTGCCCTTGTACTTCTTCGCCCAGGCCTCTGCCACGTGATGCGGGGCGTGGCTGCACCCCGTTGAGAAGTAGCCGAAGAACGGCTTCCCTGCGTCCTGTGCCCGGACCGCCGTGCAGCCACTCGATCGTCTTGTCGGCCATGTCGTCGGGCAGGTAGTAGGCCTCGTCCCCGTCGTAGAAGGCGGCTGGAGTGCCGATGATCTTCTGGTTCTCGGTCAGGCACGGATCCCACTGCCCCGAGCCTCCGCCGAGGAAGCCGTAGAAGTAGTCAAATCCCCAGCCGACGGGCCAGCGGTCGAACGGCCCGGCAGGACCCTGCTGGCCGTCCGGCGTCAGGTGCCACTTGCCGAACGCCGCGGTGCTGTAGCCGTTGTCCCGCAGAATCCTCGGGAAGGGAGCGCAGTCGTCGGGAACGAACGCCGTATAGCCGGGGAAGCCGGTCGAGAACTCGCCGACCGAGCCGAAGCCGACGGCGTGGTGTTGCGGCCGGTCAGCAGGGCCGCCCGCGTGGGCGAGCACAGCGCGGTCACGTGGAAGCGGTTGTACCGCAGGCCACCCTCGGCCATCCGCGTGTAGTTCGGGGTGTCGATCGGGCCCGCCGAACGTCGCAGGGTTGCCGAAGCCCGGCGTCGTCGATCAGCACCACCAGAACGTTGGGCGCCCCATCGGGAGCATCGACGTGGCCGATCGCCTCCCAGTCCGGCTGCGAGCCGTCGAGTGTCCGGTTGGCCACACCCTGGAACGGCTCCCGGCGGATGGGAAGCTTGCTGCGGTCACGCTGGCTCATCAGGTGATCTCCCCGCGTTCAGCGGCGGCGTCGTGAGACGCGTCGTGCAGTGCGGCGACCGGTCCGTCGTGCGACTCTGCGTGTTCCGAGCATCTTGTGTCTCCTGACTGAGTGTGTAGGTGGCCGGCGGTCAGCTCGCGCTTCCGGCGGCGGCGGTCTCCTGGGCGTGCAGCTGCTTGGCCTCCTCGGCCGAGACCAGGCCGATCTCGACCAGGTCGAGCGGGCTGATGAAGCCGTCGGTGATACGGAAACCGCCCGCGAGCGCGACCGCGTCCCGCAACGGCACCGCCCAGTGGTGCTCGATCAGGAGCAGCGCGGCGGCCGAGTCGTTGGGGATCTCCTCAAGCACGTCCCAGGCCTCCTCGTCGGAAAAGACCTGGACGCCGTCGGCGGCCGCCTCGGCGCCAGCTTGGGCGCCAGCCTCGAAGCCCTCCTCGCCCTCGATGCCGAGCCCGACCAGGGCGCCGACCGTGCTACCGAGCTCGATCGCCTCCTGCTCGGACAGGTTGCTGAGGTGCTCGACTTCGAACTCGCCGTCAGCGTCCTTGTAGACGGCCAGCGCGTCGATCACGCGCACCGTGTCGTTCTCGCGCAGCCGCTCCAGCTCGGCGATGATCTCGCCGTGAAATTCAGGGTGGTTGAAGCCCAGCACGATCAGCTGAACAGGTCCAATCGCCATCTTTCCTCTCCTTCGATCAGGGCCGCCTAGATCTTCGAACAACGACGCCGGGCGCACATCGTCCGATACGGATGAACGTCGCCGGGAAGGCCATTCCCTGGCCGTCTGTTCAGAGCAGGCCGAGCTCGCGGGCGCGCTCGACAGCGCCGCTGCGAGAGGTGACGTTGAGCTTGCGATAGATGGCCATCGCGTGTGACTTCACCGTGTGCTGCGAGATGAACATTCGCTCGCCGACCTCCCGAAAGGACAGGTGCGTTCCCAGGTACGGCATCACGCGCAGCTCCGCCGTCGTCAGCGTCGACGCCCCGGGCGCCTCGGCGCTCATCGTCTTCAGGCTCGAGCGCAGTTCCTCCACCGGGGCTAACAGCGTGCCGAGATCTGGTACTCGCCTCAGGAGGGCGTCGATCTCGCGCAGCATCGTTCTTGCTCCGCCGGCGTCGGCGATCGTCAGGTAGGCGTTGGCGAGCTCCAAGCGGGTCTGGACCGCCAGGTGCGGCAGCGCGTAGGTAAGCCGCGGCCGAAGGGGCTGCGCCTCGGTGAGCAGCTCCTGGGCGCGCTCGGCCTCACCCCGATGGAGCGCGACGCGAGCCGCTACCCCATAGACGAGCGCGCTGGTGGGATAAGCCTGCATCCGCGCACGGCGCATGACCACACCCGCCCGATCGACGAACTCCTCGGCCTCGACCCACGCCCCGCGCCCGATCGCGAGCCCGGCGCGCTCGCCGAACGCCACCACCACCGGCTCGGGCGCCCCCAGCGCGAGGCCCTCCTCAGCGACGTCTGCAAGCAGGTCATCGGCCTGGTCGAGCTCGCCTGCCAGCCGGTGCGAGAGCGCGAGAAGCAGCACAGCGGTCGGCCAGAACTGGCTCCCGCGGGCGAGCTCCCGGACCGCGAGCTCCGCATCTGTGCGCATCTTGGCCACACCTCTCCGACAACGCATCGCACTGAGTAGCGCCAGCCACGAGTCGATCGACGCGCTGCCGTCATACAGCACGCCGTCGTAGCTCGCGCGTTCGGCAATCTCGGCCCACCGCTCCGCCTCCGCCGGCCGGCCCTGAACGACGGCGATGAGCGCGCCGAGCACGGCGACCGCCGCGTTCCGGTCGAGCGCTCCATGCCGCTCCAACCAGCGGAGCCAGCGCTCGACGGTCGCTACGCGACCGCTCTGGTACACCGGTTGGCCCCAACGCTCGACCAGCCGCGCCACCCGGACGACATCCCCCGCTTCCTGTGCGTACCCGATCGCCGCCTCGGGCTGCCCGTCCGCCTCGCACCAGTCGGTAGCGCGAACGAGGAGGCGAGAGACAAGGTCCGGCTCGGCTCGGGTCAGCTCCGCTCGCAGCAGCTCCTGGAATAGATGGTGGTAGCGGTACCACTCGCCACCACCAGCCAGCGGCACCAAGAACAGGTTGGAGCGCGCCAGCGACTCAAGAATCTCCGCGGAGCCGCTCTCTTGGAGGACCGCGTCGCATAGTGGTCCGGACATCCGTTCGAGAACCGCGGTTCGCGTCAGAAAGCGAAGATCGTCCGGGGACAGGTGCGCGAGCAACTCCGACTGCAGATAGTCGGAGACCAGACGATCGCTCCCCGAGAACGTCGCCGCGCCTTTGGCGTGGATTCCTCGGGCGTTGATCGACAACGCGGCGAGGTAGAGCCCCGCCGACCAGCCCTCTGTGTGCTCTGTCAGCTCACTGACCTGCTCGTCCGCCAGCTCGAGACCGGCCGCGCTCAACAGCAGGCTCGCTTCCGCTTCGTCCATTCTGAGGTCATCCGGCCCGATCTCGATTACGAGGCCGCGCGCGCGCAGTGCTCCTAGCGGGATTGCCGGCTCGCCTCGCGCTGAGAGAACCAGCTGCGAGCCCTCGGGAATATGTCTCGCGAGCGCCGAGACGGCGTCGAGAGCCGCCGGATCGTCGACAAGGTGCAGGTCGTCCAAGACCAGGACGACTGGCCGGCCAATCGTCGCCAGAGCCGCCCCTAGACGCGGAACGACAGTCGCCTCGACCGAAGCTCCCGGTGACGCAAGCGAATCGAACACCCGCGAGTCGAGCGGCGCGACGCGGTCGAGCGCGACCGCGATGTAGCTCAGGAGGACGATTGGGTCGTTGTCCGTCTCATCGACGTCCACCCACGCGAATGGGCGTTCCGAGCCGGCGGCCCATTGAGCGAGCAGCGTCGTCTTCCCCCAGCCCGGGCCGGCGGCCAGGAAAACGACCGGAGCCGCGCCCGCGCTTTCTAACACGCTGATGAGCCGTGCGCGGGACACCGTCCCGAAGCGGCCCTGCGGGGGACGCAGCTTCGACTCGAGCAGCTCGAACGCCAACGCACGCTGCGATGTCGCACTCGCGCCGGCTGCTTGGAGCCCGGGCGAAAGGCTATGTAAGCGGGGCCTGGATGACTGGCGATGCGTTGCCACGTCCATCCCTCTGCTCTGGCCCGGAGTCGCAGGGCCAGTCCGCGCAACACCGGCGGATGGCCAGAAGCCGGGGCTATACCAGCCTAGCCACCCGGGCGGAGACTGTCACTCAGTGGGATTCATTCCATTCGGGGGATGACGCCCGTGTCAAGCCGCGTTCTAATCGCGTCAGGTCGCGGACCAGCGGCCAATCACTCAAGGAGGTATGGGTATGCGAGGCGCAGGCCGAATGGTGTTCGCAGCAACGCTGCTGCTGATTGTGGGCACGCTCAACATCATCTACGGCATCGGAGCCCTGGACGATGCGAACATCTTTGTCAACGACACGAGGTACATCCTCACGAACCTCAACACGATGGGCTGGGTCCTGATCATCCTCGGGGTGATCCAGCTCACCGGAGGGTTCTCGCTGATTGCGGGCAACACCTACGGCCGGGTAATCGGCATCATCGGCGGCAGCCTCGGCGCGATCGGAGCCCTGCTGTCGATCGGCGGTAGCTACCCGTGGTGGTCACTCGGGATCTTCTTCCTGTGCGTGTGGGTCGTCTACGGCATCATCGTCTTCGGCGAGGATGAGAGGGCGCCGGCAACCTGAGTTTCGGGGAGTGTCCGTCCGTGGAACGCCCCGAGTGGCGCCGAGGGGAGAGATGGTCGACTACAGAGAGACGCTGTGCCGGCTTGCGTTGAACGATGAGCGCTTCGTGGAGTCGGTGCTGGGGATGGGCCGCGACACGGTCGAGGTCTCGCGGCTTGATCAGAAGACGCACGCGCTGGTGCGGCTGGCGGCGTCACTGGCGATCGATGCGGCGCCGAGCTCCTACCAGGCGAACGTCGAGGTGGCGCTGGCGGCCGGCGCCAGTATCGACGAGGTCGTCGGTTCGCTGATCGCGGTGGCGCCGACGGTCGGCCTGGCGCGTGTCGTGTCGGCCGCGCCGGAGTTGGCGTTGGCGCTCGGCTACGACGTCGAGGCGGCGCTCGAGACGCCCGGCGAGCCGGGGTGACGGCCGTGCCCGCAGCGCGCGTGGCGCACCGGGTCGGGCGCCGCAGCCTGCGGCGGCTCGTCGAGCAGCGCACAACGCGGGCCAGGTCGACGGCGCCCGCGCGGCACTCGCAACCGCCGGCTCCGGATTCATCCAATCGGGACGATGCGATGGGACCGATCGTCGATTTGCGCGAGAAGCGGGAGGACGACCTGCGCTATCGCTTTCCTGCGCGGGAGCACTCCAGCCTCGAGTGCGCTTTGCGCGAGGAGCGAGAGCGCGGTAGTTCACTGCGCTAGCCGATATTCCTGCATGATCCGAGCGACGCTCCTACGGACATATCGGGCCCCCGCTACCTCCCGAAACCCCCGCTAAAAACGGGGCTTTCCGAGAGCGGCTGATGGGATTCGAACCCACGACCTTCTGCATGGCAAGCAGTAGCTCACCGCCGCGTATCGGGTTGAAAGGTCTGCAAATCACTGACTTTTGTCAGGGCTTGGCCGAGGGTGGGTATCCAGGAATCGCGCCGAAATCGGAGGGGTTTAGACAAGGAACGGACAATGAGAAGGAACGGCGTGGCGGTCGTGCCCGGCGACGCACTCGCGCTGGCTCTCGCTACTCGTAGTCAGGACTTCGATTACGTCGAGCCGGGCCGTACGCTGCGCCCCGGGAGGATCGAGGCAGTGACCCCGAGGACGATGGCGGCTATCGCGACCGCGGGCGGGACCGGGCCGCGGAAGTGGAAGCTCATGCCTGGCACGACGTCGGCCAGGCCGCGAAGCCGGGGCGGTACTGGCCGCGAAGCCCGACGTCGTCAGAGTCCCGGTGTGCATGCTCCTAGCGACGCCGGCGCAAGGCGAGCGCCGTGGCACCGGCGGCGAGCGCACCGTTGAGCCACGGTCTGGGGTTCCGAACGCCGGGCCGCTTCTGGAAGGACATCGGAGTCAGACCGACATGCAGGGCCGTCACCTGGCCGTCGGTGTCGCGGCTGAACACGACGGGAGAGGTGCCCAAGAGCAACCCGGAGAGATCGATCCGGAAGGCGTAAGGGTCGTCGCGGTCGGGGTGGAGGCGAAGGCCCCTGCGCACTGCGGGGATCGGTATCTGCCCGCGGATCGTGAGATGGTCGCGGCGGACGACGACTTCGACGCCGGCCCCGAGCATTGCCCTGGGCTGGGGGTCGGTGAGCACGCCGGGACCGAGGGTGTACCAGCCACACAGGTCGCTCCAGGTCTCCGGATGCTCCGGGAGATCCGTGCGCACGGCGTCATCCGGGAGCTCGAGGAGGTGCCGGAGCAATGCGTTCGTGACGGGCACAGGCGCGCCCCGGGGGTCGAACCAGCCGGTGTTGGCGAGCGCGAGGACACCGATCGCCTCGTCGGGAGCGAGCACCATGTCGGTGCGGAAGCCCTTCCATATCCCGTCGTGCCCGACGGTCCGGTGGCCGCCGACCTCGTCGCGAAAGAACCCCAGGCCCATGCCCTGGATCCGGGGATCGGGCTGGTAGTGGGGCTCGAACATTCGGGCGAGCGTCTGGGGTTTGAGCACCGAGCCGTGCTCGTTGGCGCCGGCGCCCAGAAGCGCCGAGACGTAGCGAGCCACGTCGCCCGTGGTGGAGTAAACACCGCTGGCGCCGGCTGTCGCGATCTCGCGGTCCGCGACCGCTCTGAGTCCGCCGGAGCGCAGCTCGTATCCGGTGGCGAGGCGGGCCCGCACCCGCTCGGAGCGCACCAGGTCTGTGCTCTCCATGCCGAGCGGCCCGAACACACGCTCGCGGAGGTAGCGGTCGAGCGGAAGCCCGCTGACGTCCTCGACGATCTGGCCCAAGCTGGCGAAGCCGTGATTGGAGTAGGCCCACTTGGTGCCCGGCTCGACGTCGACGCACAGGCCCCCTCGGTAGTACTCGGCGAGCGACGCCGAGCGCCCAGCCGGTACGTCCCAGCCGAGCGCCGGCCGGAGCAGGTCGGAGGGCCCCCGCACCGCACGGACTCCGGCGGTATGAGTCAGCAGGTGCCGCAGGGTCGCCGGCCGAAAGCCGGCCTTGGCGGGCACGAGCGAGTACCCGCGGAGGTAGTTGTTGGCGGGCGCGTCGAGGTCGACCAGTCCCTGCTCCCAAAGCTGCATTACCGCGATCGCCGTGATCGTCTTCGTGATCGAGGCGATCCGGAAGACGGTGTCCTGGTCGACCGGTGTGCCCGACCCGATGTCGGCGACGCCGTGACCATGGAACCACGCCAGGGATCCGTCGCGGACCACCCCTACCGCCAGGCCGGCTGTCGGCCAGCGGTTGAGGACCTCACCGACCCTGCTCCTCATCTCCATCTCATCGCCTGCCACGGTCCTCACCTCAACCTTCTGCGTCGTGGCCGCTACTCGACGGAGCCATGCCCTGCGTAGTTTGCCGCGACCGAACCCGGTCGCTCGGCTGCCTCACCCAAGGACGACGGGAGGCCAGTGTCGGCCGCTCCCCTCCGCAGCGGTCGCGCTGATGCTCAGCCCTCGGGGCGGCGAGATCCCGCGCGGACTGGGAGACTCGGAGCGATGACTGAGGCTTCGGGTTCCGAGACGCCGCCTCCACAGCTACTCGAAGCGATCGGCAACTTGACCGAGTTCCACCGCGAGCACGAGAAGTTCTACTCGCAGGCTCCGTTGCGGCAGGCGGTCGAGGTCCAGGCCGCGTCGCGCGTCCTCAAGGCCCTGGCGGACCGCTGGAGCGCGGTGGCCCCGGCAGCGCATCCGGCGGCGAGCCCATTCGCGGGCGCCGAGGATCTGAATCCCCCGGGGCTGGTCGCCGAGAGCGGCGTCTTGTTCATGGAGGGCGAGGGCGAGCCGGCCGAGATCAGTCGCCTGAGACGAGATCTCGAGACGCTCGCGGACGATGTCGAGCAGACGGGCGAATGGCTCGCCGCGGCGATGGAACAGGCGTGGCAGGTCGCCGGCGCGCTCACGGCGTATCCCGTGCTCGCCGATCTGCT
>CAVWSN010000009.1:0-242444 GCA_963757815.1 uncultured Thermoleophilaceae bacterium | reverse complement strand
GTAGAAGCAGGCGTCGCCACGGCCACGACGCTGCGGTCGCGACTGATCTGGGTCCTAGCTGGTCTGGGGCAGGTCGAGTAGCGGTCGGCGAGCTGGCAGAAGTCGGACCGGGCGGCGCGGACGGCGTCCACGTCGATGCGCACCGCAGCACGCCGGGATGCTCGTCGAGCTTGCCGAGGCAGTCTCCCAAGCATCGTAGGCGACGCTCGCGCCCACGTACGGGCGGCCCGCCTGCTGGCCCGTGCAGTTGCAGCCGAATAGCCGACCTGGTTCTCGATCGCGCGCGCCCTGCCCAGTGTCTTCCACGGCTGGAAGCGCTTCGGAGTTAGCCCCGACTGCACCTCAATCCCAAGGGACGTGGGAACCCGTCGGTAGCAGGCGCGGCGACTGTCCGCGAGTGGCGATGACGCGTCCGCGCTCGAGATCCACGACATCATCCGGCGACCCGGGTTGGTGCGGACGTACGCGAGCGATCCCGCGCTGGCGAGGATCTCGGTTGGCTCGTTCTCGAGCACGTGGAAGGCTCGATCGCCGTCGGGCTCATAGGCAGTAAGTCCGCCTCGGCGCCGGTCTGCGGCCAGCAGCAGCCCGGCGGCGCCGTGCACCTCGGCGGCGGCTGATCGAGCGTCCGTGTCTGCCAGCGGCGAACATCGATCACCTCGACACCGGCGGGGCGGGTGCCCTGCTCGAGCGCGCCGGTCGAGCGCCTCAGCACGTCCGAGTCATGTCCCGAGACCGCGATCACGCCCGGTTCGAGCCAGTTGGCGGTGCGCTCGCGGCCGACCAGCGGCGGCTGGGCCTCCGCGCGAGGTTCCACCAGGTCGCGTGGCCGCTCGAGCAGCGACGATCGTGCGGACAGCCGGTGAAGGCGCGCGCGCCGGTGTTGGAGGTCGACCTCGACGATCTCGCTGCGGACCGATACCACGTAGGCGCGTCGCCTGTGCGGGTCGACGGCGATCGCCGGCCTGCGGACATGGACGACGCCCCGGGCCGACTGCGCGCCGGCGAGGACGTCGTCGAGGCGCAGGCTGTCGACATTCCCGCGGAGGTCGACCATCGCGACCTCGGCGAGACCGATGAAGGAGGGCGGCGCGGAGCAGGAGCACCGGCCCGTCCGGTGTTTCGGTCACTCGCACCAACCCGGCCGCAAACCGTCGCCGGGCAATCACGCGCCGGCGGAGCGCGTCGACGATCACGACGGTCGTCGTGCCGCGCGCGCAGCACCCGGCCGGCGCGAGCACGAGCCAGATCCGATCGCTACGCGGCCAGCTGACGGCTGCCAATGCGCCACGCGCGCCGACGCGGACCGCGGCGAGCGTGCGCATCCGTTGCAGGTCGAGGAGCCGCAGCGCGGCGGCGCCCGCATGACGACCGCCGCACGCGAGCCGTCCGGATCCCACGCCCAGCCCTCGGCGGGCTCGTCGAGGCGCACGCTCCGGGGCAGTGGCCGCAAAGAGCTCGAGTCGAGCCGGAGAAGCCTGCGGTCTCCGCCATCGTCGGCGATGGCGAGCAGCGAAGGCGGCCGGTCGCCGACGCCACCGCGAATCGACTCGCCCGAGCGGAGCATCTCGGCGGCAAGGACCGCAATTGCTACGAGCGCGGCGCTGGCGACGGCAAGCCGCACCGCCGCCGCCAGCGCGCCGTGCGCCGGCCGACACGCCGAGGCGTCCGCGGGCGGCCGCCTAGCCGACCCCGACGCCGCCCGGCGCGTCAAGCAGCGCGAAGCCGCAGCGCGCGCAGCGGCCCGCACCAGCCCGCACCTCCGCTCTGCAGCGCGGGCAGCTCGGCGTCGCGGCGACCGGCTCCACCTCGGCACAAGCCTATTCCTTGGCAGTGTCCTGCCCCAGCGTCGGCTCACTATCGCAAAGCGCGCGTTGCGGCGGCCACGCGGGCGTCACCTGAGCCACGTGCTTCGTCGTCCAACTCAGCAGCGCGGACGCTTCGCGGCCGGGCGCCTGCTGTTGCCTCCAAGCGGAAGCAGCTCATCGATCCCCATGGTTAGCCTGGAGTTGGCGGGCACGAACCTCAACCGGCCGACCACGACGGTCACACGCCGGCTCACGATCAATGGCTGATCGGCCGAGTGGCGCTGAAGCAGAACTGCAGGACGGCGAACGAGTAGGCACCGCTGGCGTCGAGCGCCTCGAGGTCGGCGAGCCAGACGTCGGCCTCGGCCTGATCGATGTCATCGAGGTTGCCGAGGTACTGGCGGATGAGCGCGGGCATGTAGCCGCCGAACGCTTCGGAGTCCATCGACTCGGCGGTGAAGGCATGCGCCTGGCGGCGCGCGTCGGTGAAGCCGGCCCGGTGTAGGGAGGCCAGGAGGATTCGGGGAGGACCGGGTCGGCGAGGTGACGGTCCCAGGCGGCGACCATGCGCGCCATGCGTTCGGCGTCGGAGGAATGCCACGACAGCGTAGACCAGTCGATGTCCCAGATAACGACGCGGCCGCCCGGCCGGACGACGCGCATCAGCTCGGCGAGCGCGGCGTCGACGTCGCTGAGGTACTCGAAGACCTGGACGGAAATCGCACGGTCGACGGACGCGTCGCCGACCGGGAGCTTCGTCGCCTCGCCCTCGAGCAGGCGGACGTTCGGCCGGTCGCCGGCCTTCCGGCCGGCGATCGCGAGCATCGCCGCGCTGGCATCCACGCCTGTGACCGAGCCGTTCGCGCCGACGATGTCGAGGATGTCGACCACGTAGAACCCGGGCCCGCAGCCGACGTCGAGCACCTCGTCGCCGGGCTCGGGGGCCAGTGCCTCCTGGGCGAGCGCGCGCCGCCGTTTGATGTCGCGCGTGCGGTAGACGACCTCGAGCTGCGCGGCGATGCGTTCGTCGAAATCGATCTGATCCCCCATCCCCGGGAAGCGTTGCACGTCGGGACCTGCTGTCCGGCGGACTCGTACTCGGGACGTCGGCGGCGGGGGACGTGTAGAGCGACGCTCGAGGGACACGTGGGCGACGCCACGCGCTAGCACGACGATCGCTTTCCGCCTGGTTGCGGTCGTCTGCGATGACGGGCACGAGGCGCCTGCTGCGGACGAGAGGCAGGCGTCAGCTAGCAGACAATCGGGTGCCGGGCCGCACTCGCATTCGTCGAGGAGCTCTCTCCTATGTCAAGTGAACTGCGCTCGTAGCGGGTTTCTCAGCTGACGCAGGGCATGGTGCGGGCGCGGCGGCGGGATGCTTCTCTCGAGCCGGTCGGGGTGGGCGGCGTGGACGGCGCGGTCGTTGCTCGGATCGCGTTGAGGGGTGTCGGCTGGGAGGGAGAGTAGGTGGTGAAAGCGGCGCGCGAGGTGCCGTCTGAGGCAGCGGAGTGCTCCCTTCTTGGTCTTGCCCTCGGCTTCCTTGCGCTCGAGGTAGGCCTTCGTGGCGGGGTCGTGGTTGGCGCGGGTGATCGCGACGATGTGTAGCGCGTGGTTGAGTTGGCGGTCCCCGCCGCGGTTGAGCCGGTGTTGGGTGCGCTTGCCCGAGGAACAGGGGATCGGGGCGGCGCCCGATTGCAGCGCGAAGCTCGCGTCTGAGCTGAAGCGCTCGGCGCCGGCGGTGCGGCCGATCAGGATCGCCGCCACCAGCGGCCCGCAGCCGGTCTCGGCCAGCAGCTGGGGCCGCTGCGCCCTGACCAGCTCGAGCAGCTCTCGCTTGAGCTGCTCGATGCGGCGGTTGAGCTGGCGGATGTGCGCGACCTGCTCGCGCGCGACGCGTACCCGCGCGCCGGCGGGCAGCTTCCGCAAGCGCCGCTCGACGCGGTCCAGCACGCGCGCCTGGTTAAGCGCGCCGGGCTTGAGCGAGCGCTCGAGCTCGGGACACAGTTGGAGCAGTGCCAGCGCAACCGATTCACCGTGCGCGTGCGGTCGGCGACGAGATCGCCGCGGTGATCGAGCAACAGCCGGATCTCCATCGCCCGCTGATCCAGGTGCGCGGCCGGGAACCGCTCGAGCCCGTCAGCTACGACCGCGCGGGCGATCGCCAGCGCGTCGATCTGATCCGACTTCCCCGGCCGGCGCTCGCCCTTGCGAGACGCGCCCATTCGATGCGGCGCGACTCCACCACCCGCTCGCCGGCCGCCAACAGCGCCTGCTCGAACCGACGCGAAACCGCGCGGCAGTCCTCGAGCGCCCAGACGCGCTGCTCATCGAGGCCTCGCGCCCAGCGCACCGCGGCCAGGTGCCCGGGCTCGTCGGCCCTGATCTCCCGCTGGCCGCGCACCCGGCCGGTTCCCGCCTCGACCGCCGCCAGCGCGTGCGACCCCTTGTGCGTGTCCGCCCCGATCACGATCATCTCCACGTCCCTTCGTTTGGTTGACACCGGCGAAGCGGATCTCCGGCGGACAGCTGTCACTGGGGGCGATGCCACGCTCCTATTAGGTCACGCCGAAGGTCCTCGGGCGGCGGCGGGCGACAGAAGCTTTGCCAGTCAGACCAGGCAGACGACGCAGCACTCGAGAGTCAGCCCGCCGCCAGCCCGAGAACCAACCGAACGGTCGGACGTCACCGCCCGGACCACGACGACTTTGACAGTGACAGCACTCCGAGCGTGGGCAGCTGCTCCTCGTCCATCTCGAGAGTGCGGCCGTCGCCGAGCCGGCGCCTGCTTCTGCTGCTCCTATGTCAAGAAATTGATTGTGTGAGTGCTTTGCCTGTGATCGGGGTGGGGGTGCGCAGGAGGTTCCAGACGCGGCGGGCGAGGTGGCGTTTGAGGCAGCGGATGGCGTCGCGGTTGGTCTTGCCTTCGGCCTTCTTGCGCGCGATGTAGTCCTGGGTGTGCGGGTCGCAGCGGGCGCGGGTGACGGCGATGCGGTGGATGGCTGCGTTGATCTGGCGGTTGCCGCCGCGGTCGAGGCGGTGGCGGTCGGTGCGTCCGGAGCTGACGGGGATCGGTGCGATGCCGGCGGCTCTGGCGAGCTTGGCGTCTGAGGCGAAGCGGTCGGCGCCGGCGATCTCGCCGACGAGCTTGGCGGCGGTCAGCGGGCCGCAGCCCGGCTCGGCGACCAGTTGGGGCGCGATCGCGGTCACTAGCTCTGTGATCTCGGCTTCGAGCGCCTTGATCGTGGTGGTGAGTTCGCGCAGCCGACGCAGCTCGTCGCGGGCGATCCGGACGCGCATCGTCTGCTCGGCGCGCGCCAGGCGCCGGGCGATCTTGATCGTCCACTTCTTCGAGAACAACGCGCCGCCCGGCAACGTGAGCTCTGGCCAGAGGTCGTGGAGGTTCCACTGCAGCGTGCTGTTGAGCGCCACCCGCGTCCTGACGAGTCGCTCGCGGTGGTCGACCAGCAGCCGCAGGTCGAGCTCCGGGCCGGCCAGCGCCGCCGTCGGCAGTGTCTCGATTCCCGCGGCCAGCGCGGCCCGGGCGACGGCGATCGCGTCGATCTGGTCGCTCTTGCCACGCTCGCGGCCAGAGCGCCGCGTGCCGGCCATCAGCCGTGTCGAGATCCGAACCACGCGCTCACCGCGCGCGATCAAGAACCGCTCCAGCGCGCCGGAGACATGGCGGCAATCCTCCAGTGCCCAGACCCGTTCACCGGCCAGGCCGCGCGCCCAGATCAACAGCGCCGCGAAGCCGCGAACTCCGACTCCGATCGTCTTATCACCGAGCAGCTCGCCGGTCGCGCTATCGACGGCGGCGATCGTGTGCGAGCTCTTGTGGGTGTCCGCCCCGAGCACGATCATGGGCCTCGTCCACATCCTTTCTGCTTTGCGGATGCTGGACGTCCAGCGGACAGGGCTTGCTGAGGGCGCTGCCACGCTCCTATCAAGTCACGCCGAACATCCCCGACCGGCGACGAGCGACACAACAAAAGGAAGTCAGACCCGACGGGTCGACAGCCTCAAAGAGAGTCAGCTCGCCGCCCGGTCGGGACCATCTCCTCAGCGTCGGACGTCACCGACGCCACAGATCCAAACAGCAAGCCTCGGCGGAGTTGCACCTCAGAGGCTCGGTGCACTACGCCCTCGCGACGGACAGCCTGAATACGACCAACGACATGGCCGCTTTCGGAACCCACCCTTACAAGCCATCCAGCGCGCTCGCCAGAGGTTTTCCCGACAGCCACGGACGAAGGGAGCACTGTTCCGACGCTCCCGGGTGGCAATGCCCAAAGAGGGACGCTCCCCCAGAACCCCACTCTCGGCAGCGGGCTTCGTTCGCCTGAGGCCCAGCAGCCGCTGCCCTGCGGTCGCTTGGCGGTCTGGTTCAGCCGAAGCTCCCACCTCGAGTTGTGGGGATAGAGGGGACAGACACCCCGGCTCCTAGCAAGACATAGGAGGTCCACCCGGGCGCGACGCCCCTCCACAAGCGGGTTTCAGAGGGTGAGCGACGGGACTCGAACCCGCGACCGCCTGGACCACAACCAGGAGCTCTACCTGCTGAGCTACGCCCACCACGGGGACGGTCGGAATGTAGCAGCGGGTTCGCCGGCCCGCCACGGTGGAGCGGCTCGCCTGGCTCCGTCAGCGGCGCAGCGTGAGGCGGTATGAGGTGCGATCCGCGGGCCCGTCGGGGCGCTCACCCTCGCCTCCAGCGTCAGGTCCACCCGCCGCGCTCGCAGCAGGGCCTTTCGGGATGCATTCCTCATGCGCAGGACGAGACGGGAGCTCGTGGCCGACGATGCGGCGCTGTCCCCGGCCACGGGAACCGGCCGGCTGCCTGGCGCGCGCAGCCCGTGGCGACGGGCGTCGCGGGCTCTCATGAGCAGGTTCGCCGCGATCGTGCACTGCTCGGAGCACTTGCCGGTGAACGGGAGCCCCTTCCGAGCGACCCTTCGCAAATCGACCTCCCGCAGCGCGAGAGCCTGGTCCAGCCGGAGCGGCGCGCCGGCGCCGTCGACGGTCACCCGGAGCCGTGCCTTGAGAACAGAGGCTCGGCGCAGCGCCGATCGGCCCTTGCGCGTGAGCTTCACCTTGATCGCCCTGGAACGCTGCGCTGCGAGGCTCGCCCGCGCGCGGCCGAGCACCTGCGGGCGCCGCCCGGCGGAGCGCAGCTCAGCCGAGACACGGCAGGCGGAACCGCAGCCGGCCAGGACGGTGAGCCGGCCCGCGCGAGCATCCGCGAGATCCGACTCCGCGGGGACGATCGCAAAGTCCGGAGCGGTGTTGTCCGCCGTCCCGATGGTGAAGGTCACCGGGACCGACACGCCGGTGTTGCCCGCCGCGTCTGCCTGCTCGGCTCGAGCGGTCCACGCCCCGTCGGTCAGGGTCGCCGGAAGCGTCGACCAAGCACCGCTCCCCGCATCGCGCGGGACAGCTCAGCGTCTGCGTGGGCAGCCCCGCCGCCACGCTGCCGCGCCACAGCTTCACCGTGACGGTCCCCGCATCCCCGGCGGCCAGCCCACCAGCACCCGACAATTGCGGCCGCGCTTCTCGCACCAGCGGCGCCGGGGCGCGGACGTCGCGAGCGACACCGCCGGCGCGGTGGTGTCGACCGTCCAGCTGCGTTCGGCTGGGCTCGGGTCGAGGTTGTCCGCCTGATCGAGGGCCTGCACGCGCAACGTGTGGGTGCCCTCGCTCAAGTCAGACACCGTGTGAGGCGACTCGCAGGGCGCCGCGGCGTCCGCCGTCGAGGCTGCAATCGAAGCGTGAGCCGCCTTCGCTCGAGACGAAGCTGAAGGACGCCGTGCGCGATGCGCGTGCGTCGCTGACGGCCCAGCGCTGATCGAGGTATCCGGAGGGACGTGGTCCTGGAAGTCGCAGATCGCCCGCCGTGTCGTCGTCTGCCAGCTGTTGAGCGTGCCGGTGTCGCCCTCGAACAGGTCGCGGACTCGGAGCGTCCAAGTCCCCTGCTGCTGCTGGCCGTCGAACCGGGAGAGCTGGTCGTTCTGAGGCCTGAAGGCTGCCGGTGTAGGGCGCGGCGCCCTGGGAGATGTTCGTGGGAGCCTCGTCGTCGAACACGGTGTTGATCAAGTTGTCGCCGCCGTTGTCGGGGCCGCCCGGGTGTTGCGACGAGCCGGACCGTGGTGCCCTCCGGCGAAGTCAGGTCGATCGCGAGGTCGCCCACCCACGGGTGCGCGAGGCTCGTGATCCCCACGTCCAGGTCCTTCACCAGACCGGCCGCGGCAACGCTGATCGTTGACGCTGCGCCGACCGAGCTCTCGTCGGGGATCGCAACGGCGCCACCGGTGCCGCGTGACGGGTCGGACCCGGCCTCGCCGGTCGGCAGGGTGACCGGCACGGTCGTGCGCCTTGGCTCGTACTGAGTGCAAGCGTCGCGGTCACGTCCGCGCCGCATGCGGCACTCGCTGAGAGCTGGCCCTCGAACGGGTCGGTGTTCGTCGCGGTTTGGGTCGGACGCGATGTTGCTCCAGGTCGCAGCCGTGCTGGTGAAGGAACAGCCCGTGCCCCGGACATCGTTCCCGGAGACCCCGGTCGCGCCGGTGTCCCCGCCGTTGCGAAGATTCACGTCGAGCAGGAAGGGCTCGGCCGGCTCGAGAAGCTGATCGTCGTTGTCGGCGGGCGCCGGGTCGTCGATCACGACTTGCTCGGGCGTGAGTACGGGGCGCGTTCTGCTCCTGGGCGTTCGAGACCACCAGGGCGAAGTCCTGGTCGGTGCCGTCACCGTTGCCGGGCATGCCGTTTCCGGCGATCGTTCGTACCCGCCACCTCCACCGAGAACCGGCCCGACGCTCCGGCGGGCAGGACGACGCTCTCCAGGTTGTTCCGCCGGTCCGCGTCGCCTCCTGCGATCGAGCGCCCGCCGGCGAACACGTTCCCCTTGTAGGTGCGCCCGCCCTGCCGAACGACGAGATCGAGATCGTTGACGAACGCGTCGGTGCCGACCATGCCGGGAGCGTCCGTCCACGCCAGCGTGACCTTCAGCGGTCGACCAGGATTCTGCACTGCGTACGACCCCAGGAAGCGGTCGCCTGTCCCGGTGAGCACGTCGTTCTGATCGATGTACTGGCGCACTGTGTCGTCAAGCACTGCCCCCAGGTGCGCGCGCCCCCATCCCTGGTCCGCATTCGGCACAGGACGCGATCACGTCGCCCTTCCCATTGTCGCCGCCGGCGAGGTCCGTGGCGGTGTTGACCATGATCGCCTTGGTCAAGGCGGGTGAGGGTGGTGGCCCGTGGACGCGGTCGTACCAGTCGCGGATCAACGCGGCGGCGCCCGAGACGGCCGGCGCGGCCTGCGAGGTGCCGGATTGGAGCGAGTAGAACGCGTTGCCGGCCGGGAAGTGCGGTTGGCAGACGTTGAAGCCCTGCATAGAGCCCGTGTGTCGGCGCCGCCCCGACGATGCGCGTGCCGGGCGCGACGACGTCCGGCTTCAGCCGTCCGTCGTTGGTCGGACCGCGGCTCGAGAAGTCGATGATGTCGCCCGGCCCGATCGACACCGGCATCGTCCACACCGCAGGTGATCTGCCCGAGCGGGCGGTGGCTCTCCGAGGCGCCCACGGTGATCACGTTCTTGGCCGTGCCCGGGGACGCGATGCTCGCCCAGCCCTCGTTTCCGATACCGGGTTTGTCATCGCCGTCGTTCCCGGCCGCCATCACCTCGACCATCTCCTGGTTGCCCGAGACCGACGGCTGCGCGTCACGCACGATGAAGTCGAACTCGCGCGAGTCTGCGCTGTAGATACCAAGGTCCGCGTTGCCCCACGAGTTGTTCGAGATGACGGCGCCGACCCGCGTACGCGTCGGCCGCGAGCCCTCGGAACCCGTCCGGATCGTCGAGCTCGAAGACGCCGGCGCAGTTGAAGATCTTCGACGCCCCGATCAGGACGCGAGGCGCCGCCCCCATGCCGTACTTGAATCCCTGGGCGTCCTGATCGGCAGGGGAACTCCCGGCCCCGTAGCCCGCCGCGATCGAGGCGACATTGGTGCCATGCCCGCCGCAGTCGCGGGCCGAGTCGTCGCTCGTCAAGTCGTGCGCGTACGCCACCCGGTCGGTCGGGGGCGTGCCGTTCACGTAGAAGTCTTCGTGGTCGGGCGTAGACGGCCGAGCCGTCGTCGAGCCCCTCGTCGGTTACGTCGATGGCGAAGTTGGGTGTCGGCGTCCCAAAGCCCTTCGACCCCAGCCAGGCCAGATAGCCGGGACCGCTCGGCTGTCCGCCGCTCAGGTTGCCCGCCACGATCTGCGCGCTCCGCTCGTCGAGCAGCCGCGGCGTCGAGTAGGGCGTGATCGCGACCACCGCTGGATCTGCCGCGAGGGCATCGATCTCGGCGCCGCTCAGCGAGACGAACTGCGTGGTGAGCCCGCCTACCGTGGAGGCATCGCGCACCGTGGGCCCCGTCGACTGCGCGGCGGGCGTCGGCCCCATCTGCCCCGGCCAGCGTCTGCACGACCACCGGACGCCGATCGCCGCCGGTCGCCAGGTCCTCGCTCTTCTTGTCCTCGGCCGTCACTCGCGCCACAGCACGCACGGCCGGATCGGTGCCGGCGAGCCCGGCCAGCCGGTCGACCTCAGCCCCGGCCGCGTGAACCAGATAGCCGTTCTGCGCCACGTACTGAACGACGCGCGCGCCGCTATCGCGCAGGCGCTCGAGCCACGCGTCCTTCACGGGCCCCTCGAACTGCACCACGGCAAGCGCCTCGTTCGGCTCGGCCGCGCCCTTGTCGGCCAAGCGACTCCCGGCCGCGCAGCGGGTCGAACTGGCCGCCCGGCATGCCGACCTTGCGCATGTCGTCGCGGCGGTCCGCGCCCGCGTCGCGAAGCGCGGCGTCGTCCTCAGCACGCGCCTCGACGAGCGTGAACGCGTCGTAGCTTGCGATCGTGCGGGCGCTCGAGCGCTCGAGCGCCGCCTCGGCCCGGGCGGTGTCCGGCACGAGCAGGAGGTGGGGAGAGCGGTCCGGCGGCTGCGACTCGGCGCCCGCAAGGGACGCGCCAGCAACGAGGCCGCCCAAGGCGGCCACGGCTACGGCCAGACTGCGAATGCGCCAAACGTCGATTGCGAAGCCCTTTCCCGCGCTGGGAACCCCGGCGTAGGGTAGCCGCCGAGGTCGGGTCTGACTGGACGTACGTCCCAAACCCCCGGAGAGCCACCCTCGTCTTGTGATCGGCCGCGTAGCGGCCGGGCTCGACCGGGGACCGAGTCCTCGAACAAACGTCCAGCGGCTACCTAGCGTAGCGGGGTCAGCTCCGGCTGTTCCGCCACCGCCTCGACGATCTCCTCCTCGGGCTCGCCCTGCTCGCGGGCGCAGACGATGCGGAAGGACCCCGTGCCCATGCTCGGATTCGCGCGCAGCGGGAGCCCGCGGATCGAGTCCCAGCCGAGCCGTTCAATCTCGAACGGGTTCATCTCGACCGCCACGGCCGGCCACTCGCAGGCGCTGTTGTGCTGGTCGATCGCCTTCGAGATCGCTTCGAGGTTCTTTGCTTCCGATGAGCTCATCGTGCCGCCGGCTTGCCGAGAACGTGCTGGTAGTGCTCGATGGTACGCCTCAGCCCTTCGCGGAAGTCGATCTCGGGCTCCCAGCCCAGCAGGTCGCGGGCGCGCGCGATATCTGGCTGGCGCACCTGGGGGTCGTCGATCGGCAGCGCCTCGAATACGACCTCGGAACGCGACTCCGTCAATTCGATGATCATCTTCGCGAGCTCGAGCAGGCTCAGCTCGTCCGGGTTGCCGAGATTGACGGGCTCGTGGATGTCAGATTCGGCGAGCAGGACGAGCCCGCGAATCAGGTCGTCGACGTAACAGAAGCTGCGCGTCTGCGAGCCGTCGCCGAAGACGGTCAACGGCATGTCGGTGAGCGCTTGCCGCAGAAAGGTCGGCACCGCACGCCCGTCGTGCGGTCTCATCCTGGGGCCGGACGTATTGAAGATCCTCGCGATCACCGTATCGACACCCTGCTGGCGCAGGTACGCCATCGTCAGCGCCTCGGCGTAGCGCTTGGCCTCGTCGTACACGCCGCGTGGACCGATCGGGTTGACGTTGCCCCAGTAGGTCTCCGGCTGAGGGTGGACGAGGGGGTCGCCGTATACCTCCGAGGTTGAGGCCAGCAGGAAGCGGGCGCGCTGCTTCTTCGCCAGGCCGAGCGTGTTGTGCGTTCCGTACGCGCCCACCTTGAGCGTGTGGAGCGGCAGCCGCGCGTAGTCGATCGGCGAGGCGGGGGAAGCCATGTGGTAGACGAACTCGATCGGCTCGTCGATCACGTAGTGGCCCGTGATGTCGAGCATCTCGAAGCGGAAGTCCGCGCCGGGCTTGATGTGGCGGATGTTCTCGAGCGAACCGGTATCGAGGTTGTCGACGCAGATGACGCGATGTCCGCGCGCGAGCAGGTAGTCGCACAGGTGGGAGCCGAGGAACCCGGCGCCGCCGGTTACGAGCGAGGTGGGCATCGGTCGGGCAGGCTATCGCGGTACCGCCCCGGCAAGCCGCAAAGCGTCACACTGACGCCCCGTGGTCCAGGACCCGACACGCGCACGCGAGCGGCTCGATCCGGAGGTCTTCCGGATGCCGGTCGAGAGGATTCGCAGCGGCTACTACTCGGACGCGTACTTCAACTTCACCAAGGAGCTGCTCGAGGCCGAGGAATATCACCCGCGCGTGACTATGCAGGTGTTCCAGCGTAAGCACGCGCTGCTCGGCGGAATAGACGAGGCGGTCGCGGTGCTGAAGCGGTGTTCCGGCCGCGATGGGCCGGACGGCTGGATACCCGGCTGGGAGGAGCTCGAGGTGCGGGCGCTCTACGAGGGCGACGAGATCGAGCCCTGGGAGACCGTCATGACGATCGAGGGCGACTACTCGCTCATCGCCCATCTCGAGACCGTCTACCTCGGCTGCCTCGCGCGGCGCACGCTCGTGATGCAGAACGTCCGCGAGGTCGTGGAGGCGGCGCGCGGAAAGCAGATCCTGTTCTTCCCGGCGCGCCATGACCACTGGCTCGTACAGACGGGGGACGGCTGGGCGGCCCACGTGGCCGGAGCGATCGGTGTCTCCACGGACGCGCAGGCGTCGTGGTGGGGCGGCCGCGGGATCGGCACGGTCCCGCACGGGCTGATCGCCGCGTACGGCGGTGACACCGTGGCGGCCGCCAAGGCCTTCGCCCATCGCTATGCCGGTGAGATGAACGTGACGGTGCTGGTCGACTTCGAGAACGACTCCGTGCGCACCTCCCTCGAGGTGGCCGACGCCCTGGGCGAGGATCTTTGGGGAGTTCGGCTCGACACCTCCGGCCAGCTCGTCGACCAGGCGCTCTGGCACGAGATGGGCGACTTTGAGCCGACCGGCGTCAACCCAAGGCTCGCGGAGAAGGTGCGCGAGGCGCTCGACCAGGCCGGACACGAACGGGTTCGCATCGTCGCCTCGGGCGGGTTCGATGCGGTCCGGATCGCCGAGTTCGAACGGCTCGGCGCGCCCGTCGACGCCTACGGGGTCGGGTCGGCGCTACTGCGCGGCTCGAACGATTTCACCGCCGACGTCGTGATGGTGGAAGGCCGGCACTGCGCCAAGGTGGGCCGCCGCTACCGGCCGAACCCAAGGCTCGAGCCGGTCGGCTGAGGTGTTCGTCGTCCTGCTGCTGAACGCCCCGCGCCGCAGAAAGCGATCACCGCGACGCTAGGGCCGCTCACGGTCGATCTCGAACCAGACGCGAGTACCGCCCGTGCGGGTGACGCCCCAGCGGTCCGCGAGCTGATCCACGAGGTAGAGGCCCCAACCCGATGGCTCTCCCGGTCCGGGTCGGGCGGCCTCGGATCGAATCCGGGTCCGTGGTCGCCGACCTCGACGCGCACGCGATCGGCGAAGACCGTGGCCTGCAGGTCGATCGACGCCCAGGCGGGCGTGTGCGCGTGACGGATGCTGTTGGTGACGAGCTCGCTCACGAGCAGGCGCAGGTTCACCATCACCGCGTGCTCCAGGACCGGCTCCAACCTCTCGATCGCCTGCCTCGCCAGTGGAATTGCTCCGGGCTCGGCTGGCAGGCGCAGGGCAACGTGCTCCCCCGGCGCGGCCGGTGCGGCCGGGACGCCGAGCACCAGGAGCGCGATGTCGTCGCGCGGCTCCCGCTCGCCCCCATCGAGCGCCACCCCCGCCACCTCACGCACGATCGTGGATGCCGGCCGGCCGCCGCGCACGCTGAGCGCCGAAGCGAGGTCTGCCTGGGTGAGAATCCGCTCCGGCGCGAAAGCGTCCGTCAGCCCGTCGGTGTAGAGAACGAGCGCGTCGCCGGGTCGAAGCTCGACGCTCTCGTCGCTCAGACCGGGATCCCTGACCACGCCCAGCAGCGTGCCGGGTGAGCCGACGGTCTCGACGGTGCCGTCGCAGCGGAGCACCAGCGGCAGCGGGTGGCCGCCAGTCGACATCGTCGCCCGTGCGCCGTCGCCGTTGGACTCGAGACGGGCGAAGGCCACGGAGCAGAACTCGTTCGGAGCCCGCTGCCGCAGGATCGCGTCGTTCAACAACGCCAGCACCTGGCTTGGCCGCCTCTCGTGCACGGCGGCGGCGCGCAGCGTGTAGCGCGCAAGCCCGGTGACAGCGGCCGCGGCGGCCCCCTTGCCACAGACGTCGCCGACCACGACCGCCCACGATCCGTCGTCTCCCTGGAACAGGTCGTAGAAGTCGCCGCCGACGACGTGCCGCTCGCCGGCCGGCCGAAATTCCACCGCCGCATCGACCCCAGGTATCACGGGAAGGTGCGGCGGCAGCAGGCTCTCCTGCAGCGTGTCGGCGATGTACTCGACCGCGTCCTCGATTCGCTTGCGCTCGGTGATGACGGCCGTGAGCACCAGGGCGGTGATTCCGGCGACGCCGACGAACGTCTGGGCGAGGAGCAGCTGCTCGTCCGGCGAGTGGCCAGAGAAGGGGCCCAAGTCTTGCTGGGTGAAGATGATCGCGACCGCGGCGACGAGCAGGGTCGTGGCCGCGGCGCCCGGCTGCCAGAACCGGAGCGCCGCCCAGATCAGGGGCGGGAAGATCAGGTAGGTCAGGACCGTGTCCGTCGAGAAGACGAACACGCTGATGGCGATCAGCACTGCCGCCAGCGCGACCGCCTCGAGCGGGCCGCCCGGAGCTCGGTTGAACGGCCGGTGCGTGGCGGCGATCAACAGCGCCGGCGCGACGACCAGGTCTCCGCCGAGGTCTCCCAGCCACCAGGTGCGCCACACCGAGTCGAACTGGCTTCCCGAGATTGCGTCGGCCACGAGCAGGCTCGTCACACCGAGGGTCGCGCTTATCGTGGTGCTGAGCGCGCCGGCGACCACCAGGGCAACCACGTCCCGTACGCGCTCGAGGCCAGGGCGGAAGCCGGCGAAACGGCGCAGGAGATACGCGCCGACCAGAGCCTCGAGCGTGTTGCCGACGGTGATCCCGAGCACCGCGTAGAGCGGGATGCCCGTCCAGCTGTTCGCCAGGAAGGCACCGAGCGCGATCGCGGGCCACATCCGACTGCCCCACAGGACCACCGCCGCAAGCGCGATGCCCGTCGGCGGCCAGACCGCCGTGACGCTTCGGGTCTCGAACGCGAGCTCGAGGCCGAGCTTCGCCGACCCGTAGTAGACGGCTGCGACAACGACGAGCTTGGCTGCGTGGAGCCTGGAGTTACGGTCCATTGCGAGTCGGCGCGTTCAGTGAGGGCGACCCCGGCGTTGACCTCTGATTACTCGGGTCGCGTGACATCTCCAACCTACCCCGGAGGGAGGGGCATTGCGAGCGGGCCGGATCGATGTGGCGGCTACAGCTGCGGCGGCGGCGCGAACTTCATCAGCTCGATCAGGTTCCCCGCCGGGTCGCGCACAAACGAGCGCGGCGAGCCCCAGTACTCCTCGTGGTCGTCGACCTGGTGGCCCGCGGCGCGAAGGCGCGTCTGCATCGGCTCGTAATCGTCGCCCAGCGGCACCGCCGCGTGCCCCACATTCATGTGCGAGGTCTCGGGCAGCTGAAGCAAATGAAACTGGTCGCCGTCGCGTTCGAACCAGGCGACGTAGTGGGCGAGCTGCTCCGGTGCGGTCACGCGCTGGAACCCGAGCAGCTCGTAGAACTCGATGCAGGCGTCGAGCTGGTCCGGCTTGACTTCGAATGACACGTGTTGGATCAAGTTCTCGGTGCTGGTGGCTGCCCTTGGGCGGATTGCCCCACCTGTTGTATCTGACGGATCACCCGCGACGCAACGCCGGGACGATACGCGCGCCGCGGACGGCGAGGGATGAGCTCGGCCGACCGTGTGCGGCCGTACGACTTCGGCGCCGAGCTGAGCGCACGCATCCGCCCGCGCGCGATCTCCGCGAGCGGCTCAGGGCCTTCGTCGCCGCTGCTTAGCGCCGCCCGGAGCGGACGACGACAGCGAAACGGTGCGAGGCGCTCGTCTCGCCCGAAATACGCGGCCGTCAGCGCAAATCGTAGGCATTTCCCCGATGCCGCAGGCGGGGCCTTACTCGTAGCCTGCCCCAGAAAGAATCAGAAAGGCGGAGTCGCAGCGGATGACCACCTACATCGAGCAGCAGGCAGCCCTGGCACCGAAGCAGTCCCTCCAGCTTTACGCAGCATCCCAGCGGCGCGCGCGGCGCGCCGCCGGGGAGCGGCGAGCCCAGCGCCGCTCCCGTCGGGCGTCGCCACAAGCGCCCACGCGCGTAGGCCGAGAATCTGCGCACGCGCTGGGCTGAGCGCCCTCCGGCGGGGCCGGGGCTGCGCACGGTTGCCGACCGGTCGAGCCGCTGGCTTGGAGTCGCCGCGCCGAGCGAATGCTCGCAGGCAGAGACCGCCGACCAGCCGCGCTCGGGAGGCGGTGTCGCCGCTTACCGTGGGCGGCGGAGGTTTGCTCTCGGGCGGCCGCCGGCGCGCCGTCCGAGCGCCCGGCTGGCGCCTCGACGACGATGGCGTAGCCACCCGACGGCCGTTCCATCCCGTTTGCAGGGATCTTCACGATTTCGCCTAACGTCGATGCCCCGGACAGGATTCGAACCTGTGACCCGCGGCTTAGAAGGCCGCTGCTCTGTCCAGCTGAGCTACCGGGGCGGGTACGGCGTAAAGCCTAGGCCCGCCATCGGTCCTTGACGAGGTCAACGGCCGCCGGCGCCGCCGATCGAGGAGCCGGAGAAAAAAAAGAACCAGACCTCGAAGACGATCGCGGCGAGGATGACGCTCACCACGACGATCTTCTCCGCCCCGGAAATCCTCGCCGCCGCGGAGATGTGCTCGGGCCGCTCGCCGCGCATGCTGCGCAGCCACGGGGCGTGGGTGCGCACCGTCGGCTGGGTGCCGGTGGCCTCCTGGTAGGCGCCCGCGGTGAGCTTGAGCAGCTGGTAGAGCCCCCAGCTGAAGGCGATCAGGCAGAGGATCACCACTACGAACGCCCCCATCGAGGGCTGGCTCTCCTCCCCCTGCACCCGCGACCCGATCCAGAGCGCGAGCAGCGGGCTCCCCGTCCAAACGTTGAGGGCAAGGAACGCCATCAGGGCGGCCAGCAGGATCGGCTTGAGGCGCCCGCCCGGACGCCCTCCGGCATGAGTCTCAGCCATGAAGTCGGGGCGACTGGATTTGAACCAGCGACCTTTCGCTCCCAAAGCGAATGCGCTACCAGGCTGCGCTACGCCCCGTTGCCCGGCGAGTGTAACCACGAGTTCTGAAGGCGCACCATGCTGTGCTGCAATCAGCGTCGCCGTGCGATCCGGCAGGCTGACAGCGATCGGGCTCGGCGCCGCCCTGGCGGCGTGCGCGACGGTCCAGGCCGCCTGCGGGGAGGACGACGACCCTCAGGTGCTGAAGCTGTCCGTGGTCACCTCGCCGGGTGTGATCGAGTACGACAAGGAGCGGCTCAGCGCGAAGGCCGGCCGGATCGTCTTCGAGCTCACGAACGGGAAGCGGAAGGGTCACAACATCCGCATCCACACCGGGGACGAGTGCTGCTTCGGCCCGGGCTCGAAGGACATCGGCGGCACGCGCACGATCGGCACCGGCCGGACACGCGCGGCCGTCGACCTCGAGCCCGGTACGTATACGTATATGTGCTCCGCGGGCGGCCACTGGCGCACCCAGCACGGCACGCTCGTGGTGCGCTGAGCGGGCCCGTCAGGCCGCCGACGCGCCGTACGCCAGCACGATGGACGCCGCCGCGAGCAGCGCCACCCCGCTCACCGGCACCGCCTGCGCTCCCGTGGGACGCGTCTTCTCGTGGATCATCAGGGCCGTGAGGGCGGCCATCCACAGGACGCTCGCCATACCGGCGGCGAACAGCACGAGCATCAGCGCCCAGCAGCAGCCGACGCAGAAGGCCCCGTGGCGGGCGCCAAGCTCGAAGGCGCCGCCCGCACCGCGGCGGTAGTAGCGGGTGAGGAACTGGGCCGGGTGGCGGCACTTGTCGAGGCAGGCGTCCTTCAGGGGCGTGAACTGGAAGGCCCCCGCGAGCGCGAGCACCGATCCGCCGATCGCCCACTCATGGCGGTGGAGCCACGGGACTCGCCTCGACGGCGGCGTGGAGGCCGGCGTCGAGGCCGAAGGCCAGCAGCCCGAACGCGCTCCAGACGAGCGCGTATCCGCCGAGAAAGGCCGCCATCATCCTCGCGCGCGCGGGCGCGCGCGAGGATGCCTTCGCGAACAGCCGCACGAGCGGCAGGCTCGACGGCAGCATCATCGCCGCGATCATCACCTGCCAGGCCAGCAGGAAGGCGAGCGTCGCGAGAGCGGGCGACGGGCCGTCCACGAGCAGGGCATCGTGGTGGACCAGTGCCGCCGCGCCGGCCGCCTGGGCCGCGATGGCGGCGGCCCAGGCGGCGGCGATGCCCGTAACGCACGGGCATGGGGAGCGAGCCAAACCGGCGGCTTTGTGGCGCGCGCGCCAGCGAGTCGGGGACGGCTGTGGTCACTAGCCCGCGAAGTCGATCTTCCAGTCGGACTGGATCGCGTTCTTGCCCTCGAGCTCCCACTGGTATCCGTGCTCGGGGATGTCGATCTTCTGGTGGTCGGACTTCGCCACGTACGCCGGCGAGCCCGGCACCGTTGAGAAGATCGAGTTGTTCAACGTGGTGATGCTTCCGTCCGGTCCGCGGTACGGCTCCATCGAGCAGTCGACCATGTCGCCGACCTTGAGCTTGCCGGCGCCGTCGACGATCGAGTGCTCGACCGGCGCGCGCCTGACCTCGTCAACCTGACCCACGAGCCCGGCCAGGTCGGCCAGCGGACCGCCCAGCTTGCCGGTGAAGGCGTCGAGGAGGGCCTCCATCTGCTCGTCGGTCGCGCGGTCGTCGACGAACACGACCACCCGCCAGTTCCCCTCGAGCACGTTTCCGGGGATCTTGCAGACGTTCACCAGCGTGAGGCCGTCCACCGTGGACGCCTCGGATCGTGCCCTCCGAGATCTGGTAGGCCACGACCGAGTCGCAGGTGCCTTGGTCGGGGTCCTCGCCGATCCAGCAGGGACACAGGGTCTCGCAGCTGCAGACCTCCAGCAGCGATCCCACGAGCTGGTAGCCGGCGGTGGTGGTGGCGGGGCTTGTCTCGGTGGTTGTCATGTCATGTCTCCTTCCTGGGCCTGGGATGCGAGTCCGGCACCCACCGGGGGCGAGCGTCCGGCTCGTTCGACGAACTCCCGCAGGAGGGCGTTCACAAGCACGGGCTTGCGGCAATGCGGGCCGTGGCCACAGCCCGGCAGCGGCACGTAGCGGCCGCCGGTGGCCTCGGCGAGCGCGCGCCCGATCTCCGGCGGCCTGACGTCGTCGTCCTCGCCGTGCAGGACGAGCACAGGGGAGGCGACGCGGTCACACAGATCGAGCGTCTCGTCGCGGCCACCGAGCCACGGACCGAGGGTGGTGGCCACGAGCGTGTCCGGATCGGTCTCGAGCCCCCACCCGATCGCGTCCTCGATCTGCTTGGTCGAGTGTGGCTCGCAGAAGACGTGGGCGAAAAAGAACTCGAGGAAGCCGCGGTAGTCGTCCCGCCAGTAGTGCGCGTTCCACTTACCCCAGCCCTCGTAGCTCTCCTGCGCCTCGGTGAACCGCTCGAACGCGCTCGCCCGCTCCGGGACCACGGGAGCGAGCGGCACGGCCGGTCCGATGAAGGCGGCGCCGAGCACGCGCTCGGCGTGATCGGCCGCCAGCAGCAGCGCCCGCTGGGCTCCGCGCGACCACGACACGAGCACAGCGCGCTCGGTGTCGGTCGCGTCCATGACCGCCAGCGCGTCCGCGGCGAACTCGGCCTCGGCATAGGCGTCGTTGTCCGCGGGCCGGCCCGAGCGCCCGTTGCCGCGACCGTCGAACACGAGGACCCGGAAGTGCCGTGCGAAGTACGGCACCTGGGCCTTCCAGCAGCGCGAGTGGACTATCGACCACGTCGGCAGGAAGAGCACGGTCGGATCCCCGTCTCCGAAGCGCTCCCAGTAGACCGGCACCCCGTCGCGCTCGATGAACCCGGAGTCGTCGGGGGCGAGCGCCCTCACAGCAGCATCTCCGCAAGCCGGCCGGCCGCGCGGCGCGCGCCGTCGGTATCCACCGGCCGGTAGTCCACGTCGCGGCCGATCTCGTCCGCGATCGCGGCCGCCACGTCGTCCGGCTCGGTCTCCTCGAAGTCCATGCGCCGCCCGGCGCCGTAGCGCTCGAGGCGATGACGCACGTGCAGGTTCTGCTCGAAATGGTGCGCGAGCGGGAAGTAGAGGAACGGCCGTCCGTTGGCGGTCAGCTCCATCGCCGTGGTCAGCCCGCCCTGGACGACGGCGAGGTCGCAGGCGGCGAGGTGGCGATAGAGGTTGTGCACGTAGGGGCGCACCTCCAGGCCGTCGGCCGCCGGGAGCGAGGCTGGATCGATTCGTGGCCCGGCCACCACGATCATCCGCAGGTCGGGCACTCGCCGCTTGGCCTCTGGGAACGCAGCGATCACCTTGCGCAGGAGATCGTCCCCAACGCCCGAGCCGCCAACTGTGACGATGCACACTTTCTCCGCGGCCCCGTAGCCGAGCTCCGCGCGGAGCCGTTCGCGGTCGCGGAACTCGTCCGGGTCGAAGCCCGTCACGTAGCCCACGAAGCCGAAGTTCTGCTCGGTCCAGTCGCGGATCAGCGGCAGCTCGGGGCCGAGCCGGTCGGGCACGATGTCGTCGAGATCGCCCACGAACAGAGCGCAGTCGCGCACCTCGGGGTGGGCGGCGATGTGCTCGATCATCTCGGCGTTGTAGTCCGCCGTCAGGAACGCTTCGTGCGCCCCGCCGTCCTCCATCGGCAGCCAGCCGACGAAGTCGGTCAGCCACGCGTAGTGCGCGCGCTTCTCGGACGGGATGCTCGTGGAGGTAGTAGTCGATCTCCCACGCCTCGTCGCCGACCCACAGGTCGTAGCGCTCCGCGTGCACGAGGTCGTGGAAGACCATGTAGTTGGCGACGAGGATCTCGTCCATGCGCCGCCACGCCTGGAAGCAGTGCAGGTCGTGCTCCGCGGACTCGGACTCCATGTGCCCCGACTCGCTCGCGAGGTGGCGGCTCATCGGATGTATGCGCTCGCCCTCCCCCTCGAGCACCCGCGTCACGGGATCCTGAGCGAGCCAGTCGATCTCGACGCCGGGGACGAGCCGGCGCAGCTCACGCGCGATCGCCACGTCACGCTGCGCGTGCCCGAGCCCGATCGGCGAGGAGATGTAGAGCACGCGCGGGGGCTTCACCGGCCGTCCTCCTGGGCGCGGAGCCAGTCGTCGATCCAGGCGAGGAGCTCCTGGTGCCCGCTGCGGATCCCGTTCAGCCGCTCGAGCTCGATCCCCTTGTTGAATGTCATCACCAGCGAGACCACGGCGTCGAGCGGGAAGTCGTCGGGGTCGAGGCCGTACTCGTGTAGCGCGCGGCCGAACGCCGTCCGCAGGGTCGAGCGCCATTCGCCGTCCACCGCCACAACGCGCTCGAGCAGCTCAGGGTTGTTCCAGGACATCGCCTGCAGCTCGAGCCACACCTTGGGATAGCCGGCACGAAGGTCCTCTTCGAGGTACCGCATCGCGGCCCGCCACTTCTCGATGAACGGCACGTCGGCCTCGTACATCTCGCGCTGGCGCGCCACGAGCCGGCCGGTGAACCGCTCCAGCACCTGCAGGAGCAGCTCCTCCATCGAGCCGAAGTAGTAGTGCACGAGGCCGTGGTTGACACCGGCCTCGGCCGCAACGCGGCGCGTGGTGATGCGCGCGTAGCCGTCGCTCACGAGCATGCGCTCCGCGGCGTCGAGGAGGGCCAGCGTGGCTTCCTCGCGACCCTTTGCGTGGGCTTTGGTTGCCACCAAGTTGGTCAACTGTCTTAGTCGATTGACTAAGACAGGCAATGTAACGCAGGGCGCAGGCGGAAGTCAAGTAGGGTGGCCGGTCCCGATGGCCGAGGTCCAACCGCTCCGAACCGTCCGCTACGAGCCCTCGGCGGCGGGGCCGCTAGAGGACGTGATCGCTCCCCCGTACGACGTGATCGATGCCGAGCTGCGGGCGGAGCTCGTGGCCCGCAGCCCGAACAACGTCGTCGAGATCGACCTGCCGGAGCCGCCGCCCGGGGGCGGCGACCGCTACGAGCACGCCGCGGCCATCATGCGCGACTGGCTCGAGCGCGGAGTGCTCGTGCGAGAGGACGAGCCCGCGCTCTGGGCGTTGCGGCAGGACTACAGCGGGCCCGACGGCAGCGAACGCACGCGGACCGGGTTCCTCGCGCGCGTGCGTGTAGAGGAATACGGCCCCGGGCGGATCCGGCCGCACGAGCGGACGCATCCGGGACCGAAGGAGGACCGGCTGCGCCTGACGCGCGCGACGCGCGCCAACCTCTCCCCCATCTTCAGCCTCTTCGCCGACCCCGGCGGCACCGCGGCCGAGGCGCTCGAACCCGCCCTCGAGGGCGAGCCGTTCGCCGGCGCGGCCGACCACGACGGCACCCGGCACACCCTGTGGCGGGTCGCGACCCGGACCGCATCTCGGCCCTCCAGTCGGCGCTCGCCGGCGCCGAGCTCCTGATAGCGGACGGGCATCACCGCTACGAAACGGCGCGCGTATACGCAGAAGAGATCGGCGGCGAGGGCGATCACCGCTACGTCCTGATGCTGCTCTGCTCGCTGTCTGACCCCGGACTGCTCGTGTTCCCGACGCACCGGCTGCTGACCGGCCTCAAGGACGACAGCGGTAAGCAGGTGGCGATCCGCGATGCCCTCAGGCGCGACTTCGAGATCGAGGAACTGGCCACACCCGGCGAGCTCGAACCGAGCGCGGACGGGCGCATCGCCTACGGCTACATGGACAGCTTCTTCAAGCGTCCCTTCCGGGTCACGCTGAAGGACCAGTCGATCGCCGACCGGGCGCTTGCGGGGATGCCCGAGCCCTATCGCCGGCTCGACACCGCGGTGCTCGAGTCGCTGATCCTGCGCGGGGCTCTCGGAATGTCCGAGGACGACATCGCGCACCTGCGCGGCCTCGACTACTCGAAGAACCTCGAGGACGCGATCCACAGGGTCGAATCGGGCGTGGCCGACGCGGGCTTCTTCATGCGCGCGACCCCGGTCGAGCAGGTCCGGGAGGTGGCCGAGGCGGGCGAGTCGATGCCGCCCAAGTCGACCTACTTCTATCCGAAGGTCCCGACCGGCCTCGTTTTCAACGAGCTCGCCTGATCGGCCGGTTCCCACTCGCCTGACCGCCATGTTCGGGGTACATTGGGCGGCTAGATGAAGACCGCCATCAGATCAACAACCCCTCAGTCCGTCCCGACCCTCGGCTACGCGAGCGTGTCCTCCGATGAGCCGTTGGACGGACCCGAGATGGAGACCCAACGGCTCGCTATCGAGGGCGCATGCGACCGCTTGAACCTGCGCCTCGTCGACATCGTGCGAGACCAGCAGGAGGACGGCCCGAACGAGGAACAGCCAGGGCTGATCCGGGCGCTCGAGCGGATCGAGTCCGGCGAGGCCTCCTGCCTGATCGTCAGCCATCTCGAACGGCTAACCGGCCGCACCGCTCTGCTCGAGATCGTGCTCGACCGGCTCGACGGGGGCGAGGCACGGCTGGTGGCGCTCGACGTTGGCCTCGACTCGGCCACCGAGACCGGCCAGCTCGCGATGGCGTCCCCCGCAGCGCCGGCCGCGCCGGTTGTGGAGCCCGAGCCGGAGGAAGCTCCGGAGGCCGATATCGGCGTGATATCGGAGCCGGAACCGGCTGCGCCCGAGCCCGAGCCGGCTGCGCCGGAGGTTGAGCCGCCCGCGCCCGAGCCCGAGCCGCCCGCGCCGGAGGTTGACGTAGCGCCGGCGGTGGAGCCGCCCCCGCCCGCGGTCGAGGCCCCGCCGCCCCCGGCTGCCCCCGCTCCCGAACCGGCGCGAGAGCCCGCGCCGGCGGCAGCCGAGCCCCCGGCTCCGCCCCGGCCCGCACCGGCAGCACCCGAGCCCGCCGTCGCCGTCCGCGCGCTCGGCTATGCCACGGCGCCCGCGGACGCGGACGAGGGCACCCGCGAGCTCGACGAGCAGCGGATCGCGATCGAGTCCTACTGCAAGCTGCTCGGAATCGACGTAGTCGAGGTCGTGCGCGAGCGCGAGCCCAAGGACGGCAAGGCCCTCGACCGGGCCGGCCTCTCGTTCCTGATCGAGCGCATCGCCGCCGGCGACGCTTCCTGCCTCGTCGTGACCGGGCTCCAGCGCCTCAGCCGCTCCGTCGCGGAGCTCGGAACGATCGTGCAGTGGCTCGAGCGCAACGACGTCCGCCTGGTGGCCGTCGAGCTCGACCTGGATACGGCAAGCCCGGGCGGCCGGACAACCGCTCGAGCGCTCGCGTCCGTGGCCGGCATGGAGAGCGAGCGGCTGTCCGAGCGCACCCGCAAGGGCCTTGCCGCCGCGCGCGCCAAGCGCCATGCCTCGGGCGGCGCCGGACCCGACTGGGACGAGATCCGCAAGCGGATCGCGAACATGCGCGCGGACGGGATGACGCTTCAGGCGATCGCCGACACGCTGAACGAGGAGGGCGTGCCCACCCAGCGCGGAGGAGCCAAGTGGCGGCCCTCGAGCGTCCAGACCGCCGCCGGCTACAAGCGCCGGAGCGGGTCGAAGAAGGTGGGCGATCTGCCCTCGGTCAAGAGGCCGGGCGGCCAGGGCAAAAAGCCCAGGCCGCCGAGGCCCTCGTAGACCAAACGTCCACACCGGCGCCTTTCTCCGAATAGTCGCCCCGGTTTGGGGCCTTTGCGGAATTTCGCAGAGTGGGGCCTCATCTTTCCGCGAGGCTCGCCTGCGTAAATCCCCACGGGCCTTGCGGCGACGGCGGGGACGGGCGCACACTGGTCCACGCGAACGGACTTGGCCCACTACGTCCCTTCGTACAAAGCGCGTGACACTCTGGCCCTCCCCCACCTGCCCGGCACACGGTGCTCCTCATCACTCGAGGAGGCCGCTGTCGGGAGGTGGGTTTGGCCGTTGCGCGCGACGCAACACCATTGATTCGACACTCACAACGGAGCGGCCGCATGCGCTAGATCGTCGGAGAACGGTCATGCCTCCGCTCAAGACCCGGGCTTGCCCCGAGGTCGCTGTCTATCGATATGCCGGGCCTGGCCCTCAGAGCCCGGCGGGCGCGCGCTGCGCCCGTTATTGGTTCAAACCCGATCACTCGAGAGGAGGGGGCCAGTGAGGAAACTCCTCGCTCTGGGAATCAGCGTCGTATTGCTGATCGCCGTTTCGGCAGCGCCTGCGTTCGCGCAGTCCGCTGACCAGTCGGCAAGCAATGCGGGCGGATCCCAGGCCTCCAATGGCAGTACCACCGCCCAGAACGCCGGACAATCACAGTCGGCGCCTGGGCTGCAGTCAGTCTCACAGAACTCCGACACTGTGCAGACCGCTGATTCCGATGCGAACGCCTACCAGAACGCCGTAAACGCCAACGTTCAGGTGAACGTCGGCGGCTACAACGTTTACGGGGGCGACAGCTCAGCTCACACAGAACCTGAGCAACTCGCGCATCGTCTGAGGCGAGCAACTATGCCGAGACTGAGCAGAACGCCAGTCAGTCCGGCGGTGGCGCACAGTCGGTGGAGCAGGACTCCTACACCGAACAGGACGCTGACTCGGAAGCGAACGCGGATCAGAACGCCGTGAACGCGAACGTGTCGGTGAACATCGGTGGCGGGGACGTGCACGCCGGCGACAGCTCTGCGACGCAGAGGCTGCGCAACCGTGCGGACTCGGACGCCAGCAACTATGCCGACACCGACCAGAACGCCGATCAGGTAGGCGGCGCGCAGTCGGTCGATCAGGACTCGAACACGGACCAGGACGCCGATTCTGAGGCTAACGCCAAGCAGAACGGTGTCAATGCGAACGTGCCGGTCACGATCGCCGGCAAGAATGCATACGCTGGCGACAGTTCGGCAGACCAGGACCTCGACAACTCAGCCGAATCTGAGGCGAGTAACGAGGCCGAGACCGAGCAGAACGCCTTCCAGGGCGGCGCTGCCCAGTCGATCGAGCAGGATTCCGACACCGAGCAGGATGCCGACTCTGAGGCGAATGCCTACCAGAACGGCGTCAATGCGAACGTGCCGGTCACGATCGGCGGCAAGAACGTCTACGGCGGCGACAGCTCGGCCGATCAGGACCTCGACAACTCAGCCGAATCTGAGGCGAGTAACGAGGCCGAGACCGAGCAGAACGCCGACCAGTTGGGCGGCGAGGCTCAGTCGATCAAGCAGGACTCCGACACCGATCAGGACGCGGACTCCGAGGCGAACGCCAAGCAGAACGGCGTAAACGCCAACGTGCCCGTCAAGGTCGGTGGCGACTACGTGGGCGGCGGCAGTAGCTCCGCCGACCAGGACCTCGACAACGAGGCCGATTCGTCGGCGAAGAACGAGGCCGATACCGAGCAGAACGCCTTCCAGGAGGATGGCGCGGAGCAGGAGATCGACCAGGATTCCGAGACCGAGCAGGACGCGGACTCGGACGCCGACGCCGATCAGAGCGGTGTCAACTCAGCCGGGTCCGAGGCAACTCAGGACGCCGACAACGAGGCTGACTCCGAGGCCAAGAACGAGGCCGAGACCGAGCAGAACGCCGACCAGTTTGGCGTGGGCGCTCAGTCGATCGACCAGGATTCCGAGACCAAGCAGGACGCGGACTCGGACGCCGACGCCGATCAGGACCTGACCAACGCCGCCTTCCACGGCGACGCTGACCAGGAGGCCGACAACGAGGCCGACTCTGACGCCAAGAACGAAGCCGAGACCGAGCAGAACGCCAGCCAGGCTCAGGAGATTGAGTCTGACTGCGAGTAGCTGTGCGGCGGTTCCGTCCAGGCTCAGAAGATCGATCAGGACTCAGAGACCAAGCAGGATGCGGACTCCGAGGCCGACGCCGACCAGTACGCCACCAACGCGGGCGGCCTGATCGGCAGCGCTGACCAGGACCTCGACAACTCCGCCGATTCGTCGGCGAAGAACGAGGCCGAGACCGAGCAGAACGCCGACCAGTACCAGGCCATCTTCGATGGCTGCAAGTTCCTGTGCGGCGGTTCGGCTCAGGGTCAGTGGCTCGAGCAGGATTCCGAGACCAAGCAGGACGCGGACTCGGACGCCGATGCCAACCAGGACGCCATCAACGCCGGCGGCCTGATCGGCAGCGCTGACCAGGATGCCGAGAACTCCGCCGATTCGTCGGCGAAGAACGAGGCCGAGACCGAGCAGAACGCCTCCCAGGAGCAGGTCATCTCTGATGGCTGCAAGTTCCTGTGCGGCGGTCACGCTCAGGGTCAGTGGCTCGAGCAGAAGTCCGAGACCAAGCAGGACGCGGACTCGGACGCCGACGCCGACCAGTACGCCACCAACGTGGGCGGCCTGATTGGCAGCGCTGACCAGGACCTCGACAACGACGCCGACTCGTCGGCGAAGAACGAGGCCGAGACCGAGCAGAACGCAAACCAGTCTCAGAGCATCGAGGGTGGCTGCGAGTTCCTCTGCGGCGGTCACGCTCAGGGTCAGTGGCTCGAGCAGTCGTCCAAGACCAAGCAGGACGCGGACTCGGACGCAGACGCCAACCAGGACGCCACCAACGTGGGCGGCCTGATTGGCAGCGCTGACCAGGACGCCGAGAACTCGGCTGACTCGTCGGCGAAGAACGAGGCAGAGACCGAGCAGAACGCCGACCAGTCGCAGTCCATCTCGATGGCTGCAAGTTCCTGTGTGGCGGTTCGGCTCAGGGTCAGTGGCTCGAGCAGGAGTCCAAGACCGAGCAGGATGCGGACTCGGACGCGAACGCCGAGCAGGACGCCACCAACGTGGCCGGCCTCTTCGGCGACGCTGACCAGGACCTCGACAACGAGGCCGACTCGATCGGCTTCGAACGAGGCCGAGACGGAGCAGAACGCCTCCCAGGATCAGTCGATCGAGAGCGATTGCCTGTACCTGTGCTGGCGGTTCCGCCCAGGGTCAGTGGCTCGACCAGGACGCCGAGACCGATCAGGATGCGGACTCGGAGGCCAACGCCGATCAGGACGCCACGAACGTGGCCCTGGGCGGCGACGCTGACCAGGATCTCGAGAACGAAGCCGAGTCATCGGCCTCTAACGAGGCGGAGACCGAGCAGAACGCCGACCAGTCCCAGGACGGCGGCGACGAGCAGGCTCAGTATCTCGAGCAGGAAGCCGATACCGATCAGGATGCGGAATCGGAGGCCAACGCCGAGCAGGACGCCACGAACTCGGCCACGGGCGGTAGTGAATCGTCCGAGGAGAGCAATGGCAACAGCGGCGGCAGCAGCAACGGGTCCGGCAACGGGTCCGGCAGTGGCGGTTCGCAGTCGTCCCAGTCCGCAGCGGGTTCCGGCCAGTCGGCCGGCTCCGCGGCGGCGCTGGTGTCGAGCTTCGTCGCCACCGCGTCGGCCAAGAAGAAGGCCGGCAAGCGCGCCAAGAGCAAGAAGGCCAAGCGTGGCAAGAAGGCCAAGCGTGGCAAGAAGGCTCGGCGTGGCAAGAAGGGCAGCAGGAGGTCTCGCCGCTAAGCGAGCATGAGCGTGGAAACCCGCTCAACCGGTACCCCCCGGCGGCCGTCTGGCCGCCGGGGGGCAACCTCCGCAGTGTCCTCAGGGGGTAGGAGCGCGGGCATGCTGCCCGCGCTCCTCGTCCTGCTTGCGGCGGTCGCTGCCTGCGCGATCGCTGCTCCCGTCGTGTCGGCCCAGGACGCCGCCGCCGTCCTGGCGGCGCCCGATGGCGCGGCCGAGGCGGCAGTCCCGGCGGCACCCGAAGCGCCGGAGCTCGTCAGCCGAGCCGCCAGCGCAGCCGCCCGAGGCGACGGAGCCCGAGGCCGAGGGTCCGCCCCGGCCGAGCCGCCGCCGTCGAGCCGTCACCGGTCGATCCGCCCGTTGATTCGCCGCCGGCTGATCCGCCTGTCGATCCGCCGCCTCCGGTGGAGTCGCCTCCGCCCGACCCCGAGGCCGAGCCGCCACCTGAGACGGAGCCGCCCCCGGAGGAGCCTCCGCCCGGGGAGCCCCCTGCAGACGGAACCCGAACCGCCGCCGGCCGGCACGCCCGAATCGCCGCCGGAGACGGAGGTCGGGGTCGCGCAAAACCTGAGCACGGTGCTGCAAGTGATCTTGCAGGTCCAGCGCGGCTGCCAGAGGTACTGCCACGGGACGAGCCAGACGCAGGAGGCGCTCCAGCAGTCTGAGACGACCCAGGACGCAAGTGCCTTCGGGACCGGCGACAACAGCGGGGCGATGGCCGTGAACGAGAGCCGCACGTTCCAGTTCGTGTGGCAGATGCAGATCGGCTGCGTGGCCTTCTGCTACGACACGACACAGACCCAGTTCGCGTCACAGACGTCGCAGACGACCCAGACCGCGGAGGCCATCGGCGCGGCCTTTGCGCTCGCCCTGAACATGTCGGAGACGATGCAGCTCGTCTGGCAGTTCCAGGAGAGCTGCCGGGAGGAATGCCACGGCGCCTCGGCGACGCAGACGGTCAACCAGGCCCAGGGCACGGACCAGTCCGGCTCCTCGACGAGCTCGGGCGGCCCGGACGGCGTCATCGGCTGGCTCGCGACACTGGCCGCCAACATCGGCGCCACCCTTCAGACGATCTTCCAGTACCAGGACGCGGACTGCCTCGAGAACTGCATGGGCGGCTCGCAGCTGCAACGCGCCTTGCAGCACGCGGCGACCACACAGGAGGCCACGGTGGGTGATCCGCCTGCCCCGCCCCCAGCCGCGCCCGCCGCTCCGACCTCGCCCTCCGCGGCTCCTCCCGCCGAGACGCCGGCGGCGGCCCCTGAGGCCGCGAGCGCGGCGCAATCGTCGTACGTCGAGGGACGCGTCCGGAGTGACCGCGACGCGACCGCGCGGTCAGGCCGCTCTCACCGAGGGCAGCTCGAGCTTCAGCAGCGCGGCGGCGCCGACGCGCCCGGCCCCGGGCATCGGTTCGGGTGCGGGCGCCGAGGCGCCAGACGGTGCCCTGGCGACCGAGCGGCCCTCGCCGACCGCCGAGTCGAGCGGCCGAAGCTCACGGCCGGCTGCCGCATCGAAGTCGCGAGCGCAGGCGAACGCGCCAATCGAGCCGTCCCCGCTCGACGGTCTTGGAATAAAGCTGGCCGAGGACGAGTCTTCTCCGTTTGGTGACTCCTCTCTCTGGCTCGCGCTGGCGCTCCTCACCCTCACCGGCGTGTTCCTGGGCGCCGCGCGCGTTGCCCAATCCGCGCGAATGTGACCTTTTTCACACCCCGCAGTTGCTTGCGCGGGGTACAAGATGCAGGTTAGTCTGGACTGCGTAGAACCCTGGCCCAAGGGGGTGACCCCCGAATGATTCGCCAGTCCCCGGCGAAGCAGTTGATGACCTGGGTCCGCCGACATGCGGCGGGCAAGGATACGGTGGTGCCCCGACGGGCGCCGAGGCGCGTCAAAGCGACGGCCGGCCTGCTGGCCGTGTCAGCGCTCGCGCTTGTGGCTGCCCAGATCGTGCTGGCGGCCCCCCCAAGCGTGACCGTCAGGCATCTCGACCCTCGTTCCGCTGGACGGCCAGAGCGTGAGCTTCACGGCGAGCGTCACGGATCCGAGCCCGCCGACACGCATACGTTCGCCTGGAACTTCGGGGACGGCGGAACCTCGAGCTGCTCAGAACCCGTCGCACACCTTCAGCATCGCCGGGCGTGAAGACCGTGACGTCACCGTCACCGACTCGCCCGGAGGCGCCACTCCCAACTCGGTGACCGTCACGCACGAGGTGCGCGTGAACGCGGCCGCCGACTGCGTCGTTCAACTTCTCGCCGGCGAATCCCAATCCCAACCAGCCGGTCACCTTCACGTCGAACTCGAGCGACCCCGGTGGGGGCGCTGTCTCACACGCGTGGGATCTCGACAACGACGGCGCGTTCGACGACGGCAGCGACGCCTCAGAGCAGTTCAGCTTCCCGACCGGCGGCGACAAGACGGTCCGCCTTCGCGTGACCGACGCCGATGGAGCCACGGCAACGACGAGCCGGACGGTTCCCGTCTTCAACAACTCTCCCCCGGCGGCGAACTTCACCTTCGCGGGAACCAACCCGGTCACGCCAAACGTGCCCGGATGTGAACGAGTCGGTCAACTTCGTCTCGACGTCCACCGACCCGAACGGGAACGGCACGATCGTCAGGACGGACTGGGACCTGGACGGCAACGGCCAGTTCAACGACGGCAGCGGGACGACGGTCTCGCGCTCGTTCCCGACGGCCGGCAACAAGACGGTCGGCGTTCGCGTCGAGGACTCGAGCGGCGCGTCGCACTCGACGACCAAGACCGTGCGGGTCAACGCGTTGCCGACGGCGGCGATCAACATCCTCAACACGCAGCTGGAGTCCGGGCAGAAGCGCACCCAGCCGCTGGCGAGCCAGGCCTTCGCCTTCACGTCCGGCGCCGTGCCCCAGATCGCGAACTCCTCGCCGGCGCCCGGCTGCCCGGCGCCCGCCGGCACTCCCGCCTCGCCGGGGTCCTCCGACACCGAGAACAGCAACCTCACGTTCGCGTGGGACCTCGACAACAACGGGACCTACGAGCTCGCCGGCGCGAACGTCCGCGTCCCCCGGCTGCCGGCTATCCGCGCCGGCCAGAGAACCGTCGGCCTGCGGGTCACTGACTCCGACGGCGCCCAGGCGACCACGACGTTCTCGTTCCGGGTCAACGCGCCTCCGACGCCCAACTTCGTCTTCGAGCCGCTCACGCCGATCATCAACCAGGAGACGACCTTCTCCTCGATCTCCTCCGATCCGGATGCCGTCGACTCGGCCAGCGCCCTGATCGTACTCGTGGAATCTCGACGGCGACAGCACCTTCTGCGAGCCGGGCGAGACAGGGCTCAGCGCGAAACACAAGTTCCTGACCGCCAACACGAACCCGGGGCATCCGGTCCAGCTGCGGGTGACGGACACCGGCGGCATCACCCGCGAGGTCACCGCGGAACGTGATCGTCCAGACCACGGTCCCCAACGGTGGCATCAACTTCGCTCCCTCGGCTCCGCTGCCGGGGCAGGCCGTCACCTTCAACGGCTCGGCGTCGAGTCCGACCGGGAAGGCAATCGCAAGCATGCAGTGGGACTTCGACTTCAATCCCGCGGCACCGTTCGACGCCGACGCGAGTGGCGGCTCCGTCTCGCACGCGTTCGGGAGCGCGGGCCCGAAGACGGTCGCGCTCAGGGTCGAGGAGGCGGGCGGCGGCTTTGCGATCGTGACGACGACGGTCGTCGTCAACGCCCCGCCGCAGGCGGGATTCAGGGTCGCCCCCGAGAGCCCGTTCGTGGGCGAGCCGGCCACGATCTCCTCGTCTTCCATTGATCCCGACGGACCGATCGCGGGTCAGCATTGGGACCTCGACGGCGACGGTGCGTTCGACGATGCGTCCGGACCGCTCGTGTTCGCCACCTACGCCAGCCCGGGGCCCCGTACGGTCCGCCTGCGCGTGACCGATTCGAGGGGAGCGACCGCGGTTGCGTCGGGCGTGCTGACCGTCCGCTCGCGTCCGCTCGCGCTCCTGAGCGGCGTCACCATCGACATCAAGGGCAGCCTGCGCGGGAACATCACGCGGCTCAGGCGTCTGCTCGTCCGCGCCCCCGCGGGCACGAGCATCGTCGTCAGCTGCAAGGGCAAGGGCTGTCCCAAGAAGAAGACGATCAAGCAGGGCAAGGGCAAGTCGCTTCGCTTCAAGAAGCTCGAGCGCGGTTTCAAGCCCGGGGTTAAGATCGTCATCACCGTGACGAAGCCGGGATTCCTCGGTAAGCAGACGACGTTCACGATGCGTCGTGGCGCTGCACCGAAACGGGTGGATCTCTGCTTGGCGCCGGGTGCCAAGAAGGCGACCGCATGCCCGGCGCCATGAGGATCGGTCCGGCACTCGCACTGGGCGGCGCCTGCGCGAGTCTGTTCGGCGCGTCCTACCTGGCCGCTGACCTGACGCGCGAGGAGGACGAGCCGGCAGAGCCGGCGGCCGTCCCGGCTTTGCCGGCGCCGGCGCCCGCCGCTGACGGCCGCGCTCTCGCACTCGAGCAGGCGATCGGTCTGCCCGATCTCCGTAAGCCGCCGAAACCGCCACCTCGCGCCGCGCGCGCCGCACCGGCACCCGCCCCGGCGCCGGCACCGGCCTCGGCGGCCGCGACCACGGTGGTAAGCGCCCCGGCGCCTCGGCGGCACCCGCGCCCGGCCCCGGCTCCCGCGCCTGCCCCGGCGCCCGCACCGGCTCCGGCGCCCGCGCCGGCCCCGGCGCCGGCACCCGCCCCAGCCCCGGCACCTCAGCCTCAGTCGCAACCGGCGACCCCGACCGAGTTCTGGGACTCCGGCTGATGGCGCGCCGACGAGGACAGCTCGGCCATCACGGCTCGAAGACCACCATCGACGTGGGGACCCGCGTCGACGGCTTCCGGGTGGAGCGCATCGTTTCGAGGCGCCCCGGCCTGAACACCCTCGCCGAGGCGGCAACCCTGCGCGGCGAGCGTGTGACGCTGGATGTGGTCGCGAGGCCGCTCAATGAGGACCGTGAGCTGCGGCGCCGCATGGCGCGGCTCATTCCCCTGCGAGCTTCGGTCGACCATCCGAACGTGCTCCGGCTGCTGAAAGCCGTCGACGGCGGCCAGCGCCTGCACATGGAGAGCATCCCGCGCGGGGCCGGCACGCTCGCCGACCTGCTCGCGGAGGGCCCGCTCGAGCGCACACAGGCGCTCAGGATCCTCGGCCAGGTCGCCGGGGCACTGGAGACCGCCCGCGCCAAGGGGCTCGTGCACCGTGCGCTGTCACCGCGCTCGATCGTCGTGCAGCCCGGTGACGAGCCGAAGGTCTTCCTCACAGACTTCGGCATCGGGGCTCCTCGCGTGCTGCCCTGCGAGCTTCCGGCCGCTCTCGATGACGCCGCCTACCGCGCCCCGGAGGAAATCCGCGGAGAGGCGCCCGAGCCGGCCAGCAACGTCTACTCGCTCACCTGCATGCTGGTCGAATGCCTGACGGGCGCCCCGCCCTACGCGTACCCGCGACCGGTCCTGACGCTCCACGCGCACCTGACCGCACCGCCGCCGCAGCTCTCCGAGCGTGATCCGAGCCTTCCGGCCGACCTCGACGAGGTAATCGCCCGGGGACTGGCCAAGGACCCGCGCGAGCGCGAGGGCTCACCGGGCGCGCTCGTGAACGCTGCCGCCCACGCGGTCGGCCTGCACGTCCCCATCCCGGTTGTGCGGGCACCCCGGAAGCAGTCGGCCGCGGCGCCGACGCCCAAGCGCCGACCGGCGCAGGAGCGGCGGCCGGCGCATGAGCCGCCGGCGGCGCGCCCGGCCCCAAGCTCGAACGAGCGCGGCGCTCCGGCGCCCGCCCGCGCCGAGAAGCCGCCCCGCCGGCGCGAGAAGCCGCCGCGGCGGGAGAAGCTGCCACGGCGGCGCGAGAAGCCGGCAGTGGCGCAGGAGCAAGCCGGCGGCGCGCGGACAGCCGGCGCGCGGACAAGCCGGCGGCGCGGCACGAGAAGCCGGCGCGACGACGCGAAAAGGCGCCACGCCAGCGCGACCACGCCACCGCCAAGCCTCGCCGTTCGCGCGGGCTGCTCAGGCGCGCGCCCGCCTGGGCTGCGCTGGCGCTGGCCGCGAGCGCGGTCGCCGGGTTCGCGACCGGAAACACCTCGTCATCGGGGCAAACCCCGTCGTCCACGCCGGCGAATGACGTCGCGCGCCAGGCCCCAACGGAGCCCGTGGACACGACCCCGGTCGTGAGCAAGGCGGTCGATCGCCTCGATGCGCGGCGGGCGGCAATCCGCAAGAAGCTGCGAGCCGCAAAGCGCGCCCGCGGCCAGGCTGCGGCCGCCGGCACCCTGGCGGCCGCCTATGGCACGGCGGAGGCCAAGGTCGCCCGCGCCGCATCGACCGATGCCGAGGAGCAGCTCGCAGAGCGCCTCGCTGAGGTAGAGGCCGCCTATCTGGGGCTCGCCGCCGCCGGACGCCGGGCCGACCACAAGGGCTGGAAGGCCGCACGTCAAGCGGCGCTCGAAAGCGAACGCGAGCTCGAGCTGCTCCTGCGTACGCGGACCTGGATCTAAGCCAGAGCCTCTACGGCTCTAGCCCGACGCGGCCCGGTCCTCGATCCAGACAGCGATCGAGCGCACCAGCCGGTCGGCGTCGCCGATCGCCCGCTCGGCCTCCTCGGCCGGCGCGTTGGCAAGCGCCTGGTCGACGTCCGTGCGGTCCTCGAACAGCTTCCGCAGTATGCGGCCGGCCTCGGGATCGAAGCCGTCGTCGGGCACCCGCCGGGCGAACGCCGTGACGATTCCCACCTCGCTCGTCTGCGGGTCGCCGAGCACGAGCAGAGCCGCGGAGGCGGCGTGCAACGCGGCGAAGTACGCGCGTGACACCGCCTGGTCCGGCAGGTCGGCCTCGAGCAGTGCCCGGGCCGCGCGCAGCTCGTCACGCGAGCGCTCCTCCGGCAGTGCCCACTCGCCCCTCATTCGACGTGCACCCCCTGCTGCAGCTCGGCGGCGAGCTGTGGGGATAGCGGCAGCTCGAGATCCTCCGGGCTAAGCGGCACAGCGGTCACGACCGTGTCGTGACGCACCGAGTAGCGCCACATCACCCGCTCCATGCGGCGCTTCTCCGCCCAGCGGTCGAGCACGCCGTCGAGCACCACGACCAGCGAGACAGGCGAATCGGGATGCGTGCCGCCCTGCGCCCACGGTCCAATGATCACGAGGCCCTTCAGGCGCTGGCGGTAGATGCGCCGCAGGTCCTCCACGAGGCGCCGCGCGAGTCCCTGGGCATCGAGTAGGCCCGGCAGGCCGGGCGGCAGATCCTCACTCCTCGCGATCGCCTCCTGCGCCGCGGCCGGCTCGATGAGCTCGTGCTCAATCAGCCATTCGATCGCGCGGCGCTCCCCCCGGGCATCGTGGAACTGAAACCAGGCCCGCCGCAGCTCGGGGTACTCGAGCAGCGTGTCCTTGAAGCGCCGGAAGGCGCCCCGTCCCGCGATCGAGCGCTCGAGGAGATCGCGGGCACGCGGGTCGCGCACCGCGGCCACGAAGGCCTCCATGTCGGCGTAGCCGACCGCGGTGGGGAGCGGCTCGATGTGGATCAGCGAGGGATCCGGCTCCGACTCCTCGAGCGAGGACTCGAAGCGAGGATCGATCGCTCCCGTGGCGGGATCGAGCCACCAGCTGTGCTCGGGCGAGTGATCCTCGAGCGCCATTGCGAGGTCGGCAATATCAACTGTCTCCAGCGTAAGTACGGCAGCCTCCGTGAATCGCCTGCGGGTCCATGGTAAGAGCGACCGAGCGGAACGCGCAAGCGCGGGTAGCATGCGCCGCCGTGGTCAAGATCTACACGCGCAAGGGCGACGACGGGACCACCGGCCTCTGGTACGGCGGGCGGGTCGCGAAGTTTGCGGGGCGCCCGGAGGCATACGGCTCCGTCGACGAGGCGGCATCGGCGCTGGGGATGGCGCGCGCCGCGGCCGAACCCGGCAGCGAGCTGCGGGCCGACATCCTCCGCATCCAGAACGAGCTGTTCATCGCCGGGGCCGAGCTGGCGACGGCGCCCGAGGCCGCCGGCCGGCTCGAGGAGGGCGTCTCGCGGGTCACGCCCGACATGGTCGAGCGGCTCGAGGGCGACATCGACCGCTACATGGAGCGGGTCGACCTGCCGCCCAAGTTCGTGATTCCGGGCGGCACGGAGCTGTCGGCGCGGCTCGACCTGGCCCGCACGGCGGTGCGTCGCGCCGAGCGCCGGGTGAGCGCGCTCCGGCACGACGGCGAGCTGGCGGACGACACGGTCCTGACGTATCTGAACCGGCTCTCGGACGCGCTGTTTGCGATGGCGCGGTTTGCCGACGAGCCGGATCCTGAGCTCTTCGAGGGGAGAGGATGAGAGCGATCTCCACCCGGATCGGCGCGAAGCTGCGGCAACGCGTGCAGGTGCGTGAGCACGAGTTGACCGCCGACGAGCCCAAGAGCCATGGCGGCGAGGATGCGGGCCCGAGCCCTCAGGAGCTCCTGGCCGCGAGCCTCGCCTCCTGCACCGCGGTAACGATGGAGATGTACGCGGTGCGCAAGGGCTGGGAGATCGGCGAGGTCGCCGTGGACGTGGACTACGAGCCGGCGCACCGCGGCTCGCCCACGCGCTTTGAGATGAAGGTGAGCTTTCCGAAGGAGCTACCGGAGGACCAGCGCGAGCGGCTCATGCAGATCGCCGCCAAGTGCCCCGTGCACCGCACGCTGGAGGGCGAGGTCATGTTCGACGAGCGCGTCGAGCTCGTCTGAGTCAGGCTGAGTCAGGCGCGCCGCTCCCACATCTGGAAGTCCCCGACGTCCTCGAACCCGAGCCGCCGATAGACGGGATAGCCGAGCTTCGTGGCGATCAGCGTCGAGGTCGAGCTGCCGCGCTCCGCGGCGTCGGCGAGCGCGTGCGCGAGCAGCTTGCCCGACAGCCCGGCACCGCGCGCCTCGGGCACCACGGCCACCATCTCCACGTCGCTGTTGCCGTCCGCGTCCACGATCACGACGCAGGCCACCGGATCGCCGTCGCGGCGCTCCACGTAGATGTGGAGGTCATCCCGCGGAAGCCCGCCGAGCGCCCGGCTCCAGGAGTCGGTGCCGAAGCTGTAAGAGCGGTCGTTGACGGTTCCGACGTCCGCCATGTCTCCGTCCGCCGACCAGTCCTCGAGCGCGTCGGCGGCAGGCCGCTCGGGCGGCTCGGCCAGCCGGCGCACCATCGCCGCGGGGTCGGCGTCGAGCACGTGGCCCCTGTCCGCAAGCAGCGCGGTCGCCTCGGCGCGTCCCTCGGGCTGCACCCACACAGTCCAGTTCGCGCCGATCTCGCGGTAGGCCGCCTCGAGCTCGTCGTAGGCGGCCTCGAGCTCGTCCGGCGTGCGGTACAGCACCCCGTTGACGACGGCCCGCTCCGGTGCCGCGCCTATCACGGTCGCCACCACTCCCGGCGGCTCGAGGCACCGCGCGCCGGGCGAGGCCCGGCCCACGCGCCGGTACCAGTGGAACATCGCTTCGTGGACGCGCTCGAACATGGCCGCCCGATAATAGGCCGGGTGAGGGAACTGCTCCTTACGCCCGAGGAGGCCGCCGCGATGGATGTGCACGGCACGAAGGACGCGGCTGTGCTGGTGCCGCTGTACCCCGACCTGCGCGCCGTTTTCACCGAGCGGCGGGAGGACCTGCGCAGGCACGCCGGCGAGATCTCGTTCCCCGGTGGGCGCCGCGACCACCCGGATGAGGACCTGCGCACGACCGCGCTGCGCGAGGCGCACGAGGAGATCGGCCTCGACCCGGCCGACGTCGAGCTCGTGGGAGCGCTGCCTCCGGTCGGCACCTTTGTCACCGGCTACCGCATCTTCCCGTTCGTGGGTCGCATCGAGGAGGGCCACGTGTGGACACCCCAGGAGAGCGAGGTCGCCAACGTGCTCGAGTTCTCGCTCGCCGACCTCGTCCGTGGCCACGAGATGAAGCGGCTCGTCCGCAAGGGGGTGCCGGTCAAGACCCCCACCTACACGGTCGAGGGCCACCTCGTGTGGGGCGCTACCGGACGCATCGTGCAGTCGCTGCTCGAAAGGCTCGAGCCGCTGCTCTGAGCGCTACACGTCCTTCTCGATCGGGACGCTCACGAGGTTGCCCCATTCCGTCCATGAGCCGTCGTAGTTCTTGACGTCGTCCTTGCCGAGCAGCTCGTGCAGGACGAACCAGGTGTGCGCCGAGCGCTCGCCGATCCGGCAGTAGGCGATGATCGGCTTGGAGCCGTCGATCACGCCCTTGGAGCTGTAGAGCTCGCGCAGCTCGTCGGCGGACTTGAAGGTTCCGTCCTGCTGGACGGCCTGCGCCCACGGCACCGAGGCGGCGCCCGGGATATGGCCGGCGCGCTGGGCGCCCTCCTGCTCGTACCCGGCCATCGCGATCAGCTCTCCCGAGTACTCCTGTGGCGAGCGCACGTCGACGAGCCGGATGCTCTGGTCGAGCGCCGCCAGCACCTCCTCGCGGCGGGCCCGGATCGCCTCATCGCCCTCCCGGGCGGTGAACTGCCGGGGCTCGTAGCTCGGGACGGCGCTGCTCGTCGGCCGGCCCTCCGAGATCCACTTCTCGCGCGGGCCGTTCATGAGCTTCACGTTGTCGTGGCCGTAGTACTTCAGGTACCAGTACGTGTAGGCGGCGAACCAGTTGTTGCGATCGCCGTAGAGCACGATCGTGTGCTCGTTCGAGATACCGCGGCTGCCGAAGAGCTCGCCGAACTCCGCCGGCCCGAGGAAGTCACGCTTGACCTGGTCCTGGAGGTCCTTCTTCCAGTCGAAGCCGATCGCGCCAGGGATGTGCGCCTCGGCGTAGAGCGCCGGGTTCTCGTCGACTTCGACGATTCGAACCGAGTCGTCGCCGAGGTGATTCTCCACCCATTGCGTCTCGACGAGAACGTCCTTGGCGTAGTCGGCCATTGCTACCTCCGTTGACGGAAAGTTGACGCGTCTATTCTGACCGCTCACACCGCGAGGATGCGGGCGACGGCCGTGTTCATCGACGCGAGCCACGCGTCGTGCGGTGCGGGTCCTCGCGCACTATCTCGACCGGTATCCGCCACGTCTCGGACGCCCGCCGGACGACCTCCGCTCCCTGGTCGAGGAGCGCAGCACCCGAAGCTCCCGCCGCCTCATAGACGAACCCGCGGACGGGCGTGTCCACCAGCCTCTCCATCAGGGTGCGGAGGCGGTCGCCGTGGAGCGCCGGGCCGTCGCGGACGCTGCCCAAGAGCCAGCAGATCGCGCTCACCCCCGCCAGGGCCGGGATCAGCGTTCCGAGACGGTCGGGATCCGCGACGACCCCCTCCGCCCCTGTCGCCGCGATTGCAGCGAGCGCCGCCGGGTCGCGCGTCGTGCCCCGAACCACGTGCCCCTCGCTCGTGAGCGCGTCCGCGAGCGCCCGGCCGCGGCATCCGCAGCCGACGATCAGCACGCGCGCCACGTCAGCTCTCGCCGTGCGCCCTGCGCCTGAGCTCGTCGCGCCAGCGCTCGTCCTCGGCCACCTGCGCGCGGACGTCTTCCTCGGTCAGCTCGGGCCGTCCGCTCGCGCGGCGGCGCGCGTTCTGCGCCTCGAGCATCTGGTCGATGTCGTCGAGCTCGAGCTCGGCCTCGACCTCGGGTGAGCGGGTCGGACGCCAGTCGACCTGCTCGGCCCCGCTGCCCGGATACCACTTGCCGATCGCGAGGAAGATCGCGAGCACCACGAGACCCATTCCGAGGACGAACACCGCGAACTCGTCCATTCGGGCGAGTGTACGCTCCCGCTCCATGCCAGACGCGGTGATCATCGATGCGCTCCGCACGCCGATCGGCCGCTACGCGGGAGTGCTGTCGGGGGTGCGCCCCGACGACCTCGCCGCGCACGTCATCGAAGCCGCGCTGGAGCGCAACGGCCTCGATCCGGCGTCCGTCGACGAGGTCTACATGGGCTGCGCGAACCAGGCGGGCGAGGACAACCGCAACCTGGCCCGGATGGCCCTGCTGCTGGCCGGACTGCCGGTCGAGGTTCCCGGCGTGACCGTCAACCGGCTCTGCGCCTCCGGACTCGAGGCGGTCGTGCAGGGAGCGCGACAGGTCCGGCTCGGCGAGGCGGAGCTCGTGCTGGCGGGCGGCGTCGAGTCGATGTCGCGAGCTCCGCTCGTGATGCTCAAGCCCGAGCGCGGCTTCCCACGCGGCAACCCCGAGCTCGCCGACACCACGATCGGCTGGCGCTTCACCAACCCGCGCATGGCCGCTCTCGGTTACACCGACTCGATGGGCGAGACGGCGGAGAACGTGGCGGAGCGCTACGACGTCTCACGCGAGGATCAGGACGCCTTCGCGCTCGAGTCGCACCGGCGCGCCGTCGCCGCGGCCGAGGCCGGCCGCTTCGACGACGAGCTGGTGACCATCGAGGTTCCCCAGCCGAAGGGCGAGCCGGTGACGGTGCACGCGGACGAGGGCCCGCGCCCGGACACCACACTCGAGCGGCTCGCCGCGCTGCGGCCCGTCTTCCGCGAGGGCGGCAGCGTCACGGCCGGCAATTCGTCGCAGATCAACGACGGCGCGGCCTGCCTGGTGGTGACGAGCGAGGATGGCGCGCGGCGGCTCGGGCGCGAGCCGCTCGCCCGGATCGTGTCGAGCGCGGCCGCCGGCGTCGAGCCTGGCTACATGGGTATCGGCCCTGTCCCCGCGACCCGCAAGGCGCTCGAGCGCGCCGGCCTGACCGCGGCGGACATCGACCTCGTCGAGCTGAACGAGGCGTTCGCTTCGCAGGCGCTCGCATCGATGCGCGAGCTCGGCTTCGACCACGACAGGCTCAACGTGAACGGCGGCGCGATCGCCATCGGCCACCCCCTCGGCTGCTCGGGCGCCCGCCTGATCGGGACGCTCGCCTACGAGCTGCGCCGCCGCGGCGCCCGCTACGGGGTGGCGACGATGTGCATCGGCGTCGGCCAGGGGCTCGCCGCGGTCATCGAGAACCCGTTGGCGTAGGGGCAGCCCGGACGGGCGATGGGGTGAGTGCCTTCCCCCTGAGGGTGGGTTCTCAAGACAGGCGGTGCCGCGGAGCATGGCGGCATGAACATCAAGAGACATCTCACAGTTCGGTCGAGTCGTACTCGAGGCATTGCGGCCTTGAGCGCGGCGACGTTGGCGTTGTCCGCTGGGGTTGCGTTTGGGGCGCCCGCGGACGTCGATCGAGGCTTCGGGCAGGATGGCCGAGCCACGATCCACGCAGGCGGCGACGAGTCAACTTATGCGCTTGCCATCCAGCCCGACGGCAAGATCGTGGGGGTGGGCAGGACATCCGCCGGCCAGAATGCGCTGGCCTTCCGGCTCAACCCGGACGGCTCGGCCGATACGGGCTTCGACGGCGACGGTGTGCTCCCCATCGACAGCGCCGGCTACGAGGAAGCCAATGCCGTGGCCCTTCAGCCGGACGGCAAGCTCATCGTGGCCGGCTTCACCACTGTCTCCAACGATGCGGCGGTCTACCGGGTCACCCCCGATGGGTCGCTCGACACCAGCTTCGACGGCGACGGGGCACGCGGTATCGACAGCGGCGGCAGCGAGAGGGCAAATGCGGTGGCCGTTCAGCCCGACGGCAAGCTTGTCGTGGCCGGGCAGACGTCGGTCGGCTGGAACGCGGCCGTCTACCGGCTCAATCCCGACGGGTCGTTCGACACGAGCTTCGATACCGACGGCGCGCTCGGGATCGACAGCGCCGGCACCGAGAGAGCAAATGCGGTGGCCGTTCAGCCGGACGGCAAGCTCGTCGTGGCGGGTCACACGAGCGTCGGCGACGACATGGCGGTCTACCGGGTCAATCCCAACGGCTCACTCGACACCAGCTTCGACGGTGACGGCGCGCGTGGCATCAACAGCGGCGGATACGACGAAGCCCACGCGGTTGCCGTCCAACCGGACGGCAAGATCGTCGTCGCCGGAGAGGCAGGCGGCAACGCAGGGGTGTACCGGCTCAATCCGAACGGCACGCTCGACACGAGCTTCGACGGCGACGGTGGGCGCGAGCTCAGCAGCGGCGCGTATGAGGAGGCCTACGCCTTGGCAATCCAGCCCGACGGCAAGATCCTCCTCGCCGGCTACACGTCGGCCGGAGAGGACGCCGTCGTGTGGCGGCTGAACGGGGACGGCTCCCGCGACGCCAGCTTCGGATCCTTCGGCGAGCTCACCCTCGGCGGCGGAGGGCTCGATGAGCGCCAACGCGATGGTCCTCCAGCCCGATGGCAAGATCCTGCTCGCGCGGCGACAACTCCAAGGATGACCAGGACGCGCTCGTCTATCGCCTCCAGGGCGACAGCGAGGGCCCGTCAGACGACGGAGCGCAGGGCGGCCAGAACGACACCCCGTCCGTCCGCCACCCGTTGCGCCGGCAAGCCGGCGACGATCGTCGGCACCGCTGGCCGCAACCGCATCCGCGGCACCCGCGGCCGCGACGTGATCGCGGCCCTCGGGGGCAACGATGTGATCAGCGGCATCGGCGGCAATGACCTGATTTGCGCCGGCGCCGGCAACGACCGCGTCGCGGGCGGCAACGGCCGCGACACGCTTCGCGGCCAGGCCGGCCGCGACCGGCTCCGCGGCGGCGCCGGCCGCGACAAGCTGATCGGCGGCGCCGGCCAGGACAAGCTGATCGGCGGCCCCGGCCTCGACACGAGCAAGCAGTAAACGGGTCGAACGGCCGAATGAGCTCGTCGCCCGCGTCAGTGGCGCCGGTGCCCGTCTCCGGGCGCCGGCGCCACCGGGCATCCGTCTAGTTCCGCGTGTCGTCCGGCGCGTTCGTCGCGCGCGTCCGCTGGCTGACCGAGGCGTCGTGGCTCGAGTCCGAGTTGCCGTTCTTGTTGTCGTCGGAATTCGACTCCTCGGAGCCGCGCGTGACGTTCGACGCGTCGGTGCCGCGCGTCTGGTCCATGCCGTCGGTGGTATTCGCCGTGTCGTCGGTGCCGCGCGTGTTCTGGGTCTGGCTCTCGTCCGTACCCTGCGTCCCATCCTGGCCGTCCGTGGTGCCGCGCGTGTCGTCCGTGCCGTTCGTATCGCCGGCGCCGGTGTTCGTGGCGGTGTCGTCGCCGTCGGTGCCGGTGTCCTCGTCACGGGCGGTGTCGTCGCCGCCGCCGCCCGGGCCGGACTTGTCATCGTCATCGCCCCCGCCGCCCGGACCGGAGCGATCGTCATCGTCATCGTCGTTGCCACCGCTGCCCGGCCCTGACTGCGCGATCGCCTTGTCGAGCGTCCAGGGCGCGCCGTCCGGCCCGGGCAGCCCGGCCGCCGCCGCGATGCCGGCCGCGAGCAGCACGAGCGCCACCAGCAGCACGACCACCCGCCGCGTGAGCGACCGCTCGCTGGTCAGAAGGTCGTCCTCGCCCTCGGCGAGGCGCAGGTACATGGATGACGGATGCGCGTTCATGCCCCTTGAACACAAGCCGGGAACGGAAATCACGCGCGCCGTGCGCCGCGGCGCCCGAGCACGAGCTTGGACGGTAGCGCCGCCACCAGCGGTTGTAAACGCAGCGCCAGCCCGGAGGCCGTCGGCCGCTCCGCCGGATCGGGCCGCAGGCAGGACAGAATCGACTCCGACAGGACCGGCGGTACGCGGACCGGCCAGGGCCGCACGTCGTCGACGAGCTGCGGAAAGCGCTCCTCCGGATCGGCATCGGCGCCGGTCGAGGCGGGCTTCCGGAACGGCCGCTGCCCCGCCACCGCGTGGTAGAGCGTGGCCCCCAGGCCCCACACGTCGGCAGGCGGCCCGATGTCGCCGTTCGGGAGGCACTGCTCGGGCGGCATGTAGGCGTTTGTGCCAATCGGATCGCGCACCCGCGCCGCCCGCTCGAACGTGCGAGCGAGCGACAGGTCGATCACCCGCGGCGGAATGCCCATCACGATGTTGTCCGGCTTGAGGTCGAGGTGGAGCCAGCCCTCGCCGGCCATGTAGTGGAGCGCCGCGGCCGCGTGCAGCGCGAGCGGCAGCACCTGCTCCGCGGGCAGAGGGCCGCCGCGGCGGATGAGCCGCCGCAGCGTCGGGCCCTCGAGATGCTCCACCAGCACGTGCGGATGCGGCGGGTCGAGCACCGCATCGAAGCCGCGCAGGACCACCGGATGGGCGAGCGCCTCGAGCGCCTCGGCCTCGCGCCGCAAGCCGCGCAGCGCGGACTCGTCCTCGACCTGATCGGGACGAATCAGCTTCGCGACCATGGGCGCGAACATGTGCTCGTCCCAGACGAGGTACGCCTCGTAGCGGTTGCCCCCGCCGAGCAGCTTCAACACCGAGCGGCCCTGGGCGATCTCGTCGCCCTCGGACAGCTTCCACGAGGCTCTTTCGACCATGTGAACGCTCATCTTGCAGAATCAGGAACACATGATCGACTTCGAACTCACAGACGAACAGCGGCTCATCAAGGAAACCGCCCGCGACTTCTCCGACCGGGAGATCGCCCCGCGCGCCCGCGAGAACGACCGCAACGAGCACTTCGACACCGAGCTCGTCCAGAAGATCGCCGACATGGGCTTCCTCGGCGCCATCGTCCCGGAGCAGTACGGCGGGCGCGGCGTCGACTATCGGACCTACGGCCTGATCGTCGAGGAGATCGGCCGCGGCTGCTCCGCGATGCGCACCGTCGTGTCGGTGGTGACCTCGCTCGTCTGCTCCTCGATCGACCGCTGGGGCAGCGAGGAGCAGAAGCAGGAGTGGCTGCCGCGGCTTTGCACGGGCGAGGCGCTCGGGTGCTTCGGCCTGACGGAGCCCGACACCGGCTCCGACGCCGCCAACCTCAAGACGCGAGCCGAGAAGATCGACGGCGGCTGGCGGATCAACGGCACGAAGATGTGGATCTCGCTCGGCAACTACGCCAAGCTCGCCCTCGTCTTCGCGCAGACCGACCCATCCCTCAAGCACCGTGGCATCGCGTGCTTCCTCGTCCCGACCGACAGCGAGGGCTTCTCCTCGCAGGAGATCCACGGCAAGCTCGGCCTCAAGGGGTCGGACACGGCGTCGCTCGGGCTCGACGGCGTCGAGGTGCCGGACTCCGCCCTGATGGGTGAGGTGGGCGACGGCTTCAAGATCGCGATGTCCGCGCTCGACTCGGGCCGTTACAGCGTGGCCGCCGGCTGTGTGGGGATCTGCCAGGGCTCGCTCGACGCGTCGGTCGCGTACGCGAAGGAGCGCACCCAGTTCGACCGCCCGATCGCCTCCTTCCAGCTCGTCCAGGAGCTGATCGCTGACATCGTCGTCGAGACCGAGGCGGCCCGCTACCTCGTGTGGCGAGCCGGCTGGATCAAGGACCAGGGCCGGCCGAGCACAACCGAGACCTCGATGGCGAAGCTCTATGCCACCGAGGCGGCGGTCAAGTGCGCCAACAACGCGATCCAGGTTCACGGCGGCTCGGGATACGTGGACGACTACCCCGTCGAGCGTTACCTGCGTGACGCCCGCGTGACGACCCTGTACGAGGGCACCTCCCAGATCCAGAAGCTGATCATCGGCCGGGCGGTCACGGGCGTGAACGCCCTGGTCCCGTGATGATGCCGCCCCCTGCGCACCCGGCCGAGCCGGTGCCGGGCCTCATCCTCGCCGACGAGCGCGGGCCGGTGGGGCTCGCCCGGCTCAACCGGCCAGACGCGCGCAACGCGCTCTCGCCAGAGCTGATGGAGGAGCTCGCGGCACTGTGCGAGCGCTGGGACGAGGACCCGGAGATTCGCTGCATCGTGATCGCGGGCAGCGACGAATGGTTCGCGGCCGGCGCCGACATCAAGGCGATGGCCGACCGGACCTTCGTCGAGACGCTCACGTCCCCCACGGCCCGCTTCTGGCCTCGGCTCGCGGCCGTGCGCACGCCGCTCGTGGCCGCGGTCTCGGGTTATGCGCTCGGCGGCGGCTGCGAGCTCGCGCTCGCCTGCGACATGATCGTCGCCTCCGAGACCGCCGAGTTCGGCCAGCCCGAGATCCTGCTGGGGATCATCCCGGGCGGAGGCGGGACGCAGCGGCTCGCGCGCGTGATGGGCAAGCAGCGCGCGATGGAGCTGGTGCTGACGGGGAGGCGGATCGGCGCCGAGGAGGCGCAGCGGCTCGGGATCGTCAACAGCGTCGCTCCGAAGCGCGAGTGGCTCGAGTCCGCCCTCGAGCTCGCCGGCGTCGTGGCGAGCCGGCCGCCGCTCGCGGTGCGGCTCGGCAAGCAGGCGGTGCTCGCCGCGGACGAGACCTCGCTCAGCGCGGGCCTCGACCAGGAGCGCCGCCTCTACGAACTTGCGATGGCGACCGAGGACCGCGTCGAGGGCATGACCGCGTTTCTCGAGAAGCGCAGGCCGGAGTTCCGCGGGCGGTGAGGCCGGACACGATCGGCGTCGTGGGCGCCGGCACGATGGGTGCGGGCATCGCCCAGCTCGGCGCGGCCGCGGGCATGCGCACGCTGCTCCACGATCCGGTCGAAGAGGCGCTCGAGCGGGGTTCGTTCGCGGTTCGCCGCGGTCTTGCGAAGTGGGTCGAGAAGGGGCGGGCGAGCGCGGACGCCGCGGGGCGCCTCGAGCCGGTCGCAACGCTCGAGGAGCTCGCTCCCTGCGAGCTCGTGATCGAGGCGGCGCCCGAGCGCGCCGACCTCAAGCGCTCGCTCTTCGAGCGCCTCTCGGGGATCGTGGGCGCCGACGCTGTGCTCGCCACCAACACCTCCTCGATCCCGGTCACGTCGCTCGCGGGCGTGGCCGCGCGGCCCGAGAACGTGGTCGGCATGCACTTCTTCAACCCGCCGCCCCTGATGCGCCTGCTCGAGCTGATCCGGGCCGACCAGACCGGAGAGCACGCCTTCGCGCTGGCCCGCGCCACGGGCGAGGCGATGGGCAAGGAGGTGATCGTCGCGGCCGACGGGCCGGGATTCCTCGTCAACCGCTGCGCACGGCCCTTCGGCGGGGAGGCGCTGCGGCTGCTCCAGGAGCGGGTGGCCCGCCACGAGCAGATCGACCGCGTCTGCCGCCTCGGCGGGGGCTTCCCCATGGGGCCCTTCGAGCTCATGGACCTGGTGGGAATCGACGTGGGCTTCGAGGTCGCCAAATCCTTCGCGGAGCTTTCCTTCGGTGAGCCGCGCTGGCGGCCGAGCCCGCTGCAGGCGCGCATGGTCGCCGCCGGCCGGCTCGGAAGGAAGACCGGCCGCGGCTGGTACGAGTACGCGGAGGATGGGTCCTACCGGGAGCCTGATCCGGCGCCGGCTTCCCCCGGGCGGGCCGGCGAGGGGAGGCTCGTCGCCCTCCTCGGCGACGGCCCGCTCGCCGACTCGCTCCGCGAGCGCGCCCGGGACGCCGGCTTCGAGCTTCGCGAGGGCGCGCCGGCGGAGCTCGTGGTCGACGCCGGCGTGGAGCCGCACCCGTCGCCACCGGGCGGGGCACCGCTGCTCTCCCTGTGTGCCCGGCAGAGCCTCGCCGCACGTGGTCTGCCGGGGGCGGTCGGCTTCCACCTGCTGCCGCCCCTCGAAGCGGCGACGCTGGTCGAGCTCACGCGCCTGCCGACAACCCCGTCGTTCGCGGCGGAGGCCGCCGAGAGCTTCTTCGCCGCGCTCGGCTTCGCCTGCGAGTGGGTCGGCGACGCACCGGGCCTCGTGCTCGGCCGGATCGCCGCCCAGCTCGTCAACGAGGCGGCCTTCGCGGTCGGCGAGGGGATCGGCTCACCGGATGACATCGACACCGGCCTCGAGCTAGGCCTCTCCCACCCGCGTGGACCGGTTGCATGGAGCGAGGCGATCGGGCTCACCCACGTGCTGGCGATCCTCGACGGGCTATGGGAAGAGCGCCGCGAGGAGCGCTACCGGCCGGCGCCGCTGCTCCGCCGCCAGGCCACGCTCGGGCGTAACCTGCGCGAGTCATGGCCACCGCCGACCTGACCATCCTCGCCCTCGGCCGCGCCCAGGTAAGCGCGAGCGAGTACATCGCGGAGATCCAGCGCAAGCTCGCCCTACAGGATCGCGTCCGCTACCGGATGCACGCGATGGGGACCTCGCTAGAGGGCTCGACCGCCGACATCCTCGCGGTCGTCGCCGAGCTCCACGCCGTGCCGTTCGACCAGGGCGTGCCGCGCGTGTACACCGTCCTCAAGCTGGACGAGCGCCGCGACCGCCCCGGCCAGACGCTCGAAGAGAAGGTGCGCGCCGTCGAGGACCGGCTCGGCGGCGAGGACATCTGAGCGGGCGCCGGCGCGAGCCGCGGACCTGCGGAAGCTCGCCCGTATCCGTCCGCGCTGCGTTGCCGTCAATAATCAACGGCAACGTAGCGCGCGGTACCCTTGCGCCCCCGCGCGGCGAGTTCCTCCAGCGCCTCCAGCAGGCGGTCGACCTCGCCCTCGGTCGTGTAGTGCAGGAAGCCCGCCCGCACGGCGCCGCCGCTGTCCTCCAGCCCGAGCGCGCGGATGGGTTCCAGGGCGTAGTAGTGGCCGTCCCAGACGTAGATACCGCGCTCGGCGAGCGCCTGCGCGACCTCCCGCGGCGCGCGGCCCTCGACGTTGAAGCAGAACGTCGGCGTGCGACCGGTGGCGGCACGAATCCCGTACAGCTCGATGCCGTCCGGAAGCGCGGCGAGGAAGCGATCCGCGAGCCGCGTCTCGTGCTCCTCGATGCGCTCGAAGGCCGTGTCGAGATCGCCGTCGCCGAGCGAGCGCAGGTAATCGATGGCCGCGACGGCGCCGGCAATCGCCTCGTGCGACTGCGTGCCGGTCTCGAAGCGCTGCCCGGGCGGATGCTCGTCGGCGGGTCGCACGCGGTCTGCCGGGAGCGTCTCCGCAAGGTCCGGCCGGATCGCGGCGATCCCGAGGTGCGGTCCGAAGAACTTGTAGGGGGAGCAGAGCATGACGTCGAGCCCGAGCTCGCGGGCGCGCAGGCGGCGGTGCGGGGCGAGGTGCACGCCGTCCGCCCATGCGAGCGCGCCGACGCGGTGTGCAGAGGCCGCGATCCGGCCGGCGTCCGGGATCGAGCCGACGGCATTCGATGCGAGCGTGAAAGCCACGACGCGCGTGCGCTCGCCGATCAGCTCCTCGAGCCGCTCGACGTCCAGCGTCATGTCCTCGGTCCGAACCGGCGCGGTGCGGACGACGAGCTCGTGATCCCGCGCCACGAGCAGCCAGGGCGAGATGTTGGCGTCGTGATCGAGCGCCGTCACGACGATCTCGTCGCCCGGCTCGAGCGTGCGGGCGACCGCGTGGGCGAGCAGGAAGTTGAGCGTCGTCATGTTGGCCCCGAAGGCGATGCCGCCGGCCTCGCCGCCGGTGAACTCGGCGGCCGCCGCGCGGGCATGCTCCAGCAACTCGTCAGATGCGGCGGAGGTGGGGAACGCGCCGCCGAGATTGGCGTTCGACCCGCGCAGGTAGCCGCCGACCGCGTCGAGCACCTCCTGCGGCACCTGCGAGCCGCCGGGTCCATCGAGATAGGCCGCACCAGACGCCAGAGCCGGGAACCGCTGCCGCAGCGCGTGGACGTCGAGCACAGGCGGACCCTAGCGCGCCACCGCGCGGGCGGTTAGCGTGCGCATGTGAGCACGGCCGCGCCCCGTCGCCGCGATCTGAGCGCCCTCGAACGCCGCCTCGAGGGCTTCGCGGGCTCGAAGCCGGGCAGCTGGTACTACGTCCACATAGCCAACCGGATCGACCGCGTGCTGCTGCCGTTGTCGGGCGGGCGGATCAGCGTGAGCCCGGGACAGCAGGTGGGCCTGCTCGAGACGATGGGCGCCAAGAGCGGGGAGCCGCGCAGGACCCCGCTCCTCTACCTGCGGGACGACGACCGCGTCGTGTTGATCGCCTCCAAGGGAGGCGCCCCGCAGCACCCGTGCTGGCTGCACAACGTCCGTGCCAATCCGGGTGTGCGCTTCATCGCCCCCGGAGGCCTCACGGGCGACTACGTCGCCCGTGAGGCCGAGGGAGCGGAGCGCGACCGCCTCTGGGCGGAGGCGGTCGACTACTACGCCGGCTACGACACCTACCGCGTGCGAGCCGGTTCGAGGTTGATCCCGGTCGTGGTGCTCGAGCCCTCGACCGCCTGATCCCGACCCACCGCCGGCCGGCCCGGAATCAGGAGGGCGATCAGCGCGCCCACGGCAAGCACGGCGGCGCCCACCCAGACGGCAGGCACGAGCCCGTCCACGAACGCCTCCGGAGAGCCGAAACCCCCGGCGTCCGTGAAGACCGTCGCCAGCACGGCCACGCCGAGGACGCCGCCGATCTCCCGAATCGTGTTGGTGGCACCCGAGGCCTGCCCGGCCTCCTCCTGGCGCACGGCGCCGAGCACCGCGTTCGCCGCCGGGGCAAACGTGAGCGCCATGCCCGTGCCGGCCATCACGAACCCGGGGACGAGCGTCCCATAGGCCACGGTCGCGTCGCTGACGGTCGCCAGCCAGGCGAGCCCGGCCGCCTGGAGCGCCAGCCCGGCCGCCATCAGCGGACGGGAGCCGATCCGATCGGACAGGAGTCCCGCCACAGGGGCCACGAAGATCGGCATCGCCGTCCAGGGCAGAGTGCGGAGGCCCGCCTCGAGCGGCGAGTAGCCCTGCGCGGCCTGGAAGAACTGGGCCAGCAGGAAGATCGACCCGAACGTGCCGAAGAACATCGCGAGCGAGACCGCGTTGGTGGCCGCGAAGGCGCGGTTCTGGAAGAACCGCATCGGCAGCATCGGGGCCGGCGAGCGGAGCTCCCAGACGACGAACGCCGCGAGCAGGATGAGCCCCGCGCCGATCGAGGTCAGCACCATCGTGCTGGTCCAGCCGAGCGACTGTGCGCGCACGATGCCAAGCACAACGCCGAGCAACCCCGAGCTCGCCAGGGCCACGCCCGGAATGTCGAGCGACTTGTTCGGGCCGTGACTCTCGCGGAGCAGCGCGCGAGCGGCAGGCGCCAGCGCGATCCCGATCGGCACGTTGAGCCAGAAGATCCACTGCCACGAGAAGCCCTCGACGACGGCGCCGCCCACCACCGGGCCAAGCGCGACGCCGAGACCGGCCACGCCGGACCAGATGCCGAGCGCCAGCCCGCGCCGGTCCGCCGTGAACGCCTCGCTCAGCAGCGTCAGCGACAGGGGCGTGACGATCGCGGCGCCGAGGCCCTGCAGCGCACGCGCGGCGATCAGCGCCTCGGTACTCGCGGCGAGCGCGGCCGCAGCGGAGGCGACGGTGAACACGATCAGGCCGACGGCGAACATCGACCTTCGGCCCAGCCGGTCGCCGAGCGCGGCGCCGGTGAGGAGAAAGACCGCGTAGCTCAGCGTGTAGGCGTTGACGGTCCACTCGAGCTCTTCGAGCGTGGCTCCGAGGTCCTCCCGGATGCTCACCAGAGCATTGGTCACGACCAGGTTGTCGAGCGTGACCATGAAGAGCGCGACCGAGACGATCGCGAGGGTCCAGATGCTGCGCGTGCGTTCCATCCTGTCCAGCTCCTTGTTATTGGTTGATCTATCACTTGATCGAGAAAAAAGAGAGCCGTTCATTGCTCGTGTGTCACGGGCGCGTACTCGGCCGGGAGGTCGAGGGCGGCCACCACGTTGAGGTACATCCCGACGGTGACAAATTCGACCGCCCGCTCGCGACTGACGCCTGCGATCCGGCTGACGTGGTCGACGACGCCCATGAATCCCTTCCGGATCGGGTCGCGCAGGGCGGGGTCGCCGGCAGCGGCGTGAGCCTGCATCTGGACGAGGATCTCGTCGCGGTCCTCGAGCAGCTTCGCGTAGGCCCTGCCCATCGCCTCGAGCTTGGCTTCGGGAGCGTCCGCCGTTTCGGCGGCTTCCGTGAATGCGTCCCGGATGCGCCCGACGACGTGCGCGTGGGTGGCGAGGAACAGCTCATGCTTGTTCGGAAACAGCGCGTAGATGTACGGCTGCGAGATCCCCGCGCGCTTCGCGATTGCGCCGGTGCTCGCGGCGTGGAAACCGTGCGCCGCGAACTCCTTCACGGCGGCTGCGATCACCTGCTCGCGACGCTCGTCCGAGCTGGCACGGGCGCCGGAGCGGCGTGGAGATGTGGTTCTAGCGGCCATCTCCTGGCAGTTTATTGATTGACCTATCAGATGTCAAGCGCGCGCCGAGGCGAGCGCCCAAGGGCTCGCGGGGCGGCGAGCAGCGCAGCGCCGGGCGGCGAGCAGCGCCGGGCGGGCTCAGTCCTTCGCCAGCAGCCCGCGGAGCACGAAATGCAGGATCCCGTCGTGGCGGTAGTACAGCCACTCGTTGGGGGTGTCGATGCGCACGCGCGCCTCGAACTTGACCGGCTCGCCCCCGTCCGCCGGCGTGGCCGTGACCTCGAGCGTGCGCGCGCCCTCCTCGAGCGGCGCCAGGTCGAAGGTCTCCTGGCCGCTGAGACCGAGCGATTCGGCGGATTCGCCGTCCGGGAACTGGAGCGGCAGCACGCCCATTCCGACCAGGTTCGAGCGGTGGATCCGCTCGTAGGACTCCGCAACCACGAAGCGGATCCCGAGCAGCCGTGGCCCCTTGGCGGCCCAGTCGCGCGACGAGCCCGAGCCGTACTCCTTGCCGGCGAGCACGCACAGCGGCACGCCCTCCTCGGCGTACGCCACCGCCGCGTCGTAGATCGTCTCCTGCTGACCGTTTCGAATCGTCCAGCCGCCCTCGGTCCCGGGCGCGAGCAGGTTGCGCAGCCGGATGTTCGCGAACGTCCCGCGGATCATGACCTCGTGGTTGCCGCGCCGTGAGCCGTACGAGTTGAAGTCGCGCGGCTCCACCCCGCGCTCGATCAGGTAGGCCCCGGCGGGCGAGTCCTTCTTGATCGCCCCCGCCGGCGAGATGTGGTCGGTCGTGACGCTGTCGCCGAGCACGGCGATCACGCGGGCGCCCTTGATCTCGTCGAAGCCCTCCGGGGCCTCGGCGGGCATGCCCTCGAAGTACGGCGGCCGCTTCACGTAGGTCGAGGCGTCGTCCCAGTGGTAGCGGTCCCCCTCCGGGATCTCGAGCCCGTTCCAGTTCTCGTCGCCTTCGAACACCTCGCCATAGCTCGAGCGGAACATGTCCGACTCGATCGCGGACTCGATGGCGTCATTGACCTCGCGCTGGGTGGGCCAGATGTCGCGCAGGTAGACGTCGCCTTGGAGCGGCTCCCCGGTGATGTCGACGTCCATGCGGCCGACGAGCGCGTAGGCCACGCACAGGGGCGGTGAGGCCAGGTAGTTCATCTTGACCTCGGGATGGATGCGCCCCTCGAAGTTGCGGTTGCCCGACAGCACGCTGGCCACCACCAGATCACGCTCGGCGATCTCGCGCGAGATCTCCTCCGGCAGCGGTCCCGAGTTCCCGATACAGGTCGTGCAGCCGTAGCCAACGAGATCGAAGCCGAGCTGCGACAGCGGCTCGGTTAGGCCGGCCCGATCGAGGTACTCCGTGACCACCTTCGAGCCGGGCGCGAGCGAGGTCTTGACCCAAGGCCGGCGCTCGAGCCCTGCCTCGACGGCCTTCTTTGCGAGCAGGCCGGCGGCCAGCATCACCGACGGGTTCGAGGTGTTGGTGCAGCTCGTGATCGCGGCGATCACGACCGCCCCGTGGTCGAAGCCCTCCTCGCGGTCGACCGCGATCGCGGTCCCCTTCGGGGCGTGAACGTGGACGTCCTTCGGCACCTTGCCGTCGCCGTCGCGCGCCGGCGGGTCGCTCGCCGGGAACGACTCGGCCGAGGCCTCGTCCCAGCCGGTCAGCGACTCGTCGCCGACGTAATCCTTCAGCTCCTCGATGAAGTCGCCGGCGGCGCCGGACAGCGGCACGCGGTCCTGGGGCCGCTTGGGCCCGGCGAGCGACGGCTCGACGTCGCCGAGGTCGAGCTCGAGCGCGTCGGAATAGGAGGCCTCCTCGGAGCTCTCGTCGTGGAACAGCCCCTGCTCGCGGCAGTAGGCCTCGACCAGCTCGACGCGCTCGGCCAAGCGGCCCGAGAACTCGAGGTAGCGAAGCGTCTCCTGGTCGACCGGGAAGATCGCGCAGGTGGCGCCCATCTCCGGCGACATGTTCCCGATCGTGGCGCGGTCGGCGAGCGGCAGCCTGCGACAGGCCCGGCCCGTGGAACTCGACGAACTTCCCCACCACCCCGCGCTCGCGGAGCATCTGTGTGACCGTCAAGACGAGGTCGGTGGCGGTCGAGCCCTCGGGCAGCTCGCCCGACAGCTTGAAGCCGACCACCTGCGGGATCAGCATCGACACCGCCTGGCCGAGCATCGCGGCCTCGGCCTCGATGCCGCCCACCCCCCAGCCCAGCACCCCGAGCCCGTTGACCATCGTGGTGTGCGAGTCGGTCCCCACGAGGGTGTCCGGGAAGGCCTGACCGTCGCGCGACTCGACCACGCGCGCGAGGAACTCGAGGTTCACCTGGTGGCAGATGCCCGTGTTCGGCGGCACGACGGAGAAGTTGTCGAACGCGGTCTGGCCCCAGCGCAGGAAGGCATAGCGCTCGCGGTTGCGCTCGAACTCGAGCTCGGCGTTGCGCTGGAAGGCGAGCCGCTCGGCGAACACGTCCACCTGGATCGAGTGGTCGATCACCAGCTCGACCGGCACCAGCGGGTTGATCCGCTTGGGGTCGCCGCCTAGCTCCTCCATTGCGTCCCGCATCGCCGCGAGGTCCACGATCGCGGGCACGCCGGTGAAGTCCTGCATCAACACGCGCGCGGGCGTGTAGGCGATCTCCGTCGATGGCTCCGCCTTCGGGTCCCAGCCCGCCACCGCCTTGACGCCCTCGTCCTCGCCGTGTCGCAGCAGGTTCTCGAGCAGGATCTTGAGCGAGTACGGAAGCCGGGCGACGTCGTACTCGTCCTGCAGGGCGTCGAGACGGAAGACCTCGTAGGACTCCCCGCCCGACTCGAGGGTGGAGCGGGCGCCGAAGGTGTCTTGCTGGCTCACACCGGAAAGTTACCCAGTCCGACCTGGGCCAAGGCCCGCCGTGCGGTCGGGTAGCTTGCGCCACGCGTGACGGACGTGGCGGCAGTCGAGATCGACGGACTCAGCAAGCACTTCGGCGCCGTGCAGGCCGTCTCCGACATGTCGTTCGAGGTGAACGCCGGCCGCGTAACCGGATTCCTCGGACCGAACGGCGCGGGCAAATCGACCACGCTGCGCTGCCTGCTGGGGCTGATTCATGCCGACAGGGGCAGCGGCACATTCGGCGGCAAGCGCTATGAAGAGCTCGAGCATCCGAGCGCCCACGTCGGCGCGGTGCTCGAGAACGCGAGCTTCCACCCCGGCCGGAGCGGGCGCAACCACCTGCGCGTCCTCGCCGCCGCCGGCCGCCATTCGCCCGAGCGCGTATCCGAGCTGCTCGAGCAGGTCGGCCTGACGGAGGCGGCGGACCGCCGAGTGAAGGGCTACTCGATGGGCATGCGCCAGCGCCTGGCGATCGCGGCCGCGCTGCTCGGCGACCCGCGCGTGCTCATCCTCGACGAGCCGACCAACGGTCTCGACCCGCCCGGCATCCGCTGGGTGCGGGACCTGCTGCGGGCGGAGGCCGCCCGCGGGCGGGCGGTGCTCGTCTCGAGCCACCTGCTGTCCGAGGTTGAGCAGTCGGTCGACGAGGTCGTGGTGATCGCCAAGGGCGTGATGCGGGCAAGCGGCCCGATCGAGCACGTGCTCGGCGGAGGCGGCGAGCCGATCGCGCGCGTGCGCTCCGCCGACAGCGAGCGGCTTGCCGGCCTCTTGCGCGAGCGCGGCATCGCGGTCGACGGCCAGACGGGGGATCTGCTGCTCGTCCACGGCGTGGCGCCGGAGGCGGTCGGGGAGGTCGCTGCCGAGCACCGCGTGGTGCTGCGGGAGCTCGGGGTTCAGACGCGTTCGCTCGAGGAGGCCTTCTTCGAGCTCACGGAGCACGGCGTATGACGGCGCTGCTCCAAGCCGAGCTGATCAAGCTGCGCACGACGCGCACCTTCCTGGCGCTCACTGCGGCCGCGGTCGGGACGTCGCTGCTGATCACGGTGCTCGTGGCCCTGCTGACGGAGCCGACTCAGGACGAGGTGCTCACCGACGTCTTCACGTCCGATACCAGCAGCCTGTTCATCACCATCCTCGCGGTGGTCGGGATCACGGGCGAGTGGCGCCATAAGACGATCACGAGCTCGCTCCTCGCAGCCCCCGATCGCCTGCGCTTCCTCACCGCCAAGACCGTCGCGTTCGCCGCGGCAGGGCTCGTGCTCTCGCTGTTGATCTCGATCGCGATAACCGTGGTCGGGCTCATCATCCTGACGGTGCGCGACCTGCCGACGCCGGAGGCGGGCGAGCTGATCGAGCAGATCGCGCGGAACGCATTGGTGGCGGCGCTGCTCGGCGCCTTCGGCGTTGGCATCGGCGCGCTCGTGCGCAACCAGGTCGTGGCGGTGGTCGGCCTGCTCGTGCTCGGCTTTGCGGTCGATCCGGCGGTCGCCGCCCTCGCCCCGGAGGTCGCTCGCTTCAGCCCCTTCAGCGGGCTGCCGATCGGCATCCAGGACATCCCGCCCGAAAACGCCGGGCTGCCGGAGCGACGTCGACGTCCTCTCCCCCGGGCTCGCCGCTGCTCGCCATGCTCGCCTGGATCGGCGCGGCGTTCGCCGCCGGGGCGGCGCTGCTGATCAAGCGCGACCTGGACTAGGCACCCGTGCACGACCTCGCCTGCGTGGTCCACCTCCACTCGACCTACTCGGACGGGACCGGGACCGTGCGCCAGATCGCCCGCGCGGGCCGCCGCGCCGGTGTGGACGTGGTGCTGCTCACCGACCACGACACGCTCGAGGCCAAGCGCCGCGGCGAGGAGGGCTGGTACGGCGACGTGCTGCTGCTGGTGGGCGAGGAGGTCTCCCCGCGGCGCCACAACCACTACCTGGCCTTCGGGATCGACGAGCCGATCGACCACCGCGGGCTGGACGCGGACGGCATCTGCCGGGCCGTGGCGGAGGCCGGCGGCGTCGGCTTCGCCGCCCACCCCTGGTCGCAGGGCTCACGGCGCTTCAGGCGCGTCGGCGACGGGATGCCGTTCGACGGTCTCGACAGCGAGGCGCTCCACGGCGTCGAGCTGTGGAGCTTCGTGACCGACACCGCCGAGGCGGCGGACAGCATCGCCCAGGTGCTGCTCTTCATCGCCGCGCCGCTGCGGGCTCTCGAGCGCCCGCCGGCGCGCAACATCGAGGCCTGGGACGAGCTCTGCCGCCGCCGCCGGGTGGTCGCGCTGGGAGGGCTCGACGCGCACCAGGTCGGAAAGCGCATCGGGCCGGTCGTGCCGCTGCGCCTGATGGCCTACCGGCGCTCGTTCCGCTTCATCCGCACGCACGTGCTGTGCGAGGAGGCGCCCTCCCGCGATCTCGAGCACGACCGCGAGCAGGTCTACGGGGCGCTCCGCGCCGGGCGCTGCTACATCGCGGTCGACGCGATCGCACCCGCGCGCGGCTTCCGCTTCGAGGCCGACGACCTTGCGATGGGTGCCGAGGCGCCGGCCGGCCGGCGGACCCTGCGGGTGCGCACGCCCCTGCCCGCGCGCCTGCGGCTGCTTCGCGACGGTGAGGAGATCGCCGCCGCCGAGGGGACGCTGCTCGACCGCGAGGTCGAGGAGCCGGGCGTCTACAGGGTGGAGGCGCTGCGCCGCGCGAAGGGGCGCGAGCGCACCTGGATCCTGTCGAACCCGGTCTACCTGCGCTGAGCGCGGTGGCCCGCGGTCAGGGCCGGAACTCCGGCCTCAGCTCCGGGACCGCCACGCAAACGCGCCTGATCAGCTTCGCGCTCCGTAGGTTGCCGGACGTCCGCACGCTCACGAGCGAGCGGCAGATGGTTCCCTCGGGCGCAGGATGTGCGAGCAGGCACAGGGCTCGCCGGGAGCGGCCGCTCCGCCTCTGCTTGTCGGCCGGGACGCAGACCGCGCCCAGGACCGGCTCTGGAGCGCTCGCGGCGCGGGCGGCCTCTTCGGCCCGGTCGAGTGGCCCCGCCATGGCCGGAGCCGCCAGCACCGCTCCGATGGCGAGTGAGGCGAGGCCGGCGGCCGTCAGGCGCCGTACGGCGGAGGCGGACATCGAGGGCTCCTTCGTCGAGATCGTCTCCATCCAACCGTGAGTTCCGGCCTCACGGCGTGAGATCGGTCTCAGAGGAGCCAATCGACCGGGCGTTCCGGCCGGTAGCAGCAGAAGGTCCCGGTGCTGACCGAGTTGCGCAGATGGGCGCCGAGGGCCGGATGGGCGGCCTCGACCTTCGAGAGGGCGCTGCGGATGCGCCATGTCACCGCCGAGCGGGCCCGTTCGGCCGGGTCGCCGGCCTTGCGGGCGCGGCCGCCGAGCCCGAACGCGGAGGCGAGCGCGGCGGTCACGGCGTCCAGCTCGGCGCGGGCGCGCTCCACCCGCAGCGGGTCGTTCGCGGCCTCCGCCAGCTCGAGGTCCTCGCGGAGGTCCTCGATGCGGCGCCGGAACTCGGTCCGGGCGCGCTCGTCGAGCAGCTCGCCGGCGTGGCCCTGCATTCCGAGCCCGTCCTCGGCCGCGGGCGCCCGCGCCGGAGGCGCCGCCGCGCCGGCGGCCAGCTCGAGGCAATGGACCTCCTCGCCGGGCGCCGCCAGCAGGCGGACCAGGTCGTGAAGTCCCTTCAGATCCGGCAGGTGGGCGTCCGCCCCGTCGTATGAGAGCCGCCAGAGCTCGCCCTCGCGCCGGAACACCCGCCCCGGAGCGGGCGCCTCGGGCGCGGGAGCCGCGGCGGCCGGCGCGTCCGGGGCGCGCAGCTCTCCCACCACCGCCGGCCCCACATCCTCGAGCAGGGGTGGTGTCAAGGAGGCCGCCCGCAGCTCGTCCGCCAGCTCGCCGCCCAGTTGCGCGAGCGCGTCCGCCTCGAGCGGCGCAGGACGGCGGGCGCGCGGGTCCGCCTCGGCGCCCGCGAGCACGCGCGCCGCGAGCTCCCGGCGTCCGCGCCGGGCCAGCAGGGGCGCGCTCGTGCGCAGCACGTCCCACCGCTGCGGGCGGTCACCCGTGGAGGTGAAGTGCTCGTACGCGCGCACGAGCAGCCCGGCCGCCTCGGGGTCGCGCCCCGACCCGATCGCGAGCGCCGCGAGCTGACGCATGCTGCTGCCGATCACCAGGTAGGAGTCGTTCTCGCGCGCCAGCCGCAGGCTCTCGGTGAAGCAGGCCGTGGCACGCGGGTCTCCGCCCGACTTCAGCACGGTGCCGAGCGTGTAGAGCACCCAGGCCAGCATGTAGGGGCTCTCCATGCGCCCGGCCTCGCGGCGAGCGGCCTCGCCGACGCGGACGGCCTCGTCGTAGCGGCCGGCCGCGGCGAGCGCCTGCGAGCGCAGCACCGACATCTCGAGCGCCACGGCGGGCATGGCCGCGGCCCAGGCCGCCTGGACCGCGTCGTCGATCCGCTCGAGGCCGTCCTCCACGTCGCCCAGGAAGCCGTAGGTCACGAGCGCCACCGCCCGCCGCGCCAGCGCGGCCGGGGGTGCGTCGTCGCGCTCGGCCGCGATCGCGCTGCGCGCGTGCTCGGCGGCGAGCGAGGCCTGGCCCGAGGTGAACTCGGCCACGGCCGCCGCGCCCAGGGCCTCCTGCCCGAGGGCGTCGTGCACGTCGGGCCAGCGCTCCAGTGCCTGCCGGCACAGCGACGCGATCTCGGCGGCGTGGAGGGAGTGGCACAGCGGCCACAGGGAGGCGACCAGCGTGAAGGCGCGCTCGTGCGACTCGTCGTGCCGGATCGACCAGAGCGCCGCCGCGCGCACCTCGTCGAATGCCCTTATCCCGGCGCGCAGGAGCTCACTCGACCAGAACGCCTCGGCGTCGCGGCGCATGCTGTCCGCGCGCGCGGCGAAATGGTCGACGTGCAGGCTGCGCACGCGCGCCTCGTCGCCACGCTCGGCGAGCCGCTCGAGCGCGTAGTGGCGGATCGACTCGAGCATGCCGTAGCGCATGACCCCGTCCTCCTCCGAGGCCACGAGCAGGGAGCGTCGCACGAGGCTGTCGAGGAGGTCGAGCATGTCCGCGCGCTCGACGCCCTCGCCGGCGCAGATCTCGCCTGCCGCATCGAGGTCGAAGCGCCCGGCGAACACGCCCATGCGGTCCAGGGCGAGCCGCTCGGGCTCGGACAGCAGCCGGTACGACCAGTCGATCGTGGCGCGCAGCGTCCGGTGACGCTCGCCCTCGCGCGAGCGCGGGCGGGTCAGCAGCGAGAAGCGCTCGTCGAGGTGCTCGGCGATCTCGGCGGGCGACCGGGAGCGCGAGCGCGCGGCGGCCAGCTCGATCGCCAGCGGCAAGCCGTCGAGTCGCCGGCAGATGCGCGCCACCGCCGCGGCGTTCTCGGTGCCGAGCTCGAAGTCCCAGCGGACGGCCCGGGCGCGGTCGGCGAACAGCGCGACGGCCTCGGAGCGCTCGGGCGCCTCGAGGTCGTCGTCGCCCGGCAGCCCCAGCGGGCCGAGCTGGAGCACGTGCTCGCCGTCCACCCCGAGTGGCTCGCGGCTCGTGGCGAGCAGGCCGGCGTCGGGACAGTCGGCGAGGATGCGGTCGACGAGCTCGACCGCTCCCGCCAGCACGTGCTCGCAGTTGTCGAGCACCAGCAGCCGCGGTCGCTCGTTCAGCGCCTCGACCACCGCGTCGGCGCCGCCGTCACGTCCAAGCGCGTCGGCGACGGCGTTCGCCACGGCCGCGTCGTCGTCGAGCGCAGTGAGCACGCACCAGCGAACGTCATCCGCGTGCGGCGCGCCCGGCACGGACGTGGCCTCGGCGGCGAGCCGTGTCTTCCCGGCCCCGCCCAGCCCGGTGATGGTGACCAGCGGCTCGCGCCTCAGCAGCTCGCGCAGGTGAACGAGCTCGCGCTCACGCCCGAAGAAGGTGGTCCTGGCTGCCGGGGCCGCGGCGCGCGGGGACGTCACAAGCTGATCGTAGGCTCCCATCCCGCCGGGTCCATTCGAGGATCACCGTGCGGCCGGCCTCACGATGTGAGGCGAGTCATCACGCCCGCAGTCGAAATGACCTCGAAGGAGGAGACGGAGTGACGACGACCCGCGCCGGTGCGACCAAGCAGACCGAGGCCCTGGCCCAGCTCGCAGGCTTCCCCATGCTCGAAGCGCTGTACGGGCGGCGCGCCCGGCGCGTGGCGCTCGGCGCCCAGATCCCGGACGGCCCGCTCGCTTACGAGTCGCCGCATGACCCGCTGCCGCTCTCCGAGCTCGAGCGCATGGTCGTGCTCACCTCGATGGCCGGCACAACTGGCTGGCACTACTCGATCACGCGCAACGCCCACTACGCGCCGCACATGGCCAACTACGCGGCCGGCGCGGCCGGGCGTACGTTCCCGTCGGCGGCGGGCTTCCACACGTCCGAGCTCTTCTTCACCGACGACTCGGGGACGTACCTCTTCCCCACCCGCGACGCCGGAGCGCTGGTCGACCCGGCGGACGAGGAGATCACCCCGGAGCTGATGGTGGAGCGCCACGCCGAGCGGCTCGTGAAGCTCTCGGACGAGCGCATCCACCTGCCCCGCGAGGAGCCCTACCTCGAGGGCCACAACACCTGGTGCGTCAACGTGCCCGGCTCGCTGCTCGCGATCCCCGTCGGCGACCTCGCCCAGCACGCGCTCGCCGGCATCTGCTTCCTGGTACAGAACGGCTACTGCCTCACGGACGACGTGAACGGCCGGCCGATCCCGGGGATGGAGCGCTACCGCGGCCTGGTGGACGTGGACGACCCGTTCCCGCTCACGTTCTTCGACCAGTACATGCTGGCCGAGATCACGGCCGAGCTGGCCTGCTCGTGCTTCGCCGGGGTGCTGACACTGCAGGCGATGGGCCTCGGCGGCTGGATGTTCGACGGCGTCGACCGCTTCTCGATGCTGGGCGCCTCGGGCAACCCCGAGGTGCCGGGGCTCGGCTTCCGCTATGACGAGGACGAGCGCTGGTCCGTCCCCAACCCGACCGGCCGCGAGGGCGTGTTCGAGGCGTTCTGCCCGCCGCATTACGAGGACATGCGGGCGGCGGTGGAGGCGCTCTGCGAGCGCAAGTTCGGCTCCGGCGGGGTGCACAACAAGGACACCAAGGGCGCGTGGAGCGAGTCAGCCCTGATCCGCTCGAGCGCACAGGTGCACGATGAGCGCTTCCGTGAGTGCGTCGCGCAGCAGGCCCAGTACCTCTACGACACGTTCGGGAAGTTCCCGGCGACGATCCCCTCGGTGATGATCCTCAACTACGTGCAGGCCCATCACCTCGACCTCGACTTCTACGACCAGAAGTTCCGCCCCGGCGCCTACCTGGGGAGCCACGCGAAGCACATGGAGGTGTGGCACTGATGCGACTGCCCTACGTCGAACAGGGAGAGGGAACCCCGGTCCTCCTCCTTCACGGGCTCACCGACTCCTGGCGCTCCTGGGAGCCGGTCCTCGGACACCTGCCGGAGACCGTGCGCGCGATAGCGGTGACGCAGCGCGGACACGGAGACGCCGACCGGCCCGAATCCGGCTATCGGGTGGAGGACTACGCCGCAGACGCGCTTGAGCTGATGGACGAGCTCGGGCTCGAGTCGGCGGTCGTGGCGGGGCACTCGATGGGCACCTACGTCGCGGAGCAGATCGCGATCGAGCGGCCGGAGCGCGTGAGCAAGCTCGTGCTCGCCGGCGCTCCCGGCCCACCCGCGGAAATCCGGTGATCGCGGAGGCCGCCGAAGCGGTGGCCGGCCTCGAGGACCCGATCGACCCCGAGTTCGTACGCGAGTTCCAGGCCTCGACGACCGAGCGGCCGCTGCCACCGGGCCGCCTCGACACCTTCGTGGCCGAGAGCCTGAAGCTCCCAGCATGGGTCTGGCGGGCCGCGTTCGCGGGGCTCGCTCGAGATGGACCTCTCGGCGGGCCTGGGCCAGATCGAGCAACCGGTGCTGCTCGTGCACGGCGAGCGCGACGCGCTTGTGCCCCGTGAGGAGCAGGACTGGCTGCTTGGGACGCTGCCGAATGCCCGCCTCCTGACCTTCGAGGGCACGGGGCATGCGCCGCACTGGGAGGAGCCCGAGCGCTTCGCGCGGGAGCTGGCGGCGTTTGCCGGAGCGCCCGCGAACGCCCCGGCGTAGCCCGGGTCGGTGCTGACTTCTTCGGGTTGGTCTCCGCCGGCCGGGCCAGGGCTGGGGAAGACGGTTGTGGACAGCCGGCCCCCACCCGGCATCTGGTCCAACAATCCTGCCCTGTAGGGCTCCTGGCCCACTGATCCAGGACAGATCGCGTTTTCTCAAACGACAGCGGCCGAACGATGTTCGATCACCCCTGGGCCACCGCGGCCGCCGAGCACCACCCCCTTCCCCAGCCCATCCGCGAGACCGACCCAGCGCCACCACCCGAGAGACAGCCCAACCTCACGCATCACGCGGCGCCAGCACCGCGCCACGCGACGCCCCCGCGCTCGCCGCGACTACGAACAGGATCGCGACCACCTCGCGGGCGACGAGCTCCTCTCCGAGCAGGATGAGGCCGGCCAGCGCGGCCACCGCCGGCTCGAGCGACATGAGAACGCCGAACACCCCGGTGGGCATCCGCCGGAGCGCCTCCATCTCGAGGGTGTAGGGAATCGCCGAGGAGAGGACCGCCACGGCCGCCGCCACGGCGAGGATCCAGGGAACGAGCAGGTCGCCGCCGCCGTCGGCGACGCCGACCGGCACCAGCACGACGGTGCCCACGACCATCGCCAGCGCCAGGCCGTCGGCCCCCTCGAACTCCCGGCCGACGCGGGCGCTCAGCAGGATGTACGCGGCCCAGAGCGCGCCGGCCAAGAGCGCCAGGCCGACGCCGACCGCGTCGAGGTCGGCACCGCCGAAATTCGACAGCAGCAGGATCCCGATCGCCGCGAGCGCGACCCACAGGAGATCCAGCGCCCTGCGCGAGCCGGCCACCGCCACGCCGAGCGGCCCGACGAACTCGAAGGTCACGGCCACCCCGAGCGGGATGCGGTCGAGTGCGGCGTAGAAGGCGAGGTTCATGCACGCGAGCACGATCCCGAACACGGCGACGAGCCGGAGGGCGCGACGAGTGTGGCCCCGCAGCGAGGGTCGCCACAGCGCCACCAGCACGAGCGCCGCGAACAGCGTGCGCAGGAAAACCGTCCCGCCGGAGCCGATCTCGTCGAACAGGCCGCCCTTTGCCAGGGCCGCGCCGAACTGCACCGAGGCGATCCCGAGCAGGACGAGAACGGTGGGCGGCACCCCTGGATAATGCCCTCATGGCCGTGACCGCACCCGCCCCCGCTCTGGCGCGCGAGCGCTCCTACGAGGAGCTCGAGGCGATCTGCTCGGCCCTCGACGCCCCGTTTGCGCTCGTCGACCTCGACGCCATGTGGTCGAACGCGCGCGAGATGCTCGGCCGCGCCGCAGGGCACCCCGATCAGGGTGGCGAGCAAGTCGGTGCGCTGCCGGGCGCTGCTTGCGTCGATCCTGGAGCGGGACCCCGGCTTCCGCGGTCTCATGACGTTCACGCTGCCCGAGTCGCTCTGGCTCCACGGGCACGGCTTCGACGACCTCCTGCTCGCGTATCCGACCGCCGACCGCGGGGCGCTCGCCGAGCTGGCGCGCCTGGAAGCAGAGCGGCCGCCGATTCTCATGGTCGACTCGGTCGAGCAGCTCGACTTCATCGAGGCGGCGACCGGGACGAGCGGACCGCCCGTGCGCGTGTGCATCGATGTCGACCTGAGCTGGTGGCCGCTCGGCGGGCGGCTCAAGATCGGCGTCAAGCGCTCTCCCGTGCGCACGCCCGACCAGGCGCGCGCGCTCGCGGCGGAGATCGCACGCCGCCCGCGCTTCGAGCTCGCCGCGCTGATGGGCTATGAGGCCCACATCGCGGGCGTGGTGGACCGGCCGCTCGGCAAGCGCATCCAGGAACCCGTGATCCGGGCGATCAAGTCGCTCTCGGCGGCTGAGATCGCCGAGCGGCGCGCGGCGGTTGTGGCGGCCGTGCGCGAGGTCGCCGAGGTCGCCCATCGTGAACGGCGGCGGGACCGGGAGCATCCACACGACGCGCGAGGAAGAGGTGATCACCGAGATCACCGCCGGCTCAGGCTTTTACGCGCCAACCCTCTTCGACCGCTACTCCTCGTTCAGCCTCACTCCGGCTGCGATGTTCGCGATGCCCGTGGTGCGGCGTCCGAGCGGCGGAGTGGCGACTTTGCTGGGCGGGGGCTACCTCGCCTCCGGGGCGGCGGGACGCGATCGGCTGCCCGTCACCCCACCTGCCACCCGGCTTGCGGCTCGACTCGCTGGAGGGCGCCGGCGAGGTGCAGACGCCACTGATCGGGGCCGCCGCCGCTAGCCTGCGCGTGGGCGCAAACGTATATCTGCGCCACGCCAAGGCCGGCGAGCTGTGCGAGCGATTCAACAGCCTCTACCTCCTGAGCGGCAGCGAGGTCGTGGAGGAGGTACCCACTTACCGCGGCGAGGGCCGGGCGGAACTCTGACGCCCGAAGCAGCCGGCTCGGCCGGCGCGCAGGGTTAGGCATCCCGCAACACGCGCGTACCCCATGTGTTGGAGTGCCTGTGCCCCGCTTCCTCCTGAGCGTCGCCGCCGCGCTGGCCGTCCTGGCCTGCCTGGCCACCCCTGCGCTCGCGCAGCCGAACGTCGTCGTGATCATGACCGACGACCAGACGGCGGCGACCGTGCCGCTGATGCCGCAGCTCAACGCGCTGCTCGGGAGCGACGGCACCCACTTCGACCAGGCGATCGCGAGCTTCCCGCTCTGCTGCCCCTCGCGGGCGACCAACCTGACCGGCCAGTACGCCCATAACCACGGCGTGCTCCACAACGGCGGTCCCTTCGGCGGCTTCGCCGCGCTCGACCACACCAGCACGCTGCCGGTCTGGCTGCGCGCCTCCGGCTATCGCACGATGCACGTGGGCCGCTACCTGAACGGCTACGAGTTCAAGGACGGGGTGCCGGCGGGCTACTCGGACTGGTACGGCAGCCCCCACTCCGGCGCCTTCAACTACGCGAGCTGGAAGGTCAACGAGAACGGGGTGCTCCGCTCCTATCCGGAGCCCGGCCGGCCCGGCGACTACCAGACCGACCAGTCCACCCGGCGCGCCGTGGGCCTGATCGAGGATGCCGCGCCCTCGGAGCGGCCCTTCTACCTGTCGCTCTGGTACGTCGCGCCCCACCGCGGCGGCCCGCGCGATCCCGACGACCCGCCCAGCCCCGGCACCCCCTCCCCGGCGCCGCGCCACCGCGACGCCTTCGCCGGCTACGCGATGCCGCGCTGGCCGCACTTCAACGAGCTCTCGATGTACGACAAGCCGCAGGTTGTCGCGGACCGCCGCCGCTTCACGCCCGAGAAGGTGGCGGGCATCGAGGAGAACTGGCGCCAGGAGCTGGAGAGCCTGCAGGCGGTGGACGAGGGCGTGGCCCAGGTCGTCGACACGCTTCGGCGCACCGGCGAGCTCGAGAACACCCTGATCGTCTACATGTCCGACAACGGCTTCATGCACGGCGAGCACCGGGCGCTCGCCGAGAAGGTGCTCCCCTACGAGGAGTCGATCCGGATCCCGCTCCTGATGAGGGGACCGGGGATACCGCGCGGTCGCGTCGACAGCCGGCTGGTCGCCAACATCGACGTGCCCGCCACGATCCTCGACGCCACGGGGGTCGCGCCCTGGCGCCTGATCGACGGCCGCTCGCTGCTCGACCTCGCCTCCGACCCCGGCGAGGAGTGGGGCAGGGACATCCTGATCGAGAACGGCCGGGGCGCCAACGGCATCCCGACCTACCGCGGAATCCGCAACTACCGCTTCCTCTACGTCGAGCACCAGACCACGGGCGAGTACGAGCTCTACGACCTCGTCGAGGACCCGTTCGAGCTCGACAGCCGGGACGGCGACGAGCGCTACCGCCACGTCCAGCGCGACCTCAAGCGGCGGCTGCGAGCGCTCCGCTCGTGCGCCGGCACGTCCTGCCAGACCGCCCCGCGACTGCGCCTCTACCTGCGCTCCGCGGGCCGGCCGCTCGGACCGCGCTGCGTGCGCGACGACCTCCGCGTCCGCGTCGGCGGCTCGGAGCGCGACGAGATCGCGATCGCAGACGTGCTCGTGGGCCGCCGGCCGCGTGGGCCGCGGGCTCACGCCGCCCGTGGTGGAGGACATCCCGCTCAAGAAGCTCCGCCCGCGTGGCCGCTTCCGACTGCGCGTGCGGACCGAGACCGTGGACGGACGCCGGCTCACGCTCGACCGCATCCTGCGCGCCTGCTCGTGAAGGGCGTCGCCGCGACCTTCCTGCTCGCGGCGCTCCTCGCGCCGGCTGCCGCCGGCGCCGCCGCCCCGCAGCGCCCGAACATCGTCGTGCTGATGACCGACGACCAGACGCTCGAGTCGATGCGGGTGATGACCGGCGTGCGCGATTCGCTCGCAGCCGAGGGCACGACCTTCGACCGCGCGTTCGTGTCGAATGCGCTCTGCTGCCCGTCGCGGGCAACGCTCTTCACGGGCCAGTATTCGCACAACCACGGGGTGCTCGGCAACGCCCCGCCGGACGGCGGCTACGGGCGGCTCGACAAGCGCGAGTGGCTCCCGGTCTGGCTCCAGCGCGCCGGCTACCGCACCGTTCATATCGGCAAGTTCCTGAACCAGTACGGGATCGCCAACCCGACCGAGGTGCCGCCGGGCTGGAGCGAGTGGTACGCGTCCATCGACCCGTCGACCTACCAGTTCTACGGCTACACGCTCAACGAGAACGGCCTGCTCAACACCTACGGCCTCGACCGCAACCCGATCTTCCACTCGAGCGACTACTACTCCGAGCGCGCCGTCTCGGTGGTCCAGCGGATGGGCGAGACGCGCACGCCGTTCTTCCTCTCGGTCGCGTTCCTGGCGCCCCACAGCGGCCTGCCGCGCGACCCGGACGACCCGCAGGGACTCGCCACGCCCTCCCCGGCGCCGCGGCACGTGGACCGCTTCGCCGACCGAGCCGCTGCCCGGCGATCCCTCCTTCAACGAGGTCGACGTCTCCGACAAGCCGAGCTTCATCCAGAGCCTGCCGCCGATCGGCGCCCAGCGGGCCGCCGCGATCGACGAGAACTACCGCCAGCGGCTCGAGTCGCTGCTTGCCGTCGACGAGGGGATCGTGCGGATCGTGGAGGCGCTGCGGGCCGAGGGCGAGCTCGACGAGACGCTCATCCTGTTCACCTCGGACAACGGCTTCTTCCACGGCGAGCACCGGGTCCAGAACGGGAAGGTGCTCGTCTACGAGCCCTCGATCCGGGTGCCGCTCATCATGCGCGGCCCGGGGGTGCCGGAGGGCGCGCGGCGCCGCCAGCTCGTGACCAACGCCGACCTCGCCCCGACGATCCTGGAGGCGGCGCGCGCCGTCCCCGGGAGGACGCAGGACGGCCGCTCGCTCTTCCGGCTGCTCGAGGACCGCGGTGTCGAGTGGGGCCGCGACCTCCTGATCGAGGGAGCGCCCGGGCTGAACCAGCCCGCCTTCGACGCCCTGCGCACCTACCGCTACGTGTTCGTCCAGCACGCCAACGGCGAGCGCGAGCTCTACGACCTCGAGCGCGACCCGTACCAGCTGACGAGCCTGCACGCCGACCCCGCGTACGCGGGCATCCAGGAAGAGCTGTCGTTGCGACTCGGCCTGCTGTCGGTGTGCGCCGGCCGGGGCTGCCGCACCCGTCCTCCCGCACGCCTGGCGGTTCGCGGCTGCCGCGCCCGCGTGGGGGGTGCCGGCCTGGAGAGCGTCACGTTCCGCAGCGCTCGCCGGCTGCGGCTCGACCGGGCAAGCCCGTTCGGCTCTCCGGTGGGCGGCCGGAGGCTGCGCGCCCGCATCCACACAAACGACGGCCGCGTCGTGACGCTCGACCGCCGCCTGCCGCCCAGCTGCCGCCGCTAGACAGGCCCGAGGACCCGGCGCGTGTAGTCGTTCTCGTAGCGCCCCTCCGGGTCGAAGCGCGCGCGGATCTCCGCGAAGCGCTCCCACTCCGGGTAGCGCGGCGCGAGCGTGGCGGCCGACTGGTAGTGGCGCTTGCCCCAGTGCGGGCGGCCGCCGTAGTCGTCCATGATCGCCTCGACGCCGCGGAAGTAGCTCTCGTATTCCATCCCCAGGTACTGGTGCACCGCGATGTAGGCGGTCGCGCGGCCGTGAGCGGTGGACAGGAGAGCGTCGTCCGGCGCCACCACGCGCAGCTCGATCGGGAAGCCGATCGGCAGCCTGCGGCGCTCGACCAGCTCCAGCACGCGCTCGAGCGCCTCCGCCGCGTGCTCGCGTGGAATGCCGTACTCCATCTCCGTGAAGCGCACGAGCCGCACGTTCGCGTACACGCGGTTGCTCGCGTCGAGATGCTCGGCGGGGCCCATCAGCGAGGCGATCGTGCCGTTGAGCCGCGGGATCAGCGCCGGAAAGCGGCGTCCGAGCCGGCAGGCGAGTCCCAGCGCCGCGTTCTCGAGCAGCACGTCATGCAGGAACGCCCCCACCGGGCCGGCGGGTTCGGGCTCGCGTTCGGTCCGCGCCGAGGTCAGCGTCAGCGCCCGGCGGGTGTACGGCATCACGAACGCCTCCCAGTGGTCGTGTGCGTCCACGTGCTCGTCGAGACGCGGCAGCACGTCGTCGAGCCGGCGCGGCTCGTCCACCCGGTGAATCGTGAATGCGGGCACGCAGCGGAGCGTTACCGTGGAGATCGCCCCGAGGGCCCCGAGCGAGACCCGGGCCGCGCGCAGCTCGTCGCCGTCGCGGATGTCGTGCGGCTCGGCGTTGCCGTCCACGAGCCGCACTCCCACCACCTGTGACGAGAGGTTGCGGAAGCTTCCACCGGTGCCGTGCGTGGCGGTGGAGATCGCTCCCGCGAGCGTCTGCGGGTCCACGTCGCCCTGGTTCTCCATGGCGAGCCCGCGCGTGCGGAGCTCCTCGCCCAGCTCGCGGAGGGTGATCCCGGCCTCCACCGTCACGTCGTTGCCGTCGACGGCGAGCACCCGCCGCATGCCGGACAGGTCGAGCATCAGCCCGTCGGTGCAGGCGATGTCGGTGAACGAGTGGCCTGAGCCCGCGACCTTCACTCGCGAGGCGCCCTCCACGGCCCGAACGAGCTCCTCCTCGGAGCCGGGCCGCGCTATTCGCTCGGGCGCGCAGCGCTGCTGCCGCGCCCAGTTCGTCCAGGCCTCGGGCATGAGGCCGGGGCCGTCAGCCCGCGGCCGACTCCGCTGCCGCCTCGATCCGCTCCGGCAGGCCGGCCCAGTGCGCCTCGGCGTCGACCGGCGTGTCGCGCAGGTAGGCCTCGGCGTCCAGGGCCGCCATGCAGCCCGTGCCCGCGGCCGTCACGGCCTGGCGGTAGACGCGATCGGTCAGGTCGCCGGCGGCGAAGACGCCCGGCAGCTTGGTCTTCGTGGAGCGCCCCTCCACGAGCACGTAGCCCTCCTCGTCGAGATCGAGCTGCCCCTCGAGGAGCTGGGAGTTCGGCCGGTGGCCGATGGCGATGAAGGCGCCCCCGATCGGCAGCTCCTTCTCGGAGCCGTCCTGGGTGTTCTCGAGCACCGCCTGCGAAAGCGATCCGTCCTCGCCGGCGTCGAAGCTCTTGACCACGTACGGCGTGACCAGCTCGATGTTGTCGATCTCCTTGGCGCGGTCGAGCATGATCGCCGAGGCCCGGAACTCGGGCCGGCGATGGACGATGTCCACTTCGTCCGCGAACTTGGACAGGAAGGTCGCCTCCTCCATGGCCGTGTCGCCGCCGCCCACCACCATCGTCCGCTTGCCGCGGAAGAAGGCGGCGTCGCAGGTGGCGCAGTAAGAGACGCCGCGCGAGGCCAGCTCCTCCTCGCCGGGCACGCCCAGCTTCTTGGGCTCGGCGCCCATCGCCAGGATCACGGCGCGCGTCTTGATCTCCCGGCCGCCCACGTGCACGGTGTGGAGGCCGCCCGGCTGGTCCGATAGCTCGAGCTTCGTCGCGTCGTCGGTGATGAAGCGCGTGCCGAAGCGCCCCGCCTGGTCGCGGAAGTCCTGCATCATCGCCGGCCCCATCACGCCCTCGGGGTAGCCCGGGTAGTTCTCGACATCGGTCGTCTGCTGAAGCAGGCCGCCCCACGCGAAGCCCTCGATCATGAGCGGATCCAGGTCCGCCCGCGAGGTGTAGAGCGCGGCCGTGTAGCCGGCCGGGCCGCTACCGACGATGACGACGTTCTCGATTTCCCTGATTTCTGTGTCCATTTCCGCCTATTACTTTACTTTCTGAAGTGCGGGAGCGCCAACCCCCACGGCCGCCCGCTCGCGTTCCCACCTCGCCACCGTACCGCGCAACTGGAAGAAGGCGACGATGCCGGGCGGAATCGGCAGCCAGAACGCGATCACCCTATAGGTGAGCACGGCGGGGAAAACGACGGCGCTCGGGACCCCGAACAGGACGTCGAACGCGAAGATCATGCCGGCGTCCACGGAGCCGACGCCGCCCGCCGGGGAGGGAATCAGGTTCGCGGCCAGGCCGACGAAGAAGCCCTGCACGAGCACGGCGAAGGGCACGTCGCCGCCGAATGCCTCGAAGCTCGCCCAGAGGATGGCGATGTTGGCCGCCCAGAAGCCCACCGCACCGGTCACGGCGAGGGCGCCGCGGCTGGGATGGCGCAGGTAGGCGAGCGCCGTTCGGGTCCCGGTGGCGAGCGTGGCCGGCCCCTTGGCGAGCCGTTGCAGGTAGCGCACTCGCCGGTACCCGCCCGCGAAGTGCTCGATCCGGCGCTCGAAGTCCTGCGGGATCAAGGCGATCAGGAGGAACACCCCCATCACCCCCGCGGCCAGCGCGGCGGGCACGATCGTGCCGCCGACCGGCGCCGGCCCGGGCAGGACGTGCGTGCGCAGCAGGATCCCGAAGACAACGAGCGCCAAGAGGTAGACCGCGTAGGTGAGGACCAGGAAGGCCACCATGCGGCAGGCCGCGCGGCGACGCGGCATGCCGGCCTTCCGCAGCGCCCAGTAGGTGAGCACGATCCCGCCGGCCCCGGCGGTGGAGAAGATGCGCGTGGCGGCCAATCCGGCCATCGTGATCTGGTATGACGCCCGCGCGTCGAGCCGGCGGTGCAGCTCATCGTCGTGCGTCCCGCCGAGGACCCCGCGGAACAGCGCCACGTAGGCGACGAACGCGAGCACGTTGAAGAAGACCGCCGCGACAATCCAGTACCAGACCCCGTCGTCGAGCTTGTCGACGGCCTCCTCGACGCCGATGAGCTTCGGCAGCAGGACATAGATCGCGACCACGACCAGCACGACGAACAGCGCACCGAGGGCCAGTTTGCGCGGGTCGCTGAACAGCGCCTGGAGGCGTCCGACCTCCTCGTCCTCGCTGCGGTCCTCGGTGGTGTCGTCGAACGATGGATCCTCGTCCGGGAGGGGACCCTGATCACCCAGATGGAGGCGCTCCTCCAGGCGGCGGCGCTGCTCCGCCGCCATCACCCGGCCCGCGGCTCCAGTCGCTGAACGGCCCGGGCGATCGTCGTGATCGCCGGATCGAGGCGCGGCGCGGCGCGCCAGATTCCCTCGGCCAGCAGGAGGCCGGCCAGCAGGTCCATCACGTAGTGCTCGCCGAGATAGACGAGCCCGAAGCCGAGCGTCAGGGCATAGGCCCATCCGACCGCGGCGAGGCCGGGTCCGATCTGTGACAGCAGCCGGGCTGCCATGACTGATGTTCCGAAGTGCAGCGAAGGCATGGCGGCGAAGGGGTTGCCTTGCAACGAATGGTAAAGCGGGCGCCAGAGGCGTCGCCAGAAGCGCTCACCGGCCTCGGCCATGATGCGCCTGACAGGCGGCATGTTCCCGTTCTCGCCCGCCCACCAGGGCGGGGCGGTCGGCACCACCCAGTAGACGACGCAGCCGAGGTCGAAGCAGGCCGCCATCAGGACCGCAGAGCGGGGGAACTTGTCGCGATGGCGCAGCAGGATGTAGGCGACCGTCCCGTGGGGAACGAGGAACCAGCTCCAGTGCACGACGGAGAGCGCGTACTCGAGCGGCCCCACGTGCCCCTCACGCCCGAGCGAGCGCTGTAGGCGGAGCGTCGGCGCGGTCCCGCATGCGATGGCCTCGTCGAAGCGGATCGGGTAGTCGACCTTCAGGCGGCGGAGCAGAGCCTCCGGATCGTCGTCTGGCATGTCGTAGTGCGCGAAGTACGCCCACATCTGGAGGGCGTAGATGGCCGCGTCGCGCAACGGGGTGCGGGGCGCAGCAAGCGCGAGCGCGGCGGGAGCCGGCCATGTGAGCGCCGACACCACGGGGGCACGGAGTCTCAGCCGGTGCCTGACCAGCGGCGTGACGACTCCGATCGCCACCACGCCCCACGCGAGCGATCGCAGGGCGCGAGTGCTTCGCAAGGCTGAGGCAGCATACCCGGGGCAACCGCCCGTGCAGCGCGGAGGAGGATCGCGCGAGGCATCGAAGAGCGTCGCAGCATGACGAGCTCGCGCGCCCTCCTGTCCGCCCTGGCCCTGCTGGCGGCGCTCGCCGCGGTCGGCACGGCGTTCGCCACCCCGGCCGATCAGCGGTCGGCGGTCTCCCGGTCGGGCGGCACGCTCGCGGAGCCGGTCGAGCCGGTCGTCGAGCTGCGGGGCGGCGGGAGCGTGGCGCCCTCGACGGCTGAGTCCGAGCAGACGGCCGACGCCGGCGAAGAGACCGATGGGCCGCACGCTCACGCAGGCCAGGCGGAGCAACCCACGACGCCCGGCGGCGAGGAGCAGACCGCCGAGGCAGCTCCTGCCGAGGCGTCCTCCCAGACGCTGGTGGAGGATCCCGCCACCGAGGAGCTTGCCGGGCCGGTCGCCGACACGGGCGGCGGCGGCCTGCCTTCGACGGGCCTCGAGCTCGGCGCGATGGCGATCGTCGGACTTGGCCTGCTGTTCCTGGGAGCGGCCCTCAGGCCGCGCCGCGACGTGCCCCGCCGCTAGCAGACCAGCGATTAGTTCCGCCGCTCTGCCCGGTCTTGATGGGAAAACCATCTCGCGACCACACGAGGAGATCCCATGACCAAGGTACGTTCGAGCGACGGCACCGAAATCGCCTTCGACCAAGTGGGCGATGGGCCCCCGATCATCCTGGTGGGAGGCGCCACCGACTATCGAGCCATCAACCCGACCGCCAGGGAGCTGGTGGCTCTGCTTGCTCCGCAGTTCGCCGTGATCACCTACGACCGGCGCGGTCGCGGCGAGAGCGGCGACACGCCGCCGTATGCCGTCGAGCGCGAGGTGGAAGACCTCGCGGCGTTGATCGCCGAAGCAAGCGGGTCGGCGTTCCTCGTCGGTTTCTCGTCGGGTGCAGTCCTCGCCCTCGACGCCGCCGCGAGCGGACTGGACATCCCGAGGCTGGCTGTCTACGAGCCTCCCTTCGTGGTCGACGGCAGCCGGCCCCCGCTGCCGGACGACTATGTCGAGCAGCTCGACAGGCTCGTTTCCGACGGCCGCCGCGGTGACGCGGCCGAGTACTTCCTCACCAAGGCCGCAGGCGTGCCTGCCGAGTTCGTGGCGCCGATGCGCGACGACCCCAGCTGGTCGGTCATCGAAGGGGTGGCCCACACGATCGCCTACGACGGCAGGATCATGGGCGACACCATGTCGGGCAAGCCCTTGCCGGCCCGCCGCTGGGCCGCGGTCACGATGCCGACGCTGGTGATCGACGGCGGAGCGAGCGACGCCTTCATGCACAGCGGCGCCGACGCGCTCGGGGAGCTTCTCCCCAATGCCGAGCGCCGGACGCTGCCGGGCCAGACGCACGCCGTCTCGGCCGCCGCGCTGGCGCCGGTGGTTCAGGAGCTTCTTGGCCGTCAGCGCAGGCGCGCCGAGCTAGCCCGGCTGCTGACGCTGCGGAACACGCTCAGGTCGAGGCGGAACAGCGCGCTCCGGCGGACGAACTTCTTCCCGGGGGTGAGGTAGACCTTCCACGTTCCCGAGCGTGCCGCCACGGGCAGGAAGGGTTGCTTCTTGCTCGCGATTCCGCACGCCCCCTTCGCACTGCCGAGCCCACGCGTCGCGTAACGGCGGCCCTTGAACGTCCAGTGCGCGTAGACCCGGGCCCCGGTGGGTGCGCCGTAGACGGACCAGCGCACCTTTCTGCCGAGGTTGCGGCGCACGCGGGCCGGCTTCACGTCGGCTCCGGCCCGCACCAGCGTCAACGGCGCGGCGGCGGTGACGCCGGGCGTCTGGCGGTCCGTCGCGATCAACGTGTAGGTCTTGGTGCGGCCCGAGCTGGAGCTGATGAAGTCGCTCGGCATGAACACGTTCGTGCCGAACGAGCCGTCGACGGCAAGTGGCGTGAAGGCCCCGAGGTCACCGTTGTCGTAGTTGAGCTCGACGGCGTTGAATGCCGGATTGGTGTTCGGCGTAAAGCCGGAGCCCGCGATGGGGATCCACTGCTGGCCGGCGAGGCCCGGCACGTAGCGGGCGCACGGCGTGCCCACCGTGATGGTGGCGGCGGATGCGGCTGAGGCGGCAACGCCCGCGAGGGCGGCGCCGGCGATGGCGACTACGAGGGTTCTTTTCACCCGCCTCACCTACCCACCTTCTGGAGAATCCGCACCTCAACGTCGGCGTGCTCCGCGAACCTGCGCGCGTCGGCCTCGGTGCCCATGTGCTCACCCCAGTGCATCGGGACGGCCACGCCCGGCTGGATCCGGCGGGCCGCCTCGGCGGCCTCCTGGGCGGTCATCACGTAGGTGCCGCTCACCGGCAGCAGCGCCACGTCTACGCCGGTCACGCTGTCCATCTCGGGGATCACGTCGGTGTCGCCGGAGTGGTACAGCCGCTCGCCCCGCACGTTCAGCTCGTATCCCACCCAGCCGGCGTCACGCGGGTGGAAGGGCCTGCCCTCCCCGTCCAGCTTGGACGTGTTGTAGGCGGCGACCGCCGCGACGTGCACCCCACGGATGAGCTCGTCGTCGAGCGCCTCGCCGGGAGCGATCGAGTGCACCTGCCCACTCACGCGCTCCGCCACGGCGGCGGGGCCGACGAGCCAGGTGTCCCGCGTCGACAGGCGCTCGACGTCCCCAGGCGAGAAGTGGTCGTAGTGGCCGTGCGTGACCAGGATGAGGTCTGCCGGCGGGGAGCCCTCGGGAACCCGGTACGGGTCTATGTAGACGAACGCTCTTCCGACGGCGATGCGGAAGCCCGAGTGGCCGAGCCATTCGACTGAGTCGAGGAGCACTCCTCCGAAGCTTGGCACGGCACCTGCCTGGCGAGGCGGATCGACGTCCCCTCGTCCCCCCGCACCACTTCCACCGAGTCCATCAGCGCCTCCATGAGCGGCAGCCCGTGTCCGCGGAACGGGAGCGGCCCGTCCGGGCGCTCCACCCAGTGGCCGCTGTCCGCGCACCTCGATCTCGATCCGGCCGTTGTCGAGTCGCCGCCTCGACGGTGACGGTTCCGGGCCCGAAGCCGCAGCCGTGCTCGACCGCGTTCGAGCAGGCCTCGTGGCACGCGATCTGTATTGCGTCCAGGTCCCCGTCCTCGATCCCCCGGGCCCGCAGCCAGCGCATCAGCTGGCGGCGCATCGAGCTGAGCTCGCTCCGGATCGGCGGGGAGTTCTAGCCGCAGCGGGCCTGCGGGGACCGGGAGCGCCCGGAGCACGAGCACAGCGATGTCGTCGTCGGCCTTGTGCACCTGCAGCATCGCCTTGATGAGCCGCTCGCAGAGCGCCTCGGGGTCCTCGCCGGGGTCGCGCGCGGCCGCGCGCAGCGCGTCCAGCCCCACGTCGATGGAGACGCCGCGCTTCTCGACGAGCCCGTCGGTGTAGAGGACCAGCGTCGCGCCGGGCTTCAGCTCCAGCTCGACCTCGCTGTGGCTCGCGCTCTCGAACACGCCCAGCGGCGGGTTGGGCGGCGCATCCAGGTACTCGGGCGCGCCCGTCCGGATCGATGATGAGCGGCGGCACGTGCCCTGCATTGGCGAGCCGCACCGACGCGCGATCGGGCTCGACGACGAGATACAGGAGCGTCGCCATCTGGCCGCCGTCAAGGCTGCGAACCAGGCTGTCGAGCCGGTCGAGCACGCCACCCGGGCGAATGCCCCTCGAGCGCGTACGCGCGCGTCGCGTGCCGTAGCTGAGCCATCAGCGCCGCGGCCCCGAGACCGTGGCCAACCACGTCGCCCATCGCCACGCCGATCCGCCCGCCGCCGAGCTCGACCGCGTCGTACCAGTCGCCCCCCACGGCGCCGCCCGACTCGTACTTGGCGCCGATGCGCACACCGTCGGGCTGGGGCAGCTCCTTGGGGAGCAGGCTGTGCTGGAACACCTCCACCGTCTCCGAGCTGGCGCTCGTATGCCCTCGCGTTGGCGATCGCGAAGCCGGCACGGTCGGCCATGAGGACGAGCAGGCTCTCCTCGTCGGCGTTCCAGCGCCGGGAGGAGCAGAGGCCGACCTCCACGACTCCCTCCACCTTCCCGTTCACCGTCAGCGAGGTGGCCATCAAGGCGCGCGGCTTCCCCGCGGCGAGTGCCGGATCCAGCTCGGTCTCCGGCGGAGAGGTCGGCGAGCGTGATCGTCCGCGGGCCGGCCAGGACCTGGTCGAGCACGCCTGTGAGCGGCACCGGGGCCCCGGGCGCGAGCCCCCGGAACCCGCTCGCGGCGCCGACGCGCAGCCGCGACTCGTCCTCCGCGTCGCGGAGGAGTATCCGCGCGAGGTCGGCGCCGAAGGCCTCGCCGATCCCCTCGACCAGCGCCTCGAGCGTGCCGCGCAACCTCTGCTGCTCGAGGGCCGCCGCCGTCACCTGCTGAAGCTTCGAGAGCGTGCCGGCGAGGGTCTCCGCCCGGACCCGCGCGGCGGTCTCCATGGCCGCGCGGCGCCGGTCGGTCATGTCGAGCACCTGCCAGATGAGATGGAGCGGGCGCTCCTGGGTGTCAAGGGACAGCGAGAGGCTCACGAGCGCATAGCCGACCTCGCCGTCGCTGCGGATGAAGCGCAGCTCGGCCTGGTGGAACCCGCGCCTGTCGCGCATCACCCGCTCGAGCGCACTCTGATGGCGCTCTCGGTCCTCTGGATGGGCCAGCTCGGCCGGCGGGCGTTCCAGCAGGTCGGCACGCGGCAGCCCGAGCATGTCGCAGAGAGCGTTGTTGACCTCGATCCAGCGGCCGTCCACCGAGCTGAGGCCCATGCCGATGGGAGCGCTCTCGAATGCCGCCCGGAAGCGGCGCTCGGACTCGCGCAGCTCGGCGTTCTTCTGCACGAGCGCGAGCAGCATCGCGACCTTCGAGCGCAGCACGTCCGGATCGACGGGCTTGACGATGTAGTCGACGGCGCCCGCCGAGTAGCCGCGCCGGATCTGCTCTGCGTCGGCGTCGGCGGCCGTCAGGAACATGATCGCGGTGTGCTCGTGGCGGCGCCGCTGGCGAATCAGCTCGACGGTCTCGAAGCCGTCCATGCCCGGCATCCGGACGTCCATGACGATCACCCCGAAGTCCTCGTCGAGGAGCCGCCTGAGTGCCTCCTCCCCCGAGCGGGCGGTGGTCACGTTGTGCCCCAGCGGCGCGAGCAGCTCCTCCAAGGCCGTGAGCGTCGCCGGCTGGTCGTCGACGACCAGGATGCCGGGGGTTTCCGTCACCTGTGCAGCCACACCCGCATCAGCGAGAGCAGCTGGTCGATGTCCACCGGCTTGGTGATGTAGTCGGAGGCCCCGGAGGCGATGCTCTTCTCGCGATCGCCCTTCATCGCCTTGGCCGTGAGCGCGACGATCGGCAGCTGCTCGAACGCCGGCATCTCGCGGACCGCGCGGGTGGCCTCGTACCCGTCCATCTCGGGCATCATGATGTCCATCAGGACGAGCGAGACGTCGGGGTTCTCCTCCAGCGCCCGGATCCCGTCGCGGCCGTTCTCTGCGAACACCACCTCCATCCCGCGCCGTTCGAACACGCTCGTCAGCGCGAAGACGTTGCGGACGTCGTCGTCCACGATCAGCACCTTCTTGCCGTCGAAGACCTCGTCGGTCGTGTGCAGCCGCTCGAGCATGCGGCGCTGCTCGGCCGGCATGCGCGACTCGACGCGGTGGAGGTAGAGCGAGGTCTCGGCGATCAGGCGCTCGGGCGAGCGCGCGTCCTTGACGACTATCGACTCGGCGTAGCGCCGGAGCCGCGCCTCGTCCTTCGCCGACAGGTCCTTGCCGGTGTGCACGATCACGGGCAGGTCGCGGTGGCGCTTGGTCCGCTTGATGCGCTCGAGGAGGGAGAAGCCGTCCCCGTCCCCGAGGCCCAGGTCGAGCACCACGCACTCGTACGGTGCGCTGTCGAGCTCGGCGAGCGCCTGGTCGGGCGACGCCGCGCCGACGACCTTGACGTCACCGCCGCCGATCAGCTCGATGAGGACGTCGCGCTCGCGCTCGTCGTCCTCGACCACGAGAACCGAGCACGTGCGCCTGTCGAGGAACTCGCCCAGCTCCTGGAACACGCCGCCGAGCGCCTCGGTGCTGAGCGGCTTGGCCGCGAACCCGACCGCACCGGACCGGCGAGCCTCGTGCGCCCGGTCCTCCTCGGCCAGCACGTAGACAGGGATGTGCCGGGTCTGCGGATGGCGCTTCAGGTGGTCGAGCACGGCCTCGCCGTCGACCTTAGGCAGCTCCCGGCTGAGCACGACCGCCTCCGGCATGAACTCGTGAACGAGGGCGAGCCCGGCGTCGCCGCGGAGCGCGAGCAGGCACTTGAAGTCCTCCTCGTGCGCGACCCCCACCGCCTTGCGGGCGAGCTCGGCGTCCTCGCTCATCACGAGCGCCACCCGGTCCCCCGGCGTGAGGTTCGAGCGGTCGTCGGTGAGCGGCTCGGGCAGCACGGCGCTCTCGCCGCGCGGGCCGCCGTTGGCCGAGCCCGGCGCCTCGGTCAGCTCGGAGATCTCGAGCGGCTCCGCGTGCCGCTCGAGGGGTCGGTGCCGTTCCGGCAGGTAGAGCGTGAACGTGGCGCCCTCGCCCTCCACGCTCTCGACCCTGATCTCGCCGCCGAGCAGCCTCGCGATTTCGCGGCTGATCGAGAGGCCGAGCCCCGTGCCGCCGAAGCGGCGGCTGATCGAGCCCTCGGCCTGCTGGAAGGCCTCGAAGATCAGCCTGAGCTTGTCCGGCGGGATGCCGATGCCGCTGTCGGTGACCGAGAACGCGACGACGCGGCCGGCGTGCGCGAGTCCCTCGCCGGCGAACTGCAGCTCGCGCCGGTGCGGGGCCGATCGACAGCTTGACCGAGCCGCGCTCCGTGAACTTGAACGCGTTCGACAGGAGGTTCTTGAGGACCTGCTGGAGCCGCAGCTCGTCGGTCTCGATGCTGCCCGGGCTCTCGGGCTCGATCTCGATCTCGAACGACAGCCCCTTCTCCTCGGCCAGCGGCCGGAACGAGCGCTCCACGAAGTCGCGCACGCCCGCGAGCGAGGTCCGCCCGGCGTGGACGTCCATCTTGCCGGCCTCGACCTTGGACAGGTCGAGGATGTCGTTGATGAGCGCGAGCAGGTCCGAGCCCGCGTTGTGGATCGTCGCGGCCGAGTCCACCTGCTTGCTGGTGAGGTTGCCGGTCTCGTTGGAGCTCAGCACCTTGGACAGGATCAGGAGCGAGTTGAGCGGCGTACGCAGCTCGTGCGACATGTTCGCCAGGAACTCCGACTTGTACTTCGAGCTGAGCGCGAGCTGCTCCGCCTTCTCCTCGAGTGAGCGGCGCGCGGTCTCGATCTCGCGGTTCTTGATCTCGATGTCGCGGTTCTGGCGCGCGAGCTGCTCCGCCTTCTCCTGGAGCTCCTCGTTGGTCTGCCGCAGCTCCTCCTGCTGGGCCTGGAGTGCCTGCGACTGCTGTTGTAGCTCCTGCCCCTGGGACTGAGACTGCTGCAGGAGCTGCTCGGTACGCATGTTGGCGATGATCGTCGAGAGGACGACTCCGATCGTCTCGGTCAGCTGATCGAGGAACTGCAGGATGATCTCGCTGAAGGGCCGGAACGACGCCAGCTCGATCACGGCCAGCACCTGCTCCTCGAACAGCACCGGGATCACGATCACGTTTGCGCGGCGCGGCCTCGCCGAGCCCGGACGAGATATGGATGTACTCCGCGGGCGGGTCGTTGATCAGGATCGGCTTCTTCTCGAGCGCGGCCTGGCCGACGAGGCCCTCGCCGACCCGGAAGCGGTTGGCCACGGAGCGCCGGCGGGTGTACCCGTAGCTCGCCAGGAGACGCAGCTCGTAGCCCTGCTCCTCGTCCTCGAACTCGGCGATGAAGAAGGCCCCGTGCAGCGCCGACACCGCCGGCGAGAGCTCCGACATGATCAGCTGCGACACGGTCTCGAGGTCGCGCTGGCCCTGCATCAGCCCCGAGATGCGCGCGAGGTTGGTCTTGAGCCAGTCCTGCTCCTCGTTCTGGCGCGTGGTCTCGCGCAGATTGGCGATCATCTGGTTGATGTTGTCCGAGAGGTCCGCCACCTCTCCCCTGGCCTCGACGGTGATCGAGCGCGTGAGGTCGCCCTGGGTGACCGCCGTGGACACCTCGGCGATCGCGCGCACCTGCGTCGTCAGGTTCGACGCCAGCTGGTTGACGTTCTCGGTGAGCCCGCGCCAGGTGCCGGACACGCCCTCCACCTGAGCCTGGCCGCCCAGCTTGCCCTCGGTGCCGACCTCCTTGGCCACGCGCGTGACCTCGTCGGCGAAGGAGGAGAGCTGGTCGACCATCGTGTTGAGGGTCTCCTTCAGCTCGAGGATCTCGCCCTTGGCGTCGACCGTGATCTTCTGCGTGAGGTCGCCGCGCGCCACGGCCTGCGCGACCTGAGAGATGTTGCGGACCTGGTCGGTGAGGTTGGAGGCCATCGAGTTGACCGACTCGGTGAGGCCGCGCCACGTGCCGGACACCCCGGCCACCTCCGCCTGCCCGCCCAGCGAGCCCTCGGTGCCCACCTCGCGCGCCACGCGCGTGACCTCGGCGGCGAACGAGTTGAGCTGGTCGACCATCGTGTTGATGGTGTTCTTGAGCTCGAGGATCTCGCCCTTGGCGTCGACCATGATCTTCTTCGAGAGGTCGCCGTTCGCGACAGCCGTTGTGACGTCGGCGATCGAGCGCACCTGGTCGGTCAGGTTCGAAGCCATGAAGTTGACCGACTCGGTGAGGCTGCGCCAGGTGCCCGACACGCCCTCGACCTCGGCCTGGCCGCCGAGCTTGCCGTCCGTGCCGACCTCCTTGGACACGCGCGTGACCTCGCCCGCGAACGCGTTGAGCTGGTCGACCATCGTGTTGACCGTGCTCTTGAGCTCGAGGATCTCGCCCTGGGCGTCGACGGTGATCTTCTTGGACAGGTCGCCGTTCGCCACCGCCGTCGTGACCTCGGCGATGTTTCGGACCTGATCGGTCAGGTTCGACGCCATCGAGTTCACGTTCTCGGTGAGGCCGCGCCACGTTCCGGACACGTCCTCGACCTCGGCCTGGCCGCCGAGCTTGCCCTCGGTACCCACCTCGCGCGCAACGCGCGTGACCTCGGCCGCGAACGAGCGCAGCCGGTCGACCATCTTGTTGATGGTGTCGGCGAGCGCGGCCACCTCGCCCTTGGCCTCGACCGCGATCTTCTGCGACAGGTCGCCCTCGGCCACCGCCGTAGACACCTGCGCGATCGAGCGCACCTGGTCGGTGAGGTTGTTGGCCATCAGGTTCACCGACTCGGTGAGCCCGCGCCAGGTGCCGGACACGCCCTTGACCTCGGCCTGGCCGCCGAGCTTGCCCTCGGTTCCCACCTCGCGCGCCACGCGCGTGACCTCGTCCGCGAACGAGGACAGCTGGTCGACCATCGTGTTGACGGTCTCCTTCAGCTCGAGGATCTCGCCCTTGACGTCCACGGTGACCTTCTGGGTCAGGTCGCCTTCGGCCACCGCGGTCGTGACCTGCGCGATGTTCCGCACCTGGTCGGTGAGGTTGTTGGCCATCAGGTTCACCGACTCGGTGAGGTCCTTCCACGTGCCTGAGACGTTCGGCACCTCGGCCTGGCCGCCGAGCTTGCCCTCGGTCCCCACCTCGCGCGAGACGCTCGTGACCTGGTCGGCGAAGATCGCCAGCGTGTCGGTCATCTCGTTCATCGTGTCGGCGAGCTCCGCCACCTCGCCCTTGGCCTCGACGGTGATCTTCTGGGTGAGGTCGCCACGCGCCACGGCCTGCGCCACGTAGGAGATGTTGCGGACCTGGTCAGTCAGGTTCGAGGCCATCGAGTTGACGTTCTCGGTGAGGTCGCGCCAGGTGCCGGACACGCCCTCGACCTCCGCCTGGCCGCCGAGCTTGCCCTCGGTTCCCACCTCGCGCGCGACGCGCGTGACCTCGTCCGCGAACGACGAGAGCTGGTCGACCATCGTGTTGATCGTGTCGGCGAGCGCCGCGACCTCGCCCTTGGCCTCGACGGTGATCTTCTTCGACAGGTCGCCCCGGGCGACCGCCGTCGTCACCTCGGCGATGCCGCGGACCTGCTCAGTGAGGTTGTCCGCCATCAGGTTCACCGACTCGGTGAGGTCGCGCCAGGTCCCGGACACGCCCTTGACCTCGGCCTGGCCGCCCAGGCTGCCCTCGGTCCCGACCTCGCGCGCCACGCGGGTGACCTCGTCCGCGAACGACGAGAGCTGGTCGACCATCGTGTTCACGGTCGTGCCGATGCGCAGGAACTCGCCCTTGACGGGCTGGCCCTCGATCGTGAGCGCCATCTTGCGGTCGAGGTCGCCGTCGGCCACGGCGTCGAGCACCCGCGCGACCTCGGTCGTGGGGCGCACCAGGTCGTCGATCAGCGCGTTGAGCGACTCCACGCTCGCCTCCCAGCCGCCGCCGGCCGGGCCCAGCGACGCGCGCTGGTCCATGCGGCCCTCGCGGCCGATCACCCGGCGCATGCGCCCGAGCTCCTTCTCCATCTTCCCGTTCATCGTTACGAGCTCGTTGTAGGCCGCCCCGATCTCGCCCACGACCCCCTGGCGGCGGCGCGAGAGCCGGCGGGAGAAGTCGCCGTCGCGGGCAGCGACGAGCGCCTCGAGGATCTCCTCGAGCACCGCCGCGTCGACCGTGCCATCGGCCTGGCCGGAGGGGGAGGGCTGTCCGGTGGCGGTTCGTCCGTCAGTCGCCTCGGGCGTCACGGTCTTCGCACGCTTCACAGGCGCAACTGCGGACTTGGAACGGGCCACCAGCATCCTCCCAATTGGTGGTCACGCTGCACGGGGCCAGTCCCCGGAGCGGAAATTCGGGTTTGCAGGGCTGACAGCCTCGCACCGCTTCAAGCGCTGCGCAAGACGCAAGCGTCAGCGCGGTGCGAAATGGGGCCTCTAGACCTGCACGTGAGCGGCCTCGCCGGGCGCGGCCCGCTGCGCGCGCACGGCGCGCCGGCGGGCGCCCCCGACGCACGCCCAGTGTGATCCCGGCGGCCACCACCGCCACCGCCGCGAGCCGCTCCGGGGTCACGTCGGCCGCCCCCAGCGCGGCCGAGCAGGCGAGTGCGCTCACCGGCAGCACGCCGGAGAAGAGGCCCGCGCGCTCGACCCCGAGGAGCCTCACCGCCGTGTACCAGGACACGAAGCCGCCGGTCGTGACGATCGCCCCCAGGTAGACGAGCGCCGACAGCTCCGCGGCGCTCGGCGCCGGCAGCTCCGGCCCCCCTGCCACAAGGCTCCAGGCAGCGAGCAGCGGCAGCGCGAACAGGCACGCGTAGGCGGACACGGCGAGTGGGCCGAGGCGCTCGAGTCGCGGCGCGGCGAGCAGGGAGAAGGCGGCCTCACAGGCGAGCGCGCCGAGGGCGAGGCCGAGGCCGAGCCAGGTGATGCCGCCGTCTGCCCATTGGACGCCGGCCGCGCCGGCTGCCACGACCACGCCGGCCAGCAGCACGCGGCCGCTCAACGGGCGCCGCTCGAGCAGTGGCGCGGCCACGGCCAGCACCACGGGGACGCAGCCGACGATCACGCCCACCGTGGCCGGGTCGGTCTCGCGGACGCCCTCGATCACGAAGAAGTTGAACAGCACGAGGCCCGTGGCGGCGAGCGCCGCGAGCCCGAGCGCCTCGCGGGCGCTGAGCCGGGGGAGCCGCCCTCGCGCCAGCGCGACCAGGATCGCCGCCGCGAGCAGGTAGCGCACGAACTGGCCCTCGGCGAGCGGGTAGCCCTCGACCGCGTCGGAGGCCGCCACGAGCGAGCCCACGGCGGCGAGCGCGAGCGTCGCGAGCAGCGAGCCGCGCAGGGTCGCGCTCACGACGGGTGCGGGCTGGGGGTCGGTGCCATAGCCGTCACCGTATGATCGAACTGGTTCGAGCGGAAGGACCAGTTGGACGCTCGGTTCAAGGACCAGTTGGCCGTACGGCGATGACCCTCGACCTCTTGATCACCCTCGACAGGACGCGCCCCTCGCTTCGCGCCCAGATCGAGGAGCAGCTGCGCGAGGCGGTGCGCGACGAGCGGCTCATGCCCGGCACGTCGCTGCCCTCGAGCCGCAGCCTTGCCGGCGAGCTGGGCGTCTCGCGCGGGGTCGTGGTCGAGGCCTACTCGCAGCTCGCCGCAGAGGGCTACCTGATCTCGCGCCCGGGCGGGTCGACGCGCGTGGCCCAGGCCGCCTCGCCGCCGGCGACGGCGGCGCCCGCACCGGCGGCCGAGCGGCTGCCCCGCTTCGACTTTCGCCCCGGCCGCCCGGATGTCTCGCTCTTTCCTCGCGGCGCCTGGCTCGCTGCGCTCCGCCGCGCGCTTCGCGACGCCCCGGACGCCCGCCTCGACTACGGCGATCCGCGTGGCGCGCCCGAGCTCCGGCGCGCGCTCTCCTCCTACCTGGGCCGCGTGCGCGGAGCGGCGTGCGATCCCGAGCGCGTGATCGTGACCTCGGGGATGGCGCAGGGCATGGCGATCTTCGGGCGCACCCTGGTCGAGCGCGGCTCCCGGCGGATCGGGTTCGAGGAGCCGGGGAGCGGTCCGGCGCGGGTGCAGCTCGCGTCGACCGGGCTCGAGACCGTGCCGGTCCCGGTCGACGAGCAGGGCCTGCGCGCCGAGCTGCTCGAGACGCGCTGCTCGCCCCCGCTCGACGCCGTCGTCGTGACACCGGCCCACCAGTTCCCGACGGGTGTGGTGCTCTCCCCCGCACGCCGCGCCGCCCTGATCGAGTGGGCGGCCGCCGGCCGGCGGCTCGTGCTCGAGGACGACTACGACGCCGAGTACCGCTACGACCGTGCCCCGGTCGGCGCCGTCCAGGGCCTCGCGCCCGGCCGGGTGGTGTATGCGGGCTCGGTTTCGAAGACGCTCGCACCCGGCCTGCGGCTCGGCTGGATGGTCGCCCCCGAAGGCATCGCCGCTGATCTGGTCGCCGCCAAGGAGCGCGATGACCTCGGCACGCCGGTGGTCGAGCAGCTTGCCCTCGCCGACTTCCTCGAGCGCGGCGAGCTCGACCGCCACCTGCGGCGCACGCGCGCCGTCTACAGGCGACGCCGCGACCGGCTGGTCGCCGCGCTCGCCCGTCACCTGCCCGGCTGTGAGCCGGCCGGCATCGCGGCCGGCCTGCACCTTGTCCTCCGGCTGCCCCCGGGCACGCGCGAGGACGCGGTGCTCGAGGCCGCCCGCGCCCGCGGGGTCGGCCTCTACGGCCTCGGCGAGCACTCCGTGGGGGAGGCACCCCCGGCCCTGCTGCTCGGCTACGGGCGCATCGCCGAGCCGGCCATCGAGCGGGGCGTGGAGGAGCTCGCTGCGGGATACGCTGCCGCCGGACGCACGTCGAAGAGGAGGCTCTAATTGAGCTACGAGACCGTCATCTGGGACCAGGACGAGGGGGTCGGGCGCATCACGCTCAACCGGCCGGACTCGCTGAACGCGTGGACGGCCGAGTTCGGCCAGGAGCTCAAACAGGTGATCACGGTGGACGCGGCCGACCCGTCCGTGCGGGCGCTGCTCGTGACCGGGGCCGGCCGCGGGTTCTCGTCCGGCGCCGACCTCAAGACCGGCTTCGACCCCCATCCGGAAGACGGCATGCCGGACATCCGCAAGGAGCTTCACGAGGTCTACCACCCGATCATCGCCGGTGTGCGGCGGCTCGAGAAGCCGGTGATCGCCGCGGTCAACGGCCCGGCCGTGGGCATCGGGGCCTCGTTCGCGTTCGCCTGCGACCTGGTGCTCGCCGCCGAGTCGTCCTTCTTCGGGCTCGCGTTCGTGAACATCGGCCTGATGCCGGACGGCGGCTCGACGCTGTTCGTGCCGGCCGCCGTGGGCAAGGCGCGAGCGTTCGAGATGGCGCTCCTCGGTGAGCGCGTCCCTGCCGCCAAGGCGCTCGAGTGGGGTCTCGTCAACGCCGTGCACCCCGACGACCGGCTCATGGACGAGGCGCGTGGGCTCGTGGAACGACTGGCCAACGGCCCCACGCGTTCGTACGCGGGAACGAAGAAGGCGCTCAACCGGATGCTCTATCCGGACCTGGACGGCCAGCTCGATCTCGAGGCCGAGCTGCAGCACGCGCTCGCGCGCACGGGTGACTTCCAGGAGGGGGTCAGCGCGTTCGTCGAGAAGCGCGAGCCGGCCTTCCAGGGCACCTGACTCGAGGCACCCGCCACGAGGTGGAGCCGCCATCCGGACCGGGGATATGATGCTGCCCGCCTTGCTCAGGCGCTGGACTTACCTTGCCCTGCTCGCCACGCTGGCCGCGGCCCTCGTCGGCATGCTGGTCCTGGCGCCGGGCGCCTTCGCGGACGCCTTCACCCCCGAGTCGCGCGGCTCGCAGAACGCCGTCGACATCGACACGCTCTACAAGATCACGCTCTACATCGGGATCGTGATCTTCGTCGGCGTCGAGGGGACGCTGCTGTACTCGCTCATCAAGTACAGGGCGCGGCGCGGCGGGCCCGAGGCCGAGCAGATTCACGGCAACACGCCGCTCGAGATCGGGTGGACGATCGGCGCGGCCCTGATCCTCGTGGTGCTGACGGTGGTGACATTTCTCTACCTGCCCGACATCGAGAACCCGCCGGCGTCGGGCCCCAACGGGCTGCGTGCCGAGCAGGCGAGTTTCGCCTCGATCGATCAGCCCGACCCGCCCACGAGCGGCGGGCCGTTCCTGACGATCAAGGTCAACGGCCAGCAGTACGTCTGGCGCTACGACTACGCCGGCGGCGACCAGCTCTTCTCCTACTACGAGATGGTCGTTCCCACCGACACGACCGTCGTGCTCGAGGTGACCGCCTCGGACGTGATCCACTCCTGGTGGATCCCGGACCTCGGCGGCAAGGTCGACGGCGTACCGGGTCTCGTGAACGAGACCTGGTTCAAGATCCCCGCCGGCAAGGAGGGCGTCTACGACGGCCAGTGCGCGGAGCTGTGCGGCTCCGGGCACGCCGACATGCGCGCGCAGGTGAGGGCGGTCACGCCCGACGAGTTCGAGGACTGGGCGCGGCAGACGCGCCAGGACATCCAGGAGGCGGGTGAGCTGCTGGCCGAGCAACGCGAACGGGGCGAGGGGGTTGAGGGGCAGTAGTGGAAGCCGGTAGCCGAATCGAGCCGCGCCGCATCGCGCGCCCGGAGGTCACCCTCCACGGCATCCAGACGCCGCCTCGCGGCTGGCTCTCGTGGCTCACCACGACCGATCACAAGAGGATCGGAATCCTCTATATCGCCACCGCGTTCGTCTTCCTGATCATCGGTGGCGTCGAGGCGCTCATCATGCGCCTCCAGCTGGCCCAGCCGGACAACACGCTGGTCAGCCCGGAGACCTACAACGGCCTCGTGACGATGCACGGGACGACGATGGTCTTCCTGTTCATCATCCCGCTGATCGCGGGCTTCGGGAACTACCTCGTCCCGCTGATGATCGGCGCGCGCGACATGGCGTTCCCGAGGCTGAACGCGCTGTCGTACTGGCTCACGCTGTTCGGCGGGGTCGCGTTCTACAGCAGCCTGTTCTTCGAGCCGCCGCAGGCGGGCTGGACGATGTACGCGCCGCTCTCGGACGACCTCTATTCGCCGAGCGGCGGCGTGGACGCCTGGATCTTCCTCATCCACCTCACCGGGCTCTCCTCGCTCGTGGGCGCGATCAACTTCGTGGCGACCATCCACAACATGCGCGCCCCGGGGATGGGCTGGGGCCGGATGCCCCTGTTCGTGTGGACGATCCTCGTGTTCAGCTACCTGCTGATCGCGGCTCTGCCGTCCGTGGCCGCCGCGGTCACGATGCTGCTGACGGACCGCCACTTCGGCACCTCGTTCTTCGACGCCACCGGCGGCGGCGACCCGATGCTGTGGCAGCACCTGTTCTGGTTCTTCGGCCACCCCGAGGTCTACATCATGGTGCTGCCGGCCTTCGGGATGATCTCCGAGATCCTGCCGGTGTTCGCCCGCAAGCCGATCTTCGGCTACAAGGCGATCGCCGCGGCCACCGTCGCGATCGCCTTCCTCGGCATGCTGGTCTGGGCGCACCACATGTTCACCACGCCCACGGCCACCGTCGTGCTGGCGTTCTTCATGCTGGCCTCGTTCACGATCGCCGTGCCCACCGGCATCAAGATCTTCAACTGGATCGCCACGCTCTGGCGCGGCTCGATCGTGTTCAAGACGCCGCTCCTCTTCGCCGCGGCGCTGCCCGCCCTGTTCGTGATCGGCGGCATCTCGGGCATCCAGCTCGCGATCTTCCCGGTGGACTGGCAGCTGCACGACACCTACTTCGTCGTGGCGCACTTCCACTACACGATCTTCGGCGGCGGCGTGTTCGGCTATTTCGCGGGGCTCTACTACTGGTTCCCGAAGGTCACCGGCCGGCTGCTCTCCGAAGGGCTCGGGAAGGTCTCGTTCTGGATGATGTTCGTCGGCTTCAACCTCACCTTCTTCATCCAGCACTCGGCCGGGCTCTCGGGCATGCCGCGGCGCGTGTACGACTACAGCTCCGACCTCGACGTGACCGGCTACAACCTGGTCTCCACGATCGGCGCGTTCATCCTCGGCGTCGGCGTGGTGATCACCGTCGTGAACATCATCATCAGCCTGAAGAAGGGCAAGCGGGCCGGCAACGACCCGTGGAAGGGGAACACGCTCGAGTGGTTCACGAGCTCGCCCCCGCCGGCCAACAACTTCGACGTGATCCCGCGCGTGCGCAGCGTGGAGCCGATGAAGGACATCCGCCGCGAGGTCGCGCTTGCCTCCAAGGGCCCGGAGACCTCGGCTCAGCCGGTCGCGCCGCGCGGGGTGTAGGCGGCTACCCTGGGGCGCCTCGTGAGGAAGCTCGCGCTCGCCACGCTGCTCGCCACCTTCGTGCTCATCATCGTGGGCGGGGTCGTGCGCGTGTCCGACTCGGGGCTCGGCTGCGGCCCGGCCGGCTCGGGCTTCCACGGTTGGCCCTTCTGCAACGGCGACGTCGTGCCGGGCGTCGACCTCAACTCGATCGTGGAGTACACGCACCGGGTGCTGGCGGTCGTGGTCGGCTTCATGATGCTCGCTCTCGTCGTGATGGCCTGGCGGCGCTACCGCGAATACCGCCTGGTCACCGGCGTGTTGCTCGTCCTCGTCGGCATCCAGGGCGCGCTCGGCGGGCTGACCGTCGAGGAGAACCTCGAGGAGGTCTACGTCGCCGCCCACCTCGGCCTCGCGATGCTCCTGCTCGGGCTGCTGCTCTACCTGTGGCGCTCCACGCGCGGCGCCGAGCCGGAGGACGGTGGGCCGGGCATCCGCGTGCTGGCGATCGCCGCGACCGCGCTCGTCTTCTGCACGATCGTGGCCGGCGGCTACATGGCCGGAACCCAGAACTACGGACGCGCCGACTACCAGCTCGGCCAGGGCGCCCACCACGCCTGCGGCAAGCAGTTCCCCACCTGCAACGGCGAGTTCATGCCGTTCGGCAAGGCCGAGCTCGTCGACATCCACCTGACCCACAGGGCGTTCATGTACCTCGCCTCGATCCTCGTGATAGCGCTGGTGGTGACCGCGCTGCGGAGGGGCGTGGCGGTCCGCTACGCCTGGGCTCTGCTCGGGCTGCTGGGCGCGCAGATACTCGTCGGTGCCCTGAACGTCTGGCTCGAGGAGTATGAGCTCCTGATCCTGCTCCACCTGGCACTCGGCACCCTCCTCTGGGCGACGTCGCTCGGGATGACGATGCAGCTCTCGCCCGCCCGCGAGCGCGCGCCGAGGCGCGCGGAGGTCATCGCTGCATGAGCGGTCGGGCACACGCCGCGCCGCGCGCCGCCCGCAGCGGCTGGCGCGTCGTCGTCTCGGATTACCTCGAGATGACCAAGCCGAAGGTGCAGTCGCTGCTGCTCTTCACGACGGTCACGACGATGTACGTCGCGGGTGAGCCGTCCCTCGGCCTGGTAGCGCTCACCTGCCTCGGCGGCGCGCTGTCGGCGGGCGGCGCCGGGGCGATCAACCACTACCTCGACCGCGACCTCGACCGCCTGATGACCCGCACCGCCGACCGTCCCGTGGCGTCGGGCCGGGTGGCCCCCGCGGCCGCGCTCTGGTTCGGGATCGGCCTCGGGGTCGCGTCCTTCGCGCTGTTCGCGAGCACCGTCAACCTGCTCGCCGCAGCGCTCTCGCTGTCCGGGCTGCTCGGCTACGTGTTCGTCTACACGCTCTGGCTGAAGCGCTCGACCCCCCAGAACATCGTGATCGGAGGCGCCGCCGGAGCCGTGCCGCCACTCGTGGCCTGGGCGGCCGTCACCGGCGAGCTGTCGGGCACGGCGTTCTACCTGTTCGCGATCGTCTTCTTCTGGACCCCTCCCCACTTCTGGTCGCTGTCGCTCCTGATGAAGGACGAGTACGCGCGCGCCGGCGTGCCGATGCTGCCGGTCGTGCGCGGCGAGCGCGAGACCCGCCGCCAGATCCTGCTCTACACGGTCCTCCTGTACGCGGTCTCCCAGCTGCCGTTCTGCGCAGGCGCCTTCGGGGTGCCCTACCTGGTGGCCTCGGTCGGCCTAGGCGCCGTATTCATCTACGGAGCGTGGCGGCTGACGAGGAATGCCGACCGGCGCACGGCGCTGCGGCTCTACCTGTACTCGCTCGCCTATCTGGCGGCGCTGTTCGCGGCGATGGCGGTGGACGCGAAGCTGTAGCTCGGCGGGGTGGCGCCGGGTCGGTCTCGCGTATTGGCTGGGTAATCGACGTGTCGTTATCCGCTGCAGTGAGTGCAGCTCATAAAGCGGGTAGCGAGGCGACCCGGGGAGCGCCTGAGCGGGACGTCATGACCGCGAGATCGGCAGCGTCACGGGATCGCCGACCGCCACGTGCCCGGGCTCGACGGTCGCGCCATAGACGCCGAGGTACGCGTCGCGCTCGCGGGCGATCGTCCGAAGCACGGCGGGATCGCGCTCGGCAGTCTGCGGGTCGACGTTGACGACCACGCAGCGGCCGTCGCGCCGGTCGACGCGCATCCGCAGAGCACCGATTCGAAGCGTCGCGCCGACCCAGTCCTCCTCTGCGAACGGCGCGCCGGTAGCGGCGTCGACCACGAAGTTCGGCCGGAACCGGAGCACCTCCAAGTCGCGCCCGACCGCCGCGGCGACGTGCGCGATCGTCTGCATCGTTACAAGCGACAGAGGGCTGGCGTCGAAGACCCCGCGGTCCTGCTTGATGACCCGGGCTCCGTGACCGAGCCGCGCAGCCAGCGCCGGGTCGGTGACGTCGAACCGCTCACCGCCCGGGGTCGTGACGAGGGTCGAGGAGCGGTCCGGCGAGGCGCGGTCAGCGAAGCTGGGACGGAAGCTCCAGAGGTCCGAGCGTTCGCGGAGCGTCAGCCATGGGAAGCCGCTGCGTTCCAGGCCCTTACGGACGAACGCCCAGCGCCGATCCCCGGCCAGCCCGTGCCACGACACGTCCACCGCATCGAGATGCTCGCCCGCCATCGACTTAACGGGGTACCGCCACACGGCAGCCACTCGACCAACGACCTGCTCCGCCATCACGGCGCCTCCCGCGTCCGACAGGCGCCCCTTGGGTTCACCTCGGCCGGGCGACGAGACGGCGGCTCCTGCTTCGGGCTTGAGCACGGGCTTAGAAGGTCAGTGCCTTTGTCTCGAAGTACTCCTCGAGGCCCTCCGTGCCGAGCTCGCGCCCGATACCGGACTGCTTGTAGCCGCCGAACGGGGCGACCGGGTTGAAGGCTCCGCCGTTGACTTTGATTTGACCGGTGCGCAGGCGCTTGGCGACGCGCTCGGCCCGCTCGGGGTCGCCTGACCACACGCCGCCTGATAGCCCGTACGGGGTGCCGTTGGCGATCTCGATTGCCTCCTCCTCGTTGTCGTAAGGCATGACCGCGAGCACCGGGCCGAAGATCTCTTCCTGCGCGATTGTCATGTCGGGCCGTACGTCTGAGAAGACGGTCGGGGCGACGAAGTAGCCGTCGCCGGCAACCACGGGCCGCTCGGGCCCGCCGATAACCAGCCGCGCTTTTTCGCGGATGCCCTGGTGGATGTAGCCCAGCACCCGCTCGTGTTGCGCCCGCGACACGACTGGGCCGAGGCTCGTTTCGCCCTGAGTCGGATCGCCGACGCGCTGGCTCCCGACGATCTCGACTGCCAGCCGCTCGATCTCGGGGAGCCGCTGCCTCGGCACGATTAGGCGGGTTAGCGCGGAGCAGGTCTGGCCGGAGTTCAGGAATGCGCTGCGGATTGCCCCCTGGACGATCGCCGGCAGGTCCTCGGCGTCGTCGAGCACCACATTCGGCGATTTGCCGCCGAGTTCGAGCGTCACGCGCTTGACGCCTGAGGCGGCCAGCTCGGCGACGCGCGTGCCGGCGCGCACGGATCCCGTGAAGCTCACCATGTCTACCGCGGGGTGGCGTGCGAGCTCCTCGCCCACGACCTGCCCGAGGCCGCTGACCAGGTTGAACACACCTGCTGGCAGGCCGGCCTCGGCCAAGATCTCGCCGAGCAGCCAGGCCGACATCGGCGCCACTTCGCTCGGCTTGACGACGACCGTGCAGCCGGCCGCGAGCGCAGGGGCCACCTTGGCTGCGATCTGGTGCACCGGGTAGTTCCACGGCGTGATAGCGGCCGCGACGCCGACCGGCTCGCGCACGACAACCAGGTCCTTGTCGCGCTTCTCGAACTCGAAGCGCTCGATGTTGTCGGCCATGTCGGCGAAGGTGGTGGCGGGAAGCTGAGCGTGCATGAAGCGGCCGACCGCCAGCGGCGTGCCGATGTCGGTCGCCGCCGCCAGAGCGAACTCCTCGATCCGCTTCGAGATCTCGCCCGACACCTTGCGCAGCACGCTCGCTCGCTCCGCCACCGGCGTCTGCGACCAATCGTCGAACGCCCGTCGCGCCGCCGCTACCGCATGGTCGACGTCCTCGATCGTGCCGCTCGGGACCTGTGCGATGACGCGGCCGGTCGTCGGATTGACGACGTCGATCGTCGCCTCGCCGGTCGACGCGACCCACTGCCCGTCGACGTAGAGTTGCAAGAGCCGGGCGCTCACGCCGCGTACGCCCCGTACGCCAGCACCGTGGAGGCCGCGGCCAGCAGCGCCACGCCGGTGACCGGCACCGCGCGGCCGCCGCTCGGCCGTGTCTTCTCGTGGACCATGACCGCCGTGAGCAGCGCCATCCAGAGCAGGTTGGCCACACCCGCGGCGAACATCACCAGCATCTGCGCCCAGCAGCAGCCGACACGTCTACCTCCTCAGCCGGCTGCTGGTCAGACTCGGCCCTGGCGAACGGGCCCCGATAATCCAGGTGGAGGCGGACGCCCGTACCGTTCCGTCAGGTTCCTGCAACCCGGCCAGCGTCGCGTGGAGGGCCGCGACGATGCTCGAGCGACGTCCCTCTGCCTGGCTGCTGGCGAGGCGGATGAGTTCGCCCGCGGGACCGAGCGCCATGACGAATTGGACCGCCTGGTCGAGGTCGGTGCCGATCGTGATCTCGATGTCGCAGCGATGCAGTGAGATCTCCTCGAACCCCGCATGCACGAGCACGTCGGTCGTGGTGTCCGCGTTTGACATCGAGAACGGGCCCGGCCCGCAGGTTGGTTCGTCTGTCGCCTCGGGTCGGGTCAAGAACCGCTCGACGACTCGCTCGGCGCGGTGCAGCCAGTCGTTGTCGAGCTTGCGTCGCCACACGACTATGCAGAGGCGGCCGCCGGGGACGAGCGCCTGACGCACGTTCCCTAGGGCAACGACGGGGTTGGCGAAGAACATCGTCCCGAAGCGCGAGAAGACGTAGTCGAAACCACCGTCGAGCTCGCTTGCCTGGACATCGGCGACCAGGAAGCGCGCGTTCGCGACCCCTGCCTGTGCCGCCTCACGACGAGCGACGTCGATGAAGCGCTGCGCGGCGTCGACGCCGACCGCCTCGCCCTGGGGCCCGACGAGCTCGGCGAGCCGCCGGATGGTGTCGCCGAACCCGCAGCCGACATCGAGCGCCCGGTCACCGGGTCGTGGTGGGTGCAGGCGAAGCGCCTGCTCGCCGTGCGCGGAGAGTCCAGTGGTGACGATGTCGCGGAAGCGCACGAAGCGGTCGAAGAGCACGCCGTTCCAGGCCTGGATCGTCACCTCGTTCGAAGAGACCACCGGCCCGCGGCGGACCGGGGCGCCCCCTGAGCTCATGGCCGGGCCCCCTTAGGCGCCGCCGCGGCGAACTCGAACCGCGTGCCGACACTGTTTTGGATGAACGCCTCGGGGAAGCGCGCGGCGAGCGCGTGGGTGGCTCGCCAGCCCGTGCAATGCGTCGGCACCAGGAAGTCGGGCGAGAACTCGCCGAGCGCGGCGCAGGTTGGTCCGACGATCGGCTCGAATGCCGTCCCGCTTAGGTGGAAGCCGCCGAGCACGGCGTGGATCTGTTCCTCGCCGGTGAGCTTCCGAACGTAGCGCAGGATGTTGATGATCCCCGAGTGCCCGCAGCCGGTCAGGACGAGGAGGCCGCGTCCGCGGACGCTCGCCACCAGGGCCTGGTCGTCGAGGATCAGTGGATCGGGCTCCCATCCGTCGTGCCGGTGGGCCTCGTGCCCCGGGAAGCCGCGCTCGAACTCCGTGGTGCGGTCGACCTCGCCCGTCACCAACAGCGAGCCGTCGAGCAGGAAGGAGGGCTGTCGCTGCTCGACGATCTCGAACCCTGCCCCCTGCAGCGCTACCTTGCTCGTCGTGGGCAGCTTCACCGCCTCGCGGCCGGGGAACGCCAGACGGCGGCGCGTCCAGAACTCCGGATGGATCAGGACGGGCATGCTCACGCTGCCGAGCCTGCGCACGAGCCCGTCCATCCCGGTGACGTGATCCCAATGACCGTGGCTGAGCACGATGATCTCGATGTCGCCCGGCGAGAGGTCGAGGCGGCGCATGTTCTCGACCAGCCCGTCCGGCGTTCGCCCCGCGTCGAAGAGCACGCGCGTTTCGCGGCCGGCCTTCTCGACGGTCACGAGCGCGGAGAACCCATGCTCCGCGCGCAGGGCGTCGTCGGTGTCGCCGCCGACGTGGAATCGCGCCGCCATGCGCGGCGCGGCCGCCATCGAAGGCCGCTTGGCGGGACCCTGATCCGACAGCAGCGTGTCCGTCACGTTGTCCACGAGCGTGGTCACCGTGACCGCGTCCACGGGCTCGAGCGCGATCGGCTCGAGCCCGCCGCCGGAGCTCACGGCCGGGCCTCGAAGACGAGGTTGAAGGGGGTTTGGGCGGCTTGGCGGAAGCGGCTGAAGCCGGCCTCGGTCACGACCTGGGCGATCCTGGCGGGCCCGGCCTGGGCGCCGAGCGCGAGGCCGACCTCCTGTGAAAGCGACGCGGGGGTGCACAACAGCGTGGAGAAGCCGTAGTAGGCGCGACTGACGGGGTTGATGTTGTCCTCCACGCGGTCGCCGGCGGCGGGCTCGACGATCATCCAAGTGCCGTCGGGGGCGAGTGTGCTGAGGACGTGGCGGGCCGCGCCCACGGGGTCGCCCATGTCGTGTAGGCAGTCGAACATCGTCACAAGCTCGTAGCCCTCGCCGCTGTACTCGGCCGCCGCAGTGGCCTCGAACCGAACGCGGTCCTCGACGCCTGCCTCGCGTGCCCTGCGGCGCGCAGTCTCGATCGAGCCGCCGTGATAATCGGAGCCCACGAACTCGGAGTTCGGGAAGGCGCGGGCCATGAGGATCGTCGAGGCGCCGTGGCCGCAGCCCACGTCGGCGACCCGGGCGCCCTGCTCGAGCCGCTCGACGACGCCGTCCAGGGCGGGCAGCCAGGACTCCAGCAGGTTGGCGTTGTAGCCGGGCCGGAAGAAGCGCTCGCACCCGTCGTGGACGTGGTGGTTGTGCTCGTGCCAGCCGACGCCGGTGCCGCTGCGGACCGCGTCGGTGATCTGTGGCGAGTCCAAGACCGAGCCCAGCGCAATCTCGAAGAATCCCGGCAGGTAGGCGGGGCTGTCTTCGTCGGTGAACGCCACGGCTTGCTCGGGCGGCAGGCTGTAGTGGCCCTCCGCCGGGTGGTAGTCGACGTAGCCGCCTGCGGCCTGGGCGTTGAGCCACTCGCGCACGTAGCGCTCGGCCGTGCCGGTCCGCGCCGCCAGCTCGCCCGGCGTGAGCGCGCCGGCGCCCGCGAGCGCTCGGTAGAGGCCGAGCCGGTCGCCCATCACCACCAGCGCCGCGTTCAGCGTCGCGCCGACCTCGTCCACTGCGCGGAACACGAACTGCTCCAGCTTGTCGGGGTCGAGCGGAGTTTGGTCGGTGATCGTCATGTGTATCGCTCCTTAGATCGGTGGGCCGTGGCACTAACAAATACGATCGTTCGCACTTAGTAGCAGAGAGTACGACCGCTCGTGCTAACTTGTCAAGAGGGAATTTCACTGGAGAGACGTGGTGACTCATCAGACACGCAAGCGACGCACCCGCGCCGACGGCGAGCGCAGCTACCGCACAATCCTCGACACCGCCGCCCGACTCGCCACCACCGAGGGGCTCGACGGCCTCTCGATCGCTCGCTTGGCCGGCGAAATCGGGATGAGCAAGAGCGGCCTCTACGCCCACTTCGACTCCAAGCAGGACCTGCAGCTCGCCACCGTCGGCGCCGCCCAAGACGTGTTCACGGCGGAGGTCGTCGCGCCCGCGACGAAAGCCCCAGAGGGCCTCGCGCGCCTGGAGACCCTGTGCGAGCGCTTCTTGTCCTACGTCAAGCGCGCCGTCTTCCCGGGCGGCTGCTTCTTCCTCTCCACCGCCGCCGAATGGGACACCCGCGACGGACCGATCCGCGACCAAGTCCGCACCGTGCTCGCCGGCTGGACCGACCTGCTCGAAGCCAACGCGCGCGAAGCCCAGCAGCGGGGCGAGCTGGCCCAGGACATCGACAGCGCGCAGCTCATCTTCGAGATCAACGCTCTACTCCACGAAGCCAACAGCCACTACCTGCTCTTCCGCGACGCCGCAGCGCTCGACCGAGCCCGAAAGGCGATCGACGACCGACTCGCCCGCGCCCAGCGCTGAGCGCGCCAATCGAGGCCCTCGCCCTCGCGAAGGGGCCAACGCCGCGGCCCGGCTAGGTTCTCAGAATGACCGATGTCCACCTGGGGCCCGCGGCGTGCGCCAACGCCGACTTGCGAGGCCTAAGCGCGCCCGAAGGGGTTGTGCTCGTCGGCCGCGGCCGGGCGTGATCGCTGGTCTTTCGGCCGCCGTCACTGAGAGAACGCGAGTCGTCCTGGATCAGTGGGCCAGGAGCCCCACAGGGCAGGATTGTTGGATCAAATGTCAGTCCACCGACCGCTGCCTCGTGAGCTCGCGCCCCAGTGGCAGCTCGCCCAGCTCCAGGCCCTGCTCGGCGCGGATCACGTGCATCACCGCGTTGATCAGCGCGAGGTGGGTGAAGGCCTGGGGGAAGTTTCCGAGGTGGCGGCCCGAGCGCGCGTCGATCTCCTCGGCGTACAGCCCGAGCGGGCTGGCGTAGCCGAGCAGCTTGGCGCACAAATCCGTCGCGCGCTGCTGCTCGCCGATCTCGACGAGCGCCGAGACGAGCCAGAACGAGCAGATCGTGAAGGTGCCCTCCTCGCCCTCCAGCCCGTCGTCGGTCTCCTGCACGCGGTAGCGGAGCACGAGCCCGTCCTGGGTCAGCTCGTCCGCGATCGCGAGCACGGTGTTGACGATGCGCTCGTCGTCCGACGGCAGGAAGCGGGTGAGCACCATCAGGAGCACCGAGGCGTCGAGCGCGTCGGTGTCGTAGTGCTGGGTGAACACGCCGCGCTCGTCGAGGGCGTTCTCGCAGATGTCGTTCTTGATCTCGTCGGCCGCGGACTGCCAGCGGGCGGCGAACTCGAGCTCGCCGCGCAGCTCGGCGAGCCGCGCGCCGCGGTCGGCAGCCACCCAGCACATCAGCTTCGAGGAGGTGAAGTGCTTGGGCTCGCCGCGCACCTCCCAGATGCCGCGATCGGGCTCGCGCCACTTCTCGAGCGCCGTCTCCACCTGCCGCTTCAGGATCGGCCAGATCCGCTCCGGCAGGTGGTCGCGCGACTTGGTGTGCAGGTAGACCGAGTCGAGCAGCGCGCCCCAGACGTCGTGCTGGTCCTGGTCGTAGGCGCTGTTCCCGATCCTCACCGGGCGCGCTCCCTCGTAGCCGCCGAGGTGCTCGAGGACCTCCTCGGTCAGCTCATCCTCGCCGTCGATGCCGTACATGATCTGGAGCTGGCCCTGCTCCGCCTCGGCGACGTCGGCGATGAAGTAGAAGAAGTCGTTGGCCTCCCAGTCGAAGCCGAGCGTGTACAGCCCCCAGAGCATGAAGGTGGCGTCGCGGATCCAGGTGTAGCGGTAGTCCCAGTTGCGCTCGCCGCCCGGGGTCTCGGGGAGGGAGGTGGTGGCAGCCGCCACCAGTGCGCCTGTCGGCGAGTACGAGAGGCCCTTCAGCGTGAGCGCGGCGCGCTGCAGATGCGTGCGCCAGGGGTGATCGGGGAACTGCCCGTGGTCGAGCCAGTGCTGCCAGTGGTGGGCGGTCCAGACGAGCCGCGCGTAGGCGTCCTCGTAGGTCGTGGGCGCCGGGTGCTCCGACCAGGCGAGGGCCACGAACAGCGTGTCGCCCTCCTTCATGAGGGTCCGGGCGGTCGCGCGCGGGCCCTCGAAGCCGACGTTCATGTCCGTGGTCAGCTGCAGCTTCAGGTCGCACCCCTCGGCCGTGCAGCAGGCCTCGTGGTAGCCCGGCCCGGTGTGCTCCCAGGTGCCGTTCAGGCGCCCGTACTCGAAGCGCGGCTCGCAGTCGAGCGTGACCTGAACCTCGCCGTTCACGCAGCGGATCAGGCGCAGCAGCACGTGGTCGGCGTCGTAGTCCGTGGGGGCCCGGCGGTGCGTGTGCGAACGCTCGTGCTCGTGGTGCCAGGGCCCGATCAGCAGCACGTCGCGCACGATGATCCAGCCGCCGCTCGTGCCCCAGCTCGTCTCGACCACCGTCGTGCCGGGGAGGTAGCGCCGTGCGGCCGGCACCTCCACGTCCGCCGGCCCGAGCCGGAACGTGCCCGCGTCGCGGTCGAGTATTGCGCCGAACACACTCGGCGAGTCGAAGCGCGGCAGGCAGAGCCATTCCACGTTGCCGTTCGGCGCCACGAGCGCACAGGTCTCGCAGTCCGACAGGAAGGCGTAGTCCGCGATCGCCGGGAACTGGGCGTCGCCGAGCCCGCCGTGCGGGACCCAGGGTTCGCTCACAGCCGGCCCGCGGCCGCGTGGTCGAGCAGCACGGTCAGCTCGCCGTCCAGGAGCGAGCCGGGCGCGCGCGGATCGGGCCGGCCCGAGAAGGCGCGGGCCACCGCTTCGGCCTTGTCCTCGCCCGTCACCAGGAGGAACTTGCGGCGCGTGCCGTTCACCACCGGAAGCGTAAGCGTGATCCTTGGGACGAGCGGCGCCATGCCCGCCATCTCGACGCCGACGACGCGTCGTTCGCGCTCGCCGAGCGCGTCGTCGCTCGGGAAGAGCGAGGCGATATGGGCGTCGGGACCCATGCCGAGCAGCATCAGGTCGAAGGCATCGGGGCCGGCCTCCTCCAGCTCGCGCTCGTAGGCCGCGGCGCCGTCGTGCGGGCCGAGCTCGCCCTGCATTCGGTGGACGGTCGCCCTCTCGATCTTCGAGAACAGCGCGCGCTCGACCATGGCGTAGTTCGAGTGCTCGTGATCGGGGGGCACGCAGCGCTCGTCGGTGAACCAGAACTCGACGCCCGCCCAGTCCGTGCGCCGGTCCGCGGCCCGCTCGTAGGCCGCGCGTGGCGTCGAGCCGCCCGTGACCACCACGTGGCCGCCGGACCCCACCAGCAGCTCGCATGCGGCGCCGGCCGGATCGTCCGAGATCTCGAACTCGGGCTGCAACGTCATGCCAGCATCGACTCCGCGCAGCCGAGCGCACGCTCGTAGGCCGGGTCGCGGAGCAGCGCCTGGCGGATGCCCTCCCCGAGGATGCCTCCCTCGCCGCGTGAGGCACCGAGCACCGTCCAGGTCGACTCGCGGCCCTTCGGGTCGACGCGCCGCGCCGCCAGCCCGCCCGGGCCGCGGTCGAGCGAGATGCTCATGCCCGACGCGGTGGAGATCTCGATGCCCGCGAGCCCGGGGACGCTCTGACCCTCGTGGGGCACGAGCTCGAGCGTCACGTCCTGGCGCTTGGCATGCGCCTTTCCGTGCAGCGTCCCGTTGGCCTGCATGAGCGCGCCGGCCTCCCAGCCGAGCCGCGAGGCAAGCCAGCCGCAGAAGAGCACGCCCGCCACCCCCGAGTCGGGCCGGTGGCGGACGCGGACCGAGTCGATCCGGCCAAGCTCGGGGCGCCACTGCGGCGGGTCGAACGTCGTGGCCACTCGCTCGCGCCAGGGCGTGCCCCGCAGCCAGGCGAGGTCGACCAGGTAGGCCTGCTTCGCGAGCTCGCGCGCGCGCCGCACGGCCGCGGCGGGGTCGGGCTCGCCGACCGAGTCGATCAGGACGACCTGGGCGAGCCCGAGCAGCGCGTCGACGGCGTCGGCGTGCCCGTGCGGCGACCAAACCAGCGTTGCGATGTCGCTCACCACCAGCGGGTCGACGATCGTGTCGAGCCTGGCCAGGTGGTGCGGGCCGATGTCGAGGACGATGCGCTCGCGCGTCAGCGTCAGCTCGCCGGGCCGGTGCTCGTGGGCCGGCGTGATCGCGGCCCGGGCGTCGATCGTCTCGCGCCCCTCCTCGACGGCGCAGAGGATCGTGCGCGACGCGTGGTAGCGCCCCACCTGCTCGAGCCTGTTCATGATCTCGCCGCGCCACTCGCGGTCGACGATCACCACGAGGTTGAGGACGCGGGCCGGCGCGTAGGCCTCGTCCTGCTGGAACTGCTCCTTCAGCATCTCGCGCAGCGCGGCCTCGATCGCCGCAGGAGTGGTGTCCTGCTCCATCCAGACCGCACCGGCGTCGGCCATCTAGATCGCCCGCCAGTGCTGGCCCGGTGCGAGCAGCGCGTCCGCCTCCTCGGGACCGGCCGTGCCGGCCTGATACGTCGGGAGTGGGTCGCCGTCCTCGGCCCAGTTCTCGAGGATCGGGTCGATGATCCGCCACTGAGCCTCGACCTCGTCGTCGCGCGTGAAGAGCGTGGCGTCGCCGCGCATGGCGTCCATGATCAGGCGCTCGTAGGCCTCGGGCGACTGCGACAGGAAGGCCGTCCCGTAGAGGAACTCCATGTTCACGGGCCGGATCCGCATGCGCGTGCCCGGAATCTTGGCCCCCAGCGAAAGCGATACGCCCTCGTTCGGCTGCATCGTCAGGATCAGCTGGTTCGGCTGTACGCCCACCGAGCCGGCCGCCTGGAAGGCCAGGTGCGGCACCGGCTTGAGCGTCACCGCAATCTCGGTGACCTTGCGCGCGAGTCGCTTGCCGGTGCGCAGGTAGATCGGCACGCCGGCCCAGCGCCAGTTGTCGACCTCGAGCCGCAGCGCAACGTAGGTCTCTGTGCGCGACTCGGCGGGCACGCCCTCCTCGTCGAGATAGCCCACGACCTGCTTGCCCTCGGCCATCCCCGCCGTGTACTGGGCACGGACGACCTCGTCCGGCTGCGGAGCGCTGATCGCGTGCAGGACCTTGACCTTTTCGTCGCGGACCTCGTCGGCGGTGAAGGTCACGGGCGGCTCCATGCACAGCAGGCTGAGCAGCTGAAGCATGTGGTTCTGAACCAGGTCGCGCATCGCCCCGGCCGAGTCGTAGTAACCGGCACGCCGCCCGATGCCGAGGTCCTCCGAAGCCGTGATCTGCACGTAGTCGATGAAGTTGCGGTTCCAGATCGGCTCGAACATGCCGTTCGCGAACCGGAACGCGAGCATGTTCTGGACGGTCTCCTTGCCCAGGTAGTGGTCGATCCGGAAGACCTGCGACTCGTGGAGCACGGAAAGTACGTCGTGGTTCAGCTGCTGGGCCTCTGCAAGCCGGGTGCCGAACGGCTTCTCGATCACCACCCGCACCTCGGCGTCTGCGATTTGGTCGAGGCCGTGCTCGCCCAGCTTGTTCACGATCAGCGCGAAGAACGACGGCGCGGTCGAGAGGTAGAAGACGCGGTTGTAGACGATCCCCGCCTCCTCGTCGCATTCGGCGAGCTCGCGCTCGAGCCGGTCGAAGACGCTCTCGTCGTCGAAGCTGCCGGGGATGTAGCGCACCCGCTGGAGCAGCTTCTCGAGCACCTGCGGGTCCGGCTCGCGGCGCGAGTGTTGCTGGATCGACTCGCGCGCCATCGCCCGGTAGTCGTCGTGCGGGATGTCGGAGCGCGCGATCGCGATCAGGTTGAAGCGCTCGGGCAGGGCGCCCTCGTGGGCCAGGTTGTAGAACGCCGGCAGGAGCTTGCGGTGCGCGAGATCGCCCGTGCCGCCGAAGATCACCACGGTAGTCGGGTGGACCGGCAGCCGCTCGAGGCCTTCGACGAGCGGGTTCTCCTGTTCGACGGTGGCCATGACTACTCCGCGTGGGCCTCGGTCTGGGCAACCGGGTCCACCGCCTTGATCGCGTGCCCCCCAAACTGGTTGCGCAGCGCCGCGTTGACCTTGGCCGCGTACTCGCTCCGGCCGCGGGAGCCGAACCGCTCGACCAGCGAGGCCGCCAGCACCGGCATCGGCACCCGCCGTTCAATCGAATCCTCGAGCGTCCAGCGGCCTTCGCCCGAGTCCTCGACCCACGGGGCGATTGACTCGAGATCGTTGCCCTCCTCCTCGAACGCGCGCGCCGCGAGCTCGCAGAGCCACGAGCGCACGACCGAGCCCTGCATCCACAGGTGGGCGACCTTCGCGTTGTCGATCTCGTACTCGCTGGCGGCGAACAGCCCGAAGCCCTCGGCGTACGCCTGCATCATCCCGTACTCGATCCCGTTGTGAACCATCTTCACGTAGTGGCCCGCGCCGGTGGGCCCGAAGTGCCCCCAGCCGGGACCGTGCTCGGGCGTGGCCGGCGGCGCGAGCACGTCGAGGATCGGAGCGAGCCGCTCGACCGCCTCGTCGGGGCCGCCGACCATCATGCAGTAGCCGACCTTGAGGCCCCAGACCCCGCCGCTCACCCCCACGTCCACGTAGTGGATCCCGCTCGGAGCAAGTGCCTCCTGGCGGCGCTTGTCGTCGGTCCAGCGCGAGTTGCCGCCGTCGACGATCGTGTCGCCCTGCTCGAGCAGCCCGGCCAGGGTGTCGACCGTGCTCTGGGTCGGATTGCCCGCGGGCACCATGATCCAGACCGAGCGCGGCGGCTCCAGCTTCGCGACGAGGTCCTCGAGCGAGGACGCGCCGGTTGCCCCGTGGCCCTCGGCGTCCTGCACGGCCTCCGCGTGGTGATCGAACGCCACGCACGTGTGGTCCGAGTCGCGGTGGATGCGGTGGACCATGTTGCCGCCCATCTTGCCCAGCCCGACGAAACCCAGCTGCATCAGATCAGCCTCCTAACGGCGTCCGCGGGATCGCCCTCGAGCCGCACCTGCACCGCGGGCAGCCCGTGGTCGCGAAGGGTCAACAGGTCGCCCACCGCCTGCGCGTTCTTCAGGTGCCCGAAGCTGTAGCCCGCCTCCGGGATCTCCACATCCTCGTCCCCGTCGTGGATGAGCTGCAGGAACAGCCCGGTGGGCGGGCCGCCCTTGTGTATCTGGCCCGTCGAGTGCAGGAAGCGCGGCCCGTAGCCGAAGGTCGTGGTGCAGCCCGTCCTCGCCCGGATCGTCGTCCGCAGCTCGGCCACCGCCGCGTCGAACTCCGCCGAGGGGGTCACGTAGCCCATGATCGCCACGTAGCTCGGCGGGGCGGCGCCGGATAGCAACTCGCCCACGTCGCCCGGCTCGACGTCCGGGAGCGCGCCCTCGGCGAGGACCCTGTTCGTGTTGTCCTTCGCCTCCTGCACGTTCGGCTGGTCGAACGGGTTGATGCCGAGCACCCAGCCCGCGACAGCGACGGCGAACTCGGCGAAGAAGAAGATCCGTCCGAGGTCGGCCGGGCCGTGCGTGGAGACGGTGACGGTGGGGTGTCCGGCGCGCCCGAGTGCCTGGACCTTGCGGTCGAGCTCCTCGTCGGGGTTGTCGTCGTCGCGCAGGTAGGCGAACACCCGGTCCGGCCCATAGTCGTCCGGCTCGCCGAGTGGCTCGTCCGCGACCGGGAGGATCCCCTTCCCCTCCTTGCCGGTCGACTCGGCGGTCAGCTGCTCGACCCAGAGCCCGAAGCTCGAGATCGGCTCCGAGACGACGAAGGTCAGCTTGTCGCGCCCGAGCAGCGCCAGCTGTCCCATCACCACGCCCTGCCAGAGCCCGGAGTTGCCCACGCTCGAGTCGTGGTGCGCGCAGTTCTGCTCGGCCACCTGCGCCCCGTGCAGCAGCGCCCGGATGTTGACGCCCGCGAGCGCCGCCGGCACGAGCCCGAAATGGGAGAGCACCGAGTAGCGCCCGCCGATCTCCGGGTCGGCCTCGAAGACGTGCCGGAAGCCGCGTTCGCGCGCCAGCTCGACGAGCGGGCTGCCCGGGTCGGTGACCGCGCAGAAGCGGTTCCCGTCCCCGCCGCTGCGCTCGTAGAAGTAGCGCATGTGCGAGAGCGTCTCGATCGTGCCGCCCGACTTGGAGGAGACGATGAACAGCGTCCGCTCCAGGTCGATCGCGCGCTCCGTCTCGAGGATGAAGCCTGGGTCGGTCGAGTCGAGCACGTGCAGCCGGAGGCCGTCCGGCACGTCGCCGAACGAGCGCCTGATCACCTCGGGGCCGAGGCTCGAGCCCCCCATTCCGAGGAGCAGCGCGTGCTCGAAGCCCTCCGCCTTCGCGGCGGCCGCGAACTCCTCGAGCTCACCCGCGTGCTCGAGCATCTTCTCGCTGATCGTGAGCCAGCCGAGCCGGTTGCCGATCTCGGGCACTCCGGGACCGCCCCAGAGCGACTCGTCGTGCTGCCAGACGCGCTTTGCGACCTCTTCGGCCTCGGCCTGCCGCACGCGCTCGGCGATCGGCGGCTCGAGCTCGTCCGGCAGCACCGACTCGATCGTCTTCGGGCGGCCGGTGACGATGCCCTCGCGGGTGAGCTCCACCCCGGCGATCAGCGCGTCGAAGGGGTCGACGAACTTCGCGATGCCGTCGCGGAGCAGCTTGGCGGTCACGTCACCCATGTCGATCCCGGCTGCGGCCAGCCGCTCGAGGTCCGCGCTCGGGTCCTGGTCCGCCGTCGCCCCCGTGACCTCGAGCTGCTCCTCGCAGGCCAGCATTGTCGGCATCGGCATCGTGTTGACGGTGTGGGGCGCGACCAGGCTGTCCACGTACTTGGTCTCGGGGTAGCGCGGATCCTTCACGCCGGTGGATGCCCACAGCGGGCGCTGCAACGGCGCGCCGGCCTCGCGCAGCTGCGCGAAGCGCTCGCCGAGGAAGAGCTCCTTGAAGCGCTGGTAGGCGGCGCGCGCGTTCGCGATCGCCGCGATCCCGATCAGCTCCTCCTTGCCCGCCTCCGCAAGCCGCTTGTCGACCTCCGTGTCCACGCGCGAGACGAAGAAGCTCGCCACCGAATGGACGTCGAGCGACTCTCCGGCCTCGTGGCGGCGCTCCATCCCGCGGATGTACGCCTCCGCGATGGCGCTGTAGGACTCAACCGAGAAGAGCAGCGTCACGTTGACGTTGATGCCGGAGGCGATCGCCTCCTCGATCGCCGGCACGCCCTCCTCGGTCCCCGGGATCTTGATGAAGAGGTTCGGCCGGTCGACGCGCGCCCAGTAGTCGCGCGCCTGTTCGAGTGTTCCCTCCGTGTCGTGCGCGAGCCCGGGCTCGACCTCGAGTGAGACGAAGCCGTCCCCATGGCTCGCCTCCTCCCACACCGGGCGCAGCACGTCGCAGCCGAGCTGAACGTCGAGGATCGCGAGCTCGTCGTAGATCTCGCGCGCGGACAGGCCCCGGTCGGCCAGCTCCGCAATCTGGTCGTCGTAGTCGGTCGAGCCGAGGATCGCCTTCTCGAAAATCGCGGGGTTCGAGGTGACCCCGCGCAGGGAGTCCTCGCGCACGAGCCGCTCGAGCTCGCCGCCCGTGATCATGCTGCGCCGGATCTGGTCGAGCCAGACGCTGGTGCCGGCGGCGGTCAGCGCCGCGAGCCGCTGGTTGACTCCTGCTCCGACGCTCATCGCGATCTCCTCTCCTTGGCCCTACGCGCGGGCCGCCACTCGTTCCACAACCGCCCTAGCTCGGGCGGCCACATTCTCCGGCGTGAAGCCGAAGTGCTCGTACAGGTCCTTGGCGGGCGCGGACCCGCCGAACGTCCTCATCGCGATCTCGTCGCCGTCGTCCCCGGTCCACGTGCGCCAGCCGAGCGGCGAGGCCGCCTCCACCGACACACGCGCGCGCACCGACGGCGGCAGCACACTGTCCCGGTACGCGTCGTCCTGCTCCGCGAAGCGATCGAGGCAGGGCGCCGAGACCACGCGCGTGGCGACGCCGTCGGACTCGAGCAGCTCCGCCGCCTCGAGGCAGATCGACACCTCAGAGCCGGTGCCGATCAGGATCAGGTCGGGATCGCCGTCGCCGTTCTGGGAGTCGCGCAGCACGTAGGCGCCGCGGTGGATCGCCTCGGGCAGGATCCAATCCGGGTCGAGGATCGGAAGCGACTGGCGGCTCAGCACCAGCGCCACCGGAGTCTCGGTCTGCTGCAGGGCGAAGCGCCAGCCGAGGGCGGTCTCGTTGGCGTCGGCGGGGCGGACGCAGTACATGTTCGGCTGCGCGCGCAGCGTGGCCAGCTGCTCGATGGGCTGGTGGGTCGGCCCGTCCTCCCCGAGGCCGATCGAGTCGTGCGTGTAGACAAAGATCACGGGCTTGCGCATCAGCGACGCGATCCGCACCGCCGCCTTCATGTAGTCCAGGAAGTTGAAGAAGGTCGAGCCGAAGGCGCGCAGCCCATGCAGGTTCAGGCCGTTCACGATCGCGCCCATCCCGTGCTCGCGAACTCCGTAGTGGACGCTGCGGCCCGCGTACTCGCCCTTCTCGGGAGCGCCGCCCTCGTCGATGAAGGTGAGCGTCGAGGGCTCGAGGTCGGCCGAGCCGCTCACGAGCTGCGGCACCCTGGCCGCGGCCCACTGGATCACCTGATTCGAGGCCTTGCGCGTGGCGATCGGATCCCCGTCGGGATTGAAGCTCGGCGGATCGGAATCCCAGCCTTCCGGCAGCCGCTCCTCCATGACCAACGCGAGCTCGGCGGCGGCGTCGGGCTCGGCCGCGCGATAGGCCTCGAGCCGCTCCTCCCACTCGGCGACGAACTCCCTGCCGCGCTCGACGCTCTCACGGAAGTGCGCGAGCACCTCGTCGGGCACGTAGAAGGTCGGCTCGAGTGGCCAGCCGTAGACCTCCTTGGTGAGCTTGACCTCCTCATCGCCGAGCGGCGAGCCATGCGCCTTGTAGCTGTCCTGCTTGTTCGGGGACCCGTAGCCGATATGCGAGCGCACGATCACGAACGACGGGCGTTCCGTCTCCGCCTTCGCGGCGTCGGCCGCGCGCCCGAGCGTCTCCAGCGAGAGGTCCTCGCCGACGTCCTGGACATGCCAGCCGTAGGCCTCGTAGCGCTTGCCGACGTCCTCCGAGAAGGCCATCGACGTGGCGCCGGCGAGCTGCACGTGGTTGTTGTCGTAGAAGACGATCAGCTTGCCGAGCCCGAGATGGCCCGCCAGCGAGCTCGCCTCCGACGCCACCCCCTCCTGGATGTCTCCGTCGCTCGCGATCACGTAGGTGTGGTGGTCGATCAGCTCGTGCCCCGGCCGGTTGAAGCGGGTGGCCAGCATCGCCTCGGCCAGCGCGATCCCCACGGCTTGCCCCAGGCCCTGGCCGAGCGGCCCCGTGGTGGCCTCGATGCCGTGCGCGTGGCCGTACTCGGGATGGCCGGCCGTCGGGCTCCCGAGCTGACGGAAGTTCTTCAGGTCGTCGAGCGTCAGGCCGTAGCCCGTGAGGTAGAGCATCGAGTAGAGGAGCATCGACGCGTGACCGGCCGAGAGCACGAAGCGATCGCGGTTGAACCAGTCGGGCTGCGACGGGCTGTGCCGCATCGCGCGCATGTACAGCGTGTAGGCGAGCGGCGCCAGCGCCATGGGCGCGCCGGGGTGCCCCGAGTTGGCCTTCTCGACAGCGTCGATCGAGAGCGTGCGGATCGTGTTGATTGAGAGCTCTTCGAGGTCAGCGGTGCTGCTTGAGGTCATGCCGATCCTTCGGTTGTCGGGTTGGCCTGCTCAGTGTTACGAATCTCGTGCGCCGCAAGCAATCCCGCCCCGATCACGCCCGCGTCCGGGCCCCGCTGGGCGAGCGAGATCTCGACGCGCCGGAGCAGCGCGGGGAGTGCCCGCGCGCCCGCCTCCTGGACGGCGCGGTCCAGGTAGAGGTGGGACGCGCGTGACAGCCCGCCGCCGATCACCACGCGCTCCGGCTCGAACACGTTCACGTAGCCGGCGATCGCCACGCCCAGCATCCGGGCGAAGCGCTCGAAGATGAGCATGGCGTCCGGGTCGCCGTGCTCGGCCGCCAGCACGAGCTCTCGCCCGGACACCCGCCCGTCGCTGCCAAGCGCGCCGGCCAGCCGGCTGTCGGGCTTGTCGCGGGCCAGCCCGGTGGCGTCGCGCTCGAGCGCCTGGCCCGAGCAGTAGGCCTCCACGCAGCCGCTGTTCGGGCAGTTCCCGGGGCAGGGCGGCCCGTCGGGGTCGAGCGTGAAGTGGCCGAGCTCGGCGCCGAGACCGTGCGCACCGCGGAAGATGCGCCCGGCCGTGACGACGCCGCCGCCGACCCCGGTGCCGAGCGTGAGCATCACCAGCTCGTCGCAGCCGAGCATGCGCGCCTCGGCGAACGCGGCCAGGTTGGCGTCGTTGTCGACGAACACGGGGACGCCGAAGCGCCGTCCCAGCTCCTCGCGCAGCCCCACCCCCGCGAGCGGAATGTTGACGCTCGTCTCGACGGTCCCGGTGGCGTAGACGATCTGCGAGGGCACGCCCACGCCGATCGCGGCCGGCCGGCCGTGCTGCGCGATCACCTCGCGCGCCGTCGCCTCGAGCCCGTCGAGGAGTGCCGAGCTGCTCTCGAGCACGGTCGGCTGCTCGGCTCGCCCGGCCACTTCCCCCCCGCGCAGCGCCGCCACGGCCACCTTCGTGCCGCCAACATCGACGCCCAGCACGAGCTCGTCATCCGAGGCCATGCGGGAGTCCTATCCGCGGCGGCCCCTCGAAGCAAGCTCCGTTACGCGGGGTTCACCCTTCAGGGGGGCGGCGACGCGTGTTCGAGACCTAGCGTCCGTGCGGACCTCAGCGCCGTCCTGCGCCCAGCGCGTGTGGTAGGAGCCCTCGCGATCAAGCCGCCGGTAGGTGTGCGCACCGAAGTAGTCGCGCAGGCCCTGGATCAGATTGGCCGCTCCGCGCTCGCGACGGTAGCCGTCGTAGTAGGCCAGCGACGACGTGAACGCCGGAACGGCTACGCCCAGCTCAACCGCGCGTGTGATCACCCGCCGCCAGGAGTCCTGGGCCTCGGCGACCGCGTCGCGGAAGTACGGCACCACCAGAAGATTGACGGTGGCCGGGTCATCGGCGTACGCGTCGCGAATGCGATTGAGGAAACGGGCCCTGATGATGCAGCCGCCGCGCCAGATCGTGGCGAGTGAGCCCATGTCCAGATTCCAGTCGTACGCCTTGGAGGCCGCCGCCAGCTGCTCGAAACCCTGGGCGTAGGCCACGATCTTGCTCGCGTAGAGAGCCCTCTGAACGTCCTCGACGAGGCCGTCGGCCGCCCGCGTGCCGGCATCCGGCCTCGGGCCCGCCAAGGACTCGGACGCGACCCGGCGCTGGTCGCGCAGCGCGGACAGGGAGCGGGCGAACACGGCCTCGGTGATCGCCGTGAGCGGCACTCCCAGCTCGAGCGCGTCCTGGCTCGTCCAGCGGCCCGTCCCCTTCTGCTCGGCTTCATCGACGATCACATCGACGAGCGGCCGCCCGGTATCCGGATCCTCCTTTGCCAGCACCTTGGCGGTGATCTCGATCAGGAACGACTCGAGATGGCCGCTGTTCCAGTCCTCGAAGATCGCCGCTATCTCACCAACCTCCAGGCCGGCCCCGTGACGCAGCAGGTCATAGGCCTCGGCGATCAGCTGGATGTCCGCGTACTCGATGCCGTTGTGCACCATCTTCACGTAGTGGCCCGCGCCGTCGCGCCCGATGTAGGCGCAGCAGGGGGTCCCGTCCACCCGTGCAGCGATCGAGGTCAGCACCTGCTCCACGGCGCCGTAGGCATCCCGCTCGCCGCCGGGCATGATGCTTGGGCCGAGCAGGGCGCCCTCCTCACCGCCGGAGACGCCGATGCCGAGGAACCGCAGTCCTCGCTCGGCGCAGCCCGACGTGCGCCGGCGCGTATCGGCGAAGTGGGAGTTGCCCCCATCGATGATGATGTCGCCCTCGTCCAACAGCGGGGCGAGATCGTCGATCACGCCGTCCACCGCAGGCCCGGCCTTGACCATGGCGATGATCCTGCGCGGGCGCTCCAGCGCGGCGACGAACTCCTGCAGCGACTCGGCCGCCGAGAACGAGCCCTCGTCCGAGTACCGCTCCATGAACTCACCGGTTCGCGCAGCCGTTCGGTTGTGCACGGCGACGGGGACGCCGCGACGGGCGATATTCCGGGCCAGGTTCGCGCCCATCACCGCCAGCCCCGTAACCCCGATCTGACTGTCGGCGGTCACCGTTCCTCCTCTCGGTCGAGCTTCCCCGGGCGTTCGAGGGCGAGCGTATCTGCACGCCGGGTTAGGCTTGCACCCGTGCGGGCCGGAATCGACCTCGGTGGAACCAAGATCCAGGCCGTCGTAATCGACGACGAGGGCCAGGTGGTCGGCCAGGAGCGGCTCCCCACGCCGACCTCCGGCGGCCCGGCCGATGTGGCCGAGGCGATGGCCGCCTCGGTGCGCACCGCGGCCGCTCAGGCGGGCGTCGACACCCACTCGCTGGCGGGCGTGGGCGTCGGCTCTCCCGGCGTCATCGACGGGCGCAGGGGCATCGTCACGAGCGCGCGCAACCTGCCCGGCTGGGAGGGTTCGTTCCCGCTCGCGGCCACGCTCAAGGAGGCCCTGGGCCCCCGCGTCAAGATCGACAACGACGTGAACGTGGCGACCGACGCCGAGCTCAACCTCGGCGCCGGCCGGCCCTACAAGTCCTTGCTCGGCGTCTTCTGGGGCACCGGCGTGGGCGGCGGCATCGTCCTGCGCGGCAAACCCTGGCTCGGCCGCGGCGGCGCCGGCGAGATCGGCCACGTGTGCGTGGTGATGGACGGCGCCCGCTGCCCATGCGGGCGGAAGGGCTGCATGGAGGCGTATGCCGGCCGCAAGGCGCTCGAGGAGCGGGCGCGGCACCGGCACGAGAAGGGCCACAAGACCGAGCTTGTTCAAGATCATGGAGAAGCGCGGGCGCGACCGGCTCACCAGCGGCGTCTGGGGGCGGGCGCTGGAGCACGACGACAAGCTCGCCCACAAGCTGATTGACGAGGCGGTCGAGGCGCTCGGTGCCGGGATCGCCTCGACGCTCAACGTCCTCGACGTCGAGGCCGTCATCCTCGGAGGCGGCCTCGGGCTGCGCCTTGGCGAGCCCTACCGGAAGAGGATCGAGAAGGCGATGCTGCCTCATCTGTTCTCGAGCGACAACCCGCCGGCGTTCCTGATGGCGGAGCTCGGCGACCTCGGCGGGGCGATCGGCGCCGCGCTCCTCATCCGTCAGCGGACCAGAGTGCCCGTAGCGTCCTGAGCGCGTTCTCCGAGCAGATCGCCAGTGCGTCGTCCTCTCCGTAGCGGCCCACGAGGGCGCTCTCCAGCGTCGCCATGTCGGCCATCGACTCGAGCCCCGTGAGTGTGGGCTTGATGAAGCCGTCAAAGTCGGAGCCGATGGCCGTGTGGCGGTGTGAGCCGGTGATTTCGCGCAGCCGGTCGATGTGCCGGAACAGCACCTCGAGGGACTCATCCAGCGTGCTGGTGCGACGCCGCCGGATGCCGTCGTTCAGCTGGTGCTGCGCGAAGATCAGCCCGACGAGGCCGTCGCGCGCGGCGATGCGCTCGACGGTGGGCTCGTCGAGCATGTAGCGCAGGCGCCCGAAGCGGCAGCCCGCGTGCGACGCGACAACGGGCAGGGTCCCCTGCGGATCCAGCTCGTCGAGCAACGCGAACGTGTCATCGAGGGCGGCCGCGCTCATGTGCGAGACGTCGACGAGCACGCGCTCGCGGGCCATCGCCCGCACGGCGGCCCGGCCGAGATCGGACAGTCCCTCAGCCGGCTGCGGGAAGAGCCGCCGGTAGAGCGAGTCTGGCATGAACGGGAACGCGGGCGCGTTCGTCGCAACGCCGCGCCAGACGAGGTGCGGGAGCGTGATGTAGGCGACGCCCCGGGCCGCCAACTGCGCGACGGCGCGCTCGACGGCCGCGGGCTCGGCGCCCAGGTGGAAGCCGCCCTCGACGCTGTGCACGAAGGCGATCCGTCCGTTCGCGACGGCGGCATCAAGGGATTCGATGTCGCGGACAACGACGGCGTCCTCCGAGTGGCGCTCGGCGATGTCCTCCTCCACCAGCTCCAGCTGGCGCAGCAGGCGCGCCAGGTAGTCCTTGTCCGGCCGCGCGCCGTACGGCACGTCGAGGTCGAGCTCGTCGAAGAACGAGTAGAGGACCGAGAACACGAGCCCAGCTCCGCCCTGCCGCAGCGCCGGCAGCGTCACGCGCGGGCCCGAATCGAACGAGCGGTAATTGGCAAAGCGGCCGGCGAGTCCCACCAAGCGGGCCCGGATGCGGTCGAGCAAGCGATCGCGACCCCGAGCGGTTGCGAGCAGCTCGAACGGGCTCTTCCCGCCATCCGGCACGAGGTGCATCGCGTAGTGGGCGTGCACATCCGCGATCACGAGATCGCTGCCTCGGTCAGGTCGCTTCGCTGCCGCAGCGCATTGAAGGTGCTTCCCCACACGGCCGGTGCTGAGGGCGTGAACGGGAGGCGCAGCACCTCGGTCCCCTCGTCGTCCGCCCTCCGCACGGTCCGGCTCGCAAGCAGGCGGTCGCCGTCGTGCGCTGTCAGGTAGAGGTGGGCGGAGCGGCGCCAGAAGGTCGACTCGAGGCGGTAGCTGACCGTGCACAACTGCCCGTCGAGGCGCGCCTCGAGCTGTGGCGGGTTGGGGTAGGTCGCGCGGCCGGCGAGGTGCAGAACCCGGCCGAGCAACGAGCGGAAGCGGCGACGTCGGATGCGCTTGTGGAAGGTGGCGGGCCGGTCCCACTTCGGCCGCTGCCGGGACGGGCTAGGCGGCCCATTCCCGATCCGCCGGGCGATCACCCGCTCGGAGTTGCCCCAGCGTCCCGGCCACTCCGCCCAGTCGCCGAACGGAACGACCGGCAGCAGCCCCTCCGGGCCGTCGCCGTAGGGGTGGTCGATGCCGACCGGGTACGGGTGCGTGCCGGCCTCGAAATAGGAGGCGTGCGACAGCGGCGCGACGTATACGACCGCGTGCGGGCGCCCCTCGCGCTCGACCCATTCGATCTCCTCCCGGCGGCGCGCCTCGCCGGTGTCGTGCTGCGCGTAGGTCGCGACCTCGACCTCGCCGTCCTGATCGAGGCCGAGCTGAACCATCTCCCAGTCGCCCTCGTGCTTGCCGAAGCCGAACAGGTTCTTGGGGTTGTAGTAGAGCCAGAACCAGTACTGGAGCCAGGTACGCCCGCCGTCCTCGACCGCCCGCCCGTATAGGCGGGCCGCGTAGCGGCTCTCGCCCTCCATGCGGATGGCGTCGCCGAGATGATCCGGAGCAAGGCAGAGGCAGTCGCGCTCGTCCGGAGAAAGCTCGTCGGGGTAGACGCGCAGGAGGTCGAGCGTCAGCTCCGGTTCGCCTGCCGCTCGCGCGATCACCTCGCCGTAGCGGGTGCGCAGCAGGTTGCCGGCGTTCTCAACCACACCCTCGACGGCCGCGGCGCGGTAGTCGTACTGGCGGTCGAAGCGGAGGAGCGGGCGGTGGCGCTCGAGCAGCGCCTGGCTCGGGCCTACCTCGCTCTGCGTCAGATCGAGAACTGCGCCCACAGCGGCCTGTGATCCGATAGGTGGTAACGCAGGTAGGAGAGGAACTGCTTGAGCGGGCGCGACTGGTACAGGTCCGCGAAGATCGCGTTGTCGAAGTCGAACACGTCGACGCGCTCGGCGAACTCGCTCGTCTCTCCCGGGAAGAAGGCGACCTGATCGTAATGCTTGTGACCCTGGAGGCTCGACCCTCCCACGGCGCTCTTGTGGGCAGGTAGCTCGAGCCCGCGTGCCGTGAGCGTGCGGTAGATCGGATCGTCGTCAGACAGCTCGGGCAGGTTGAAGTCGCCGAGCGCGACTATGTCGCGCAGGTATGCGTTCGGGTTCGTGCGCCGGCGGTCGCACCAGCGCGCGACCGCGAACGTCTCGAGCATGCGCCGTTCGATATCCGCCCGCTCGCTGTCCGAGCCGAAGAAGAGGTGCACGTTGACGAGCTCGATGCTGAAGCGCCCCGCGCGGAATGTGCCGACGTAGGGCCCGCGGTCGAAGCCGCGGAACTGCTCGTGGACGCCGTTCAGCCTGATGCGCGCCAGCTCGGACGGAGGGATCGCGAGCCGCCCGGTCTTCTCGAGCGGCTCCACCTTGCTCGCGTCGTAGATGAAGGCGGCCCGCTCGCGGTTGCCGCCCGCCTCCGAGAACTGCATCCGCCAGCTCGGCGGGAGCCGGTCGCGGACCGCACGGATCCCGCTCAGGTTGTCGCCGACCTCCTGCACCGCCACGAGGTCGAACCAGCTGACGATCTCGGCGATCAGCTCGTGGTCCGCCTCGCTGCGCTCCTGCACGCCCAGGTTGGCGATGTTCCAGGTGGCGAGCAGGAGCCGGTCGTCGCGCTTGGCGGGAATGCCGCGCTCCTCACGCAGCGCTCGCAGGGCGCCGAGCTCACGGGCCACACGCGGGCTGTAGTCGAAGCGCGGCTTCGGGAACGGGGGCATCGTGGCTCTCCTAGCGGGCGACCAGGGCCGGCGGGCGCGCACCCGCCGGCGCCGGTCGCGGTGGTGTGCGCGGTGGGGGTCGGCAGCTTGCCCGGGTCGATCATGTCCTGGGCCCAGCGCTCGGAGAAGCCGGCGAGGAACGCGATGCCCGCGAAGAAGTACCTCTGCTTGTCCGCGTCCGGCACCTCCATCGGTATCAGCGCGCCGGAGATCAGCACGTAGAGCGCCAAGCCGAACAGCGCTCCGATGAACGGCCGCATTCCTCCGAGGATGCGCAGCGTCGCCTTGCCGTACTCGTGGTTGAGGGTGAGCTTGCCCGCCGTCAGGCGTTCCATCACCGAGACGAGCGCGCCGAGCGCGCCGCCCACGAGCGCGATCGAGAACTCCTGCGGTACCTCGGTCACGTTCCAGATCAGGACCGCGACGAGGGCCGCCAGGATCAGGCCGGGGATCATCCCGATCAGGTACTCGAGCCGGGCGGTGCGCTGCGCGGACTGGAGGAAGTAGGACTCGGTGGCCTCGAGCTCCTTCTCGATCGTGCGCTGGTCTTCGGGACTCTGATCGAAGGCGCTGGCCTTGCCGCCGTTCCCCGCCCGCGTATCGAGCGTGCCCAGCAGCATGGTGATCACGTTGAAGGTCATCCGCATGCAGATCTTGCGCGGCTTCGGCTTGAGGAACTCGAGCGCGTGATAGTGGACGCGCAGGCAGCGAAACAGCAGCTCCTTGGCCCGCGGACTGTCCGGGTCGCCGAAGATCGGCTCGAGGTGAATCGCGGTGTTGCTGGCCTCGCCGTGGTTGGCGTTCCGGCGCCGTGCCCTGAATCGCTTCCAGGCCCCCCACTCCGCGGACTCCCGCTCGTAGGCCTGACGCTCCTCGAGGCTCTGCAGCGGCCCGTCGTCTTTCTCGGCCGCCTTGGCAATGTCCGTGAGCGCAACGCCCACCCGCATGTTCCTGCAGAAGTAGGCGCTGATCAGGCAGCCACGCTGCTCGCCGAACACCTCGAGCAGCTTGGGGAAGACGCGAGCGTAGGCGCTGCGCGTGGCGTCATCCTTCTGGCCCTTCCGGCGCGCATCACCGCTCGTGAAGCGCGACTCGAACCAGGCCGTCGCCACCTGGTGGAACGTGACGTCGCCGCGCTCGACGGCCGCCCAGAGCGCGCTGACCTCGGGTGGCTCTTGGGCCGGGCTCATGCGCCTTTCGCCTCGTCGGCTATCGATTCCTTGGTCGCCTCGGCCTGCATGCGGATCTTCTGCAGCACCTGAGGGTTGAGCCCCTTGGACTCGAAGATCGAGACCATGCGGTCCATGACCTTCGCCGCCTTGACGGGGCTGCCGGCCCTGGCCTCGGCGCGGGCGTGCCTGCGCATCGCCATGTTCAGCGTGATGTTGTCGACGCCGCCGTCGTCCGGCGCCGCGGAGGCCTGTTCGACTGCCGTGAGCAGCTTGGCCGCATCCTTCGGCTCGGCCTCGCGCACGTGAAGTCGCTTGTCGGGCGTGAGGTTCTTGTAGTCACGGCCGCAGTTGATGCCTTTGGCCAGCTGCGCGTAGACCGCGAGCGGGTGGTCCGAGTGCTCCTCGACGACGGTGTCGAGCGCCTCGCGGCCGCGGCGTAGCTCGTCCGAGTCGGAGCCGAGCAGGGCCAGCAGCTTGCCCTGCTCCTCGCCCAACATGAGCTCGCCGACGCGCTCGTCCTCGGCGGACGCCGGCGGCCGCACACGCAGCCGCAGCGGCGGCGACACGATGCGCGAGCCGTCGGCGGCGAGGTACTGTGCGCGCAGCTCGTAGAGCCCGGGCTGCTCGAAGTAGAGGCCGTCGCGGCCGAAGCCGATGTACGCGCTGTCGTAGATCGCGGGCTGCCCCGGGTCCAGCCGCACGCTGCGGTCGTGGTCCATGCAGCGGCGCAGCATCGGCCGGTAGCGCACGACGCGGCCCGAAGGCTGCCGGATCGCGAGGCTCACGAACTCGTCCTTGGGATGCAGGTAGCCATGCGTCTCGCGCCCGCGCAGGTCGGTCGCCGACAGCTTGAGCTCCACCACCACCGGCTCGCCGTAGGCGAACGCGTCCTTCGCTCGCAGCTCGAACGCGAGCCCCGAGTTGTCGGTGAGCGGGTCGTCGAAGAGGTCGGGGTCGATCTCCCCCGCCCCCTTCGCGAACGGGTTCGCCCCCATGATCACGTTCCGGAGGAAGCCGTGGCGCAAATGCGCGAGCTCGTTGTTGGTGAACTGGAACGGGAAACTCGCCCAGTACGCGCTCTCGCCGCCGGGGGCCGGGGGCGGCGGCTGGTACTTCCAGGCGTAGTTCATCCAGGACAGATCCCCGAGTCCTCCGTTCGGCCCGAGCGGCTGCGGCGGGTCCGCGAAGCCCTTGTCCCACGAGTGGAGCAGGTTGAAGGCGTGCCCCAGCTCGTGCACGTAGGTGCGCAGCTGCGCGCGCTGCGCATCGGCGGACGTGCCCTTGATCGCGTCGTAGAAGACGGCCGCGCCCTGGCGCTGGAACGCGTCGGAGTAGTCGAACATGATCCCGCGCGCACCCTGGTCGTGGGTGGTCGCGACCAGCATCCAGACCCGCCACTGGGGCTGGTCCGAGTGCAGGCTGAAGTGGCCGGTCATCGCGTTATGGAGCTCGCTGTCGCTCCAGCTCGGCGACACCCCTGGGCCCGCCGCGGACACCGGGATCACGTTCGGCGTACCGGCCTCCTGCAGCGCGATACCCGCCTCGGCGAACGCCTTCGAGACCGTCAGGATTCGCGCCGGGCTGCCCGCAGGCTGCGGAAGCGAGCCGGTGCCGTAGGAGACGAACGGGACTGCGCCGGCCACCGAGTCCTGCTCCCACTGGACGGTGCGGAAGTAGCGCGAGCCGAAGTTGCACAGGTAGCTCGCACCGGGCGACGACGGCGGCGTCACGAACTGGATCGTCGCCGGCTTCAGGGCCTGCCCGGCCGTTACGCGCGGGATCGTGACCCGCACCAGCGGCGCGGCCGCGGTCCAGGTGAACGTGCCCATTCCGACGATCCTCACCTCGGAGGCGGTGGTCACGATCGAAACGGCGTCGACGACGAACGAGCCGAAGTAAGCCGTGGTCGCGCCGGAAATCGAGAAGAAGTCTCCGCTCACCCGGTTGGTCGGGCGCGGCCCGTCGACGTCCACGCGGAGGTCGAGCTGCCAGCCGACCGCCGCGCCGCGGTAGCGGCCGCGCACCTGGCGCTTGTGGACCCCGACCGGGGGGAGTGGAATCGGAGCGACGGGCGCCGGGGGCGCCTCGGAGGCCTCCTCCTGCGCCTGCCCGGCGATCGTCGGCACGGCGCCGTCCACGGAGGTCGGCTCACCTAGTGCGCTCCCGTTTCCGGTCGCGAGCTCCTCGAAGTCCAGCTCGCCTGCGGCGACGCCATTTTCCTGGACGACGGTCGGGTCTGCGGGGGCCGGCATGTGCGGGGCCTCTTCTCTCGGGGGTGCGGGCTGCGCTCAGGGTGTGTCGGAGCCGTCACCGCAGCGTCACCCGCGCGTCACCGAGGCGGCCGCTCACCATCACCCCAGCCGCGGCCTCTCGCCTCCCATCGGGCACCGCCGGCCCCTTTGTGGGATGGCTCACAATGCGGTTGACGGCACCCCGGCGGGGGCGTACAAGGGGGTCGTGTCCGCCGGCGCGCGCCTGGCCCTGATGGGGACGCTGGAGTATCAGAGCTCCGGCGTGAGCGTTCTCCTGCCCTCGAGCGCACGGCGCCTGCTGGCGTTCATGGGCCTCCGGCGTGGACCGGTCGCGCGTGCCTATGTGGCCGGGCAGCTATGGCTCGACTCCACCGAGGAGCGCGCCGCCGGGTCGTTGCGCTCGGCGCTATGGCGCCTGCACCGCGCGGCCGGCGAGGTGGTGCGGACGAAGGGTCGCGAGCTCGAGCTCGCGCCCGGAGTCGAGGTCGATTTCGACCGCGTCGGCGCCGCCGCCCGGGAGGTGCTCGGCGGCCACGGGCCGGTCCGCCCCGAGCTGGTGGCGGAGCTGTGCGGCTCCCAGGATCTCCTTCCCGACTGGTACGACGAGTGGGCCGAGGCGGAACGGGAGCGCTTTCGCCAGATCCGGCTGCACGCGCTCGAGCGCCTCTGCGAGCGACTCACCGCCGAGCGCCGCTTCGGGGAGGCCCTCGAGGCCGGCCTCGCGGCGCTCCGGGCCGAGCCGCTGCGCGAGTCCACCCACCGGGTGATGATCGAGATGCACCTCGCGGAGGGCAACCACTGCGAGGCGGTCCGCCAATACGAGCGCTGCAAGCGACTCATGGCGAGCGAGCTCGGCGTGCCGCCCTCGGGCGATCTTGGGCGCCTGATCGCGGAGGGCGTGGCGGCCCGCCGCCGACCCGAGCGAAGCCACCGGCCACGACAGGGCTGAGCGGGCGCGTGCCCGCAGGGCCCGGCGTCCTCAGCGGTCCGCCGGGCTGCCTGTTTCGGAAGCTGGATACCCGGCGTGGCGATCCGCAATCCCGACGCCGGGCCGTAGGCTTGCGCCGTGCGACTCGAGTCCTTCGCCCGGCAGCCGCTGCTCTTTGGCCCCTCGCCGATCCACCCGCTCGAGCGGCTCAGCGCGCATCTCGGGGGCGCCGAGCTCTGGGCCAAGCGCGACGACTGCAACAGCGGGCTCGCCTACGGGGGCAACAAGACCCGCAAGCTCGAGTATCTCGTAGCGGACGCGCTCGCCAAGGGCTGCGACACGCTCGTGTCGATCGGCGGCGTGCAGTCCAACCACACGCGGCAGGTGGCCGCCGTGGCTGCGCGCACCGGGCTCGGCTGCGTGCTCGTGCAGGAGAGCTGGGTCGACTGGCCGGATGTCGTCTACGACCGGGTCGGCAACATCCAGCTCAGCCGCATCATGGGCGCGGACGTCCGGCTCGTCGAGGCGGGCTTCGGAATCGGCTTCAAGGAGAGCTGGGAGCAGGCGCTGGCCGACGTCGAGGCCGCGGGCGGCACCCCGTATCCGATCCCGGCGGGGGCCTCCGACCATGAGCTGGGCGGCCTTGGCTTCGCGAACTGGGCGATGGAGGTGGCCGAGCAGGAGCGCGAGCTCGGCGTCTTCTTCGACACGGTCGTCGTCTGCTCGGTCACCGGCTCGACGCAGGCCGGGATGATCGCCGGCTTTGCCGCGCAGGACAGGCCACGGCGCGTGATCGGGATCGACGGCTCGGCGAAGCCCGCCGAGACGCGTGAACAGGTCGCGCGGATCGCCCGGCGGACCGCCGCGCTGATCGAGGTGGGCCGCGAGCTGCGGGACGACGAGATCGTGCTGGACGACCGCTACCACGCCGGCACCTACGGGATACCCGACGAGCGCACACTCGAGGCGATCCGCACCGCGGGGCGTCTCGAGGGCATGATCACGGACCCGGTCTACGAGGGGAAGTCGATGGCGGGGATGATCGACCTCGTGTCGAGCGGCGAGATCGAGTCGGACTCCAAGGTGCTCTACGCGCACCTCGGCGGTCAGCCTGCCCTGAGCGCCTACGCGGGGCTGTTCAGGTGACCGTCGCGCCCGACACCGGCGTGGGCGCCGTCCGGCTGAGGGTGGCCGACCTCGACTCGCTGGCGGCGTTCTACGAGCGCGCGATCGGGCTGCGGACGCTCGCGCGCGAGGGGGACGTCGCGCGGCTCGGCGCCGACGGCGGCCCGCCGCTTGTGGAGCTCGCGGCGGCGCCCGGCGCGCCGCCGCGCCCGGCCCCCAGCACCGGTCTCTTCCACCTCGCGCTCCTGGTGCCGAGCCGTGCGGACCTCGCCCGTGCCCTGCGCCGGGTGATCGGGGCGGGCTGGCGCCTCACGGGCGCGTCCGATCACCTGGTGAGCGAGGCGCTCTACCTGAACGATCCCGAGGGCAACGGAATCGAGCTCTACCGCGACCGCCCGCGGGAGGAGTGGCGCAGCGGCCCGAACGGCGAGCTCGAGATGGCGACGCTGCCGCTCGACCTCGACGGCATCCTCGCCGAGCTCGGGCCGGGCGAGTCCGATGACCCGGGTTCGATGCCCGCCGGCACCCGCATCGGGCACGTGCACCTACAGGTGTCGAGCCTGGAGCCGGTCGAGCGCTTCTACGCCGGAGCGCTCGAGCTGGACGTGACCGTGCGCAGCTACCCGGGCGCGCTCTTCCTGTCGGCCGGTGGTTACCACCACCACGTCGGCGCGAACATCTGGCAGACCCGGGGAGCGCCGCCCCCGCCCGAGGGCGCGCTCGGCATCGAGCACTGGGAGCTCGCGCTGCCGGACGTGGCGGAGCGCGACCGGCTGGCCGGCCGGCTCGAGGCGGCGGGAGCGGAGACGCTCGAGCTCGCGGCGGGCGTGCGCACGGCCGATCCGTCGGGGAACCGGGTGCTGCTGACAGCCCCGGCCTGACCGGCACGGTCACATCGCCATGTGCGTGCTCGTCCTGTCCCGCGAGGCGGGCGGCGGGCTGCGTCCCTCGGCGGCCATCGCACGCCTCAGGAGCGTGAGCCCCGCCAGCGGGAAGATCAGCACGAACGGGAGCGGGCCGCGCCTGAGGCGCGGCCCGCTCCCTGGCTCCCTCTCCGGGCCTGATGGATCCTGGCCTAGGGGGTGTCCTGCACGGCCGCGAGGCCGGTGATCGTGTGGGCGCCGCGGCCGATCTGGCCGAGCTTCATGGTGGCGCCGGTCTGGACGTTCACGCGGTACAGGTCCGCGCCGGGCCGCCGGTCGCCAGCGGTTGCGACGTAGCCGACGTTGTTCTTGCCGGCGATGTCGAAGCCACTGTCACCACGGACGTTGATGTCCACCGGAGTGGGCATCGTCAGCGTGCCGTTGTTCGGCGGGTTCTGCACGTAGAGCGCGTCGTCGAGGGCGTCGAGGGCGTACAGGACCGTCGAGGCCGCGGGGGTGGCGCTGAACGACGAGTTCGTGTAGGCCGAGCCGACGACGGTCGGATCGTTCGGGTTGAGGTCGGCGTCCGCAGCCGCCAGCGCCCCGGTGTCCGGGACCAGCCGCAGGTTCTGGTTCGCGTCGCTCGTCACCCGGATCCGGTCGACGGTCGGGTTGAAGTCGACGCCGAAGAACCGCCCGTTGAGCGCCGGCGTGAACGCCGGCCCCTCGGCAACCGCCCTCGCGGTCACGGGGCTGACGCGGTAGACGACGCTGTCGCTGCCGACGCCGTACAGCTCGCCGGTGGCGGGCCGGAAGTCGATGCCCCTGAGCGTCACGCCCATCGGCAGCCCGCTGATCTGCTGGCTGCTGTCGAGCTTACGCGGGCTGTCCGCCGAGAAGCTCACGAGGTTGTTCTGGTCATCGGTGGCGTAGAAAGTACGGCCGCCGTTTCCCTTCGAGTCGGGCTGCCCCGCCTGGCCGGCCACGGGTACCGCCAAGGCGGCGACGCAGCTCAGGCCGAGGGCCATTCGCAAGAGCCCTTTGCGCTTCATAGTCCTGCTCCTCCTGGGGTCGGGTATGCCCCCTATTCGCAGCCGCCCCCCCGCTTGGTTCATCAGGATGAGCGCGAGCGCGCCTTAAGCCGGCTGCAATCCCCGGTCCCTACGCTTGGACCGCGGTGGCGCCGTTCCCCGTATCGGGCCTAGTGCGAATCGCAGCCGCGATCCTCGTCATCGTGCCGCTCACGGCCGCGACGGTGGTCGTGACCGCACTGGCCGAGGAGCGGCGGCCGCTGGCAGACCTCGCCTTTCCAGCGCAGCCGCCGCCCGAGGTGGTGGCGCCCGAGCCGCCCGAGCCGCCCGCGTCGCCCGAACCGCCGGCGTCGCCCGAGCCGGAGCCGGTCCGCTGGCGCCACTCCACCGCGATCGGGGCTCACACGGCCGGCCGGCTGGCGAACGGCGTGCGCCTGCCTGCCGAGAGCCATGACTTCTTCACATGGGATCCGGTGCTGCGGCGCTCACCTAACCGTCCCTGGCGCCGCTGGGGCACCGACCGCCTGGTGCGAACCGTGTTACGGGTTGCCCGCGATTATCTCGAGGCTCACCCCGTGGCCCCCCGGATGACCGTCGGAGACCTGAGTCGCCCGCACGGCGGCGACTTCGGCCCGCGCTTCGGCTACATCGGTCACGCGAGCCATCAGAACGGCCTCGACGTCGACATCTACTACCCGCGCTCGGACGGACGCGAGCGGGCCCCGCGCAACGCCTCGCAGATCGACCGCGCGCTCTCCCAGGAGCTGGTCAACCGCTTCCTCGCCCAGGGCGCCGAGGTCATCTTCGTCGGTCCGAACACGGGCCTGACCGGCCCGCCCCGCCGCGTGCAGGCGCTGATCAACCACGACAACCACCTGCACGTGCGCTTGCCGCTTGTCAAATGATTGAGGGCTCCCTCCCGGAGAGCCCTCGATGTCGAATCTAGGCGCGTTCTGCGATCGGCGCCACTTCTGATACATCTTCCGAGCCGTGGATCGCCGCCTGGCCACCAAGAACATCCGCACCGGGCTGATCGCGGGCGCCGTGGCGCTGGTGGTGTTCGCGCTGGCCTGGGTGGTGGGGTTCGTCTACTGATGGCCGAGGAGATCCGGCTTGCCGAGGAGACCCCGGAGCCGCGCGGCGAGCTCATCCATCTCCCGGGCCCGTCCTACCTCCCGGTTCTCACCGCCGCCGGCATCGCGGTCGCGGTGGCCGGCATCGTGATCTCGCCGATCATGGTCGTGCTCGGCGCCATCGTCGCCGTGATCTGCATCTTCAAGTGGGTCCGCGAGACGCGGCAGGAGATCTCAGAGCTGCCGCTCGAGCACCACTGAGAGCCCGGGCTTATCAGCCTCAGGTGGGCGGACGGGCCGCCGACTGGAGGTCCGAGGGCAGTTCGCTCGTAGCGCCGTCCGAGACCCAGCAGCGGACGATGTCGCGCATCGAGAGCACGCCGCTCATATGGCCTCCGTCGACCACCACCAGGTGGCGGAAGCCGCCCCTGACCATCGCCTCGGCCGCGCGCTCCAGCGACCACTCGGGAGCGGCGAACGTCAGCTGCGGCGAGAGGTGGTCCCGCACGAGCTCCTCGTCGGGGTTCTCGCCTCTGCCGATGGACTGGAGCAGGTCGCGCTCGGTGACTATGCCGGGTCCCGGCTGCTCGAGATCGATTACAACAGCCGCGCCGACTTTGCGCTCGGCCATCGCCCGCGCGGCATCGCGCAGGGTGTGACCGGGGTTGACGGTGAGTACGACCTCACTCATCCCTGCCCTGACCTGCATGCAACTCCCTTCGAGGGTTAGTGACGATCGGCATAAACCAGCGTATCGAATGATCCGGTAGGCGTGCCAGGGCGTATTCCGTTTCGAGGTGCGTGAGTCGACCGTGCACAGGCGCAGCGAGCTGTATTTCGACGCGCTACGGGTCATCGAGCAGGACTACGCCAACGAGGAGCTGTCCCTGACGGTGGTGGCGCACGAGATCGCAACCTCGCGGCGCCAGCTCCAGCGCTCGTTCTCGGAGGCGGGCGGGACGAGCTTCCGGCGCGAGCTGCAGCGGGTCCGGATGGCCCGGGCGGCGGAGCTGCTGCACGACGGACGGCTCTCGGTGCAGGAGGTCGCGGCCGCGGTCGGCTACCGCCAGGCGGCCCAGTTCGCCAAGGCGTTCAGGCGCAGCCACGGGTCGCCGCCGTCCTCGTTCCGGCGCGCGAACGGCCGCCTTGCCGCCTGACCGGCCGCGCGTCGCAGGCGTCAGCGCGAACAATTAGACTCGCGCGCCGTGAGCGAGAGGGAGCCTGTTTCGCAGGAAACGGCGAAGGGAGCGCCCGAGGAAGATCCGCGCATCGCGGGCGAGAAGCACCCGGTTGCCCGGATGATCGGCATTGGCGTGTTCGCGTCGCTGGTCGGCATCGCGATCACGCTCTACATGGACTGGTTCCCGGAGGACGCCTCCGGCGCAGCCGGGGACATCGACACCCTCTACGACGTCCTCCTCATCTGCTCCGTGCCGGTCTTCATCCTCGTGATGACGATCGCGATCTACTCGGTGGTCCGCTTCCGTGCCAAACCCGGGGACATGGGCGACGGCCCCCCGATCCACGGCAACGCGAGGCTCGAGATCATCTGGGTCACGATCCCGTTCATCATGGTCACCGCGCTCGCGGCCTACGGCTGGATCGTGCTCGACGACATCGAGGCCAAGGCCCAGGACGAGATGGTCGTGAACGTGACGGGCCAGCAGTTCACCTGGACCTTCGAGTACCCCCGGCAGAAGGTGAATTCGGAGGTGCTGGTGCTGCCCGTGGACCGGCCCGTCGAGTTCAAGATCAAGACCAAGGACGTGCTCCACTCGTTCTGGGTGCCGGAGTTCCGCCTCAAGTCAGACGCGGTGCCGGGCCTGACCACGATCATCCGGCTGAGTCCGACCCGCACCGGCAGGTACGAGGTGGTGTGCGCCGAGCTCTGCGGGCTGGGCCACTCCACCATGCGCCAGTTCGTGCGGGTGGTGCCGCCCGGCGACTTCGAGAACTGGCTCGAGCGGCAGGCCGAGGCGGGCGGCGCCGGCGCGCCGGCGGGCGGCGGCGGCCAGGGCCAGGGCGGCGGGCAGCCGGCCGGCGCCGAGGGCGAAGAGATCTTCGCGGCCCAGGGCTGCGGCTCCTGTCACACCCTCGCGGCCGCCAACGCAAGCGGGACGGTCGGACCCGACCTCGGCAAGCTCTCCAATACCAATGAAGCCTATGTCCGGCAGTCGATCGTCAAGCCGGGCGCCGTCGTGGTCCCGGACTTCCCCAACGGGGTCATGCCGACGGACTTCGGCGACAAGCTCTCGCCCGAGGAGCTCGACGCGCTTGTGAAGTACCTTCTGGAGGCTCAGGAATGACGCTGACCAGGAAGCTGCTCGCACCAGGCTGGTACCGCGCCGCGCTCGGCACGATCCTCGGCTTCGGCTTCGGCATGGGCCTCGTGGTGCTGATCCGCGCGCTGTACGGCTGGGACCCGCTCCTCAACTGGGACGCGATCATCACCGTCGGCGCGCTGATCGTGGCGCCGCTCGGCTACCTCGTCGGCATCGGCTGCTTCGACTACTGGTTCCGCTGGGCCTCCGGAGCTCCCACGATCCCCGAGGACCACTCCGGTCACGGCGCCCATTCGTGGAAGGACTACTTCCGCGTCAACACCGACCACAAGGTCATCGGCATCCAATACATCGTCACGACGATGTTCTTCTTCATCGCGGGCGGGCTGATGGCGATGCTGATGCGCGCGGAGCTCGCGCAGCCCGGCACCCAGTTCGTGGACCCGAACACGTTCAACGGGCTCTTCTCGGTCCACGCCTCGATCATGATCTTCCTGTTCATCATCCCGGTCTTCGCCGGGATCGCGAACTACGTGATCCCGCTCATGATCGGCGCGCCGGACATGGCGTTCCCGCGCCTGAACGCCCTCTCGTTCTGGATGCTGCCGATCGGCGGGGTGATGATGCTGTGCTCGTACTTCGCGGAGGGCGGCGCCTTCGCGACGGGCTGGACGGCCTATGCCCCGCTCTCGACCGAGACCCCGCTCGGCCAGCAGTTCTTCACGCTCGGGGTCCAGTTCGCCGGCGCCTCCTCGATCGCCACCGCGCTCAACTTCCTGGTGACCATCATCACCATGCGCGCGCCGGGCATGACGTTCTGGCGCATGCCGCTGCTCGTGTGGGCGAACTTCACGACCTCGCTGCTCGTCGTGATCGCCACGCCGTTCATCGCCGGCTCGCAGTTCTTCGTGCTGCTCGACCGCACGGTTGGCACGAAGTTCTTCGACCCGGCTGCCGGCGGCGACGTGCTCATGTACCAGCACGTCTTCTGGTTCTACTCGCACCCGGCGGTCTACATCATGATGCTGCCGGGCTTCGGGATCATCAGCGAGGTCATCTCGACGCATGCGCGCAAGCCGATATTCGGCTACCGCATGATGGCCTTCTCGCTGGTGGCGATCGTGATCCTCGGCTTCACGGTCTGGGCCCACCACATGTTCGTGTCGGGCATGCAGAGCTGGCTGCGGATCCCGATGATGATCACCACGATGCTCATCGCCGTGCCGACGGGCATCAAGATCTTCTCCTGGCTCGCCACGCTCTGGCGAGGGGTGATTCACCTCAGAACGCCCCTGCTGTTCGCGCTCGGCTTCATCACGATGTTCACGCTGGGCGGGATCAGCGGCATCATGCTCGCCGTCGTGCCGTTCGACATCTATGTGTCGGACACCTACTTCATCGTCGCCCACATCCACTACGTGCTGTTCGGCGGATCGGTGTTCACGATCTTCGCCGGCCTCTACCACTGGTTCCCGAAGATGACCGGGCGGATGTACGACGAGTCGCTGGGGCGCATCCACTTCTGGCTTTCGTTCATCTTCTTCAACCTCACCTTCGGGCCGATGCACTTCGTGGGCATCGACGGCATGCCGAGGCGGGTGGCGGACTACGCCGAGCAGTTCGCGACCTGGAACGCGATCATCTCGATCTCGGCCTTCATCTTCGGCCTGTCGTTCCTGATCTTCCTCTACAACATGATCGCCTCCTGGCGGCACGGGCCGCTCGCGCCCGGCAACCCCTGGCGCGCCCACTCGATCGAGTGGCAGGTGTCCTCGCCGCCGCCGGTGTTCAACTTCGACGAGGTCCCGACCGTCGTCGGCGGCCCTTACGAGTACGGCGTCCCGGGAGCGGTGCACGCGGTGTTCAAGGAGAAGCGGCCGGCGGCAGTCCCCACCCCGGCCGGCGGAGGCGGGGCTCCCCCACCCACTGAATGAAGCGGATCCTCGTAGTCGCCAACGAAACGGTCGCCGGCAGGCCGCTGATCGACGCGGTCAAGCGCCGCGCCGGCGGGGACGAGGACGTCCACGTGCACGTCATCTGCCCGCAGAACGAGCCCAAGCACGGGTTCGTGGTGCACGACGAGTACATCCGCGACGCCGCCCAGAACCGCCTCGACATGACGCTCGCGCTGCTGCGCGACGCGGGGATCGAGGCGGACGGCGAGATCATGGATCCCGACCCGTACTCGGCGGTGATGGACGCTCTGGGCGAGCAGGACTACGACGAGATCATCGTCTCCACCCACCCCGAGACGCGCTCGGGCTGGCTGCGCCAGGGGCTCGTGGACCGGCTCGCGCGCGCCACCCGGCGGGACATCGAGCACGTGGTCGTGGACCTCGACAGCGAGCGCGACGACGTCAAGCGCACGCTGGTGGTCGCCAATCAGACGGTCGGCGAGCAGGCGCTGCTCGACGCGCTCAAGCGCAAGGCCGCGGAGGAGCCGCGGCGCTTCATCGTGATCGCCCCCGACTCGGGCGGCAACGGCGATTCCGAGGGGGACGCCCACGAGCGCCTCGCACACACGCTCACGGCGCTTCAGGAGGCCGGGCTCGAGGCCGTCGGGCAGGTCGTCCATCCCGACCCGTACACGGCGATCCAGAACGCGCTCCAGTTCTACGGGCCGGACGACATCGTGATCTCGACCTTCCCGGAGACGCGCTCGGGCTGGCTGCGCGCCGACCTCATCGGACGAGTCGAGGCGTCCACCGGGAAGCCGGTCGAGCACATCGTCAGCGAGGAGGGCGCCTGATGGAATCGGCCTCCGTCGCCGCCCACGAGGAGCATCACGGCCCGCCGGCCGCCAACGTCTCCTCGCGCGTCGAGGCGCAATTCCTCGGGATGCTGCTTTTCATCATCTCCGAGATCATGCTCTTCGGAGCGTTCTTCACGGCCTACTTCTTCATCCGGGTCGTGGCAGAGGCGGAGTGGTTCCCGTTCAACGGGCTCGAGCTGCCGGTCGGCATCGCCGCGGTGAACACGTCGATCCTGATCTCGTCGAGCTTCACGATGCACTGGGCGCTCGAGGGCGCGCGCAACGAGAACCGGCGCGCCATGAAGATGGGCCTGCTGACGACGACGCTGCTGGGCCTCACCTTCCTCACGATCCAGATCAACGAGTACGTCCACCTCGGCTTCCCGATCTCCGAGAACGCCCAGAGCACCATCTTCTATGGGCTGACGGGACTGCACGGGGCCCACGTGTTCATCGGTCTGACGCTCCTGACCATGGCGACAAACCGCGCGTTCCGCGGCCACTTCACGGCGAAGGAGCACCGAGGTGTCGAGGTGCCCGGCATCTACTGGCACTTCGTCGACATCATGTGGATCCTCGTCTTTCGTCGGTGTATCTCCTCTGAGCGTCCGCGCTGCAAAGCTGCGCCTGCCTGTGTCCTCGGCTCCTCGTGTGCCGAACACACGTCGGAGCCTGCGTCCTTGGCAGGCTTGCTTTTCGCGCTCTCTGTGGTCGAAAGGTCCGGCTTCGTGATCAACCCGCTTCGGTCGGAGCAGGAGGCCTTTCGCTTCCTGCTCTATGTCGCGGTCGTGGTTGCTCTGATCGTCGGCATCGTGTTTCTCGTCCGAGCCGTCACGTGAGTTCGGACCTCGAGCTCGCCGAGCGCGCCGCCCGGGCCGCCGGCGAGGTGCTCATGTCGTATTACGGGCGGCCGCCTGAGGGGCTCGACTCGAAGTCGTCGGATACCGATCTCGTCTCGGACGCGGATCGCGAGGCGGAACGCGTCGTCCGCGAGCTGCTCGAGGCCGAACGGCCGGGGGACGGGCTGCTCGCCGAGGAGGGGTCCCACGCCGAGGCCGAGAGCGGGCGCCGCTGGGTGGTCGATCCGCTCGACGGCACCATCAACTTCCTCTACGGCTTCCCGGCCTGGGCGGTGAGCATCGCGCTCGAGGACGGCGACGGCGTGCGGGTCGGCGTGGTGTACGACCCGGTCAGGCCGGAGCTCTTCTCCGCGGTGCGCGCCGGCGGAGCCACACTCAACGGGGAGCCGATCCAGGTTACGGGCCGGACGGAGCTCCCGCAGGCGATGGTCGCCACGGGCTTCTCCTACGAGGCGGAGCGCCGCGCCGGCCAGGCCGAACTGCTGTTACGGGTGCTGCCGCGCGTGCGCGATATCCGGCGCCCTGGCGCCGCGGCGCTCGACCTGTGCCTGGTCGCCGCCGGCCGCGTCGACGCCTTCTACGAGCGCGGCCTCAGCCGCTGGGACGAGGCGGCGGGGCGGCTGATCGTGGAGGAGGCGGGCGGGGTCGTGAAGGATCTGGAGGGAGAGCCGGCGGGCGTGGTGGCCGCCGGCTCCCCCGAGCTGCTTTCCGATCTCTACGCGCTCGTCAGCGCACCGTGATCGTGGTGCTCTCCCCCTCGGCCGTGAGCTCGTAGCGGCCCTCCTCGACGACCGACTCGCCGTCCTCCCTCACCGCGAGGCGCCCTCGCGGGAAGGACAGGTTCAGCGTGCGCCGGTCACCCGGTTGCAGCCGCACGGACTCGTAGGCGACGAGCCGGCTGGCCGGGAAGCTCCCGCCGCCGCCCCGCTTGCTCGCGAACAGCAGCACCGTGCGCTTGCCCGCGCGCCTGCCCTCGTTGGTCACGCGGATCGACACCCGCACGTCGTCCCGCCGGGCCGAGGCGTCGAGCCGGCTGTGGTCGAACCGGGTGTAGCTGAGCCCGTGCCCGAACGCGTAGCGCGGGTCGTAGGGCTCGCCCGGCATCCGGTCGTGCGTGAGCGGAGCCTGAGCCACGCTCTTCGGCCACGTCACGGACAGGCGTCCGCTCGGGTTGACCCTGCCGAAGAGCGCGTCGGCGACCGCGCGCCCGCCCTGGGTCCCGGGCAGATAGGCCATCAGCGCCGCCGCCGCGCCGTCGAGCTGCGGGCCCATCATCAGCGGTCGCCCGGCGATGACCACCACGATGACCGGCTTGCCTGTCGCCTCGAGGGCGTCGAGCAGCTCCGCCTGCCCCACGGGCAGCGCCGCGGTTGTCGTGTCGCCCGGGCCCTCGGCGTAGGGCGGCTCGCCGACCACGGCGATGATCGCGTCCGCGCCCTCCGCGCGCCGCACCGCGGCCTCGCGCGCCTCGGCCCGCGCCGCCTCGGTTGCCGAGCCGCTCGGCACGCCAGGGGCATAGCGAAGCCGCGCGTTCGGGCCCACCGCGTCCTCGATCCCCTCACGGACGGTTACTCCTTCGGGGATCTCGGGGTTGGTGGCGCCCTGCCAGCCGATCGACCAGCCGCCCAGCTGGTTGGGCATGCTGTCCGCGCTCGGCCCGGTCACGAGCAGGTTGGCGCGCTCCCTACGCAGCGGCAGGGTTCCGTCGTTCTCGAGCAACGTCATCGTCTCCGCCGCGGCCCGCCGCGCGAGGCTCGACGTGATCGCCCTCGATGTCCTCGGCCCGGTCGAGATCGACCGTGGGCTGCTCGAACAGCCCGAGGCGGAACTTGAGGACGAGGATCCTGCGCACGGATTCGTCGATCCGGTCCTCGGAGATTCGGTCACTCGTCTCACCACGCTCGGTCAGCTGGCTGCGTGAAGCGCCCAGCCTCCAGTGGCACCATCGACATGTCGATGCCGGCCTTGATGGCCATCTCGATCGCCTGCTTGTCGTTGGCGGCGACGTGATGGACGGTCACCAGCTTCCAGATGTCCTCCCAGTCGGAGATGAGGACGCCCTCGAAGCCGAGCTTGTCCCGCAGGAGCTCTGTGAGGAGCTCACGCGAGGCGTGCACCGGCACGCCGTTGACCGAGCCCGAGTTGGCCATGACCGTCTGCGAGCCCGCCCCGATGCCGCGCATGAACGACGGCAGGTGCTCGTCCCACAGCTCGCGCTCGGTGAGCGTGGCGTTCTCGCGGTCGCGTCCGTTGTCGGGAGCGGAGTAGCCGGTGAAGTGCTTGGTGGTCGACGCCACCTGCGAGCGGAGGTCGTCTCCCTCGAGCCCGCGGACGGTCGCGGCGACCAGGTCGCCCGCGGCGAGCGGCGCCTCGCTGAAGGGCTCGTACGAGCGGCCCCAGCGCAGGTCGCGCCAGATGTCCGCCACCGGAGCGAAGTCCCAGTGGATGCCCGTCGCGCGCACGTCGGTCGCCGTGGCGTCAGCGAGCTCGCGGGCCAGGCGGGTGTCGTAAGCGGCACCGAGCCCGAACTGATGCGGGAACATCGTCGCGCCGAGGACGTTGTTGTGCCCGTGCACGGCGTCGATCCCGTAGATGATCGGGATGCCGTGGGGCTGGCGCGCCATGGCGAACTCCTGGATCTCGTTCGTCATCTGCGCCCACGCGCGCGGCGAGTTCACGAGCGGCGATGCCCCGCCACCCGAGAGGATCGAGCCGGTCAGGTTGCCGGGCTCAGTCAGGGTGCCGGGGCCAAAGACGTCTTCCATGATCGCCGGGTTGAGCGCGGCGCGGTCCCAGGGGTTGCCCGGATCGCCCTGGAGCACCGTGGCGTTGATCTGCGTCATCTGGCCGATCTTTTCCGCGAGCGACATGCGCGGCAGCAGGTCGTCGGCGCGCTGCTCGGGCGTGAGGCTCGCGTCGAGATAGGCGGGCGTCCCCTGTGCGGATGCCTCCCGAGCCGCGCCGCCACCGGCGACCACCGCGGCGAGCGCGAGCAACAGCGCAAGGAGCGCGGGCCAAACGGCACGATGCCACCCGATCCGGTGCGGATTCATGCTTCCTCCCCCAATAAGTGACACTTGTCACGCTCGGGGTACCCCATGTCAAATTGCACTAAACCCAGCGTCTGAGGCTGTGTGGTTTCGATCAATAGATGCGCTTTTCGCCTTCTCTTTTGGTCAATTGGCTGCCATATTTCCGTAACATGGCCGGCCAGGGCGCAGCAGACGCACGCCGTGAGCGCAATCGCGAGCGCGTCCTGGCTGCCCTGCGCGAAGCGGGCACGGCGAGCCGCTCGGACCTCGCGCGCCGCACCGGCATGTCCCGCACGACGGTCGCGAGCCTCGCCGCCGAGCTCGCGGCGGAGGGCGTCCTCGTGGAGCACGAGGACGGTGCGGGCGCGTCGCCCCGGGGCGGCCGGCCGCCCCGCCTGCTGTCGTTCAGCCGTTCGGCCGGTGTGGCGATCGGGATCGACTTCGGCAAGCGCCACCTGCGGGTGGCGGCCGCGGACCTGAGCCACACGATCCTCGCCGAGGCGGAGCGGCCCGCCAACGCCGCCGATCCCGCCGCGGCGGGACTCGATGCGGCGGTGGCGCTTGTCGAGGAGGTGATGGAGCAGGCGGGTGTCGTGTCCGCCGACGTCGTCGGGGTGGGCATGGGGCTGCCGGGTCCCATCGATACCCGTTCGGGACGGGTCGGCTCCTCGTCGATCCTTCCGGGCTGGGTGGGTGTGCGGGCCGCCGACGAGCTCGCCGAACGGCTCGGGGTGCCCGCCTCCGTCGACAACGACGCCAACCTCGGCGCGCTCGCCGAGCTCCAATGGGGTGCCGCCTCGGAGCGGCGCAACGTCGCCTACCTCAAGGTGTCGACGGGCATCGGCGCGGGACTCGTCCTCGACGGCCGCCTGTTCCACGGCGCCGGCGGCCTCGCCGGGGAGATCGGCCATACGATCGTCGACGAGCAGGGCGCCGTGTGCCGCTGCGGCAAGCGTGGCTGCCTCGAGACGCTGGCGGGGGCGTCGGCGCTCGTGGAGCTGCTCGAGCCCCGCCTCGGGCGAACGATCTCGACCGCCGAGCTGCTCGAGCTGGCGAGCGCGGCCGACTCGGGTGCGCGCCGCGTGATCGCCGACGCCGGCCGGCATATCGGCGGCGCGCTGGCGACGCTCTGCGACCTGTTCAACCCGGAGCTGGTCGTGGTCGGTGGGGAGCTGAGCCAGGCGGGCGACGTGCTGGTCGACCCGATCCGCGAGCAGGTGCATCGCAACGCCATTCCGGCCACGGCTCGCGACGTCGAGATCGTGACCGGCGTGCTCGGCCCGCGCGCCGAGCTGCTGGGCGCCCTGGCCCTGGTGCTCGCCTACTCGCCGAGCAGGTAGTCGACCAGCGCCTGGACCTGCGCGTCGGTGAGCCTGCCCTCGAAGGACGGCATCACGCCGGAGTTGAAGCCCTGGGCGACCTGAGCGTCCGGGTCGAGGATCGACTGCCTGACGAACTCCTCCGGCGGCATGTTGCCGGCCGCGCTCGCCAGGTCGTCGAGGCTCGGGCCGATGTTGCCCTGCGTGCCGGCCGGGCCGAACGTATGGCAGCCGCCGCAGCCCGCGGCGGTGAAGATCTGCTCGCCGCTCTTGGCCCCGGCCAGGCCGGCCTGCGCCAGAACGCCCTGGTCCTCGCCGGGCCGGTCCGTGGCGTAGGCCACGTAGGCGGCCACGTCGCGCGCGTCATCGCCCGTCACGAGGTTCGCGGGCATGATGCTGTTGTCGCGCGGGTTCGCCACCTGCTCCTGGACGATGCCCTCGACGGTGTCCCGATCGAAGCCGTCCGCCAGCGCCGCCTGGAAGGCGGCATCGAGGCTCGGGCCCTGCGTCCCCTGCGTGCCGGCACGCTCGAGAACGTGGCAGGAGCCGCACTGCTGCACGAACTGGGCCTTGCCGTTCGCGAGGTCGGGCTCGTCGCGCCCGCAGGCCGTGAGCGCCAGCGCCACGAGCGCCGCCGCAACCACGCCGAGCGCGTAGGGGAGCGCGCGCGGTCGCCTGAAATTGAACCTGGCGAGGCTCACGAGGCGGGAACTCTATCCCTTCAAGTGGCCGGATGGGGAAGCCGCTCGAGGTCTCCGAGGGCCGCCGCGATGACCCCCTCGGCGACGCTCTCCCACGAGTATCTGCGCGCCGCCTCGGCCGCCAACGCGGCCCTGGCGCGGCTCCGCTCGGGGGGATCGAGCTCGAGCCAGGTCACGAGCTTGGAGGCGATCTGCTCGACCGCGTCGGCGCCGACGTCGAAGGCCAGCAGTGGCCGCAGCGGCGGCGGCAGGGCGGGCGCGAGGGCCGCCGTGACCTCGGCCATCCCGGAATGGTTGGCGGACAGTGGCAGCGCCCCGCAGGCCGCCGCCTCCGCCGCCACCATCCCGAAGGACTCGGGGAATGTGGAGGGCATCACCTGCGCCTCGCAGGCGGACAGGAGGTCAGGCAGGTCGCCGTGCTCCAAGCGGCCAGTGAAGTGAATGCGCGCGGCCGCCGCGGGCGCGCTCTCGAGCCAGCGCCCGTCCACGCGCTCGAGGAACGCCGCCAGGTGAGTGAGCTCGCCGCGCGGCCCGCCCTCGAGCTCGCGGCCACGGGCGGCGATGTCCCGCAGCGCCTCCAGGTCCCCGCTCTCCATGGCCGCCACGAAGCGGCCGAGGGCGTCGCGGTAAGTGCCGAAGCCGACCACCACCAGCCGCGCGTCCGGCACCCGCTCGACGACGAGCGGCCAGGCCGCGAACAGCAGGTCGATCCCCTTCGAGACGATCAGCTTGCCGACGTAGCTGACGATGCGGTCGCGCCCGGGGTCGAGTCTCCGCAGCGCGTCGGCCGCGCCGGCCTCGCCGCCCCACGCGGCCGCCTCGCCGGACGCGAGCTTCGAGGCGAGCCGCTCGAGCCCGGCCGCCGGGTCGGCCGCCGGCCGGAAGCTGTGGACGTCCACGCCCGGCGGCCCGAGCCGGGTGCGCCCGGGCAGCTCGGGCTCGTCGGCGAGCACCTCCCAGAGCGACTCGGCGGTGTGGCGCGACCCCACGAGCACTCCGGATGCGCCCCGGATCCCCTCGAGCGCGTAGGGCAGGAAGCGCTCGCGGTTCGGCCGTACGGTGTACTCGAGCGCGCTCCCGTGGATCTTCACTGCGTAGGGGGCCCGGCCGGCGAGGCCGCGGGCCAGGACGAGCGGGCCCATCACCAGGTGGTTTGCGAGCGCCACGTCCGGTGCGGCGACAGAACGGACCGCCGCCACGTTCGCGTCGATGTAGTGCTCGAGCTCCGCGTCGCTCAACTCCGGATAGGGCTTCGCGTCGAAGCGCTCGTAGCGGTCGGCCACGTAGACCGGCAGCAGCCGGCCGATGTCGGGCACGTGGACGGTCACGCCGTCGGGGGCGGGCCAGTCCGGGTCCTGGCAGAGCAGGTCGACCTCGTGCCCCATGCGAGCGAGCGCGCGCACGAGCTCGGCGTTGTAGATGTTGCTGCCTGTGCCGCGCAGCAGGTAGCCGTGGAAGATCAGGATTCGCACGCCGCCGACGCTATTGTTTCCCGCCGCATGCCGGCTCGCCAGAAGTACCGCCTGCGCGCTCGCTCTGACCGCGAGGTGATTCGCGAGGTCGAGCCCGGCATGAAGTACGTGGATCACGAGTCCGGCGAGGAGCTGCGTGTGGTCGGGGCGCTGCTCCCCCTAGCGCCCTCGCCCAGCGACCTTCCCTATGCGGTCGAGAACCTGCGGCTGTGCGGGTGCTCGCTCGAGCAGCTGGTCCAGAAGGACCTGAACGACTGCCCGCACTGCGGCCGGCGGCTCCCGGCCGTCGAGCTCTGAAGACCCTCCTGCTGGGCCTCGCGCTGGCCGCGCTGCTGCTCGCCGGCTGCGGCGGCGATGACGAGCCGGCGGATGAGACGACGCCTGCCCTCCCCAATCTCACGGTGCCGCAGGGCGACACCGGCGAGACGGTCGAGCCGCCGCCGGCGCCGGTCCCGGACCCGGCGACCGAAACGCTGCCTCCGGTGGAGACCGTGCCCCCGTCCACCGGGGGCGGCACGCCCGCGCCCGAGGCGGAGCCCCCGCCGGATTCGCCCGAGAACGACGCGCCCCCACCCGAGGACAGCCCCGCGGAGCGCTTCGAGGAGTTCTGCAACGAGAACCCGGGCGCCTGCGGCTGACCGCGGGCAGGCCTAGGCGAGGCAGCCGAGGGCCTTCTCGCGCGAGTCGAAGATCGTCAGGTGGGTGACGAGCCCGGTGATCTGGAAGGGCCGCAGCACGCGCTCGCTCGGGCAGACGAGCACCATCTTGCAGCGGCGAATGCTCAGATGACGCAGCGCGTTCATCAGGACGCCGATCCCGGTCGAGTCCATGAAGGTGACCTCCGAGAGGTCTACCACGACGCCCTTGGCCCCGTCCTCTGCCAGGACGAACAGGCGGCTGCCCAGCTTCGGTGCCGTGTGCGCGTCGATCTCTCCCCGGAGCGCGACGACGTGGGTACTGTCGTTGACGGTCTCGTCGACGAGCCCGAAGTCGATCACGCGGGCGAACCTATCACGCCGAGCGGCGGGACCCGTTTTGGCGCGTACCCACTCGTCGTGGAACGGCCTCCGTCTGGGTTACAGGGCCGTCTGCCGGTGCGTCGGCACCGGGGAGCGCGGCCTGCGCACCCGCGCCGGCGAGGGCACGGGCCGCTCGACACCGCGCCGGCGGGAGTGGCGCGGCGGACCCGAATGAGCCCTGTCGCGGCCGCGGCCCAGCCCCCAGCGGCCGAGCGGCAGCCGGATGCCGTCACCACCGGGCCCGTCGCCCTTGGGTCGCGGACCGGGGCCCTCGCCCCCGCCGCCGTCGTCCCCGCGGGAATCGTCGTCGTCGTCGCGCAGCCGGAAGAACCAGATCAGCCACACGATCAGCAGCCCGACGTCGAACACGCGGAAGCCGACCATGAAGATCCACCCCTCGGTGGTCATCTAGGTCGATGCTACCGCGATGAGAGGGGCCGGAAAAGGCCCCGGCGGCTAGGGCGCCTCGGTCTCGACCGTCGGGCGGTTGTCGGGAATGTAGGTGGCCGTGTACAGCAGGCGCGCGCCGCTGTACGTGCAGCCGAACCGGTTGAGCCCGTGAAGCTCCTCCATCGCGAACTGACGCGTGGCGTTTGCACCCTCGCAGCTTCCCTTGGCGCGCGAGGAGCGCCACCAATCGCGGCCCGTCAGGTTCAGCCCGAGAAGCGGCGCCCAGGTGGACACCGTGAGGGCGATCCAGTTGCCTTCCCTGACCCGCAGCGGCGGGTCCAGGGCGAAGGTCGGGCTCGAGCCGAAGTAGCTGTCGACCGGGAAGGGCTCGGTTTGCTGCACCAGCCGGTGCTCGAGGCGAGTCTTCGGCGTCTTGCCCTTGCGCAGCACGGAGAGCTGCACCTGGGCGGGGGAGCCGTAGGTGGTGTTGAAATGGTTCGCCTGCGTGGCGTTCGGAGCCCCGAGCGCGACCGTGAACGCGACGATGTAGCCGTCGCGGCGGATGTAATAGGGGTTCTTGGGCCCGCCCGCGGAGCGGCCCTGGTAACCGGTGACGCGCACGACGGCAGCGCACGGATCGGCGGGGCAGCTCGGGGTGGCGGCATCGGCGGTGGCGCCGAGCTCGACGATGCGGGCGGACGCTCCCGGCGCCAACGCGAGCGTCGCCGCCAGAAGCACAGGTATCAGTAGGAGAGCTCGCTTCATGACCAGGGGTCTAACACCCCTTCCGGCCTGTAGTTGCGGGATCCCACTTACCTACTTGTACCTGTAGGTGATCCGCCCGCGGTCGAGGTCGTAGGGCGACAGCTCGATCTTGACTCTGTCACCCGGAAGGATGCGGATGTAGTGCCTCCGCATCTTCCCTGAGATGTGGCCGAGGACCTCGTGCCCGTTGTCGAGTTGGACCTTGAACATGGTGTTCGGGAGGGCTTCCAATATCTCGCCCTCCATTTCGATCTTCTCTTCCTTGGGCACGGCCTGCGGCGCGATCAGATCGCGCGGACGTTCACCGCCTTCGGCCCCTTGTCGCCGGTCTCCTCCTCGTACTCGACCTTGGAGTTCTCGGCGAGCGACTTGAACCCTTGCCCGTCGATGCCCGTGTAGTGGACGAAGAGGTCACGGTCGCCGTCGTCCGGCGTGATGAATCCGTAGCCCTTCTCGTCGTTGAACCACTTGACGGTTCCGGTAGGCACGTGCCTGCCCCTTCCTGCTTGTGCCCGGCCGGTCCGTCTGCGCGAATCCCGTACCACGGCACCTGCTTGTTCAACTACGCCGACCATTGTCGGCCCTTACAGCGGGGACGCTACCAGGGGATGGCGCCGGAAGGCATCATCCGCCTGTCAATCACCGCGGAGCTGCGCCGCGACCTGCATCAGCTCGTCGCTGTCGGCCTCGCGCGGACGCACGGGCAGCTGGAGTGGATCGTCGTCGTAGCGGGGGATCACGTGGAGGTGCAGGTGGAAGACGGTCTGCCAGGCGGCCGGCTCGCAGCAGTTGAGCACGTTCACGCCGTCGCAGCCGAGCCGGTCGCGCATGGAGAGCGCGAGCCGCTTGGCCGCCGCCGACGCGCGCTGCAGGTCCTCCTCGGGCGCCTCGTAGAGGTTCCGCGAATGGTGGCGCGGGATCACGAGCGCGTGGCCGCGGGTCCACGGGTTTATGTCCATGAAGGCGAGCGTGTGCTCGTCCTCCTGGACGATCTCGGAGGGCAGCTCGCCCGCCACGATCTTGCAGAAGATGCAGTCGTCCGCCATGGCGGAGAAGCTACTTCAACCGGATCGGCGCCGTTCAAGGCGTCTCAGTGGTGGCGCTGGCGTTCATCAAGCTCCGAGGGCGAGGCGGGCGGCGATCGCCAGCACGCCGAGGCGTCCGCCGATCGCCAGCCCGCGACGGACGCGCGGCGAGAGCCAACGCCCGGCATGGCCGGCGGCGAGTGTGAGCAGGAGGTGCCACGCCGTCGAGGCGAGCCCGACGCCCGCGACAAAGGCGGTCGCGGAAGCGCCGCCCTCCAGCGACAGCGTGGCGGCTACCGCGACAAACGACACGATCGTCAGCGGGTTCGCCGCCGTAATCGCCAGAAAGCGCGCATAGTTGCGGGCCGCCGAGCCTTCGCGCGCCGGGTCGTGTAGGCGGGCGCCTCGTGCCGGCTCTTCCGAGCGGATCAGCCCGAGCAGCCCGGCGACGGCGACCGCGGCGAGGACCGAGGCCGCGATCAGCCGGATCTCGGCCTCGTGGCTCGCGAGCGCGGCGCCCGCCGCGCCGCCGGCGGCGATCGCGATCGCCGCGAACGCGAGATCCGCGGTAGCGACGCCCATCGCGGCAGCCACGCCGGCGCGTGGGCCGCCGACAACCGCCTCCTCGACGAGCAGGAGGCTCACGGCGCCGACCTGAATCGCGATGACCAGGCCGACCGTGAGGCCGGTCAGCAGGGCGGCGGTCGGGTCCATGGCCGCCTTGGTACGCTGCGAACTGCGGGAACGCAAGCTGGAACCGGGCAATTCGGGAGTTATCCCAGTAATGGATCATGTAGACAGTGAGATCCTCAGTTCGCTCCGTGAGAACGGCCGGATCTCCTGGCGCGACCTGGGCGCCTCGGTCGGGCTGAGCGCGAACGCCGCCGCCGACCGCGTGCGCCGGCTGCGCCAAGCCGGCGTGATCACCGGATTCGCCGCGCTCGTGGACCCCGCCGCCGGCGGTCGCCGGCTCGAGGCGCTCATCGGCGTTTCGCTCGCCCCCGGGACCGACTCAGATCGGTTCGCAATCGAAGCGGAGCGCCTGGCGCCGGTGACCGAGGTACTACACCTCGCGGGCGCCCCCGACTACCTGCTCCGCGTCTCCTGCCACGACACCGCGGAGCTCGACCTCCTCCTGCGCACCCTGCGCCTCAAGCTCGGTGCCTCCGACACCGAAACGAAGATCGTCCTCCGCTCTGGGCGGCCCAAGCCGACAGCCGGCGCCCCTGAGGTCGGCTGATCCGCCGAAGCGTCACAGCCAGCCGGCGCGCCTGAAGTAGCGGTACAGGAAGGTGCAGATGACGACCATCACCCCCAGCACGAGCGGGTAGCCGAAGGTCCATGTCAGCTCCGGCATGTGCTCGAAGTTCATGCCGTAGATGCCCGCCAGCGCCGTCGGCACGGCGATGATCGCGATCCACGCCGAGATGCGCCGCATGTCCTCGTTCTGTCGCACGGCGACCTGGGCGAGGTTTGCCTGCAGGCTGCTCGAGAGCAGGTCGTGCATCCCGTCTAGCTGGTCGCGTGCCCGGATCAGGTGGTCGTTGACGTCGCGGAAGTAATCGCGAATCGTGGGGTCGACCTGCTCGAAGTGGCCGGCGGCGAGCTTCTCGATCGGACCGACCAGCGGGGCGCTTGCCCTCCGGAACTCGAGGACCTCGCGCAGCAGGCGGTAGATGCGCTCGGCGGGGTTCGAGCGCTCGCCGGAGAAGAGCTGGCCCTCGACCTCGTCGATGTCCTGCTGGAGCCCGTCGATCGCCGGCCCGTAGTCGTCGACCACGCGGTCGAGAATCGCGTGCAGCACCGCGCCCGGGCCGCGGCGCAGCCGCTCGGGGTCGCTGCTCGAGCGCCTCGCGCACCGGCTGCAGCGAGCTCGCCTCGCCGTGGCGGACGGTGATCACGAAGTCGTGGCCCAGGAAGACGAGCAGCTCGCCGAGCTCGACCACCTCGGTCGGATCGACATAGCGGGCGGTCTTCAGTACCAGAAGCACCATGTCGTCGAACACCTCGAGCTTGGGGCGCTGGTGGGCGTGGATCGCGTCCTCGACGGCGAGCGGGTGGAGCTCGAACTCTCGCGTGAGCGAGTCGAATTCCTGCTCCGTCGGCTCGTAGAGGCCGATCCAGACGAACGTGTCCTCCTTGCGGCGCTCGTCGTAGGCGTGCTCGACTCGACCACGCCGTCGCGCCGGTGGCCGCCTCGTAGATCGCACAGTCGACGATCACCGCGGGGAATTGTCGCGCAGGCGGCGGGCGAACCCCAGGGCCTCGTCACGCGTCGTGACCTCGCCCGCGTAGGCCGCCTCCTCGAGCTCGGCGAGCAGGCGCCCGAGCTCCGGCCCGCGGTCGATGCCGAGCTCGCGCGCGAGCTCGTCGCCGCGGACGAGCGGCCTCGGCGGCCCCTCCTCGCGCCAGTCGAGCGCCGCCTCCATCAGCTCCCCGGCGAGCTCGAGATGGGCGGCGATTGCCTCGTCGGCCTTCCGCCCGCGGGTGGCGAGGCGGTCGGCGCAGGAGAGCAGCGTCACCTCGACCTCGACCGGCTCGGTCCGGCGCAGGTAGCGGTAGACAGCGCGGCGGTCGAGCGGGCGCTCGTGGACGAGGAAGCCGAGGACCAGGTGGTGGCGGGTGATCGCCTCGACGAAGCGGCTGAAGCGCTCGCTCGTCCGGAGCCGCCGGCAGATGTCGCGCACCATCTCCTCGCCGATCCGGTCGTGGCCGATGAACGTGACCCGGCCCTGGTCGCGCACGGCGTGTGTGGCGGGCTTGCCGATGTCGTGGAGGAGCGCGCCGAAGCGGAGCGCCTGACCTCTCGTGAGCTCGTCCGCCAGCGGCTCGTCGAGGGCGGCGCGCAGCCGTCCCGACGCCTTTCGCTCCAGCTCGACGAGCCGCTCGAGCACCTCGATCGTGTGCCCGTACACGTCGAGGTGGTGGTATTGGCTCTGCTCGACGTCGTGCAGCTCGGCCAGCTCCGGCAGGACGGAGCGCACGAGCCCCACCCGGTCCGCGATCGCGAGGCCCCTCATCACTTCCGGCGCCAACAGCAGCCGCCGCAGCTCGGCGAATATGCGCTCGCCCGCGGCCTCCGGCACGCGCGGCGCCGCCGCCCGAGTCAGCCGCTCCGTCTCCGGATCTGGCTCGAAGCCGAGCTCGGCAGCGAAGCGGGCCAGCCGCAGCGCTCGCAGCGGGTCGGAGTCGTATGCCTGCGCGCCGATCACCCGGAGCGTGCGGGACTCGATGTCCGCGTGGCCGCCCAGCGGATCGACGAGCGGGGCCGCGCCTGGCTCCGCAAGCGCCGCGGCCGACAGGTCGGCGAGCGGCCGCGCCATCGCGTTGACGGTGAAGTCGCGCTTGGCGAGGTCCTCCTCGATCGTGTCCCCTTGGAGCGCTGACACGTCGTACACGAGCCCCGCGCGGCGGTCGATGACGCGCCAGGCGCCGAAGGCCTCCGAGAGCGGGAACACGGGCCCGCGGACCTCGTGGGCGAGCGCCCGAGCCGTGGGCTCAGGGTCGCCCGGAACCGCCACATCGATGTCGGTCACCCGACGGCCGAGCAGCTCGTCTCTGAGCGCCCCGCCGACGATCCAACCACGCGTCACCGGTAGTGCTCGCGGCGCACCCGCGGCGAGAGGCCGCAGGTGATCTCGTAGTTGATCGTGCCGAGACGCCGCGCCACCTCCTCGGCGAGGATGCGCTCCTCCCCCTGGCGGCCGATCAGCACGACCTCGTCGCCGACCGCCACGTCGCTCTCCGGGCCGAGCGCGACGGTGATGTTGTCCATGCTCACGGTCCCGACGGAGGGATGGCGGCGCCCGCGGATCAAGACGTCGGCGTTGTCGGACAGGCCGCGCCGCCAGCCGTCGCCATAGCCGATCGGCACGGTGGCGACCCAGGTAGCCCGCTCGGCGCGCCAGCGGCGCCCGTAGCCGGCGCTCTCGCCCGGCTCGAAGCGCCGGACGGCGGCCACGTACGAGTGGAGCGAGAGCACGGGCTCGAGGCCGTGTCTGGCCGGGTCCTCGTGGAAGGGGTCCATGCCGTAGACGGCGATCCCGCAGCGCACCATGTCGAAGTGCGAGGCGGGGTCGCGCAGCGCGGCGGCGCTGTTCGCGGCGTGGATTAGAACATCCGAACGCCCCACCGTCTCAACGAAGTCACGGAAGCGCTCGAGCTGGACGCCGAAATGCTCGTCCCCGGGCTCGTCGGCCGTGGCGAAGTGCGTCATCAGCCCCACCGTGTTCGGCCGCGCTGCGAGGCGCAGCGCACGTTCGCGGTCGCTCGTGCCGAGCCTGCCCATGCCCGTGTCCAGCTTCACGTGCACGCGCGGCGCCGCCTCGGCCATGTAGTCGGTCCAGGCGACCACGTCCGCATCCGCCTCGATCGCGATGCGCAGCTCATCGCGCGTGAGCGCGCCCATTACGAGGATCGGCGCCTCGATGCCCGCGGCCCGCAGGTCGGCGGCCTCACCGGCGGTGGCCACCGCCAGCCGCGAGGCGCCGCCGGCGAGCGCCGCCTCCGCGACCTGCCCGTGGCCGTAGCCGTCGGCCTTGACGACCGCGCACAGCTCGCCGGGAAGGCGGGCGCAGTTGCGCTCGATCGCGCCGAGGTCGATGCGGGCGAGCGCGCGCTCCGGGCCGCTCACGCCGCGAGGGCGCCGAGCACGTCCACACGCGTGACGACGCCCACGAGGCGGTCGTCCTCGACCACCGGCAGGCGGTTGTGGCCCGACTCGTGGATGAGGCGCGCAGCGTCGCGGACGGTGGTGTCGGGCCCCACCGTGTCCGGGCGGCGGGTCATCATGTCCGCCGCGTCCGAGGCGAACGCCTTGCGCAGGCGGTGCTCGAAGCGGCTCAGTGGCTCGAGGAACACGGTCCCGCCGAAGAGGTTCACGTAGTGCGGGATGTGGAGATCGCCCTGGTCGTCCGGAAGCACGAGGTCGGCCTCGGTGACGATGCCCACGCAGCGCCCGTCGTCGTCGACCACCGGGATGCCGGGCAGCTCGTGCTCGCGCATCAGCCGAACGACCTCCTCGACCGGGGTCTCGGGGGCGACCGTCGCCGGGTTCGGATCCATGATGTCGCGCACGACCTCCGCCATTCGAGGCCGCGACCTTACCGCAGCGTCAGGCCGTACGGGAGCGCGTCGATCACGTCCCCGGCCACGACGTGATCGGCCCCGTAGCGCTCGGCGGCCGCCCGTCCGGCGAGCGCGTGGGCGAGCGCGCCGAGCGCCGCGGCCTCGAACGCGCCGAGCCCCTTTGCGAGCAGCGCGCCGATCAGGCCCGACAGCACGTCGCCGGTGCCGGCGGTGGCGAGCGCGGGCGTGGCGCCGGGGCTGATCGCGGCCGGCCCATCGGGGGCGACCACGATCGTGTCGTCGCCTTTCAGCAGCACCACCGCGCCGCTGCGCTCGGCCGCATCGCGCGCGTAGGCGAGCCTGTGCGCCTTGACCTCGGTCGTCTCGACCTCGAGCAGCCGGGCCAGCTCGCCCTCGTGAGGGGTCAGAACCGTGGGTGCGGCACGGCCTCGGAGGAGCTCGAGCCGCCCGGCGTGCGCGTTCAGCCCGTCGGCGTCCACGAGCAGCGGCACGCCGACCATCTCCGCGACGGTGCGCGCAAACTCCGCCGCGCCCTCCTCGCGGCCGAGGCCCGGCCCGAGCACGACGGCACCGGCACGCTCGGCCATCTCCGCCACGACCGCAGCGCCGGCAGGCGAGTGGGCGCCGTCGTGTTCCGGGAGGCCGCGGCTCATCTGCTCGAGGAGCCGCATGTCGATCGCGGCCTGAGCGGACTCCGGGACCGCGACCTGGACATATCCGGCACCCGCCCGCGATGCGGAGCGCGCCGCCATGGTGGGAGCGCCCGTCAGCCCGGCCGAGCCGCCCGCCACGACCACGACACCCGAGTCGAACTTCGTCCCGCTGCGCCCGCGGCGCGGATAGAGGTCGAGCACGCGCTCCGAGATCAGGCCGGCGGCGCCGCTCGCCGGGGCGCCCCGCGGAACGCCGATCTCGATCACCTCGACGGCGCCGGCGTGGCTCTTGCCGGGCTCCACGTGCAGCCCGACCTTCGAGGCGTGGAAGGTCGCCGTCACCTGGGCGCGCACCGCCTCGCCCTCGACCTCGCCGCTCGAGGCGTTCACGCCTGACGGTACGTCGCAGGCCACGACCGGAGCGTCCTGCGCATTGGTCGCGGCGATCGCCCCGGCCAGCGGCTCGCGCGGCACCCCCTCGAACCCGGTGCCGAGCAGCGCGTCGACCACCACGCCGGAGCCCTCGAGGCGCTCAGCGCCGAACGGCTCCGGCGCGGCGCCGGGCAGCCGCTCGAGGTTGACGAGAGCGTCGCCGCGCAGCTCATCGAGGGCCGCGATCGTCAGCACGTCGACCTCGTGGCCGTCCTCACGCAGCACGCGGGCGGCGACGAGGCCGTCGCCCCCGTTGTTGCCCTTCCCGACCACGATCCGGACCGGCCCGGGCCGCGCCGCCTCAGCGGCGACTCGCGCGAGCCCGATACCGGCCCGCTCCATCAGATCGAGCGACGGCACCCCCTGCTCGTCGATAGCCCAGGCGTCGACGGCGCGCATCTCGGCGGCCTCATAAAGGGGATCGAGCCAGTCCTGCATTCGCGAGCGGGCAGCCTGTCAGGTTTCGGCCGAACGTTCCCGCCCGTTCCACGCGTGCTCGTTGACGACAACAATTGCACGATCAACGTTTCGCGGACGGCCGAGCGGGCTGCCGGGACCGGCCGGACCACCGCCCCCTTTACCGCTGCCGTTTGCCGTCCATAACGGCGACCGCAACCGCCCCCGCCACCGTATCCGTATGCGTAAGCGAAACCGAAGCAATCACCCCCAGCTCCTCAGCCCGCCGCGCCGCGCTCCCGCTCAGCCGCACGAAGGGCGCCGCCTCCGTCGCCACCACCTCGACGTCCCGAAAGCTCCAGCCCCTAAGGCCGAGCGCCTTGGCCACCGCCTCCTTGGCGCAGAAGCGCGCCGCCAGGTGCATGCCGGGCCGCGCACGGGCTGCCGCGTAGTCCCGCTCTCCATCGGTGAACAGGCGCTCCGCCAGCCGCGGTCTCCGCTCCAGCGCGCGCTCGAAGCGCTGTATGTCGAGCAGGTCGAGGCCGACCGCGGCCACTACTCGACGGTGACGGTCTTCGCGAGGTTGCGCGGCTGGTCCACGTTCAGGCCGCGCGCGCGGGCGATGTCGTAGGCGAGCATCTGCAGCGGGATCACCGCCAGCATGGGCTGCAGCACCCAGTCGGTCGCGGGGATCTCGACGACCTCCTCGGCGTGCTCGGCCACGCGCCCGCTCCCCTCGGTGGCGACCGCGATCACGTGGGCCCCGCGCGCCCGGACCTCGGCGATGTTCGACAGCACCTTGTCGAGCACCGGCGATTCGGTCGCGACGCAGACGACAGGCGTGTTGTCGTCGAGCAGGGCGATCGGCCCGTGCTTCATCTCGCCGGCCGCGTAGGCGTCGGTCGGGATGTAGGAGATCTCCTTGAGCTTGAGGGCGCCCTCGAGGCAGATCGGCAGGCCGATGTGCCTGCCCAGGTACAGGAAGAAGCCCGCGTCTTTCCAGTGCTCGGCGATCCGCCGCACCGGCTCGTCCGCCTCCTCCACGAGACGCGTGATCAGGTGTGGCATCGCGCGCAGCTCGTCACAGAGCCGGCGCAACACATCGCCCTCGAGCATGCCGTGGAGCTGGGCGAGCTTCAGCGCGAAGAGGTACATCGCCGTGACCTGGGCGACGAAGGTCTTGGTGGCCGCGACGCCGATCTCGAGGCCGGCGCGGGTGAACAGGACACCGTCCGAGTCGCGCGTCGCCTGGCTGCCCATGATGTTCGTGATCGCGAGTACCTTGGCGCCGCGCTCGCGGGCCAGGCGCATTGCCGCCAGCGTGTCGGCGGTCTCACCGGACTGCGAGATGCCGATGACCAGGTCGCGCTCGTCGAGCACCGGGTTGCGGTAGCGGAACTCGGAGGCGATGTCCATCTCCACCGGGACGCGCGCCCACCACTCGATCGCGTAGCGGCCGACAAGCCCGGCGTGGTAGGAGGTGCCGCAGGCCACGATCACGACGCGGCGGATCCCCTTCAGGAACTCGTCCGAGATCCCGATGTCCTCGAGCTCGACGCCCTCGTCTCCAAGGCGTCCGGCAACCGTCTCCGCGACGGCGTCCGCCTGCTCGTGGATCTCCTTGAGCATGAAGGTCTCGTAGCCGCCCTTCTCGGCCTGCTCCTCGTCCCACTCGACGTCGTCGACGTCGCGCTCGATGGCAGCGCCGTCGGGCGACAGGAAGCGCGAGCCCTCCGGGGTCACCGCAACGATCTCGCCGTCGTGGACCAGCTGCACGCGCCGGGTCTCCGACAGGAACGCGGGGATCGCCGAGGCGATGAAGCTCTCCCCCTCGCCCAGGCCGACCACGAGCGGGCACTCCTTGCGCGCCCCGACCAGCACCCCCGGCTCGTCGGCCGATATCGCCACGAAGGCGTAGTGGCCGCGCAGCTCGTTGTACGCGCGCCGCACGGCCTCGACGAGGTCGCCGTCGAGATGCTCGGCGATCAGGTGTGCCACGACCTCGGCGTCCGTCTCCGAGGTGAACTCCGCGCCGTCCGCGACCAGCCGGTCGCGCAGTTCGGTCCAGTTCTCGACGATCCCATTGAGAACTATGTGCACGCGGCCCGAGGTGTCCCAGTGCGGGTGCGCGTTCTCCTCGGTCACGCGTCCGTGGGTGGCCCAGCGCGTGTGCCCGATACCCGTCGAGCCGCGCAGATCGCCGTTGGTGGAAGCCACCGCCGCACGCAGGTAGTCCAGGTTTCCGACGGCATGAACGCTGCCGATCGACCCGTTGCGGATCACCGACAGGCCGGCAGAGTCGTAGCCGCGGTACTCGAGCCGCCGGAGCCCCTGCAGCAGCAGGTCGCGGCACTCCCGGGGTCCCACGTATCCGATGATCCCGCACACGGTCGCTCAGCCTAACTCCGTCTCGACGACATTCGCTAAATGGTCAACGATCTCCTGGCACTCGTTCTCCTGCGGCGCCTCGACCATCACGCGCACGAGCGGCTCCGTCCCCGACGGGCGCACCAGCACGCGGCCGCGGCCCTCGAGGCGCTTCGACTGCTCCCCGACGGCTTCCCATACCGCCGCGGCGGCGTCGATCGCCGCGCGATCGCGCACACGCACGTTCACGAGCCGCTGCGGGAGCTTCTCCATCGCATGGCGCTCGGCCAGGTCCCCTCCCGCGAGCGCCTCGAGCACGAGCAGCGCCGCGGCGATCCCGTCGCCCGCCGGCACGAAACCGGTGTCGATGATGTGCCCGGACTGCTCTCCGCCCAGCGCCCAGCCGCGCCGCACCAGCTCCGCAAGCACGTAGCGGTCGCCGACCGGGGTGGTGGCCACCTCGATCCCGGCGCCCTTCATCGCGCTGTGGAACCCGTAGTTCGTCATCACCGTCACCGCCACGCCGTGGCCGGGCAGGCGATCGTGCTCGCGCAGGTGAAGGGCGATGAGCGCCATCAGCTCGTCCCCGTCGACGACAGCGCCCTTGCGGTCCACCGCCAGTACCCGGTCACCGTCGCCGTCGAACGCGAATCCGGCGTCGTGACCGTCCATCTGCTCCGCGAGCCGCTGCACGTGGGTCGAGCCGCAGTCCAGGTTGATGTTGCGCCCGTCCGGCTCGACCGCCAGCGCGTCCACGCGTGCGCCGAGGCGGCGGAAGATCTCGGGCGCGACGCTGTAGGTGGCCCCGTTCGCGCAGTCGAGCAGGATGCTCAGACCCGAGAGATCGAGGTCGCGGAAGCGCAGCTCGAGCTCGCGCAGATAGTCGCCCGCGGCGCCGTGGAGCTCCCGCACCCGCCCGATCCGCGAGGCGCCCTGGTCGAGCGCCGCCTCGATGCGCGCCTCCTGATCGTCGTCGAGCTTCATGCCCTCGGCGCCGAAGAACTTGATCCCGTTGTCCTCGTAGGGATTGTGGGAGGCGGAAACGACAGCGGCCATGTCGAATCCGTAGCGGCGCACGAGCACCGAGGCGCCGGGCGTGGGGAGCACACCGCCGAGGAGCGCGTGTCCGCCGCCCGCGGCGATGCCGGCGGCGAGCGCCGCCTCGAGCATCTCGCCGGACTCGCGCGTGTCCCGAACGATCAGGACCTGGGGCGCCTCGGCTCCCGACTCCCGCGCCGCCGCGCGCCCCAGCGCAAGCGCTAGATCGCCACTGAGAAACTCGCCCGCGACCCCGCGGACACCGTCCGTCCCGAACAGCGCCACGACTTCTAACGCTTGGAGAACTGAGGCCGCTTGCGGGCCTTCTTGAGACCGGCCTTCTTTCGTTCCTTCACGCGCGGGTCGCGCGTGAGGTAGCCGCGTCGCTTCAGCTCGCCGCGCAGGGCCGGGTCGGCCTCGACCAGCGCCCTGGCGATGCCGTGGCGCAGCGCCGTGGCCTGCGCCGAGACGCCGCCACCGTGGATCAGCGCCACCACGTCCATGCGCGCCTGGTTGCCGGTCGCCTCGAGCGGCTGGCGGGCCATGCGCTGGAGGAGGACGCGCGGGAAGTACTCGTCGAGATGGCGGCCGTTGATCGTGTAGGTGCCCTCGCCCGGCTTGAGCGTCACGCGGGCGACTGAGCTCTTGCGCTTGCCGGTGGCGCGATAGCGGGCGTCGGCCGCCAGGTCGAGCGGGGTGTGGGGGACCTGCTGCTCCTCCTGGGCCGCTTCCTCGGCGGCCTCTCCCACCTGCTCGCCGGCCTCGGTCTCGGCGTACTCGGCGTACTCGCCGAACTCGCCCTCGGCGGGGCGCTGCTCCTCGAGCACGAGATCGGGCTCCAGGTGGGCGCCGGGAATGACCTCATCGGCACCGCGCTCGTCGGCGCCCTTGCGGCGGGCGCCGGGACGCGGGCGCTCAGCGCGGGGCGCCTCCTCGGCTGGCTCGCCTTCGGCGGGCTCCTGGGCGGGCTCGCCCTCTGCGGCCTCCTGGGCGGGCTCGCCCTCTGCGGCCTCCTCGGCCGGCTCGCCCTCCGTGGCCTCCTCGGCTGGCCGGCCTCGGCGGGCTCGCCCTCCGTCGCCTCCTCGGGCTGGCCGGCCTCGGCGGCCTGCGCGAGCTCCTCGATCCCCTCGATTTCGGGGCCGGGGTGCTCCTCGCCGTCGCCGTCCCCGGCGGGGCTCTCCTCGGGCTGTTCAGGAACGGCCTGGTCGCCGCCCTCGGGCGCCGTCTCCGACGGCGTCGCCTCGCCCGGCTCGCCGGGCGCGCCCTCGGGCGCCTCGTCCTCGGGCCGCTGCGGCTCTTCCGTCATCAGGCGACAACCTCCATCGGCTCGGGCTTCTGGGCGGCGTGGGGGTGATCGGGCCCGGCATAGATCTTGAGCTTGCGCAGCTGGGCGCGGCCGAGGCGGTTGCGCGGAAGCATCCCCTTGACGGCCAGCCGGATCACCTCCTCCGGGCGACGCTCGAGCATCTCCTCGAGCGTGCGGCTGCGAAGGCCGCCGGGATACCCGGAGTGGCGGTAGTAGCGCTTCTCCTCGAGCTTGTTGCCCGTTACCGAGATCTTCTCGGCGTTGACGACGATCACGAAGTCGCCCACGTCCACGTGCGGCGTGTACTCCGGCTTGCGCTTGCCGCGAAGGGAATCGGCGATCTGGGTGGCCAAACGGCCGAGCGTCTTGCCGCTCGCGTCGACCACGAGCCAGTTGCGCTCGCGAGTAGCCGGTGTCGCCACGTAGGTCTTCATCACAGAGGGACCGCCCTGGAGGCGGCCGGCGTCGTAGTGTGGCAGATGGACCCCGGAATCGACCACTGCGGGATAGCCCGTCAAGGGGTCCCGGGGCTCCCGTTTATACTGCCGCGGCCGTCAGTGCCTGCCGAATCTCCGCCGGCGTCCGTCGGCGGGAGCGGGGGAACCGTTCGGAGGCCGTCGAAAGACGGACTTCGATGGGGCGAATCGAGCCGATCACCCGGTTCGTAGCGCTGCTCTTCGAGCGCGAGCCCGTCAGCTAACCCCGTAGGCCGGACCAGAAGAGAGGCCAAGGGATTTGCAAGTCAACCGTGCTTTCGCGAGGCATTTTGCCTGCGCGCTCGCGCTCAGCGTGCTCGCCGCCGCACCCGCGGCGGGGGCGCAGTCACCCGGCTCGGGTGGTGGCGGCGGGGCCACGTATGTAGCCACACCGAAGATCGGCAGCGTGAGCTGCCTGCGATCCTGCGCGTCCCGCCGGCGGGCGCGGGCCGGCAGCACCCTGAAGATCACGGGGACCGCTCTCAGCGGTGTCGCCGGCGTGACGTTCCACGGCAGCTACGGACGATCTGACGACCTGAGCGTCCAGGTCCGGGCGGGAAGCGACACGCGCATCCATGCACTCGTCCCGGCCGGAGCCGTGACCGGCCCGGTCTCGGCGAGCACGGCGGCCGGCACCCGCTCCGGCCTCACCAGGCCGGTGGCAATCCTCCCCCCGCCACCGCCCGCGCCGAGCGCCGCGCTGTCCCCCGTGCCCGGGCCGGTCTCGGCCGGCGCCCCACTGCTCGAGACCGGCACCAGCCGCACCAAGGCCTTCGTGGGAGCGCGCCGCGCCGTCACGTTCTCGTTCCGACTGTCTGGGCCCGCGCCGGCCGCGCTCACCGTCGAGCTCGTCCGCACGGCCGACGGGGTCCCGGTCAAGTCCTGGGTGCCCCAGGGCGTCGTGCCGGGCCAGGTCACCAGCATCTCCTGGAACGGTCAGCTCGGCGCGGTCCCGGCGCCGCTCGGCCGCTACTCGTTCCGGCTGACCGCCGCCGCGGCCGACGGCTCACGCGCGACGAGCGCCCAGACCGGCGACGTCCAGCGCGACGCCTTCGACCTCTACGACCACGTCTTCCCTGTGCGCGGCCGGCACGATTACGGCGGCGCCGGCGCGCAGTTCGGCTCCGGCCGCGCCGGCCACTCCCACCAGGGCCACGACGTGTTCGCCAAATGCGGAGTGCCGCTGGTCGCGGCCCGCGGCGGCACGGTCCAGTACAGCGGCTACCACGGCGCCGCTGGGAACTACCTGGTGGTCGACGGCGCAGGCACCGATCTCGACTACGCGTACATGCACATGGCCGAGCCCTCACCGTTCCGGGTGGGCGACCGCATTTACACCGGTCAGCGCATCGGTTCAGTCGGCGAGACCGGCAACGCCCGCGGCTGCCACCTCCACTTCGAGCTCTGGACCGCGCCGGGCTGGTACGACGGCGGCAGTCCCTTCGATCCGTTACCGTCGCTCCAGGCCTGGGACAGCTGGTCGTAAGGAGGGCTGCCGACCGCTACTGCCGGTGGTCGCGCAGTCCGTCGCCGTTGGGCAGCGCCTCGAGAGCAGCCCTGCAGCCGAGCACGAAGACGGCGAGCACCAGGACCAGCGAGACGAGGCCCTGGGTCAGGCTCGCCCCGGCAGCCAGCACAAGCGCGGCCGCGACCCAGCGCCACAGCCGCCACTCGGGCTCCCAGGCCGGACGCTCATCCGGATCGGGATCGGGCTCACGGGCATGGACGTATGCGACAAAAGGCACTTGCTCCAGGCAGCATAGTCAGCCCGTGGGGCCGAAGCGTTCTGTCCGGACCTGGGCCGGATCGAAGCCGGCTTCGAGCACCAGCTCGACCGCCGACTCGACGAATCCGTTCGTGCCGCAGACGAACGCGAGCCGTCGTGAACGCCCGCCGCGGAGATCAGCGAGGCGTCGATGCGGCCGGTGTGACCGTCCCAGCCGGAGGGCGGCTCGCGCGTGAAAGTGAGCAGCGCCTCGTCGCCGAGCTCCTCGGCGTAGATGACGTCCTCGGCGGACCGGACCGAGTAGACGAGCGACATCGGCAGCTCGGGCATGGTGCGGCGGCGGTGGCGCAGCATCGCCATCAGCGGGACGACTCCCGACCCGCCCCCGACCAGCAGCACGGGGGATTCTCCGCGCCACACAAAGTAGGACGTGAACGGCCCCCGGACCTCCACGCGGTCGCCCTCGACGACGACGTCGTGGAAGTACGGAGAGACCTCGCCGTCATCGAGCCGGTCGATCGTCAGCTCGATCCCCCCCGCGTCGAGCGGCGACGAGGCGATCGAGTACGAGCGCTGGGCGCGGTAGCCGTCGGGAGCCGTCAGCCGCACGTCGTAGTGCTGGCCCGGGAGGTGCGGCATCCACATCGGCAGCTCGATCCGGAACGACTTGACGCGCGGCGTCTCCTGCCTGACCTCGGTGACCGTGCCGATCTGCCACTTGCCCGGAGCCCGTTGGGTGACCGGCGTCAGTCGGTCCAATAGCGCTCCTCCTTCCAGGGGTCGCCGCGGATGTGGTAGCCGTTCTCCTCCCAGAAGCCGGGCTCGTCGTGGTCCATCACTCGCAGCCCGGCGATCCACTTGGCGCTCTTCCAGAAGTAGAGATGCGGCACGAGCAGGCGGGCCGGGCCGCCGTGCTCGCGCGGAAGCGGCTCGCCCTCGTGCTCGGTCACGACCCAGGCCTTTCCCCCGGTGAGGTCCGCGAGCGGGACGTTGGTCGTGTAGCCGCCGTACGAGAACGCCATCGAATAGGCGCCCTGCGGCTCGACCTCCGCCAGCAGCGTGTCAACCGACACGCCGTTGAAGCTCGTGCCGAGCTTCGACCACTTCGTCACGCAGTGGATGTCACAGGGGACGTTCTCGAACGGCAGCTCGTGGAACTCGTCCCACGACCATGTGCGCTCGCCGGCCACCATGCCGTCGATCCGCAGGCTCCAGTCCTCCGGGGCGATCATCGGCGTCGGGCCGGCCGTGAGCACCGGAAAGCCGGGCTCGTAGTACTGGCCCGGGGGCAAGCGCTCCGCGAACTCGTCCGGCGTCCGCCGCCGGCGCTTGAAGCCTCGCGAGATGAAGTCGGCCATGAGCCCGACAGCTTGCCAGGTTGTGAGGCCGCCCGGCGGCCAGAATGATGGCCATGCCAAGCAGCCCGCGCGCGTCACAGCGCGTCATCCTCGCGGTGGCCGGCGCGGGGCTCGCCTTCCGGCTGGTGGTCGCATGGCTCACGCTCGGGAGCGACCATGTGGAGGACCGCGGCTTCGAGGCGGCCCTCACGCTGCTCGTGGGCTGGGCGGCTCCTCGTCGCCGGGATCTACCTGTGCTGACCGACCGCGGCCTCGGCCCCGGGCTCGAGATGCTGGCCAGCCGAGCGCCCGTCCCGGTCGATGTAGCCGGTGACGTCGACGACCTCCCGCCTGCGGTCGCGACCGCGGTCTACTTCGTCGTGTCCGAAGGGCTGACGAACGTCGCCAAGTACGCACGCGCCCGCCACGCGACCGTGACCGTGAGCCGGGACCACAACCGGGTCGTGGCCGAGGTCGCCGACGACGGCGTGGGCGGGGCCGGAGCTCGCGCGGGGAACAGGCCTGCGCGGGCTCGTGGACCGCGTGGCCGCGCTCGACGGCCGCCTCAAGCTGCACAGCCCGCCTGGGAGCGGCACGCGGCTTCGGGCCGAGTTTCCGCTCGGACCCGCCCGGAACGGCGCTCGGACGGACTGATCGCAGCGGCCGGCGCCCCCGGTGGCGACCGGTGTGGCAGTTAGGTTCGTGCCGTGGTTTCGTTCGCCCGGCGCGAGCCGTCCGCCACCCTGCTCGCCGCTCAGCTTGCCGCCGTGCTGCTGTACCCGCTTTTCGAGGGCGGCTCCGCCGGCCGTGCCCTCCTCAGCGTCTTCGGCATCGCGATTCTCGGGCTCGTGCTCCTCGCGGTTCGAAGCACGCCGGGCCTGAGCTGGGTCGTCGGCCTGCTCGCGATCCCGGCGACCGTCCTGCTGATGATCCAGGCGATCACCGGCAGCGACACGCTGCTTCCCTACTCCTCGGCCTTGGAGGCGGTGATCTACTTCTATGCGGCGGGTGCCCTGATCGCGTACATGCTCGCCGACCACGAGATCACCCGGGACGAGCTCTTCGCCGTCGGCGCCACCTTCACGCTCGTGGCCTGGGCGTTCGCATACTCGTACACGGTCCTGCAGGCGGTCGAGCCGGGAAGCTTCACGGCCGCGGTCGATCCGGCCGCAGATCGCAGCTGGATGGAGCTGCTGTTCCTTAGCTTCACCACGCTCTCGAGCACCGGGCTGAGTGACGTCGTGCCGATCAAGCCCTTTGCGCGCGGTGTCGTGATGCTCGAGCAGGTCGCGGGCGTCGGGTACATCGCCATGGTGGTGTCGCGGCTCGTCGGCCTGACGGTGCTGCGAAGCCGCAGCACGTGACCTGCGGGGGTAGGGCAGGGCGGCTGAGCCGCCGTCAAGCTGGCTCGGTCACCGCTCCAGGCTCGGGTTCGGCGTGCTCGCGCAGCGCGTGGCCGCCACCGCGTGCGGTCGACGGCCACCAGACGCGGTCGCCGAGCAGCTCGACCGCGGCGGGCACCATGATCGTTCGCACGATGAAGGTGTCGAGCAGGATCCCGACCGCGACCATGAACCCGATGTTGAAGGCGAACGTGACCGGCAGCGTCATCAGCACGGCGAACGTGCCCGCGAGGATCACGCCCGCGCTCGTGATCACCGGTCCCGTGGCCGCAAGCGCCCGCAGCACGCCCTCGCGCGTTCCGTGTGTCCGCGCCTCCTCGCGCACGCGGCTCATCAGGAAGATCGTGTAGTCGACTCCGAGCGCCACGAGGAAGATGAACGCGAACGTCGGCAGCGACGCGTCGACGCCTGCGCTGCCCTGCACCTCGATGAAGAAGAAGATCGACAGTCCGAGCGTGCCGAAGAACGACGCCATCACCGTCGCGATGAGCACCAGCGGGGCGACGATTGCCTGCAGCAGGATCCCCAGGATGATCGTGATGACCAGCAGCGCGACCGGCACGATCACACGGAGGTCGCGTGCGGCGGCGTCGTTGAAGTCCTGCTGCACGGCGCTGCCCGCGCCGACCAGTGCCGTGGCTCCGCCCGGGAGGTCGCGCAATCGGTCGCGCAGCGTGTCCACGCGCGCGAGCGCCGCCTCCGAATAGGGATCGTCGTTGAAGGTGACCTCGACCCTCCCTATATCCCCGTCCTCGGAGCGTTGCGGCGCACTGACCGACGCGACGCCGTCGATGCCCTCCAAACGCCGGCGCACCGCGGCGAGATCGGCGTCGGTGGCCGCGGCCCCGCCGTCGTCGCGCAGCACCAGGATCGACGTTGGCGCGAGCGCGCCCTGCGGGAACGACTCGGCGAGCACGTCGAAGCCGTCGACGCTCTCGACATCCTTCTTGAAGAACCCGCCGATCGAGTAGTCCTCCTTGTAGGCGAACAGGCCGAGCGTGAACACCGCGAACAGCGCCGTCGTCGCTGCGAGCGCGAGTCCCGGGCGCTGCAGCACTCGATCGCCGAAGCGGCGCCAGAGCCCCGGCCGCTGCGCGAGGTCGACGTCCGGCTGGTAGGCGACGGCCGAGCTGCGCGGCCAGAAGCCCTTGCGGCCGACCGCGGTCAGCAGGGCCGGCAGCAGCGTCAGCCCGGCGAGCAGCACAGACGCCACACCGATGGCCGACACGGGCCCGAGCGACTTGGTTGACCCGGTGTCCGCCAGCAGCAACACGAGCATCGCGGCGATCACGGTGCAGCCGCTCGCGAGGAGCGCGGGCCCGGCGCGGCGCATTGCGCGCGCCATCGCGGCGTGCTTGTCCTCGACGCGGTGGAGCTCCTCCCGATAGCGGCTCACGAGCAGCAGGCAGTAGTCGGTGCCCACGCCGAACATCAACACCACGAGGATGCCCGTGGAGTTCGAGTTGACCGTGTTGCCCGCGTCGGCGTACAGGTAGATGAATGCGGTGGCGACCTGGTAGGCCAGCCCCACGACGACGATCGGGATGATCGCGATCAGCGGCGCCCGGTAGATCGCGCCCAGCAGCACCAGCACGAGCACGACCGTGGCGAGCAGCAGCCTCGTATCGACCTCGCCGAAGACCTCCTCGAAGTCCGCCCACAGCCCGAGGTCGCCGGTGACGTATACCTCGAGCCCGCCGCCGCCGTCGCCGACCAGATCGCGGGTCTCCTTGCCCCAATCTGCCACCCGGTCGAAGTTGAGCGGCACGGTGACGACGGTGTAGGCGGCGTCCCCGTTCTGCGACACGAGACCCGGCGGCGCGTCCGAGCTGAAAGGCACCTGCGCCGGCTGGGTGACGGGGATCGCGTCGTCGACCCGCTGGGCGTCGCGCGCGATCTTCGCCCTGTCCGCCTGGGTCAGTCCGCCTTCGCGTTTGTAGACGATCAGACCGATGGTCGTCTCGCCACCTGGGAAGCGGTCCTTCAGAAGCTCCTGGACCCTGGTGGACTCTGCCCCGGAGGGTAGGAAGCTCGCCGTCTCGTCGCGGGTGGCGTCAGCAAGCTTCCCGCCCAGCGGCGAGAGCGCAAATACGGCGACGATCCAGAGGGCGATGACCACCCATTTGGTGCGGCGGCCGGTGACGAATGAGGCAAGGGCGGACACCGGGCTGCAAGGTATCGAGATGGCGGCGCGTGCGTGGCCTAGCGCTGCGGCCGCCCGGCCGTTCTGAGCGCCTCGGCCTCATCGTTGTAGATGTCGAGCCGCGCCACCCTGCCCTCGGCCATGCCGAAAACCAAAGCCAAAACCAACCAGAAGGCCCCCTCGACCACGGCGCCGCTGCCGGCCCCTTGGCTCCACTGGTGCACACGGACGACAACGTCGTCCTAGCTCGTCCCCCCTCTCGCTTCCGTTGGGTCGTGGCGCCGGGGTCGGCCTCGCGTATGGGCTGGGGAAGGGGGTGGCGCTCCTCGGCCGCGGGCGGACCCGCCACTTACCGAAGATCGTTCGGCCGCGGCGCTCGGGAAGGCGCGAGCTTTCCTGACTTTGACCGCCAGGAGCGGGCAAAGTCAGCATCGTGGCGCAGGGTTCAGCGTTGGGGCTGACCCGGTGCCGATACAGATTCGGGAACTCACTGGATCTGCCGAAGATTGTTTGCCGACCCGCAGCGGCCGATGTTCCAGACCCCCTTGCCCAGCCCTGACCCGGCAGGCGGAGACCAACCCCGTGCCAGAGCCAACGGGAAGCGAGAGGGGGGCCCGTCCTAGCCGGCGATCTTCGCGAGACGCTGCACCACGGCCTCGGGATCGCCCGGCGAGGCGGCGTTGACGCTCACCGAGATCGCGAGTTTCCGGCGCGGGCAGTAGACGGTCAGCGAGCCCCAGAAGCCGCCATGGCCGTAACAGGTGCCCGCCGCCGTCGAGACGCGCCGGATCCCCATCCCGTAGCGATCGCGGCCGCTTTGGCGCGAAGGGCTCGTCATTACCCTGAGGTTGCGGCGGCTGATCACGCGTCCCTCGAACAGGGCGCGGTGGAAGCGGTTCAGGTCCGCCGCAGTGCTCACCAATCCGCCGCCGCCATAGAGGTCGTGCGAAGGGTCCAGCACCGCGATCGTGTCGAGGTCGCCGAAGTACTGATGGGCCTGGCGGCCGGCGGTTCGCGGCTTGGGCTCGAGCGTCTCGAAGTACGTCGCGCCGACACCGAGGCGACCGAAGCGCAGCAACTGCCGGTACGCCGCGGCCTGGGGCCGGCCGGATACCGACTCGACGATCTGCCCGAGCAGGATGTAGCCCGTGTCGGAATACGAGTAGCTCCGCCCGGGCGGCGCGAGCGGCTCGCCGTTCGCCATCGCGAAGCGCAGCTGCTCGATACGCGACCAGCGATGACCGGGGTCGGCCAGGAGCGCCTGAAGGTACGTGTCCGCCGCGGCGTAGTCGAACAGCCCGGCGGTGTGCTGGAGCAGCATCCGCACCGTGATACGTCCCGGGTCGTAGCCGTCGGCGCGCAGCGCCCGTCGGTAGGCGACCGGCAGGTAGCTCGTCACCGGCGCCCCGAGCGTCAGCCTGCCGCGCTCGGCGAGGCGCAGGATTGCGGCGCTCGTGAAGGTCTTCGTGATCGACGCGATGCGATAGCCGTCGGAGGCGCGCAGCGGTGACCCGCTCGCGCGATCGAGCACACCGGCGGCGCCGCGCCACCGCAGACCAGGCCGGTCGACCGCCGCGACAATGCCTGGGCTGACCGGTTGCCTGTCGAGCGCCGTGTCGAGCACCCTCTGGAGCCCCGGCTGGGACGACGCCGCCGCGGCCGCCGGCAGGCACGCGAGCGTGAGTGCGAGCACGCCAAGGTGGCCTGCGAGACGCCTCATCAGCTGGATCTACGCCCGCCGCGACCGGATGGATCACGGCTCAGACGAGTCGCCGCCGGGCTACTCCCACTCGATCGTGCCGGGCGGCTTCGACGTGATGTCGAGCGTCACCCGGTTGACCTGCGCGATCTCGTTGATCATCCGCGAGGCAACCCTCTCCAGCAGGTCGTACGGCAGCCGTGCCCAGTCGGCCGTCATCGCGTCGTCCGAGGTCACCGCCCTGATCACGACCACGTAGCCGTAGGTGCGCTCGTCGCCCTGCACCCCCACGCTGCGCAGGTCCGCCGGCAGCACGCAGAACGACTGCCACAGCTCGCGATATAGGCCGGCCTCGCGGATCTCGTCCTGGAGGATCGCGTCGGCGTCGCGCAGGATCTCGAGGCGCTCCTTCGTGACCTCTCCGCTCACGACCCGAATCGCCAGGCCGGGACCCGGGAACGGCTGACGCCAGACGAGCCGGTCGGTCAGTCCGAGCTCCGCGCCGACCCTCCGCACCTCGTCCTTGAAGAGCATGCGCAGCGGCTCGACCAGCTCGAACTCGAGGTCCTCCGGGAGGCCGCCGACGTTGTGATGCGACTTGATCGTGGCGGCGCCGGTGCCGCCGCCCGACTCGATCACGTCCGAATAGAGCGTGCCCTGGACGAGGTACTCAGGCCTGCCGAGCCTCGACGCCTGCTCCTCGAACACCCGGATGAACTCCTCGCCGATGATCTTGCGCTTGCGCTCGGGCTCGCTCACCCCGGCCAGCCGGGAGAGGAAGCGCTCCTCGGCGTCGACCGCGATCAACGGCACCTTGAAGTGGTCGCGGAAGGCGGCCACCACCTGATTGCCCTCGTTCTTGCGCATCAGGCCGTGGTCGACGAACACGCAGGTGAGCTGGTCCCCGACGGCCCTGTAGGTGAGCAGCGCCGCGACCGAGGAGTCGACGCCCCCCGAGAGGCCGCAGATGACCTTGCCGTCGCCGACCTGCTCGCGGATCCGGGCCACCTGCTCCTCGATCACGGACTCGGCCGTCCACCCCATGTCGCAGCCGCAGATGTCGCGCAGGAACGTCTCGAGGATCTGTGTGCCGTAGGGGGTGTGCACGACCTCCGGGTGGAACTGGATGCCGTAGAGACCGCGCTCGGTGTGCTCGATCGCCGCCACCGGCGACTCGGTCGAGGCGGCCAGCCCCGCAAAGCCGGGCGGAGCCTCGAAGACCGTGTCGCGGTGGCTCATCCAGCAGGACTGGTCGCCGGGGGTCCCGGCGAGGAGCCGGCCGGGCTCGCTCACGGTGAGCCGCGAACGGCCGAACTCCCCCACCTCGGCGCCCTCGACCCGTCCGCCCAGCTCGAGCACCATCGCCTGCATGCCGTAGCAGATGCCGAGCACGGGGACCCCCAGCTCGAGCAGCTCGCGGCGCAGCTTTGGGCGCGCCGTCCGCGTAGACCGAGGCCGGCCCGCCCGAGAGGATCAGCCCCTTCGGCCGCCGTCCGCGGACCTCCTCGATCGGGACGTGATGCGGGAGCAGCTCGGCGAACACCCCGCACTCCCGGACGCGGCGGGCGATCAGCTGCGAGTACTGGCCCCCGAAGTCGAGGACGAGTACTTCGTCGGTTGCAGCGCCGGGAGTGGTGGCGGCCGCGGGGGCGGTGACCGCCTCGGTGCTCACTCGACCAGTGCCGGGTCCGCGAGGATGCCGTTCGACTCCGGATGCGCGGCCGCCGCGGCGGTGGCGCCCATTCCGACCTCCTGGGCACGCTGGAGCTGCTTGCCCTCGGACTGCAATGCCGGCGCGACCATCACCTCGGCCTTGTGGAAGGCCGGGATGTCCTCGTAGCCGCAGGTGGCCATCGAGGTCCGCAGGCTGCCCATCAGGTTGAAGGTGCCGTCGTTCTCGTGCGCCGGGCCGAGCAGGATCTGCTCGATCGTGCCGTTCTGCGCCGTCTGGACGCGCGCGCCGCGCGGCAGCGTGGGATGGAACGTCGCCATGCCCCAGTGGTAGCCGCGCCCGGGTGCCTCGTAGGCGCGCGCGAGCGGCGAGCCGATCATCACGGCGTCCGCGCCGCAGGCGAACGCCTTCGAGACGTCGCCGCCGTTGCGCATGCCGCCGTCGGCGATGACCTTGACGTACTCGCCCGTCTCGAGCATGTGCTGGGAGCGCGCGGCGGCGACGTCTGCGATGGCCGTGGCCTGCGGGACCCCGATCCCGAGGACGCCCCGGGTCGTGCACGCTGCGCCGGGGCCAACGCCCACCAGCACGCCGACTGCCCCGGTGCGCATGAGGTGCAGCCCGGTCGCGTAGGACGCGCAGCCGCCGACGGCCACCGGCACCGGCACCTCACGGATGAACTCCTTCAGGTTGAGGGGCTCCGAGCGCGTCGACACGTGCTCGGCCGAGATCACGGTGCCCTGGATGACGAGGATGTCGAGCCCCGCCTCGAGCGCGGTTTCGTAGTGGTCACGCACGCGCTGGGGGGTGAGCGAGGCCGCCGCCACCACGCCCTGGTCCTTGATCTCCCTGATGCGCTGCGCGATCAGCTCCTCGCGGACGGGCTCGGAGTAGATGCGCTGCATCTCGGCGGTGGCGTCCTCCTTGGGCTGCTCCGCGATCCGCTCGAGCTCGCCGGCCGCATCGTCGTAGCGGGTCCAGATCCCCTCGAGGTTGAGCACGCCCAGCCCGCCCAGCTTGCCGAGGATGCCGGCCGTCTCCGGGGAGACCACGCCGTCCATGGCCGAGGCGAGCAGCGGCAGCTCGAAGCGATACGGCCCCAGCGTCCAGGTGATGTCGATGTCGTCCGGATCGCGCGTGCGCCGACTCGGCACGATCGCGATGTCATCGAAGCCATATGCGCGGCGACCCTTCTTGCCGCGTCCGATCTCAACTTCCATGGAGGGATCCTAGGTTCGGCGGCGGACGGTCGCCTGACCATACCAATGGCCTCGCGGCCGTATCCTGGGCCTGTGTCGAGGCTGCCCGCGTCCGGGCCGGCCTGACCTATCCCACGTGGAGCTCGGGGGTCTCGAGCTCCTCCACGCGGACCTCGGGCACGAGCCGCTCGACCTCCCTCAGCTCTACCTGGCCGGCGCCGAAGTGCTGGGTCGACTCGGCCCCGCAGGCCACCGCGAAGCGCAGCGAGTCGTCATGGCCGCTCCCCCCGTAGCGGGAGGCCACGAAGCCGGCCAGGAAGGCATCGCCCGAGCCGACCGTGGACACGGGCTCGAGCGGCTCGAGCGTCGCGCGGTAACCGCGCCGCTCCCCGCCCTCGCCGAGCAGGGCAAGGCATCCGTCGTTCAACGTCATGATCGACTCGCGGGCGCCCAGCTCGACCATCTCGCGCACGGCGCTGCGACGGTCGCCCTCGTCATCGAACTCGTAGCCGACGAGCCCCTCCGCCTCGAGCTCGTTCGGGCTCACCACGTCCGGCCCGTGACGGGTGGCCGCGCGCATCGGCTCGCCCTCCGAGTCGAGCACCGTCGTCACTCCCAGGCGCTTCATCTCGTCGATCAGGCGGCCGTAGAGACCCGGCTCGACGCCGCGCGGGAGGCTGCCCGCGATCACGCACACCGCCGCGCCCTTGGCGAGGTACAGCAGTTTGTCGAGGAACAGCTCGAGCTCGCCCTCGGAAACGTGCGGCCCGTGCTCGTTGATCTCGGTCTGCTCGCCGCTCGTGGGGTCGACCACGGCGGTGGAGGTGCGCGACTCCTCGCGGATGCGCACGAAGTCGTTGAGGATTCCCTCCTCGGTGAGGTGCTCGACGATCCGCGTGCCCGTCGGGCCGCCCGCGATGCCAGTCGCGATCACCGGCTGGCCGAGCGCGCGCAGCGTGCGCGCGACGTTCACGCCCTTGCCTCCGGCCATCGCGGTCTGCTCGACCGCGCGGTGGCGGCGACCGAGACGAAAGTTCGGGACGGCGAGGGTCTTGTCGATCGCCGCGTTGAGGGTGACGGTGATGATCATGTGGCTAGGCGCCGGCGCCCGAGCACGAGCAGCACGGCTATGGGGGCGGCGAGCAGGATGGCGAGGCCGAGCAGCAAGGTCAAGGGGACGCCAAGTACCGAAGTGAGGACCCTCAGGGTCCCCGCTTCGGGCACCTCCGCCGCGGTAACCAGTGCAACCCGCCGGACGGGCTCCCCGTCGACCAGGACGGTCACGACGCCGGCCCGCGTGCCCTCGGGAAGGGGTCCCTCGAGCTCCTCCTGGGACCTGACGCGGCGCCGGATGCGCTCGCCCCTGCGGACCGTGACGACAGCGCCGCGGCGCGGAACGAGGTGCGCCCGCTCGTCGTAGTAGCGAATGTCGGCGCGCGCGAGCGAGCGCTCGGGGTCGAGCACGCGCACGCGCTTGAACTGCTTCAGGCCCCAGCTGAGGAGCTCGAGCGTGTCCGCGTCGCGAGCCGCCTCGCTCGGCTCGCCGAGGACCACGCTGATGACCTTGGCCCCGCCCCGCCCCTCGGCCGAGCCGACGAGCACGTAGCCCGCGCCCAATGTGTGCCCGGTCTTGACACCCGAGACCCAGGGCGTGCTCGCCACCAGTGGGTTGCGGTTGTCGATCACGCGCGGGACGGCTCCGGAGTCGAGCTCGGCCACCGGCATGTCGACGATCCGCGCGAAGCGCGGGCGCTCGAGCAGCAGCCTCGTCAGGTCCGCGAGGTCGCGGGCGCTGGAGTAGTTCGAGGGATCGTCCAGGCCGATCGGGTTGGCGTAGCTCGTGTTCTCGAGCCCGAGCTCGTCGGCCCGTGCGTTCATGTCCGCCACGAACGCCGACCGCGTGCCGGACAGGTTCTCGGCGATCGCGGCCGCTGCGTCGTTGGCGCTCTCGAGGAGGAGCGCCTCGAGCAGGTCCTGGACCGTCATGCGCTCGCCGGTTCGCAGATTGATGCGCGACTCCGCGGGCAGGGCGTCGTATGCCGGCGCCGTGAAGACCTCGCGCGGACGAGCGCGCTCGAGCGCGAGCAGGGCGGTCATCAGCTTGGTCGTGCTCGCCACCGGCCGGCGCAGGTCGGGCCGCTTGGCGAACATGACCTCGCCGTTCCGCCCATCGACGACGATCGCAGCGGCGGCGGAGCTCACGTCGGGCGGACGTTGCGCGGCGGCGCCGGCGGGAGCGGCGGCCGCCAACGCGGCCAGCGCGACCAGCGTCCGCAGGGCTGTCCTCACTCGCGCAGCTTGATTCTCTGCCCGACGACGAGCGCCTGTGGATCGACCTCCGGGTTCAGCAGCCCCAGCTGCTCGACTGACACGCCGGTCTTCTCCGCTATCGAGCCGAAGCTGTCGCCTGGCTTGACCACGTAGTTCCGCCTCAGCCTGCGGCCCTGACCGGTCGTGTTTGTGCGCTCGGTGGTGGTCTGCTCCGTTGTGGTCACGGTCGACTCGCTGTCGTCGCCGTCCGCGATCTCCGAGTTCGCGATCACCACCGCCACCGCGCCGGCCACGAGGACCAAGGCCAGCGGCGCCAGCAGGCGATAAGGGCTGCGTCGTCGTCGGTGATCTGGCATCGGTCCTCCCAGGCAAGCGCCGCGGAGCATAGGGAGGCGGGCACCGTAAACGGGGCTCGCGTGCTGGAGGGAGGTTCAACACGGCGTCCCGCGACCCTGCCGCGGCCCCGCCCGGAGGGCGACCCTTCAGAGCGCCTCGACGGCGGCGCGCAGCTCCTCTGCGGCTGCCGCGGCGGCGCTCGCCGGATCCCCTCCGCGCTCCCGGTGTGCGTCCACGATCGAGCGCGACGCGCTGACGAGTCCGGCGGCGGGACCCGGTGCGAACACCGGGCCGAGCTCCTCCACGCGGCCGCCCTGGGCCCCGACTCCGGGCAGCAGGAAGATCGCGTGCGGCATCAGCTCCCTCAGCCTGGCGAGGTGGTCTGGCCGCGTGGCGCCGGCCACGGCCCCGACGGCCGAAAGGCCGCCGTCCCCGAGGCGGTCCGCGCCCAGCTCGGCCACCAGGCGCGCGAGGCGCTCGTGGAGCGGCGGCTCGCCCTCGTCCTGCAGCTCTGCCGCTCCCGGGTTCGAGGTGCGGACGAGCACGAAGCAGCCCGCGCCGCTCTCGGCCGCGGCGTCGGCAAGCGGCTCGAGCGAGTCGCGCCCGAGCAGCGGGTTGGCGGTGAAAGCGTCCGCCCCCAGGCCGCTGACGGCGCCGAACGGCCCGGGGGTCTCGCCGACCAGAGCCTGCGCGTAGGCGCGGGCCGTGACGGGCACGTCGCCCCGCTTCCCGTCCGCGATCACGAGCAGGCCGTGGTCGTGGGCGATCGCCACCACCTGCTCGAGCACGTCCCATCCGGGCGCGCCCAGTCTCTCGAAGCAGGCGAGCTGCGGTTTGACCGCCACGCACGCGGGCCCGGCCGCGACGATCGCCGCACGGCAGTGCTCGCTCACGGCCTCGGCCGTCCTGATGCGCGCGAGGTGCGGTTCGCCCGCGCCGCCGCCCAGCCGCTCGACCGCCTCCGGCCAGAGGGCGGCGGGATCCGGATCGAGGCCCAGCACGACGCGGCTGCGGCGCTCTTCGACGAGCGCCGCAAGCCGGTCGGCGAAATGGGGCCGCATGCCCCCGGTCATGGCTGCGGCTCAGCCGTTCGAGGGCCGCGCCGCGCGCGGGAGCGCGGAGCAGAAGGCGCTCCGCCGGTACCCGTCCGCGGCCCCCGGCCGGCGATGGCTATCGAAGGGTCCGGCTAGTAGCTGCTCTTGACGGCGGACTTCAGCGACGATCCCGCCGAGAAGCGCGGCACCCTGCTCGCGGCGATCTGGATCTTCTCGCCGGTCTGCGGGTTGACTCCCTGACGTGCGCTGCGGTCCGCCACGGAGAACTTCCCAAAGCCGGTGAAGTTGATCTCACCGCCGCGGGACAGGACCTCCTGTATGGAGTCGAGAACGGCGTCGACGGCCTTGCTCGCCTCGCCCTTTCCCAGTCCACTGCTCTCCGCGACCCGGTCCACGAACTCGGCCTTCGTCACGATCTCCTCCTTGCCGGGGGCAACTACTTCGGGCGCAACGTAACAACGCACCCGGACGACAGAAGCGCGAATTCCCGCTCAGCAAGCGGAAAAGCGCGCTCGTTACGAGCCTTTCCGGGCGCCTGGAACGCCAAACGCGGCGTGGATTGCGGGTTTGCGGGGCCTCAGGAGCCTGAAACCGACATCTCGCCGATCAGCACCGGAGGCGCCTTCACGCTCCCCCGAACGGCACCCAGCGGCCTTCCGAGCCCACCGACCGGACCGCGCGCAGCATCGACACCAGGTCGCTGGCGATGGTCAATTCCCGAACCGGTGCGCCGAGCTCGCCGTTCTCTATCAGCCTGCCCGAGGCGCCGACGGAGAAGGTCCCGGAGACAGGATTGACCCCGGAGTGCAGCCCGGCCACGTCGGTCACGTAGAGCCCGTCGCCCGCCGTGCGGATGAGCCCGGCGAGGTCGTCCGCCCCCGGCTCGACGATCAGGTTGGTCGTGCCCACCGACGGCGGCGAGCGGTACGAGCCCCGGCTCGCGTTGCCCGTGGTCCCGGTCCCCGCCTTGCGCGCCGTGCGGGCGTCATAGAGGAAGCCGAGCAGCCGCCCGCCCTCGATCAGCGGCGTGCGCCGGGTCGGCGACCCCTCCGCGTCGAAGGGTGCGCTCGCGGGACCCTCCGAATCGGTGCCGTCGTCGACGAGCGCTAGCGCGGGATCGGCCACCTCGTCGCCCTCGCGGCCCGCGAACAGCGAGCGTCCGCGCTGCACGGCCTCGGCGGACAGCATCGAGCCGATGAAGCCGAGGAACGACGCCGCCACGAATGCGTCCAGCACCACTGGGCAGCGGCGGCTCTCCGGCCGGCGCGCCCCCATCAGAGCGAGCGCCCGCTCGGCCGCCTCGTCGCCGATCGCCTCCGCGTCGAGCGCGTCCGGGTCACGACCGAGCCCGACCCCGAGCCCGGTCATCAGGTCTGCCCCTGCTCCGGCGAACGCCGACGCGTAGGCCCAGGCCTGGGTGGCGGAGTAGCTGGCCGAGAACCCGCGTGAGTTGACGAGCGCAACCGTGCCCTCGGCGTCCGAATAGACGGCGTTCTCGACCTGCGTGACTCCCTCGTGGGCTCGCGCCGCCCGCTCGATCGCGAGCGCCAGCTCGACCTTGCGAGCGGTCGACCACTCGGCCAGCGCCGCCGAGGCAAGCCCGTCGACCGCGGCCGTGCCGAACTCGGCCGGGAACCCCGCGTGCTCGTCCTCGTCGGCCACCTCGGCCGCCTCGCGCGCGGCGCGCGCCACCTCGGCGACTCCGTCGTCCGACAGATCGGTGCCATACGCGTAGCCCGAGCGCGCGCCCGCGAACGCGCGCACTCCGACGCCGCGCCCCCCGGCGTCGCTCAGGCTCTCGACCTCCCCGCCGTACACCCGGATGCGGCGGCTCGTCGACTCCTCCGCCCAGGCTTCGGCGTCGCTGGCACCGGCGGCGAGTGCGGCGTCGACCGCCGTCCGGGAGGCTTCCTCGAGGCTCACGAGCCGGTCCCGCCGACCGTCAGCTCGCGGAGGCGCACGTGCGGCTGCCCCACCCCGGCGGCCACGGTCTGGCCAGCCTTTCCGCAGTAGCCGGTGGCGATCTCGAGGTCGGCGCCGATCCCGTCGATCGCCGCGAGTGCCTCGAGCCCGTTGCCGACCAGCGTCGCCCCGCGCACCGGCGCGGTGACCCTCCCGCCTTCGATCAGGTAGCCCTCCGATACGCCGAACACGAAGTCGCCGGTGGCGGGCTCCACCTGGCCACCGCCGAACGAGACCGCGTACAGGCCGCGCTCGACCTCGCCGATGAGCTCGTCCGGGGTGGCGTCGCCGGGAGCGAAGAAGGTGTTCGTCATCCGCGGCACCGGCAGATGGCGGAAGGACTCGCGGCGGCCGTTGCCCGTCGACTCGACGCCGTCCTTGCGCGCCCGCAGCAGGTCGTAGAGGTAGGAGGTGAGCCGGCCGTCCTCGATGATCGTCGTCCGGCGCGTGGGGGTGCCCTCGTCGTCGATCCCGTCGCTGCCCCACTCGTTCGGCCGGCTGCCGTCGTCATACGCGGTCACGAACTCCCCCGCGAGCTGCTCGCCGATCCGGCCGGCGTAGACGCTCGCTCCCTTCTGAACCGCGTCCGCCTCGAGGCCATGGCCCACAGCCTCGTGCAGCAGCACGCCGCCGAAGCCGTTCCCGACCACCACCGGCAGCCGGCCCGTGGGGGCATCGACCGCGTCGAGGAGCGTGAGCGCGCGCCGGGTAGCGTTCTCGGCCACCTCCTCGGGATCGGACTCGAGGAGCTCGAAGCCAACGTGGCCGCCGCGGGTGTCGGTGCCGGTCTCGACCCGGTCGTCCCGCCGCGCCACCACCTGGGCGCTGAGTCGCACGCGGGTGCGGTCGTCTGCGGCGGCGCGGCCGTCCGAGCCGTACACCTCCACGAGCCGCCTCGACTCGGCGTAGCCAACCCGCACCTGCGCCACCTCGGCGCCGGCGGCGCGGGCCCGCTCGTCGCACGCGCGCAGCAGGTCGGCCTTGCGCCGGGCCTCCACCTCCTCCGGGTGGACGGTCACGGGGTGCCCGTCGGCGCTCCAGAGCGCGGACAGGGCCGCCGGCCGGCGCGCCTCGCCGCGCACCCCCTGGGCGACCGAATCGGCCACCCTCAGCAGGTCCGCCTCGGCGGTGCCGTCGACGTACCCGTAGTAGCTCGACTCGCCCTGCACGACGCGCACGCAGACGCCGCGCTCGCGGCCGCCCTGCGGCCGCTCGACCCGGCGGTCGTCCAGCGTCAGCGAGAAGCCCTGGCGCGCCTCGGCGTAGAGCTCGGCGAGGTCACCGCCACGCGAGAGCGCCCGCTCCAGCACGCTCGCGGCGAGCTCTCGGTCGACCAGCGTCAAGTGTCCTCCTTGGGCGCGGCGCGCTTCGGTTTCCGCGATCGTGAGGCAGCGCCTCGGGCGCTCTTGGCGCCGCCTTGCCCGCTCTTGGCCCCCGCCCGATTGCTCTTGGCGCCCGGCCCGATTGCTCTTGGCCCCGGCCCGATTGCTCTTCGCCCCGGCTCGGGTGCCCTTGGGGCCCGCCTTGGCGCCCGCGGTCGGCGCCTTGCGGGCCGGCTTCGCGGGCTCGGACGCGGTCTGGGCGGCCCGGCCGGATTCGCGTCGCTCGGCGGCCGCCAGGGCCACCATCTCCTCCCCGATCTCCAGGATCCGCTCGTGTCCGCGCGCCTCGGGCTGGATCAGGCGGGCGTAGCCGGTCGGGTCGTACGCGAGCACCCGCGGTTCACGGTCGCGCTGCATCCGTCGGACCGTGGCCGCCACCGAGTCGACGAGCCCACCCGCCCGCGAGATCGGACCCTTGCGCTTCTCCTTCACGCGGCGTCCTCGTCGCCCTCGCGACCGAGCTCGGGCACGGGCGAGTCACCCGCCGCCGCCTCCTCGGTGGCCGGCCCGGGGGCGCCCTCGTCGGCGGAGGTGGAGCGCCGGATCGGCGGACCGCCCTCGAGCTCGCCCAGCACCGCGCGCAGGTCCCACAGCATCAGGGAGGAGAGCGCGGCGCGACGCGCCACGACCGCGAGCGTCCAGCGCGGCGTTCGCGACGCGAACACCGCCCCGCCGGGCACCTGCACCTCGATCTGCTCGGGCGGGTCGGGCTCCCAGTCGCGCGTGGCCCGGTCGACCGTCTCGAACAGCTCGCGCGCGAGGTCGGCGAGGGCACGGGCCCGCTCCGGGTCGGCCTCACTCGAGGCCGCCGGGGAACCCGCGGCGTCCAGCAGAACGGCGACGCGCGCGTCACTCGAGAGCTCGCAGAGGCGCGCCGGGGCGGCCTCGGGGGTGAGCGTCTCGGCCATCGCCAGTCAGAATAGCCGCGTGCCTCTGTCCCAAATCTCGTGGCTCGTGACGGTCGCGATCTGCCTGATCGCCGCCCTTCTGCTGCTGCTGAACGGCTACTTCGGGTACTCGGGAGTGCTGCTCGCCGTCGGCGCCGCCGCGGCGGTCAACCTGCTCTAGTCCGGCGAACAAACCCGACCTGATGTCGTGCGACGACATCAACCCGGGCTTCTTGCGCCCGGCTGGAGGCGGAGCCCGCCGGTCCGCCGCCTCCTCGGGCTCGAGATGGATGAGAACGTCGGCTCCGCGCAGGCGGCCTGCGATCGCGCGCTGGAGCTCGTGCGAGATCTCGTGGGCGCGGCGCAGGCTGGTGCCGTCGCGGAATTGGAGGTGGAGGTCGACGTAGCGCCTGCTCCCGGCGCGGCGGGCGCGCAGCTTGTGGAAGCCGATCAGCTCGGGAGCGCCGTGGCCGGCCACGATCTCCCGCACCGCGTTCATCTCGTCCTCCGGGAGCGCCTCGTCCACGAGCACGCGGCTGGTGCGGCTCAGGATCCGCACGCCCGCGAACACGATCGCCACCGCCACGACCAGCGCAGCCGCGGGATCGATCCAGGTCGCGCCCGTCAGCTCGACGAGCACGAGCCCCACCAGCACCCCGATCGACGTGAAGGCATCGGTGCGCAGGTGCGCCGCGTCCCCCTCGAGCGCGGGCGACTCGGTGATGTGCGCCTGCCGGTAGAGGTACGTCGAGACCCCGAGGTTCGCCACCGCCGAGAAGCCGATCACGGCGATGCCGAAGCCGAGCGACTCGACCTCAGACCCCTCAGCCAGCCGGCGCACGGACTCGAACACGATCACCCCGGCGCCGACGAGGATGAGCATGCCCTCGATCCCCGCGGCGACGTTCTCCACCTTGTCGTGCCCGTAGGGGTGCGACTCGTCGGCCGGCTGCTCGGCCTTGCGCACCGAGAAGAAGGCGATCACCGACGCCACGAGGTCGATGGCCGAGTGCGCGGCCTCGGTGAGGATCGCGATCGAGCCGGTGACGATCCCCGCCACCACCTTGAGCGCGATCAGCAGGGTGTTGGAGAGGATCGAGATCGCGGCGGCCCGCTCCTTGCGCGGGGCCTGGGCCGCCGGACCGACGGCGAGGCCGGGCGCGGTGGCGGCTGCTGCAACCCGCCTGCGCGAGGGACCCCTCATCTGCGCGGCCTCGCTCGCGAGCCGCGCCTGCGTCCTCCGAGAAGCGAGCGCAGCGGGCTCGCGGGGCGCCGCTCCTCCTCGAGCTCGAGCAGCCTGGACGCGAGCGCCCGGGCCGCCCGGCCGCGATGGCTGATGGCGTCCTTCTCCTCAGGTGTCAATTCGGCCATGGTGCGGTCATCCCCGGGATAGTCGTCCGGCACGAAGGCGGGGTCGTAGCCGAACCCTCCCTCGCCGCGTGGCTCCAGAGCGAGCATGCCCTCGCAGCGGCCGTGCACCACCTCCTCCCCGCCACCCGGCTCGACATACGCCAGCGCACAGACGTACGCCACCCGCCGGTCGCCGTCCGCGGGCACCTCATCCAGCAGCTTCGCGAGGTTCTCCGCGTCCGTGGCGTTCTCGCCCGCGTAGCGGGCGGACCACACGCCCGGCGCGCCGTGCAGCGCCGCCGCCTCGATACCGGAGTCGTCGGCGATGGCCGGCCTACCGGTCGCGGCCGCCGCGGCGCGCGCCTTGCCGAGCGCGTTGTCGGCAAACGTCGTGCCGGTCTCGGGCGGGAGCTCGATTCCCTCCGGCAGCGGCTCGAGCTCGTAGGGCAGCAGCTGCGAGAGCTCGCGCAACTTGTGTTGGTTGCGGCTGGCGAGGATCAGCCGCACGGCTCAGCCTGCGACCGGCGCGTCCGCTCCCGCCACCGCCGCTTCCTGGGCGGCCCGCAGCGAGTGGATGCCGTCGGCGGCAAGCGCGAGCAGCTCGTCGAGCGAGGCGCGCGACAGCGGTGTGCGCTCGGCCGTGGCCTGTACCTCCACGAGCCCGCCGTCGCCGGTCATCACGACGTTCGCATCCACCTCGGCGTTCGAGTCCTCGGAGTAGTCGAGGTCGAGCAGGGCGCGGCCGTCCACGACCCCGCAGGACACCGCCGCCACCACCTGGTTGAGAGGCAGGCGCTCGAGCCGGCCCTCGGCGATCACCTTGCGAAGCGCAAGCTCGAGCGCGACGTAGCCGCCCGTGATGGCCGCGCAGCGCGTGCCACCGTCTGCCTCGAGCACATCGCAGTCGACCCAGACCGTCCGCTCGCCCAGCGCCTCGAAGTCGACCACTCCGCGCAGGGAGCGGCCGATGAGGCGTTGGATCTCGACGGTCCTGCCGTCCGGGCGGCCCTTCGACACGTCGCGCCGCTTCCGCTCGCCCGTGGACGCGGGCAGCATCCCGTACTCGGCCGTGACCCAGCCGCGCCCGCGCCCCGCCATCCAGCGCGGCACCTCCTCCTCGACCGTCGCCGTGCAGATGACCCGCGTGCCGCCCATCTCGATCAGCGCGGAGCCGGTGGCCGTGCGCATGAAGCCCGGCGTGATCGTGACGGGCCGCAGCTCGGCGGCCGCGCGGCCGTCGCTGCGCGGGTCGCTCACGCGACCGCCCTCCGCTCGGGCGGCTCCACCGCCACGTGCTCCACCGCTCCGATCGGCAGCTGCAGGAAGCGGGTGCCGAGGCGCCTGAACTCCTCGGGGTCGCCGCTGGCAAGGAACTGATAGTGGCCGCGGCGCTCCTCGTCGTTCGCCAGGCCGCACGCTCGCAGGCAGGTGTCGACCTCCGCCGCGATCGCCTCGCCCGAGCTGACGATCGCAACTCCTCGGCCGAGCGCGCGCTGGAGGACGGGACGCACCAACGGGTAGTGGGTGCAGCCGAGAATGACCGTGTCGGTCCCGGCGGCGCGCAGCGGCCGGCACAGCCCATCGACGCACGCGACAACCCGGTCGTCCACCTCGCCGCCCTCCTGGATGAGCGGCGCGAGCTCCGCCGACGCGACCGCGTGCAGCTCGGCCGAGGGCGCCGCATGGGCAAGCGCGGTCGCGTAGGCGCCGCTGCCGACGGTCGCGGGCGTCGCGAGCAGACCCACCTTCCCGTTGCGCGTGGCCGTGGCGGCGAGCCGCGACTCGGGCGTGACCACCCCCACGACCGGCACCCGCCCTCCGAGCTCCTCCCGAAGCGCCGGCAGCGCCGCCGCCGTGGCCGAGTTGCACGCCACGACGAGCAGCTTGGTTCCTCGATCGAGGAGGATCGCCGCCAGCTCGCGCGCGAACAGGAGCAGCTCGTCCGCCGTGCGGTCGCCATACGGGAAGCGCGCGGTGTCGCCCAGATAGAGGAAGTCCTCATGGGGAAGCGACACGAGGCACTCGTGAAGGACGGTGAGGCCGCCGACGCCGGAGTCGAAGACGGCGACCGGCAGGCTCTTGTCGAGGCCGGCCACGACGGCCAATCCTCGCAGGCCGCCCGGGCCGCGGCGACCCGGGCCCGGCCGCGCGGCTGGCTCCCGCCCGGTGATCGGCCACCCGGCTCCCCAGCCGCCGGCCGGCCTCCGCCCGCCGGCCGGCGCCGCCGGCCCCTCAGAACTCCACCTTGCGCACCGCCTCCTTGATCTTGCCGATGATCACGTCGCCGAGCTCCTTGCCCTCGTCGGTCCTGAATCCCTTCATCGCGGCGATCACCCCGGCCATCACGAGCGCGACGAGCAGGATCAGCGCTACGTACTCCACGGTGCCCTGGCCCCGGCTCGAGCGCAGGCCGATCACGCCGGCGTGGATACGTCCCTGCAAGCGGTGCATTTCCTTCCTCCCTCGGAGATCTGAACGCGGACGCCAGGGATCGTCCGGGGCGGCGGCGCACGGCTCCAGACGCGCGTGTGACGAATCGCGCGGGGGTGCGTGAAAAGCGGAGCGACGGAGCCCCGAACCGGGGATTCCAGGGGTGGATCCAGGGTCAGGCCCTGCCATGATCACCGGCGCATGTGCGGGATCGGCGCAATCCTCGATCCGGCCGGCACCGTGGGGCCCGACGCGGCGCAGCGGATGGTCGAGGCGCTGCGCCATCGCGGGCCCGACGGGGACGCGCTGAGGCGGATCGGCCCGCTCACGCTCGCCCACACCCGGCTGGCGATCATCGACGTCGCGGGCGGCGACCAGCCGCTCGACTCCGAGGACGGACAGGTCACCGCGATCGTCAACGGGGAGATCTACAACCAGCGCGAGCTGCGCGAGGCGACTCGAGGAGCGCGGCCACCGCTTCGCCACGCACTCGGACAGCGAGGTGGTCGTCCACTCCTACGAGGAGCACGGGCTCGACTGCGTCCGCCGCCTGAGCGGGATCTTCGCGTTCGCGGTCTGGGACGAGCGGAACCGTCGCCTCGTGGCCGCCCGCGACGCCTTCGGAGTCAAGCCGCTCTACTGGTGGAGCGACGGCCGCCGGGTCGCGCTCGCCTCCGAGATCGGCGCGCTGCTCGCCGCCGGCGTGGTCCAGCCGAGGGTCGACCGCGTGGCGCTCGACCACTACCTCGCCTGCCGCTTCGTGCCCGCGCCGCGCACGCTGTTCGAGGGCGTCAACAAGCTGCCGGCCGCGTCCACGCTCGTGGTCGCGGAGGACGGTACGCCGCGCGTCGAGAGCTGGCGCGAGCCGCCCGGCACGCCCTTCGACGGCGCCGGCGAAGAGGAGCTCGCCGAGCAGCTTGCCGAGCGCTTCACGGACGCCGTCGAGCGCCAGATGATGTCCGACGTCCCCTACGGGGCGTTCCTCTCGGGCGGCGTCGACTCCGCGGCCGTCGTGGCCGCGATGGCCGCCCGCTCCCCGGCGCCGCCGACCACCTTCACGATCGGCTTCCCGGGCCACGACGACGTCCTCGACGAGCGCGAGCTCGCCGCCGAGAGCGCCCGGCTCATCGGCACCGACCACCACTCGACCGCCACCACCGAGACCGACTTCCTCGCCGAGCTTGCTCGCAGCGTGCCGCGGCTCGAAGAGCCCTGCGGCATCCCGAGCGCACCCGCGCTGATGCAGCTCTCGCGCTTCGCGGCGGAGCGCGTGAAGGTGGTCCTCGCCGGCCAGGGCGCGGACGAGCCTCACGGCGGGTACGGGCGCCACCAGGCCGCTGCCGTGCTCGACCGGCTGAGGCTCGTCCCGGCCGCCGCCGCCGCACCGGCGGCGGCGCTCGCCCGCGCGCTCCCTCGGGCCGCCCGCGCCCGCCGCACCGCCCACGTGCTGGGTGGCCGCGGGGACGCGGAGCGCCTGCTGCGCCTCGTCGAGATCACGGACGCCCCGGTCCGAGCCGCACTGCTGGGCGCGCCGCCCGGCGGCGCCACAGGCCACGAGGCCACGGGCGAGCGCCTCGCCCGCGCCCGCGACATCCTCGGCGACGTCGCCGGGCGCGGCCTGCTCGAGCAGGCCCTCTACCTCGACACGCGCATGTTCCTGCCCGACGGGATCCTCATCTGCAACGACAAGATGTCGATGGCCGCCGGCCTCGAGCTGCGCGTCCCGTTCCTCGACCTGGACCTGATGCGCTTCGTGGAACGCATCCCCGCCGGCATGCGGATGCGCCCGCGCGCCGGCAAGCGCCTGCACCGGGCCGCCATGGAGCACGTGCTACCGCCGGGGCTCGCCGATCGCCCCAAGCACGGCTTCGCCACGCCCTACGACGACTGGCTGCGCGCAGCGCTCGGCGAAGAGGTGGAGCGCCGCTACGCGCCCGGCTCGGCGCTCGCGGATCTCCTCGACCCCGATGCCGTGAGCCGGCTCGTGCGCGAGCACCGCCGTGGGAGGGCCGACCACAAGGCGATCCTCTACTGCCTGCTCGAGCTCTCCGAGTGGCACTCCGCGTTCGTCGAGGCGCGGCAGCCCGTGGCCGCGTGAAGCGCATCCTCTTTGTCCACTCGCGCAAGGCCAGCTTCGTGGCGATCGACCGCGAGATCCTCGCCGAGCGCTACGAGATCGAGGACCTGTACCAGCCGGGACGCGTGCCGAACCCGCTGAAGGTCGTCGGCGGCGTCCTGCGCGCGGACCTCGTGTTCGGCTGGTTCGCCTCCTGGCACACGTTCTTTCCGATCACGCTCGCCTGGCTCCTGCGCAAGCCCTCCGTGATGGTGATCGGGGGCTTCGACGTCGCGAACATGCCCGACATCGGCTACGGCCACCAGCAGGGCGGGCTGCGCAAGCAGGCGAGCCGCTGGATCTTCCGCCGCGCCGGGCGGCTCATCACCAACTCCGAGTACTCCCTGAGCGAGATCGAGCGCAACACGCCGATCCCGCCGGCCGAGGTGACCGTCATCCACCACGGCGTGCCGGACCCGTTCGGCGCTCTGCCCGAGGAGCCGAAGGAGCGTCTGGCGCTCACCGTCGGGGCGGTCGATCGCTCGACCCTGGTGCAGAAGGGACAGCTGCCCTTCGCGCAGGCGTCCCGGGAGCTTCCCGACGTGCTCTTCGTGCTCGCCGGCAGGTGGCTCGACGAGGCAGTCGAGGAGCTGCGCGCCGTCGCCGGCACCAACCTCGAGCTCACGGGCTGGCTCTCGGACGAGGAGCTCCTCGACAACTACCGCCGTGCAGCCGTCTACGTGCAGGCCTCGCGCCACGAGGGGTTCGGGCTCGCCGTGGCCGAGGCGATGCTCGCGGGCTGCGTGCCGGTCGTGATGAACGTGACCGCCATGCCCGAGGTGGTCGGCGATGCCGGGGTGCTGCTCGAGTCGCAGCTACCGGACGACGTGGCCGCCGGGATCCGGCGCGCGCTCGAACTCGGTCCGGATGCAGCCGCCGGTGCGCGCGAGCGTATCCTCACCAGCTTCCCGATGGAGCGCCGCCGCGAGGGAATCCTGCGAGTGGTGGAGGAGGCCCTCGGTGGCTGACCTCCCCGACGTTGGCGCCTGGCGCCGCCTTCGCGAGCGCCGCCGCGAGCGCGAGGCGCTGCTGCTCGACCTCGGCGCGCTCGTCTACGAGCTCCACCGCCAGGGCAGGCGCGCGCCCGAGCTGCTCCAGGACAAGGCGGTCGAGCTGGGCAAGGTCGACCGGGAGGTGCGTGCTCTCGAGGAGAGGCTCGAGCGGTGAGCGACGAGCGCAAGCCGGCGGAGGAGGCGCCGCGGTGCCGGTCCTGCGGCGAGCCGGTCGACCCTCGGCAGCTCGTCTGCCTCAACTGCGGCGCGCGCGTGGCGCTCAAGGAGCAGCGCTCCTGGGCAACGCGAGCCGCTCGCGCCTCTCGCTGCCGCCCTCGTCGTCCTCATCGTGATCGGCGCGGGCCTGTTCGGCTTTGCGATCGCGGAGCTCACGAGCGACGAGGGAGACGGGGCCGAGCAGGCGGCGGAGGTCGTGCCGGACGACCAGCAGGCGTCGGAGGAGCCCCGAGCCGAGGGCCCGGCCGTCGTGTCGGGCACGGGTCAGGAGAGCAAGAGCTCCACGAAGAGCGCGCCGGAGGCAGGGGCCCCGGCCGAGACCGCTCCCGCGGAAGAGCCCGCCACCGACCCGAACGCCGTGCCGGGCTGGCCGGCAGGCATCCGAGCCCACACGGTGGTGCTCGTGACCTCGAGTGACGGCCCGGCGGCCCGGCGGGTGGCACGAGAGGCGCGCGGCTCGGGGCTCGAGGCCGGGCTCATCAGGTCCGAGCCCTACAACCTTGGCAGTGGCCTGTGGGTCGTGTTCACGGGGCGTTTCGACACCTTTGAGGGCGCGGCCCGCCAGGCCGCCGGACTGCAGGAGCGCTACCCGGGCGCCTACCCGCAGCTCGTTCAGAGGTCCCAGTAGCGGCCGAGCGCCTCTGCCGCCGCATCGGCGAGCGGATGGCGAGCCACGCCCGCGGGCGGGTCGCCCTCGCCCGCGAGCGCCTCCATCGTCGCGGCAACCGAGCCCGCCAGCGCACGCAGGTCGTAGCCGCCCTCGAGCACCGCCCCCACGGGCGCTCCGAGCTCCTCGCCAAGTGCCCGCACCTGGCGCGCCAGCGCGCCGAACGACGCCGTGTCGAGCGCGAGCCCACCGAGCGGATCGTCGCGATGGGCGTCGTAGCCGGCGGACACGAGGATCAGATCCGGGCCGTACTGCCTCGCCGCGGGCGCCACCACGTGCTCGACCAGCGAGAGGAAGGCCGCCTCGCCGGTGCCGGCCGGCACCGGCAGGTTCAGCGAGTAGCCCTCCCCGTCCCCGGAGCCGACGTCGCCGAGCGCCCCGCTGCCGGGCCAGAACGGGTACTGGTGGATGCTCGCGAAGAGCACCTCGCGGGAGCCGTGGAAGATCGTGTTGGTCCCGTTCCCGTGGTGGACGTCCCAGTCGAGGACGAGCACCCGCTCGGCGCCGAGCGCCTCGAGCGCATGACGCGCGGCGATCGCAACGTTGGCGAACAGGCAGAAGCCCATCGCGCGCGCGAACTCCGCGTGGTGGCCCGGCGGCCGCAGCGCCGAGAAGCCGGCGCGCTCGCCGTCGCGGAGTAGCGACTCCACCAGCGCGCAGGCGCCCCCGGCGGAGCGCAGCGCCGCCTCGAGCGAACCGGGGCTCGTGGGGGTGTCGAGGTCGAAGGCGGCGCCGCGCGCGCTCATCTCCCCCACGAGCTCGACGTACTCGGGCGGATGTACGCGCAGGAGCTGCTCCTCGGTTGCGCGCGGGGCGTCGCGCACCTCCCAGCCGAGCGCAGCCTCTCGCGAAGCACCCGGCTCGGCCGGGTGCGCACGACCAACCTCCCGCGAAGCACCCGGCTCGGCCGGGTGCGCACGACCAAGCATCCCACGCGCTTCGAGCTCGGCCTCGATCGCGCGGATCCGGTCCGCGCGCTCCGGGTGGCCGGGCCCGGTGTCGTGATCGAGCGAGGCGGGATGGCGAAAGAAGAGCGGCACGGGCGCCGGTACGGTACCTGCGCGCCGTGGAGGAGCCGCTCCGCACCGATGTCGCAGTCGTGGGCGCCGGCGCCGCCGGCCTCTACGCCGCGCTGGTGGCCGCCCGCGAAGGTGCGCGCGTGGCGCTCGTGAGCCGCTCCCCGCTGGCACAGACGGCGAGCTTCTGGGCCCAGGGCGGGATCGCGGCCGCGCTCGCGGACGACGACTCCGTGGAGCTCCACGTCGAGGACACGCTCGTCGCCGGACGCGACCTCGCCCGCGAGAGCGCCGTGCGGGTGCTGTGCGAGGACTCGCCGGGCAGCGTCCACGACCTCCAGGAGCTCGGCGTGCAGTTCGACGCCGACCGCTCGGGCAACCTCGCGCTCGGGCTCGAGGGAGGGCACTCGCGCCGCCGCATCGTCCACGCCGGCGGCTCCGCCACGGGCCGCCGGATCACCCGCGACCTGTCGGCGATCGCCGCCACCAGCGAGCGCATCACCGTGCTCGAGCCGCTGACCGCGACGGCGCTCCTCACGCACGACGGCCGCTGCGCCGGGCTGGTGGCGCGCTCACGCGGCGGCGAGGCCCGCCGGCTGGTGGCGCGCGCGGTCGTGCTCGCCACCGGCGGGATGGCGGCGCTCTGGCAGCGCACAACCAATCCGCGCGGCGCGATCGGCGCGGGACTCACGCTCGCGGACGCCGCCGGCGCGCGGCTCGCCGACCTCGAGTTCATGCAGTTCCACCCGACCGCGCTGCGCCACGACGGCCCGCGCGACGGTTTCCTGATCACCGAGGCGGTGCGCGGCGAGGGAGCGAAGCTCGTGAACGCCTCGGGAGAGCGCTTCGTCGACGAGCTCGCGCCGCGCGACCAAGTGGCGCTTGCGATCCAGGAGGAGCTGGCCGCCGCCGGCTCGCCGGCGGTCGGCCTCGACATGCGCGGGATCGACCTCGGGCGCTTCCCCAACATCGCCGCGGCGCTCGCCGAGGTCGGGATCGACCCGGCGCGCAACCTCGTCCCGGTGGCACCCGCCGCCCACTACACGATGGGCGGAATCGCCGCGGACCTCGAGGGCAGGTCCTCTCTGCCAGGGCTGTACGCGGTCGGAGAGTGCGCCTGCACCGGGCTGCACGGCGCCAACCGGCTGGCCTCGAACTCGCTCGCCGAGTGCTTCGTCTTCGGGCGCCGGGCGGCCCTCGCGGCTTCTGCGGACCCCGAGCCGCCGGCGGCCGCCGAGCCCGCCGAGCCCGCCGGTCCGGCATTGCCGGGCGAGGAGACGCGGGCCGCGCTCTGGCGCGACGCCGGCCTGCTTCGCGACCCGCAGCGACTGCGCCCCTTGCTCGAGGACCCCTACCCGCTCGCCCGCCTCATCGCCGCCTCGTGCCTCGAGCGCGAGGAGAGCAGGGGCGCCCACCAGCGCACGGACCATCCAGAGACGGATCGCGCCCTCGACCACATGCATACGCTGGTGGGCGCGGGCAAGGGAGCCCGCTTCGAGCGATGGGAATGACCGGCGAGACAGCTCTCCTCGAGCTCTTCAGGGAGTCGATGACCCACCTCGCGTCCGGTGTCGCGGTGGTCACGGCACGGCGCCCCGACGGCGGTCCGTGCGGCATCTCCGTCACCTCGCTCACGTCCTATAGCGCGCACCCACCCTCGCTGCTCGTATCCGTCTGGCACGGCTCGCGCTGCCACGACGCGCTGGCGGCGAGCGACCACTTCGGCGTCCATCTGCTCAAGAGCAACGAGCTGCATCTCGCCCAGCGCTTCGCGGACCGCGCCGCCCCGGACAAGTTCGACGGCGTCGACTGGTCCTGGGACGGCGACGTGCCCGAGCTCGCCGGCACGCTCGCCTATCTGCGCTGCCGCCGCGTCGAGAACTTCCGCCGCTACGACCACACCGTCCTGATCGGCGACCTCGAGGGCGGGCGCCTCGAGGAGGGCCACCCGCTCGTCTACGCGCGCCGGCGGATGGACTGGCTCATGCAGCCGATGCAGTAGAGGAAGCGGATTCCTGCGCAGCCGGCCGAGCCGGCTGCTCCGGACCAAGCGGAACGCCTATCACCTTGAGCCGGCGCGACAGCGCGCTGTAGGCGAACTCGGCCTGCTCCTGCGAGGTGTAGCCGAAGAACTCGTACTCGTCGCCGAGCGCGTAGCCCTTGGGCACGAGCACTCCGGCCGCGATCGGCAGCAGCTCGTTGAGCGTGGCCTGGACGCGCTCGCGCATCCGCCCGTCCGCGCACTTCTGCTGCAGGAACCAGGTGCCGTAGGCCACGTGCCGGTGCTCGTCGCGGGCGATGTTGGCGAAGCCCTCCTGAAAGCCGGGCAGGAGCTCGTTCCTCTCGTAGAAGTCGAGCATGAAGTGCTGGCCCGTCAGGGCGAGCGTGCCCTCGATGACCATGTGGTACGCGGTCACGAAGTCGACCTTGGCGTCCATGTCCGAGGGGTCCGCGATCAGGCGCTCGCCGGCCTTCACGAGATGCTCGTCGAACAGCTCGACGAACGAGTCGGTCACGTGCACGCGCACCGCCGCGAGCCGGTCCTGGATGAACTCGTCGTCGACGCCCAGCACCTCGCGGTAGTAGCGGTCGAAGAACTGCATGTGGCGGGCCTCGTCGACCTGCTGGGTGGTGAGGAAGGCCTCCTCCTGCTCGTTCTCGTAGGCCATCACGAGGCCCGAGAACTGCGTGGTCACGCGCTCCTCACCGACGAAGAACGACGACAGCCCCCAGAGGTGCTCGTCCTTCTGCTCCTCGGGCATTGCCGCCCACTGCTCCTTGTCGCGCTCGAGGTCGATCGCCTGCGACTGCCACTGCTGGCGCTCCCACAGCTCGTAGAGCTGCTGCGGGTCCATGAGCTTCAGCGTGCGGTTGAGGTAGGCGTCGTCGGTGATGGTGGCGGGATCGCCCTGGCTGGTGAGGTCGAGAAGGCTGGCCATGCAGTTGATCGTAACCGCTTAACACAAACTCAACATTGGGGCCGTTCCAGCCTTCGGTGGCGTCATACGAGGCAGGAGGCCCGGGATGTACGAGTTCAGTCGCTCGCTGTATCGCCAACTCGCGGAGGAGGTGGTGCCGAGCAGGGCGAGGACGTCGCGATCACGCGCAGCGCTTCCTCAGGTCGTGCCCGGCCTGCTGCCACGCGAGCACGCGCAGGGGCACCCCCGGCCAGCGGGTCCCGCTGCCCGGCCGGAAGTACTGCCCGTCGCACAAGCACCTCGAGGACGTCGTGGCCGTGGCCGCCGCCTGAAACGCATAGCTTCCACCCCGAGATGATCCTCGGGGTGGACGTGGGCGGCACCTTCACGGACGCCGTCCTGCTTACCGACGACCGCGCGGTCACCGGCAAGTCGCCGACCACGCCCAAGGACCAGTCCGAGGGGGTCGCGAATGCGGTGCGCGAGGCGCTCGCCACGGCCGGCGCGGAGGCCGGGGACGTCGAGCGCTTCGTCCACGGCATGACGGTCGGCACCAACGCCCTGCTCGAGGGCAAGGTGGCGAAGACGGCGCTGCTCGCCACCGAGGGCTTCGTCGACCTCGAAGAGCTCGGCCGCCAGGCCCGCCCGGATCTCTACCGCCTGTGTGCCGGCCACCCTCCGCCGCTCGTGCCCGCCGAGCTGCGCGTGCCCGTCCCAGAGCGCTGCGGCCCGGACGGCGTGCTGCGCGAGCTGGAGGACGACGAGCTCCGCGAGGCGCTCGGCGAGCTCGACGTCGAGTCCGTGGCGATCTGCCTGCTCTGGGGCTTCCGCCACCCCGAGCACGAGCGGCGGGTGGCGGAGCTTGTGGGCGAGGCCCTGCCCGATGCCCACGTCTCAACCTCCCACGAGACGGCCGGCGTGTTTCGCGAGTACGAGCGCTGCGCCACCACGGTCGTCGACGCCGCCCTCTCCCCTCTCCTGCGCGGCTACCTCGAGCGGCTCGCCGAGCGTGCCCGCGACGAAGGGCTCCCGGTACCCGAGATCATGCTCTCGAGCGGCGGCATCGCCGACTCCGCCACCGCCGCCCGCCACGGCTCGTGGACCGTGCTCTCCGGGCCGGCCGGCGGCGCCGTCGGCGCCGCGGCGATGTCCAAGCTCGCCGGCGCCGGCGACGTCGTGGGGCTCGACATGGGCGGCACCTCCTGCGACGTGTCGGTCGCGCTCGACGGCCGCGTCGAGGTGAGCGGCGGCCGCGAGGTCGGCGGGCGCGCGCTTGCGCTGCCGATGGTCGACGTGCACACGGTCGGCGCCGGCGGCGGCTCGATCGCCTGGCGCGACGCGGGCGGCGCCCTGCGCGTGGGCCCGCAGTCCGCGGGCGCGGACCCCGGTCCCGCGTGCTACGGCCGCGGGGGCCAGGAGCCGACGGTCACCGACGCGAACCTGCTGCTCGGCTACCTCGATCCCGGCTCGCCGCTCGCGGGCGGCGTGCAGCTCGACCGCGAGGCCGCGGCGGGCGCCGTGGGACGCCTCGGCGAGGAGCTCGGGCTCTCGCTCGAGCAGACGGCCGCGGGGATCGTGCGGGTGGCGGGCACCGAGATGGCGCAGGCCGTGCGGGTGGTGACGGTCGAGCGCGGCGTCGACCCGCGCGACCTGGCGATGGTCGCCTTCGGCGGCGCCGGCCCGCTGCATGCGGCCGCGATCGCCGAGGAGCTAGGAATGACGCGCGTGGTGGCCCCTGTCGCATCCGGGGTGCTCTCGGCGCTCGGCCTGGTCGTCTCCGAGCGCCGCCGCGACGTCGTCGAGAGCGTGCTGCTGGCGGGCGACGACCTGACGAGGGAGAGCGTCGCCGAGATCGTCGCGCGCCTCGGCGAGCGCGGCCGCGAGGAGATGGACGCACCCGACGCCGAGCTGCGCGCGACCTACGAGCTGCGCTACGCGGGCCAGGCCTTCGAGCTGGCGATCGAGGGCGAGCTCGAGCCCGACCCGGGCGAGCTCCGCCGCGACTTCGACGCCGCCCACGACGAGCGCTACGGCTACGACGATCCCGACGCGGAGCTCGAGCTGGTCACGGTGCGCGTGACGGCGGCCCTGCCGGGCACCGACCCGCGCGAGACCGAGCCCGAGGACGCCGAGGAGCGCGGCACGCGCGAGCTGCGCTTCGGCGACGAGGTCGTCGAGGCGAAGGTGCTCGGCCCGGGCCGCGCCGAGGTCGACGGCCCGGCGATCTTCGAGCTGCCGGGCGCGACGCTGGTGGTGCCGCCCGGCTGGCGGGCCGAGGGCGGCGGCGACGCGGTGGTCATGGAGAAGACGTGAGCCTCGATCCGATCACGCTCCAGGTGATGGTCGGCGCGCTGAGCGCGGCCTGCGAGGAGATGGGCGTCGTGCTCGTGCGATCCGCCCACTCGGCCAACATCAAGGAACGCCGCGACGCCTCCACCGGGCTCTTCGACGCCCAGGGCCAGATGGTCATGCAGGCCGAGCACATCCCCGTGCACCTCGGCGCGATGCCCGCCTCGGTCGAGGCGGTGTTCGGCGAGGACCACTCGCCGGGTGACGCCTGGATCCTCAACGACCCCTACCGCGGCGGCACCCACCTCCCCGACATCACGGTGGTGTCGCCGCTGTTCGTGGGCGACGAGCTGGCCGGGTTCGCCGCCAGCCGCGCGCACCACGCCGACGTCGGCAGCCCTGTCCCGGGCAGCCTGCCGGTCGACTCGCGCACGCTCGAGGACGAGGGCGTCGTGATCTCCCCCACGCGACTCGCGCGCGAGGGCGAGGTCGACCGCAAGCTGCTCGAGGAGCTGACCTCGCAGATGCGCTCCCCGCGCCAGCGCGAGGCCGACCTGCGCGCGCAGCTCGCCGCGAACCGCTCCGGAGGCGAGCGCCTCGCCGTGCTGGCCGAGCGGCATGGGCTCGACACGCTGCGCGAGGCCATGAGCGAGACGCTCGACTACGCGGAGCGGCGCACCCGCGCGCGCATCGAGGACCTCGAGGACGGCGAGCGCGAGGCGACCGACGTGCTCGAGGCGCCCGGCGAGGACCTCGAGCTGCACGTGCGCGCCACGGTGTCGGGCGACGAGATGGAGCTGGACTTCTCCGGCAGCGCCGGCCAGTACGACGGCAACCTCAACTGCCCGCTGGCCGTGACCCTGTCAGCGTCCTACTTCGCGCTGCGCGTCCTGACCGATCCCGACGTCCCGCCCTGCGCGGGCGCCTACCGGCCGCTGACGGTGACCGTGCCGGAGGGCTCGCTCCTGAACGCGCGCCCGCCGGCCGCCGTCGTGGCCGGCAACACGGAGACGTCCTCACGCGTCGCCGACCTGGTGCTGAAGGCGTTCGGCCGGGCCCTCGGCCAGGGCACGATGAACAACGTCGCGCTCGGCAACGACAGCTTCACCTACTACGAGACGCTCGGCGGTGGCCAGGGTGCCTGCCCGGACGCGGACGGCCCGAGCGCCGTGCACGTGGCGATGTCGAACACGCTCAACACGCCGGTCGAGGCGCTCGAGCTCGAGTTCCCGCTGCGAGCGATCGAGTACGCCGTGCGCCGCGGCTCGGGAGGCGCCGGCAAGCACCGCGGCGGCGACGGCGTGATCCGCGAGCTCGAGGCGCTCGAGGAGATCGACTACTCGCTGGCAACCGAGCGCCGGCGCCACGCGCCGCCGGGAGCGGAGGGCGGCGAGCCGGGCGCTCCTGGTAGGAACCTGCTGAACGGGCACGAGCTGGCGTCGAAGGCGTCCGGCAGGCTGGGGCCCGGAGACCGGTTGCGAATCGAGACCCCGGGAGGTGGGGGATTTGGCCGAGAGACCTGAACACGTGGCGTTCTTCGGCCTCGGAATCATGGGCGGGCCGATGGCCGCGAACCTGGCCCGAGCCGGCTTCGACCTGTCGGTCTGGAACCGCACCGGCGAAAAGGCCGAGCGCTTCGCGAGCGAGCACGGCGCCCGCGCGGCCGCCACTCCGGCGGCGGCGGCGGAGGGCGCCGACGCGCTCGTGACGATCCTTCCCGACTCACCCGAGGTCGAGGCGGTCCTGTTCGGCGACTCTGGAGCGGCGGCGGCGCTCGAGCCGGGCGCCCTCGTCGTCGACATGTCAACGATCGCGCCGAGCGCCGCGCGGCGGATCGGCGAGCGGCTCGCGGGCGAGGGCCAGGACTTCCTCGAGGCTCCCGTGTCGGGCTCGCGCCCCAAGGCCGAGGACGGCACGCTCACGATCATGGCCGGCGGCGAGGAGGGGGCCTTTCGGCGCGCCATGCCGCTGTTCGAGGCGATGGGCGAGCTGATCGTCCACGTCGGCCCCCAGGGTCACGCCCAGATGGCGAAGCTGCTGACGAACACCATGGGCGCCGTCAACGCGGCCGCGCTTGCCGAGTCGGTAGTGGCGGTGCGGCGGGCGGGCATCGACCCGAGTGCGTTTCTCGAGGTGGCGGCCGGGAGCGCGGGCAACTCGACCGTGCTCGGCCTAAAGGGCCGGCCGATGTTCGAAGGGAATTTCGAGCCGCTCTTCAAGCTCGAGCACATGCTCAAGGACGTGCGCCACTGCCTCGCCGAGGCGGAGGCGCTCGGCGTCGAGCTCCGGCTCGGGTCGCTGGCCGAGGGCCTGTACGCGCGGGCGGCCGCGGAAGGCCATGGCGAGGAGGACTTCGCCGCGGTCATAACCGCCGTGGAATAGGCCCACCAGAATGTTGCATTCGCCACGAAATTTCCCTTGCGTAAGCGGCTTGCGTTCGCAACAATGGCCGCCCGCGCCCCCCTCGAATCACCGGAGCTGAACTTCTGGGCGCGGCTGTGGAGGTTTCTCTCGTCTATGCCAGTTGCATTGAAGGAATGGGCGGTTACCGTGCGCGCCCTCGCGGAGGGCGAGCAACTCGTCACGCTCCGCAAGGGTGGGATCCGTGAGGAGAACAAGCATTTCGAGATCGAGCACGACCGCTTCTTCCTCTATCCGACCTTTGATCACCAGCGCAACGACCTGATCCGCCAGTCCCACCTGCCGGAGCTCGCCCGCGCGCTCGAAGAGGGCGTGTGGCCGGAGGACGAGCCTCCCGCCGAGGCGCTGCTCCAGGACGGCGGCATCCCGCAGCCCGATCGTGTGCGCATCCGCGCGTGGGCCGAGGTCGCCTCGAGCTACCTGATCACCGACCCGCGCTGCATCGACGCCCTGTCGCCCTACTACATCTGGACCACCGACTACGCGGAGAAGCGCCTGCACTGGAAGCGCCGCCATCCCCTCCACGTGATGCTGCTGCGCACCTATCGGATCCCGCGCCCGGTCACGGTCAAGGTCCGCCCCGAGTACCACGGCTGCCGGTCCTGGCTCGAGCTCTACCGCCCGCTGCCCTTCGAGGGGACGCCGGTCCTCTCGGACGAGGAGTTCGAGCGCGCCTCGGAGGAGATCGAGGCGATCGCGTCGGACGCCGTGCCGGTTTTGGCTTAGCGGGCTTCGGCTCGCTCGCGTTCGGTTGGGGGTCTGCTCGGCGGGTCGCGCTGGGTCGGTCTCGCGTATGGGCTGGTAAGGGGTGTTGGTTGGGCGGCCGCGGCGAGCCGGGCGTAATCGAAGATTGTTCGGCCGCTCGGCCCGGGCAGTCGCGAGCTGTCCTGGACTAGTGGTCCAGGAGACCGTCGACGCAGGACGATTGCGCCGAGTGCCGGGCGGGAGCGCCGCCGGTGCCGATGACGATTCGAGTAAGTCCAGGATCAGCCGAAGATTGTTCGGCAGGAGAGCCTGTGCGGCCGCTGTCCACACACCCTTCCCCAGCCCTGGCCCCGCCGGCGGAGACCAACCCCAGGCTCAGCCGGGGCAACACCAGCCCGACAAGCGCGGGAAGCCCGCGCCCGTGGCCCCTGGATCGAGCTGGCGCGAGACGCCCGCGAACGCGCGCGGACGCCGCTCGCCGACGAGCAGCCACTGGTTCGCCTCGGGCCAGCCGACGAGCAGGCGACGCCCGTTCGGCGACCAGGCGAGGTCGCTGAAGGTGCCGGAGCCCGCAAAAACCTGACGCGGCACTGCCGCCGCCCGGTCGAGTCGCAGCGAGAGCACCGACGAGACGTCGCGCCGCGTGACGGCAACCGCCGCCCGCCTACCGGCCGGATGGACGGCCAGCGCGCGGGCCCGCCCGCCGGCCGGCAGCCGGCGCTCCGCGAGCAGCCTGCCGTCGCGCCCGTAGACCCGTAGCGACTCGCGAAGCAGCACGACGAGGCGCCGCCCATTGCGGGTCCAGGCGAGGGCCACGGGCGCGCCGCCGGTTCGAGCCGACCAGAGCCGGCGGCCGCTGTCGGCGTCCACCGTCAGGAGCGCGGCGGAGCCGGCTGCGGCGAAGGTCAGGACGTAGCCCCGCCCCGGCCTCCAGGCGGGCGTCAGGCGGGCTGCGTGGCGCGCGACCAGGTGGTCGAGCCGGCCGCTTCCGTCTACCACGCGCACGGACGTTCCCGCCCGAGCGCGCTCGAGGTAGGCGACCCGGAAGCCGTCCCCCGGTGACCAGGCCGGATCGCTGAGCCGCCCGGGCCGTGCCAGCGACCAGCGCGGCTCGCCGTCCGGCTCCAGCGCCGTTATCCGGTGCCCCTGCGTGCCGATCACGAACAGCCCGTTCGGCGACCAGCCGACCTCCGAGTAGGCGCCCAGCCGGCGCATTCCACCGCCGGGGTTGACGACCCACGCCCCCGAGTCGGACACCGCGAGCAGCCTGCCGCCGCCGGGGAAGCCGCGCAGCGTGGGCTGCGTCTCCTCGGGGCCGAGCCCGATCCGCTCCTCGATCCACTCGCCCACCTCCGCCCCAGCCGGCGTCAGCGCCGCGGCGAGCCCGGCTGCCAGCAGCGCCGCAACGAGCACGAGCCGGAGCACCGGGCGCTGCCGGGGGCGCCCGCCATGTCCGAGGCCGGCGCGTTCGGCGAGAGCGGCCTCGACGACCGCCCAGCTGCGCCGCCCGGCCGCCTGCTCGCCGGGCGCGGCGTGCTCGCGCAGCTCGCTCCGCAGCCGCTTCTCCAGCGCCCGGCTCACCGCGGTTCCTCCACGGCCTCCGCCTCCAGGACTTCCGCCAGCCGGTCGAGTGCCCGCCGGAGCCTCGAGTTGACGGTGCCGCGCGGAAGCTCGAGCGCGCGGGCGATCTCGCCGGGCGTGTAGTCGAACAGGTAGCGCAGCGCGACGACCGCCCGCTGCTCGGGCCCCAGCTCGCGCAGCGCCTCGAGGACCTGGTCCGAGAACGGGACCGAAGGCTCGTCGGGTGGGGCCTCCTCGGTCTCGCCCGCGGCCGGGTCCACCTCCCGGCGGAGCGCCCGCGCTCGTGCCACGTCGATCGCGCGGTTCACCACGATCCGGTGCATCCAGGGCCCGAACGGCCGCCGCCGGTCGAAGCGGTCGAGCGCACGCAGCGCGGCGAGGAACGCCTCCTGGGCGATGTCCTCCGCCGCGGCCGCGTCGTGGACCACGAGGTAGGCGGCGCGATACGCCCTTGGCCACTCTCTGCGAAAGAGCTCCTCGACCGCTTCCGCCGAACCGCGTTGCGCGTCGCGAACGAGGCGGCGCTCGCGCAGCGCTCGTGCCTCGCCGCCGGCCACACGGGCGAGCAGGCCCGACCCGCCCCGCGCGGCGGGCAGCAGGGCCGCAGGCCGGTCCTCGCTCACACTGGCCGCAGAGCTTCGCACGCGCTTCACCCGCAGTCACTACGGCCGCGGCCGCCTGAGAGGTCCCGCCCATCGTGCAAGAGTTCGGGCGCGTGCCCTGGGTCGAGTCCCACTCCCCCTCCTTCTCGGCGCGCCACGACTCCTCGCAGGCCGCCGAGGCCGCCCGGGTGCTCGACTCGCTCGAGGTCTTCCGCGCCGAGCTCGAGGGCCTGTTCGCGCAGGTGCCCGCCGAGATCGCGGTGGTGCTCCACCCGCGCTCGGCCGCGCTCACGCTCGCCCACCCCTGGCTGCCGCTCGCCCGCCGGGTGAGCGCCCCGGCCGGGCGGCGCTACTTCGCCGGCTGGTTCTCGGAGACGGACATCCACGTGCTCTCTCCGCCCGCGCTCGCGCGCCGCGCCTCGAACGTCGAGGGCTCCCGCGAGGCACTTCTGCTCACGCCCCTGCACGAGTACGCGCACGTCGTGATCGGCGCCAACAACCCTGACCTTCCGCCGCCCTTCTCGCTCGCCGCCTTCCGCGGCTACGTGCGCTGGGCCTGGCTGTGCGAGGGCGCCGCCACGTGGCTCTCGGGGCAGACCCCTCACCTGCGCGCCGCGATCGTCCGCCGCCTGCGCGAGGGCGGACGGCCCGAGTTCCCGCCGGCCGCGGCGGACGCGATGCTGCTGGGCGGGACGATCTTCGAGCTACTCGCGCGCGAGGCCGGCACTCGCGCCGCGGCCCGGCTCGCCACGAGCCCGCTGGAGCGCGGCCCGCGCTCGCTGCTGGTGGATGCCTTCGGCCGTCAGGTCGCCGCCGTCGAGCGTGACTGGCGCGCGGAGCTCGACTCGCTGTCCGCGTCCGCCTGACCGAGGCGCCGCTCGGCTTACAGGCCGAGCGTCTTGGCGATGATGTTCTTCTGGATCTCGGAGGTGCCGCCGTAGATCGTCGTTACCACGGCGGTGCGCAGGTGGCGCTCCATCGGGTACTCGTTCGCGTAGCCGTAGCCGCCCATCACCTGCACGCCCTCGAGCGCGCAGCGCTTGGCCAGCTCGGTGGCCGCCAGCTTCGCCATCGAGGCCTCCTGCGGGAGCATGCGGCTCGGATCCTCGTCGGTCAGCGCAGCCACCCAGCGAACCAGGAGGCGCACCTGCGCAATCTCGGTGGCGAGCTCGGCGAACCTGTGGGCGATCGCCTGGAAGCTGCCGACCGGCTGGCCGAACTGCTTGCGTTCCTTGGCGTACGCGAGCGCGTCGTCGAACGTGCGCTGGGCGAGCCCGAGCGAGGTGGCCGCCAGGATGGTGCGCTCGTAGTTGAGGCCCGCCATCAGCTGCTTCCAGCCGCCGCCCTCGGTGCCCAGCAGCGCGTCCTCGGGCACGCGCACCCCATCGAGATGGATCTCGTTCGTCTCCTCGCCGCCGAGCGTCTCGATTGGCGTGAGCGTCATCCCCTCCGCGTCGTGCGGCACGAGGATCATCGACATGTCCTCGTGGCGCTCGCCCGGGCCGGTCCGGCAGACGATCAGGATGTGGCTCGCCCGGTGCGCGTACGAGCACCACATCTTGGCGCCGTCGAGCACCCAGTCCCCGTTGTCGCGCCGCGCGCGCGTCTTCAGGGCGGCCACGTCCGAGCCGGCGTCGGGCTCGGACATCGCGATCGCGAGCGTCCCGCCCTTGACCACGCGCCCGAACAGGTCGCGCTTCTGCTCCTCGCTCCCGAAGCGGTTGAGAGCGCCCACCACGATCAGCGTGACCCCGTAGCCGCCGATCGGGATGCCGCCGAGGGTGGTCTCCTCGAGGAACAGCGTCGCGTCCAGGAAGCTGCCGCCGGAGCCGCCGTACTCCTCGGGGATCTGGAGCCCGTACCAGCCGAGCTCGCCCATGCGCGCGGCCACCGCGGGGTCGTGCCCGTCATGTTCGGGCCGCTCGAAGCGCTCGCGCTCCGCGAAGTCGCGGATCGCGGCGACGAACGCCTGCTGCTCGTCCGTCAGACCGGTCGTCACGTGGCGGGTCCGGCGACGGCGGGCGCCGGCGATACGTCCTGCTCGTGGGGCTTGAAGCGGTTCAGCTCGCGCAGCGCGATCACCATCTTGTGTACCTCGTCCGGCCCGTCGGCGATGCGCAGCCAGCGGCCCTGGCGCCACATTGCGGCGAGCGGCGTGTCGTCCGACATCCCGAGGGCGCCGTGCACCTGCATGGCGCGGTCGAGCACGCGCTGGTGCATCTGGGCGGCGATCACCTTGATCATCGAGATCTCCTGGCGGGCCGCACGCTTGCCCTCGGTGTCCATCTTCCATGCGGCGTTCAGCACCATCAGCCGCGCCTGGTCGATCTCCATCCTCGACTTGGCGACGAAGTCCTGGACGAACTGCTTCTCGGCCAGCGGCCCGCCGAACGCCTCGCGGTCGTGCGCCCGGCGGCACATCAGCTCGAAGGCGCGCTCGGCGGAGCCGATCGCGCGCATGCAGTGGTGGATGCGGCCCGGCCCGAGCCGGTCCTGCGCGATGGCGAAGCCGCCGCCGCGAGCGCCGAGCACGTTGGCGGCGGGCACGCGGCAGTCCTCGTAGAGGACCTCCCAGTGCCCCGGCCCCTCGTCGTGCCCCATCACCGGCACGGGCCGCACGCCGGTGAAGCCGGGTGTGTCGAGCGGCACGAGGATCATCGAGGCGCGCTTGTGCGGCGGCGCGTCCGGGTCCGTGACGACCATCGCGATCGCCACCTCGGCTCCGTTGTAGCCCGAGGTGAACCACTTGTGCCCGTTGATGACCCACTCGTCGCCGTCCAGCTCGGCGTGCGACACGAGCCGAGTCGGGTCGGAGCCCGCGGTGTTCGGCTCGGTCATGGAGAAGCAGGAGCGGATCTCACCCTCGAGCAGCGGTGCGAGCCAGCGCTCCTTCTGCTCGTCGCTGCCGTGCTCGGCGAGGATCTCCATGTTGCCGGTGTCGGGCGCCGAGCAGTTGAAAACCATGGGCGCCACGCCGCTGCGGCCCATCTGCTCGCAGAGCATCCCGTACTCCCAGTTGGTGAGCCCGGGCCCGTAGCGATCGTCGGGCATGAACAGGTTCCAGAGCCCCTCACCCTTGGCCCGCTCGCGCAGCTCAACGAGGATCTCGGGGTAGGCCGTGCCGGGCCGCACCTCGCTGTCGAGCGCCTCCAGCGCCTGCGCCTCCACCGGGTCGACGTGCTCCTCCATGAAGCCGCGTACGCGCTCGAGGAGGTTGGCCACGCGCTCCGACGGTGCGAATTCCATAGGGCGGGGAGCCTACCTGCCCCTGCGTCTCAACCGCCCTGGAGAAGCAGCCACGCAATCAGCGCGGCCAGTCCGCCGCCCAGGAGGACCGATCCCAGCAGGATGACCGGGTTCGGGCCCCGCGATGCGTCCGCTCGCGTGGGCGCGAGCTCGGCCTCGAGCAGCACGTCACGGGCCGCCTCGGCGCCCGCCTGGGGTACGAGCACGTCACGCGGGCCGGCGGCGAGATAGTCCGGGACGTCGAAGCCCGCCGTGCGGCGCAGCACGCTCGGCACCCCCTCCTCCAGCAGCAGGTTCTGGATCAGCTCCGCCTCGGCCTGGTTGCGCCCACCGGCCACGCGCACGAGCTCGCCCTCGGTGTAGGACGGGTTGATCTTGCGCGCCCGCTCGTGGGCGTCGCTCAGCGGAGCCTCGATCGGCTCGCCGGCCTCGACCAGCGGCATGCCGCAGCCGGCGCAGAAGGCGCTCCCCTGGGTCTGGGCCTTGCCGCAGGAGGGACAGGTGAGCTCAGGTGGTGACGACAAGGTCCTCCTCTCGGACCGCTCCGTCGGCGATTCGCCATGCGCGGATCACGGGGGCAGCCCCGTTCTCGAGCGACACGATCAGGTAGGTCCAGTGCGGGTAGGTCGCGAGGTTGATGTCGGTCTGCGAGGGCTCCGCCGGACTACGCGGGTGCGAGTGGTAGATGCCCACCTCGAAGCCGTCGTCGTCGAGCTCGTTGGCGGCGAACAGGCTGCGGTGGTCGAGCGCGTAACCGTACGGCGAGCGGCGCTCGTTCTCGGCGCGAAAGACCTGCTCGACCTCGCCGGCCTTGGCGCTCAGATAGCCGCAGCACTCGTTCGGCGCCTCGTCCCGGGCGTGCGCCACAAGCTCCTCCCAGTGGGCCTGCGAGATCCTCACGATGCGAAGGCTAGTGTGCGCCGGGTGGGTCCACCTGTCACCAGACGCGCTGCCCTCGGCGGCGCCGCGGCCGTCGTGCTCGCGTCCTGCGGAGGCGGCGATCCCCCGCCCAGCACCGGCCCGCGGCCTGGCTCGGGAGCCGCGCTGCTCGGGTCGCTGCTCGCGCTCGAGCGGGCCGTGATCGCGGCCTACGAGACCTCCGCCGAGGTGCTCCGCGGAGACGCGCTCCGCTACGCGGCCGTGGCCCGCGGCCACGAGGAGAACCACGTGCGCTTCCTCGAACAGGCGATCCGCGACCTGGGCGGCGAGCCGCCGGCCGGCCGCTCGGCCGAGGAGTACGAGCGCACCTTCCCGCGCCTCAGGAGCGAGCAGGACGGTCTGCGCTTCCTCGAGGACCTCGAGGAGCGCCAGGTGCGCGCCTACCTGGAGGCGCTCGCGGAGCTGCCCGATCGCGATCTGCGGCTGTCGATCGCCGGCATCGGCGCGGACGAGGGCTCGCAACTGGCGGTGATCCGCGTGCTGGCGGGACAGCCCGCCTCACCGCACCCGTTCGAGACCGGGGCCCTGTGAGCGAGCCGAGCAGCAGGCGGACGGCCCTCGCCGGGGCCGGCGCCGGCGTGCTCGCGCTCGCCGCGCTCACCCCGGTGGTGGCCGCGCAGCCCGAGCGCTCGGACGTCGAGATAGTCGAGGAGCTGCTCACGTTCGAGCACCGGCTCGAGTCGGCATACGCGGCTGCGCTCCGGCGCGACGCGATCGACACCGAACTCGGCGAGCTGCTGCGAAATCAGGAGCGCGAGCACATCCGCGCGCTCGAGCAGGTGCTGCGGGGGATGGGCAGGCGCTCACCGCGGGCGACCGTGCCCCCACCCGAGCTCGGCTCCGCGCTCCGCGGCCGCGACCCTTCGCGCGCTTCGCGCTCGACCTCGAGCAGCAGGCGACCTCGGCCTACGTCGACGCGGCGGGCGGCATATCCGCCCCTGGGCTCCGCCGTCCACTCGGATCGATCATGACCTGCGAGGCGGCGCACCAGGTGGCACTGCGCTCGGCGGCGGGCCTGCCGCTGCTGGCGCCCGCACGCTGATCCGTCCTTCCCTGGCGCGCCCGCGCTGATCCGCTCTCCCCCTGCGCCCGAAGAAAGCCCGGCAAGGGAACCGAGCGTGGGAGGTCGCGATGTCGACATCGCGCAGAGATTTCTTCCGGCTGGCGGGGCTGGCGACCGCCGGCGGATCGGTCGTGTTCGCCGCCGCGTGCGGCGGTGACGACGACGACGGGTCGACCGCGGCGGTGATGGAGAACGGGGCGGGCGGCGAGCAGGACGTGATGATCCTCAACGCGGCGCTCGACCTCGAGAACACGGCGATCGCGGCCTACACGGCGGGCGCCGCGCTGCTGAAGGGAGCCGTGCTCGAGACCGGCAAGCTCTTCCTCGCGCAGGAGCAGGAGCACGCGGCCGGTCTCGCCCAGGCGATCCGCGACCTCGGTGGCACGCCCAACAAGGCCAAGCCGGCCGCGGCGTACGCCAAGGGCTTTCCGAAGCTGCGCTCGCAGAATGACGTGCTGCGCTTCGCCGTCGACCTCGAGAACACCGCGGTGGCCGCCTACGTGGACGCCATCCCGAAGCTCTCCGACCCCAAGCTCCGCCAGACGGCCGCGGCCATCAACACCAACGAGGCGGAGCACATCTCCGTGCTCCTCGGCGCGCTCGGGAAGCCGCCGGTTCCGGATGCCTACGTGACGGGAGGGAAGAGCGCATGAGCGAGAAGCTCGTGATCATCGACGGGGCGGTCGACACCGCCGTCATCTCCGAGTACGAGGCCACGCGCCGCGAGGCGGTCCGGCGCGGAATCGTGCTCGGCGGCGCCGTGATCGCCGCCACGGCGATCCCGACGCTCCTGCGCGTCCGGACCGCATTCGCGCAGTCGGACGGCGACGCCGCCATCCTCGAGGCGGCGGTCGGCCTCGAGCAGACGGCCGTCGTCGCCTATGACGCCGCGGTCGGCTCCGGCCTGCTCGACGCCACGGTCAAGCCCGTTGCCGAGCTGTTCCGCGACCAGGAGCAGGAGCACGTGGACGGCCTCCGCACGGCGCTCGACGCGCTCGGCGGCATGGCGCCGGCGCCTCCCAAGCCGGCCGAGGTGATGGGGCTCTCGGACCTGAAGAGCCAGGCGGACGTCGCCAACTTCGCCATCGAGCTGGAGAACATGGCGGTGGCGGCGTACTACGACGCGCACGGGAAGCTGAAGGACCCGAAGCTGCTCGCCACCGGCGCGCAGATCATGGCGAACGAGGGCCAGCACCTGGCCGTGCTGCGGCCGCTCGTGAAGCAGCCTCCGGTTCCCGACGCGTTCGAGACCGGGGGCCAGGCCTGAGACGGCTCGCCCTCATCGCGCTGTTCCCGCTCGCGCTCGGACTCGCCGGCTGTGCGTCCGGCGAGTCCGCCGAGCCTCAGGCGGACGTCCGGGTCGCGGGCTTCCGCTACGCGCCCGTCGCCGTCGAGATCGAGGCAGGCGGCAGGGTGACCTTCGAGAACCTCGACAAGGCGCCGCACACGGCGAGCTCGGACGAGGGCTCTCCTTGGGAGTTCGACACAAAGCGCCTCGAGACGAGCGAGGACGGCACCATCGAGTTCGACGAGCCCGGCAGCTACCCGTACTTCTGCCGCTTTCACCCCTTTATGACAGGCACGGTCGAGGTCGTGGAGTAGCCTGCACTGTGATGGGCTTCATCTCGGCACCCGGTCCACTCGAGATGCTCGTGATCCTCGTGGTCGCGTTGCTCGTGCTCGGCCCCAAACGGCTCCCGGAGGCTGCGCGCTCAGTGGGGCGCGGCATGCGCGAGCTGAAGGACTCGTTGTCGGGCATCAACGACGACGACGACGAGGAAGAGCGCGAGCGCGAGCGGCTCGCCTAAGCCTAAGGACCTACCAGAACGAGGCGGTCTCGAGCACGCCCTCGTCCTCCAGCTGCTCGATCGTCTTGGTGTAGACCCCCGAGCTGAGGTACTTCCAGCCGTCGTCGGGGATGACGAACACGACGTTGCCCTCGTCGAGCTCGCTCGCGACCCGCACGCAGATCGAAGCGATCGCTCCCGCGGAGACGCCGACGAACATGCCCTCCTCCTCGAGCAGCTTCTTCGTCCAGACGACCGCGTCGCGGTTGGAGACGAAGATCTTCCGGTCGAGCAGCGACAGGTCGAGGATCGGCGGGATGTAGCCGTCCTCCAGCGAGCGCAGCCCCTGGACGAGCTCGCCCTGAAGCGGCTCGGCGGCCACGATGAGCGTGTCCGGGTCCACCTCCTTGAGGCGACGGGCGTTGCCCATGAGCGTGCCGCCCGTCCCCAGCCCGGCCACGAACGCGGTCACCTCGTCGAGCTCTTCCAGGATCTCGATCGCGGTGCCGTGGTAGTGGGCGTCCGGGTTCGCCGGGTTGCCGTACTGGTAGGGCATGTAGTAGCTCGCGTCGGCCTCGGCCATCTCGAGCGCGAGCGCCACAGCGCCATTGGAGCCCTGCTCTCCCGGCGAGTACACGATCTCCGCGCCGAACATCTTCAGCAGCTGCGTGCGCTCGGCCGTCACGTTGTCGGGCATCACGACCTTGAGCGGGTAGCCCTTGCGGCTGCAGATCATCGCCAGTGAGATGCCGGTGTTGCCGGAGGTCGGCTCGAGGATCGTCTGGCCCGGGGCGATCAGCCCGTCCTCCTCGGCGCGCTCGATCAGCGAGCGCGCCACGCGATCCTTGACCGAGCCGGTGGGGTTGTGGCTCTCGAGCTTGGCGTAGATGCGGACGCCCGGCTTCGGGCTCAGCCGCTTGAGCTCCACCAGCGGCGTGTTGCCGATCGCCTGAACGATGTCGCCGTACTTCCCCCCGCACGGCCTGGTGTCGAGGCCTCCCTCCATAAAACTTCAGAAAGTGTAGTACCCAGCTCAGCGCCGGCGCGAGCACGTCTCGGACGCGGTCTGGGGCGGCCGGGCTACTCGGTGACAACGGTGTCCTCGTGCGTGTAGGCGGGGGCGCAGCAGCACAGCAACCGCAGCGGGCTCGTCGTCCGATGCCCACAGCTTGTGGCGCACTCCGGGCGCGATCACGACCGTGTCGCCCGGGCCGATCTCGCGCTCCTCGTCGCCGAGGCGCATGCGCCCGCGCCCGTGCGTGAAGAAGTAGATCTCCTCGGTCGTGCGGTGGTAGTGCTCTTGGGTGGATCCGCCCGGCGGCACGGTCGCCTCGGCGAGACTCTGGTTCAGGGCGTCGCCGCGCTGCGGGTGGGCGACCTCGCGGATCTCGGAGCCGTCGAGCGTCGTGAACGACTCGACCCCGTGGAGGTTCGTGACCTTCACGCCCCGCCGGCCATCGCCGGCAGGATCACGATCGTGTCGTTGTCGGACACGAGTGTGCCGAGCCCGTCGAGGACGCGCACGTCCTCGTCGTTCAGGTAGACGTTGACGTAGCGGTTGAGCTCGCCGTCCTCGGAGAAGAGCTGGGACTCGGTGGCCGGGTGCTCGGCGGCCAGCCCGCGGAGCACCTCGCCGACGTCGGCGCCCGACGCCTCAACCTCCTTGGCCCCGCCGACGGAGCCGCGCAGCACCGGGGGGATCTTGATGGTGCTCATGCCGGGACGAGCAGCCTAGCCCGCCCCCGCGCAAAAAGCTTCGTAGTCCGGGAAAACGCCCATCTCCTCGTCGGAGATCTCGCCGGGCTCGCGCGAGCAGATCGGGCAGTCGGGGTCGCGCCGGACCTTGAGCTCGGTGAACGTCGTGCCGAGTGCGTCGTAGAGCAGCAGGCGACCGGCCATCGTCTCGCCGGCGCCCGTGACCAGCTTGATGACCTCGACCGACTGAAGCAGCCCCATCACGCCCGGCAGCACGCCGAGCACGCCGGCGGCGCCGCAGCTCGGCGCCAGCTCGGCCGGCGGCGGGGTGGGATAGAGGCAGCGGTAGCAGGGGCCCTCGTAGGGATGGAAGACCGAGAGCTGGCCCTCGAAGCCCAGGATCGAGGCCGACACCACCGGGATCTGCCTGCGCACGCTGGCGTCGTTCAGCAGGTAGCGGGTGGGGAAGTTGTCGAGCCCGTCGACGACCACGTCGTAGCCGTCGATGATCTCCATGATGTTGTCCGGGCCGAGCCGCACCGGGTGCTTCTCGACCTTCACGTCCGGGTTGATGTCGTGGATCGAGATCTCGGCCGAGTCGACCTTCGGCACGCCGATGCGGTCGTTCGTGTGGGCGATCTGGCGCTGCAGGTTCGACAGGTCGACCACGTCGTTGTCGACGAGGCCGATCGTGCCGACGCCCGCCGCGGCCAGGTAGAGCGCGGCGGGCGAGCCGAGCCCGCCGGCGCCGAGCAGGAGCACCTTCGCGTCGAGGAGCTTCATCTGCCCCTCGAGCCCGATCTCCGGGACGAGCATGTGGCGCGAGTAGCGCTCGCGCTGCTCCGCGGTTAGTGCGCGCGGGACCTCGACCTCGTAGCCGCGGTCCTTCCAGAGCGTGATGCCGCCGCGCATGGAGGCGACGTCCTCGTAGCCGAGCAGGTCCTGGAGCGTCTGGGCGGCGAAGGCGGAACGGTTGCCCGAGGCGCAGTAGAGGATCACGCGCTGCGAGCGGTCGCCCACGGCGCCCTCGATGCGGGTCTCGAGGTGGGCGCGCGGCACGTGCAGGGCACCCGGCAGATGCGACTGCTCGAACTCGTGCTGCTCGCGCACGTCGACGATCACGGCCCCGTTGCCGTTATGCGTCAGCTCGTGGACCTCCTTGGGGTCCACCTCCTCGATCTGCTCCTTGACCCTGCGCAGCAGCTCCGCGCCACTCGCCATCGCGTTATTCCCCTAAATCTCGGTCCGCTTTCAATACTTCAGAAAGTGTAGCGGCGGTCAGCCGGCCTGTCCGGCCCGCTTCAGCCCTCCCTTTCGGGCCCTGAAAGGGTACCGGGGCGCCCTCTCGGGCGCCCCGGCGAAAGACCCAGACCTAGATTGTGCGGAAGCCCCCGGGCAGGTGCCCCTGCCGTTCGAAGCTTCATGAGCATTTTCGTCCGGGCGGCCTCCTGCCGATATGGGGTGGAGACCCCATTTGTCCCGGCTGGGGTCCTTCCGATCCATGACGCGAACGTGACTCGGCGTGACGACTCCCTAATCGGCCAGGTGGTGGCGGCAAACGTCGTCCTGGTCGCGCTCACCCTGCTCGCCGCGAGCCTCGCGGCCGGCCTCGACCTGACCGTCGCGACCCAGCGCTGGTCCTTCATGATCCTCGCGCTCTCGATCGTGCTCACGCTCTGCGTGAACCTGTGGATGCTCCAGCGCCGCTTCCGGCCGCTCGAGCGGCTCATCGACCGAGTGGAGCGCATCGATCCCGCCGAGCCCGTGGCACACGCGTTCTCCGCACACGAGCCGATCACCGAGATCGACCGCCTCTCGCACTCCTTCCGACGCCTCCTCGACCGGATCGAGGAGGAGCGGCGCCGCTCCGGCACGCTCGTGATGCGCGCGCAGGAGGAGGAGCGCCGCCGGCTCGCGCGCGACCTCCACGACGAGGTCAACCAGGCGCTCACCGCGATCCTGCTCCGCCTGGAGGCGCTCGCCCAGGACACTCCGCCTGCGCGCGCGGGCGAGCTGGCCGAGCTCAAGCGGCTTGTGAACCAGGCGATGGATGAACTCCTGAACCTCGCTCGGCACCTGCGTCCGACCGCGCTCGACGACCACGGGCTCATGCCCGCGCTCGAGGCCCAGCTCAAGCGCTTCTCGGCGCGCACGGGCGTGGAGGTGCGCTTGAACCGAGCGGGCGATCCTGACGAGCTGCCCGGAGGACGTGCAGACCGCGCTCTACCGGGTCACGCAGGAGGCGCTCGCCAACGTGGCGCGTCACGCCGGGGCGACCGCTGTTGAGGTCGACGTCGAGCTGGCCGCCGACCGAATCGAGCTACGCGTGCGCGACGACGGCGCGGGCTTCCATCCCGGCGCTGTGGCGCGCAGCGCCCAGGAAGGCCGCGGCGGCCTCGGTCTCGGCGGCATGGCCGAGCGCGCCCGCCTGGCCGGCGGGGAGCTCGACGTGCGCTCGGCGCCCGGCGGCGGCACGACCGTGACGATGACGATCGGGCGCTCGGCATGATCCGGGTCCTGATCGCCGACGACCACGGCATGGTCCGCGCGGGCCTCCGGATGCTGATCGAGCGCCAGAACGACATGGAGGTGGTCGCCGAGGCGGACGACGGCGTGGCGGCGCTGGAGTCGACCCAGGCGCAGCGGCCCGACGTGGCCGTGTTGGACGTGTCGATGCCGCGCATGACCGGCCTGCAAGCGGCGCGCGAGATCCGCTCGTACGCGCCCGACACGCGCGTGCTGCTGCTCTCGATGCACGATGACGAGCGCTACTTCCTCGAGGGACTCGAGGCGGGCGCGGCGGGCTACGTGCTCAAGCGCGCCGCCGACACCGACCTGATCGGCGCCGTGCGCACCGTCGCCGGCGGCCGGGCCTTCCTCTCGGACGAGGCCCAGCGGACGCTCATGGACGAGTGGCTGGAGGGCGGCCGCGCCGAGCCCGAGGACCCATTGACCCCACGCGAGCTCGAGGTGGTCAAGCTGATCGCCGAGGCGTTCACGAACCGCCAGATCGCCGAGACCCTGAAGCTGTCCGAGAAGACCGTCGAATCGCACCGCTCGAACGTATTCGCGAAGCTCGGCATGCGCGATCGGGTGGAGATCGTGCGCTACGCGATCCGGCGGGGGCTGGTGGAGGCGTAAACCGGAAGCGCTCGTGGCAGTCGCGCGTTAGGTAGGCCGGCAAACGACGGAGGCAGGGGCTAAGTCATGAAGGGTGTCGGTACGAGGTTGGCTGGCGTGACCATCGCGGGGGTGCTCGCGCTGGGCGCGGCCGGCTGCGGTGATGACGACGACGGGGGCGGCGGGGGCGGCGGCGCCCCCAAGGCGAGCGAGCCGAGCAAGCTCGCAATCGAGCTGAGCGGCTCGGCGAAGCAGCCGGCCTTCAAGGTGCCGAAGTCGGTCGAAGGCGGCGTGGTCGAGATCAGCTTCACGAACTCGGCCAAGGGTGACCACAGCGCCCAGCTGGTGCGCGCCGAGCAGGGACACACGCCGAAGGAGGCGCTCGCGGCCGGCAACGCCTGGGGCGAGGGCGGCAAGGCTCTGCCCGACTGGGCGGTGGTGGCCGGCGGCGTAGGCGACGTGAAGTCCGGCGAGACCGCCACGGTGACCCAGGAGCTCGCTCCGGGCAATTATCTGGTCGCCGACCTCAACTCCGGCGCCAGCGCCGAGTTCGAGGTGAGCGGCGACTCCGGAGCGGGCGAGCTGCCGAGCGACGGCGGCACGATCGAGGCCAGTGAATACGAGTTCACCGGGAGCGGCCTCGAGCCCGGCGGCGCCCCGGTCCTCTTCGACAACGCGGGCGGCGAGCCGCACTTCATCGCCGGCGTGGGGATCAAGCAGGGCAAGACGCTCGCCGACGTGCGCAAGTTCCTCGAGACCGAGAAGGGCGAGCCCCCGGTCGACGAGAGCCGCGGCTTCACCACCGCGGTGATCGAGGGCGGCCAGAGCCAGTCGATCGAGGTCGACCTCGAGGCAGGCGACTACGCCCTGCTGTGCTTTGTGCCCGACCGCGCCGGCGGGCCGCCCCACGCGGTCAAGGGGATGATCTCCAAGGTGACGGTCGGCGGCTGAGCCCCGGCGGGCGACGCACCACGCTCTCTACGTTGACGACGATTATTGGGGTCAAAGTAGGATCGGATCACAAGAAACCGCCCCCTCTAGCCTCCCGGGCCAGTGAACCCGCGGGTGCTCATCACCCTGTTCCTCATAGCTGTCTTTGCCCTCGGGGCGATCGTCCTCGTCGCGAGCCGGCGCGACGCAGACGGCGACGAGCCCGCCGCCACGGCCGGCTTCCAGGGCGCCCTAATGCCGGAGGGCGTCCGCGCTCCCGACTTCACCCTCACGAACCAGGACGGGGAGACCATCAGCATGCGCTCCCTCCGCGGCAGCCCCGTAGTCGTGACCTTCCTCTACACGACCTGTGAGGACACCTGCCCGATCCAGGCGCAGACCGTCCGCGGCGCGCTCGACCAGCTCGGTCACGACGTGCCCGCCCTCGCGATCGCCGTCGACCCGCCGCGCGACACGCCGGAGCGGGCCAAGGCGTTCCTGTCGGAGCAGCGCGCCCTCGGCCGCATCGACTTCGTGCTCGGCAAGCGGGCGGAGCTGCGCCCGCTCTGGGACGGCTTCTTCATCCGCCCTCAATCGGTCACCGAGGAGCACCAGGCACGCTTCACGCTCGTCGACGCCAAGGGCTTTCAGCGAGTCGGCTACCCGGGGTCGGAGGCCACTCCTGAGCGGCTCGCGCACGATCTGCGCCTGCTGGAGGCGGAAGGCTGAGTTTCTCCTACCCTGCGAGTAGGATTTAGCGACCGATGATGTTCTCGACCAAAGCCGAGTACGGCGTGCGCGTGATGGCGCACCTGGCGAGGAGCGACGCGGGCAGGCCGATCTCGCTCGGCTCGATCGCCGACGCCGAGGGGCTGCCGCTCGCGTACCTCGAGCACCTGGTGCAGCGCCTGCGCAAGGCCGAGCTCGTGGAGTCGCGGCGCGGAGCCCACGGCGGTTACACGCTCGCGCGCCCCGCCGAGACCATCACGATGGCCGAGGTCGTGCGCGCGCTCGAGGGCGACATCGCCCCGATCGAGTGCATCAGCGCCGATCCCGACGGGACGCTCGTCTGCGTCCGCGAGGGGCAGGAGGGCCACGACCCCTGCCCAACCAAGCTGCTCTGGACCCGTGTACAGGGGTCCATCGTCCGCACCCTGAACGAGATGACGCTGGCCGACCTCGCGAGGCCGGCCGCCACCCGGAAGCAAACGGAGACCGTTACCGCATGACCCTGGAGATCCAGAACCTGCACGTCCGCACCGAGGAGCGGGAGATCCTCCACGGCGTGGACCTCGTCGTGAAGAAGGGCGAGACCCACGCGCTGATGGGCCCGAACGGCTCGGGCAAGTCAACGCTCGCCAACACCCTGATGGGCAACCCGGACTACGAGGTGACCGAGGGCCGCGTCCTGCTGAACGGCGAGGACCTGACCGAGGCCGATCCCGACGAGCGGGCGCGCGCCGGGCTCTTCATGGCCTTCCAGTACCCGGCCACGATCCCCGGCGTCTCGGTCGCGAACTTCCTGCGCATGGCGATGAACGCCACGCGCGAGGAGCCGATCAAGGTCAAGGAGTTCGGGGCACTCCTCGGGGAGAACATGGACCTGCTCCGGATCAACCGCGAGTTCACGAGCCGCTACCTGAACGAGGGCTTCTCGGGCGGCGAGAAGAAGCGCGCCGAGATCCTCCAGCTCGCGATGCTGCAGCCCGCCTTCGCCGTGCTCGACGAGACCGACTCGGGCCTCGACATCGATGCCCTGCGGATCGTCGCCGACGGCGTCAACGCGATGCGCGGCGCCGAGCGCGGCTTCCTGATCATCACGCACTACACGCGCATCCTCGAGTACGTGAAGCCCGACTTCGTCCACATCCTCATCGACGGCCGCATCGTCCGCGAGGGCGGCGCCGAGCTCGCCGACGAGCTCGAGGAGAAGGGCTACGAGTGGGTGCGCGAGGAGGTGGCCGCGGGTGCCTAGCGCGAGCAGCCGGCTCGGCCGGCTGCGCAGCGAGCTGTCCGAGTTCGTCGAGAGCCGCCGCCGCGCCGCGCTCGAGGCCTACGAGGCCGAGCCGGTCCCGACCTGGCGCCGCTCCGGCTTCTGGACGACCTCGCTGCGCGGGCTCGACCTCGACGCGCTCGAGCCCAAGCGCTACGAGCCGGTCGAGGAGCTGCCGCAGATCGTCCGCGACGACCTCGGCGACGAGGAGCACGCCGCGCTGATCGTCCAGCACGGCGCGAGCGTCGTCTACTCGCACGTCGCCGACGAGCGCATCACGGTGATGCCGCTCGAGCAGGCGGTCGAGGAGCACCCTGAGCTCGTCGAGCCCTACTTCGCCAAGCGGCTGCCGTACGACGAGGCCAAGTTCGCGGCCGGCACCGCCGCGTTCTGGACGGGCGGCGTGTTCGTCCACGTGCCGAAGAACGTGCAGCTCGAGAAGCCGATCCAGGTGGTCTGGCTGATCGACGAGCCGGGCACCGCCCAGTGGGCGCACACCCTGGCGGTCGTCGGCGAGCAGTCCGAGTGCAAGCTGCGCGAGTACTTCATCGCGCCGGACTTCGAGGGCCAGGCTCTCCATGCGGGCGCCTTCGAGCTGTACGCGCTCCCGGGCGCCCAGGTCGACCTCGCGCACTACCAGGACTGGGGCAGCGGCGAGGTCTACGACCTCTCGACCCGGCGCGTCGAGATCCGCCGCGACGCGCGCGTCAAGTGGGTCCCGATCCACCTGGGCGGCCACCTCACCAAGCAGACGCTCGACATCATCACGGCCGAGCCGGGCTCGGACATGCGCCACACCGGGCTCTACTTCACCGAGCGCGACGAGCACCTCGACCTGTTCACGTCGGACAAGCACGAGGCCGCGCACACCACCGGGGACACGGTCTGGAAGGGCGCACTCACCGGGGACTCGCGCGCGTCCTACGAGGGCCTCATCCACATCATCCCGAAGGCGACCGAGGTGGACACCTACCTCCAGACGCACCAGATGCTGCTCTCGCCGAAGGCCAAGGGCGACGCGATCCCCTCGCTGATCGTCGAGGTGGACAACGTCAGGGCCTCGCACGGCGGCACCGTGGGCGAGCTCGACCCGGACCAGATCTTCTACATGATGACCCGCGGCGTGTCTCGGGCGGAGGCCGTGCGGGTGCTCGTGGAGGGCTACTTCGAGGAAGTCGTCCAGCGGCTCGAGGACCCGGGCCTCGAGGACCTCGTGCGCCGGCGCGTGGCCGAGAAGCTGCACGGCGCCGAGGACCAGGTGCGCGAGTTCATCGGGGAGCGCGCGGAGGCCACCTGATGGGCGCGCTAGCCGAGCATCCGCTCGTGGACGTCCGGGCCGACTTCCCGGTCCTGAACCGGGTGTTCGACGGCAAGCGCGTGGCCTATCTCGACTCGGCGGCGACGGCGCAGCGGCCACGGCAGGTGGTCGAGGCGATGGACAGCTTCCAGCGCTCCTCCTACGCGCCGATCCACCGCGGCGTCTACGAGCTCGCGCGCGAGGCGACGGACGCCTTCGAGTCCGCGCGCACGAGGATCGCCGAGTTCGTGGGCTGGGACCCGGCCTGCTCGATCTTCACGCGCAACGCCACCGAGGCGATCAACCTGGTCGCCTACTCCTGGGGCCGCGCGAACATCGGCGCCGGCGACGAGGTGCTCATCACCGAGATGGAGCACCACTCGAACATCGTCCCCTGGCAGATGCTCTGCGAGGAGACGGGCGCACGGCTCCGCTACCTGACCCTGACCGAGAGCGCCGAGCTGTCGCTCGACGAGCTCGACTCGGTGCTCGCCGAGGGCCGCGTGAAGCTCGTCGGCGTCGCCCATGTCTCGAACGTGCTCGGGACGATCAACCCGATCGCGGAGATCGCCCGGCGGGCCCGGGCGGCCGGCGCCGTCACGCTCGTTGACGGCGCGCAGGCGGTGCCCCAGCTGCCCGTCGACCTGGGCGAGCTCGACGCCGACTTCTACGCCTGGACCGGGCACAAGGCGCTCGGGCCGACGATCGGGATGCTGCACGGGAGGCGTGAGCTGCTCGAGGAGATGCGCCCGTTCCTCGGCGGCGGCCACATGATCTCGAGGGTCGAGCGCGAGCACTCCACCTGGAACGAGCTGCCCCACAAGTTCGAGGCCGGCACGTCGGCCGCCACCGAGGCGGTGGGACTCGGCGCCGCGGTCGACTACCTGGCGGCGGTCGGAATGGACAACGTGCGCGCGCACGAGCGCGACCTCATCGCCTACGCGCTCGAGCGACTGCCCGAGGTCGAGGACATCACTCTCTTCGGGCCGACGGACCTCGACCGCCGCGGCGGGGTCGTGGCCTTCGCCATCGAGGGGATCCACCCGCACGACATCGCCGAGCTGTGCGACCGTCAGGCAGTCTGCGTCCGGGCGGGCCACCACTGCGCGCAGCCGCTGATGCGCTGCCTGGGCGTGGGCGCCACCGCACGCGCCTCGTTCCACGTGTACAACGCCCGCGACGAGGTCGACCGGCTGGTCGAGGCGCTCACGGGCGCGCGCGAGGTGTTCGGGCTCTGATGGACGCGCTCTACCGCGACTACATCCTCGAGCACTACAAGAACCCGCGGAACTTCGGCGAGCTCGACCCGCACGATCTCGAGTGGCACGATCACAACCCGCTCTGCGGTGACGAGCTCGGGGTGCACATCGTCGTGGAGGACGGGGCGATCAAGGAGCTGCGCTTCCACGGCCAGGGCTGCGCGATCAGCCAGGCCGCGGCATCGATCACATCCGACGACCTGATCGGCCTGCCGGTGGACGACGTTCAGGAGCTGGACGCCGACTGGGTGATCGACAGGCTCGGCATCGACATCTCCCCCACGCGCCGCAAGTGCGCGCTGCTGTCCCTCAAGGTGATGCGCGGCGCGACCACGGGCGACGCCTCCTGGCCCGAGTAGCCGGGCTCAGACGGTGGCGGGGCGGTCCGCCCCGGTGGCCGGGTTGTCGAGCGCCCACGCGGCGATCTTGTCCGAGCCCTGGACGACCTCGTCGTCGTCGGTCACGAGCACGGGCACCCAGTCGTTCCCGGTGAGCTCGCGGATCTTGCCGCGCATCGGGTTGAGGACGTCGGGCAGCGGGGCCCACCCGTAGACGCGCTCGACGTCGGGCTCCCAGCCTGCCTCCGTCAGCGCCTGGTACGCGTTGCGGCACGGATGCCCGCCGGGCCGCCACGGCGCCGGGAACGTCCCCCAGCACACGTAGAGCTTCATGGCCGGGGACCCTACTCCCGGCCGCTATCCCTGTCCGCTATTCGACGAAGCAGTACGAGTCGCTCGAGGCGTCGCCGCCCTCCAGGCGCGTCTGATGCACCCGACGCCCGCGGAAGTCGTCGCCGTGGGGGAAGAACCGCGGGTCGGGGGTGATGCCGCCGGACTCGACGTCGGCGTCGATTCGGACCATCCATGCCCCCACCCCGTCGGGGTAGAAGATTTCGTCCCAGGAGGCGTAGAGCGAGTTCGTCGCGTACACGCGCCGGCCGTCGCGGCTCACCTCCACCATCTGCGGCCCGCCGGCCAGGCGCAGCTCGGGCGCGGCGGGGTGCGGCTCGCGGCCGACGATCCCGCCGAGTCGCAGCGAGCCGGCCTCCACCGGGTTGTGCGGGTCGCTCACGTCGTACTGCTTGAGCTCCCCGGTTCCCCAGCACGAGACGTACAGCCAGCGATCGTCGACGGACAGATCGATGTCGCTCACCAGCGGCGGAACCGCACCGAAGGGCTGAAGCGCGGGTGGCAGCTCGGAAGCCTCGGCGGGCTCAGCCGGAATGGTGATCACCTTCTTTGCGGCCCACGCGTCTCCCTCCCGGTGCCACAGCCACACCGAGGCGGAGAGATCGGCGACGCTGATCACGACCCCCACGAAACCCCAGCTCTTGCCGGGGTCGTGAGCCGGCCTCAGCTCGAGGACCATCTGGTGCTCGTCGCCGAGGTCGATCCGCTGGATCAGCCTGCCTTCGGAGAGGCTCCAGAAGTCGAGGTGGTGGCCGAAGCGCCGTCCCAGGAGGTCCTCGGGGTTCAGGCCGTCCTCGATCATCGACGGGGTCGCCCACTCCGACGTGATGGCGACGTCCTCGTTCAGGTGCCACCAGACGTCGTAGGCGAAGTACTGGTCCCCCCGGTCCGTCTCCCAAGCGCCGGTGACCTCGAAGGTGTCGTGGTCGATGAGCGCCACCCCTCCCGGACCGTCGCTTCCGTCGGCGCCGCCGAGGTTCGACATGAAGATGCCGCCGGGTCCGCAATGGACGGTATGCGGGCGCGAGTACCCGGCCTTGGCGGCAAGCTCCTCGGGCTCGATCGTGCGCACGACCTGCGGCCGGCGCGGATCGGGCTTGGTGTCGAGGATGTAGGTGCGCGACGAGCGGATGCCGGGCACGATCAGGTAGCGCCGCTCGAGCCCGTTGTGGCCGTGCCCGTCGTGACAGAGCGCGCTGGAGCAGGCGTTCCACCCGAAGTGGTGCAGCTCGTTGCCCGCCGTCGGCAGCTCCGTCCAGCCCACCACCTCGCCATACGTGGACGACTCAGCGTCGGTGTCGACCACGGCCATCGCATCCCGCTGCTCGCCGGCCGGGTCGAACGCCGCGACGTACGCGAGTCTCTCGGGCGGCGCGTCCATCGCGGCCGCCGGCGAGCGATAGAAGGTGGGGTCCGTAGCCTCGGGCACAGGGATGCTCCTCGTGAGGTCGGGAGGGCCGATTCTAAGCGCGGCGCTAATCGACCAGCGACGTGATCGCCGCGCGCGCCGGGCGCACGAACACGCGGGCGCCGACGTCGTAGAGCTCGAGCGAAGGCAGCTGGACGATCACCGTCCGGCCGCCCTCGTGTCGCAGCCTGTAGAGCACGTCGTGGCCGCGGAACTCGCGCGCAACCACCTCGGCGTTGCTCTCGTGCGCCGCGGTCAGCTCGAGCTGCTCCGGCCGCACGGCGACGTGCACCGGCCCCTCGGCGGGCGAGCGCAGGTCGAAGGATCCGAGCTCGGTGTCGACGCCCGCGCCGGTCGCGACCCCGGACAGCACGTTGACCTCGCCCACGAACTGAGCGGCCCAGCGGCTGGCCGGGTGGCCGTACACCTCGACCGGCTCGCCGACCTGCACGATGCTTCCCTCCCGCATCACGGCCAGGCGGTCGGCCAGCGAGAGCGCCTCCTCCTGGTCGTGGGTCACGAGCAGCGCGGTGGCCTCCGCCTCCCGGAGGATGAGCTCGACCTCGCGCCGCAGGCCCGCCCGCAGGCTGGCATCGAGGCTCGAGAAGGGCTCGTCGAGGAGCACGATCTCGGGCTCCGGGGCGAGCGCCCGGGCGAGCGCCACGCGCTGGCGCTCGCCGCCCGAGAGCTGGTGGGGAAGGCTGGCGGTCTTGTGCTGCAGGCCTACGAGCTCGAGCGTTCGCCGGGTGAGAGCCTCGCGCTGCTCGCGCGGACGGCTCGTCAGCCCGAAGCCGATGTTCGCCTCCACGCTCAGGTGCGGGAACAGTGCGTAGTCCTGGAACACCATGCCGATGCGGCGCTTCTCGGGCGGCACCATCCGCCCGGGACCGGCCACGAGCTCATCGCCCACCACCACCGAGCCCGAGTCCGGCGCCTCGAAGCCGGCGATGATGCGGAGCAGGGTCGTCTTCCCGCAGCCGGACGGGCCGAGCACCGCCATGAGCTCGCCGTGGCGGACCTCGAGGCTGACGTCCCGTACCGCCGCCGGCCCCCCAAACGACTTGGCGACGCCGCTGAGGCGGACGGCGCTCATACCCGTGCCGCCTCGTATTCCTCGGCCCAGGCGCCGGCCGCCTGGGCCGCCTCGAGCTCCGCCCCGCGGCGGCCCGAGAGACGGATCATCAGGGCCACCGGAAGCAGGCCCACCAGCACGATCAGGAGCGCCGGCAGCGCGGCGGTCTCGAAGAGCGATTCGGACGTGGCCTGCCAGACCGCGATCGCCAGCGTGTCACCGCCCAGCGGGCGCAGCAGCAGCGTCGCCGGAAGCTCCTTCATCACCTCCACGAACACGAGCAGCGCGGCGGTGGCGAGCCCGGTGCGCATCAGCGGCACGTGCACGCGCGCGAGGACGTCGAGCCGGTCCGAGCCGAGGCCGCGCGCCGCCTCGTCCAGGCTGGGCGGAATCCGGGCAATGCTCGCCTCGACGGCGCCCCAGGCAAGCGCAAGGAAGCGCACGAGGTAGGCGTAGAACAGTCCGATCACGGTGCCGGTGAGCAGGAGGCCGGTGCCGGCGAGGCCGTCGATGCGGCGCTCGAGCCATCCAAGCGGCACGATCACCGCCACGGCGACGACCGACCCCGGCAGGCCGTAGCCGATCGTAGCGGTGCGCCCCGCAACGCCCGCGAGCCGAGAGCGGCTCGCCCGGACGCCGTAGGCCAACACCACCGCCAAGGTCGGCACCAGCACGGCGCTCATCAGCGCCAGCAGCACGCTGTTGCGGGTGGCGGTGGCGAACTCGGGCGCGAGCAGTCCCTCGCGGACGGACTCGGCCGCCCAGGCGACGAGCTGCGCCAGCGGCGCACCCACCACGACCCCGACGAGCAGGAGCGGACCGATCAGCGCGCCCGCCGCCGCGAGCCCGCGCAGGCGCACCGGGGGCACCACGTCGCCGCGGGCGGCCAGCTGGGTGTGGCGAGCGCGCCCGCGCGCGAGCCGCTCGAGCACCAGGAGCGTGAGCGTGACCGACACGAGCAGCGTGGCGAGCTGCATTGCGGCGTCGCGGTCGAAGGCGATGAACCACACGCGGTAGATCGCGTCGGTGAAGGTCCGCACACCGAGCAGGTTGACCGTGCCGAAGTCGGCGAGCGCCTCCATCAGCGCCAGCGCCACGCCGCCGAGGATCGCCGGCCACGCGAGCGGCAGGCCGACCCGCGCGATGGCTCGCCGGCGCGAGAGCCCGAGGCCGCGAGCCGCCTCGATCAGCGTCCGCGACTGGGCGAGGAAGGCAGCGCGGGCGAGCAGGTAGACGTACGGGTAGAGCACCAGCGTGAACACGCAGACGGCGCCGAGCGTCGAGCGAATACCCGGAACGTCGAGTCCGAGCGCGAACAGCGTGAACACGTAGCCCGGCATCGCGAGCGGGAGCACGAGGGCCCACTCGATCCAACCGCGGCCGGGGAAGTCGCAGAACGAGACGAGTGCGGCGAGGGCGGTGCCGAGCACGAGCGTGCCCGCCCCCACTCCCAGCACCAGCAGCAGCGTCGCGAGTGCGGCCTCGGGCACTAAGCCCGAGAACTCGGCCAGCCCGCCGGGGGCGAACACGAAGGAGAGCGGCAGTCCGATGAGCGGTGCGGCCACGAGGGCGGCGAGCGCCACGGTGACCAGGGCGAAGGCGTCGGCCCGTCCGGCGCTCAATCCCACCCGACCTCGTCCATCAGCTTGATCGCCTCGTCGAGGCGTGCGCCGGCGGCGTCCACATCGATCGGGTCGCGCTTGAAATCACAGCACTCGGCGACCTGGAACTCGTGGTTGTTCTCTTGGAAGACGCGCTGCTGCTCGGGCGTGACCAGGAACTCGATCAGCTCGGTGGCCTCCTCGCCGGTTGTCCGAGCCTCGGACGACCCCGAGACCGGACAGGTTCACGTGCGTGCCGCGGCCCGGCCTGGTCGGCCCAGACCGCCTCCACAGGGAAGTCGCGGATCCTCCTCGCGCTCGCGCTCGAGGTAGTAGTGGTTGGTGAGGCCGACGTCGCAGTCGGCCGTCGGCGATCGCGTCGAGCACGTCTGTGTCCGATCCGAGAATCTCGGGATCGTTCGCCATCCAGCGGCGGAGCATCCGCTCGGTCTCGGCGCGACCGTCCTTGGCCAGCCGGTCGGCAACGAAGGAGACGTTGTACTCACTCGTGCCGCGAGCGCAGGCACAGCCGGCCGTTGCCAGCGCGGGTCGCCGAGGCCCTCGTAGGTCGTGACCTCGTCGGGCCCCACGCGCTCCGCGGAGCGCATGATCGTGCGCGCCCGAAGGCGTCAGCCCGTACCAGGCGCCGTCGGGGTCGCGCAGGTCCTCCGGCACCCCCTCGTCCAGCGCGGACGACGAGACCGGCTCGAGCAGCCCCGCCTCCTTGGCGCGCCAGAGGTTGGCGGCGTCGACGGTGATGAGCACGTCCGCCGGCGTATTCGCGCCCTCGCTGCGGAGGCGGTCGTAAGCTCGGAGGCCGAGCCGCCGCGGCAGCCTCAGGTCGGTGCCCGTCTCGGTCGGCGAAGCGCTCGAAGGGCTCCTCCTCGCCGTAGTGCGAACGGGCGGTGTACAGCACGAGCTCATCGGATGACGACGAGCCCGAGGTCGCGATCACCACCGCGGCAAAGGCGGCGGCGAACAGAGCCGCCCCGCCGACCAGAAGGGCGAGGAGCCGTCGGCGCGACATCGTCTACGGGGCCGTGGCGCCGCCGGAGTCGTCCTCGGTCTCGACCTCCGGCGCCGTCGCCCCGCCGGAGTCGTCCTCGGTCTCGACCTCGGGCGCCGTCTCGCCGCCGGACTCGGTCTCGGTCTCCGGCTCCGTCTCGGGCGCGGTCTCCGTGGCGCTCGTGCCCGTCCCGGAGGTTTCAGTTCCGCCCTCGAACTCGACCTCGCCCTCGCGGTCCTCGCCGCACGCCGCGACGCCGAACGCCGCGCCCGCGCCGAGAACCGCCGTGACGATCAGGACTCCCGCCTTTCTCAGCATGCGCGTTAGGCTAACCTAACTCCGATCTGAGGGGTCGGGAAACGCCGGCCACCCGCCGTGCGTCTCCAGGTATCGCTCGACCGGCAGGCGCGCGTCTCCGAGGAGCAGCGGGCCCTCCTCGCGCACCGGGTCCGCGGCACGCGGCGAGGCCCGGATCTCCGCCAGCTGAGCGGCCGAGAGCGCGAACACGACCCGACCGAGGCCCGAGCGCTCGATCGCCCCCGTGCACATGCCGCAGGGCTGGCAGCTCGTGTACATCGTGGTTCCGCGCGCCGTCTCGCGGTCGAGATGACGAGCGGCCCAGCGCGCCAGCTTGAGCTCCGGATGTGCCGTGATGTCGCGCTCCGTCAACACCGTGTTGCGGTCCTCGGCGAGCACGCGGCCGTCCGGCCCGGCCAGCAGGGAGCCGAAGGGCATATCCCCCGCCCTGCGGGCCTCGTCGGCCAGCGCTATCGCTCTGCGAAGATGGGCTTGGTCAGTGTCGGTCAAATGTCCCTCCGGGGACAGCCGGCGCTAGAATTTCATATCCGACCTCGGAGAACGGATATCTGGAGCCAATGGCAGCAACCGACAAGACTCGAATCAGCAAGCCCAGCGAGATCAAGGAGAACGACCAGGGCCAGCTCGTCGCCAAGAAGGGTGTGAGCCGCGAGGTCATCGAGGAGCTCTCGAAGATCAAGGGCGAGCCGGACTGGATGCGCGACAAGCGCGTCAAGTCGTTCGAGATCTTCGAGCGCAAGCCGATCCCGACCTGGGGGGTCGATCTCTCCGATCTCGATCTCTCGGAGCTCGTCCTCTACTCCCCGCCCGAAGCGGGCCGCTACGACAGCTGGGATGACGTCCCCGACGAGCAGAAGGAGACGTTCGAGAAGCTCGGCATCCCGCAGGCGGAGCGCGAGCATCTCGCCGGCGTCGTGGGCGTGTGGCGCCAGGAGCCCTTCTACGAGGGCCTCAAGCAGGAGTACGCCGACCTCGGGATCATCTTCTGCGCGATGGACACGGCGGTCACCGAGCACGAGGACCTGGTCCGCGAGTACTTCATGAAGAAGTGCGTGCCGCCGCAGGACAACAAGTTCTCCGCGCTCCACGGCGCCGTCTGGTCGGGCGGCTCCTTCCTCTACGTGCCCAAGGGCGTGAAGGTCGACCTACCGCTCCAGGCCTACTTCCGCATGGAGGGCTCGGGCGAGGGCACCTTCGAGCACACGCTCATCATCGCCGACGAGGGCTCGGACGTGAACTACATCGAGGGCTGCACGGCGCAGACCTACAGCGTCAACTCGATGCACTCCGCGGTCGTCGAGATCTTCGTCAAGGAGGGCGCGAAGGCGCGCTACACGACCGTCCAGAACTGGTCAAAGGACGTCTTCAACCTGAACACCAAGCGCGCGATCGTCGAGGCGCACGGCACGGTGGAGTGGGTCGGCGGCTCGATGGGCGCCAAGAAGGTCATGCTCTACCCGGGCTCGTTCCTGATGGGTGAGGGCGCCCGCGCCGACCACCTGAACGTGGGCGTCGCGTCAGGCGACGTGTGGAAGGACACCGGCGCCAAGGTCGTCCACCTCGCGCCCAACACCACCTCGAACATCCTCGCCAAGTCGATCTCCAAGGACGGCGGGATCATGGGCTACCGCGGCCTCGTCCGCATGGGCCACAACTCGCAGGGCTCCAAGGCCCACGTGCAGTGCGACGGGCTGATGATGGACGACCGCTCGCGCTCGGACACCTGGCCGGACATCCAGATCCAGAACCCCCACGTGACCGTGGCCCACGAGGCCGTGGTCGGGAAGATCTCCGACGAGCAGCTCTTCTACCTGCAGTCGCGCGGCCTCACCGAGGAGGAGGCGGCGGCGATGATCGTGAACGGCTTCATCGAGCCGGTCACCAAGGAGCTGCCGATGGAGTACGCCGTCGAGCTGAACCGTCTGATCCAGCTCGAGATGGTCGGCTCGATCGGCTGACCCGGCTGCGAAGCATCGCCAGCCTGCGTCATCGGGTCTCGGCTTGCTCAGCAAGCCTTCGACCCTGCTTCCTTGCTGGCGGGCTTCTCGCCGGCTCAGCTCGATCGAACGCGTGTCGGGCTAGCGGTTACCGCCCGCCGGACGAGGGCCAGGCGGACTCGAGCGCATCGACGATGCGGTCCGCGTAGTCCGTTGGCCCGGCCGTGGTCGGCGTCGAAGTCGGCCAGGCTGACGCCGATCAGCGTCGGCGCCGCCAGCAGCGGGACCACGAGCTCGACGAGCTCTGACCAGCTGAGGCCCTGCGCCTGGGGGTAGCTCACCGCCGGCAGCTCCGACTCGTCGAGGGCGTCGAGGTCGATGTGCAGCCACGCCGGCCGGCCGTCGTTCGACGAGAGCGTCGCGCGGGCCACCTCGGCCGCTCCGCGGCGGCGCAGCTCTGGCGCGGTCGTCTGGGTGACCGCGCGGGGAACCAGCTCGAGCTCTGCGGCCACGTCCGTGCCGAGCTCGGCCGGGCGGTGGCCGATCAGCGCGACGTGCTCGGGGTCGACGATCGGGCCGGCGCCGGCCAGCCCGGTGAGCGCGGGAAGTCCGCGCCCGAGCACGACGGCGAGGTCCATGTCGGCGGCCTCGCCGGTCGGGGAGCTGTCGCCGTCGAGGGCGTCCGGATGGCCGTCGACCATCCACAGAGCCAGGGGCCCGCCGGCCACTCGTGCCCCCGCAAGCGCGCCCGGAAGCAGGCTGCAGTCGCCGCCGAGCACGAACGGGCGCTCGCCGCGGCGCAAACAATCCGCGGTGGCGTCGCGCAGCGCCTCTGATGCGTCCACCAATTGTGCGGCGGCGATCACGCCGGTTGCCGGGTCCCGCCGGGGATCGCGCAGCGGCGACACGATGTCGCCGGCATCCACGACGCCGAGCCGCTCGGCCAAGCCGGCCGCGCGGAGGGCCCGCGGGGCCCGCTCCTCGCCCCGGCCGGCACCGGATGAGTCAAGAGGCGCTCCCAGCAGCGTCCAGCGTGCGTTCATCCGCCCGCCATTCTCACCCAGAACGACAACGGCCCCGCCTCGTGTCGAGGCGGGGCCGTCGCGTGAATCGCTTCTGGATGAGGCGGTATTACTTCTTGCAGGCGACGCTGGCGCTGTCGCTGAGCGTGCCGTCGGTCATGACGTTGTCGAACTTCAGGGTCCACTTCTTGGAGCAAGAGGTGGACTCGATGACGCCGCGGGTCTTGCCCTTGACCTTCGTCTTGCCGTTGAGGCCGAAGTTGAGGGTCTCGATCGCGGAGGCCACGCCCGACCACCGGCTCCTGGATGTTCTGCGGGATGGCGATGTTGATCACGTTCCCCTTGACCTTGCCCTCGATCATCTCGTGGATCGGGAGCGGCTGCGACGCGTCGAGCCACAGGCCGAGGGTTCCGCTCGTGGTGACGTAGGCGGTCACGTCGATCGGCTCCTTGGTGCCGAGGGCGACGGCGTCGGTGTGCCCGGAGCCGACCTTCGAGCCCTTCGGACAAACACTGTCGCTCTTCTTCGCGTTGGCCGCCGACATCGAGCAACGCTTGCTCTTCGCCCAAGCCTTGCCGTTCCAGTTGAGGCCCTTCGGCAGGGTGATCTTCAGAGCCTTCGAGGTCGACGCCTGGCCGGTGCCGTCCTTGGTGCCGGCCTTCACGGCGAGCTTGAGCGTCACAGGCTTCGGGTTCTTCTTCGTGCCGCTCTTGGCCGGGCTGGCCGAGAACGACGAGAGATCAAAAGTCGAGTTGTTGATGTCGGCGTAAGCGACGCCGGTGATTGAGAGAGCGAGCACGCCAGCGAGCGCGACCGCAAGGGACTTCTTCCGCACGAGATCCTCCGTGTTCAGAGAGATAAGAGTTCCGACTCGCGGGCCGACGGCCGCGCGTTACTGCCAACCAACGGCGAAAGGTATACCCGCCAGACCTAAGGCACCCCTAAAACCTTTAGGCGAGCTTCCCGGCTGCCGATTGGTGTCGGGTGAGCGTCAACGATCTCGTCCTCGTCCAGGGCATGCACCACACCAGGCTGGCGCTCTCGCGCTGGAACCGCGAGCCGGCGCGAGTGCTGGTCCCGTGGCTCCGGCTGAGCGTCCTGATCGCGTGCGGGATCCTGCTCGCCGTCTACGCGGTGGCCAAGCTCTCGTCCCCCGACATCACGGTCTTCGCCATCCCCGGCTACAACGTTCCGGCCGGCCTCGACGACTACCTCCAGGTGCTCTACCGCAACTCGCTCGTGCTCGCGCTGCACGCGCTTGCGTGCGTGGCCGGCTTCATGGCCGGTAGCTCGCTGCCGCTCGCCGCGGAGCACCGCAGCGGCGTTTCGCGCTGGGTGCACGAGAAGGCCGGCCCGCTGGCGATCTGGTTCGTGGTCTGCGCCACGCTCTTCTCGCTCACGACCCAGGCGTACATCATCGGCGGTACGGCGTCCACGATCGCGGCGCAGCTCGGTGTCGGACCGGGCCTGCTGCTGCTCGCCCTGGCGCCACACGCCCTTCCCGAGCTGGTGGCGCTCTTCCTCCCGCTCGCCGCCTGGATCATCGCGAGCCGCAGAGGGGACTGGCAGGACCTCCTGGCCGCCACGTTTGTCACGGTGGCGATCGCGGTGCCGGTCCTGCTCGCCGCCGCGGCGGTCGAGATCTGGGTCTCGCCACACGTCCTCGCGGCGATCAGCGCCTGAACAGCTTGTCGATATACGACAGATGTAGGACCCGGCGTTTCGTCCCTTCCTGCCCGGGGTAGACCGCCTCCGGCGGTCCGGGAGGACCCCTGGTCCGCCCATCCTCGCCGCCACCCAAAAGGTGTGCCGGCGTCCACGAACCACAAGGAGGGGAAGGGTGAGAAGAGGACTGCTAGCCGCGGTGGCTGTGATCGCCGCGGCGCTTCTCATAGCGCCCACGGCGTCGGCCATCGACACGGTCAACACCAACAGGCTTCGCCAGGCTGTGACGGTCGACGGCATTCTCGAGCACGAGCGCGCGCTCCAGAGGATTGCGATCGCCCACGATGGCAACCGCGCAGCAACCACGGCGGGCTACGACGCGTCTGTCGACTATGTCGTGAGCCGCTTGAGGAACGCGGGCTACCGACGTGAGCCTCGACGAGTTCGACTTCCCGACCTGGGAGCTGAACGCCGCCGTCCACGCTCGCGGAGGTGTCGCCAACGGCGCGCACGTTCGTCGAGGACACCGACTACATCGTGTCCCAGTTCTCCGCGTCCGGGAACCTGACGGCGAACGTCGTGCCGACGAACGACATCCAGATCCCGCCGCCGGGCGGTGCTGGGACGGGCACGAGTGGCTGCGAGCCGGCGGACTTCCCGCCGGCGACGCGCGGGCAACATCGCGCTGATGCAGCGCGGCACCTGCCCGTTCGTGCAGAAGTACCAGATGGCCAAGGACGCCGGCGCCGTGGCCGCGTTGATCTTCAACGACGGCTTCGGGGCTGACCGCATCGATCCGCTGTTCATCACGTCGCCGGTCGACATCGGCATCCCGACGATCATGGTGAGCTCCGACTGTGGGCGCAGTCGCTCTACAACGAGGCTCAGTCCGGACCGGTCAGCGTGAACATCGTCGTGAACGCCACGACGACGCCGAACACCGAGGTCAACGTGATCGCCGACAGCCCCCAGGGCAGGCGCGGTCGCACGATCGTGGTCGGTGGCCATCTCGACTCGGTCGAGGCGGGACCGGGCATCAACGACAACGGCTCCGGCACCTCGACGATCCTCGAGACCGCCGAGCAGGTGGCGAGGCTGGACAGGAATCCCCGCAACCGGCTGCGCTTCGCGTTCTGGGGTGCGGAGGAGGCCGGGCTGGTCGGGCTCGACCGCCTACGTCGACGAGCAGGTCGCGAATGGCGGAATCGAGCAGATCGAGGCGAACCTGAACTTCGACATGCTCGGCTCGGTCAACTTCGTGCGCTTCGTGTACGACGGCGACGCGTCGGCCTTCCCGCCGCCGCCCGGTGGCGCGCCGAACGGCTCTGCGCAGATCGAGCAGCTGTTCCTGCGCTACTTCCGCAGCAGCAGGGGTTGGTCGACGGACCCGACGGCCTTCGACGGCCGCTCCGACTATGGCGCGTTCATCGCGAACCGGTCCCGGCCGGTGGCCTGTTCAGCGGCGCCGAGGGCATCAAGACCGCAGCGCGCAGGAGTCTATTTACGGCGGCTTCGCCGGCATGCCGTACGACCCCTGCTACCACGTCCCGCCGACAAACGGGGCTTGCGACGACTTCTTCAACCTGAACCACACGTCGCTGGACCAGATGTCGGACGCCGTGGCGCACGCGACCTGGACGCTCGCGCGCTCGCGGAGCCCGATCACCGAGGCCCAGGCGGCCAAGGCGAAGAAGGGCAAGCGGGCGAGGGGCGCGAAGTACTGGAAGTACAAGGGTCCGTTCCGCGTCCGTTAGTTCAAGAGCAATGAAGTGACGTTGAGGAGGGCGGCCCACGGGCCGCCCTCCCGCGTTGCGGTCCCGAACACGCCGCCGGGCTAGAGTGCGCGGCCATGCCGGCGGGCCGACCACCGCGTACCGATTTCCACGGCGACCTTCAGGCAGAGGTCATGGCCTCGGTCTGGCGTCTGGGCGAGGCGACCGTGGAGGAGGTCCGCGCGCTCCAGCCGGCGCGGCGGCGCTCGGCCTACACCACGATCCAGACCGTGCTCAACAGGCTCGTCGAGCGCGGTCTGCTCAGCCGGACCAGGCGCGGGCGCCGGTTCGTCTACCGGGCGCGGGCGGACCAGATCGACTACCTCACCCGGTCGATCGGGGACCGGCTGGGGAAAGCTACTCCCGAGGCGCGGATCAGCGTGCTGATGAACGTCGTCGACGCGCTGGAGGGCGAGGACCTCGACGAGATCGCCCGCTACGCCAACCGCATCCGGCGCGAGCGCCGCAAAGCGGCGGACGATGGCTGAAGCGGCGGCTCTCCTGGTCCTGGCCGGGCTGGCCGCGCCGCACGCGCTGCCGCTCGCGCGCGTGACGCCGGCGGCCGCCTGCTCGGTGTGGATCGCCGCGCTGGCGCTGCGGGCCGTGCTCGTAGTCGGGCTTGCGCTCGCGGCGCTGCTGCTGCTGCCCGCTACCGAGTTGTTCCAGCACGTCGCCGCCTGGTCCGCTCACCTTCGGGCTGGGTCTGGGGAGGTCCAGCTGTCCGGAGAGCCTGTGGCACATCTGGCGGCGCTCGGCCCACCGGCCCTGATCGGACTCTGCCTCCTGACGTTCGCGGTGAGGCTCGGGCACGCGGGGCTGGCGCTGCGCCGCGAGATCGCCCGCCGCACACTCGGCTCCGGGCCCGGCGGCAGTCTCGTGATCGCCGACCGCGCCCTCGTCGTGGCCGTCCCGCGCCTGGGACGAGGCCGGATCGTCCTATCGGACCGCGCGCTGGCCGAGCTCGACACAGCCGAGCTCGAGGCGTGCCTCGCGCACGAGGCCGGCCACCTCAGGCGCGGTCACCGGGCCCTCGGCCTGATCGGGGCGTGCCTTGCTGAGCTCGCCCGCCCCATCCCCGGGACGCGCGCGGCGCGACGAGGCCTCGTGCTCAGCCTCGAGCGCGACGCGGACGAGTACTCCGTCGCCAAGGCCAGCGACCCGCTGGCCCTGGCCAGCGCGATCTGCAAGGTCGCCGGCAGCAAGGAGCGCTCGCCGTGCGAGCTCGCCGCCTACGGGCTCGGGGGCGGCGAGACCCGGACCCGGCTCGACGGCCTGCTGGCGGGCGGTCGGTTGCGCGGCAGCGCCGCGGTCGAACGCGGCGTCCTCGCGCTGGCGCTCCTCATGCCCGTGCTCGTGACGGTGAGCATGGTCGGCTTCGGCGTGTGGCTGGGGGACGCGCTGCCGCCCGCGGCGCTCTCCGCCGCTTTCTCCTGCCCGCACTGATCGAGGCCTGACACCGAACGCAAGCGGGGCGGCCCGAAGGCCGCCCCGTTCCAAGCAATAGGCGCGCTGCGCCTACCGGCTCAGGCCGCTGCTAGCACTTGGCCGTCTTGTTGGCCGTGAACTTGCGGCCCTGCTGGTCGACGAACTGGACGCGCACGGTGCGGTTCTTGCCCTTGCAGCCGACCTCGGAGTAGTAGCCGACGGTGCGGGTCTTGCCCTTGATCTTGGTCTTGGCCGTCTTCTTGCTGACGGTCGAGCTGGTGTCGATCACCGCGTTCTGTACTCCCGGCGCCGGCTCCTGGAGCTGGATCGGCACCGTGAAGCGCAGCTCGCTTGTCTTGATGCCTTCGAGCTTGACGTTGAAGAACGGGGCCTTGATCGCGGTGTGAATCCCGATCGTGCAGCCCGGCGTCTTGCTGCCCGGAGGCGGGGGCGGCGGGTCGGCGTCCAGACGGATGGCCAGGCCGCCGTTCTTGCCGGCATCCGAGATGTTGTAGAGCGCCAGCTTCAAATTGCAGACGAGCTTCTGGGTGCGGTCGGTGGTGGCACCGGCGTTGTTGAGCACGATGCCCGACCCGACTTTCGCCTTGTTGCAGGCGCTCGCGAGCTGAGCACCCGATGCCTGGCTGAACTTGCACGCGGGGAACAGCTTCGCGTACGAGACCAGGCCCTCGGGCGCGATCCGATACTGCTCGATCGGGAGCGGGCGGAGGCCCTCCGTGTCGCCAACGGTGTAGCCGAAGTTGAACTTGACCGGGAGCGGCTTGCTTGTGGTGCCCTTCCCGGCCGGCGTCGTGGATCCGGTGGTGACGTTGTAGACGTTCTCGGCGAACGCAACTCCGCCGAGAGCAAGTACCGCCACGCCCGTAAGCGCGGCGATCAGACGCTTTCGCATTCCTCCTCCTGAGGTGGTACGGGGTCGTACGTACGGCCGGCTCCGAGGAGCCGAGCCCACCCTATAACACCCTTGGGGGCCGTAGTTGCGGTTGTTGCTTGCGCGGAGCGCCCGTGCCGGTGCGGCATCCTTGCCGCGTGCGACCGCCCGCGGAAGCCGAGATCTACGCGCCCGAGTTCCCTCCGAGGATGGACTGGCTGAACGTCGCGTTCCTGCGCATGAACACGTTGATGGGCCGTGGGGCGGTGCTCGTCGAGTTCTGGGACTTCGCGCGCGTCAACTCCTTGCGCACGATGCCCTACCTCAAGGAGTGGCACGCCCGCTACGCCGAGGCGGGCCTGCGCGTGATCGCGATCCATGCGCCCGGCTACTCGTTCGGGCGCGACCGCGACGCCGTGGCGCGGGCGGTGGAGCGGCTCGAGATCCCCTACGCGGTCCTGCTCGACCCCGACCTCGAGGTGTGGCGGACATACGGGAACAAGGGCTGGCCCGGGCGCTACCTGTTCGACCGCACCGGCAAGCTCGCGTTCATCCACTACGGCGAGGGCGAGTACCTCGATACCGAGCTCGCGATCGGCGAGTGCCTGGGCATCGAGGTGGAGCCGATGGCGCCGCTGCGGCCCGAGGACGAGCCGGGCGTGCTGCTCGCGCCGCAGACCGCCGACATCGCGCTGCCGGCCGACCGCCACCGGCTCGAGCTCGTGCGCGACTGGCGCGACGGCGAGGACTGGATCGAGGCCGTCGACGCCGGCGCAGCGGCGAGCTTCTCGTTCACCGGCGGCAGCGCCTTCGCGGTGCTGTCAGGCGCCGGAGTGGAGCCCGGGCTCTACGAGAGCGACGGGACGGTCGAGGCGGAATCGCCTGGACTGCGCCTGCACGGCGTGCAGTTCACGCCTGCGCCGCCAGGGCGCGGCGGATCTCCTTGGGGAGCATGAAGCGCACGTCCTCCTGGACCACCTCGAACTCGGAGACGTCGGTGGTGCCGCGCGCGCGGAAGAAGTCGACGAGCCGCTGAACGAGCTCCTCGGGCGCGCTGGCACCGGACGAGATGCCGACCACGCGCTTGCCCTCGAGCCACTCCTCCTGCACCTGGGTCTCGTTGTCGATCAGGTGGGAGTCGGCGCCGTGGTCGCGGGCCACCTCGACCAGGCGGTTCGAGTTCGACGAGTTGCGCGAGCCGATCACGAGCACGAGGTCGCACTCCCGCGCCATCTGGCGAACGGCCATCTGGCGGTTGGTCGTGGCGTAGCAGATGTCGTCGGACTTCGGGCCGGTGATGTTCGGGAAGCGCTCGCGCAGGCGGCGGATGATGCGGTCGGTCTCGTCGACGCTCAGGGTGGTCTGGGTGAGGTAGGCCACCCGGTCGGGATCGTCGAGCTCGAGGGCGTCGACGTCCTCCTCGGTCTCGACGAGGACGAAGTGGTCGGGCGCCTCGCCCATGGTGCCCTCGACCTCCTCGTGCCCTTCGTGGCCGATCAGGACGATCGTGTAGCCCTCGGTGGCGAACTTCTTCGCCTCCACGTGGACCTTCGTCACGAGCGGGCAGGTGGCGTCGATCGTCTTCAGCTCGCGCGCCCCGGCGTTCGCGTGCACCGCCGGCGAGACCCCGTGCGCGGAAAAGATCACCGTCTGGCCCTCGGGCACCTCGGTCTCCTCCTCGACGAAGATCGCGCCGCGCTCGCGGAGCTGCTCGACCACGTGCTTGTTGTGCACGATCTCCTTGCGCACGTACACGGGCGGCCCGTACAGCTCGAGCGCCCGCTCGACGGTCTGGACGGCCCGGTCGACGCCCGCGCAGTAGCCGCGCGGGGCTGCGAGCAGGAGCTTTTTCGGCGCTGCGGCCACGGAGGCCAAGGCTAGCGGCGCGCCTCTACAGCTCGCGCACCAGCTCGAGGACGGTCTCCCCGACCGCGTCCACGCTGCGCTCGGACACGATGCCCAGGTCGTCGCAGACGCGGTGGAAGCAGGGGAAGTCGAAGTCGATCAGGTCGATCGAGGGGACGCCCTCGCGCAGGAACGGGACATGATCGTCCGAGACCGCGCCAAATGTGTCGTCCGGGAACACCCGGCCCGCGCCCACGCGCCGAGCGGCGGCCCGGAGCTTCTTCCATAGCGCGAGGTTCGAATTGGACTCGCGAGGGATGCGCAGCCGGCGGTCGCCGACGAAGTCGAGCAGCACCATCGCGCGGGCCTCGCTGAAGCGGGGCGCCGCGACCTTGGAGCCGCGCAGGCCGCGCTGCACGAATGCGGAGTCCGGGGTGCCGCGCGGGCTCTCCTCGCCGTCGAAGAAGATGAAGTAGATCCTGTGCCGGGGCCGTTTGAGGGTCCGCGAGAGCTGCGCCACGATCGCGGTGCCGGACGCGCCGTCGTTCGCCCCCACGAAGCCGGGGATGTCCTTCGTGTCGTAGTGGGCGCCGACGACGATGTAGCCCGGCTCGCGACCGGGCACGGAACCGATGACGTTGCGCAGACCGCCGGGGACCGCCTGGTAGCGGCCACGCGGGACGAGCTGCTTGCAGCCGCGCCGCCAGCTGCCGCGACGCCTCAGAGCCCGCCGGCCGCGGTCCGAGCTCCACCTGGTCGACGAGCAGGTCGTAGGCGGCGGCGCTGTCGAACCGGTCGACTGGCGACGGCCGGCGTCGGCGGCTCGCTGGCCCCATCGGCCTCCCCGTCCGTGAACGGGAGGTTGTCAGTGGCGACCAGCGCGATCAGGGTGAGGCCGAGCACAGCCTGGACGACGAGCACGATGACGAGGAGCTTCACACACGCGATTGTCCCGATAGGCTGGCGGCCGTGCCGAATCAGGGTCACAAGGACCGCCTGACCGCCATCGACGCCTCGTTCCTGCACCAGGAGAAGCAGTCGTCGCACATGCACGTCGGCGCGCTGGTGCGTCTTCGAGGGCCCGCCGCCCAGCCGCGAGGACTTCTGCGATCACCTGCGGGCGCGGCTGCGGCTCGTCCCGCGCTATCGCCAGAAGCTCGCCTTCCCGAGGCTCGAGATGGGCCGGCCGTTCTGGGTCGACGACCCGAGCTTCAACCTCGACTACCACGTGCGGCACACGGCGCTGCCGAAGCCCGGCAGCGAGGAGCAGCTGCGCCACCTCGTAGGGCGGATCTTCTCGCAGCGTCTCGACCGCTCGAAGCCGCTCTGGGAGCTGTGGATCGTCCAGGGTCTCGAGGACGGCCGCTTCGCGCTGATCTCGAAGACCCATCATGCGCTGGTCGACGGGGTCGCGGGGGTGGACATCGCGACGGTGCTGTTCGACCTCTCGCCCGTCCCGAGCGAGCTGCCGGAGGACGACGGATGGTCGCCCGAGCCAGAGCCCTCGAGCGCCGAGCTGGTGGCCGAAGGCGTCAAGGGCCTGGTGCGCACGCCGTTCAGCCTGGCCGGCCAGGCGATCGGGGCCGCGCAGCGTCCCGGCGCGACGCTCGAGCGAGTGCGGGAGGCGGCCGAGGGAGTCGGCGAGGTCGTGTGGGCGGGCCTGAATCCGGCCCCGGACGTCCCGCTGAACGTGGAGATCGGCCCTCACCGCCGAGTCTGGTGGGTGGAGAGCCGGCTCGCCGACTTCAAGGAGATCAAGAACGCGCTCGGCGGCACGGTGAACGACGCTGTGCTCACCGTGGTGTCGGGCGCGCTCGGGCGCTGGCTGCGCGACCGCGGCGTCCGCACCGAGGGCCTCGAGCTGCGCGCGCTCGTCCCCGTGTCGATCCGCGCGGAGGACGAGCACGGCGAGCTCGGGAACCGCATCGCGGCGATGCGCGGCCCGCTGCCGGTCTACGTGCGCGACCCCGTCAAGCGACACGCGATCGTGCGCGAGGGCATGGGGAGCCTCAAGGAGTCGAAGCAGGCGCTCGGCGCCGAGGTGATCGCAGGGCTCCAGGACTTCGCACCGCCGACGCTGCTTGCCCAGGCCTCGCGGCTCAACTTCTCGACGCGGCTGTTCAACCTGATCGTGACGAACGTCCCGGGGCCGCAGTTCCCGCTCTACCTGCTCGGCCGCGAGATGGAGCGCATCGTCCCGATCGCGTTCCTGCCCGAGAATCACGCGCTCGCCATCGCGATCATGAGCTACAACGGCAAGGTCGACTTCGGCCTGCTGGCTGACTACGACGCGATGCCCGACCTCGAGGTGCTCGGCGGGTACCTCGAGGACTCGCTCGCCGAGCTGCTGAAGGCGGCGCGCAAGAAGAGCGCGTCGGCCGCGCGCGCCAACGGCTCGAAGAAGGCGGCGCCGAAGAAGGCATCCGGGTCGGCGAAGGCGCCGACCCGCGGCGAGAGCTGAGCCCGCCCTTGGGCGCGCCGGCCGACGCCGACCGCCTCCGCGTGCTGGCGATCGACGCGGGCGGGACGATGACCGACACCTTCGTCGTGGACGGGCGGGGCGCGTTCGTGGTCGGCAAGGCGCAGACGACTCCGGAAGACGAGTCCGTCGGGTTCATGGCGTCCGCGCGCGACGCGCTCGCCCAGCGCGACACCACCCCCGCGGAGGCCTTCCCGCGGATCGTCTCCGGCATCTACTCGGGCACCGCGATGCTCAACCGGCTGCTGGCGCGCGAGGGCAGGCGGATCGGGGCAATCGTGAGCGCAGGCCAGGAGGACTACCTCCAGCTCGAGCGCGGCATCCAGACCTACCTGGGCTACTCGTACGCGGACCGCCTCCACGTGGCCACGCACTTCCACAACAAGCCGATCGTGGAGCGCGCGCTGATGAAGGGCGTGCGCGGGCGTATCGACGTGCTCGGCCAGGAGGTCCTGCCGCTGCGCGAGGAGGACGTCCGCGCCGCTGCGCGCGAGCTGCTCGAAGCGGAGGTCGAGGGCATCTGCGTGTGCCTGCTGTTCGCCTACCGCAACGCCGAGCACGAGCTGCGCGTCGGCGAGATCCTGCGCGAGGAGATGGACGGCCGCGAGGTCCCGCTCTACCTGTCCTCCGAGCTCTACCCGATGCGGCGCGACCTGCCGCGGCTCAACTCGACGCTGATCGAGGCGTACGCGGCCGAGCCGTCGCGCGGCACGCTGCAGCGAGTGCGCGAGCGCACCAAGGAGCACGGCGCGGGCTTCGAGCTGCGGGTGATGGCGGCCCACGGCGGGACGATCTCGATCGAGGCGCGTGAGCTGGCACGAACGCTCGTGTCGGGGCCGATCGGCGGCGTGGTGGGCGGCCAGGCGCTCGCCCGCGAGCTCGGCATCCCGAACGTGCTCTGCACGGACATCGGCGGCACGAGCTTCGACATCGCCCTGCTCACCGACGGCCGCTTCGAGATCACCCCGACGCCCGACATCGCGCGCTTCGTGCTCAACATCCCGCTGGTCAGGATCGACTCGATCGGCGCCGGCACCGGCTCGTTCGTGCGCGTCAACCCGAACTCGAACCGGCCCGAGCTCGGGCCCGACTCGGCCGGCTCCAGGATCGGCGTCTGCTGGCCCGAGGGCGGCCTCGACACCGTCTCGGTCACTGACCTGGACGTGGTCCTGGGGCGCGTCAACCCGGACTACTTCCTCGGCGGGCAGGTCAAGCTCGATCCCGAGCGCGCACGCGCGGCGGTCGAGCGCCAGCTCGCCGAGCCGCTCGGGCTCTCCGTCGACGACGCGGCCGCGGGCGTGATCGAGTTGTTCGAGGAGACGCTCAAGAACGAGGCGGTCGGGCGCATCCTCGGCAAGGGCTACTCGCCGGCCGACTACGCCCTGCTCTGCTACGGCGGCGGCGGGCCGCTGCATGCCGCCGGCTACACGGCCGGCGTGACCTACAGGGACGTGCTCGTGCCCGCGTGGGCCGCCGGCTTCTCCGCCTTCGGATGCGCCTGCGCCGACTTCGAGTACCGCTACGACCAGACGATCGACATGCCCATCGCCCCCCGAGTACGGCGCTGGACGAGAAGGCCGGCGTAGCGATGATGATCACCGGCGCCTGGCTCGGCCTCGAGGAGCGCGTGGCCGACGAGTTCGCCAAGTCCGGCATCGAGAGGCACGGGATCCGCTTCACCCACCTCGTCCGCATGCAGTACTACGGCCAGCTGAACGACATCGAGATCGTCTCCCCGCGGCTCGAGCTCGACGAGGGCGAGCACGTGGACGAGCTGATCGCCGCCTTCGAGGACGCCTACGCGAAGGTGTACGCGCGCTCGGCGCGCTCGCCGGAGCTCGGCTACCTGGTGACGCAGGCGATCGTGACCGGCTCGGTGGATGTGGAGAAGCCGGCGCTGCCGTCGCTAGGCTCCTCCGCCTCCGCGCAACCCAAGGCCTCCCGCGCTGTTCACTGGGGGCACGGCTTCGTGGAGACGGACGTCTACGAGCTCGAGTCGATTGCCGCCGGCCAGGAGATCGAGGGCCCGGCGGTGCTCGAGTCGCAGGCGACCACGTTCGCCATCCCGCCCGCACGCAGGGCAACTCTCGACCGACACCAGGTGTTCCACCTCACATGAAGAAGCTCCTAGTCGCCGCGGCCGCGCTACTGGCCGTGCCGGGCGCCGCCCAGGCCGCCCCGCCCAACCCCTTCGGCCACGCCTGCACGCCGCAGAACGGCGTGCTCTTCTGCCCCACCGCGAGCGACGCCGAGCGCGTGCCGAGCTTCGACGGCGTCCCGATGGACGTCGACGTGACGCTCCCGGCCGAGCGGCGACGGCCCGTTCCCGACGATCGTGCTGATGCACGGCTGGGGCGGCAACAAGCGGAGCTTCGAAGCGACCGCCCCGGAGGGCAACGGCGGCACGAGCTACCACTACAACAACATTTACTTCGCGCAGCAGGGGTACGCCGTCGTCACCCCCAGCGCGCGCGGCTTCGGGCGCTCCTGCGGGGCCGCCGACTCGCGCACCTCGCCCGGCTGCGACCGCGGCTGGCTGCACCTCGCGGACCATCGCTACGAGATCCGCGACACGCAGTACCTGCTCGGGCGGCTCGCCGACCAGGGGATCACGAGACCGGGCGCCATCGGGGTCACCGGCGTCTCCTACGGCGGCATGCAGAGCCTCTCGCTCGCCCGGCTGCGCGACCGCGTCCGGCTCCCGAACGGCCGCTACCGGCCCTGGCGCAGCCCGAACGGCAAGCCGATGCGCGTGGCGGCCGCCTACGCCCGCTGGGGCGGGTCCGACATGGCATACGTGCTGCAGCCGAACGGCCGCTATCTCGACTTCAAGCCCTACAGCGTCGGCCAGAGCCTCGAGCCCGGCGGCGTGATGAAGAAGAGCTACACCGACGTCCTCTACGCGTCCGGCAACGCCAGCGGGCTTCTACGCGCCGACGGGCGGCGTCTTCGGATCGGACATCACGAGGTGGAAGGCTCTCTCCGACCGCGGCGAGCCCACCCGGCCTAACGTCCTCCCCGTCGGCCGCGAGCTCACCCGCTACCACAGCTCGGCCGGCGTGACCGGCGGCCGGAGCGCGCCGCTGCTCGTGCAGAACGGCTGGACCGACGACCTGTTCCCGGTGCCGGAGGCGCTGCGCACCTACCGCTCGCTGGAGCGCGCGAAGGGCGCCTACGTCGCGCTGCAGGTGGGCGACTTCGGCCACCCGCGCGGCCAGACCAAGCCGGCGGTCGACCGGGCGCTGCAGGACCAGGGAGCTCGCTTCTTCGCCTCGTTCCTCAAGGGCCAGGGCAAGCCGCCCGGGCACCGCAGCGTCGTTGCCTACACGCAGACCTGCCCCGGTGACGCCCCGGCCGGAGGTCCCTTCCGCGCATCGAGCTGGGATGCGCTCCACCCCCGCAGCCTGCGCCTCTCGGCGCCCCGCACGCAGCGGATCAGCTCGAGCGGCGGTGACCCCGCGGTGGCCAAGGAGCTCGACCCGATCGGCGGCAAGGGCGCCTGTCACGCCGTCAGCGCCACACGGGCGAGCGGCACCGCTGTCGTGCAGCGCACCGTGACGAAGCCGTTCACCTTGCTCGGCCTCCCCACCGTGCGGGCGACGATCGCCACCAAGGGCCGCGGCGGCATGATCGCCGCGCGGCTCTGGGACGTCCACCAGGGGCAGCAGACACTCGTCGCGCGCGGCGTGTACCGCCTGACCGACAACCAGAAGGGCAGGATCGTCTTCCAGCTCTTCGGCAACGGCTGGCGCTTCGCCAGGGGCCACCGGCGAAGCTCGAGCTGCTCGGGAGCGACCCGAACTTCGTGCGCCCGAGCAACTTCGAGTTCACGGTGCGGGCGTCGAAGATCGGAGTGGAGCTGCCCGGGCGCTAGCGGGTAGTCTCGCCGGCGCATGGCGGTCGTCCCGGCCACCCGCGAGCTCGAGCCGCGCGAGCGGAGGCCGATCGGCTGGGACGGCAGGCGCCTGTCCGAGATGCTCGCGGAATCGGAGCGGCTGTTCGCCGAGACAGGGCGCTACTACGGGATCGAGGAGCTGACGCTCCAGGGCTCCGACCCGATCGGCTACGAGAAGCTCTTCAGCCGGGTCCGCGGCGGGCTCGTCTCGGCCCGCGAGACCGCCCTCAACATCTCGGCGTCCCCGATCGTGCGCGAGCTGGGCGAGCTCTGCTTCGCGCTCTACACCCCGGAAGGCGACTCGATCGCCCTCTCCACCGGGATCATCGTCCACGTCCACACGATGTCGGACGCGCTCAAGTGGATGGTCCGGCAGGAGTACGAGGACAACCCGGGCATCCGGCCGGGTGACATCTTCGCGAACAACGACCCCACGATCGGCAACGTCCACAACGCAGACGTGCAGACCTTCGTCCCGATCTTCTGGGACGGCGAGCTCGTTGCCTGGGCGGGCGGCGTAACGCACGTGCTCGACATCGGCGCCTCCACGCCCGGCGGCGTGCCGGTGGGCCCCACCAACCGCCTGGACGACGGGATCGACCTCCCCTGCATGAAGATCGGCGAGGGCGACGAGCTCGCGCGCTGGCACCTCGAGCGCTGTCGCAAGCAGACGCGCGCGCCCATGTACTACCTGCTCGACGAGCGCACCCGCCTGGCGGGCTGCCACATGATCCGCGAGGCGGTCGAGCGCGTGATCCTCGCGGAGGGTGTGGAGCGCTTCAAGCGCTTCTCGCGCGAGGTGGTCGAGGAGGGGCGGCGCTCGTTCAAGTCGCGCATCCGTGAGATGACGGTGCCCGGCCGCTACCGCTCACCCGCGTTCTTCGACGTGACCTTCGCCGGCAAACCGGAGCTGCCCGCGCGCGCCCGGCGCGACTTCATGATGCACTCGCCGTTCGAGGTGCGGATCGGCGGCGACGGCGTCTACGAGCTCGACCTCGAGGGCTCCTCCGCGTGGGGCTACCACTCGATGAACTGCACGCCGTCCGCGATGCAGGGCGCGATCTGGGTGCAGTTCACGCAGACGCTGATCTGCTCGGACAAGGTCAACGACGGCGCCTATTTCGCGATCGAGACCAATTTCCCCGAGGGCACGATCGCCAACCTCGGCGACGCCGAAGGCTCGACCGGCATCGCCTGGGCCTTCCTCCAGCCCGCGTTCACGGGCTACCCGCGCACGCTCAGCCGCGCGCTCCAGTCGCGCGGCTTCATCGAGGAGGTGATCGGCGCCTACTCGGTCTCGGGGAACGTCATCCAGGGCGGCGGCGTCGACCAGTACGGCAACTCGAGCGCGATCATGAACTTCGAGGTGGCCGCCCAGGGCATGGGCGCCAAGTACGTCCTCGACGGGACCGACTTCGCCGCCGCCATGTTCAACCCCGAGGGGGACATGGGCGATGTGGAGATGTGGGAGCTGATCTGCCCGATGGTCTACCTGTCGCGGCGCGTCAAGGCCAACACCGCCGGCCCCGGACGCCATCGCGGCGGCTCGAGCTTCGAGTCGCTCTCGATGGTCTGGAACACGCCGTTCTGGGAGCTGCAGAACCTCGGCTCGGCGCGGGTGTTCGCGGGCTCGGGTCTGTTCGGCGGCTATCCCGGCTCCTGCGCGCACGTCCACAACCTCTTCCGCCCCGAGCTCGGCGACGAGTATCCGGTGGCCGACGGCAGCTTCGACGAGCCGGCGCTCATGGGAGTTAGGTGCGAACGGCGCGAGTACAAGCAGGACAACTTCACGATGCTCCAGCCCTTCGAGTCGGGTGACCTCTACCTGTCGGTGATGAAGGGCGGCGCCGGCCTCGGCGACCCGCTGCTGCGACCGGTCGAGGCAGTCGAGCGCGATATCGCGGAGGGTCACCTGCTGGCCCGTTTCGCCGAGTCGGTCTACGGCGTCTCCGACCGCGCGGCCGCCCGGCGCCGGCGGCTCGAGCGTGCGCGGCCGGTCGCGGACTGGTGGGCTGAGCAGCGCGAGCGCGTGCTCGCCCAGGACGCCGCCCTGCCGGTGAAGGTGATGTACGCGGAGTGCATGCGTCTCTCGCCCCGCTGGGCTGCCGAGTACCGCGGCTTCTGGGACCTGCCGGATGACTTCGAGTGGGTGGCCCCCACCCCGACCGTCCAGGCCACCAAGGCGGAGCGAGGCAAGATCACCCCCGAAGAGGCGAACGCCGAGTTCCTCGCCGGCTCGGAGGTGTACGGCGGCGCGGCCCAGGGCGGCCGCACGCTCGAGCGTGAGACGCTCGCGGCCCTGCTCGACGAGAAGCTCTCGCGCCAGGCCGTGAAGGACATCCAGTCCGGCTACAAGGACGCCGGGCGCTTCGACAACTGGGCCGCCGTCCTCCAGGAGCGGGTTCCCTACGACGACCCGATCGTGCTGCCCCTCGGCGAGGGGCTGAACGTGGTGCGGGCGGGCGCCGAGCTCGTGATCCGCTGCGACTGCGGGCATGACTTCTGCGGCCACACCGACAACTGGAAGCTGCACGCCTTGATCCACGTGCGCGACAGCGAGGAGGCCATGCTCGAGGTCTACCCGCGCATGGCACACGCCGACGTGGAGTGGCAGGAGCTGCGCGAGCTCTACTGCCCGAGTTGCGCGCGCCAGCTCGAGGTCGAGGCGGCCCCGCCTGGCTACCCACTCGTCCACGACTTCCTGCCGGACGTGGAGGGCTTCTACCGCGGTTGGCTCGGCCGCGAGCTCCCGTAGCTATCGTGACGCGGTCGTGAAAGAGGGACGCGTAAACACAAACGGCATCGAGCTTGCCTACCAGTCACTGGGCGATCCGTCCGGGACCCCGCTCCTGCTCGTGATGGGCCTGGGCATGCAACTGATCCACTGGGACCTCGAGCTGTGCGAGCAGCTCGCCGAGCGCGGCTACCACGTGATCCGCTTCGATAACCGCGACGCCGGGCTGTCCACCAAGATCGACGCACCCGTGCCGCCGATCGTGCGCGCGATGGCGGGCTTCCACATCGACGCGCCTTACCTGCTGACCGACATGGCGGCCGACACGTTCGGGCTGCTCGACGCGCTCGGGATCGAGCGGACCCACGTGATGGGCGTATCGATGGGCGGCATGATCGGGCAGACGATGGCCATCGAGCACCCTGAGCGGGTGCTGTCGCTGACCTCGATCATGTCCACGACTGGCGAGCGCCGCGCCGGCATGCCGAAGCTGCGCACGTGGAGCCTGCTCATGCGGCGCGCTCCGCAGCGCCGCGACGACTTCGTCGAGTACTTCGTGCGCACCTTCAGGATGATCGGCTCGCCGGGCTTCCCGATGGATGAGCCGCGAATCCGGGAGCTCGCCGCCGCCACCTTCGATCGCAACCACGCGCCCGCGGGCACCGCCCGCCAGCTCGCTGCGGTCCTGGCGTCGGGCGACCGGACGCCGCAGCTCCGCCGGCTGCGCGTGCCCGCGACCGTGATCCACGGCACGGACGACCCGCTCGTCCCCTTCCGCGGCGGGGTCGCCACGGCGCGTGCGATTCCGGGCTCGGAGTTCGTGGCGATCCCGGGCATGGGGCACGACCTACCGCGCGAGATCTGGCCCAGGCTGATCGAAGCGGTCGCGAAGAACGAAGACCGCGCGGCCACGCCGGCGGTTTAGCCGGGCGGGCGATGCTCTGGCGCCAGCCGGCGCGCCAGCGCGAGCGTGTCCTCGTCGAGCTCGGCCTCGACCAGGTCGAAGTGGCGCGCGTACTCCTCGACGAGCGCGCCGGCCACCTCGTCCCAGCCGAGCGCGCCGTCCTCGGCCGCCACCGAGCCGGTGGCCTCCGGCCGCCAGGGCAGCTGGAGCGCCTCGTACACGGGCACGAGCACTCGCTTGATCCTGTCCTCGCCGCTCACCACGAGCACCACCCCGGTGTGAGAGCCGCCGGCCACCACGCGCTGCCCGATTCCGGCCAGCTTGGCCTCACCCCGGGCGTTCACGCTGTAGCGCCCCGGGCAGTACTCGCCCGGCACCTCGCCCACGCGTGCGTCGACGCCGAGGCTCCGGAGCGCCGCGACGATCCGGCCCGCCGTGCTCTCGAAGCGCTCGTGGATGCCGGCGCGCGGCTCGGAGTCGGGGCGGGCATGGCCGAGCTCGATCGTCCCCTCGTGGAAGATCGCCGCGCGCCCGCCGGCGAGCCTGAGCACGGCCTCGAAGCCGGCGTCACGGGCGGCCGCCAGCGCTTCCCCGTAGCCCTCCGTGACCGCGTCGCGCTTGGCGAACGCCACGAATGCGCCCGGGCGCGCGATTCGCAGCGTCTCGGGCAGCTCGCCCGCCGCCACGCGCAGCATCAGCGCGCGCGACACGGCGGTGTCGAGCGCGGGGTCGTCCTCGAACGAGTCCCTGAGCAGCCTGAGAGGCGTCACCCGGCTAGAAGCCGAGCGCGAACTTCGCCTCTTCGCTCATCATGTCCGGGGTCCAGGGCGGCGAGAAGGTCATCTTCGAGTAGACGGAGTCGACGCCATCCAGCTCGCCCACGAACTCCTCGATCTGCTCGGAGACCTGTGGCCCGATCGGGCAACCGGGAGAGGTGAGGGTGAAACTGATGAAGACGTTGCCGTCCTCGATCTCCACGTCATAGATGAGGCCGAGCTCCACGAAATCGAGCCCGAGCTCGGGATCGATGACGTTGGTGAGGGCCTCCTGCACGTCGTCGACGGTCAAGGTCGCCATGGCACGAGGATAGTAGGGTCAAACCATGCGGCTGCTGGCACTCATCGTGGTGTTCATCCTGGTGCCGCTTGCCGAGCTGTACGTGATCCTGAGGGTGGGCGACGCGATCGGCGTCGGCTGGACGATTCTCCTGCTCGTGGCCGATTCGGTGCTTGGCGCGCTGCTGCTCCGGAGCCAGGGGAGAAGCATCTGGAGGCGCTTGAACACGGCGCTGGCCGAGGGCCGCATGCCGCACCGCGAGGTGGTGGACGGCGTGCTCGTCGTATTCGGCGGCGCTTTTCTCCTCACGCCCGGCTTCATCACGGACGTGATCGGACTTGTGCTGCTGCTCCCGCCGACGCGCGCGCTGATCAGGCCGCTGGTCGTCCGTCGGCTCAGCAGGCGTGTGGCCGCGGGAGTGGTCGGGGATGCAGCCGGGCCGAGCCGCCGGCGGCCGCCCGGAGCAGGACGCGATTTCGACGTGGAGGGGACGGCCAGCGAGTACGACGCTCCGACTAAGGGTGCTGAGGCCCGAAGCAGCCGGCTCGGCCGGCTGCGCAGGGGAGAGAATCAGTGAGCGCCCCGGCGCTCGCGCTCTCGTTCTTCGACCCCGCCCACGAGATTCACGGGACAGCCCGCTCGGGGGCGACGATCCTGTTCGAGGGCCGCCGGCCGCGGGCGCTGACGGAGGGCGCGGCCATCGAGGGTTCCGGCCAGGGCTGGCACGCCGAGCTCGAGGGCGAGCTGGCCCTCGATGCCGAGCCCTTGAGCGAACCCGCCGACCTCGGGGGCGTCAGCGTCCGCCTCGTGCGCGTGCGCGGCGAGGCCGGAGGGCGGCGGGTGGAGGGCCTCGGCACTCTGGCCGAGACGTCCACCCCGCCGCGCTGGGAGGAGCTGGACGCCTTGCGAACGATCTCGGCCCTCGTCGACGAGCAGCACGCCCTCCTGGCGCTGGCCCGCCGGCCCCGCGGCGCGCTCGGCCACGGCGACGAGCGCGTGACCGCGATGCTGCTCGAGGGGGACCGCTTCCTCGAGATCGAGGACGCCCGGGTCTCCACCGTCTACGACGGCGACGGCCGCCAGCGCAGTGCGGGCCTCGAGCTGTGGGTTCCGGGCGAGGAGTATCCCCGCCGGGGATCCGGTGTGGTCGTGGCCGGATCCTCGCTTCGGCTCGACGAGCTCGAGGTGCACGCCGCCGTCTTCCGCTGGCGAGTCGACGGCCGCGACGGAATCGGTGGCTACGAGCTGATGGCGCGCACCGAGCCGCCCGCGGCCGCATGACCCGGGCGCTGATCAGCGACTTCGGCGGCGTCCTCACCACCCCGCTCCAAGCGGGATTCCTCGCCTACCAGGAAGAGACCGGCGTGTCGCTCGAGGAGCTCGGGCGGGCGATGGCGAAGGCGACCGAGGAGCACGGAGACCATCCCCTGTTCGTGCTCGAGCGGGGCGAGATCAGCGAGGTCGAGTTCCGCGACAGGATCGAGCCGCATCTCGAATCGGGCTTCGACCTGACCAGGCTGCGGACGCTCTACTTCGACCGCATCGTCCCCAACCGTCCCATGATCGAGTTCGTCCGCCAAGTGCGGCGGGGCGGCACTCGAACCGCGCTCCTCACCAACAACGTGCGCGAGTGGGAGCCGCTCTGGCGCTCGAAGCTGCCCGAGATCGACGAGCTGTTCGAGGTGGTCGTCGACTCCGCGTTCGTGGGGCTGCGGAAGCCCGACCCGGCGATCTACGAGTTGACCCTCGAGCGCCTCGGCGACGGTGTGCGGCCGGCGGACTGCGTCTTCGTCGACGACCTCGACGTCAACTGCGAGGCCGCCCGGGCGCTCGGAATGACCGCTGTCCGGTTCGTGGACGCCGAGCAGGCGATCCCCGAGATCGAGTCAGCGCTCGCCGAGTAGGGCGGCCAGCGTCGTTCGCATCGCGGCGCGGGCGCGCTCGGCGCCGAGCCGCTGGTGGACCCGGTAGCCCTCCCAGGCCGCCCAGGAGCCGGCGGAAACGAGCGCCGCGAGCAGCACGGCCCGCTCGCCTGCCTCGGCCCGCTGGAGCTCGCGCCGGAAGACCCGCTCGACCTCATTCGCCGCGGCGCTGCGTGCGCTGGTGAGCCAGCCTGCCGCGACATCCGATTCGTGCTCGAACAGGCGCCCCGCGCGCACCACCGGGCTGACCTGCTCGAGGAGCCGCGCCCGCTGCGTCACGAACGCGTCGAGACGCTCGGCGAGCGGCAGCGACGCGTCGACCGGCTCGACCTCCCTGATGACCCGTTCGTACTGCTGGCGCGACACGGCCTCGACCAGCGCCTCGCGATCGCGGAAGTGCTGGAAGACCGAGCGCTCGGAGACACCGGCGCGCTCCGCGATCCGCTCGGCCGTGGGACGCAGCTCACCCTCCTCCAGAAGCCCGAACAGGGCGTCCACGAGCGCCTGACGGGTGCGCTCGGCCCGGACCGTGCGGCCGTCCTTGGAACCGGTGGTCTCGGCTTCCATAGGACCAGCATAGTTCTTTCAGGTGGAGTGCAAGAACCTCCCTATACTCCGGCGCGTGATGCGAGTCCGGTCCGGCCTTCTGGCCGTCGTACTTCCGTGCCTCGTGCTGGCGCTCGTGCCGGCGGAGGCGGCCGCGCAGGGCAACGCGGGCTCGTGCGTGCTGACCGGGTCGGAGGGGAGCAAGCAGGACTATCGCTGCCGGATGGGCCCGATCACAGTCGCGCCGTTTCAGGTGCTGATGAAGGACTTGACCCTCGAAGTGCCCAAGCCTGACGTCGACGGTTTCGTGACGAGCATGAGCGTGGACGTGGTGGATGGGAACGGCAAGCAGGTGCCGATCAGCCGGCTGATGCTGCATCACATCGTGTTCAGCAACCTCGGCAGGGCGTTCGGGGACAAGCGCGATCCCACCTGCAGCGGCGGTTTCTTGCCCTGGAACACGTTGTCGGAGCTGCCGAACGCCGTCGAGCGGTTCTACGCGGCGGGCGAGGAGCGCCAGAGGATGGTGCTGCCCGACGGCTACGGCTATCCGCTCTCGAAGCAGGACACGTGGACCATGCTCTACATGTTCATGAACCACCGCTCGGTCACCGACCGCGCCTACATCGAGTACAAGCTCGCCGTCGATACGCGTGCCGACGTCAAGCCGGTCGAGCCCTACTGGCTCGACGTCGAGAACTGCAAGTTGGACCCGGTTTACGACGTGCCGGGTGGTGGCCGCAAGGGCTCGATCCACACGCGCAAGATGGTCTGGACGGTCCCGAAGGCGGGACGGCTCGTGGCCGGCGGCGGCCACATGCACGGCGGCGGCCGGGAGCTCGCGCTGCGCCGGCCCGCGTGCCCGAACGACGAGATCTACACCTCACGCCCGGTCTGGGGCAACAGGGGGCACCCCTTCTACAACGTCAGGCCGGTCCTTCACGAGCCGGGGCCGATTCACATGACCGCGTTCCGCTCGGCCCGCGGGATCCCGCTCGCGGCCGGTGAGCGCGTGGTGCTGGAGTCGCGCTATGACGCATCGCGGCCACACACGCGTGTGATGGGGATCATGGGTCCCGTTTTCTTCGCGCCGGATCCGTCGGTCACGGAGCCCTGCGGGGCGCGCCCCGACGACCTCGTCGAGCTGAAGAAGCCGAAGGGGCGCAGCTCTCCGCCGCCGTTCCGCGTGCCGATCGTCGGGAGGAGGGGCGGCAAGGCGGTGAACATCGATGCGCCGCCCGGGAGGCGCGTCTCGCTCGGCGGCAGCGGCAACATCGAAGTGGGCGACCTGTTCTTCAGGCGCCCCAACGTGTCGCTGCCCGCCGGCGGGACCCTCACCTGGCGCTTCCGCGGGCCCACGGTCCACAACGTGACGCTGGCCAACGGACCGCGTGGGTTCTCCTCTCCCAACCTCTCTCAGGGGCGGACCTACAGGAAGAAGCTCAGCGTGCCCGGCACCTATCAGCTCTTCTGCGGCATACATCCGGTCGACATGACGGCCACGGTCAAGGTCAGGCGTGGAGCCGAGTCGGGCCGCAGATGACTTTTTCTCGTAAAGAGCGGGGAAGTCGCCGGAGGGGTTCTTGACCTCGTTCACACCCGCTGATTAGCTGCACCGCAGAGACGCGGACGGAGCGCAAAGAGCGAAGCCAAGAGGTTGTAAGGCTCGCCCCGGTGAAGCAGTGGCCTCGGCCGCTGTGGAACGGACCTCAAGCGCGAAGTTCGCGTCTCGTCTTTTTTGTGGTGGCGGGGGTCACCCACTCCGCTCGCCGAGCTCGCGCTTGGCGTTCTTCCGGTAGCGGATGATCTTGCGGGCGTTGAGCCGGTACTTCGCGATCGTGGAGCTGGGCGGAAGCTCGAAGCCTCCGATCAGCCGGTGCGGGATTACGGCCCAGCCGCCGTCCTCCTCGACCAGATCCCCGCGCACCTGGAAGTTCCTCTGCCACAGGAAGTCGGGGTGGTGGTCATGGGCGGTGATGCAGGCGAGGCCGGGCTGGATCGGGAGCCCGACGACGCCGGCGCCCAGGTGAATTCGATGAGCAGCCCGATCGACGGAGATCGGCACGCGCACCGAGAAGGGAAATCCGTCCGGGGCGACGAGCGAGAGCACCGCGCTCGGGTAGCGCGCGCCGAGCTCGTCCATGCGCTCGTCCCACACCCTGCCCCCTCCCTCGGTGCCGGCGTGCTCACCGGGCGGCTCCTCGTCGTGCCCTGAGCGGACCTCCTCCATGTGCGCGTCGAACAGCTGAGGCTCGTTGGTCGCGTCGCCGTCGGCCCACACGTAGACCCGCTCCGGGCGCACGTGCACGTAGATGCGCTTGTAGTACCAGTCGAAGAAGCGCTGAAGCGCCTTCGGCGGCGCGATCTTCACGGTCGCGGGCAGCTTGGCGGCCGACTCGCGCTGATAGCGCTCGCGGTTGGCGTCGAGATCGCGGTCGTCGACCTCCGCGGTGCCCTGGACCAGCACCTGGGGCGCGTTCTCCATCCCACAGCCGGTGGGATCGCTGAACAGGAGCGAGACCTTGGGGTTCAGCCGGGCGTCCTTGGCCTTCTTCGGATAGCCGAGGCCGGTGCAGACGTCGATGCAGGGACCCCCGCGCTTGTAGTACGGCGTGACCGGCCACGAGATCGGCTGACCGCGGCGGTCGACGGTCGTGTATTCGGTGGTGATGAAGGTCTCGAAGACCCGCTGGACCTCTTCCGGGAGTGATGCGGTCATGGCATCGCCAAGTCAATCACCGCGGCTACTGCGGTGCCGCGCAGCCGGGCCGGCCCCAGAGGCCGCGGCCTGCCGCGCGGGCCCGGCGCGCCGCGCGCACGAAGAGGTCCTCGTACTCGACGTTCGGTGGGATGGTCAGCGGCAGCGCGTAGCCGCGCGCCGCGAGCAGGCGGTTCAGGAAGCGCCCGTCGCCCAGCCAGACGTATGCGAGCGCTCGCCCGTAGCGGTCACGCTCCTCGACACCCAGCCGGTAGCGCACGGGGGCGCCCAGCGGCACCGTGCGCTCGACGAACGCGGACGCCTCGCGCCCGAAGCACTCCCGATCCCCGAAGACCTCGGGCGTGTCGACCCCGATCAGGCGCACCTTGCCGATGCCGGACAGCCACAGCGTGTCCCCGTCGGTGTGGCGCGTGACCCGGGCCTCAACGGCGTCGCCTGGCGCCCGGGCGCTCCGGGCGGTGGACAGCCCGTCCTCGGACTCGTCCGAGCACCCGGCAAGGACGAGCGCGAGCGTGAGGGCGGCTACGGCTAGTTGTCGGACCCGAGCCTGTCCCAGCAATACAGCTCGACCGCCTCCGCGGCGAGCTCCATCAGGCGCTCGTCCGACAGCCAGGGCAGCACCGTGCCGAGTGCCTGCTCCTCGCTGATGCCCGCCTCGAAGGCGTCGTCGCCCTTGAAGCCGGCCGCGATGCGGAGGGCCTCGCGCCGGTGCTCGCCGAGCCGCGGAAACGCGCCGAGCAGGAACTCCTTGTTGGCGATCGGCCGGCCGACCTCGAGCGAGGCGTGCCATGCGGCGAGCATCGACAGGTCGTCGTCATCGAGCTCGTCGACGGCCTTGGCGTAGTGCACCTGAAGCTCGTCGTCGGGGATCTCGTCGACCCAGGCGCGCACGACCTCGCCGAGCAGCTGCCGGCGTGCCTCACGCCCAACGCTCTCGGCGACGACCCTGATCGCTTCCTGTGGCTCGATGAAGCAGAGAGGCATGTGCCTTCGCTCTCCTCCAGTTTGCATGGCTTACTGGTCGGAGACTAGGACGCGGTCCTGACGGAAAGAAAGTCGGCGGGTCCACGGCCCGGGGCTCAGCCGCGCCGTAGGCGGCGGTACCGGCGGATCAGCGCGTTACGGCGTC
>CAVWSN010000008.1:0-116181 GCA_963757815.1 uncultured Thermoleophilaceae bacterium | reverse complement strand
GGGAGGCCCGAGGCGGCCGAGCTCGCTCCGGCCGGCACCGAGGCGCGCTGATCACCCATACGGTTGACGCCCTCCGCAAAGGGTGATAGACCGCTTGTGTTTTTGCGCCAGTGGACCCATTGGTCGGAACAGCACCGGCGGAAAGGAGCACGGCGGCGCCGCAGCATATCGCTGCCTGCTTCTGACGCTCCTCCCAGGTAGCCGCGGTGGCCCACCGTTCTCCGCGGCGCCGGTACTGACCGCGCTCTTCATCTGAAGGAGAGGCAATGACAGGCTGTACAACCGCTTTACGGCGCAGAGTGTTCTGCGCTCTTTTTGTGGCGATCCTCGCGCTGGCCGTGCTGGCCGGAAGCGCCTTCGCCTACAACCCGATCATCCCGACGAAGTCGGGCGAGACCGTCACGCTCAACGGAAGGAACCTGACGATCGAGCAGGTCGTCGACGTCGCTCGCCACGGCGCCAAGGTGCGCCTGACGAACGGCGCACGGCAGCGCTCGGAGGATGCCTACGAGCTGCTGCTCGAGGGAGCCAGACAGGACATCCCGATCTATTTCTTCAACCGCGGCACCGGGTCGGGGCGTGAGACCCCGATCTTCTCCGGCGATCCGCTGCGGCCGGACAACCGGCAGCTGCTGCTCGAGCGACAGCTGCGGATCTTCAAGAACGGACCGAGGCAGGGCATCGGGCCCGAGGTCGCCGACGAGGAGATCGTGCGCGCGATGATGGTGGTGCGCGCGAACACGATGGTGTACGAGGCGGCGACGCCCGAGTTGACGCAGATGTTGCTGGATCTGCTGAACAACTACATCTCGCCGGTGGTCCAGTCGCGCGGCTCGCCCGGCGAGGGCGACCTGCCGATGATGGGCAATGTCGAGGGCACCATGGTGGGCGCCGGTCGGGCCTATCTACGTGGTAAGCCCATGTCCGCGCGGGAGGCGCTCGCCCTGGCAGGCCTGCAGCCGCTGGCGCCGTTCGCCGCGGACGATGCTGCGATCGTGAGCACCAACGCGTACTCAGCGGGCCAGGCGGCCCTTCTGCTGTACGACTCGAAGAGGATGCAGGACTGGTCGGATCTGACGTTCTCGATGAGCATGCTGGGGCTCAACAGCAGCGTGACTCCAATTACCCAGGTGCCTCAGCGGGCGCGTCCGTTCCCGTACCAGAACAAGCTCGCCCGGCGGCTGCTGGAGCTGATCCGTGGCAGCTACCTGTTCGAGTTCGAGACTCCGCCCGGTTTCGATGGGCGGCGCATCATCCAGGATCCGCTCAGCTTCCGCGACTACAGCCAGCGCAACGGCGCGCTGTGGGAGGCATACGCGCGGCTCAAGAAGAACATCCTGATCCAGATCAACAGCTCGGATCACAACCCGGCGGTGGTGCCGGGCTCTCACCCGAGCGATTCGTGGGAGCTCGACACGCCGTGGCTGCGGCGCTACTTCGTCGAAGAGGGCGAGGCCGGCGTGAGCGGGTTCATCCTGTCGAACGCCAACTTCGTTGCCCAGCCGTGGGGTAACGATCTCGAGGCGTACACGATCGCGCTCGCCAACGCGATCGCGGCGCATGTGCAGCGCGTGTTGCGGTTCCCTGACACGTTCTTCACGGTCGTTGCGCCGGCGGACGTGTTGACGGCGGACGAGCTGGCGCTGGCGCCGCCGCAGGGTGCGAGCTACACGATCTCGGACCTGATGGCGGAGATCCAGACGCTCGCCAATCCGGTGCCCGCACAGGGCAACGCGCTCGTCCGCAACGTGGAGGACATGGAGACCTTCACGCGCCAGCGGGTGGCGAGGGCACGGCTGGCGGTGGACAACGCCATGCGGCTGGTCGGCCAGGAGATGCTCTCGTCGAGCTACTGGATGGAGGTCCGCAGGAAGCAGAACCCAGCGCGCTCGTTCGGCGTCGCCCCGGCAAACGCGCTGGCTGCGCTGCGTGCGGTGATCCCGTGGCAGCTGGCGACCGACCAGCGGCCCGAGTTGCCGGCCGGCGAGTTGGTCTACTCGTTCATGCAGGCCAACCCCGCCGCCATGTTCATGGGCGGTGCGGCGGCCGAGCCGACATCGGTCCGCAGGCGCACCCGCGGTGCGGTCAACCGAGCTCGGCGCAGCCGCCAGGTCCTGCGCCGCCAGGCCCGCGAGCGGACGCCCGGCCCGCAGACCGTGATCGTCCGCAAGTAGGTAATTGACCGATCATGCTGCCCCCGGCGATCGCCGGGGGCAGCCGGTCGCCCTTACAATCTCGTGATGGCGCGCGCGATCGTCGTCGGGGTGGTCGGGGACTCCGGCGCGGGCAAGACCACCGTCACCCGTGGGCTGGTTCGGGTGCTCGGTGACTCCCACGTGACCCACGTGTCGGCGGACGACTATCACCGCTTCGACCGCCGGCGCCGCCGCGAGCTCGGCGTCACGCCGCTCCATCCGGACTCGAATCACCTCGACATCCTCACCCAGCACCTCATCCACCTTCGTCGCGGCGAGCCGGTGCTGAAGCCGGTCTACAGCCACCGCGACGGGACCTTTCGGCCGCCGGAGTACGTTCGGCCCGCCAACTTCCTGGTTGTGGAGGGGCTGCTCAATTACCACACCGAGACGCTGCGCAGCGTGCACGACGTGCGCGTGGCGCTCATGCCGCCCGAGGAGTTGCGCCGGGCCTGGAAGCTGAAGCGCGACTGCACGAGGCGCGGCTACACCACGGACGAGGTGCTCGCCGAGCTCGACCGCCGCCAGCAGGACTCGGAGCACTTCATCCAGCCACAGCGCGAGCACGCGGACATCGTCGTCGCCTTCCGAGCTAACCCGGCCGGCGGTCCGGCCCATCTCGACGCCGACGTGATCCTGCGCGACACACTGCCGCACCCGGACCTCGCGCCCCTACTCGACGGCAGCCCGGACGGCCCGGCGCTGGTCAAGCGTGAGCGCGAGTGGCTGCTGCGGATCCCGGGGGACCTCGACCCGCAGCACGCGGCGGAGCTCGAGGAGTCCGTCTGGGAGCGGATGAGCTTCGCGAGCCACCTGCGCATCCGGCGGCTCGGCGAGTTCACCGTCGGGACCGACCTGCTGCGCTCCGACTCGCTCGCGCTCGTGCAGCTCCTGATCCTCTACCACGTGGTCACCGCCCGGGCGGCGCTCGCGATCGGCGGCACGCCGCCGCGTGCCGACACCGCCTTTCCGACCGGATCGGATTCGGCTCTGCACAGCTGAGCGAGCGTTCGTCCTCAACAAACCCGACTTGCTGTCGTCACGCGACACAGAGTCGGAAACGTTCGGCGACACGGCCGACCGCCGCGCCCGCTGTCCCATGTAGGGTTTTCTCTATAGATCGGGCCTGACGCATGGCGGTCACTCTTACCCAGCTCGTAGCCTTTCTCACGGTGGTCCGCCGTGGCTCGGTCACGGCGGCGGCCGAGGAGCTCGTCGTGACGCAGCCCTCCGTCTCGGCGGCGGTCTCGGCGCTCGAGCGGGAGCTGGGGGTCGAGTTGACGGAGCGCGCCGGGCGCACCCTGCGTCCCACCGCCGCCGGATCCGCCTACGTGCCGTACGCGAGCGACGTGCTCGGGCTGCTCGAGCAGGGCGCCCGCGCGGCGCGGGAGGCGGCGGCGGTGGAGCCTCATACGCTGCGCCTCAGCGCCGTCACCACGGCCGGCGAGTACCTCGTGCCCCAGCTGATTCAGGGGTTTCGTGAGCGCCATCCCGAGGTCGAGATCAGCCTCGACGTGGGGAATCGCGATGTGGTCTTCCAGCGCGTCCTCGACCACAAGGTCGACGTCGCGATCACGGGGCGGATCCCGGACGACGAGCGGCTCGTCGGCAGCGACTTCGCGGAGAACGAGTTCGTCCTCATCACCGCCGCGGGCGATCCGCTGGCCAACCGGCGCTGGGTGGCGGTCGAGGAGCTCAGCGGGCGTCACTGGCTGCTGCGCGAGCCGGGCTCGGGCACGCGGACCCTGTGCGAGGAGTACCTCGCCAGCCACGGCATCGCGCCGACAGTGCTCACGCTCGGCTCGAACGGCGCTATCAAGCAGGCCGCGCGCGCCGGCCTCGGGCTTGCCCTGCAGTCACGGGCGGCCGTGGAGCTCGAGCTCGAGACGGGCGTCCTCGCGACCATCTCGCCGCGCGGAGGGCTGCCCCAGCGCCGCTGGCACGTCGTGCGCTCGGCGGTCGGCCCGTCGCGCCCGGACTCCGAGGCGTTCATGGCCTTCTGCCACACGCCGGCGGCGAGGCACGCGCTCGCCCGGCGGGTCGGCTAGACCTCAGCCTGACCCAGGCTCAGCCGGCCAGCGCCGGCTCGGGTCGCCCGACCGCGGCGAGCTCCTCGTCGAGGGCGGCGAGCACCCGGTCGGCGGTCTCGATGTCTGCGTTGCGTCCCATGAGGCCGATGCGCCACATCGCCGGGGAGGAGGGTCCGAGCCCGCCGCCGACCTCGATGCCGTGGCGCGCCAGCAGCCGGCTCTGCACGGCCTTTCCGTCCACCCCCTCCGGAACACGTACCGCCGTCAGCGGCGCCAGCTGGTGTGCTGGGTCTGCCAGCGGCTCGAGCCCGAGCTCGGCGATCCTGCGTTGCAGGTGCTCGCCCGCTTCCGAGTGCCGCGCCCAGCGCGCCTCGAGCCCCTCCTCGAGCACAAGCCTGAGCGCCTCGTGCAGGGCGTAGATGTGCAGGATCGGGGCGGTGTGGTGATAGGCGGCGGGCCGTTCGATCCAGTAGCGCTCCAGCAGCAGGAGGTCGAATGAGAACGGGACCGGCTGAGTTCTGGCCCGGATCCGCTCGAGGCCGGCCTCCGAGACCGCGACCGGCGACATCCCGGGGGGCGCCGCGAGACACTTCTGCGTGCACGAATAGGCGTAGTCGACGCCCCAGTCGCCCACGTCGAGCTCGACTCCTCCGAGCGAGGTCACGCAGTCGGCCATCAGCAGCGTGTCGCGCCCGCGCAGCGCGGCGCCGAGCTCGGCCAGCGGATGCTCGACCCCGGTGGAGGTCTCGGCGTGAACCACGGCTACCAGCCGGGCCGCGGGATGCTCGTCGAGCGCGCGGAGTATGCGCTCGTTCGGTACGGCCTCGCCCCACTCGGCCTCGACCTCCACCGCGTTGACGCCGTAACGCCCGGCGATCTCGGAGATCCGGCCGCCGAAGAAGCCCGCGCGTGCCACGATCGCGGTGTCGCCGGGCTCGAGCAGGTTGGCGATTCCCGTCTCCATCCCCGCCATGCCGGTGCAGTGGAGCGGGAGGACGAGTCCGTCGGGCATGCGGTACGCCTGCCGCAGCATCGAGACGACCTCGAGCAGGATCTCGTGCAGGTGCGGGTCGAGGTGGCCGAGCATCGGCCGGCCCATGGCGGCGAGTACAGACGGCTCGACGTTCGTCGGCCCGGGGCCGCAGAGGAGACGCTCGGGCGGGTCAAGTACCGGCAAGTCTCGGTTCATACTCTCAGCCTGCCCGATCCTCCCATCAGGTTCAACCTAAGAATTTCGCCAATGGATGAAAGAAAAACCTATATATCGATCCGCGCGTAGTGACCAGACAAATTTGTCTATTCCGGCTTGCCGTCGGGACGAAGCCCCGCTCTAGTTCTCTCCATGAAGCCGACCAAGACGCGACTCCATCGAAGCGAGCTGGCCGTTCCCGGCAGCAACGTGCGCATGCTCGAGAAGGCGCCGGGGCTGGGTGCGGACGTGGTCATGCTCGACCTGGAGGACGCGGTGGCGCCCGACGACAAGGAGCAGGCGCGGCTGAACATCATCGATGCCCTACGGGAGCTCGATTGGACGGCCTGCTCGGTGTCCGTTCGGATCAACGGGCTCGACACCCACTGGTGCTACCGCGACGTGGTCGACGTGGTCGAGCAGGCCGGGCAGACCGTCGACGCGATCGTCATCCCGAAGGTCAGCGGCGCCGGTGACGTCCACCTCGTGGCCACGCTCCTGTCCCAGATCGAGGAGGCGATGGGCTTCGAGCACCAGGTCGGGCTCGCCGTGCTGATCGAGACCGCGATCGGGATGGTGAACGTCGACGAGATCGCGACCGCATGCCCGGAGCGCATGGAGGCGATGATCTTCGGGGTGGCGGACTACGCGGCGTCGATTCAGAGCCACACGGCCTCGATCGGCGGCGTCGACCCCAACTACTCGGTGCTCACGGATCCGAACGGCACCCCGGAGCGCGAGCGGCACTGGGGCGACCAGTGGCACTACCCGCTGTCGAGGATCGCCGTGACCTGCCGCGCGCACGGGCTGCGCCCGATCGACGGGCCGTTCGGGGACTTCACCGATCGCGAGGGCTACCTCGCTGCCGCCCGGCGCTCCGCCGTGCTCGGCTATGAGGGCAAGTGGGCGATCCACCCCTCGCAGATCGAGCTCGCGAACGAGGTGTTCACGCCCGCGCCGCGGCTGGTCGAGCGCACGCGCCGCATCATCGACGCGATGCGCGACGCCGCGGCGGATGGCAAGGGCGCGGTCTCCCTCGACGGCCGCCTGATCGACGCTGCCTCGATCAGGATGGCCGAGAACCTGCTCGCGAAGCTCGAGCAGATCGAGGCGCGCGAGCCAAGCGAGGCCAGGCCCAACTCAGACCGGCCAGGTGCCACCGGGGGGTCCGGGGGGCGTGAGCCCCCCGGCCGTCATGACCGCGGTCGCGTCTTCTCGGTGTCGTAGACGGGGAACGCCGCGACGGTGGCCTTCACGGTCCCGTCGCCCAGCGCCACCTCGACCTCGGTGCCCTCGCTGTTCAGGTCGCGGTCGATGGCGGCCATGGCGATCTGCTTGCCGAGCGTGGGGCTCTCGCATGGGCTGCGCACGATCCCGACCTCGCGCCCGTCCTGCGTCACCGCCGCCCCGTACTCGGGCGTCTCGCTCCCCTCGAGCTCGAGCGTCGTGAGCAGGCGCGGCGTCCCCTCTTCGGCGATGCGCTTGAGCGCGGCCTTGCCGACGAAGTCGCCCGGCTTGTCGAGCTTCACCATCCTGTCGAGGCGCACCTCGTAGGGGTCCGTCTTGTGCGGGAAGTAGTCGATGTCGGGGAACAGCAGCCCGGACTCGATCCGGAGCGTCTCGATGGCGGACAGGCCGATCGGCAGCATTCCCTGCGGCTTGCCGGCATCGAGCACCGCGTTCCAGAGATCGGCCGCGTCCTCGGGCTTGCAATAGAGCTCGTAGCCGAGCTCACCCGAGTAGCCGGTGCGCGAGACGAGAGAGTCGATGCCGGCGACCTTGGCGTCCGGCTCGAACCTGAAATAGCGCAGCGAACCCAGGTCTAGGCCCTCCACCAGGGGAGCGAGGATCTCGCGGGACTTCGGGCCCTGCACCTGGAGGTGGGGCATGGCCTCGGTCACGTCCTCGATCTCGACGTTCAGCCCCCGGTCCGACGCCACCTGCCGGAACCAGTCGAGGTCCGAGTCGTAGCTCGTGATCGAGAAGCAGTGCTCGTCGCCGAGCTTGAAGATCGTGCCGTCCATGATCATCTGGCCGTCGTCGTCGCAGATCGCGCCGTAGCGCACCTGCCCGACCTCGAGCGCGGCCATGTCGTTCGTGAACAGGACGTCGGCGAGGGCGAGCGCGTCGGGGCCCTTCATGTCCCACTTGCGCAGCGGCGACTCGTCCCAGAGATTCGACGCGTTGCGCGTGGCCTCGTGCTCGGCCGTGGCGTCCCCGAAATAGTCCGCCCAGGCCCAGTTTTCCCAATCCGTCCAGGCCGCGCCGAGCTGGTCCTGCACGTCGTAGAAGGCGCTCCGCTTGAGCTCCGGCATTTACACTCCCCTCTCCGGATGGACGAATTTGTGCAGCGGCACCCTATCCCAGGTCGGCTCGCCGGGACAAGTCCATCGGCGGCGCGCTGAGCAGCGGCTTCGTGCTGGGCGCCGGCTATCGCTCGTTTAGGGCAGCTCGGGCAGCGACGAGAGCCACGCGCTGCGGCCGCCGTTCTCGTCCCAGAGCACCGGGAAGAACGACTCGTCGAGCGAGAGATCGCCGCGGCGGCGGTAGCGCGAGTAGATCAGGTCCACGTCGGTGGGGTGGAAGCGCGCCTCCGCCGGCGTCATGTGCGTGACGAGCGAGCGGCGCTCGACCGTCGCCTCGTTCGGTCCCGATCCGTGGAACGTCCAGCCGTGATGGAAAGCGCAGCCGCCGGCCTTGACCACCACCGGCACCCGCTCCGGCTCGACCCCCTCCGGCGTCGCGGCCGCCATCGGCGCGAGCCAGTCCTCCGGCGCGTGGAAGCTGCCCCTGTCCGGCGGCGTCTTGGGCCAGAGGTGCGATCCCCTCACGTGCTCGACCGTGCCGCCGCCGGGCTGGGTGTCGTCGAGCGCGACCCAGCAGGTGATCATCTCGGGAGGGACGAGGTATCCGGCATAGGAGGCGTCCTGGTGCATCCCGAGCGAGCGCGCCCCGGGCGGCTTCCAGAGGCAGTTGTCCTGGACCATGCGCGTGCCGCGGTAGCCCATCAGCTTGGAGGCGATGCGCCCGGTCCGTTCGCTCAGCACCTGCGCGGCGATCAGGTCGTCCGAACGCCAGCCGTTGCAGATCTGGCGCGTCAGGTCCTCGGGATCGCGACCCTCCTTCCAGTTGACCTCGTCCGGGGCGATGCCGGTGGCGTACTCGCCCCGGAAGAGCGCCGCGAAGCGATCACGCAGTACCTCGACGGTGGCGGGCGAGAGGAAGCCCTCCTCGATGATCAGGAAGCCGTCGCGGCGGAAGCTCTCCACCTGCTCGTCGCTGACGTCCTCGAGGACGCCCGCACCCAGCGCCGTCGTCATCGCATCTCCCCTGTGGACGAATTCGTTCAGGCGAGGCTACCGCAATAGCATCGCCGCGGATGGACCGCTTCGCCGAGCAGCCGCTGGGCTCGTTCCTGGACGAGGTGGCAGCGCCGACCCCCGCCCCTGGAGGCGGTTCGGCGGCCGCCACTGCGTGCGCGCTCGGCGCCGCGCTGGTCGAGATGGTGGCGCGCATCGAGCTGGGCCGCGCGGACGCGGCGGTCAGGCCTCGTAGGGACCTGCCCGATCGGCTGGCGGCCCTCCGCGGGCAGGCGCTGAAGCTGGCCGAGCGTGAGCTCTCGTCCTACGGGCCGGTGCTGGAGGCCCTGCGGCTGCCACGCGACGACCCGGAGCGCGCCGGCCGGCTCGACGCTGCGCTCACGCGGGCGAGCATGGCCCCGCTCGCCATCGCGGAGGCTGCCGCCGAGGTGGCCGAGATCGGGGCCGAGCTGGCGGCCGCGGCGGGCCCGGCCGTCGGTGGCGACGCCGTCGCCGGAGTGCTGATCGCGGAGGCGGCGGCGGCCTCCGCGGCGACGCTCGTGGAGATCAATCTCGAGGCCCGGCCCGAGGCCGAGGAGCTCGCCCGGGCAATGGACGCGAGAGCCCGGGCCGCCTCGGCCCGGGAAGCCGCGCGCGACCTCAGCGGATGACCGCGCGCCCGCTCGGGCGGGCACGTGCGGCCGCCGCCGCGCGCTCCTCGAGCGCCGCGACGAGCCGGGCGCCGATCTCGAAGCGCGCAGCCCTCCGCCCGGCGAGCGTGCCCGGGTAGACGCCGCGAATAGAGGAGCTGAGGAGGATCTCGTCCGCCCGGGCGAGGCGCTCGAGCGTGACCGCCTCCTCGCGCACCTCGAACACGTCGCGGGCGGCGGCCAGCAGCGCCGCCCGGACGGTGCCGGGCAGCTGGCGGCCGTCGAGCGGGGGCGTGACGAGCGTCTCTCCCTCGGCGATCCACACGTTTGCGAAGGCGGCCTCGAGGACGTGGCCGTCGTGGTCGACGAGCAGCGGCACGCCGCCGAGCCTGCGCTCCAGCCGGGCGAGCAGGCGGCGGTCGATCCACTTGTGCTCGCCGAGACCCCCGGGGAGGACCGCCGGCGCCAGCGCCACGCGGCTCCGAGTCGGGCTCCGACCGCAGCTCGTCCGCCTCGATGGTCACGCCGAGCCCGCCGGCGTCCGGCACGCGCAAGCACGCGCAGGCGCTGCAACGGTGCGCGCGCGGCGGCCTCCAGCACCCGGCTCTCGAGCTCGCGCGGCAGGTCGCGCCCGTAGAGCGTTCGGACGCTGTGGCGCAGCCGGCCCAGGTGGGCGTCGAGATCGACGACCCGGCCGCCGCGCACGAGCATCGTCGAGAACACGCCGAGCGCCGGGTCGGGCCGGTCCGCGCCGCCGGCGAGCGCGAGGGCCGGCTGCGGGGCGTCGGTCGCCGGCGCGGGCGGGGCGTGCGTGTCCGCAAGGCGCCCGCCGGCCGCCTCGATCACCGGCCTCGCCTTGAGGAAGCACTCCTCGAGCTCGGCCTGCGGATCGGACCCGGACGTGATGCCGCCGCCCGCGCCGAGCCAGATGCGGTCGCCGCTGACCTCGAGCGTCCTGATGGCCACGTTCAGCTCCAGCCCGGCGATGGGGCTCGCGTAGCCGATCGCCCCCGTGTACGCCTCGCGCCCACTCGCCTCGAGCTCGGCGATCACGCGCATCGTCTGGATCTTGGGCGCGCCCGTGACCGACCCGGGCGGGAACGTTGCCCGCAGGAGCTCGCCGTCGCCCACCTCCGGCCTCAGCGTGCCGGTGACGCTCGACACGAGATGCCATACCCCGGGGGCGGGGCGCGGGGCCGTCAGCTCGGGCACGCGGACCGAGCCGTACTCGCATACGCGCCCGAGGTCGTTGCGCATGAGGTCGACGATCATCACGTTCTCGGCCCGGTCCTTGACCGACCGGGTGAGCCGCAGCCGGCCCTCGTCGTCGCGCGGGGCGGTCCCCTTGATCGGCTCGCTCAGCACCTCGCGGCCGCGGCGGCGCAGGAAGAGCTCGGGCGAGAGGCTGCAGACGGCCCCCCAGGGGCCGCCGGCGAACGCGGCGTGACGGGGGCCGAGCTCGCGCGTGACGCGTGCGAAGAGGTCGGCCGGGTTCCCCTCGAAGCGGGAGTCGAGCCGCAGGCACAGGTTCGCCTGGAAGATCTCTCCGGCGGCGATCCGCTCGCGACACGCCGCCACGGCGGCGAGCTGCCCCGCTGCACCAGGCGCCGCGGGTCTGAACGTGCCGACCCAGACCGGCCGCTCGCGCACGCCCGCCACGAGCCGTCCCGACAGCCGCTCGCGGCGCTCGCGCAGCGCCGCATCGCGCTCCTCGGTCCAGAGCGCCTCGAACCACCAGCGGCCCTCGGCATCCAGGTGCAGCAGGTGGTCGTAGAAGGCGAGCGCGAACTCCGGCAGCGGCACGGGCCGCGGCGGGGAGGGGGGCACCGGCTCGAGCCGCGCCCCGAGTCCGTAGCCGAGAAAGCCGAACCAGCCCCCGCCGACCGCGCCATCGTGGCCGTCGAACTCCACCTCCGGCTGCACGTCGAGGACGTCGAACGGGTCTTCATCGGACCCGGCGACCGCGAGCGGCTCCGATCCCACGAGCGCGCCGCCGCCGGCCCACGCTCCGGCGAGCGTGAACGGGCGCTGATCCCCGCGAACCAGCAGCGAGGCGCGGTGCGCGGGCACGTCGCCCTCGAGCGGGATCCTGAGCAGGCGGGCACGGCTGGGAGGGCGCATGCGCGGCGCGATTGTACCTATTTGTCTTCCTGCCGAGCCCGGGATGGCAGAATGTCCGGGTGGTCCGGTCGAGCACGCAGCAAACGCACATCGACGCTCCGGTTGAGCGCGTCTGGGAGCTTGTCGGCGACCCGAACCGCCACGCCGGCTGGTGGCCGGACGTCATCGAGGCGGAATGCGCCGACATCAGGGAGGGCTGCCGTTACCGGGGAGTCGTCAAGGGCCCCTTCGGGGCCACGGAGCACGAGCTCCTCCTCGAGCAGCTCGATGATTGCCGTGAGGTCTCGATCTACTGCGAGGGCACCGGGGTCACTACCCGCTTCGTGCTCACCGAGGCGCAGGGCGGAACCTTCGTCGAGGGCAACTTCGGCATCGAGCCTCACAGCATCGGGATGAAGGTCTTTGGCGCGCTGGCGGGCCGCCGCATCATGAGCTCGTGGCTGCAGAGCTCGCTCGAGAACCTGAAAGCGGTGGCGGAGCGAGCTCCGGCGCAGCGGGCGTAGACGCGGCAGCGAAACGCAGCAGGTCGGGCTCCGAGGGCGCCGGATCGAGCTCGAGGACGGGCGGCTCGTGCTCGGCGATCCAGCCGGCCACGATCCTCAGCTCGTCGACCTCGTCCACGGGAATGACCGTGCGCCCGAGCGGCCGCGCGAGCGCCGCCTCGGTGCGCGCGGCCAGCTCCGTCGGGCCAGGCAGCGGCCCCCAGTCCACCAGCCTGCCCTGAACGATCCAGAAGGCGTCGAAGCGCTCCTTCACCGGATGCCGCGCGAGCACCAGCCGCGGCGCGGCGTGGGTGGCTCGCAGCATGCCGTCGAGCCGTTCGAGCACCCAGGCGAGCCGCTCCTTGCGGCGTAGCAGCGCCGCCGCGCGCTCGAAGCGCTGCGCGACCGCCGCCTCGCGCATGCGCCGGTCGATCTCCGCGATCAGCGCCTCGCCGGCGCCGGGCTCCTCGAAGTGGGCGAGCGCGGCGTCCACCTGGCGGCGATAGGCGTTCGGGTCGAGATCGCCGAGGCAGGGGGAGACGCAGCGCCCCATCTGCCCGTATGCGGAGGGGTGCTCGCGGAGCTTCAGCCTGCGCCCGCAGTGGCGCAGGCGGTACAGCGAGGTGAGCTGGTCCGCCAGCTCGCGCGCCAGGGGCCGGCTGCCGAGCGGCCCGATGTTCACGGCGTGCCCGGGAGCCGGCTCGGCGGCCACGTCGAGCACCGGATACGGGATGTCGAGCCGGCAGCGCAGGTAGCAGTAGCGCTCGGTGCGCTTGAGCGCCCTGTTCCCGGCCGGCCTCCACTCCTTGATCAGCCGGTTCTCGAGCACCAGCGCGCCGAGCTCCGAGTTGGTTGGCCGGTAGTCGACGATCTCGGCGCGCTCGGTCCAGCCCGCGGGCGCGCAGAAGTGGGCCCGCGCGCGCGTGCGGAGCGAGACCGACTTGCCCACGTACAGCGGCCGCCCGCGCTCGTCACGGAAGATGTAGACGCCCGGGTCGTCGGGGAGCGTCGAGAGATCGGGCCGCTGGTCGGGCGGGATCCGCTCGTGGGGCTCGGTCTTCCGGGCCCGGCGCCGCCCGCGCAGGAGCGCCACGGCGTCGCCGACCGTCGGCGCGTTCGCGCACAGCCGCGGGAACAGCGCGCAAAGGACACGCGCGCAGGTGAGCGCGTCCGGCAGCGCCCGGTGCACCTCGGTCACCTCGATCCCGAGCGAGTCGGCCAGCGGCGCGAGCGAGCGGCGGCGGGCGAGCGGCGCGAACCTGCGCGCGAGCGTGACCGTGCAAAGCGCGGGCGGGTTGGGCCAGTCGAGCCCCACCCGCTCGAACGCCTGGCGCAGGACGCCCAGATCGAAGCGGGCGTTGTGCCCGACGAAGACCCGGCCCTCGAGCAGATCGGCCAGCTCCGGGAGCACCTCCTCGGGCGGCGGCGCCCCGTCGACCATGCCCTGCGTGATGCCGGTGAAGCGCTGGATCCCACGCGAGAGCGGCCGTTCCGTCCGGACCAGCGAGTCGAATGTCTCGTGCAGCTCGCCTCCGCCCACCAACACGGCGCCGACCTCGGTGAGCTCGCACAGATCGCCCCCGAGCCCGTTGGTCTCGGTGTCCACGGCGAGGAACTCCGCACCCGCCAGCGGCTGGTCGAGCAGTCTCGTCACGAACGACCGATGGAACTCCCCGCGTCGGACGGACCGGCCAGCCTGCCGCTCGGGGGGTGTGACGAATTAATCCGCGCTATCCGCGACTAACTCGTCAAGCACCCTGGGCGGGCCGCCGGGCCGCGGCCCGCGGGGCGGGGCGCCGGGGCGAAGCCGTCCGCCCCGCTCCTTAGGTTCGGGAGCATGGCTCGCCCCGCCACCCTCTTTGCCTGTAGTTCGTGCGGCCACGAGAGTCCGAAGTGGCACGGCCGCTGCCCGGGCTGCGGCGAGTGGAACACGCTCGTCGAGGAGGTGCGCGTCGCCGCGCCGCGGCCGGCGGCGGCGGTGCGGGCGGCCCGCGCCGCTCGACCGCGCGCCCTCAAGCCCGTTCGCCCTCGGCGACGTCCAGGCCCCGCGCGTCCAGCGCCTGCGCACCGGCATCGGCGAGCTCGACCGCGTCCTGGGCGGCGGCGTCGTTCCCGGCTCGCTCGTCTTGATCGGCGGCTCGCCCGGGATCGGCAAGTCCACCCTCACGAGCGGAGCCCTCGGCAACCTGGCCGCCGCGGGCCGCAGCGTCCTCTACGTGTCCGGCGAGGAGTCGGCCGCCCAGGTCAAGCTGCGCGCCCAGCGCCTCGGGCCGGCCGCGCTCACCGTGCCGATCGTCGCCGAGACCGACCTCGACTCGGTGCTCGCCACGATCGAGGCCGAGCGCCCCGAGGTCTGCGTCGTGGATTCCGTGCAGGTGCTCTACGACCCGGCGCTGTCGGGCAGCCCCGGCTCGGTCGGCCAGGTGCGCGAGGTGGCCGGCCGGCTGATGCGCGTGGCCAAGGAGCGCGGCGTGGCCGTGATCCTCGTCGGCCACGTGACCAAGGAGGGCTCGATCGCCGGACCGCGCGTGCTGGAGCACCTCGTGGACTGCGTGCTCAGCTTCGAAGGCGAGCGCGAGCGCACCTATCGCACCCTGCGCTCGCTCAAGAACCGCTTCGGCTCGACCAGCGAGGTCGGCGTGTTCGAGATGAACGAGCACGGCCTCGTCGAGGTCGAGGACGCGAGCGCCCGCTTCGTCAACGAGGCCACGCGTGCCCCGGGCTCCGTCGTGCTCTGCGCGATGGAGGGCTCGCGCCCGCTGCTCGTGGAGGTCCAGGCGCTCGTCGCCCCGAGCGAGCTGGTCCCCCCGCGGCGCGTGGCCAACGGGGTCGACCGCAACCGGCTCGCGCTGGTGCTCGCCGTCCTGGCGCGCCACGGCGGGGCCGCGCTCGGCGGCAGCGACGTGTTCGTGTCGGTGGCCGGCGGCGTGCGGGTGGACGAGCCCGGGGCGGACCTGGCGATCGCGCTGGCGCTCGCCTCGGCAGCCAAGGGGACGGAGCTCGGCGGCGAGCAGCCGCTGGCGGCCTTCGGCGAGCTCGGCCTCACCGGTGAGCTGCGCCACGTCGGCCACGCGGACCGGCGGATGGCCGAGGCCGGGAAGTTCGGCCTCACGACCGTCCTGCACCCGGGAGAGCGGTTGTCAACGCTACGCCAGGCGCTGGCCGCCGCCGGGGCAAGAAGCGCTCCGGCGCGAGCAGCCTGAGCCTGTCGTCACACTCAAGGCGTGCTCACGCTTTTCGGAGTCGTCGCCCTCACGTTCATGATGCTGATGTACGCGCTCGAGCGCCGCGGGCGCGGCTTCATCTTCGCCTTCGGCTGCGGTTGCCTGCTCTCCAGCGCGTACGGCTTCCTCGCGGGCACCTGGCCCTTCGGGGTGGTGGAGGCGATCTGGGCCGCGATCGCGTTCAGGCGCTACCACACCACGCGCGCGGACGAGGCCCAAGCAGCGGCAGCCTCGCCGAGGCGCGCCGTAACGCGGTGAGTCAGCGCTCCCGCGTCACGTCGTCCACCTTCCCGGTGTTGGCGTCGATCTTCACGACGGCCAGCCGGCTGAAGGTGTCCGCCTGTGGGCCGGGCGTGGACAGCGAGACGATCCAGTAGGGCCGCGAGTTCAGGCCCTGGCGCAGCAGCCTGATCTGGGTGTCGCGCGGCTCGAAGTCGACCTCGCGCTCGGCCGTCGCGACCGCCTGTTCCTTCGTGATCCGCACCTGGGACTGCTGGCAGCTGCGGGCAACGAAGAACGCGAGCAGGAGCACGCCGACGATGACCGCGACGCGCGGCCATGTGGGCCGGATCTGCTGCCGGCGAAGCTGCTTGCTCAGATGGTTGGACGGAACTCGTTCCCGATGTTCGTGAAGAGCACGACCACGAGGACGATGATCGCGCACAGGATCGAGATGGCAAGCATCGCGATCTCGAATCCCTTCACGTGCGTCTGCTGCGGCGGGAACTCGATCTGGCGTTTGCTGCTTCCGTTGTTGACCACGGTTTCTCCTGATTTCCTAGACGCCCGGCTGCGCCGGTGGCGGCTCGTCGGGTCCTGCGGGTCTTCGGCCGATGCGGGCCACGTGGCCCACGAGCTGGCGGTTCTCATAGGCCACCCACGCGATCAGGACGAGAACCGTCACCACGATCCCCAGCCAGGTGAGGATGTAGTAGGCGGTCTCCGCCGCAGCTGCCCTCCTCGCCGTAGGTCGAACCCGGCATGAAGGTCCCGAACCCCGCGCAGTCCTCGTAGTTGGCCTGAAGGATGAAGTCGAGGGAGTCGTCGGCCGGCTCGGCGCCCTCCCGGGAGACCACGCAGTCGGGCGCGCTGTTGATCAGAGGAGGCATTCGGCTCCCTTTCTCTCTCGACTCAAGGTCGCGGTCATCGGCGAATCACCTCCGACTCGGCTTCGACCAGGATGGCCTCCGCCTCCACGATCGTGCCGTCCGGCTCGATGATGCGCTCGCTCACCGACGGCCACCTCGGGCAGGTAGAGGTCCTGGTGGTACTCGACCACGTCGAGGCCCTCGAGCTCGACCTCGGGCGGCACGCGCAGCAGGTTCAGCTTCTTGAGCACGAACGAGGCCACCCAGCCGGTGAGGAAGCCGAGCGGCAGGAACGTGGCGATCCCGAGCAGCTGACCCCAGAGCGAGCTGTCGACGTTGTTGATGCCCGTCGGGTAGCCCGCGGCGAACACGCCCACCCACAGGACGCCGAGGAAGCCGGCAGCGCCGTGCACCGCCACCGCTCCGACCACGTCGTCGACGCGCATCTTCTTCTCGATCCAGTTGCCGATATACACGACCATCGCCGCAGATGCCATCGCAAGCAGGTACCCCAGCGTCGGCGCGTACACGTCCGCGCCGGCGGAGACGCTGATCACGCCCGCGAGGCCGCCGGAGACCGTCCAGAACGGGTCGCCGCGCGAGGCGAAGTAACCGCCCGTGAAGCCGCCGGCGAAGCCGAAGGTGATGATCATCCCGATCGTGCCCAGCGTCGTCGGCGACAGATAGATGTTCGCCCAGCCCGGGAAGGCGGTCGACGAGATGACGAGGCAGGCCGCGTAGAACGCGTAGAAGCCGGTGAAGATCAGCATCAGGCCGAGCAGGGTCCGGTGCAGGTCGTGCGGCCGGAAGGCGCGCGCGAGCCCGTCCCGGGTGTACTTGCCTATTCGCGGACCGAGGTTGAAGAGCACCCCGAGCGTGAACGCCCCGGCCACGCCGTGAACCACGCCGGACGCGATCGAGTCGTGGAAGCCGAAGCGCAGGGTCATCCAGCCGCCCGCGCTCCAGCCCCACGCCGCGTCGAGGATCCAGACGACCGAGCCCAGCATCACCGCCAGCAAGAGGTAGGCGGACAGCCGCACGCGCTCGAGCAGCGCCCCCGACATGATCGAGGCGGTGGTCCACGAGAACAGCAGGAAGGCAAGGAAGAAGACCAGGTTGATGTTGTTGGTCAGGTTCGGCCCGAAGGCGTCGGACCACGGAATGCCGCTCTGGCACTGCACGACCGAGAAGTCGGTCGAGTTCGGGCCGATCGGCGGGAAGCCGGGCTGGTTGCAGCCGTAGATCCACCAGCCGACGTAATAGAACGTCGGCGTGACCACGGCGATGGTCAGGATGTTCTTCATCGCGGTGGCGAGCACGTTCTTGCGCCGCACGACGCCGGCCTCGTAGGTCATGAAGCCCACGTGGATGAGCCACATGAGCACGACCGTGAAGAAGTAGAACTGCTCGCCGATGATGAGGCTGTCCTGCGTCAGGCCCTCGAGCGGCGCCGCGTCCTCCAGGTTCTCCACCTGCGCGATGACGAAGTCGATCATCCGTTCCTCCCGGCCCTGCGCGCGGTCACGCGACGGGCGCTCCCCATGAGCCTGTAGTCACAATCACCGACCCGAGGCGACCGTATTCCGGCACGCGGCGGGCCGCAATGTGACGACCGCACAGCGTTCGCGCGTCGGGAGTATGGAATCCTCACATATGGGCGCCGGAGCGCCCGGGCTACGATCCGCCCAGGGAAAGGAAGGCTCGCATGACGGTCTCACCGGTCACAGGCCGCGGTAACGCCCTCGACCGCGTCCGGCGCGAGAACGAGACGCTCTACGCGGTCATCAAGACGGTCTCCTCGTCGCTTGCGCTCGAACGGGTGCTGGCCGGCATCGTCGAGATCGCGACCGACGCCACCGGCTGCCACGCCTGCTTCATCTACTTCCTGAACGGCGACCGCCTTGTCCTGCAGGCGGCCTCTCCGCGCTACTCGCACCTGGTGGGCGAGCTCGAGTGGGGGATCGACGAGGGACTCACCGGCTGGGTCGCGCGCACGCGCACGCCCGAGTTCATCCGGGAGCGGGCGATGGAGGACCCGCGCATGAAGTACGTGCCGGAGCTCGAGGAGGAGCGCTTCCAGTCGATGGTGGCCGTGCCGCTTCTCTACCGCTCCGGCGCGGTGATCGGGGTCGTCGTGCTCCACACCGAGGCGCCGCGCGAGTTCGACGACGACGTGCTCAAGTTCCTCGTACATACCGCCTCGCTCGCGGCGGGCGCGATCGAGAACGCCCAGCTCTACGAGGAGACGCGCCGGCGCGTCGACGCCCTCACGACGCTCACGCGCCTGAGCCAGGCCCTCGCGGCCGTCACGCTGCGCGAGGACCTGCATGACGCCGTCACGCGCGGTGCCCGCGAGCTGCTCGGCGCGGACACCTGCCAGATCTGGCGCCTCGACCCCGAGGCGGACGAGCTGGTGCTGGCGGCCGCGGACCCGCCCGAGCCGGAGGGCCGGGCATCGCGCCCGGGCCGCGCGGCGCTGCTGCTCGACATGGTTCGCCGCGAGTGGCGCGGCGAGCGGGGAGACGCCCCACGGCAGCGACGTGGACGACGGCGAGCGCCTGCTTGTGGCGCCGCTGGCGGCCGGCGACGAGCAGCTCGGGCTGCTCTGCTGTGGGGTGGCCGGCCGGTCCTTCGGGGAGGAGGACTCGGAGCTCCTGCGCGCGGTCGCGAACCAGACCGCGGTCGGACTCAAGAAGGCCGAGCTGATCGAGCGGCTGACCGCGGAGAACATCGTCAAGGACATGTTCGAGGCGCTGGCGGCGGGGTCGGTCAAGACGGCCGAGGCGAAGGCCGGCGAGGCGCGCTGCGACCTGACCCGCCCGCACGTCTTCCTGCACGTGGAGCGCGCGCCCGCGGCGCTGGGTGGCAAGGGCACGCCGACGGGCGCGAGGAGAAGCCCTGGCCGGAGCTCGCCGGGCGCGTGCAGGCGCGGCTGCGCCGGCTCTACCGGCGCGCGTTCTTCGACGCGCGCCACGACTCGCTGCGCGCCCTGGTGCCGCTGCCCGCCCTGGACACGGGCGCGGCCGAGCAGCTGCGCCTCGCCTGCGAGGAGCTCGGGGCCGAGCTGGGGGTGGACATCGGGCTGAGCGACGCCGAGCGCGGCGCGGCGAGCGCACGCCGCAGGATGCGCGAGGCGGCCGACGCGGCGCGGATCGCCCGCTCGCTCGCCGCGGGCGGTGGAGCCGTGTCCTATGAGCGCCTGGGTGCCTACCGCTACCTCGTCAACCTCGAGCTCGACGAGGCGCCGCGTGATCGCTACGGACAGGCCGTGGCGGCCCTGATCGACTACGACCGGGACCGAAACGCGCGGCTGGTCGACACGCTGGAGCGCTACCTGGCGGCGCGCTGCAGCGTCGCGGCGAGCGCCCGCGCGCTTTACATCCACCCGAACACGGTGCGCCAGCGGCTCGAGCGGATCCAGCAGATCACCAAGCTCGACCTGCGCGAGGAGGACCTCCTCTCGCTGGAGCTCGCGCTCAAGGTCGCGCGGCTGCGGCGGGTTCGCGAGGAGACCGGCGAGTGAGGCTCCTGCTAGGCGCTTCGGCGCCGGCGGCGGGCGGCCAGCCAGATCCGGAACGCCGCGTAGCCGACGACGTTCGTGAGAAACACCAGCAGCACCCACCACGCCTTGATGAGGACGGGGTCGTCTTCCGGCCTCAGCTCGATCGCCGTGAGGTAGCACAGGATCAGCAGCGCCACCAGCAGCACCACCGGCATCTGTCCCATGACGAGGAAGAGCATCACGACGTAAGCCACCCTATATCCGCCCCGGCGGGCAGTCCTCGATGACGATCCGGGCAAAGCTCTACGCAGCCATCGCGCTGACCGTGCTGGCGCCGGTCGTGACGATCGCGGTCGCCCTGCACGGGATGAGCCAGCTCGACGACCGTTTCGACGAGGTGCAGGAGCGGGCGAGTGCGCGCGCGCTCGCGCTCGAGCTGAAGTACGGCGTCACCGACGTGAACGGCTGGCAGACCGCCTGGGGCTACGACGACGGCCGCTCGCGGCCGAGCTTCGAAAGCTCGGTGGCGGACTTCCGGCGCGACCTGCGTGCTGCCCGCGAGCAGCTCACCGATCCCCACGAGCGGGCCCTGCTGCGCGAGCTGAGGGCCGGCTTCGCGGACTTCATGAGCCTGGACGCGCAGGCCTGGAGCGCCCTGCAGGCCGGCCGCGAGGGCGTGACGAAGCGCATCCTGCTCGGCCCCGAGATCCTCAACTTCGAGGAGATCGCCGGCACCGCCGAGCGGCTCGCCGCCTACGAGACGCGCGAAGCAGGCGCGACCGAGGCGGCTTTCGACGACGCGCGCGATGACGTGCGCAAGAGGCTCATCGCCGTAGCGCTCGGGGCTGCCCTCGTGATCGTGCTCCTGCTCCTGACCGCCGGTGACATCGCGCGCCTGGCGCTCGAGGGCGACCGCCAGCGGCGCGGACCGGTCTCGTGACCGACGACGTCCTCCTCACGCTCAGCCTGCTTCTCGTCGGGGCGCTCGTCGCGCGGCTGGTTGCCTCGCTCCTCCGCATCCCCGAGATCCTGGTGCTCGTGGCAGTGGGCGCTCTCCTCGGGCCCTCGGTCCTCGACGTTGTCGACGTGCCCTTCGAGTCCCTTGGCGCGCAGCTCATCTTCACGCTCGGCGTGTCGCTGATCCTCTTCTACGGCGGACTCAACCTGTCGCTGCCGCTGCTGCGCAAGGTCTGGGTGGCACTCGGGCTGCTGGTCGTGCCGGGGGTGATCATCACGACGTGCGTGGTGGGCGTCGCGGCCCACGTCGCCTTCGACCTGCCCTGGTCCGCGGCCCTGCTCGTCGGGGCGGTGCTTTCGCCGACCGACCCCGCGATCCTGATCCCCCTGTTCCTCCGCTCGCGGCTGCGGCCGAAGGTGGCCCAGACGGTGATCGCCGAATCGGCCTTCAACGATCCGACCGGTGCGGTGCTCGCGCTCACGCTCGCCGGGATCGTCCTCACCGGCGACACCTCGATCGCCGAGCCGGCCGCCGAATTCGTGGTCGACCTCGGCATCTCCACCGTGATCGGCATCGTGGCCGGGATCCTGCTGGCGGCCGCGATCTCGAGCCACCGCGCCGGGATCTGGCGCGAGAGCTCCGCCATCGCGGTGCTCGCGGTGGTCACGATCAGCTTCTTCTCGCTCGATACGGCGGGTGGGAGCGGCTACCTCGGCGCGTTCCTGGCCGGGCTGATCGTGGGCAACATGGAGCACCTCGGCCTGGCGATGCACGACCCGCACGAGGCTGAGATGCGCGTATTCGCGTTCAACCTCGCCGACATCGTGACCCTCATCGTGTTCGTGGTGCTGGGCGCGAACCTTCCCTTCGAGGCGCTCGGCGACAACCTGCTGCCGGCCCTCGCGGTGCTCGCCGTGCTGATGCTCGTCGCCCGGCCGCTGACGGTGTTCGCCTGCGTCCTGCCGGACCGCGCCGGGCGCTGGGAGCGGAGCGAGCTGGCGTTCCTGTGCTGGACCCGCGAGACCGGAGTGATCCCGGCGGCGCTGGTCGGCGTCCTTGCCGGGCTCGGGGTGCCCCACGTGGAAATCCTGGCGAGCGTCGTGGCGCTCGCGATCGTGCTCACGCTGCTACTTCAGGCGCTGCCGGCCCGCTGGCTCGCGGGGCGGCTGGGACTGCTGGAGCCGCGCACGCGAGCGGTGAAGACGGTCCCGCTCAGGAAGGTGCCCGAGCCGATCAGAACAGCTGGAGGTAGCGGTCCACCTCCCACTGCGTGACCCCGTTGTGCCAGTCGTCCCACTCCTCGCGCTTGGTCTTGACGAAGTAGTCGACGTAGTCCTCGCGGCCGGTGTTGCCGAGCGCCTTGCGGAGCACATCGCAGCGCTCGAGCTCGCGGGTGGCGTCGAGCAGGTTCGCGGGTAGCAGCTCGATGCCGAGCTCCTCGCGGCGCTCGTCGGTGAGCTCGTGGAGGTTGAGCTCGGTGGTGGGCTCGCCGGGGTCGAGCTCGCGCTCGATGCCGTCGAGGCCCGCGGCCAGGACCGCCGCCGCGCCCAGGTAGGGGTTGCAGGAGCCGTCGACGGTCCTGTCCTCGACGCGTCCGGCGGCCGGGATGCGCAGCATCTGGGTGCGGTTGTTGTAGCCGTAGCTCACGTAGACCGGCGCCCAGCTCGAGCCGCTCCGCGTGCCGACCACGAGCCGCTTGTACGAGCTGATCGTCGGGGCGGTGATCGCGATGTAGGCCTTGGCATGGGCCTTCAGGCCGCCGATGAACCTGTAGGCCTCCTCCGTCAGACCCATCCCGCGCGGGTCGTCGGCAGGGTCGCACTCGAAGGCGTTCTCGCCGTCGCGCCAGAGGCTCATGTGGAAGTGGCAGCCGTTGCCGGTGAGGTGTGCGAACGGCTTCGGCATGAACGTCGCGATCAGGCCCCGCTCCTGGGCCAGCGACTCGACCATGTAGCGGAAGAAGATCGCGCGGTCGCAGGTGCCGAGCGCGTCCGTGAAATCGAAGTTCTGCTCGAACTGCCCGTTCGCGTCCTCGTGGTCGTTGGCGTAGTTGTTCCAACCAAGCTGCGTCACGTAGCGCGAGATCTCGGACATGAAGTCGAGGTTGCGCGTGAGCGCGCGCATGTCGTAACAGGGCTGGTCTAGCGTGTCGAGCCGGTCGGCCAGCTCGATCGTGCCGTCCTCGTGGAGCCTGACGAGGAAGTACTCGAGCTCTATGCCCAGCATGAACTCGTAGCCGAGCTCGCGCGCCCGGTCGAGCTGGCGGCGCAGGATCGTGCGCGGGCAGTACGGCCACTCCTCGCCCTCCACGTGGACGTCACACGCGAAGCGGGCGACGCTCGGTTTCCAGGGCAGCGGGGTGAGCGAGCGGATGTCCGGCATCGCCGCCATGTCCGGGTCGTTCGGCTGTTGCCCGATCGCCCCGGCGGCAAAGCCCGCGAAGCCGGCGCCGTCGCTCAGGAGCGTGTCCAGGTGGCGTGCCGGCACGAGCTTGGCGCTCGGCTTGCCGTGCATGTCCACGAACTGGGCGAACAGGAACTCGACGTCGTTCTCACGGAGGTGGCGCTCGACGTCCTCCCGGGAGCTCGGCGCGCTGAGTGGCTCGGTCATGGCGGGAACGTACAGGCTGCCCACGGTGGCGGCCAATGTGGGGCCCGCACACCTTTCGCCGCAGAGCGATGTGTACCCCGTACAGGTGTGCGATCCGCACATATCTGCCCGGGTAATTGTTGGTGGGGGACCATGGGAGGCCCGAAGGGGCCTGCCTAGACTCGTTCGCAGACCATGTGCGGAATAGCAGGCCTGTTCAGCAAGTCGCCGGAGGTGAGCGAGTCGCTCGGACGCCATCTGGGGGACATGCTGCTCCAGCTCGGCGACCGCGGGCCGGACAGCGCGGGTGTGGCGATCTACCGTGATCCCGCCCCGGCCGGCTCCGCGAAGCTCACCCTGCACGCGTCGGCGAGCGGCTACGACTGGACCGGGGTCCGCGACGCTCTGGACGCGGCATTCGGCGCGGGCGCGACCGAGGTGCGCGCGAGCCACGCCGTCGTCACGGTCGACACCGACGCCGCGAGCGCCGTGTCCTGGCTGCACGAGCGCTATCCGGAGGTCCGCGTGATGAGCGCCGGCGAGGCGATCGAGATCTACAAGGAGGCGGGCCACCCCGCGGACTTCCTCGAGCGCTTCGCGTTCGCCGAGCTGTCCGGCAGCCACGCGCTCGGCCACACGCGGATGGCCACCGAGTCGAAGGTCACGACCGACGGCTCGCACCCTTTCTCGACCGGGCTCGACCTCTGCCTCGTGCACAACGGCTCGCTGTCGAACCACAATCGCCTGCGCGAGCGGCTGCGTGCGGAGGGAATCGAGTTCCAGACCGAGAACGACTCGGAGGTGGCGGCGGGCTACCTGACCTGGAGGATGCGCGAGGGCGCCTCGCTGGAGGAGGCGCTCGAAGGCTGCCTCGATGACCTCGACGGCTTCTACACCTTCGCCGTCGGCACGGTCGACGGCTTCGCCGTGCTGCGCGACCCGATCGCGTGCAAGCCCGCCGTGATGGCGGAGACCGACGCCTGGGTTGCGATGGCCTCCGAGTACCGCGCGATCGCGACCCTGCCCGGCGCGGACGAAGCGCGGATGTGGGAGCCCGAGCCCGGGCGGGTGTACTCGTGGGAGCGACAGCGAGTGTCGTGACGGAGGTGGACCTCGCGGTCACGCCTCTCCGTGAACTGAACCAGGCACTCCACGCCGAGGGCGTGAGCGGGCGTTGGCGCATCCTCAACCCGCGCGGCGCGCACGCCGTAGCGGTCGGGATCGACGCTCCGCTCGACGTCGAGATCGAGGGTCACGTGGGCTACTACTGCGCCGGCATGAACAAGAAGGCGGCCGTCCGGGTCAACGGGAACTGCGGCGTGGGGCTGGCCGAGAACATCATGTCGGGGACCGTGGTCGTCGAGGGCAACGCAAGCCAGTCCGCGGGGGCGACCGGGCGCGGCGGGCTCGTGGTCGTCAACGGCGACGCGTCCGCGCGCTGCGGCATCTCGATGAAGGGCGTGGACATCGTCGTGCGCGGCTCGGTCGGCCACATGAGCGCCTTCATGGCGCAGAAGGGGCGCCTGGTCGTGTGCGGGGACGCGGGCGACGCCCTCGGGGACTCGATCTACGAGGCACGCCTCTACGTGCGCGGCGAGATTGCCGGCCTGGGGGCGGATTGCGTCGAGAAGGAGATGCGCGACGAGCACCGCGCCGAGCTCGGCGAGCTCCTCGATCGCGCCGGCGCCGGCGACCTCGACCCCGCGGCCTTCCGGCGCTACGGATCCGCGCGGCGTCTCTACAACTTCGACGTGGACAACGCCGGCGAGTACTGATGAACGTCGCGCCCTCCCTCCGCGAGTCCGCCCTCTTCGATCGCCACACGATCCACGAGATCCAGCGCGCTGCCCGCGAGGGCATCTACGACATCCGGGGCTTCGGCGCCAAGCGGCAAGTGCCGCACTTCGACGACCTCCTCTTCCTCGGCGCAAGCATGTCCCGCTATCCGCTCGAGGGCTATCGCGAGCGCTGCGACACGGACGTCGTCCTCGGCGACCGCCACGCCAAGCGGCCGCTCCACCTGAGGATCCCGATCACGATCGCGGGGATGAGCTTCGGAGCGTTGTCGGCGCCCGCCAAGGAGGCGCTGGGTCGAGGGGCCAGCGCGGTCGGGACGAGCACCACCACCGGCGACGGCGGCATGACCCCCGAGGAGCGCGGGCACTCGGAGCTGCTCGTCTATCAGCTGCTGCCCTCCCGCTACGGGATGAACCCGGACGACCTGCGCAAGGCCGATGCGATCGAGGTCGTGGTCGGGCAGGGCGCGAAACCGGGCGGCGGCGGCATGCTGCTCGGGCAGAAGATCTCGGACCGGGTGGCCGAGATGCGCGACCTCCCGAAGGGGATCGACCAGCGGAGCGCGTGCCGGCACCCCGACTGGACCGGGCCTGACGACCTCGAGATCAAGATCGGCGAGCTGCGCGAGATCACCGACTGGGAGAAGCCCATCTTCATCAAGGTGGGGGCCACGCGGCCCTACTACGACACCGCGCTGGCGGTCAAGGCGGGCGCCGACGTGGTCGTTCTCGACGGCATGCAGGGCGGGACCGCCGCCACCCAGGAGGTGTTCATCGAGCACGTGGGGATTCCCACGCTCGCGGCGATCCGGCCGGCGGTCGACGCACTGCTCGAGCTCGGCGTCCACCGCAAGGTTCAGCTGGTCGTGTCCGGCGGGATCAGGAGCGGGGCCGACGTTGCCAAGGCGCTTGCGCTCGGGGCAGACGCGGTGTCGATCGGCGTTGCGGCCATCATCGCGCTCGGTGACAACTCGCCCGAGTACGACGAGGGGTACGCCGAGATCGGCAGTGCCGCGGGCTTCTACGACGACTGGCACGAGGGCCGCGACCCCGCCGGGATCTCGACCCAGGACGACGAGCTGGCCGCCCATTTCGATCCCGAGCTCGGGGGCCGCAGGCTCGCCAATTACCTGCGCACGATGGTGCTGGAGGCGCAGACGCTGGCTCGTGGCTGCGGCAAGTCGCACCTCCACAACCTCGAGCCGGAGGACCTCGTTGCGCTCACGCTCGAAGCGGCCGCGATGGCCCGTGTGCCGCTCGCCGGAACGAGCTGGATCCCTGGCTTCAGCGGGCCGTGATTTGCCTGCAAAGCCGGGTAAATAACGTGGTATCAACCTGATTCACGTAGAATTGGCCTTCATGCCGTACGCCGGAGACGACGTCGCAGAGCTCGAGGCGCGGCAGGAACCGAGGCTCGTCCGGGCCCTGGAGATGGTGGCCCCGGGCACCGCGGTGCGGGAGGGCGTAGACAGCATCGTCCAGGGGAGGACTGGCGCCCTGATCTGCATCGGGGAGTCGGAAGAGCTCTCGTTCCTGCTCTCGGGTGGGGTGAAGCTCGATGTGGACTACACCCCGGCTCTGCTGTACCAGCTCGCGAAAATGGACGGGGGGATCGTGCTTGCCTCGAACGGCACGAAGATCCTCTGGGCGAACGTCCAGCTGATGCCCGATCCGACGATCCTCTCGCTCGAGACCGGCACCCGCCATCGGACCGCCGAGCGCGTCTCGAAGCAGACCGACGCGCTCGTGATCGCCATCTCGGCGAGTCGCAGCGTCGTCTCGCTCTACCTCGACGGCGCCAAGTACATCCTCGAGGACATCCCCGTGGTGCTCGCCAAGGCCAATCAGGCGCTCGCCACCCTCGACAAGTACCGCAGCCGCCTCGACCAGGTTTCGACTCGCCTGACCGCCCTCGAGTTCGAGGGCGGCGTCACCTTGCACGACGTGCTCACCGTGCTTCAGCGGGCGGAGCTCGTCACGCGCATGGCGGTCGAGATCGAGCGCTACATCGTCGAGTTGGGCGCGGAGGGACGCCTGATCGAGATGCAGCTCGAGGAGACCATGGTCGGCGTAGCCGCCGACAAGTCGGCGCTCGTGCGTGACTACATCGGCGAGCCCTCGGAGGAGGGGTTCGCCGTCGTGCTGGACTCGCTTGCCAGGCTGCCTCACCAGGACTTGCTCGACTTCGGCCGCCTGGCCGAGCTTCTCGGCTACGACCGGAAGCTGAACACCCTGGATCACCCCGCCTCGCCGCGCGGCCACCGCATCCTCGGGCGCATTCCAAGGCTCCCGAAGATGGTCGTGCAATCGATTGTGAGCGAATTCTCAGGGCTTGACGAGATCCTCGCTGCCTCGGACTCGGAGCTCGAGTCCGTGGAAGGCGTGGGTGACATGCGGGCGAAGGACATACGCGAGGGCCTTCGCCGGCTGCAGGAGATCAACCTCGTGGACCGGTATCTGCAAACCTGAAAAGGAACCGGCGCCCGGATGCGCCGTGTCTTACGTAGGAGGGAAGCCATCAGCGACGTAGTGTTGGAAGAGGAATTTGTTGTAGAGGACCTCGAGATCGCGCGGCCGCCGGCCGAGTACGAGATCGGCGACCAGGTCGTGTATCCCCATCATGGGGCCGGCAAGGTCCTGAAGAAGGAGATGAAGGAGGTGCTCGGCGAGAACCGCGAGTACCTGACCATCAAGATCCTTCATAACGACATGACCGTCATGGTCCCGTGCTGCAACGCCGACAAGGCGGGCCTACGGCGCGTGATCGGGGAGGAAGACGTACGGAAGGTCCTGTCGGTCCTCCGCGACGACGTCAGCCAGATGCCCAAGAACTGGAACCGGCGCTTCAAGCACAACCGCGAGAAGATCAAGACCGGGGACGTGTTCGAGCTGGCCGAGGTCGTCCGCAACCTCGCCATCCGGGAGACCGAGAAGGGTCTTTCGACGGGCGAGAAGCAGATGTACACCCGCGCCAAGAAGATCCTGGCGTCCGAGCTGATGTACGCGCTCGACATGGAGGAGGACGAGGCGGAGACGCATCTCGAGGAGCTGATCTCCGAGGCGCACGAGAGCCGGAACGGCGCCGCGGCCACGGCCTAGGACGACACAAATATGACCGTCGTGGGGATAGTCCCCGCCGGCGGAACTGGCGAACGCCTTGGTGCCGACCGGCCCAAGGCGTTCGTCGTTTGTGCCGGCCGTCCGCTCGTCGAATGGAGCCTCGAGGTGCTGGAGGCGGTCTGCGACCGCGTGATCGTCGCCGCACCGGAGGGCTGGGACGAGGGCCCGGATCGCGTCCGTGGGGGCGACTCGCGCTCGGCGTCTGTGCGCAACGCGCTGGAGGCGGCGCCCGAGGCCACCATTGCCGTCGTCCACGACGCGGCCCGGCCGCTTCTGACCCGCGAGCTGGTGGAGCGCTGCGTGGCGGCCCTCGAGCCCGGCGTGGACGGCGCGGTCGCGGCGGCGCGCATGACCGACACGGTCAAGGAGGCCGCCGCGGACGGGCGCGTATTGCGCACGCTCGATCGCTCGGCCCTGTGGCGCATCCAGACCCCGCAGGCCTTCCGGGCGGACGTCCTGCGGAGGGCACTCGCCCGTGACGCGGCCGCCCTCGCCGCGGCCACGGACGATGCGTCGCTCGTCGAGGAGATGGGCGGAACGGTGAGGGTGGTGGAGGCGCCGCCCGAGAACATCAAGATCACGCGCACGTCCGATCTGCGGATCGCCGAGGCGCTCCTGTGCTGACCGACTACCACGTCCACCTGCGCCCGGACGAGGAGGGCTCGACCGCCGAGCGCTACTTCACGCAGGCGAACGTCGACCGCTACCGGGAGTCCGCGGACGAGCGCGGTATCGAGGAGCTCGGCGTGGCCGAGCACATCCATCGCTTCGTCCAGTCGCTCGAGATCTGGACCCATCCCTGGTACCGCCACTGGGCGCGGGACGACCTCGACGAGTACTGCGACTTCGTGCGCGACTCGGGACTCAAGGTCGGCATCGAGGCGGACTACCTGCCCGGCCGCGAGGACCGTGTGGCGAACCTGCTCGAAGGGCGCCCCTGGGACTACGTCGTCGGATCGATCCACTTCCTCTCCGACGAGGCGGTCGACCTGCACGGGGAGCCCGACTGGGAGGAGTGGGACGTCTGGCGCTCGAGCGACCCGGACAAGGTCTGGGCGCGCTACTTCGAAACGCTCGGCGAGGCGGCCCGCACCGGGATGTTCGACATCCTCGCCCATCCCGACCTCGTGAAGGTCTGGGGGCCCGAGGTGCCGGTGCCGGACGGCGACCTGCGCCGCTTCTACGAGCGCGCGATGGACGGGATCGCGGAGTCTGATGTTGCGGTAGAAGTGTCTACCGCAGGGCTGAGGAAGCCCGCCCTGGAGATCTATCCAGCCCGCGCCTTCCTCGAGATGTGCCTCGAGGCCGGCCGGCCGGTGGCGCTGTCGAGCGACGCCCACCTGCCAGAGCAGCTCGGGTTCGAGTACGGGCGGGCGCTCGAGCTCCTGGACGAGCTCGGCGTCGGGGAGATCGCGGTCTTCGAAGGACGCTCCCGGCGGCTGGAGCCGCTCGGATGAGCGCCGCGGTCCGGACCGGCATCGGCTACGACTCGCACCGCTTCGCGGCCGGGCGGCCGCTCATCCTCGGAGGCATCGAGGTGCCGGAAGCCGAGCGCGGCCTCACCGGCTACTCCGACGCCGACGTCCTGACCCACGCGATCATGGACGCCCTGCTGGGCGCCGCGGCGCTGGGGGACATCGGAGATCACTTTCCCGACACCGACGAGCGCTGGCGCGACGCCGACTCGATCTCGCTGCTCGTCGAGGTCTGCGGCATCGTGGCGGCGGAGGGCTGGTCGATCGCGAACCTGGATGCGACCGTCGTCTGCGAGTCGCCCCGGCTCGGCCCCCGGCGCGACGCGATGCGGTCGCGCCTGGCGCAGGCCGCGGGCCTCGACGTCGCGGCCGTGAGCGTGAAGTTCACGACCAACGAGGGCATGGGGTTCGTCGGCCGCGGCGAGGGAATCGCCGCACTGGCCGTCTGTACACTCGCCGCCCGATGAGCTCGCCGAACGAGCTTGCATTCGCCGGCGTCGTCCGGCAGGCGGAGCTCGTCCGCGCCGGCGAGGTCTCGTCACGTGAGCTGGTCGAGCTCTACCTCGAGCGGATCGAGCGCCTCGATCCCGAGCTGAACGCGTTCCGGACCGTGCTGCGCGAGCGCGCGCTGGCGGACGCGGACCAGGCCGACGCGCGCCGCGCGGCGGGGGCGGACGGCGGGGAGCGGCCGCTGCTCGGGGTCCCGATCGCGCTCAAGGACACCGAGGACCTGGCCGGCGAGGTCACCACCTGGGGCACGGCGGCCAATCTGACGCCGGCCGCACGGGACGGCGAGCTCGTGCGCCGCCTGCGCGCCGCCGGCGCCGTGATCCTCGGCAAGACCAACCTGCCCGAGCTGGCGATCATGGGCGACACGGAGGGGCCGTCCTTCGGGATCACACGCAATCCCTGGAACACGGAGCGCAGCCCTGCCGGCTCCAGCGGAGGCAGCGCAGCGGCCGTCGCCGCGGGGCTGTGCGCGGCCGCCAGCGGCTCCGACGGCGCCGGCTCGATCCGGCTGCCCGCCGCCAACTGCGGCCTCGTGGGCCTCAAGCCGACCCGCGACCTGCTCCCGCTCGCGCCGAACGACGGGCACTGGTACGGCCTGAGCGTGGTGGGCTTCCTCACGCGCACCGTGGCCGACACCGCCCTGCTCGTGAGCGTGGCAGCGCAGGCGCCCGCGCTGGCCGGCGTGACTGACGCGCCGCCCACGCAGCTGAATGTCGCGGCCTCGGTCAAGCCCGCCCTCCCGGCGCGCGTCGACCCGGTGATTCGGCGCGCGGTCGAGGAGACCGCGGCACGGCTGCGCTCGCTCGGGCACAGCGTCGAGGACGACGATCCGTCTTACCCGGCCGTCAGCCCGGTCACGACCCGTTACCTCGCGGGCATCGCTCAGGATGCGGAGCGCGTCGAGCGGCCCGAGCGGCTGCAGCGCCGGACACGTGGGTTCGCGCGCCTCGGGCGCTCGATCCCGGCACCGGTGCTCGAGTGGGCTCGTGGCAACGACACGAGCGAGCGCATGCGGCCGTTCTTCGAGCGCCACGACGTCCTGCTCGCTCCGCTCATGGCGCTGCCGCCCGTTGCCGCCGGCCAGTGGGAGGGGCTGGGGGCGCTTCGCACCCTGCTCGGCATGATCGCCGCCTATCCCTTCGCCGCGCACTGGAACCTCACCGGGCACCCCGCGCTCGCCGTCCCGGCGGGCACGACCGACGACGGCCTGCCGCTCGGCGTCCAGCTCGTCGGCCGCAAGGGCGAGGAGGCCACGCTGCTCGCCCTCGCGGCACAGCTCGAGGCGGAGATGGGCTGGGCGGAGCGCCGCCCGCCCGTCTCGTAGCCTTCCCGCCGTGCGGACGGTCCGCCTCCACGACACGCTGCGAGGCTCGGTGGTCCCGCTCGTGCCACGCGAGCCGGGCAGGGTGGGCATCTACGCATGCGGGCCGACCGTCTACGGGCGCATCCACGTCGGCAACGCCCGCCCCTATGTCATGTTCACGCTGCTGAAGCGCTTCCTGGAGCACGAGGGCTACGAGGCGCGCTTCGTCGCCAACATCACCGACGTCAACGACAAGATCTACGACGCCGCCCGCGAGCGCGGCGTCCCGAGCGCCGAGCTGGCCCGTGAGATGACGGACGCCTACGTGACGGACACGGGCGGCCTCGGCCTGGGCAGGCCGGACGCGGAGCCGCGGGCCACCGACACGATCGGTCCGATCGTGTCCCTGATCGAGGCGCTCGTCGAGTCGGGCCACGCCTACGAGGCGAGCGGCGACGTCTACTTCCGGGTCGCGAGCTTCCCCGGCTACGGCAAGCTCTCGAACCGCCCGCTCGAGGAGATGCAGCAGGGCGAGGGCGACGACGCCGCCGAGGTCAAGGAGTCGCCCCAGGACTTCGCGCTCTGGAAGGCCCGCAAGGACGGCGAGGACACGTTCTGGGACTCGCCCTGGGGCGAGGGCCGCCCCGGCTGGCACATCGAGTGCTCGGCGATGGCGGAGGAGATCCTGGGGGTCGACTTCGAGGTGCACGGGGGTGGGTCGGACCTCGTGTTTCCCCATCACGAGAACGAGATCGCCCAGACCGAGGCCGCGCGCGGCCGGCCGCTCGCGCGCATCTGGATGCACAACGGCATGGTCGAGATGGGCGCCGAGAAGATGGCCAAGTCCGTCGGGAACATCCGGCTTCTCCACGGTGCCCTCGAGGAATTCGGCCGCGAGGCCTTCGTGATGTGGCTGGTCGGAGCCCACTACCGCAAGCCGGTCGCGTACTCCGAGGAGGCGCTCGCAGACGCGAGCCGCGCCGTCGACCGGATCCGGGAGCTCGTCCGGCGGCTCGACCCCGAGGCGCCGGCGCCCGGGATGGACGACTACGCGGAGCGTTTCTTCGACGCGCTCGCCGACGACTTCAACACGCCACAGGCGCGGGCCGTGCTGTTCGACTGGGTCGCCGAGGCCAATCGCCGGCTCGACGCCGGCGAGCCGCTGGGAACGGGACGGCTGGGCGAGATGCTCTACGCGCTCGGGCTCGAGACGTTGCTCGAGGCCCGGGACGAGGAGGCGCCGGAGGAGCTGAGGCGCCTCGCGCGCGAGCGCGACGCGGCGCGCGCGGCGCGCGACTTCGAGCGCGCGGACGCGATCCGCGACGAGCTCGCCGCAGCCGGCTGGGAGATCCGCGACACCCCCGACGGGGCGAAGCTCGTCCCGCTCCCCGGGGCATGATCGTCTACGGCCGCAACCCGGTCCGGGAGGCGATCCGCGGCAAGCGCCGGGTTCAGCGCGTGTATGCCACCGAACGGGCGTCGCACGAGGTTCTGCTCGCGGAGGTCGCGTCCAGCATCGTCTCGGTCGCCGAAATCGAGAACCGCGCCGGGTCGCCCGACCATCAGGGAATCTGCGCGGAGGTCCAGGCCTATCCCTACGCCGACGCCGATTCCCTGCTCGAGCCCGAGGACGCCCTTGTGATCGCCCTCGACGAGATCCAGGATCCGCACAACCTCGGTGCGGTATGCCGCGTGGCGGAGTCCGCCGGCTGCTCCGGCGTCGTGCTGCCGGAGCGGCGCTCGGCGGAGATCACGCCCGCGGTCTGCAAGGCGTCGGCCGGCGCGGTCGAGCACCTCGATGTGGCCCGTGTCCGCAACGTCGCGGACTGGCTCGGAGTGGCGAAGGAGCGCGAGGCCTGGGTGTACGGCGCGGCCGCGGACGCCAGGGTTCCCTACCACCGGCCCGACTACAGCGGCCGTGTGGTGCTCGTGCTCGGCTCCGAGGGCAGGGGCCTGCGCCCGCGGGTGGCGTCCTCGTGCGACGAGCTGATCCACCTGCCGCACTCCGGAAGGGTCGGATCGCTCAACGTCTCGACCGCGGCCGCCGCGCTCGTGTACGGAATCTTGCACTTTCGCAAGTCCCTTGACAGGGCTCCATAACAAGGCAATACTGCCGCTCAGATCAGGCTGAAGTCGAGCTTTAGGGCTCGCCTTCAGATCAACCTGACGCCCAGGGGAGGTAGTGCGTCACCGAGCTTCAAGGGTCGTGCCGGCCCGAAGAGGAGCTTTCGATGGCAACTTCCGCGACCTCCCGACCGGCTGGGTTCAAAGCTCAGTCTCAAGTCGAGCTGGATGATCACTACCTGATCGCACTCGCCAAGCAGGGGAAGAAGGACGCGTACGACCGGATTGTCAGGCGCTACTACGGCTTCGTGCGCCTGAAGGCCTCCTCCTACTTCCTCATCGGGGGCGACGCGGACGACCTCATCCAGGAGGGCCTCGTCGGGCTCTACAAGGCGGTGCGCGACTACCGCACGGACCGCGAGTCGAGCTTCCGGAACTTCGCCGAGCTCTGCATCACGCGCCAGATCATCACCGCCGTCAAGACCTCGACCCGCAACAAGCACACCCCGCTCAACGAGTACGTGTCCTTCTCGCAGACGCCCGCCGCGGGCGGCGGAGACGGCGATCCGACGCTCGACGAGCTGCTGCCCGGTCCGAACGCGCACGATCCCGTCAACCAGGTCATCTCCTCGGAGGAGCTCCACTGCCTCGTGGCCTGCCTCTCGAGCGTGCTCTCGGACCTCGAGAGCTCGGTGCTCTCCCTCTACCTCGATGGGCACAGCTACGAGGCGATTGCGGCGCGGCTCGAGTGCGACACCAAGACGGTCGACAACGCGCTCCAGCGCGTCAAGCGCAAGGTGGGAGCACACCTGAGCTCCCGCCAGGTGCTGCTTTAGCCGCGGCGCCCCCGCGCTGAGAGCCGGAGGCGGGATTCGAACCCGCGACCTACCGCTTACAAGGCGGTTGCTCTGGCCAACTGAGCTACTCCGGCGACGTCGCCTGAGCGAGTCTAGGACTCGGCGGCGCCGACGGCGGCGTGCTCGATGTTGCCGTGGCCGTTCGAGGAGACCGGCACCTCCTCGAGGGGCTCGAACTCGCGGATGTCGTTCAGCCGGCGCTCGATCTCGGCGAGCGTCAGGCCGAACAGGAGATGGCGCCAGGTCGCGGCGGCGAACGCGCGCCGGTTCCCGGTCAGCGGCTCGAGCTCGTCGCGCGCCGGGTGGAAGCGATCGACCACGCGCGCGAGCGGCCACAGGGCGAGGTGCTCTCCGAGCGCTGCCGCGACGCCGGTCACGAGCGGCGGCGCCGGCACCAGCGGCCGCACCAGGGCGTAGACGGCGCCGAAGATCGCCCCGTTCGTCACGTGCAGCGCGAGCCCGGCCGCGTACTTGCCCTGTCCTCGGGTGAAGAGCGTGCCGAGCAGCTCGACGTCGTCGTACCGCGTCCCGAACACCCGCTTGTCGAGGGGCTCCTGTGCCGCCCAGATCGACGCCGCGGCGGCGCCGGCCAAGGCTCCGTTTAGGGGCCTGCGCAACTCCATCCGTTCGCGCAGCGTAACGACCCGCGCCAGACGCGGGTAGGGAATCCACGATGTCCGAGGAGGAGGGAAGGTGACCGCGCGGCCGCTCGAGGTCTATCACGAGCGCACGCGGCGCCGGGGCGTCAACACTCTCGTCTACTGGCCCGCCCGCTGGGTCATCAAGGCGGCGATCCTCGTCTACTTCCGAGTCCGCCGGCTCGGGCGCGAGCACATCCCGCGACGGCGGCCGTCATCCTCGCGGCCAACCACCGCAGCTTCCTCGACCCGTTCGTGATCGGCTGCTGCCCGTCGGCGCGCCCGATCTACTTCGTGGCCAAGCAGGAGCTCTTCAAGAACCCGCTGATCGGCTGGTTCCTCAACTGCATGGGCGCCTTCCCGGTGCGCCGCGGCGAATCGGACGAGGAGTCGGTGGCCACCTCGCTCGCGCTGCTCGAGCGTGGGGAGGTGGTGGTGATCTTCCCCGAGGGGACGCGGATCCGGACGGGCTCGCTCCAGCGCCCGAAGCGGGGCGTCGGGCGGCTGGCACTGGAGAGCGGAAAGCCGGTGGTGCCGATCGCCGTGACGGGCTCCGAGCGCGCGCGCGACGGCTGGAAGATCAAGCCCGTCAAGGTGCACATCCGCGCCGGCGCACCGCTGACATTCCCGCGCGTGGCCGATCCCTCCCCGTTCCTCGCCGGCGAGGTGACCGAGCGGATCTGGCCGTGCGTCGAGCTGCAGTGGGAGTGGCTCGGCGGCCTGCCGCCGCTGCGCACGGCCGCCGTCGTGGGCGGCGGCTGCATGGGCACGGCCGCCGCCGCGGTCCTCGCCCGCGCCGGCCTGCAGGTGCAGCTCGGCTGCCGCACGGCCGCGCAGGCGGAGCGACTCGCCTCCGAGCGTGAGAACCCGGACTACCTACCCGGGGTCGAGCTCGACCGCGCCATCGACGTCAAGACGGTTCCCGAGATCGACCTCGCAGGCGTCGACCTCGTGGTGCTGGCCGTGCCCTGCGCCAGCCTGCCGGCCGTGGTCGGCGAGCTCGGCACGCGCATGGGCGACCGCTCCGCGGTGCTGGTCGCGTCCAAGGGCCTCGTGCCCCCGCTCGGCACCACCCCGACGGCATACGTGTCCGAGCGCGTGCGTGCGCGCGCGGTCGCGACCCTGGCGGGACCGGCCCACGCCGCGCGAGGCGATCGAACTGGGCGCCTCGGTGGTGGTGGCCACCCGCGACGCCGACCTGCGCCGCCAGCTGCGCGACGTCCTCGAGGCGGGCGGACTGCACGCCGACGCCACCGACGACGTGACCGGCACCGAGTTCGCGGCCTGCGCCAAGAACGCGGCGGCGCTGGCCTCCGCCGCAGCCGCCCAGCGCGGCGCCAACCTCGCCGGTGCGGCGGCCGGGCGCATCTTCTCCGAGGTGCACGAACTCGCCCTGGCGAGCGGCGGCCGAAGCGAGACCTTCGCGGGGCTCGCGGGGACGGGTGACCTCGTCGCCACCGCCCTCGCCGAAGGCAGCCGCAACCGGCGCGCCGGCGAGCTCGTCGGCGCCGGGCTTCCCTCCACCCAGGTCCAGGCGGCGGTCAGCCAGACCGCCGAGTCGCTCGCGACCGTTCCGTTGCTCGGGCTCGCGTTCGAGCGCCGGGGAATCGAAGCGCCGGTGACAACCGGGCTCGCGCGACGTGCTCGACGGCGAGGCGTCACCCGACCAGTGGCTGGAGAGCGTGCGCTCCGCACGGCCCCGCAAGCGCAAGAGTCACGCGGCCTGACCGGGAGTACGCTGCGATGAGAGGTGCAGGAGTTGGGGGACAAGCAGCAACTCGATCGCGACTTCAGCGAGCTCTACCGGGCCCATCTGCGCGACGTCTACTCGTACGCCTACTACCGGATCGGCAACCACCACGACGCCGAGGACATCACGGAGCAGACCTTCCTGCAGGCGTACCGGCACTTCGAGCGCGCGCAGCGCGAGTCGAACGGACGCCCGCTGCGGCCGTGGCTGATCCGCATCGCGCACAACCTCGCCGCGAACTACTACCGCGACCGCTCGCGCAAGCCGCAGACGCACCTCGACGACGCCGCGATCCTCTCCGCCCCGCTGGACACGGAGCGAGTGGTGGAGGGGCGCGAGGAGGTGAAGGAGGTGCTCGCCGGGGTGTCGAAGCTCCCCGACGACCGCCGCGAGGCGCTCATCATGCGGTTCGCCCTCGACATGGACAACCGGGAGATCGCGCGGGCGCTCGGCCGCTCCGAGGGAGCGACGAAGGTGCTGATCCACAGGGCCATCAGACAGCTCGAGCAGGGGCTGGACGAGGAGGAGATGTCAGATGAGTGACGTTGAACGCGTGGAGCGCCTCCTGCGCTCGGCGCTCGTGCCGGTCGACCCGCCCGAGGCGCTCAGCGACCGCCTCGAGCGCGGCCTATCCGAGCTGACCGAGGCCGCCGCCGTCGAGCTCTCCGACTGGGAGCTCTCGGCGATGCGCGACCCGCGCAACTGGGTGCCGACCGCCGCCGCGATCATCGTCGGCACGGCCGCGGCCGGCGGGCTGGTGCTCGTGCGGGCCCGCCAGCAGCACAAGAAGCGCGGGACCCCCGGCCTGCGCGCGCTCGAAAAGAGCCTGCGCGGCGTGACCGAGGACGTCCAGAAGCGCCTCAAGCGCTGACTCACGTTCCTGTCACAAACGCGGCGCACACTGCGTCTCATTAGTAGACGCAACCCCGTAAAAGGAGCCAACGATGGACGCGCCTCGCGCGCAACTCTCGACGTCCGAGGTCGCCTTGGAAGCCGGCAGCTGGATGGTCGGCCTCGGAGTCATCTCAATGGCGCTCTTCCCCTTCGCCCTGCCGGCCCTCGTGCTGGCGCTGGTGCTGGTGCTCCCGGCACTTCCCCTCGCGCTGGTGGCCCTCGTCATATGGCTGCTCGCCCGCATCATTCTCCTGCCGCTCCGGCGCCTGCGGAGCCGGTCGAGCAGCCGGCGTGCAGCCGCTTCACAGGTGGACGAAGCCCCGGCGCTTGCTGAAGTCAGCGGAATGCGTCCGCGTGCGCAATCGCCCACTGGCCGAACGAACGCGGCTTCCGTCCGGTGACCCGCTCGGGCAGGTCGTGGAGTCACTCGCTAGCGCGAAGTACGCGCTCCAGCCTCGCCGCGAAAGCGTCCGGCTGCTCCCTGCTGTGACCGGGGATCGGCCGGGAATTAATCGGCAGGCTCGAGCGTGCTCGGCGGCGGGACCGCCGCAGTCAGCAGGCCCGCGCCCAGCCCCGCGATGCCGATCAGCAGGTGCAGCACGTTGTCCTCGGTGTTGACCGGGATCAGGCCGAGGATCTCCTCGCCGTCACCGGCGATGAAGCCGAGCGCCGCGACGAGCAGGTAGACCACGCCGATGCCGATCGCGTAGCCGCGCGCCCCGCCGTAGGAGCCGGCCACGGCCAGGCCGAGGACGCCGGTGGCGATGTGCACCACGTTGTGCCAGCCGTTCACGTCAAGGATGCCGAGGAGGGCCTCGCGCTCGACGTCGTCGCCGGTCGAGAAGCTCGCGCTGTAGAAGAAGCCGGCGATGCCGCCGACCACGAGCGCCAGCCCGATGACCAGCGCGAACACCTGTGCGGGGGACCGTTCGTCCACTCGGGACCTCCTTGCTGGATGATGCATTCGCGGCTGATCCATCCAGCCCTGCGCAGCGTAGAAATAGATCGCATGGCCAGTGACATCCGCGACCTTGCGGACGAGGAAGTTATGCAGCTCGTCCAGAGCGGGAACCCCCGCGCATTCGAGCTGCTCTACGACCGCCATGGCGGCGCCGCTTTCTCGCTCGCATACCGGATGGTCGGCAACCGCGTGACCGCGGAGGACGTGACCCAGGAGGCGTTTCTGTCGATCTGGCGCAGCCGGCTGCGCTACGACCAGGCGCGAGGGAGCGTCCGCACCTGGGTCCTCGGCATCGTCCACAACCGGGCAATCGACGCACTCCGGCGCAGTTTCGTGCACGACCGCCGGCGAGAGACGATGGAGGGCGTGGAGGAGCGCCATGAGGCGCCCGAGCGCACCGAGGTCGAGGCGGCACGGAGAGAGGAAGCGCGCAGCATCCGCAGCGCGCTCGACACGCTGCCGGACGAGCAGCGCCGAACGATCGAGCTGGCCTACTTCGGTGGGTTCAGCCACAGCCAGATTGCCGAGCTTTTGGAAGAGCCCATAGGTACCGTGAAGGGGCGCATGCGGCTCGGTCTAGACAAGATGCGGCGGCAGCTCTCAGAGGGCTACGCGGCAGGGGGATTCGCATGACGGATAGAGATCACACGAGCTATCGCGAGGAGATCGGTGCGTACCTGTTGGGCGCGCTGACCGACCTCGAGCGCCAGGCCTTCGAACACCACATGGCCAACTGCGCGCAGTGCCGCGACGAGGTCGAGCAGCTGCGCCCGGCCGCGGCTGCGCTGCCGCGCTCGGTCGAGCAGGTCGAGCCGCCGCCCAGCCTGAAGACGTCGCTGATGGAGGTTGTGGAGCGAGAGGCGCGCGAGACGGACGGCGAGAGCGCCGCCGCGCCGGCACGGCGGCGAACGCCGCTGCGCGAGCGCCTGAGGCTGCCCTCGCTTCGTCCGGCCCTGGCGGTCGGCGGACTCGCACTCGTGCTCGGGCTTGCCGCCGGCTTCGGCGTCGCCCAGCTCGGAGGCGAGGACGGCGCGAGCACGATCGCGGCGACCGTTGACGAGAGCCGCATGCCCATGGCCAGCGGCAGCCTGCAGGTCGAGGGCGACGGCGAGAACGGCGCGATCCTGCGCGTCAACGGCATGTCCGAGCTCGACGAGGCGCAGGTCTACCAGGCGTGGGTGCAGCGCAACGGCACCGTCGTCCCGCAGCCCACCTTCGAGGTCGGCACGGACGGTGGCGGAGCCGTCGCCGTTACCGACGACCTGAGCGGCGCCCAGGCCGTGCTCGTCACGCGCGAGCCACGAGGCGGTTCCCGGGCACCGAGCGAGCAGCCGATCCTGAGCGTCCCGCTGGAAAGCTGATTCGACGCCGGTCGCGGCCGGGGGCGCGCCAGCTAGTCTGAGCCTCCCATCGATGGAGGTCTGCTACCGCCATAAGAACCGCGAGACCGGCGTCCACTGCTCGAACTGCGGGCGGCCGATCTGCCCCGACTGCATGACGTCGACCTCGGTCGGGATGCGCTGTCCCGAGTGCGCCACCCAGCGCACTCGGGCGAGGACGATCGCGCTCGACCAGCGACGAGCCGACGCTGACCTACCTGCTGATCGGCATCAACGTCCTGGTCTTCCTCGGAGGGGCGCTCGGCGGGGCGAGCGCGACCGGCGGGGGCGGGCTGGGCGGCAGCACGCTGCTGACCGAGGGTGCGCTCTCGCGTGCGGAGGTCGCGGACGGGGAGTACTGGCGGCTCCTCACCTCCGGCTTCCTGCACGCGGGCTTGTTCCACCTGCTGTTCAACATGCTCTCGCTGTGGATCCTCGGTTCGCTGCTGGAGCCGGCCGTGGGGCGACTGCGTTTCGCGCTGATCTACCTGGTGTCGCTCCTGTGCGGCTCCTTCGGAGCGCTGCTGCTCGAGCCTGACGGCCTCACGGTCGGCGCGTCCGGTGCGATCTTCGGGCTCATGGCAGCGGCCGCGGTCTACGCGCGCAACCGCGGCCTGAGCCTGATGGAGAGCGGGCTCGGGATCTGGATCATCCTGAACCTCGTGATCACGTTCACGGTGCCGAACATCTCGATCGGCGGGCATATCGGCGGGCTGATCGGGGGCGGCCTGGCCGCGCTGGTGCTGTTCGATCTGGGCGACCAGGTGCGGCTGCCCCAGCAGGCCCCCGCCCTGATCTGCGGGGCGCTCGGCGTGGTGGCCGTGGCGGGCTCGATCGCGGTCGCCGGCTCGGCCTAGCCCAGCCGGGGCTTCAGACCTTCGCCGGACGCTCCGGGTCCAGCTCGATCGAGCGCCGCGTGGGCGGCGCGGGGAAGACGTCCGGGTGCAGCAGGTGGCCGAGCAGTTCCACGCCGTCCACGAGCCTCGGCCCGGGGCGGGAGAAGTAGGCGGCGGCGTCCACCGCCACGACGCGGGCCCCGAGCGACGCAAGCCGCTCGCGGTGGAGCATCGCCTCCGCGGCCGCCTGCTCGGCGTAGTAGCCGCAGGGCATCGCAATCACGATCTCGGGCGCCGCGGCTTCGACCTCCGCCCACTCCGCCGTCCGCGACTTCTCGCCTGGCATTCCGAGCACGTCTTCGCCGCCGGCGAGCTCGATCATCTGCGGGACCCAGTGGCCGCCCACGAACACGGGGTCGAGCCACTCGAGTGCCGCGACGCGCGGCCGCGGGTCCCCGTGCACGGCCAGCTCGACCTCCTCGATCCGCTCGGCCGCCTCCTCGGCAAGCTCGCTGCCCGCCTCGGGCACCCCCACGGCCTCGGCGAGCCGCGGAATGTCCGCGAGGACCTCGCCGAGCGTGGCGGGATCGAGCGAGATCACACCTGGGTGCGTCGGGAGCCGCTCGGCGACCGCCCGCACATCGTCAAACGAGACGGCGCAGACCTCGCAGACCGCCTGCGTCACGATCAGATCGACGCCCAGGTCGGCCAGGACGTCCTCGTCGAGCTCGTAGAGCGCCTCCCCTCGGCTCGTCCGCTCGCGCACCGCGACGTCGATCTCGGCCGCGGCGAAGCACCGGCCCTCGCTGGGTCAGTGGGATCACGCTGCGGGTGAGGTGGGGGAGTTGCTCGACCCCGACCGGGTAGTCACACTCGTGGGTGACGGCGACGACGTCGTCGCCGACGCCGAGCGCGAAGAGCATCTCGGTGGCGGACGGGACAAGTGAGGCGATTCGCACGGAGACGAGGATGGCACGTCTGAGCGACGACGAGATCGACGAGCGGCTGGCGCAACTCGAGGGCTGGGAGCGCGCGGGAGATGCGATCCGCAAGGAGTTCGACAACGGCGACTTCAAGGGGTCGGTGGACTTCGTCAACAGGCTGACGCCGGAGGCCGAGGCGATGAACCACCACCCCGATCTGGAGATCTCCTGGGGCACCGTCGTGGTCTCGATCACCACCTACAGCCAGGGTGCCCTCACCGCCAACGACTTCGAACTGGCCGCTAAGATCGACGCGTCCGCCGAATGAGCGACGACGATCCACCTCGAAGTAGGAAGCCACACCGCATCGCCGGGGCTGTCGGTCTGAGATGACCGAGCTGCTTCTGCTCCTCGGCGTGGCCGTGCTCGTCGCGGCGAACGGCTTCTTCGTTGCCGCCGAGTTCGCGCTCGTCCGGACCCGCGAAGGGCGCATCGAACAGTTGCGTGATGAGGGCCGTCGCGGCGCGACGCTCGTGCTCGCCCAGATCGACAAGATCGACGAGTACCTGTCGGCCTGCCAACTGGGAATAACGATGGCCTCCCTCGGCATCGGCTTCCTGGGCGAGCCGGCGATCGCGAGTCTGATTGAGAGCGCGATCGGGAGCTCCATCTCGCACGGGCTCTCGCTCGCGATCTCGATCGGCATCGCCTACTTCATCACGACGGCCCTGCACATCACCGTGGGCGAGCAGGTGCCGAAGATCTACGCGATCGTGCACGCCGAGGGCACGGCACTGCGCGTGGCCCGGCCGCTCCAGTGGTTCCGCGTCGGCTTCAGCCCGCTGATCTGGCTGTTGAACACGGCCTCCAACGCGATGCTGCGCGTGGTCGGGGTGGATCCGAAGGGGGAGCTCGAGGACGTGTCCTCCTCCGAGGACCTCAAACTCCTGATTGCGCGCAGCGCGCTCGGCGGCAAGATCGACCCCGGCGAGGCCGGCATGCTGTCCGGCGTCTTCCACCTCCACGAGCAGCAGGCGCGCCAGGTGATGACGCCGATTCCCGCCGTCGTCACGGTCGACGTGTCCGAGTCGGCGGAGACCGCGCTGCGCCGCTGCGTCGACTCCGGCCACACCCGGCTCGTGGTCACGGAGAGCGAGAACACCGACCGCATCAGGGGCGTGGTGCACGCCAACTCGCTGGCGCGCCGGCTCATGAACGAGGGGCCGGACGCGTCGATCGAGGGCAGCGTCAAGGATGCACTGATCGTGCCGGAGACCAAGCCGCTCGACGACCTGCTGGCGGACCTTCAGCGCGAGCGCGCGTCGATGGCCGTGGTCGTCGACGAGTACGGCCGCACGGCCGGCATCGTCACGATCGAGGACATCATCGAGGAGGTCGTGGGCGAGATCGCCGACGAGACGGATCCAGCCGTGGCCGGGGTGCGGCGGCTAGCCAACGGGGACTGGTGGGTTCGGGGCCACGTCCCGATCATGGACCTGGCCGACTACGGGCTCGACCTGCCGGTCGACTCCGAGGCCTACAACTCGGTCGGCGGCTTCGTCTTCGGTGAGCTCGGCCGGCTGCCGAAACGCGGCGACATGGTTCAGGTCAACGGCTACTCGCTGCGCGTGGAGGCCGTCCGCCAGAACCGCGTCGAGGCGGTGCGGATCCGCGATCACCACGCACGCGGCGAGGAGGGTCCATCCCCCGGTCTCGAGCGGCCCGTCGAGCAGGCCGCCTCCACCCAGCGCGGAGAGGTCGAGCGCCGCCAGCAGGAGGGCCAAGGCTAGGGCGGTCCGTCCGCCCCGGGGGCTAGCTTCAGTCCCGGACTGCTTCTCGAAACGAGGAGGTCTCGGGGCATGTGGTGCGTGAAGCTGAGCGACTCCCAGCGCGATGCCCTGCGCGCGCTGGTCCGCGACGGGGAGCGGGGTCACGTGCTCACGGGCGCCCTGGAGGCCCTCGACCTGGCCCGCTGGGACGACCTGCCCGAGGCGGCCCTTCCATGGGACCGCGTCGCGGAGCTGGCGCAGCGGCAGGGGATCGGCGAGGCCGACGTCGTCTGGGACCTGGCAGCGGGTATGCCGCCCGCGCCGAAGCGGCGGCTGCCGCGCAAGGCCGCCAGGCGCTGAGCCTGAGCTACCGCTCGCCGTACGTGTAGAAGCCCGCGCCCGCCTTCCGGCCGAGCCTGCCCTCGTCGATCAGCTCGCGGACGCGGGCCGGCACGTCCGCGCCGATCGACTCGCCGATCGCGGCGGCCACGTCGAGGCCCACGAAGTCGAGCAGCGCCAGCGGGCCCATCGGGTGACCGGCGCCCAGCTTCATGCACGTGTCTATCGACTCGGGATCGATGCCGTTGCGCTCGAGCAGCCGCACGGCGTCGAACAGGTACGGGAACAGCAGCCTGTTGACGACAAAGCCGGCCGAGTCCGGAACCTCGACCGCGGTCTTGCCGAGGGCATCGCAGAGCTCGTGCAGCGCGCGCCTTGTGCTCTCGGCGGCCCCGTCGGGAAACGAGAGCTCGACGAGCTTCATCTTCTCCACCGGGTTGAAGACGTGCAGCGCGCCGAAGCGGTCCGGGCGCCCGCTCACCGCCGCGAGCTCGGCGACCGAGAGGGACGAGGTGGTGGTGGCGAGGACGGTTTCCTCCGGGAGGATCCTCGCGAGCGCCTCGTAGAGCTCCCGCTTGACGCCTGGCTCCTCGGCGATCGCCTCCACGATCACGGCGCATCCGGCCAGCTCGGACAGGTCCGTGACGACGGTGGCGGCGTCCTCCAGCTCCGCGCAGGCGCGCTCGCGGGAGTCCTCGCTGCGCGCCCACAGGATGACCTCGTGCGAGTCCGCCGCGGCGCGCGCCAGCCCGCAGGCGATCGCCCCGCTTCCTGCGATTCCAAGCCGATTGTTCATCCTCTGCGAGCCCCCGGTGACATTGGTTGACTAGTCAGTCAATGAAGTAGGCTTACCACAAAACAAGCGCCGAAGCAGCCGGCTCGGCCGGCTGCGCAGGGATTGGAATCCCGAAGCAGCCGGCTCGGCCGGCTGCGCAGGGTATGGCATCAATGAAGCAGCCGGCTCGGCCGCTGCGCGGGATGGGAATCGGAGGAAGCATTCAGATGCAGAACGGAAACGGTCGCGAGGTGGTCATCGTCGAGGCGGCGCGCACGCCGATCGGTCGTGGTCATCCCGAGAAGGGCTACTACAAGGACACCCATCCGAACGAGCTGCTCGGCAAGGCCTACACCGAGGTCATCGAGCGCGCGGGCATCGATGCTTCCGAGGTCGAGGACGTGGTCGCCGGCTGCGTGCAGCAGTACGGCGAGCAGGGCTTCAACATCGGCCGCAACGCCTGGCTGCAGGCCGGTCTTCCGATCGAGACCCCCGCCACGACGGTCGACCGCCAGTGCGGCTCCGCTCAGCAGGCGGTCAACTTCGCCGCCGCGCTGATCGCCTCGGGCGTGCATGACGTGGCGATCGGCTCCGGGGTCGAGCACATGGGCCACATCCCGATGGGCATGAGCTTCAAGTGGGCCGACGACGTCGGTTCGCCCTGGCCGCCCGAGCTGATGCAGAGGTACAACCTGGTCCCGCAGGGAATCTCGGCCGAGATGATCGCCGACAAGTGGGAGATCCCCCGCTCCGAGCTCGACGAGATCGGCCTGCGCTCGCACCAGAACGCCCACCGGGCGACCGAGGAGGGCCGCTTCGAGCGCGAGATGATCCCGTTCTCGGTCAACGGGGACACCTATGTGACCGATCAGGGCATCCGTCCGGACACGAATCTCGAGGCGTTGTCGCAGCTCAAGCCGGCCTTCAAGGAGGACGGCAAGGTCACGGCCGGCAACTCGTCGCAGATCTCGGACGGGGCCGCCGCGGTACTCCTCATGGAGCGCTCCAAGGCTGAGTCGCTGGGGCTCAAGCCACGGGCGCGGGTGCTCGACCAGACGACCGTCGGCGTCGATCCCGTGATCATGCTCACCGGCCCGATCCCGGCGACGAAGAAGCTGCTCGGGCGCAACGGGATGACGATCGGCGACATCGACCTATTCGAGGTCAACGAGGCCTTCGCGTCGGTCCTGGCCGCCTGGCGGCGCGAGCTCGAGCCGGACATGGAGCGCGTGAACGTGAACGGCGGAGCGATCGCGCTGGGCCACCCGCTCGGCTCGACGGGCGCCCGCCTGATCACGACTCTCCTGCACGAGCTCGAGCGCTCCGACAAGGAGATCGGGCTCGTCACGATGTGCTGCGGGGGCGGTCTGGGCACCGGCACGCTCATCCAGCGCGTGTAGTTTCGGTTAGCGCCACCGTCGCGGCGGTTGACCCGCGCGCAGGACGGGTACACCGCCGAGGGTGCCGGTATCGACGCAGGGAACGCTGCTGGACGGCCGCTACCGAGTGATCAGACATTTGGGCTCCGGTGGAATGGCCTCTGTCCTGCTCTGCCAGGACGAGCGCCTCGACCGCGAGGTGGCGGTCAAGCGGCTGCATGCCGACAGCCCCGCCGACATCGAGCGGCGCTTCGTGCGTGAGGCGAAGCTGGGTGCCTCGCTGAACCACCCCAACCTGGTTTCGGTCTTCGACACCGCCGTCGACGACGAGGGCGTGCTCATCGTCATGGAGTACGTGCCGGGCGAGCCTCTCTCGAAGGCGCTGCGTCACGGCCCGCTAGGGCCCGCGACGGGTGGCGAGGATGGCGAGGGAGCTGGGCGCGGCGCTCGACCACGCCCATGTACAGGGCGTCGTGCATCGCGACGTGAAGCCCGCCAACGTGCTGCTGCGCGACGACGGCGTGACCAAGCTCGTGGACCTCGGCATCGCGACGGCCGCCGACGGCACGCGCATCACGCGCAGCGGGACCGTGCTCGGCACCGCCGCCTACATGGCCCCGGAGCAGCTCGAGGGCCGTGAGCCCGGCCCCGCCGTGGACATCTACGCCCTCGCGGCCGTCTGCTTCGAGGCGCTTGCCGGCCGCCGCCCGCGCGAGGGCAAGACTCCCCTGGAAATCGCGCATTCGATCGCGTCCGCGCCGCCGCCGGATCTTCGCGAGCACTGGCCTGCCGCGTCGGCGGCAGTCGCCGACGTCCTGGAGCGAGGCATGGCCCGCGACCCGGAAGCGCGGCCCGAATCGGCCGGACAGCTGGGCGCGGAGCTGGCCCGGGCGCTTGAGGAAGAGCCACGCACAGCGGTCACGCGCCGCCTCACGCGGAGGGCGCCCGCGCCCGTCGCGGTGCCCAGCCCGCAGCCTGCCGACGGCGCCGGCGCGGGCGGGCCCGCGGCCGGCGCTCGCCGCGTCCGCGTCGACCCGGACCGGCGTCGGTATCTGCCGCTGCTCCTGGCCGGACTCCTGATAGCGCTCGCGATAGCCACGCTCGCGATCGTTCTTGGGGCCGGTGACGGGGACGGTGGCGGCGAGAGCGGCGACCGAGCCGGACAGCCGCCCGCCGAGAGCCGGGACCGGGAGGCACAGCAGCGAGACCAGGGCGCCGAGGCGCCCGCCGAGCCGGCGCCCGAGGAGCAGCAGCAGGCGCCCGAGGCGGAGCCGCCCGCGGAGCCGCCCGCCGAGCCGGCGCCCGAGGGCCGAACAGCCGAGCGGCGGCGGCGATCCCAGCGGCGCCCAGCTCAACGCCCAGGGATTCGAGCTGATGAACGCCGGCCGCTACGAGGAGGCGATTCCGGTCCTCCAGCGCGCCGTCGACTCGTTCCCGCCCGGGACAAGCGACCTGAACTACGCCTACGCGCTCTTCAACCTCGGGAGGTCGCTCCGCCTCGCCGGCCGGCCGGACGAGGCGATCCCGATCCTGGAGCAACGGCTCCAGGTCCCAAACCAGCGGGGAACCGTCGAGAAGGAGCTCGAGCTGGCGCGCCAGGAGGCCGGCGAGGAGTAGCGGTCAGGCGGGCACGCGCACGGTGGCATCCTATGCGCCCATGACGATCGCCACCGAGGCCGTGCTCCGGCTCATTCCCTCCGATGAGGAGCGCCAGATCCGCGCCACGGTGCGCGGCATCTGCGACGAGTTCCCGGAGGACTACTCCCGCCGCAAGCACGCCGCCGGCGAGCCGCCGACCGAGCTATGGGACGCGCTGGCCGGGAAGGGCTACCTCGGCGTCAACCTCCCCGAGGAGTGGGGCGGCGGAGGGCTCGGCATGAGCGGGCTCGCGGCGGTCGGCGAGGAGATCGCGGCGGCCGGCAAGTCGCTCCTGCTGATCGTGGTGTCGCCCGCGATCGTCGGAAACATCCTCGCGCGCCACGGGACCGACGCCCAGAACGACCGCTGGCTGCGCGGCATCGCCGCCGGCAGCACGAAGATCGCCTTCGCGATCACCGAGCCCGACGCCGGGACGAACTCGCACAACCTCGCGACCTCGGTCGAGCGCCGCGGCGACCGGTTCGTGCTCAACGGCCAGAAGACCTACATCTCTGGAGTCGAGCACTCGGACGCCGTGCTCGTGGTGGCCCGCAGCCGGCTGCCGGACGGCTCGCTCGGACTGCCCTCGCTCGCGATCGTGGACGTCGACACGCCGGGCTTCACGCGCGACGAGATCCCGATGCCCTACCTGGGCCCGGACAAGCAGTGGACGCTGTTCTTCGACGACGTGGAGCTCGAGGAGGAGCGCCTGATCGGGGGCGAGGGTGGCGGGCTTGGCCCGGTGTTCGACGGGCTCAACCCGGAACGGATCATGGGGGCGGCGATCGCCTGCGGCGCGGGGCGGCGCGCCCTCGAGAAGGCCGCGGCATACGCGGGCGAGCGCCAGGTGTGGAGCGCGCCGATCGGCACCCATCAGGGCATAGCCCACCCGCTGGCCGAGGCCAAGATCGAGCTCGAGCTCGCCAAGCTCATGACGCAGAAGGCGTGCGCGCTCTACGACGCCGGCGCGCCCGGGGCGGGCGAGGCCTCCAACATGGCCAAGTACGCCGCCGCCGAGGCGGCGATCCGCTGCGTCGACCGCGCCATCCAGACGCACGGCGGCAACGGCTTCGCGCTCGAGTACGGGCTATCCGACATGTGGTGGGGCGTGCGCCTCACCCGCACGGCTCCGGTGTCGAGGGAGATGATCCTCAACTACGTGGCCGAGCACTCGCTGGGGCTGCCGAAGAGCTACTAGTCGACGCGAAGCCGGCCGACTCCGCCGCCGCCCGGGGCCCCGCGAAGAGCGCGACCTGCAGGTAGAGCAGTGTCGGCTCCAGCTGCGAGAGGTCCGCGGCTCCGCCCTCCCTGATCCGGCGGACCACGAGGTCGTCGACGGCGGCCACGACAGCCTGGAAGACCTCGCCGGGGAGCTCCGGAAGCCCCGGGATCTCCGCTCGTGCCTCGTCCTGGAGCGTCCGCATCCGGTCGGCGTAGCGGTCGCGCAGGCGCTCGCGGCGCTCGGCGGCACGCGGGCCGGCGGCGGCCACCTCGATCAGGAAGACCCGCGCGAGCGCCGGCTCAGCGGCGAGCCAGCGCAGGTATTCGACGATGCCCGCGCGCGTGCGCTCGAGCCAGCCCTCGGGGCCCCGCTGGGCCTCGCGGACGCGTTCGAAGAGCTGGTCGGCGGCGGTCTCGTAGGCGGCGAGGAAGCAGTCCTCCTTGTCGCGGAAGTGCTCGTAGAAGGTCTTCTTCGAGACGCCCGCGCCGCGAACGACGTCGTCGATGGTCGCGGCCGCGTAGCCCTTGTCCGCGACCGCCCTCCCCACGGCCTCGAGCAGGCGCGTCCGCTGCGACGCGGCCACCAGCTCGGGGTCGAGTCCGTGGGTGCCGCGCGGGAGGCGGCGGGGAATGTCGGCTGCTTCGGAGCTCACCTTGTGTACGGGCTGGTACATTACCGCGCCATGGACCTGACCCTCTCGCCCTCCGAAGAGGCGTTCCGCGACGAGCTGCGCGCCTGGCTGGCCGACAACCACCCGGGCGAGGATCCGCCGGGTGAGGATGCGGCGTTCGACCACCGCCGGACGTGGCAGCGCAAGCTGTACGACGCCGGCTACGCCGGCTTCGCCTGGCCCAAGGAGTACGGAGGCCGCGGCGCGACGCTGGTCGAACAGGCGCTCTTCGGCGAGGAGATGGCGCGCGCCCGGGCGCCCCAGCCGGTGAACCTCCTGGGCCTCGTGATGGGCGGTCCGGTGGTGATCCACCACGGCACGGACGAGCAGAAGGAGCGCTTGCTCCAGCCGATCCTGACGGGCGACGAGATCTGGTGCCAGGGCTTCTCGGAGCCGGAGTCGGGCTCGGACCTGGCCTCGCTGAAGACCCGCGCGGTCAAGTCGAACGGCGAGTGGATCGTGACAGGGCAGAAGGTCTGGACGACCTATGCGCACAAGGCGAAGTGGTGCATGCTCGTGGCGCGCACCGACCCCGATGTGCCGAAGCACCAGGGCATCACCTACTTCATCATGGACATGGAGCAGGAGGCCGTGCAGGTGCGGCCCCTCCGCCAGATCACCGGCGAGCCGGAGTTCAACGAGCTCTTCATCGAGGAAGCGCGCATCCCCGACGAGAACGTCGTGGGGGGCGTGGGCAACGGCTGGGCGGTCGCGATCACGACGCTCATGAACGAGCGCGCGGGGCTCGGCGCCTCGGCGGCGGCCGGCGTCAGGATCGCGCTCCAGGACGTGACGGAGCTCGCCCGCGAGCGCGGCATGGCCGACGACCCGGTGATCCGGCAGCGGATCGCGCAGCTGACGATCGAGGTCGAGCTGCTGCGCCTGAACTCGTGGCGCGGCCTGACGCAGATCATGAAGCGGGGGGTGCCGGGCCCCGAGGGCTCGCTGCCGAAGTGGCAGTGGGGCGAGATCAACCAGGCGCTCACGGAGCTCGCCGTCGACATCCTCGGCGAGGACGGCGCGGACTGGGACTCGCGCTGGACCTACCGCCTGCTGCGCTCGCGCGCGAACTCGATCGAGGGCGGCACCACCGAGATCCTCAAGAACATCATCGCCGAGCGGGTGCTCGGCCTGCCGAAGCTGCGATAGAGGGAGGCCCGAAGCAGCCGGCTCGGCCGGCTGCGCAGGGAAAGGAATCAAATGAACTTCGACTTCTCGGACGACCAACAGGCGATCAAGCGGACCGCAAGCGAGTTCCTCTCGGCGCGCTTCAAGCTCGAGCACGTTCGCGAGCTGGCGGAATCGAAGGCGTACGACGACGACGCGTGGAAGGAGATGTGCGAGCTCGGCTGGGCCGGCATCTTCATGGGCGAGGAGCACGGCGGCCAGGAGCTCGGGACGGTCGAGCTGATCATCCTCATGGAGGAGCTCGGCTACGCGCTCGCACCGGTGCCTTTCCTCTCGACCGTCGCCGCCGGCCTGGCGCTGCAGTTCGCGGGCTCGGACGAGCAGAAGGCGCGCTGGCTTCCGGGCCTGGCCGCGGGCGAGCTGCGCGGCACCGTCGGACACTGGAAGGACGGTGAGGCCCGGCTGGTGCCGGACGCGGACAGTGCCGACCTGATCGTGCTAGCCGGGCAGGGACAGGGCTTCGTCGTCGAGCGGGACAGCGCCCAGGTCGAGCCGTTCGAGACCCTGGACGCGACCCGGCGCTTCGGCCGCGTGCGCGCCGAGAGCGGCGACCCCCTGGTGGCCGATCCGGGGCCGGCGCTCGACCGGATCTGCGCGGCGCTGGCGGCGGAGAACGTGGGCGTGGCGCAGCGGGCGATGGAGATGGCCGTCGAATACGCGCGCGACCGCAAGCAGTTCGACCGCCCGATCGGCTCCTACCAGGCCGTCTCGCACCGCTGCGCCCAGATGCTGCTCGAGGTGGAAAGCTCGCGCTCCGCCGCGTACTACGCGGCCTGGTGCGCGGACGCCGAGCCGGAGTCGCTCGGCCAGGCCGCCTCGATGGCCAAGGCCTACGCGTCCGACGCGGCTTGGCGCGTGTGCACGTCGTCACTGCAGGTCCACGGCGGCATCGGCTTCACCTGGGAGCACGACCTCCACTTCTTCCTCAAGCGGGCGAAGGCGAACGGGCTCATGTTCGGCTCGGCGGCCGAGCATCGCGAGCGGGTGGCCCAGCTGTCCGGCCTGAATTCCGCGAATCCGGTTCCCGTGAAGCCGGCCGAGCCGGCGGCGCAGGACCTCAGCGCCGCGTAAACACCGCTGCGAGCGGCGCGAGCACCCCGTGGCGCTCGTGCTCGGGCGCCGGGCTCGTCTGGACTTCGGGCCGCGGGTGCGAGATCACGTGCCGTACGGGAACGGCGGTCAGCTTTTCGAGCCGGTGCGGCAGGTCGAGGCCGAGCCAGCGCGAGCTGCCCGTGGGGAGAGTCGAGACCAGGATCTCGTCGAACTTCATCGGATCCCACGCCTCCATCACGGCCACGACCGGATCGGGATCGCCCACCTGCCCCGACACGCTCTCGAGGCCGGCGCCTCGCATCCGCTCGAGGGCGTTCTCGAGCCGCGTGCGCGCCTCCGCCCCGCTTGCCGGGATGAGAAGGGTGAAGCGGCAGGCGCCCTGCCCCGCGCGCTCGCGCATGGCCTCGAGCAGCTCATCGGAGCTCGCGGTCACGTTCGCTACGACCAGCACGCTGAACTCCCAAGCCATTGCCTCTCCTTGCTCGTGGCGCCTGTTACGAGAGTAGCGCGGCCCGACGCGCCGCAAAAGGGACGCAGTCCGGCGGGTCAGTCCGGGCCGCGGTAGCTCGGGAGCCCGTGCTCGCCGGGCTGGATCGGCCCGCGGCGCTCGGAGCCGAGCGCGATCTGGTCCAGGCGGGCGATCTCCCGTTCGCCCTCCACGCGCGCCGGGTGGCCTTCGGGCAGGCCGGCGATCAGGTTCCGGATGCGGTTTCGGAGCTGCAGCGCGAAGTGCGGAGTCGAGGCGCCCATCAGCTGGCGGACGTCCTCAACGGTCGGCTCGCGCACGGAGCGGTCGGGGCGCTCGTACTCGGACATGCGCGCGGAATCCTACGTGCAGCCTAGGTGCGGTCGCCTGGACCGGGATGAGCTCGGTGATCGCGTCGAGCTGCGCCTGCTCCTCGACCGACACCGCGTCGTCGTCGCCGAGGATCCAGGCGCGGTTGTAGACCGCCTCGCCCGGGTCGTCCTCGTAGCCCGGTTGGACGCTGAGGAAGTACTCCTCGAGCGGCTTGGGCAGCCGCGCGGCATCGTCGGTCAGGAGCAGTGGGGCGAAGACCCCGCGCGTGGCCAGCGCGGCGGCGGCCGCCGCGTCGAGCGGGCGCGAGACGTTCGCCAGCGCGAAGTTGTAGCCCGGCACCACGACACCCCAGCCGAAATCGCCCTTCTCATAGCGCGCGAACGCGATCGCGTTCTCGACCGGCGTCGGCCCCTCGATGCGCTCGACCGTCCGTGCCGGACCCTTGCCCTCGAGCTGGCGCACCACCCGCTCCGAGATCACGCGCTTGGGACCGAGGACGAACACGTTAGGCCGCTCGTGCGCGCGGATCGACTCGAGGATCGGCGCCGGCACGGAGTCGGCCCTCACCGGCAGGACGGAGTCGCCGGAGCGGGCGGCCCACGCGGCGGCCGGCATCGCCCATTCCGGCTGCTCGCCCGAGTAGAGGAGGACGTCGTTCGAGGGCTTGCCGCGCGCCGCGGAGAAGAAGCGGTCGATGGCCGCCGCCCGCTCGAAGGTGTTGTCGCCCGGGATCAAGGCGGGCCTGAAGCCCTCGGGGCGCGCGACGTCCGGCCCGATGCGGATCACCTGGGCGTCCTTCGAGAGATCCGATCCCTTCGGGTCGAGACGCTCGAGGGTGTCCTCGGTCACCGCCGGCAGCTCGTCGCCGTCGGAGAGGAGGATCGGCGCCCCGATCGGCGGCCCGGTGAGCACCGAGGCGGCGATCCCCGAGACCCAGTCCTCCTGGTCGACCAGCACCACCGCGGTCGGGCGGTCGGAGTCGCCCGTGGCCGGGTAGAGCGCGTTCGCCACGCCCGCCGCGTCGGCCGCGGCGTCGCCTCCGCCGACCCTGACCGTGTTGCGGGTGGCGCTCGTGGGGAAGCCGAGCTCCTCAGCCGCCTGCTCGTCCTCGGCCTTCACGCCGACCTGCGGCGGAGGCGGGTCCTCGTCGCCGAGGCTGCAGCCGGAGAGGGCCACGGGAAGGACCAGCAGGAGGGCGAGAAGGCGGCGCAATGCCGACTTGACGATAGCCAGAACCGCAGGCGAAAACCGCCGGGGTAGCGTACGATTGACTAGTCAGTCAATTGGCGTGGAGGCCCGATAAGCGTGGATTTCAGGCTCAATGAAGAACAGCTCGAGTTCCAGCGGACCTGTCGCAGGTTCGCCGAGGAGGTAATCCGGCCGGTCGCCGCGAAGTACGACCGCGACGAGGGCGTCCCGTGGGAGGTCATCAAGACCGCGCGCGAGTGGGGGCTGCACGGGATGGACCAGCTGACCAAGGTCGGCTCGGACCCCGACGGCATCATGGGCTGCATCTTCGCCGAGGAGCTCCACTACGGCTGCGCCGGCATCGCGCTCGCGATCTCGGGCGGCTCGCTCGCCGCGGCGGGAATCGCCTCATCCGGGACCCCTGAGCAGATCGCGCGCTGGGTCCCCGAGTGCTTCGGCGAGGGGGACGAGATCAAGCTCGGCGCCTATGCCGTGACCGAGCCGAGCGCCGGCTCCGACGTGCGCTCGCTGCGGACCACCGCGGTGCTGGACGGCGACGAGTGGGTTCTCAACGGCACCAAGGTCTTCATCACCAACGGCGGGATCGCGGATGTCACGGTGGTCGTGGCGACCGTCGACAAGGACCTGGGCCACCGCGGCCAGGCCTCGTTCGTCGTCCCCAAGGGCACTCCGGGCCTGTCGATGGGCAAGAAGGAGTCGAAGCTCGGCATCCGCGCCTCGCAGACCACGGAGGTCATCCTCGAGGACTGCCGCGTGCCGATGGATCACCTGCTCGGCGGCTACGAGAAACTGCAGCGCAAGCTCGAGCGGGCGCGCTCGGGCGAGTCGACCGGGCGCTCCTCGAACGCGCTCGCGACCTTCGAGCTCACCCGTCCGCTGGTGGGCGCCTCTGCGCTCGGCATCGCGCAGGCGGCCTACGAATGGACGCTCGGCTACCTCGAGGGCCGCTCCGCGGACGGCGTGCCGCTGCTCGACCAGCAGCGCATCCAGCAGACGCTCGCCGACGTTGCCACGGAGATCGAGGCGGCCCGGCTGCTCGTCTGGCGCGCCGCCTGGATGGGCCGCAACGGCGTGCCGATGACCGGCGGCCAGGGCTCGATGTCGAAGCTGAAGGCGGGCGACGTGGCGATGTGGGCCACCACGACGCTCATGGATCTCGTGGGCCCCTACGCCCAGACCAGCGACTGCCCGCTGGAGAAGTGGTTCCGGGACGCGAAGATCTACCAGATCTTCGAGGGCACGGCCCAGGTCCAGCGGCTCGTCGTCTCGCGCATGCAGCGCGCGGACTACCAGCGCAAGCTGGAGGAGGCCAAGGCGCTGCTCGACGAGGCGCCGGGCGACACGGTCGCGGCCTGACGGAGGCTCAGCGGTCGCCGGGGGTCGTCGACTCGCGCTCGCGCTCGTCCTTGGCCGAGCGCACGAAGATCCGGCCCACGACGCCCAGCACGACCAGTGGAATCACGATCGCCGCAATGGCGATCGCGGCCATGGCCGGATGGTCGTAGACAGGATGGCCGGAGTGGGCGAGCAGCGCCAGCACCTCCGCTGAGGGTAGCCCTCCTCAGGCCTGGCCGTCGTTGATTTCGCGGGCCCGGCGCTCGTTGACCTCGACGGCCGCCTCGAGGAAGCGGTTGATCACCGCGATCTCCTCGTCCGACAGCGTCTCGATGTACTCCCGCGCATAGGCGGCGATCGGGCCATAGACCGCCCCGGCGAGCTCCCTCGCCTTGTCGGTCATTTCGACGATCACGCGGCGCCGGTCGGTCTCGTCGCGCGTCCGCGTGACGAAGCCCATGCGCTCGAGCCTGTCCAGCACGGTCGTCACGGCCCCGGGGCTGAGGCTCGCCGCCTCGGCCAGCTCCCCCGCCGTCATGCCCCCGTGCACGTCGACGAGATCGAGGCAGCGCTGGTCGGTGGTGTTGATCCCGACGAGGCGGCCGAACGCGTCGTCCATCTTGTCCGAGGCGATCTGGAAGAGACGCGCCTGCCGCGTCATGCGCGCGATCTCGTCCGCCCGCGCAGCAGCTGCTTCCTCAGCCGCCGCCCGGCGTGTGACCTTTCTCACTCCAGTTTTGTTTGACATTCGAATGTTTCGAAGTTAGTATGATCCGAAGTTCGAATAATCCTACACCCGAAGGAGTGAAGGAGCAAGCGTGACAAGGGCGATTGAGGCAGAAGACCTCTTCAAGACCTACCCGGGCGATGTTCGGGCCCTGGACGGCCTGTCGTTCGCGGTGGAGGAAGGAACCGTGTTCGGCCTCCTGGGTCCGAACGGAGCCGGCAAGTCGACCGCGGTGCGGATCGTGACCACGCTGGCCCGGCCGGACGCGGGCAGCGCGCGGGTCGCGGGCCACGACGTGCTGGCCGATCCGGCCAAGGTGCGCAACGCGATCGGCGTCGTCGGCCAGCGGGCCGGCGCCGACCGTGAGGCCACGGCCAGGGAGAACCTGCGCCTGAGCGCGCGGCTGCACGGGATGCGCGGGACCGAGCGCGAGGCGCGGATCGACGAGCTCCTCGAGCGCTTCGGCCTCTCTGAGGCAGCCGACCGCATCGTGCGCGGCTTCTCGGGCGGCATGGAGCGCCGGCTCGACATCGCGCTGGCGCTCGTCCACCGGCCGCGGGTCCTGTTCCTCGACGAGCCCACCACCGGGCTCGACCCCGAGGTGCGGGCCGACATGTGGCAGGAGATCGAGCGGCTCGGCCGCGAGGAGGGCATGACCGTTCTCCTCACCACCCATTACCTGGAGGAAGCGGATCGGCTGGCGGCGCAGCTGGCGATCGTGGACCGCGGCAAGGTCGTGGCGACCGGATCGCCCGATGAGCTCAAGCGCGAGCTCAGCGGCGACGCCGTCCAGGTCGAGCTCGACCAGGCGGAGCTGAATGGGGCCGGGCCGGTGCTCGAGCGCATCCCCGGGATCGCTGAGATCAGCGTCGACGGCCGTACGGTCCGCGCGCGAGCCGAGGACGGCGCCCGGGCGGTGCCCGCGGTGCTGGCCGCGCTCGACACCCACGGCGTGGCGGTGGCGTCGGTGACCGTCGCCAGGCCGTCGCTCGACGATGTCTACCTGCGCTACGCGGGCCGCTCGTTCGGAGAGGCCGACGCGGGCGCCGAGAAGAAGGAGGAGGTGGCCGGATGACGGCCCTGATTCGACACACCCGATACATGACGGCGACCCACCTGCTGCAGCTCTGGCGGCAGCCGTGGTGGATCGCGGTCACGCTCGTCCAGCCGATCATCTGGCTGCTGCTGTTCGGCTCGCTGTTCGAGGTCGTCTCGGACATCCCCGGCTTCGGGACCGAGTCCTACGTCGAGTTCATAGCGCCGGGCATCATCGTGATGACGGCGTTCTTCTCGGCGGGTTGGGGCGGCATGCCCGTGATCGAGGACCTCGACCGCGGCGTGACCGACCGGCTGCTCGTGACCCCGATCAGCCGCGGCGCGCTGATCGCCGGCCGCGTGGCCCAGAACTCGGTGACGATCGCGATCCAGTCGCTGATCATCGTCGGGATCGCGATGGTGGCGGGCGCGGGCTTCGCGAACGGCGTGCCCGGCGTGCTCGCGATGATCGGGATCGCCGTGCTGATCGGGGCGTGCTTCGGCACCCTGTCGATCGGCTTCGCGCTGACGGCGCGCAAGGAAGAGACGCTGATCGCGACGCTGACGTTCCTGCAGCTGCCGCTGTCGTTCCTGTCCTCGACGTTCATGCAGCCGGAGCTGATGCCGGACTGGATGCGCACGGTGGCGGACTTCAACCCGCTCGAGTGGGCGGTCGAGGGGGCCCGCGCGGCGGCGCTCGGCGATGGCGGCTGGGACGTGGTGCTCACCCGCGCCGGCCTCCTCACCGGGTTCCTGGCGCTGTGCGCCTGGTTCGCGCTGCGGGCGCTCGAGCGCTACCAGCGCTCCTTGTAGGCGCGCCAACTTCGAATGGCGCCGGTGCGCCGGGCGTACCCTCCGGGGTGTGCGCCCGGCGCACCTCATCGCCGTCTTAGCCGTGCTCGCCGCCCTCTCGGGATGCGATGCGGGCGACGGCGATGCGGACAAACCGGAGGCCGCGCGGCCGCCCGCCGCGGAGCGCGAGGGGACCGGCACGGGGTCAGACGAGGGCCGCCTGATCCGGGACTGGCTCGGGGCACTCAACCGAGGCGACTACGACCACGCCGCCACGTTCTTCGTGCGAGGCGCGCTTATCGACCAGGGCATCCCCTACCGGCTGCGCGACCGGGCGGCCGCGCGTCTGTGGAACTCCGGGTTGCCCTGTCGCGCCGACCTGACCAAGGTCGAGGACGAGGGCGCCAAGGTCCTGGCCAGCTTCAGGCTGCGCGCCGGCCCCGGGGGACCGTGCGCCGGCATCGTCAAGGTCCGCTTCGCCTTCCGCGACGGCAGGTTCAGCGAGTTCGTGCAGCTCCCCGGGGAGGAGCCGCAGCCGGGCGAGACCGTTTAGCCTCCTACTCCCGCGCCCGGTCCTCCTCGATCCGCCGGCGTTCGGCGAGCCGGTTGTCGCGGCGCAGCTGAGCCTCGCGGCCGCGGCGCTGCTCGTCGGCCGTCTCCGGCTTGACCGGCGGGACCTCGGTCGGATGTCCCTCGTCGTCGAGGGCGACCATCGTCAGGTAGGCGGCCGAGGTGTGCGTGACCTCGCCGCTCCGGATGTCCTCCGACTCGACCCGCACGCCCACCTCCATCGAGGTCCGCCAGGCCGCGTTGACGGTCGCCTTGACCGTCACCAGCGAGCCGACATAGACCGGGTTGCGAAACGTCATGCGGTCCATTCCGGCGGTCACGCAGCGGCGACCGGAGTGGCGCAGCGCCGCGATCCCCGCCACCTCGTCGCACATGTGCAGGATCACGCCGCCGTGGACGTTGCCGGCGATGTTGGCGTCGCCGATTCCCATCCAACGGCTGAGGACGGAGATCGAGTGTGAGGCGGGCTTCGGGTCCATGCCGGAGGGGCGCCACCCTATCCGGCGCGGCACGATCGACGGTGCGCCCGCGGCCGCCGGCCCGCGGCCATTAGTCTTGGTGGCCCGTCTCGGAAGAGGCGCGGCATCGAAACGCAAGCTCCAAGGAGGAGTGGAATGCCTGGGCTCGGCGGACGCATGTCCACGGTCATCAAGTCGAAGATCTCGAGAATGCTCGATCGGGCCGAGGATCCCGGCGAGACGCTCGACTACGGCTACCAGAAGCAGGTCGAGATGCTCCAGAACGTCAAGAAGGGCATCGCCGACGTGGTCACCGCGAAGAAGCGCCTGCAGATGCAGTCGACGAAGCTCGAGCAGCAGGTGGTCAAGCTCGACACGCAGGCCCGCCAGGCGCTGTCGCAGGGGCGCGAGGACCTCGCCCGCATGGCGCTCGAGCGCAAGACGCTCGCGCAGACGGAGCTGCAGTCACTGGACACACAGATCACCGAGCTCGAGGGGCAGCAGGAGAAGCTGACCGAGAACGAGCAGAAGCTGCGCACGAAGATCGAGGCCTTCCGGACGAAGAAGGAGGTCATCAAGGCGCAGTACTCCGCGGCGGAGGCCCAGGTGAAGATCTCGGAGGCCGCGAGCGGGGTGGGCGAGGAGATGGCCGACCTCGGGCTCGCGATGCAGCGAGCCGAGGAGAAGACCGAGACCATGCGCGCCCGCGCGGGCGCCGTCGAGGAGCTCGAGGCGGCCGGCACGTTCGACGACATCACGCAGCTCGGCTCAGGTCAGGACGACATCGAGAAGCAGCTCCAGGAGCTCACTAGCGGCGCCCAGGTGGATGACGAGCTCTCCAAGATGAAGGCCGAGCTCGCCTCGGGCGGCGGCGACTCGCCCGCGCTCGAGCAGGGGAAGGAGAACGCGTGATCGTCCGGGTCGCGGGGGAGGGGCAGTTCAGGCTGCCGGACCAGGATTCGGAGCGCCTGAACGAGCTCGACAACCGCGCGGTGGCGGCCGTCGAACAGGGCGACGAGACCGGCTTCCGCGAGCTCTGGTCGCAGATGCTGGAGCTCGTGGCGAGCGACGGCAACGCACTGGAGGACGACGAGCTGGTCGAGTCGGACGTGATCCTGCCCCCGCGGGACATCTCCTTCGCCGAGGCGCAGGGCGAGTTCACGGGTGACGGCCTGATCCCGGACTGACCGCGGCCACCGTCAACGTCAGCTGCGGCGCGCTGGTCGACTAGCCCTCTTGTGACCAGCGTCACACAGCCGGCCGGCCCGGTGCGGGACGCTCTTGGTCCCCCGGAACCGCCCTGTTAGGAGAAGCCGTGGAGATCCTGATCTTCTGCGCAGTCATGTTCGTCGGAGTCGTGTACGGCTACTACACGGTGAGCGGAAGCGGCATCGCGGAGCACCCCTACCGCAACGCGTACAGCGACGCGCCCGGCGCCTTCGGACCCGGCAGCGCGTCGGGACGGGACGCGCGCGTGTCGATGGACTCCTGGACGCGCGGCACCCGCTAAGTGACCTAGGCGCCGAGCAAATCGCCGGGCGTCAGCCCCGACAGCCGGCGGCACTCCCGCGTCAGGTGGGCCTGGTCCGCGTAGCCGAGCTCGAATGCGGTCTCGGCCAGGCTTTCCTCGCGGCGCGAGCCCGCCCGATGCAGGAAGCGGCGGAAGCGGATGATGCGGTCGAGCTTCTTCGGCCCGTAGCCGATCGCGCGGTCGAAGCGGCGCCGTAGGGCGCGCTCGCCGATTGCGAGCGTGCGGCTGAGCTCGGCGACGCTGCTCTCGCGCCGGCCGAGCAGCCCCAGGCTCGCGACGACGAGCGGGTCGGGCTCGGCCTCGCGGGCCAGCGGGCGGACCGCCTGCTCGAGGAGACGTCGGCGGTCGCCGGGCTCGGAGAGAGCGAGGCGTTCTTCGAGCAGCGCGGCGTCACGGCCCCAGAGCCACTCGAGCGGAGCGCGCTGGTCGCGGATCTCGGCGAGCGGGATGCCGAGCACGCTGCCGGCGGCGCCGGGACGCAGCCGCAGGCCGGCGGCCTCGTAGCCGGGCTCGAGCTCGTAGACGACCGGTCCGGTGTCCGGCCCGGCGATCCTTAGCCCGCCGCTCCTCGACCACACGAGGTCCGCACATCCGTCGGGAAGCACACGCACCTCGCCGGCGCTCGCGCCGCGCCGCTCCCACGTACACGCCACGAGCCCGGCCAGGTCCGGCGCCGGAGCGTGCTCGCGGTACACGGACATGCCTACAACGGCACGTCCCACAGCGGGAACCAGCGTCCGATGTCCTCCTCGAACGGGAGCTCGGCGCCCAGCTGTGCCTTAATGCGCAGCTCGCGCTCGTTGTCGCGCGCCTGCTCGCCCGGCGCGGGCACGAACGGGTAGAAGGCACCGCGCTTGAAGTTGTAGATGAAGTAGACCGGCTTGCCGTTCTCCTCGAAGGCGAACACCGCCGCCAGCAGCCGGTCCCCGTAGCCGCCTCCCTGGAGCTGCACGGAGACGGTGTTGAGCGCCACCACGAGGTCCTCGAAGTCGGGGTCGTGCAGCACGAGCCAGCGGTAGCCGAACTCGTCCTCCTTGCTCTCGACGGTGCTCCCGGTCTCGGCGGCGGTGCCGGCGAGGAGCTCCTCCGTCTCGGCGAGGATCCCCTGGAAGTCGGCCGTGCCGAGCGGCTGGAACACGATCCCGGCGGTCTCCTTGTGCTTCAACCCGAGGGACGTATCGAGCGTCACCCACGCGGTCGTCATCGCGAAGAGACGGTCCGCGGCGGGCCCCTTGAGCTTGCCTTTGGACCCGAAGATCGCGTCGAGGAAGCCCAAGGCTAGGCCGCGGTGCCCTGGAGCTGGCGCTCGAGCTGCTGCAGGCGCTCGATGCGCTTCTCCATCGGCGGGTGCGTGGAGAAGATGTTCTGCAGCGAGCCCTTCACGCTCGCCGGCACGATGAAGAACGCGTTCAGACGTTCCGCCTCGCGCAGGTCCGCAGTGGGCACGGTCTGCATCGCGCCCGAGATCTTTACCAGCGCGGACGAGAGAGCGCTCGGGCGGCCCGTGACGATCGCCGCGCCGCGGTCCGCCCCGAACTCGCGGTAGCGCGACAGGGCCATCATCAGGAAGAACGAGATGATGTAGACGAGGAACGAGACGAGCAGGATGACGAGGATGCTCGGGTTCTCGTCGTCGCCGCCGCCGCCGAAGAAGAAGCCGAACTGCAGCATAATCGCCGCGAGGCTCGCGAAGAAGCTCGCGATGGTCATGATCAGGACGTCGCGGTGCTTGACGTGCGATAGCTCGTGCGCCATCACGCCCTCGAGCTCGCTCGGGGAGAGCCTGCGCATGATCCCGGTGGTGGCGCAGACCGTCGCGCTCTTCTGCGAGCGGCCGAGCGCGAAGGCGTTCGGCATGTCGGTGTCGGCCACGGCGATCTTGGGCTTGGGCAGGTCGGCTTGGATGCAGAGCCGCTCGATCATCGCGTGCAGCCCCGGCGCCTCCTCGGGAGAGACCTGCTTGGCGCCCATCGCTGACAGCGCGAGCTTGTCGGAGAAGAAGAGCTGCGCGAACGAGAGCGCGCCCATCACCACGACGATCGTGATGACCCCGGCGCCGGCCGTGGCGAGCACTCCGATGAATGCGACGTACAGGAGCCCGAGCAGGAACAGCGTCAGGAGCATCCGGGCCTGGAGACCCTTGTCGCGAGGGAAGACTGCCTTCGTTTGTGCCATTTGAAGGAAGATTAGTGAGTCGCTGCAGGACGCCTTGCAAGTCGAGGAAAACCGCTTGCCAGCGCGACTTCCCTTGCTAAGGTGGCCGCGTTCCGGGCGCCGAATTCCCCTGCATAGGTAGGAAAACCAGGGGAGGGTGAAGGGCGCCCGACTCCCTATGAAGAAGACCTTCTGGCTTCCCATCGCGCTGGCCCTCTCGGCCTATCTGCTGCTGCCGCTGCCGGGGCTGTCGGCCCCGCCGCTGTCGGAGCGAATCGAGGAGAAGCGCAGCCAGATCGAGCAGAAGAAGCGCCGCGAGGGGGTCCTGTCGACCACGATCCAGGGGTTCAGCACCCGTATCGAGGCGCTCCAGGGGGAGATCGGCGCGACGCAGAAGCGGCTCGACCGGGCGCAGGCGAGCCTCGATGCGCAGAAGGCCGAGCTGCTCGAGGTGCGCGACCGGCTCGAGGAGGCGCGCGACCGGCTCGAGACGCTGCGCTCGGAGCTCGCGACCGCGCGCAAGGTGCTCGCCGCGCGGCTCGTCGAGATCTACAAGGCGGATGCCCCGGACGCCCTGACCGTGGTGCTCGAGGCGGACGGCTTCGGCGACCTGCTCGAGCGCGCCGAGTTCCTGGAGCGGATCTCCGAGCAGGACCGGGAGATCACCAACGAGGTGCGGGTGCTGCGTGACCGCGCCCGCGAACAGGCGGTGCGCCTCGCCGAGCTCGAGGAGCGCGAACAGCTCGCCGCCGAGCGCATCCTGCGCTGGCGCGACCAGATCGCCGCCGTCCAGGGCCAGCTCGTGGGCTCCCGTGATGAGCTGGCAGCGACTCGCGCGGCCAAGCGCGGAGCGCTCAGCCAGGTGCGCCAGAGCCGAGTGGCGCTCGAGGGCGACCTGCGAGCGCTCGAGGCAGAGCAGGCGCGGGTCACCGCGGCCCTGGCCGGTGCCGCGGCGCCGGGACCGATCCGGCAGGGGAGCGGCTCATTGGTCTGGCCGGTGAACGGCCCGGTCGTCTCGCCGTTCGGCATGCGCTGGGGCCGCCTCCATGCCGGCATCGACATCGCCGTGCCGAGCGGTACGGCGATCCGTGCCGCCGACTCCGGTCGCGTGGCTCTCATGGGCTGGGTAGGCGGCTACGGGAACTACACCTGCATCCAGCACAACGCGAGCCTGTCCACCTGTTACGCGCACCAGTCGAGCTTCGCCACCTCGAACGGGGCGGGCGTGAGTCAGGGCCAGGTCATCGGCTACGTCGGCTGCACCGGGCACTGCTTCGGGGACCATCTCCACTTCGAGACGCGCGTGGGCGGCTCGCCGGTGGACCCGCTCGGCTACCTCTAGCCGAGCGCCGCGCTGTACTTGGCGCGTGACGCGTGCCTTCGGCGTCGTAGTGGCCGTGCTCGCCTTGGCAACCCTCGCCGGCATCGTCGTCCTCTGGCCGGGCGACGTCGAGTCCGGGATCGCGGAGGGGGTCCTCGTCGACAGCGAGCGAGGCACCGTCGAGCGGGTCGAGGAGACGGTCTGTCCCGGGCTCATCGGCCAGGACTGCAAACAGGTCTTCGTGCGGCTCGAGAGTGGCCCCGAATCGGGCGAGCTGGTGCAGCTGCAGCTCGGGGGCCAGGGGTTCGACCCCGACGTCGACCCGGGCGACGAGGTGCGCGTGACGAAGACGCCCGAACCGCCGCCCGGGGCCGAGCCGCTGGCGGGCACGGGCTACAGCTTCGTCGACTTCGAGCGCCGCGGCCCGATGCTCTGGCTGGCCGCGCTGTTCGTGGCCGCGGTGCTGGCGCTCGGCCGGCTGCGGGGCGCGCTGTCGCTGCTCGGCCTGGCGGCGAGCCTGGCGCTCGTGGTGGTCTTCGTCGTCCCCTCGATCCTGGACGGCAACTCCCCGCTGGCGGTCGCGGTGACCGGGTCGCTCGCCATTGCGCTCGTGACCATCCCCCTGGCGCACGGGGGCGGACCGAAGAGCCTCGCGGCCCTGCTGGGGACGGCCGCGAGCCTGCTGCTGACGGCCGGCCTCGCGGTCCTGTTCACGGAGCTCACACACCTGACCGGCCTGTCGAGCGAGGAGGCGATCTTCCTGCAGCTCGGTCAGGCCGACCTGTCGCTGGAGGGGCTCCTGCTCGCCGGGATTGTGATCGCGGCGCTCGGCGTGCTCGACGACGTGACGATCAGCCAGGCGTCAACGGTCCTGGCGCTCAGGCGCGCCAACCCGGCCCTCGGCTTCCGCGAGTTGTTCGGGCGCGCGCTGCACGTGGGGCGCGATCACGTGAGCGCCACGGTGAACACGCTCGTGCTCGCCTACGTGGGCGCCGGGCTGCCCGCGCTCCTGCTCTTCAGCGCGGCGGACCTCGGCGTATCGGAGGTCGCCAATTTCGAGATCGTCGCGAAGGAGATCGTGGCCACCCTGGTCGGCTCGATCGGGCTGATCTGTGCGGTGCCGATCACGACCGGGCTGGCCGCGTGGCTGGCGCTGAACGAGGCCCCGGACGAGCTGGGCGCGGAAGGGCACGCCCACTGACGCGGCCGGCGATTTCGCCCCCAGCGTTGCCGACTTGATGTCGCGTGACGACACCAAGCCGGCACTGTGGCGGAAACCGCGGGTCCGGGATCGCGACCCCCTCCCCTACAAGCCGTCGTCGGCCGCAGACCGGACCTCACGGCACGCCCCGCACGGAGCGCAGCAGCAAAACCTAAGGCCGGTAGCGCCCGAGCCGCCTGAGCCCGCAGTTGCCGTTCCGGTCGCAGGCGGTCGCGACGACGACGTTCGGCTTGCGGCCGCGCAGGCGCACGGTGGCCGAGACCGGCCTCTTGCGACGCTGCGCGATCGGGTCGACGTCCCCGCCGCGCGACACCAGCAGGCTGTAGGTGACGCCGCCCGACAGCTCGCGGCCAGGTTCCGTTCGGTCCTTGGAGCTGCGGAGCCGCACGGCGACCGTCTGGCCGGAGCGGCGTGCGCTGCCGCGTGCGACCGGCGCGGTCACGTCGTAGGTCCGCGCGAGTGCGGCCGCGGCCGCACCGTCCAAGATCCCGGCGCCGGTGAACTCGTTCCAGCCGCTGCCGATCGTCTGCCGCGCCGAGCGGGTCAGCACGTCGGCGACCTGCTCGGAGGCGAGCCGGCGCTCCACCTGCCAGACCAGCGCGGCGATGCCGGAGACGATCGGGGCTGAGAAGCTCGTGCCCTCCGCGTAGGCATAGCGGCCCTCGGGAAGGGCGAACACGCGCGAGCAGGACAGCTGATGGTCCCACGCGGTCTGGCCGTGGGCCGGCAGGGTCGAGAGGACGCCGAACTCGCAGCCGCTTGGCCCCGCCCCCGGCGCCGCGATGCTCACGTACCGGTTGTGGTTCGAGAACGCCGCGACGCCGCCGCCCGGTTTGGTCGCCGCCACCGACAGGCCAATGCCGCCCCTGCCCCTCCGGCCGCCGACCACCGCGGCAGGACACTCGATCGGGTTGCCGGCCAGCCCGTTGTTCCCCGACGCCGCCACGGGCAGCACGTCGTTGTAGAACGCGGCGTCGAGGGCCCGCACCTGGGTGCGCGAGGAGCACTGCCCGGCGAGGCTCATGTTCAGGACGTCCGCGCCGGCCCTTATCGAGAAGTCGATGCCACGGACGAGGTCAGCGATCGTGAACGTCCCGTCCCGGGACCCGCGCACGGCGATCACCTTCGTGTTGCCGGCCACACCCTTGCCGCCGATCCCGTTGCCGTCGATGGCCGCCACCAGTCCGCTGACGAAGGTCCCGTGCCCCACGGCGTCGCTCACGTCGGCGCCGCGCGAGGCGGTGTCGAACGTACGCCCAATGCGGGCCGCACCGCCGAACTCGGGGTGGGCGACGTCGATCCCCGTGTCGATCACGGCGACCGAGCGGGCCGAGCCGCCGCCTGCGGCGGCGAGCGTTTCCGCCGCCCGCACCTCGTCGTAGAACCACGTGAACTTGATCCCGGTGGCGGGATCCACGGCGTCGAACGGGTCGGCGGCGATTCGCAGCGTGCGGTCGCGCTCCACGTAGGCGACGCGCGGGTCGTCGCGCAGCGCGGCTACGAGCGCCGCGCCCGATGGGGCCGACGCCGCCAGCACTCCGATCGTCCCGACGGCCTCGGGCCGGGCGCCAAGGCGGCGCAGTTTGGCCGCAAGGCCAGGCACGTCGGCGTGCGTTCGGGCGCCCACGAGCACGCGCTCCGGGCCGGCGCTGCGGGCAAGGATTGCCAGCTCACCGGGGCCGGCGGCCGCTCCGGCGCGCGGCGACTCCGGCAGCGGCAGGGGCAGCACCCCGCTGTTCGAAGCGCGCGGCTGGCTGCTCAGGAGCTCGCGCAGCGCCGATCGCTCCACCAGGGACGTGGAGGCGTGCGCGGGCACTGCTGACAGCGGCGCCGCACAGAGGAGGATCGCGAGCACCGCTCTCCGCACCAGGCGGATGGTAGGGGAGGGGCGCTCTCGCTAGCCTGCGGCGCTGGTGCTGCCCGAGATCCACATCGGCCCGCTCGACTTGCAGACGTTCGGGATCTGCTTCGCGCTCGCTTTCCTCGCCTCCGGCCTGATCATCAGCCGGCGTCTCCACGAGCTCGGAAAGCCGGCGGACTGGGCCTACGAGATGGTCTTCGCCGCGCTGGTGGGGGGCCTCGTCGGCGCCCGCGTCAACTACTTGATCCAGAACTGGGACGAGGTCTCGGACGACCTGTTCGGCAACATTTTCTCCGGCTCCGGCCTCGTCTTTTTCGGCGGCCTGGTGGGAGGCGCGCTCGGAGTGATCCTGTGGGCGCGCTGGCGGCGCTGGCTCGGCTGGCAGATGGTCGACGCTGCCGCGGTGCCGATCGCGATCGGCTACGCGGTGGGCCGGGTGGGCTGTCAGCTCTCCGGTGACGGCGACTACGGAATCGAGTCCGACCTGCCCTGGGCGATGGCCTATCCCGAGGGCACCGTGCCGACGACCGAGGAGGTGCACCCGACGCCGATCTACGAGACCGTGACCATTGGGATCGGCGCGCTGATCCTCTGGCACCTCCGGGACCGGTTCGCCCCCGGCGTCCTCTTCGGCCTCTACCTCATCCTCACGGGCGGGGAGCGCTTCCTCGTCGAATTCATCCGCCGGAACGACTCGGTGGTGGCGGGGCTCACCGAGCCGCAGCTGATCAGCCTCGCGCTGATGGCGCTCGGAGCGGCGATCGTGACGGTGCGCCGGGCCGCCCCGCGTGCCGTGACCGCGTAGGCACGGCCGCTCCCAGGGCGGCCGCGGCACACAGCGCGAGCGCGACCGACGCCCCGGCTGCGCTGCCCGCGTGGAAGGAGACCTCGATGCCGATCGCGCCGGCGAGCACCGCCACGGCCGCGCCCGCCAGCATCGCCCGGCCCGGCGTCCGCGCGTGCCGGCGCACCGCCACCGGGGGCGCCACGATCACCGCCAGCACGAGCAGCGCGCCGAGGCCCTGGACGGCCACCGCGATCGCGAGCGCCAGCAGGGCGAGCAGCGCCAGCCGCACCGCCGCGGGCCGCAGCCCGGCCGACGCCGCGCCCGCGCTGTCGAACGCCACTGCCGTCAGCGGCCGGTGTAGCACGGCGAGCGCCACGCCGCCGAGGCCGAGGAGCGCCGCGGCCGCCGCCAGGTCACCATCGGTCACGCCGAGCGGGTCGCCGAACAGCAGCTCCTCGAGCCGCTGGGGCGAGTCGGGCACGAACGCGAGCAGGGCGCCGAGGCCCACAAGGCCGGTCACGGCGACCGCCGTGCCGCCGTCGGGGCCGATGCGCTCGTCGCGGACGGCCAGCGCGAGCAGCCCCGCCGCGGCGAGCGCGCCGCCCAGGGCCCCGAGCAGCAGCGGCGCACCCGCGATGGCGGCGAGCACGAGGCCCGGGAGCAGGCCGTGCGCCAGCGACTCCGCCCCGTAGGCGAGCCGCTCCGTCACGACCCAGAAGCCGAGCGCGCCGCAGAACGCCCCAAGCAGGGCGATCTCGAGGATGGCTCGGCGGCTGATGCCGGAGCTGAGTGGCTCGAGGAGGAAGTCGAGCACCTCCACGGTCAGGTGGCCCCCGCGCCCGGACCGCCCTCATCGTCGGCGTGGGCGTGCTCGTGGTGCTGGACAGTCACGGCGCGCAGCGGCCCGCCGTCCTCGAGGACGATCATCTCGTGGCCGTAGGTGGCCTCGAGCGTGCGGCGGTCGAGCACCTCGCGGGGAGGGCCGAACGCGATCTGGCGCCCATGCAGGCAAAGGACCAGGTCGAAGCCGCGCGCACTCTCCACGTCGTGGCTCGCCACGAGCAGCGTGCGGCCCGCCTCGCGCAGCTCATCGAAGACGGCGGCGATCAAGGTCGCGCTGGCGGGGTCGACACCCGACAGGGGCTCGTCGAGCAGCAGCAGCCGCGCGTCCTGCACGAGGGCCCGCGCGAGCAACGCCCGCTGGCGCTGGCCTCCCGACAGCTCGCCGAAGGGGGTACCGGCGTGGTCGGCGAGGCCGACGCGCTCGAGAGCCGCGGCGGCCGCCTCACGGTCTGCGCGTCCGGGCGGCAGCCACCAGCGCCCGCGCGCGAGCGTGCCCATGAGCGCCACGTCGAGCGCGGACACGGGAAAGTCGAGACGGGTGCGCTCGGTCTGCGCAACGTAGGCGGGCCGGCCGCTCCGCGAGATGGTTCCCGTGGTTGCCTCGAGCTCGCCGACGAGCACGCGAAACAGGGTTGTCTTCCCGCCGCCGTTGGGTCCGAGCACGCAGACGGCCTGGCCGGGACCGGCCTCGAAGCTCACGTCGCGCAGGACGGGCGCACCGCCGTATCCCGCGCTCAGGCCCTCCACCTTGACGGTGGTCATCGCTTGGTCACCAGGGATAACCCGAGGTACACGGCTGCGCCGAGGAGCGCCACCGGCGGCCCGGGCGGCAGGTCGAGCCAGTAGGCGAGGTAGAGGCCGAGCACTCCCTCGGCGACGGCGAGCGCGAGCGCGCACGCGATGAGGCCGGGCACGTTCCGCGACACGAGCCGTGCGGCAGCGGCGGGAAGCACGTAGATGGCGGTCACGAGCAGGGCGCCGACCGCGGGGATCGCCGCCACCACAGCCACCGCTACGAGCGCCAGCAGCAGGAAGTCGGCGAGCCCGGCGGGGAGACCGAGAGTCCGGGCGGCGTCGGGATCGAAGGCGACGGCTGACCAGGTGCGTCCCAGCGCGAGCGTCGCCAGCGTGGCGAGGACGGCGGCGGTCGCGGAGAGCGCTATGTCGGCCGCGTCGAGCCCGAGCAGGGTGCCGAAGAGCAGCCGGTCGACCTCGGCGCCGGACTCGAACACGTCGCTTGCGAGGACGACGCCGCCGGCCAGCGCCGCCACGAGCAGCAGCGCCGTGGCCTCGCCCGGTTCGCGCCCCGCCCGGCCGCTTCGCTCGACCCCGCCCGCGTAGCCGAGCGCAACCGCGACCCCGGCGAGCGTGGGGCTCAGTCCCGCCGCGTCCGCCGCCACCAGGCCGGGGAAGGTGGCCGAGCCGACGGCGTGCGAGAAGAAGGCGAGCCGGCGGAGCACGATCCAGGCGCCCAGGACCCCTCCCGCGACAGCCAGCAGCAGCAGCTCGACGAGGGCGTCGCGCAGGAACGGGATCTCGGCGAGGTCGAGCGGCGAGGGCACCGGGAAAGCCTAAACGAGAATCATTCTCACTCGGATGATTGGTGAGGCCGGCGTACTGCCTTAGGGCTCCTAAGCGGCCGCCGACCTGATGAAGCGGCGCGACGCGCCCTGCAGCTCGAGATCGTGCTGCAGGGAGCGGTGGTGGCCACCCGGCAGGAGCAGCAGGCGCTTCGGCTCGATTGCCCGCGCGTACAGCTCCTCGCTGACCGTGTACGGGATCTGCTCGTCGCCGCGCGCGTGCAGGAGGAGCAGCGCGGTTTGAGGGCCGAGGCGGCTCGCCGACTCGTAGAGGTCCGTCGACTCGAGCCACATCTCGGTGGCAGCCACGTCGCACTCGAAGCGCAGCAGCTCGCCGGAGCGCAGGCCGCGCAGCAGTATGTCCTCGGGCACCGGGCAGATCGCCACGACGGCGCACAGCGGCGGGTCGGCGCGCGCGGCCGCGTGGATCGCCTCGAAGCCGCCCAGGCTCGAGCCGCGCAGGGCGACCATGGGCGCGTGCTCGCGCAGCAGCTCCGCCATCGCGAGGACGTCGTCGATCGCGCCGGGCCCGAAAGCGCCCGAGGAGCGCCCGTGCCCGCGCGCGTCGTAGACGAGTGCCGCCATCCCCTCGTCACGGCAGCCGCGGGCGAAGTCGAAGTGGCTCTCCTTGGCGGAGCCCGCCCCGTGCAGCACGACGACGCCCGTGTGCGGCTCGTCCTCGGGGAGGAAGAGCGCGTAGGAGAGGCCGTCGTGGGTGCCCAGCTCGGGCGGCGCCGGTGGGGCGTGCTTCATAATCGCCGCCGATCATGGCAGCGGTCGGCGTCTCACATGTCTACCCAGCCGGCTCACGGCTGAACGAGCATGGGCGGCTCGAGGTCGGGGGCTGCGACGTCCTCGAGCTGGCGCGCGAGTTCGGGACGCCGGCCTACATCTATGCCGAGGACGACATGCGTGCCCGTGCGCGCGCCTACCTCGAGGCGTTCCGGGCGCGCAGGGACCGCTTCGAGGTCATCTACGCGGGCAAGGCCTTCCCGTGCACGGCCGTGTTCCGCCTGTTCCGCGAGGAGGGGCTCTCGGCCGACGTCGCGAGCGCCGGCGAGCTGCACTTTGCGCTCGCCGGCGGCATCGAGCCCGAACGCATCTACATGCACGGCAACAACAAGTCCCGGGCCGAGCTCGACTACGCGATCGAGGAGGGCGTCGGCCACATCGTTGTCGACTCCTTCGACGAGATCGAGCGCCTGCGCGGGCGGGGCGTGCGGGTCCTGCTGCGCGTGACGCCCGGGATCCGGCCGAGCACACACTCGTACATCCAGACCGGCCAGGAGGACTCCAAGTTCGGGTTCGGGGCCGCGGACGTCCCGCGCGCCGTCGAGGCGTGCGCTGCGGCAGGGCTCGACCTCCGCGGCCTGCACGCTCACATCGGCTCCCAGGTGTTCGATCTGGAGGCCTTCGAGCGGCTCACCGAGGTGCTGGCGGGAATGGGGGAGTGGCCGCTCCTGAACCTGGGCGGCGGGCTCGGGATCGCCTACACGGCTGAGGACGCGCCGCCCTCGATCGACGAGTACGTGGACGCGCTGGTGCGGCGCGCGCCCCAGGGCGTGACGCTCCTCAGCGAGCCGGGCCGTTCACTCGTGGGCAACGCCGGCGTGACGATCTACAGGGTCGGCACCGTCAAGCGGATTCCCGGTGTGCGCACCTACGTGGCGGTGGACGGCGGCATGTCCGACAACCTGCGTCCGATGCTCTACGGCGCACGCTACGAGGCCGAGATCGCCGACCGCTTCGGCGGCGAGGACCTCTGCACGGTGGCTGGCATGCACTGCGAGTCGGGCGACATCCTGGTGCGCGACGTCCGCCTCGACGACCCCCGCCCCGGCGACGTTCTCGTGACTCCCGCGACGGGCGCCTACGGCCACGCGATGGCGAACAACTACAACGCCGTGCCGCGGCCGCCGGTCGTCTTCTGCCGCGACGGCGACGCGCGCGTTGTGGTGCGCCGAGAGACCTACGCCGATCTGCGGTCGCGGGATGTCTGAGGCCTTTCGCGTTGGCCTCCTCGGCCACGGGACGGTCGGTGGCGCCTTCGCCCGGCTGCTCGAGGAGCGCGCGGACGCGATCGAGGCGGAGACGGGGATGCGGCCCGAGCTGTCCGGGGTGCTCACCCGCAGCCGCGGCCGCTTCGAGGACATCCTGGAAAACAGCGACCTGATCGTGGAGCTGCTGGGCGGCATCGACCCCACGCGCGAGTACGTGCTGCGGGCGCTCGGCACGGGGCGCCACGTGGTCACCGCCAACAAGCAGCTGCTCTCGCAGCACGGCGAGGAGGTGTTCGACGCCGCGCGCGAGGGGGGCGTGCAGCTGCGCTTCGAGGGGGCTGTGGCCGGGGTGGTCCCGGCGATCCGGGTGATGTCGGAGACGCTCGCCGCCGCGCACATCGAGCGTGTGCACGGCATCGTCAACGGCACCACCAACTACATCCTCACCGAGATGGCGCGCACCGGAGCGTCCTACGCGGAGGCGCTCGCCGACGCCCAGGAGCTCGGCTACGCCGAGGCCGACCCCACCGAGGACGTGACCGGCAAGGACGCCGCCGCCAAGATGGCGATCCTCGCGCGCCTTGCGTTCAACGCGACGGTGCGGCTCGACCAGGTGAGCTACGAGGGAATCGAGCGGCTGACCGCCGACGACATCGCATACGCCAAGGAGCTCGGGCTCTCCCTCAAGCTGATCGGGTCGGCCGAGCGCATCGACGGCGGCATCGCCGTGCACGTCTACCCCGCCTTCCTCTACGCGGACCATCCGCTCGCATCGGTCAACGGGGCCTTCAACGCGGTGACCATCGAGTCGCCGGCGATCACCGAGATCACCCTGTCGGGCCCGGGCGCGGGGGGTATGCAGACCGCGAGCGCCGTGCTCGGCGACGTGATCTCGGCGATGATCCCCCCGCCCTCCCTGCCTCCCCCAGCGGTGGACGTGACGGTGGTGACCGACACGGAGTTCTCGTTCTACCTGCACCTCGAGGTCGCCGACCGCCCGGGAGTGCTGGCCCAGGTGGCGGAGCTGCTCGGGCTGCAGGGCGTGTCGATCAGGTCGGTGGTGCAGAAGGGCCTGGGCGACGAGGCGCGGCTCGTGATGGTCATGCATCCCGTGCTCGAGTCGAGGTTCCGCGCGGCGGTCGAGCTGATCTCGCGGCTCGACTTCGTGCGCGAGGCCCCGCGCGTGATCAGAGTCATCGAGGAGACGTTCTAGATGTCGCTCTGGCGCTACCGGGAACGGCTCCCGGTGGAGCCCCTCGTGACGATGGGGGAGGGCGACACGCCGCTCGTGCCGGCGCCGCACCTGTCCGAGCTGAGCGGCGCCGAGGTTTGGCTCAAGCTCGAGGGGGCCAATCCGACAGGCTCGTTCAAGGACCGCGGCATGACGGTCGCCGTGTCCGCGGCGGTGGCCGAGGGCGCCGAGGCCGTGGTCTGCGCCTCGACAGGCAACACGGCGGCGAGCGCGGCGGCCTATGCCGCGCGCGCTGGGCTGCGCGGCGCGGTGATCGTGCCCGAGGGCAAGATCGCCACCGGCAAGCTCGCCCAGGCGCTGATGCACGGCGCGCGCGTGATCGCGCTGCGCGGCAACTTCGACGAGGCGCTGGCGCTCGTGCGCGAGCTCGTGGACCGGCATCCGATCGCGCTCGTCAACTCGGTCAACGACTACCGGATCGAGGGACAGAAGACGGGCGCCTTCGAGGTCTGCGATCAGCTCGGGGAGCCTCCGGACGTGCTCTGCATCCCGGTCGGGAACGCCGGGAACGTGACCGCCTGGTGGAAGGGCTTTCAGGAGTACGAGGCGGCGCCGCGGATGCACGGCTACCAGGCCGAGGGCGCCGCGCCGCTCGTGCGGGGCGCCCCGGTCGAGCACCCCGAGACGGTCGCGTCGGCGATCCGGATCGGCAATCCGGCACGCTGGGAGCACGCGATGAACGCCTTCACCGCCTCGCGCGGCGAGGTCCGCGCCGTGTCCGACGCGGAGATCCTCGACGCCTATTCGCTGCTCGGCGCGCGCGAGGGCGTGTTCTGCGAGCCGGCCTCGGCGGCGTCCGTGGCCGGTCTGCTCAAGTACGGCGCCGCGGGCCGGGTCGTCTGCGTGCTCACCGGCCACGGGCTGAAGGACCCGCAGACCGCGATGAACCGGGCCGCGAGCGTGGTGCCCTGCGAGCCCGAGCTCGAGAGCGTCGAGCAGGCGGTGCTCGGGTGAGGCGGCGGCGCGTGGTCCGCGTCCCGTCGTCGTCGGCAAACCTCGGTCCGGGCTACGACGTGCTGGCCGCGGCGCTGTCGCCGGCTCTCGAGCTCGAGGTGGAGGAGGACGGCGAGTTCTCCGTCGAGTGCGACGTCCCGGGCGTGGCACTCGATCGCACGAACCTCTGCGTGCGCGCCTTCGAGCGGCTGCATCCGGCCGACGGCCTCGCGTTCAGGATCCACTCCGAGATCCCGCCGGCGGCGGGGCTCGGCTCGAGCGCCGCCGCGATAGTCGCCGGCCTCGCCGCTGCCGACCACCTCTACGAGCTCGACGCGCCGCTGTTCCAGCACGCGCGTGAGCTCGAGGGGCACCCCGACAACGTGGCGGCGGCGCTCAACGGGGGCTTCGTCGTCGTCGCGGGCGACTCCGCGCCGGTCCGGCTCGACCCGCCGCCCGAGCTGGAGGGGGTGATCGTGGTCCCCGATCACGAGGTTGCGACCGCCGCCGCCCGCGCCGCGCTGCCGGGGGAGGTGCCGCTCGATGAGGCGGTCGAGAACGTCGGCCATGCGGCGCTGCTCGTGCTCGGGCTGTCGAAGGGCGACCTCTCGCTGATCGCCCGCGGACTGTCGGACTCGCTGCACCAGCCGCGCCGTCGCCACCTCTACCCGCGCTCGATGGAGCTGGTCGAGCGGGCCGGCGAGCTGGGGGCGCTCGGCGCCACGATCTCAGGCGCCGGCCCGACGGTCCTGATTTGGTGCCAATGGGAGCAGACGGGCGCGGTGGTGGAGCGCCTGCGGGCCGACGGGGCCGAGGGCCGGATCCAGAGGGTCACGTTCGCCCCCGGCGGGGCGGACGTGCGCGAGCTATGAGCGCGGAGGTGCGGGCGGCGGGAGGTGTCGTGCTCGACCCAGAGGGACGCGTGGTGCTCGTCCACCGGCCCCGCTACGACGACTGGACACTCCCGAAGGGCAAGCTCGATCGGGGCGAGTCGTTCGAGGATGCCGCGCTCCGCGAGGTCGAGGAGGAGACGGGACTGCGCTGCCGGCTCGTGCGCGAGCTGCCCTCGTCCGAGTACCTCGATCCGAAGGGGCGCTCGAAGCTGGTCCGCTACTGGCTCATGGAGGTGGAGCACGACCCGGGCTTCGTCCCGAACAACGAGGTCGACGAGCTGCGCTGGGTCCCTGTCGAGGAAGCGCCGGCGCTGCTCACCTACCCGCGCGACGCCGAGATCCTGGGCTCGGTGTAGGTCGCGGCGCTCAGGCCGTGGCCGCCACTGGGCGGCGATCGGCCCAGGGCCGGGCCGCCTCGAGCTGAGCGGCGAGTGAGAGCAACGTCGCCTCGTCCGCGGGGCGGCCCGCGATCTGGACCCCGGTGGGCAGGCCGTCCTCGCCGTGGAAGAGCGGCAGCGAGATCGCGGGCTGGCCGGTGGTGTTGAAGATCGCCGCGAAGGGGGTGAACAGCGTGGCGCGGCGAAAGTCGTCCCAGGGGTCGTCGCTGCACCCGTCGATCTCCCCGATCCTCACCGGCCGCTGCGCGAGCGCGGGCGTGACCACCACGTCATAGGTGTCCCACAGCGCCACGGCCCCGCGCGAGAAGGCGCTGAGCTGGGTGCGCGCGAGCAGGTACTCGAGGGCGGTGCGCTGTCCGATCTCCTCCCAGACCCTCCACGAGAGCGGCTCCATCAGCTCGGCGCTCGGCTCGCGTCCCGTGACCAGCCCGCCGTAGAACGCGGCCGTCGAGATCGCCGTCCCGAAGACCATCTTGAACACCTCGCGTGAGGTCCTGGCCCGCCCAGGGGGCCTCGATCTGCTCGACCTCGTGGCCGAGCATGGAGAGGAGCCGGGCCGCGTCGCGCGTCGCGCGCTCGTTGAGCGGGTCGACCTCGGCGTCGATGGGAGGCGTCGTCGTGAAGCCGACGCGGAGCCGTCCAGGCTCGCGTGTGGCGGCTGCCGCGAAGGGCTCGCCGGGCAGCGGCGCCCAGGCCACATCCCCTGTCTCGTAGCCGCCCAAGACGTCGAGCAGCTCGGCCGTCTCTGCCACGGTGCGCGTGAGGACGCCGTCCTGGACGAGAAAGTCGTCGCCCTGCTCGGGGCCGCGCGAGATGCGCCCACGCTGGGGCTTCAGCCCCACGAGCCCGCAGCATGCGGCCGGGATGCGGATCGAGCCGCCGCCGTCGCTGCCGTGTGCGAGCGGGACCATGCCGGCCGCAACGGCAGCCGCCGCGCCGCCCGAGGACCCGCCCGGGGTGCGGTCGGTGTTCCAGGGGTTGCGCGCCGGACCGAAGCGGCGCGGCTCGGTCACCGGCAGGATCCCGAACTCCGGCAGGTTCGTCTTCCCGACCAGCACGAAGCCGGCCTCGCGCAGGCGCCGGACGAGAAACGCGTCGTGGCCGGGGACGAAGTCGCCGAAGATGTCCGCGCCCATCGTGAACGGCATGCCGGCCACCGCGGCCGTGTCCTTGATCGCGATCGGCACGCCGGCGAACGGACGCGGGTCGTTCGGCTCGACCTCGTCGGCCGCCGCGAGGGCGCCCTCGGCGTCGAGGTGGACGAACGCGTTCAGCTCCGGCTGCAGCGCCTCGATCCGCGCGAGGCAGTCCTCCACCAGCTCGCGCGCGCCGAGTTCGCCCCCGCGGATCAGGGCCGCCAGCTCGGCGGCCGGTTTGAACATGAGCCCCGACACCCGGACGCGAGCCTATCCGACCCGCGACGCGCCCCAGTGCTGCAAACGGATTGAATTAGGGCACCCGAATGACGGCACCCACGACAATCGAACCCGACGGGCGAGCTCTGGTCACCGGAGTGGCGGGCTTCCTCGGCAGCCGCCTGGCCGAGCGCCTTGTTGCGGCCGGCCGCGAGGTCGTCGGAATCGACTGCTTCACGGGCACGCGCGCCTTCAAGGAGGCCAATCTCGCGCGCCTGCGCGGGTCGGACCGCTTTCACCTGCTCGAGCTCGACCTGAGCCGGGACTCCATCGAGGAGGCCGTGGCCGGCGCCAAAACGATCTATCACCTGGCCGCCCAGGCCGGGGTGCGCGGCAGCTTCGGCCAGGGCTTCGAGGCCTATCTGCGCAACAACGTCCAGGCGACGCAGCGACTGCTCGAGGCCGCGCTGGGCGGCGGCGTCGAGGCGCTCGTCTACGCGTCGTCCTCGTCGGTGTACGGCGACTCGGAGCCCGGTCCCACGCCGGAAAACGCGGCCCGCCGGCCCGTGTCCCCCTACGGGGTGACCAAGTGCGCGGTCGAGGACCTGGCGGCCGTCTACCACCGCCAGCACGGGCTGCCCGTCGTCGGCCTGCGCTACTTCACGTTGTACGGCCCCCACCAGCGACCCGACATGGCATTCGCGCGCTTCATCGACGCCGCGCTCGCCGGCCGTGCGATCGGCATCCTCGGCGACGGTCTCCAGGAGCGCGACTTCACCTTCGTAGAGGACGCGGTCGAGGGAACCATCCGGGCCGCCGAACGCGGCCGGCCGGGCGCCCTCTACAACATCGGCGGCGGCAGCCGGACCTCGCTGAGGGCGGTCATCTCGATGCTCGAGACCCTGCTCGACGCGCCGGTCGCCGTCCGGCACCTGGCGCGCGCCCGCGGCGACGCCCGCCGGACCTGCGCGGACCCCTCGCTGGCGCGCACGGAGCTCGGCTTCGAGGCCCAGGTGCCGCTTGAGGACGGTCTCGCGCGCCAGCTCGCCTGGACGCTCGGGAGCGGCCTGGGCGGCCTGCCCGCGGCCGCCTGAGCGGCAGCCCGTCTACGCCGCCGCCAGCTCCGCCCGCAGCGAGGCCAGCCGCTCCGACTGCTCCTCGTAGCCGCCGAGTCGCTCGAGCAGCTCGGCCGCCAGAGCGAGGTAGTCGGCGCCCAGATCGGGCGCGTAGTCGAGGATCGACACCCCCCGCTCGGCGGACTCCGCGTAGCGGACGCTGCGGCGGATGACCGTGTCGAAGAGCTTCTCCCCGAAGCGCTCCCTCAGCTGTTCCTGCGCCTCGCGCGCATGGACAAGGCGCATGTCGGCGATGTTGAGCACCACTCCGAGCCAGTCGAGGTCCGGGTGGAGCGACTCCTTGGCCAGCTCGACCACCTCGAGCGCCTGCTCGACGCCCTGCAGCGAGAAGTACTCGGCCTCGCTCGAGATCAGGGCGTGGTCGGCGGCCACCAGCGCGTTGACGGTAAGGAGGCCGAGCGCCGGCGGGCAGTCGACCAGCACGAGGTCATAGTCCTTGCGCACCTCCCGTAGGGCGCGCTTCAGGGTCAGCTCGCGCCCCATCTTGCCGCTCAGCACGAGCTCAGCCTCGGCGAGCCCGAGGTTCGCCGGCAGCACGCCGTCGTGAATGGCGTCGGCCGCCTTGGCCTGCCCGGTCAGCACATCCGCCACGGTGGGCGAGGCATCCGCCGGGACGTCGAAATAGTCGGACAGGTTGCCCTGCGGATCGAGGTCCGCCACCAGCACGTCCAGGCCCAGGCGGCGGAGGACGTCGGCGAGCGTTCGGACCATCGTGGTCTTGCCGGTGCCGCCCTTCTGAGAGAGAACAGTGATCGTGTCGCCCACGGGCGCGACCATACCCGTGCGGCGTCGAGGCCGCCGCCTGACCGCGAAATAGCTGCGCTATCCCGGTATCGTTTCGCGCCCCCGTCCCCGTCGCAAGCCCTCGCCCAAGGGCGCAAGATCTCCGAAGGAGGTGACACCGCTGCAGGCAGCGCGCGGCCTGTACGACCAGAGCTACGAGCACGACGCTTGCGGCGTCGCGTTCGTGGCGCGCCTGCGCGCGTCCGCGTCGCACGAGGTCGTGGCGCGCGCGCTCACGGCCCTCGAGCACCTCGAGCACCGGGGGGCGGAGGGCGCCGACCCCGACACGGGGGACGGCGCCGGGATCCTGCTTCAGCTCCCTGACGGGTTCCTGCGCGCGGAGGCCGGTTTCGAACTGCCGCCCGCCGGGCGCTACGGGGTGGCGATGTGCTTCCTTCCGCCGGGCAACCCCGCAGAGGCGATGCGCCTGTTGGAGGAGACCGTGGAGGCCGAGGGCCAGCAGGTGCTCGGCTGGCGCGAGGTGCCCGTGGCGGAGGGGGCCTGCGGCACCACCGCACGGTCGGTCGCCCCGCGCATCGCCCAGCTGTTCGTGGGAGCGGACGAGGACATCGCCGACCAGGACGCCCTCGAGCGCAGGCTGTACGTGATCCGGCGGGTGGTGGAGCACGCCGACCTCCCGGAGCTCTCCCTGCCGAGCCTCTCCTCGCGCACCCTCGTCTACAAGGGGATGCTCACCGCGCCCCAGCTGTCGCGCTACTTCCCGGACCTGCGCGACGAGCGCGTCGCCAGCCGGCTCGCGCTCGTCCACTCGCGTTTCTCGACGAACACGTTCCCGAGCTGGGAGCTCGCGCACCCGTATCGGATGCTCGCCCACAACGGCGAGATCAACACGCTGCGCGGCAACCGCAACTGGATGCGCGCCCGCGAGCTCCACCTCGCCTCGCCGCTGTTCGGCGACGACATCGACAAGATCCGCCCGCTGCTGCGCGACGACATCTCGGACTCGGCGTCGCTCGACGGTCTGCTCGAGCTGCTCGTCCTCGGCGGGCGCTCCGCCGCGCACGCGATGTCGATGTTGATCCCGGAGGCGCACCGCGGGCGCCCCGAGCTGCCGCAGGAGGTGCGCGACTTCTACGCCTACCACTCGTCGCTCGTCGAGCCCTGGGACGGCCCCGCCGCCGTGGCGTTCTCCGACGGGCGCGTGATCGGCGCGACGCTCGACCGCAACGGCCTGCGCCCCGGCCGCTGGCTGGTCACGAAGGACGGCTGGGTCGTCTTCGCCTCCGAGGCGGGGGTCCTGGACGTCCCGCCCGAGGAGACCGAGGCGAAGGGACGGCTGCTGCCCGGCAAGCTGTTCCTGGTCGACCTCGCACGCGAGCGCGTCGTGCCGGACGACGAGATCAAGGGGGAGCTGGCGCGCAGGCGGCCCTACGGGCAGTGGCTCGCCGACCGCGTCGTCCACATCGAGGACCTGCCCGAGAAGACTCCGCGCGTCCCGCGCGTCGAGCCCATGCGCGCCAAGCAGCTCGCCTTCGGCTGGACCGAGGAGGACCTCCGCGTCGCGCTCGTGCCGATGGCACGCGACGCCACCGAGCCGACCGGCTCGATGGGCAACGACACGGCGCTGGCGGTGATGTCGGACATGCGCCCGCCGCTGTTCTCGTACTTCAAGCAGCTCTTCGCCCAGGTCACCAACCCGGCGATCGACCCGATCCGCGAGTCGATCGTGATGAGTCTCGAGGCCTGCATCGGGCCGGAGATCAACCTGCTCGGCGAGACGCCGGACCACTGCCACCAGCTCGTGATGCCGCAGCCGATCCTGCGCAGCCACCAGCTCGAGAAGCTGCGCCAGGTCGACCACAGCGTGTTCGAGGCGCGCACGATCGACATGACCTGGCCGGTGTCGCAGGGCGCCATGGGGATGGAGCAGCGCTTGGAGGAGATCTGCGCCGAGGCCTCCGAGCTCGTGGCCCGTGGGGTCAACATCATCATCCTCTCGGACCGCAACCTCGGCGCCGACCGGGCGGCGATGCCCTCGCTGCTCGCCGTGGGCGCGGTGCACCACCACCTGGTGCGCGAGGGCACCCGGCTCCAGATCGGTCTGCTGGTCGAGACCGGCCAGGCCAAGGAGATCCACCACGTGGCCTGCCTGATCGGCTACGGCGCGTCGGCGGTCAACCCGTACGTGATGTTCGAGTCGCTCTTCACGCTCCACCGCGAGGGGCGCCTGCCCGAGGGCATGGATCCCGAGGAGGCGGCGCAGCGCACCATCAAGGCGATCGGCAAGGGGCTGCTCAAGATCCTCTCGAAGATGGGCATCTCGACGATCCGCTCCTACACGGGCGCTCAGATCTTCGAGGCCGTCGGTCTCGAGCAGGAGGTCGTCGACAGGTACTTCGCCGGAACGCCGTCGCGGGTGGGAGGCGTGGGCCTGAACGTGCTCGCATGGGAGTGCCTCGACCGCCATCGGCTCGCCTACCCGGCGGCGAGCTCGGAGCTCCTGCCTGCCGGTGGGGTCTACGCCTGGCGCCGTGAGGGCGAGTTCCACGGTTGGAATCCCGAGACGATCGCGAACCTCCAGCACGTCGCGCGGAGCGACGGCGGTCCCGAGGCCTACGAGCGCTTCGCGACCTACGTGAACGAGGTGGCGGTGCCGCGCTCGTCGTTGCGCGGGTTGCTGCGGTTCCGCGAGAGCGGCGAGCCGATTCCCCTGTCGGAGGTCGAGCCCCCTGCCGAGATCGTCAAGCGCTTCAAGTCCGGAGGGATGTCACTGGGCGCCCTGTCGCCGGAGGCACACGAGACGCTCGCCGCCGGCATGAACCGGCTCGGCGGGAGGTCGAACACCGGTGAGGGCGGGGAGGACCCGTCCCGCTTCGACGACGAGCGGCGCTCGGCGATCAAGCAGGTGGCCTCCGGCCGCTTCGGGGTGACCGTCAACTACCTCGTGAACGCGGACGAGCTCCAGATCAAGGTCGCCCAGGGCGCCAAGCCCGGCGAGGGCGGCCAGCTCCCCGGGCACAAGGTCGACCGCTACATCGCGCGGCTGCGTCATTCGACGCCCGGGGTGGGCCTCATCTCGCCGCCGCCGCACCACGACATCTACTCGATCGAGGACCTCAAGCAGCTCATCTACGACCTGCGCTGCGCGAACCCGCGCGCCCGCGTGTCGGTCAAGCTCGTGTCCGAGGTGGGGGTGGGGACCGTGGCCGCGGGCGTGGCCAAGGCGAACGCCGACCACGTGGTGATCGCGGGCCACGACGGCGGCACCGGCGCCTCGCCGCAGGCGTCGATCCACCACGCGGGCGTGCCGTGGGAGATCGGGCTCGCGGAGACCCAGCAGACGCTGTTGCGGAACGACCTGCGCTCGCGCATCCTCGTCGAGGTCGACGGGCAGATGCGCACCGGTCGCGACGTAGTGGTGGCCGCGATCCTGGGCGCCGACGAGTACGGCTTCTCGACGGCGCCGCTGATCGCGCTCGGCTGCGTGATGATGCGCGTCTGCCACCTCAATACCTGTCCGGTGGGGGTGGCCACGCAGGACCCGGAGCTGCGGGCGCGCTTCGACGGCCAGCCCGACCATGTCGTCAACTACCTGTTCTTGGTGGCCGAGGAGGCGCGCCGGATCATGGCGCGGCTCGGGGTCCGCACCGTGGACGAGCTGATCGGCCGCACGGACCTGCTCGAGCCGAACGACGCGATCGATCACTGGAAGGCCCATGGCGTCGACCTCGCGCCGCTGCTCGAGGTGCCCGAGGGCATCGCGCCCGACGCACCCCGTCACCAGACACGGCGGCCCGACCCCGTCCTCTACGACTCGATCGACGTGGACCTGCTGCAGCGCTGCCGTCCGGCGATCGAGGAGAGTCTCCCGGTCCGGCTCGAGCGGCGGATCGAGAACAAGAACCGCGCGGTGGGCGGCCTCCTGTCCGGCGAAATCGCGCGCCTGCACGGCGAGGACGGGCTGCCGGAGGGGAGCATCACGGTGCGGCTCGAGGGCTCGGCCGGACAGAGCTTCGGCGCCTGGCTGGCCCGGGGCGTGGAGCTGGAGCTCGAGGGCGACGCCAACGACTATTGCGGCAAGGGGCTCTCGGGAGGCACCGTCGTGGTGCGCCCGCCCGCCGGCGCGGCGTTCGTGGCCGAGGAGAACGTGATCGTCGGAAACACCGTGCTCTACGGGGCGACCTCCGGGCGTGCGTTCTTCCGCGGGCTGGCGGGCGAGCGCTTCGCCGTTCGCAACTCCGGCGCGATCACGGTGGTGGAGGGCGTGGGCGACCACGGCTGCGAGTACATGACGGGCGGTCGCGTGATCGTGCTCGGTCCCACCGGTCTGAACTTCGCCGCCGGGATGAGCGGCGGCATCGCGTACGTGCTCGACGAGCGCGGCGAGTTCCGCGGTCGCTGCAACACCGAGCTGGTCGGCTTCGACGCGATCACCCCCGACGAGGCCGATGAGCTGCGCGGCTGGATCGAGGAGCACCGCGAGCGCACCGGGTCGGCCGTCGCCGAGCGCGTCCTGGCGGACTGGACGGGGTCGCTCAACAGGATGGTCAAGGTCATGCCGCACGACTACAAGCGCGCCCTCGCCGAGGTGCCCGCCGAGGGTGAGGCGGAGGTGATCGCAGCTGCCGCCGGGCCCGCGGCGAGCCCGGGCTACGCGGCCGCGGCCCCCGTCGCCGAGACCACCCGAGCGCCGGCCCGGAGCCCTGGCTGATGGGTGAGCTCGGGGGCTTCCTGCGACTCGAGCGCGTCGGCTTCGAGAAGCGAGATCCGCAGGAGCGCGTGCGGGACTATCGCCAGTACTTCGGCCTGCCGGAGGAGCGAGTGCTGCGCGACCAGGGCGCGCGCTGCATGGACTGCGGGGTTCCGTTCTGCCACGAGGGCTGCCCGCTCGGGAACCTCATCCCCGATTGGAACGACCTCGTCTATCGCGACAACTGGCGCGACGCGTTGATCAAGCTCCACGCGACCAACAACTTCCCCGAGTTCACCGGCCTGATCTGCCCCGCCCCGTGCGAGTCGGCCTGCGTCCTCGACATCAACGACGACCCGGTCACGATCGAACAGATCGAGCTGGCCATCGTCAGTCGCGGGTTCGAGGAGGGCTGGATAGCCGCCGACCCGCCCGAGCTGCGGACCGGCCGCAGCATCGCCGTGGTCGGCTCCGGCCCAGCGGGCCTCGCCGTGGCGGACGAGCTCAACAAGCTCGGCCACCGCGTCACGGTCTACGAGCGCGACGAGGGGCCCGGCGGCATGCTGCGCTTCGGCGTGCCCGACGCGAAGCTCGAGAAGTGGATCATCGACCGCCGCGTGAGGTTGCTCGAGGAGGAGGGGATCGAGTTCCGCTACGACGCCGAGGTGGGCGTGGACGTGAGCGCCGAGGAGCTGCGCCGCACGCACGACGCGCTCGTGGTGGCGATCGGCTCGCGCCTGCACCGGGCCCTCGACGTTCCGGGATGCGAGCTCGAGGGCGTGCACTTCGCGATGGACTACCTCTACCAGCGCAACCGGGCCGTGGCGGCGATGGAGGGCCGCCCCTCGCGCACAACGCCCCCCGGCGCCGCCATCAGCGCCGTGGGCAAGCGCGTGGTGGTGGTCGGCGGCGGCGACACGGGCATGGACTGCATCTCGAACGCCGTGCGCGAGGGCGCCGAGGACGTTCTGCTTCTCGACGTCTATCCGCCGCTTCCCGGCGCGGGCCGTCCGCCGGGCACGCCCTGGCCGCTGCCGCCCAAGCGGACGCACACCACCTATGCGCTCGACGAGGGCGGCGAGCGACGCTTCGGCACCCAGGTGACCGAGTTGCGCGGGTCCGGCGGGCGCGTGACTGCGGTGCTCGGCCGCCGGGTGCAGGGCACCTCGTCCCGCGACCTGCACGCCATTCCGGGCAGCGAGTTCGAGCAGCCCGCAGATCTCGTGCTGATCGCGATCGGCTTCGACCATCCCGAGCACGACGGCGTCGTGGGGGAGCTACGGCTCGACGTAGACCGCCGCGGCAACGTCAAGGCACCCGTCTACGGCACCAAGATCGAGGGGATCTTCGCCTGCGGCGACGCGCGCATCGGCCAGTCGCTCGTCGTGACCGCGATCGCCGAGGGCCGCCGCTGCGCGCGTGTCGTCGACCAGTACCTGGGCGGCTCGGGCGAGATCCGCCGGGTCCCCGCCGAGGCGATGTTCGCGTTCGAGGACGGCGACCCCTACTCACTTCGCCACCAAGCCGAGATCGCCCGCACGGTCACGGTCGGCGAGGCGTTCTGGTCGGGCCCGCGCGACGAGCGCTGAGTCGGGCGGCGCAGGCGCCGGCGGCTGTGTCCGCCGCGGGATAGGGTCTCGCGATGACGGATTCGCCGCGGCCGGATTCGTTCCGGCGGACGCTGGTCGACGCCCTCGGCACGGTCGACCTGCGGCGGCTCCAGCTGTCCTGGGCGCTCACGTCATTCGGCCAGTGGGCCTTCTTCGTCATCCTGGCCGTCTACGCGTACGAGCAGGGCGGCGCGACGGCGGTCGGGGTGGCGGCCCTGGTGCGGATGGTTCCCGCCGGCCTCACGGCCCCGATGGCCGGGCTGGTGATCGACCGAAGCTCGCGCCGGGACGTGCTGCTCGGCACGGATGTGGCGAGGGCCGTGGCGCTGGCGGGCGTGGCGGCCGCCGTGGCAGCCGCCGCCCCGCTCGGGGTTGTGCTGGTGCTGAGTGCCGCGTACACCGTGCTCCAGACAGCGCACAACCCGGCCCAGGCAGCCCTCTTCCCCGCGCTCGCGACCACGCCGCGGCAACTCGCCGCGTCGAACGCCGTGTCGAGCTCGGTCGAGAACGGGGGAGTCCTCGTGGGATCCCTGCTGGGCGGCGTCCTCGTGGCCGCCACGAGCGCCGAGAGCGCCTTCCTCGTCACGGCGGCCCTCTACGCGGTCGCCGCATGGCCGCTGGCGCGGATCCCGCGGGACCCCGTTCCGGCGCACCGGGAGAAGCTCGACGAGGAGGAGGAGCGGCCGCTCGCAGAGCTCGTGTCCGGATTTCGGACCGTCATCGGCGAGCCGAGCCTGCGCCTTGTCGTGGGCCTGCTCGCGGCGGGCTCATTCGTCGAGGGGGCCGTCGACGTGCTCATCGTGCTGCTCGCCATCAACCTGCTCGACCTCGGCGGGGCGGGCGTCGGCTGGCTGAACGCGGCCTGGGGTGTGGGCGGCCTGACGGCCGGCGCGGTTGCGATCTCGCTGCTCGGTCGTGGCAGGCTCGCGGCGGGGCTGGCGAGCGGGGGCCTGCTGGCCGGGACCTGCCTGCTGCTGCTCGCCCTCCTGCCCGACCTCCTGGTGGCGGTGGCGATCGCGCTCTTCGTACTGATCGGGATGGGCTACGGGCTGATCGAGATCACGGGCATGACCTTGCTCCAGCGCATGACCTCGGACGAGGTCCTCGGGCGGGCCTTCGCGGTCGTCGAGAGCGGCTACTGGCTGATGACGGGCCTCGGCGCGATCGTCGCGCCGCTCCTCATCGAGCTCTGGGGGGTGCGCGGCGCGCTCGTCGCGCTCGGCCTCCTCCTTCCCGTGCTGGTCGCTCTCCGCTGGCGGGCGCTCACGCGCCTGGAGGCGGGAACCGCAGTTCCCGAAGAGGCATTCCGTCTACTCCGGAGCGTGCCGATGTTCGCACCGCTCCCGCTCGGAATGATCGAGAGCCTCTCCCAACGCCTGACCCCGGTGGAGGCGCGGGGCGGGCACCGCGGTGGTGCGCGAGGGCGAGCGCGGCGATCACTTCTACGTGATCGCCGCGGGCGAGTTCAACGTGACCCGGGGGGCCGGCGAGTTTCCGTCGCTCGCGGCCGGCGACGTGTTCGGCGAGATCGCGTTGCTGCGCGACGTCCCCCGCACCGCGACGGTGACCGCACGGACGGACGGACGCCTCTATGCCCTCGACCGCGACGCCTTCCTGACAGCGGTGAGCGGCCACCGCTTCACCACCCGGACGGCGGCGTCGATCGTGGACGAGCGGTCCGCGCGAGCGCCCACTCACCCCGGCGTCGGGGTCTAGGGCGGGCCGTCCCGTCGCTTGGCTCCGCCGGCCGGGCCAGGGCTGGGGAAGGGGGTGAGGGACAGCGGCCGCACCCGGGTGCCCGAACAGCCAACCGGGACTGGCGCCATCGTCCTGCCCTGTAGGTCTCCTGGCCCACCAATCCAGGATCGCTCGCGTTTCCCGACGCCGGGCCGAACGATCTTCGATGCCGCGGCAGTCGAACCCAACCCCTTCCCCAGCCAATACGCGAGACCGACCCGGCGCCACCACCCAGGGGAAGGGCCGGCCTAGCGCTCGCGATCGGTTCGCGCTGCCAGCAGGTAGCCCACCAGTGCGTCCAGCGCCTCATCGCTCATGCGCTCCGCCGAAGTCGTCCGGCATCACGCTGAAGTCCCGCCGCCGCTGCCGGGCGGGTTGACGATCGTGGCGGTGAGCGAGGCGCGGTCGTGGGCCGCGAGGCGCAGGTCGAGGTTGGGCCCGATCGTTCCGGTCGAGCCTGTCGCGGCGAGCTCGTGGCAGCTTCCGCAGCCCATCTCGAAGAAGAGCGCGCGCCCGCGCGCGTGGCCGCGGACAGCCTCCGGCGCCGTCGTCGCCTGCGCCTGGCCGGCGCCCTCGCGCTCGTCGTCGCCTCCGTCGACCGCCATGACGATTGCGAACGTCGCGATCGCGACCGTAAGACCGGCCGCGACCGGGAGCGCGAGGGCGCGCGGGTTTCTCATGCCCCGAGCGCGGGCTCGCCTCGGGTTGTGCGGCGGCTCAGGAGCAGGAGCACGATCCACGCCGTCAGGAAGCCGGCGCCGACAGAAAGCGCAAGCGCCAGCGGCAGCGGGTCGCCGTCCTCTCCGGCCGGCGCCGGCGCAGCGGCGGGCTCCGTCCCGTCGCCGCCGATCGTCACCGGCGGGAACGTGTGCCGCTGGCTGTAGCCGTCGTCGATCACGTACTCGAAGCGACCGCGGCTCGGGAACACCACGGCAGCGCGGTAGAGCCCGTCCTGGTTGACGAGCCGCGCGGGGTAGGTCCCGACCACGCCGCCGTCCACCCTGCTCACGGTCACGCTGGGCCTGCCGTCCACGAACGGCGTGCGCCCGTGGGCGAGCACGGTGAACTCAGCCATCCAGGGCTTCCCCGGCTGGACGTCCGTGGGCAGGGACTGCAGGCCGACCGTCGCGTAGCCGCCCGCCGAGGCCGCCGCCGGCCAGGCGAGCGCGAGCATGAGCACGGGCAAGCCGATTCGCCGAAGCATCGCTCCTCCTTCTCGCGGTTCCACTCCTGTTACGTCCTGGGGCGGCGGGAGGTTCCCAGCGGCGGTAGCTTTTCCACCGTGCCCACCGCGTTCGTCACCGGCGGCTCCGGCTTCATCGGCGGCGCTCTCATCGAGCGCCTGCGCCGCGAGGGCTGGGACGTGCGGGCCCTCGCGCGTTCGGAGACCGCCGCGGCGCGGGTGCGCGAGCTCGGCGCCGAGCCGGTGAGCGGGGACCTCGGCGACGGCGGAGCTCTCCGGGACGGCGCGGACGGCAGCGAGGTGGCCTTTCACTGCGCCGCGAAGGTCGAGGACTGGGGGGAGCCGGCGGACTTCGAGCTGGTGAACGTCCAGGGCACGCTGAACGTCATCGAAGCCTGCCGCGCGGCCGGAGTACGCCGCCTCGTTCACGCCTCGACGGAGGCGGCCCTCACCGTCGGCCAGGCGCTGGTGAACGTGAACGAGGACGCGCCGCTGCGACCCGACTCGCCGTTTCTCTACTCATCTTCGAAGGCAAGGGCGGAGCAGCTCGTGCGCGCCGCAGCCGGTAAGGATCTCGAGACGGTCGTCGTCCGACCGCGCTTCGTGTGGGGGCGCGGCGACACGACGCTGCTGCCCGCCCTCACGGAGCTGATCCGCGCGGGTCGTTTCCGGTGGATCGGCGGCGGCCGCCACCTGACCGCCACCACGCATGTGGACAACACGGTCGAGGGGTTCTGGCTGGGCGCGACCAAGGCACCGGCCGGAGGGATCTACTTCGTCACCGACGGCGAGCCTGTCGTGTTTCGGGAATTCGTGACGCGCATGCTCGAGACGGAGCGCGTGACACCGCCCGACAAGTCGATCCCCGAGGGGGCCGCCGAAGCGGCGGCGGTGGCGGCGGAACGCGCCTGGCGGGCCCTGCGGCGCCCAGGCTCGCCGCCGCTGACCCGCTTTGCGGTGTGGGTCTCCTCCAAGGAGTGCACGATCGACATGTCGCGTGCCGAGCGCGAACTTGGCTACCGGCCCGTCGTCACGCGTGACGAGGGCCTTGCCGCGATGGCTTCCTGAGCCGGGCGCCGCTTAGTGGAGGGTGCCGGCTGTGCGCCTCCTCGCGCTCGGCGGCCAGGCTCATGAAGAAGAGCCGGAAACGGCCTACGGCGATCTCGTCACCGTCGTCGAGCTCCGCCAGCTCGATGCGGTCACCGTTCTTGAATACGCCGTTCAGGCTCCTGTCGTCCAGGATCCGGGCGCCGGCGGAGTCGCGGTACAGCAGTGCATGCCGGCGCGACACCGTCGGGTCGTCGAAGCGCACGTGTGCCGAGAGGCTGCGGCCTATCCGCGTCCAGCCGTCCTGCAGTGGCACCACGCGGACCCGGTCGCCCTCCTCGAAGGCGAGGTAGTCGCCGGAGCGGACCAGGGCGTCGCGCGCCTCCTCGAGCCAGTCCGGCGTCGCTTCGAGGTCGTGATGCGCAGGCGCCATGACCTCGTCGCCGAACAGCGACGCGCGGCGGAAGCTCTCACCTCCGCATTCGGGGCAGGACGGAACCTCGTCTCGTTCATGCAATGCGACCGCGAAACCACAGGAGTCGCACCGAAAGGAACCGGCTCCCGCAAGGGTGCCGGCACTGAAGGCCTCCATCGGATGTCTCTCCTCAGGGGTGGGGGGTTGTGGGGATGGTAACGAGGAGCACCTGCATTCCAAGTCAAAGTTTCGCTAATTGCGGGCTTTCCGGCCCATAAGGAGGAGTGGGGGCGGCCTTCCAGAACCCCTGTCAAGTGCCAGACATCGCCTCGCTCCTCATGCGCAGCTTCATCGGAGCGCTGCCGTCATCGACGGCGCGCTGCGGCTCTTGCCAGCGCACGCCGCTCGCCGGAGAGATCGTGCACCGGCTCGACAGCGGCCGTCTGCTGTGCGAGCTCTGCTTCGCCAAGCTGCCCTCCGACCGCCGTCTCGCGGTCTCGAGCGAGCGCGTGCACGCGAGCGAGCGCCGGCTGCCGGTGACGCCGAAGGCAGCCTGATCCCCGCCTGAACCGCCAAGGCCACCCGCTACGATGCCCGCGCCATGCGCGAGGTCACCGTCTCCAAGGTCATCTCGGCCGACCGGGAGTCGATCTTCGATTTCGTCTGCGACCTCGCTGGGCGCCCCGCGTTCGCGGACCACTACATGCATGACTACAGGCTCGCGCGCGCGAACCCCGTGGGCGAGGGGGCGGCCGCCCGCTTCCGGATGCATAAGCCGTTCGCCAAGGACTACGCCGAGCTCGAGGTCCGCGAGGTCGACCGGCCGCGCCGGATCGTCGAGGAGCTCGCGGTCGGCCGCCGGGGGCGCAGCCGCTTTCTCGCCGTCTACGACTTCACACAGGAGGCGCCCGGGGTCACCCGCGTCGAGCTCACGACCTACGGCGAGCCGGCCACGCTGTGGGACCGCATGAAGCAGGTCGGCGCCGCGTCGTGGACCCGCCGCCAGACCGCCAAGCAGCTGGAGCGGCTGCGGATGATCTTCGAGGAGCCACCAAAGGAGCCGCTCAGGCGAGCGACAATCGCCGGCTACGAGCCGGCGAAGGCACCACGCTTCGGCGCGCCCGCCGGGGCCGACCCGGCGCGGGTGCCGCACGATTAAACTGCCCGACCGCATGACGCTCCCCGCTCGGCTGACGCTGATTGCATGCCTCGTCGCGCTCGCGGCCGGCGTCGCGGCGTGCGGGAACGCGGACGAGGAGCCCGGCGTGGACGAGCCCGCCCGCGAGGGACTCGCGCTGCCGCTCGGCGGCGTCGACTACAACGTCTTCATCACGCGCCAGCTCAACCCCGCGATCCCGGCGGACGACGCCTACTTCGAGGGCCCCGAGCCCGAGCCGGGCGAGACGCTCTACGGCGTCTTCCTCCAGGCGTGCAACAACTCCGACGAGGCCCGGGAGACGATCGACAACTTCATGATCGTCGACAACCAGGGCAACGAGTTCGAGCCCGAGGAGCAGCCGGAGACGAACAGGTTCGCCTACGCGCCGAGGGAGCTCGACCCGAAGGAGTGCATCCCCGAGGCGGGCAGCGTGGCCCAGCTCGGTCCCACCGCCGGTGCGATGCTGCTCTTCCGGCTGCCGCTCGAGACGACGGAGAACCGGCCGCTCGAGCTCGAGATGCAGGGTGAGGGCGACGAGCACCTCACCTTCGAGCTCGATATCTAGCTAGATCCCGGCCTCGAGCACCACGCGCGCGGCCGGCGCCGCGGTCGTCCCGCCCGCGCCCGCGCGCACGAACATCACGCCCACCGCGATCTTCGGCTTCGCGGCGGGGGCGTACGCGGTGAACCACGCGTCGGTGTTCGAGGGATCCGGGACACCCGTGGCCGCGTCCGGGCCGCGCGTGTCCTCGAGCTCCGCCGTGCCCGTCTTGCCTGCCACCTTGACCCCGCTGATCGCCGAGGCCGTGCCGGTGCCGTAAGCCACGACGTCGACCATCAGCGACTCGATCGTGCGCGCGACCTTGCGGGAGGTCACGCGCACGCCGCGGGTCCCCTCGCCCGCCGCGAGCGTCGGGACGTAGCGCACACCCTCGGCGGCGATCACCTGCGCCACCGAGGCCAGCTGCAGAGGCGTCGCGAGTGTCTTGAACTGGCCGATCGCCGTCGAACCGACCTCGAGCGGGGTCTTGATCTCGTTGGCGGGAGGCAGCGTGCTCGGCACCTCGCCCGGGATGGTCGCGTCGGCGTTCCAGCCGTAGCGCTCGGCGGTCTCGACGAGCTTCTCCGAGCCGACCTCCACCCCGAGCGGCGCGAACACCGAGTTGCACGAGTGAGCGAAGCTCTCACGGAAGCTGCCGCCGCAGAACTCGCCGTTGGCGTTCTCGAGCTCGACGCCGTCGATGAGCGCGAAGCTCTCGACCGGGAACTGCGTGGCCGGCGTGACGAGGCCCTCCTCCAGCGCGGCCGTGGTGGTCACGATCTTGAAGGTCGAGCCCGGCGGCTGCGGGGCCGAGAAGGCGATGCCGGCCAGCGCGAGGATCTCCCCGTTGCGCGGGTCGAGCGCGGCTATCCCGCCGAAGCGGCCCGCGAGTCCCACGACAGCGGCCTCCTGGATCCTTGGGTCGATGGTGGTGCGCACAGCCTCGGCCGGACGCGGGCGGGCACGGGCCAGGACGCGCCGGCCGGCGCGCAGCTCGCCGCCCGAGCGCCCCCGCAGGCGCTCCTCGAAGGCCTCTTCGAGCCCGCTCTGACCGACCGGCCAGTCGCGAGGGAAGCCCTGCGCGTACAGCTGTTCGCGCTCCTCGGCGGTCTCCTCCGGTTCCATGCTCCCCGCGATCGAGTCCGCGATGCCGACGAGCGGAGAGGTCCGGTTGTCGGCCGGGCCCTCGGCCAGCACCCTGCGATTGCGCGACAGCAGCGTCGCGCGCTCGGCGGGGACGCTCTCCCGGCGGAGCCGCTCGCCGCTGCGCAGCTCGGGGAACACGAGCCGCGGCTCCCAGTCGATCCGCTCTTCCGAAACCGGCACAGTCAGGTCGCCGGCGAGGCGCCCGAACACGCGCGTCTCGACCACCGTCGGCACCACGACCTGCCCGTCTCGCTCGCCCGTCGGGTCGTCGGCGGCGATGCCGGTCTGGGTCGCGGTCGCGGCAGCTCTGCCGTAGGCGGCGCGGAAGCGCTTGAGCGGATACTCCGCTCGCGCGGCGTCCGTGAGGAGCGCGTGCATGGCGCGCATGTCGCCGCGCTCCCAGGCGGCGGCGAAATCAGTGGCCGTCCGCTGGGATGCGCTGGTGGTGGACGACCCCACGAGCGCGCCCGCGAGCAGGGAGACGCCGGCTAACCCAGCGAGGGCGGGCAGCGCACGATGGGTTAGACGCCTACGACGGTCGGAGGTGAACTCGTTCACGGGAGGGGGACCCGCTGCGATGGTAGAGCGCGCGGAGGCGAGCAAGAGACCACTAGCCTGCCTCCGTCCGTGACCCCGCTCGACTGGATCATCGTCGCCTTCACGGTGCTGATGGCCGCCTGGGGCTACGCCCAGGGGCTGATCGTGGGAGCGCTCTCGCTGGCGGGCTTCGCGGGCGGCGCCTTTCTCGGCTCGCGCCTCGGCCCGATGCTGCTCGAGGAGGGCTCGCGGTCTCCCTACGCACCGCTGTCCGCGCTCATAGGAGCGCTTCTGGTGGGCGGGATACTGGCCTCGCTCGCCGAGGTGCTCGGCTTCCACCTCCGGCGTGGGCTGGGCGAGCGGTTCGGGGTGCTCGACGGCGTCGGCGGAGCCGCGCTCGTCGCCTGCCTGGGGTTGTTCCTCGTCTGGGTGGGCGGAGCCGTGGCCCTCCACACGCCGGGAGCGACCGAGCTGCGCGAGCCGATCCAGCGCTCGAAGATCCTCACCGAGCTGAACGCGACGTTGCCGCCGTCGGGACCGCTGCTCCAGGCGCTTGCCCGCTTCGACCCGTTTCCGGAGATCGACGGGCCGGAGGCGGACGTCCCGCCGCCCAACTCGCGGATCGCACGCGACCCCGACGTGCGCCGTGCGTTCGGCAGCGTCGTGAAGGTGCTCGGCACGGCCTGCGGCCTCGGCGTGCAGGGGAGCGGCTGGATCACGCCCGGCGGGGAGGTGGTCACGAACGCGCACGTGGTCGCCGGCCAGGACGACACGACGGTCCAGATCGGCGGCCAGGGCGAGCGCGTGGACGCGGACGCGATCTGGTTCGACGCTCGCAACGATCTCGCCATCCTCCGCGCGCCGAGCCTTGCCGGCTCCCCGGGGCTGAGGCTGAGCCCGGGGGCCGAGGAGGGCAGGTCGGCCGCGATTCTCGGCTTCCCCGAGAACGGCGGGCTCGACGCCCAACCCGGCCGCCTGGGGCAAACCTCGACCGTCGTGACGCAGGACGCCTACGGCCGCGGGCCGGTGGAGCGCTCGATCACGTCGCTGCGCGGCCGGGTGCGCTCGGGCAACTCGGGCGGGCCGATGGTCGACGCCTCCGGACGGGTGGTCACGACGATCTTCGCCGCCTCGGTGTCGGACAATGGGCGCAGCGGATTCGGCGTTCCCAACGCGATCGTGAGCGACGCGCTCGGGCGGGCGAACGGCCCGGTGGACACCGGTCCGTGCGCCTGAGCCGGGCGGTTCGACACGCGCACCCGCTACAAATGGGCCGGGTGCGTGTCGTCCGAACAGCCCTGCCCGTAATCGCGGTGGCCGCGGTCCTCGGAGCCGGAGGGCCGGCGGGGGCGCAGGTCCCGGCCCCGCCCGAGCCGCCTCCCGGCAGTCCGCCGGAGCGCGAGCAGGTGGACGAGAACCCCTGCATCGGCGAGCAGGCGGCCGAGCTGCGCTGCCCCGATCTCGTCATGCGCCGGCCCTACGGCCTCTACACCGACCGGCTCACGAAGGCGGGCAGCACCGTGCTGCGGGCGGGCAACGTAATCGACAGCATCGGGGCCGGGCCCGCCGAGCTTCGCGGCCGGCGCGTGAGCAGGCGCTTCATGGACGCGCGCCAGCGCATACACACGCGCGACGGCGAGATCCTCTCGATCGACACGAATGCCCGGCTCGAGTTCAAGTTCGCCCATCAGCAGCGCTACTGGTGGAAGTTCCACGACGCCGCCCGCTTCGAGCTCTGGCGCCTCGACTCGCGCGGCCGGCGGACCGTCAAGGTGCGCACCGGCCCGAAGGTCGCGTACTGCCTGCGCGACCTCACGCGCACGCGGCCGGACGTGAGGCGCTCCCCGCGCCGCCGCGTCTACCCCTCGTGCAGCACGAACTCTCGCGCGCAGAGCGTGATCCTCGGTACCTCACCGGGCTGGGCGGACATCTACCCGCCCGCCTATCCAGAGCAGTGGATCGACGTCACGGGGCTGCGCGGCTGCTTCGCCTACGTGCACACCGCCGATCCCGAGAACGGGATCTACGAATCGAACGAGGACAACAACGAGGCGCAGGCCATCGTCCGGCTTCCGTTCGAGCGAGGGAGCCGACGGAGCGGCTGCGTCGGTGAGGACCGCGGCCGCGGCTTCGATCCGCGCGGGGACTACTACAGCCCTCCCGGGTAGGGCCCACACGGCCGAACAGGTCGCCGCGCGATCAGGGCGGCGGGCGCGAGGGCGGAGGCTGCCGCGGGGGCGGCGGCTGGCGCGGGCAGTTCACGCCGGTGCAGGGCGGGGGCGGCGGCGGGCATGGAATGGGATTGCCGGCGGCATCGCGGCAGCCGGGCCGAGTCGTGGGCGGGTCCGTGACCGGCGGATCCGACACAGGCGGATCGGACGGAGGCGGATCGGACGGAGGCGGGTCCGACACAGGTGGCTCGGGCGCCGGCGGGTCGGACCGAGGCGCATCCTTGCCGCCCAGGCTGTCGTCTCCGCCACCGCCGCGCCGCCGGGCCGTTTCGTCCTGGCCGCGCTCTGGGGAGCGGGTATCTCCGGCGGGCTCCGACGGAGTGTCCACCGGGGTCGGCTCGGTCTCCTCGCTCGGCTCGGGGTCGTCCGGAGCGGCGGCGGGCGCGGCGGCAGGGGCCCGCTCGGGCTCCTTGGCCGGCTTCGCCTTCTTCCGCTCGGCGGGCTCGCGGGGCTCGGGCTCCTCGGCCGCCGCCGGTGCCGCCTCGTCCGCCACCGGCTGCGTGTCCTCGACGGGCACGCTGTCGCGCAGGCCGGTCGCGAACAGGACCAGCAGCAGGACCGCCGCAAGCCCGCCGATGAGGGCCAGGTCGCGCTTGCGATGCCGGCGCAGTGAGGCGCGGGCGCTGCCGGGCGGAGCACCGGTGCCCGCGACGGAGCGGAGCCGTGCGCGCAGCCCGTGCGTGCCGGTCCTGGCCTCGTGGCGGGCGGCCACGTCGCTCCAGTCGGCGCCGACCGCCTCCGCCGCGCTCGCGAGCGTCTCGCGGAACAGGAGCGGCGCGGCGGCCACCGGGAGCCAGGCGCGGTAGGAGACCCCCGCCTCCTGCATCGCCTCGCGGGCGAGGGGGCAGGTCTTGCACTCGAGCAGGTGCCGGTCGAGCCAGCCCTGATCTTCCGCCGCCTGCCCGTCCTGGCGCGCCGCGAGCAGCGGAAGAGCGCGCTCACAATCGGCCGACGAGACGGCGACCGAGGCCAGCGCGGTGCCCCGCAGCGCATCGCGCAGGTTGATGCGGGCCCGCGAGATCAGCTGCGCCACGGAGTTGCGGTTCATCTCCATGATCTCGGCGATCTCGTCGTAGGAGAGGTCCTCGAGCTCGCGCAGCACGAGCACCTCGCGCTGGCGCTCCGGGAGCTGGGCGTTGGCCTCGCGAATCTCGTCCTGGCGCGCCAAGACCAGCACGTTGCGTTCCGGGTCGTCGCTCGGGTCGCCCGGGTCGAAGCCGAAGCCGCCGCCGCCCACACCGCCGCCGACCGGAGTCGCCCCTTCCGGGATCTCGTCGCTCGGCTCGGTGCGCCGGCGGCGCTCGATCAGGTCGTAGCAGGCGTGCCGTGCCGAGGTGAAGAGGTAGGAGCCGAAGGCGAGGTCGCGCCCCTCGAGCTTCGGCAGCCGCCGCAGCACCTTGACGAAGGCCTCCTGCGTCGCGTCAGCCGCATCCTCCTCTGAGCCCAGGATGCGCAGGCAGAGGTTGTAGGCCCGCTTCTCGTAACGCGTATAGAGCTCGGCGAAGGCATCGCCGTCGCCGGCGACCGCCTGACGCGCCAGCCTCGCTTCCTCCGTGGAGCTGCCGTCTGCCAGGGATGCCGGGGTCACGCCGATCCTCCTCTCGGGGCAGGCCGGAAAGCGCGCGACAAACGGGTGTGCGGCGCTGGCCATCGCCCTTCCAACCGGGAACCCGCGGCGGAATTACGCAGCACGGTCGGCATCTTCTCATGACCCGCGCGCCGCGCTGTGTGATTTTCAGCGCCCGAGGTGCATTCCGACCGCTCGCGGCGCCGCGCAGACCGCGCGGGAGAGCGGGTCCGGTTGCTCCCCCTCCTCCGCCGCCCGCTCGACACGCACGAGCGCCGACCGGACAACGTTGCCGCCGAGCCACGCGAACGGCTCGGGGGGCACCCAGGCGCCGGCGTCCGAGCCCACGATCGGGAGGCGGCTGTGCTCGTCGCGGCGCTCGAGCGCCAACGAGGCGAGCGCGCGTCCCGCCAGGTGGGATGGCCCGACGCCGTTGCCCGTGAACCCGAACGCGTAGTGGACGGGCGCGCCGGGGAAGGTCCCGATCTGGGGGATGTGGCTGGGGGAGACGTCGATCGGCCCTCCCCACGCGTGGGCGATGCCGCGGCCGCGCACCCCCGGGACGATCCGCTCGAGGTGGCGTGCCACCTCCTCCGCCATCTCCCGGTCGACCTCGACGCGCCCGTTGATCCGCGCGCCGCACGCGAGCCGCCCACCGCCCCAGCCGAAGGCAATGCGCCCATCGGGGGTGGTGCGGAAGTAGTGCAGGAGGGTGCGCCCGTCCGTGATGCACTCGCCGCCGGTCCAGCCGAGCTCCTCGAGCAGATCGGGCAGCGGCTCCGTGAGCACGATGTGTGAGGAGGTGACCGTCAGGCGCGAGCTCAGCGGGCCGACCGAGCGCGCGGCCGGGCCCACGGCGAGCACCGCCGCCGAGGCACGAACTACGCCGCCGGCGGCCTCGACCGTCACGCCCGGACCGCTCCGGAGCGCGCGGACGCGCGACTGCTCGAACACCCGCACGCCGCGCTCGACGAGCCGCCTGCGCAGGCCGAGCGCGAGCCGAGCGGGCTGCAGCGTCGCGAAGTCGGGCACGAAGACGCCGCGGCGAAAGACCGGTGAGGCGCAGCGCTCGCGAACCTGGGCGGCGGAGAGCTCCTGGACGGCGTCCGGCGCGCCAAGCTCCGCAGCCGCCTGGACGGCGCGGCGCCCGACGTCGTCGAACCCCGGCGCGGTGGAGACGCACATGTAGCCGGACTGGTCGAACCAGGCGTCGACGTCGTTGCCGGCGCACCACGCGCCGATGTCGGCGACGCTGCGGCTCGAGGCTTCCAGCAGCGTCCGCGCGGGATCGTCTCCGAAGCGCTCGCGCAGGATCGGAGCGCTCAGCCACATCGACTCGCAGAAGCCCCCGTTGCGCCCGCTCGGCCCGTGTCCGCAGAGCCCGGCCTCGAGCAGGACGACCTGTGTGGACGGGTCGTCTTCGAGCAGGTGCCAGGCCGTCCACATGCCCGTATAGCCGCCGCCGATCACGACGACGTCGGCGTCCAGAGAGCCGCTCAGCGGCGGGAGCGGATCGGCGCCTCCGGCCTCCGCGAGCCACCACCCCGTGGCGTCGTGGTGGCGTATATGCGTATCGTGGAGACCCATCCGATGGGCAAGACCCTAGTCATAGCCGAGAAGCCGTCGGTCGCGCGCGACCTTGGCTCCGCCCTGCCCGGATCCTTCAAGAACTCGAAGGACAAGACCTACCTGGAGGGCGACGAGTACGTCATCACGTGGGCGGTCGGGCACCTGGTTGGCCTGGCCGAGCCGGACGCTTACGACCCGAAGCTGAAGAAGTGGCGCTTCGCCGACCTCCCGATCATCCCGGACCAGTTCAAGCTGGTCCCCAACGACGACCGGGCGAAGAAGCAGCTGAACGCGATCCACCGGCGCATGGCGGACGAAGAGGTCGAGCTGATCGTCAACGCGTGCGACGCCGGGCGCGAGGGCGAGCTGATCTTCGCCTACCTCTACGAGATCGCGCCGGTGCAGAAGCCGGTCAAGCGCCTGTGGCTCTCGTCGATGACGAAAAGCGCGATCTCGGAGGCGTTCGCGGCGCTGCGCCCCGCGGAGGAGATGAAGCCGCTCGAGGAGGCCGCCCGCTCGCGCTCTGAGGCCGACTGGCTGGTCGGCATGAACGCCACCCGGGCCGCATCGATCCGGCTGCGCGCCGCCTTCGACGGCGCGGTCTCGCTCGGCCGCGTCCAGACGCCGACGCTCGCGCTGGTGGCCCGCCGCGAGGAGGAGATCCGGGCGTTCAAGCCGGAGCCCTACTGGCTCGTCGAGGCGAGGTTCGCCGCATCGGGCGAGCGCCTGTACTCGGGCCGCTACCTGGGCGGCAAGCGCCTGCCGTCCGAGGCGGAGGCCAAGGCGATCGTCGACGCCTGCGCGGACAAGCCCGGCCTGATCACGAAGCTCGAGAAGAAGGAGGAGGTCGAGCGGCCGCAGCTCCTCTACGACCTAACCTCGCTCCAGCGCCACGCGAACACGCTGCTCGGGTTCTCGGCGCGGCGGACGCTCGCGGCGGCCCAGCGCCTCTACGAGGAGCACAAGGCGCTCACCTACCCGCGCACGAACTCGCGCTTCCTCACGGGCGACATGATCGGCGAGATCAAGCCGACCGCCTCGCTCGTCGGCCGCAACCCGGGCTACCGGCGCGGGGCCGAGTACGTGACCTCGCTCGAGAAGCTCCCGCTCGGGCGCGTGGTCAACGACAAGAAGGTCGAGGACCACCACGCGATCATCCCCACCCGCTCGGAGCACGACCTCGGCAGGATGGGCCAGGACGAGCTGAAGATCTATGACCTCGTCGCCAAGCGCTTCCTGGCCATCTTCCATCCCGATGCGAAGTTCGAGCGGACGCGCGTCGAGACCACGGTGGAGGCGACGGTGCGCAGCCGGCCGAGCCGGCTGCTTCCGCAACGGCGGAAAACGTCTTCCGCACGAGCGGTCGCCGCCTGGTGGAGCCCGGCTGGCGTGCCGTGTACGGCGACCAGGCCGAGGGCGAGCCGGGCGACGATGACTCCGGCGGGGACCAGCTGCTGCCGAAGCTCGAGCAGGGCGAGCAGGTCGAGACGCGCTCGGTCGAGTTCCTGCGCAAGGAGACCCAGCCGCCGCGCCGCTTCAGCGACGCCTCGCTGCTCGGCGCGATGGAGACGGCCGGCAAGGAGATCGAGGAGGCCGAGCTGCGCGAGGCCATGAAGGACTCCGGCATCGGGACCCCGGCCACGCGCGCGGGGATCATCGAGCTCCTGATCGGGCGCGAGTACATCGAGCGCGAGGGGCGCTCGCTCGTCGCGACCGAGAAGGGCATCCAGGTCATCCGGCTCCTGAACGGCCACCAGCTCACCTCCGCCGAGCTGACCGGCAACTGGGAGAAGCGCCTCGGGGAGATAGAGCACGGGAAGGACACCCACGACGCCTTCATCGCGGACATCGCGAAGTTCACGAAGGAGACGGTCGCGGAGCTCGACAAGCTCAAGGGCGTCCAGATCGAGCGCGCCAAGCTCGGCCCCTGCCCGATCTGCGGCCGCGAGATCGGCGAGAACCGCAAGGGCTACTCGTGCTGGTCGCGCGAGGATCCGGGCTGCGGGTTCGTGATCTGGAAGCGCAAGGCCGGCAAGTCGCTGCCGGTGTCGGTGGCGAAGGAGCTGATCGAATCGCTGCGGCAGTCGCGCGAGGCGGGCGAGGACCCGGGTGTCGGGCGCACCGCCAAGCCCGTCACGGGCTTCCGCAGCCGCGCCGGCCGTACGTTCCGCGCCAAGCTCCGGCTCGAGCAGGACGATGAGGGCAAGTGGCGGGTCGAGTTCGACGAGGACTGGGCGAAGGAGCCGCCGAAGGGGGAGTCGGAGGAGGAGAAGGCCGAGGCGGAGAGCGGGCGCTGGTCGGCGATGACTCCCCAAGGCCAAGGTCGAAGCCGCGTAAACGGCAGCGGTGAGGGGGTCGGTCCCGGCGCTCTCGGATCATCGCGCGCTACGTTGACGGCAATAGTTGCCGTTAACGTAGATCGCGTCGCCGACAGTCGCTCCTTGACAGCTGCCTTACCAGCCGTAACCTACCCGCGGTAGGTGGAACTCAGCGGACGCACGGATCGAGGATTTCGCGCACGGCCGCGTCCCGCGCGAGGTGCGCGAGCGGCAGCTCGTCGAGCTCGCCGAGGAGCTCTTCTCGGAGCGCGGCTACCAGGGCGCATCGATGGACGAGCTCGCGCGCCGCGCCGGGGTCACGAAGCCCGTCGTCTACGAGCTGTTCGGCTCGAAGGACGGTCTCTTCCGCGCGTGTCTCGAGCGTTCCGCCGAACGGCTCGCCACCGACGTCGCGGAGGCCGTGCGAGCCGAGAGCGATCCCGAGGCGCGCCTGCGCGCCGGCGGGCTCGCCTTCCTGCGCTTCGCCGCCGACCATCGACTCGCGTGGCAGCTCATGATGGAGGGGCGCTTCTCCGACACGGCCACCCAGGTGCGCCGGAGCCAGGCCGCGCTCGTTGTCGACCTGCTGAGGGAAATTGCGCCCGCGGGCGTCGACCAACGTGAGCTGGAGGTGGCCGCGCACGCGGTCAACTCCGCCTACGAGGGAGTGGCCCACTGGATGTGGGAGCACCCGGACGTGCCACTCGAGCGGCTGGCCGACTGGACCGTCGAGCTCCTGCTGCCAGGACTACGGAGGTTCACTTGACCCACCATCGGATCGTCATCGTCGGCCGCTCAGGCCGGGGCCGGCAGCTCGTGACCGCGTAGCGCGTTCTCCAGGCGCGGCGGCCCGTCCTCGTCCAGCAGCAGCACGGTTCCGGGCCAGTACGGGTTGTCGTAGTCGCCATCCCGGAGGAAGGCCGACTCGCGGAACCAGTTGCCCGAGTTCCAGAGCCGGGTGCCCGACAGCGTCGTCCACTCGGCGGGGTCGTCGTCCGGCAGTGGCCCGGGACGATGGGTGTGGCCGAACACCACGTGCTCCGCGCCCAGGGCGAGGCTGTCCGCCACGCGCCCCATGGCGAGGAGGCCGGCCCGCCGCAGCTCGATGCCGGTCAGCTCCGAGCGGAACGGGCCGAGGCCGAGCCGGTTCAAGGCGGCCACTGCGCCCGGAATGGTCACACGGCCGAGCAGCAGCCGTCCGGCACCCCCGTCGGTGGTGGCACGCCGCCACACCGTGCGCGAGAGGGTCCCGCCGCGGGAGAGCGCCTTTGGCCCGGCCCCCTGAGCGAGCTCCTCGTAGAACACGTACATCGGGGCGAGCACGGCCTCGTAGTCGGCGGGCGAGTGGCAGGCCCTGCCACGGCCCGTCACGCGACCCATCGCGGAGGCGGCGATCGACTCGATGCGGGGCACCGTCAGGTGGAGGTCGAGGTAGTGGCCGTGGATCGCGTAGACGTCCGGTCGCAGCCGGACACCCGGGTAGGCAAGCCTCACCTCGACCTCGGGCATCGCGGCGGCCAGGCGCCCGGCTGCGCCGTCCGCGGGCTCGACGGACCAGTCGCTCTCCGGCCCGAGCTCGGCTCCGTCGAGCCGCAGCCGCTCGAGCCACGGCGCGGCGAGCGCATGGTCGTGGTTGCCCGGCACGATCACCACCCTCCGGCCCGCGAGTGCCGAACCGAGGGCCTCGAAGAACGGCCTGACGATCTCGAGCGACTCGGCGAGCCGCCGCTCGCGCAGCTCGAGCACGTCGCCGAGCAGGACCACCCGGTCGCAGCCGGCGACGGCCTCGAGCAGGCGCTCCCGCGTGGACGGATCGCGCGCCACGTCGTCGCCGCCGAGGGCCCCCAGGTGAAGGTCGGACACGACCGCCGTGCGCATGGGGGACGGATGGTCGCAGCATCCAGGTGGGTGGCCGGCTCACGCCAGATAGATTTGGACCAGGTGTCCGTCTTCTGCCGCCACAACCGCTTCACGGCGGAATGCCCGATCTGCTCGAAGGGAACCGTCCTCGATCCCAACCTGAAGCCGAGCCGCGCGCGCACGAGCTCCGCCGGCACGCGGCGGCCGGCGGGCGCCCGGCGCTCCTCGGCGCAGGCAGGCCCCGCGACCATCTCCCGTGGGGTGTTCGCCGCCGCCGGCCCCTATGACAACGGTCGCGAGCTGCGGCTCGAGAAGGTGCCGGGCGGCCTGCGGCTCGCGGCCTGGCACGCGGGGCAGCTGGCCCGCGAGGCGCCGGTGCTCGAGCTGCGAGATCTGCCGGGCCTGCTCGACGAGGCTGCCGGGAAGGAGCTGCTCACCCCGGTCGATCTGGACACGGAGAGCGCCGCGGGCACGCCCGGCGTGCACGGCGCCAGCCCCGGACGCTCGGGCGAGCTCCGCGACGAGCTGCGCGTCGAGCGACTCGAGGGCGACAGGCTGCGGATCGCGCGCTGGATCATGCGCCCCAACCGCGGTTGGGAGCTGCAGGAGGCGCCGGTGATGCTGCCGCCGGCGCGCTTCGTGGAGGCGCTGGAGGCCGCCGCGACCGCCGGCGCGCTCGGCCCGGCCGCCCTCCCGTCAGACCCGGCCGGATAACGCGACCATCCATCCGTCGTGACTGCGCGCTACCTCTTATCGGTGTGCCGCTCACACTCGTAACCGGTCCCGCGAACGCCGCCAAGGCGGGCGAGGTGCTGGGCGGGCTGAGGGCGCGCCTCCAGGACGAACCGCCTGGCGCAAGCACCCGGCTCGGCCGGGTGCGCAGCGACCCTATCCTCCTCGTCCCTACGTTCGGCGACGTCGAGCACGCCCAGCGCGAGCTCGCCGAGCGCGGCGCCGTGTTCGGGGCAAGCGTGCTGCGCTTTCGCTGGCTGTTCCAGGAGATCGCCCGGCGTGCGGGCTACGACGCGCGGGTGGCGTCAGACGTGCAACGCGAGCTGATCGTCGAGGAAGCGGTACGCCGCGCCGGCCTCAGCGTGCTAGCCGAATCGGCCGCCCAGCCCGGCTTCGCCCGGGCCGCCGCGCGCTTCGTGGCCGAGCTCGGCCGCTCGATGGTCGACCCGGCCCGGTTCACCCGCGCGCTGCGTGACTGGAGCGGCGACGGGCCGCGGCGGACGTACGCCGAGGAGGTCGCGGCCGTCTACCGGAGCTACCGCGCCGGCCTCGACGAGGCCGGGCTCGTGGACGCGGAGCTGTTCGCCTGGCGGGCGCTCGATGCCCTGCGTGCCGACCCGGCCGCCTGGGGCGGCACTCCCCTGTTCGTCTACGGCTTCGACGACTTCACGCCGCTCGAGCTGGATGCGCTCGAGACCATCGCCGGCCGTTGCGGCGCGGACGTCACGCTCTCGCTGCCCTTCGAGCCGGCTCGCCAGGCCTTCCGGGCCACCGCCGCCATCAGGCAGGAGCTGCTCGCCCGCGGCGCCGTCGAGCGGGCGCTCGAGCCGGTCGACGAGCACTACGCGGAGGCCTCGCGCGCCGCGCTCCACCAGCTGGAGCGGCGGCTCTTCGAGGAGCCGGGCGAGCCCGTCGATCCCGGCTCGGCGATCTCCTTCCACAGCGCGGGCGGCGAGCGCGCCGAGGTCGAGCTGGCCGGAGCGCGCATCCTGGAGCTGCTGCGCGAGGGGATCGAGCCCGGCGACATCGCGGTCGTGTTCCGGCGCCCGGGCAAGTACGCCTCGCTGCTCGAGCAGGTGTTCGGCGCCTACGGCATCCCCTACTCGATCGACCGGAGGATCCCGTTCGGCCACACGGGCCTCGGGCGCGGCCTGCTGGCGCTGATCCGCTGCGCGGCGCTCGGCGGCAGCTCCGACGACCTGCTCGCCTACCTGCGCACGCCGGGGCGGCTGCGCCGGCCCGGGCTCGCGGACAGGCTCGAGGCGGCGGTGCGCACCGAGGGCGCCCACAGCGCCGCCCAGGCCCGGGCGCTGTGGGAGCGCGAGCACTTCAACCTGAGCGAGCTCGACCGGCTCGCGGACGCGCGTGACGAGGCAGCCTTCGTGGCCGAGCTCGAGGCCCGTCTCGTGCGTCTCTTCGCCGCGCCGTACGAGCGCCGGGCCGCCCTGCTGGCCGGCCCCGAGCTCGACGAGGCACGAGCGCTGCGCGAGGGACAGGCCGCGCTCGGCGCGCTCCGGGAGGTGCTGAAGACCTCCGGAGGAGGCGCGCCGGGGGGCCGGCTCGGCGCCGCCCGCATCCACCAGATGCTGGAGCAGCTCGAGGTGCACGTCGGCGAGGACCCCCAACCGGACCGCGTCCAGGTGGCGACTCCGGAGGCGATCCGCGCGCGCCGCTTCCAGGCCGTCTTCGTCTGCGGGCTCCAGGAGGGCGAGTTCCCGCGCGGCAGCACGCCCGAGCCGTTCCTGTCCGACGAGGACCGGCGCGCTATCGCGAGCGCCACCGGGCTCGTGCTGCCCGTGCGCGAGGACGCGCTCGACCGCGAGCGCTACCTGTTCTACGTCTGCGCCTCGCGCGCCGAGCGGCTGCTCGTGCTGTCGTCGCGCTCGAGCGACGAGGAGGGCAACCCGCAGGCTGAGTCGTTCTTCGTGGACGACGTCCGCGAGCTGCTGGCAGGGGAGCCCGACAGCCGCACCCGCTCGCTGTCGGATGTCACCTGGACGGCCGAGAGCGCACCGACCGCCGCCGAATGGGATCGCGCACTGGCGGCCGCCGGGCCGCGCCGCGAGGAGCGCGTGGCCGGCCCGCTCTCGTGCGGCCCGCTGCTCGCCGAGCTCGCCACCCGCGACGCCGTGTCGGCAGGCGCGCTGGAGCGCTTCGCGGACTGCCCCGTCAAGTGGCTTGTGGAGGATGTCCTGAAGCCCGAGGCGCTCGCCCCCGATCCCGAGGCCATGGTCCGCGGCGACTACGCCCACACCGTCCTCGAGCACACCTACCGGCGGGTGCGGGAGGAGACCGGCGAGCGCCGGATCACGCCCGCGAACCTCGCCCAGGCCGAGCGCATCCTGCTCGAGGAGCTGCGTGAGCGCCGCTCCGCGTTCGCGATCTCGCCCAGGGAGACGCGCGTAAAGGCAGCGGCGCGCCGGCTCGAATTCGACCTGCTTCGGCACCTGCAGGCCGAGGCCTCCTCGGATAGCCGCTTCGAGCCCGAGCACCTCGAGCTCCGGTTCGGATACGGGGAGGGCCACGAGCCCGTCGAGATTGCCGAGGGCCTGCGGGTCCGCGGGCGCATGGACAGGGTCGACACGCACGACGGGCTGGCGCTGGTCATCGACTACAAGAGCGGCAAGCGGGTCGACCGCTACAAGGTTGCGAGCTGGGAGCCGGAGAACCGCTTCCAGGCGGCGCTCTACATGCTCGTGGTCGAGCGCCTGCTCGAGCTGCGCGCCGCGGGGGGCGTGTACGTGGCGCTCGGCAGCGACGATCCGCGTCCACGCGGGATGGTCGCGGCGGACGTCGAGGACCTGGGCTCGGGATGGGTGGGTGGTGACCGGCTCCCAGCCGAGGAATTCCGCGCGAAGCTCGATTGGGCCCTCGAGCGGATCCGTGAGACCGACGCCCGCATGCGCGCGGGCGAGCTCTGCTCCGCCCCCGAGCGCTGCGACTGGCAGGGCGGCTGCAAGTACCCGTCGATATGCAGGAGCGAGCGGTGACCGCGCTCACGCCCGAGCAGGCCCGGGCCGTCGAGCGCCGCGACGGCTCGCTGCTCGTGCGCGCCGGCGCCGGCACGGGGAAGACGACCGTGCTCGTCGAGCGATTCGTACGCGCCGTGCTCGAGGACGGCGCCGCCGTCGAGTCGATACTCGCGATCACCTTCACCGAGAAGGCAGCCGCCGAGATGAAGGCGCGCGTGCGCCGCCGCTTCCTCGAGCTCGGACGCCGCGACGAGGGCAGGGCGGCCGAGGGCGCCTGGATTTCGACGATCGACGGCCTCTGCGCGCGCATCCTGCGCTCGCACGCTCTCAGCGCGGGGATCGATCCCGACTTCCGGGTTCTCGACCAGCTCGAGGCCGACCGGCTCGCGCTCGAGGCGTTCGACGGCGCGCTCGGTGAGTTCATGGCGGACGGCGTCGACCCCGAGCGAATCGAGATGGTCGCCGCCCATACCCCCGACCGCCTGCGCGACATGGTCCGCACGGCGTACTCGCACCTGCGCAGCCGGGGTCAGCGGCGGCCCGTGCTCCAGGAGACGGCGGCCCCGCTCCCGGCGGGCGAGCGCGAGCGCCTCGAGGCGGCCGCGCGTGGCGCGCTCGCCGAGCTGGGTGGCTGTCCGCCGGCGCCCGCGGTGAGCGCCGCGATGGAGCGTCTCGAGACGGCACTCGACCTCCTCGACGGGCTCCGGGAGTGGGAGGTCGCGGACGCCGCCGTCCTGAAGGGACTCGAGCTCAAGGGCCGCGCGAAGGCGCTCTCGTCGGATGCCTGCGAGGAGTACCGCCAAGCGCTCGCGGCGTTCCGCTCGCTCGTCCTCGCCCAGCGCGAGCAGCGCGACCACACGATGCTGAGCGGCCTCCTGGAGCTCTACGGAGAGCGCTACGAGCGCGCCAAGCGAGAGCGCTCGGGACTCGACTTCGAGGACCTCGAGCTGGTGTCGCGCGACCTGCTTGCCGGGGACGTCGGGCTGCGCGAGGCCTACGCGGGGCGCTTCGAGCACGTGCTCGTGGACGAGTTCCAGGACACCAACCCGCTCCAGAACGAGCTGCTCGAGCTCCTCTCGCGCGACAACCTGTTCCGCGTCGGGGACGAGAACCAGTCGATCTACCGCTTCCGAAACGCCGACGTGGGCGTGTTCCGCGGTCACCACGAGAAGGCGGCGGCTGCCGGACGGGCGGAGAGCATCACGGTCAACTTCCGGGCGCGCGGCGAGCTCCTCGATGCGATCGATCTGGCCTTCGGGCGCACGTGGGGCGATGCCTTCGAGCCCCTGCGCGAGGCGCCCGCCGCCCGCGAGCCGGCGCCGCGTGTGGAGCCGAGCGTCGAGCTGCTCGTGGTGGACAGGCCCAAGGCGCGCTGGGAGGGGGCGCTCGACCTGGGTGCCGGGCCCTTCGGCGCGTCGCTGCAGGCAGCACCGGCCTGGCGCGCCGCCGAGGCGCGCCTGCTCGCCAAGCGAGTCGACGAGCTGACCCGCGACGGGCCTTACGAGTACGGCGACGTGGTGATGCTGTTCCGTGCCACGACCGCCATGGGCTTCTTCGAGCGCGCGCTCGACGAGCGCGGCATCCCGGCGCACGTTGTCGGGGGGCGCGGTTATTTCGGCCAGCAGCAGGTGTCCGACCTGCGCCACTGGCTGTCGGCGCTCGCGAACCCGCTCGACGGCCTCGCCGTGTACTCGGTGCTCGCGTCGCCGCTCGTCGGCATGTCGCTGGACGCGGTGGCGCTCGTCGGCCTGCATGCGCGGCGCTCGGGCCGCGACCCCTGGTGGGCGGTGAGCGAGCCGGCCGAAGAGCTCCTCTCGGTGCTGCCCGACGAGGACCGAGCGCGGCTCCGCATGTTCGTCGAGCGCTTCGAGGCGGAGCGCCGCGTGGCCGGCCAGGTCGCGCTCGAGAGGCTGATCGACCGGGCCGTGACCCGCACGGGCTACGACCGCCACCTGCTGGCGCTGCCGGGTGGGATCCGGCGCATGGCCAACGTCCGCAAGCTGATGCGGATGGCTCGCGAGTACGAGGCCGACGAGGGGCGCGACCTGCGTGGCTTCGTCGACGCGATCGCCGAGCGTGATGCGCTCGAGGCGCGCGAGGGCGAGGCTCCGCTCGAGGCGGAGGCCCTCAATGCCGTGCGGATGATGACCATCCACCGGGCAAAGGGCCTCGAGTTCCCGGTCGTGTGCGTCTGCGATCTCGGCAAGGACGGCCGCGACGACGAGGGCTCCTTGCGCATCTCGGAGGACGGCAGCGTCGGTTTGCGACTCGCCGGCCTCGGCGGAGCGGTCGACAGCGAGCGGCTCGAACATCTCAAGGCTGAGGGCAAGCGGGCAGCCGAGGACGAGGAGCGACGAATCTTCTACGTGGCGGTCACGCGCGCCCAGGAGCATCTCGTGCTGAGCGGCGCGACGGACCTCGAGAAGCGCCAGGAGCCCGCCGAGCTCAGCGAGCCGATGCGCTGGATCTGGCGCGGGTTCTGCGCCGGCCTGCCGGGCGAGGGAGCCGAGGGAGTGCACGAGGACGCCTTCGAGGGCCGCTCCGTTCGCGTGCGCTGGACGCGGCTGACGCCCGCTACCGTCGACGAGCTGCTGCCGGCGCCTGACCGCGCGCCGGTCGCGGCGGCGAGCGAGCCCGAGCCTCGCCACGAGCAGCCGGTGCTCGAGCTCGGCACACCCCCCGCCCCGCGCGCCCTGCCGGTCAGCCGGCTCAGCTACACGGGCCTCGAGGCCTACCGCCGCTGCGGCTATCGCTTCTACCTGCAGCGGACGCTGGGGCTCGGGCCGGTCCCGTCGCCGCTCCCGCCGGCCGTGGCGCTCGGCGAGTCCGGGCTGACCGCGCTCCTGCGTGGCTCGATCGTGCACGGCTTGATCGAGCGGCTCGACTTCCGCCGGCCGCTCGTGCCGCCGGACGATGAGATCGCGAGCCAGATCGAGCGTTACGGCATCCCGGCGCTGCCGGACGAGGTGGCGGACCTGCGCGCGATGGTGGAGCGCCTTGCCGGCTCGCGGCTGCGCGAGCGGATCGCCGCCGCGGACCGCGTGCGGACCGAGCTGCCGTTCGCGTTCACCGTGGCTCCACCCGGGGCGGGCGGGCGCAGCCTGCTCATGAACGGGGTCGTCGACGTCCACGCGCTGGAGGAGGACGGCACGCTGGTGGTCGACTGGAAGAGCGACGTGCTCGGCGATCACGAGCCCGAGGCGCTCGTGGCGGAGAGCTACTCGACCCAGCGGATCGTCTACGCGCTCGCGGCGTTGCGGTCCGGTGCCGAGCGCGTCGAGGTGGCGCACTGCTTCCTCGAGCGCCCGGACGAGCCCGCGGTGGCGGTCTACGAGGCGGCCGACGCCGAGCAGCTGGAGGCAGAGCTGCTCGAGCTAGCCCGCGGCGTCGTCGAGGGCGCCTTCAAGCCATCGGGCGAGCCCCACGCGGCGCTCTGCGCCGACTGCCCGGGGCGCGACGCCCTCTGCATCCACGGGCCCGAGCTGACGCTGCGCGCGCCGTAGACATCTACCCGCGGGGTGTCGCAGGCGCCGCGGCTGTCGCTCCGGGCGCGCTGCTCTCCGTTTCCTCGGCTGCCTCGAAGGTCGCGCTGGGGGTGATGTTCGTGTATTCGGTGTGGGACTCGACTTGCTTGCCGGCCAGGAGCCGAATGATCGAGATGCCTACGTAGTACGGGGTGCGGCCGCTGGGGGCGGTCGTCGCACGCCAGCGCGTTGCGACCCGGTCGTCCTCTGCGATCTGGTCGTCGATCTTGATGTATAGGTCTGGGTGGGCGCGGCGGCCGCATGCCACCAGCCGGCGCACACCCTCTGGTCCCTGGACCCCGCTCTCGATGCGTGGGACGCGGCCGAGGAAGTTGGCGGCCACGAGCTCGTCGATCAGCTCCAGACGTCCTTCGTTCCAGACCGCCTCGACGAACAGCCGGACCTTCCGCTTGTTGAGCTCGCTCGCGCTGTCCACTCGTTGCACGATGTCGGCGAGGAGCCGCGCCGACAAGGGAGGAACCCCGAGTGTTTCCCCCCGGGTTTCAGCTCTGCCGGGTGACCGGCCGCGGTATCGTCGCTTCGTGTCGTCTGCTACGTCGGCTCTGCGCGAGCGCGAGCGCGAGCTCGGCGCGCTCCGCGAAGGCCTCGACCGCGCGTGTGCCGGCGCAGGAACGCTGCTCCTGGTCGAGGGGCCCCCCGGCGTCGGCAAGACCGAGCTCGTGCGCGAGGCGCGCGCAGCGGCTCTGCGGGCCGGCGTGACGCCGCTCGAGGCGAGGGGCTCGGAGCTCGAGCAGCCGTTTGCGTTCGGCATCGTGCGCCAGCTGCTCGAGCCCATGATCGGCGAGGCTCCCGGGCGCGCCGATCTGTTCGCGGGCGCGGCCGGTCCCGCGGCGCGCCTGTTTGAGCCGGACGAGCGGCAATCGGCTGACGCCGATGTCGGCTTCGAGGCCCTGCACAGCCTCTACTGGTTGGTGGTGAATCTCGCCGACCGCGCCCCGCTGCTCGTCTCGGTCGACGATTGCCAATGGGTTGACCGCGACTCGCTGCGGTTCCTGGCCTACCTGGCGCAGCGCATCGAGGGGATTCGGGTCGCGATGCTTCTCGCTGGACGCCGACCGGATTCAGCGGCCGACGGGGGCTCGCTGTGGGCGCAGGTGGCGTCGCGTCCCGAGGCAGGCGTGCTGAATCCGCGACCGCTGACCCAGTCCGCTTCGGTGGCTCTGGCGCGGGAGCGCCTGGGCGCAGACGCGGCCGAGGAGTTCTGCCGCGCGTGTCATGGAGCCACCGGTGGCAACCCCCTGTTCCTGCGGGAGTTGCTCAGCGCCCTGGACGCGGCGGGGGTCGTGCCGTCGGCCGACGCGGCGAGCGAGGTGCAGGAGGTCGGTCCGGCCGCCGTGAGCCGCTTTGTTCTGCATCGACTTGCCACGCTCGGCCCTGCGGCGAGCGAGCTGGCGAGGGTGGTCGCCGTGCTTGGAGATGACAGCGAGGTGCAGCTCGCCGGTCGCGTGTCGGGTCTGAGCGAAGACGCCGCCCGTGCGGCGGCGGATGACCTCGTCCGGGCTGACATCTTCGCCTCCGTCGAGCGCCTGGGGTTTGTTCATCCGATCGTTCGTGCGGCGTTGTATGAGGATCTCGCGCCCGGGGAGCGCCACGCGCGGCACGCGGCGGCGGCCGAAGCGCTGGCGCAGGAGGGGGCTTCGGCTGAGCGCGTGACAGCGCATCTCCTGTTGACTGCCGCGACGGGGGATCCACGCAGGGTCGAGATGCTCAGATCGGCCGCCCGCGTCGCGGCGCGGCGCGGCGCTCCGGACGCAGCGGCCGCGCGCCTGCGCCGAGCGCTTGCCGAATCCCCGGAAGAACGGGACCGCGCGGAGATCCTGACCGACCTCGGTCGGTTCGAAGTGGCCTCGATGCAGTTCGAGGCAGCAGAAGAGCACCTGCACTCGGCCCTGACCTCGGAGGGCGAGCCGATGATTCGAGCCGACGCGGCGTCCACGCTGGGCCGCTGTGCGATCGCGTCCGGCGGTCGCTCGGCGGAGGCCGCAATCGACGCACTCGCTTCGCTTGCCGAGCAGCTTCACCCGCTCGAGCCCGAGCGCTCGCTCGAGCTGCGCGCCGAGCTGTTGATGGTCGCGACAGCCGTCCCGCGCATGCGTGCCGGGCTCGCCGCGCACCTGCAGCGCTTTCGCGATCAGGCAGCGGGTCACCCCGGCTTCGAGGCCGTAGCGAGAATCCACATGGCCCAGGAGCAGCTCGTTCGGGGAGGCTCCGCCGTGGCGGCGATGGATGAGGTGGAGGCGGCGCTCGCGGTCGGCCTCCCGCCCGCCGCTGCGACGAACGCCACGTTCCTGGCTCTGTTGACGCTTGAGCTCGGGGAGCGGTATGACCTCGCCCTTCGATTGCTTGGCGTCGCGCTGGAAGGCGCCCGCCGTGAGGGCCATGCCACGAGACAGGGCCTCATCCACGGCCGGCGCGCCGCGATCGCGCTCGCGCAGGGTTCGCTTCCCGACGCGCAGGTCGAGGCCGAGACCGGACTCTTGCTCGTGGAAGAGCCGCACTTCGCTCTGCTGCAGCTCCTCGCGGTGGCAATCGTCGTACACATCGAGCGCGGAGCCCTCGCGGCCGCGGCCGAGCTGGCGCAAACGGGCGAGGCGCTCGGGATCGCCGAGGATCGCCTGTACGTCGACCAGTACCTGATCGCCCGCGGGCGCCTGCGGATCGCCCAGGGCGACGTGAGCGAGGGCGTCGCCGACCTGATGTGGTGTGGCGAGCGGCTCGAGGCCTACGAGCAGCCCTGGTCGAGCCACTGGAAGGCGTTCGCGGCGCCGGCGATCGCCTCGCTGGGCGACTCGCAGACGGCCGCCAGGCTTGCCCGCGAGCAGTTGGCCGTGGCTCGCCGCGTCGGTGCACCCGGGGCGTTGGGACGGTCACTGCGCAGCGCCGGCCTGGCGATCGGTGGAGACGAGGGGCTGGCGTTGCTCGAGGACGCGGTCTCGGTCCTGGAGCGCAGCTCTGCGCGGCTGGAGCTGGCTCACGCACTCGCCAACCTCGGCGCACAACTGGGCCACGCTGGACGGCGGCGGGAAGGGCGAGACGCCCAGCGGAGGGCGATCCAGCTAGCCGGCGAGTGCGGAGCGATGGCGCTGGCCGAGAGCGCGCGGGCCGAGCTGCATGCCGGACCGGGGCGTCGTCCGCGCGCTGAGCTGACCGGGCCGGGCGCGCTGACCGCGGCGGAGTGGCGCGTGTGCCGCCAAGTGGCTGAGGGGCACACCAACCGTGAGGTCGCACAAGCGCTGTTCGTGACCGAGAAGACCGTCGAGCGCCACCTCAGCAGCGCCTACCAGAAGCTCGGGATCCGCTCTCGCTTCCAGCTGCAGGGGGCCATCGGCTAGCGGTTCGAGCAGCCGCCCTCCCGCGAAACGGTAGGGAAAACACGCGGGGTCCCCCTCTTGAACACGGTCGGGGACAGGTGGATCATTGCCTCAAGCCGGCAGCGAAAGCCGCTGCCGGAGAGGGACGGTTAGGAGGTTTGGATGACTGGCCTGCTCTACAGACTCGGCCGCGCGTGTGCGCGCTGGCGCTTCGTTGTTCTCGGGCTGTGGCTCGTACTGGTCGTGGGGCTTGTGATCGCCGGCCGCGACGCCGGCTCGCAGACCACCAACAACGTGACCCTGCCGGGCACCGGGAGCCAGAGCGCCACCGACCTCCTGAGCGGCCGCTTCCCGAGCCAGGCCTACGGAACGAACCCGCTCGTGGTGGCCACCGACAGCGGCAAGCTGACCGACTCGAAGTACTCGAAGGCCATCAAGCAGTCGGTGAGCGCCCTGAAGAAGACGCCGCACGTGACCGCGGCCGTAAGCCCCTTGAGCGACGCCGGGTCCAACGCGCTCAGCAAGGACAAGAAGATCGGCTACATATCGGTGGCGCTCGACGTCGGCCAGGGGAGCATCACCGAGGACGAGGGCAACGCGGTGCTCGACGCCGCCGATCCGGCGAAGAAGGCGGGCTTGCAGGTGGCCATCGGCGGCTACGTCGGCCAGGAGCTCTCCAAGCCGGACACCGGGGCCAGCGACAAGATCGGGATTGCCGCCGCGATGGTGATCCTGCTGCTCGTGTTCGGCTCCGCCGTGGCGGCGGGGCTGCCGATCCTCACCGCCGTGCTCGGCCTGTTGTGCGGCCTGAGCGTCGTGACGCTCCTCAGCCACATCGCCGACATCCCCACGACCGCGCCCACGCTGGCGACCATGATCGGACTAGCGGTCGGGATCGACTACTCGCTGTTCATCGTGACCAAGCACCGCGCACAGGTCGCCGAGGGCATGGAGGTCCACGAGTCGATTGCGCGTGCGCTCGCGACCGCGGGCGGCGCGGTCCTGTTCGCGGGCGGCACCGTTGCGATCTCGCTGCTGGCGCTCGTGGTCGCCGGGATCCCGCTGGTCACGACCCTGGGCTACACGTCGGCGATCGCGGTGGCCTTCGCCATCCTTGGCGCGCTCACCCTGCTGCCGGCCCTGTTCGCGCTGCTCGGAACGCACGTCTCGGCGCTCAAGTTGCCGTTCCGCAAGGCTCGCGCCGACGAGGTGCAGTCCCCACTGTGGACGAGGCTGGCCACGGGGATCGCCAATCACCGCTGGCCGGTGATCGTCGCTGTGCTGGCGATCCTGCTCGCGCTCTCGATACCCACGCTGTCGATGCACCTGGGCCAGGAGGACGTGGGGGCAGAGCCGACCGACACGACCGCTCGCCAGGCCTACGACCTGATCGGCAAGGGCTTCGGGGAGGGCACCAACGGGCCGTTCCTGATCTCCACCCAGCTCAGCAAGCCCGCGAAGCCGAACCAGAAGAACCTCAACACGATCAGTCAGAACGAGAAGCAGCTGCAGCAGCAGCAACAGCAGATCGAGCAGCAGGCGCTGCTCGAGGGCGCGACCCAGCAGCAGGCCGAGCAGGAGGCAAAGCAGCAGACGCAGAAGCAGTCCAACGAGCTCGCCAACAAGAAGAAGAAGGCCGAGCAGCCCGCGACCGACCCGCGCCTCCAGACGCTGCGCAAGGACCTCCAGAAGACCAAGGGCGTCGATTCCGTGACGCAGCCGCTGGTCAACAAGCAGGGAACCGCGGCCGTCTACACGCTCATTGCCACGACCGCGCCGTCCGACATCGCCACCGAGGACCTGGTCTCGCGCCTGAGGGACACCACCATCCCGGAGGCGACCAAGGGCCAGGACATGACGGCCTTCGTGGGTGGCACCACAGCCGCGTATGTGGACCTCGCCGAGAAGATCACCAGCAAGCTCCCGCTGGTCATCCTGGTGGTCGCGGCGCTCAGCTTCCTGGTGCTGCTGGTGGGATTCCGCTCCCTCCTGATCCCCGCTCAGGCAGCCGTGATGAACCTCGTCTCGGTCGGAGCGGCCTACGGCGTGCTCACGCTCGTCTTCCAGGAGGGATTTGCCTCGAGCCTGATCGGACTCGACGGCGCGATACCCGTGGTGAGCTTCGTGCCGTTGATCATGTTCGCGATCCTGTTCGGCCTCTCGACCGACTACCAGGTCTTCCTGCTGACCCAGATCCAGGAGCACTTCAAGGAGGGCAAGGGCGCTCGCGCGACCGTGATCGAGGGGCTCGGCTACTCGGGGCGCATCATCGGCGCGGCGGCGGCGGTCATGTTCTGCGTGTTCGGCAGCTTCGTCCTGAACGGCGACCCGACGATCAAGCAGTTCGGCCTCGGCCTGGCGACGGCGGTTGCGATCGACGCGCTCGTGGTGTGCTTCTTCGTGCCCGCGTTGATCACGGTCGCCGGCAGGAAGACGATCTGGTTGCCCCACTGGCTCGACCGGATCCTGCCCCACATCAGCATCGAGGGCTCGGGGTACTTCGACGACAAGCCGCCTCCCAGCGCCCCTCCTGCACCCGAGCCGGAGCAGGAACCGGCGCTGAAGACCTGAGCTACTCACACAACGCTCGCAAACAAGGAGAGGACTCGCGCGATGCAACTCGGGATGGTGGGACTCGGACGGATGGGCGCCAACATGGTGCGGCGGCTGCTGCGCGCCGGCCATGGGTGCGTGGCCTTCGACGCGCACCCCGAGCCCGTCCGGCAGCTGGTGGCGGAGGGGGCGACGGGCGCGGGGTCGCTCGAGGAGCTCGTCGGTGAGCTCGAGCGCCCCCGAGCCGTGTGGCTCATGGTGCCCGCCGCGGTGGTGGACCAGACGCTCGACTCGCTGGTCCCGCTGCTCGAGGAGGACGACGTGGTCGTGGACGGCGGGAACTCCTACTACCGCGACGACCTGCGCCGCTCGGCCCGGCTGGCGGAGCGCGGCCTCCACTACCTCGACTGCGGCACGAGCGGCGGGGTGTGGGGCCTCGATCGCGGCTACTCGCTGATGATCGGCGGCGACAGGCGGCCGTGGGCCGCCTGGAGCCGGTCTTCGCGTCCCTCGCCCCGGGTGTGGACGCCGCACCGAGGACGCCGGGCCGCGAGGGCGAGCTCGCACCCGGGGAGGCCGGCTACCTGCACTGCGGCCCGTCGGGCGCGGGGCACTTCGTGAAGATGGTCCACAACGGCATCGAATACGGGTTGATGG
>CAVWSN010000007.1:0-33498 GCA_963757815.1 uncultured Thermoleophilaceae bacterium | reverse complement strand
CAGGCGTCGCTGTTGATGTTGGCGGTGTGCACGCTGCTGCTCGGTTTGGCGGTGGTGTTGTTCGCGTTCGGGCAGGCGCTCGGCTCGAAGGGCAGGCATCAGCGGGCGGCGGATCTGGCGGCGGTGTCGGCCGGGCAGGTGATGCGGGAGCTGTATCCGCGGCTGTTCGAGCCGCCGGTGTTGGCGAACGGGTTGCCGAATCCGCGGCATCTGCCGTTGCCGGTCTATCTGGCGCTCGTGCGGCGGGCGGCGGTGCGCGGGCGCGCGGCGCAACGGGGTGGAGGTCAGCGGCGCGGATGTGAGTTTCCCGGGTGGCGGGTTCGCGCCGACGCGGGTGGCGGTCGCGGTGCGCGGCGTTGTGCGGGTGCGGACGCGGCTGGGCGACGGGCGCCGCGGCGGCGCGGGCTGGGGAGGAGGTGCCGATCCGTGCGCGGGCGGCGGCCGAGATCACCCCGGACCTCGGCGTGGCGCTCGGGATGCCGGCGTTCGGCTCGGGCGGCGGCTATGACGGGCCGCTGGCGTACCGGATGGGCAAGCCGATGCGCCCGGACGTGGCGGCCGCGTTCGACCGGATGGCCGCGGCCGCGCGCCGCGAGGCCGGCCTCGTGCTGTCGATCAACAGCGCCTTCCGCTCCGACGCCGAGCAGGCGAGGCTGTTCGCCGCCAACCCGAACCCGAAGTGGGTCGCGCCGCCGGGCACGAGCCTGCACCGCTACGCCACCGAGCTCGACCTCGGCCCGCCCGCCGCCTACGCCTGGCTGGCCGCGAACGCGCGCAGATTCGGCTTCATCCACAGGTACCGTTGGGAGGCTTGGCACTACGGCTTCGGCGCCAACCCGCGCGACCGCCAGCATCCGGCCAGGTACGACCAGGGGTCGTGGGAGCCGCCCGGTGGCGACCACGGGCGAGTCCATCACGGATTGCCGAGCTTCGTCCCGCCGCGTTTTCACGACGCGATCGCCAGGGCGGCGCTGCGTTGGAACGTGCCCATGAACCTGCTCGCGGCCCAGCTCTACGCCGAGTCCGGCTTCAACCCGTTCGCCCGCAGCCCGGCGGGTGCCGAGGGGATCGCGCAGTTCATGCCCGGCACGGCCGATGCGTATGGGCTCGACGACCCGTTCGACGCGGTGGCGGCCATCGACGCCCAGGCGCACCTGATGAGCGACCTCCTCAGGCAGTTCGGCGGCAAGGTCGCCCTCGCGCTCGCCGGCTACAACGCCGGAGCCGGCGCGGTCCAGCAGTACGGCGGTATTCCGCCGTACGCGGAGACGCAGGCCTACGTCGCGACGATTCTCGGGCTCCTGGGCGGCGCCGGAGACCTGCCGATCGCGAATGGCTTCGAGGTGCGGCTTGTCGAATGACCGCAACCAGGCGTCGACCCATCCCGACAGGAAGCCATTTCGCATGCGTTGGCGCCAAAATGGCGCTAGGCTCGCGGGGATGCCAAGCATCCAGATCAAAGGCGTCCCGCCCGAAGTGCACAGGGTTCTCCGCCGGCGAGCGGCCGAGGCCGGGCAATCACTCCAGGAGTACCTGCTCTCCCTACTCGAGGAGCATGCGAGCCGCCCGACACTTGAAGAGGTGCTCCGGCGGGCAGGCGAGCGAGCCGGGGGCAGCGTGCCGTTGGCAGACGCCGCCAAGGTGTTGCGCGCCGAGCGCAAGTCGCGGTGATCGTCGTCGACGCTTCGGTGCTGGCGTCCGCGCTCGGCGACGACGGGCCGGACGGCGACCGCGCGCGCCACCGCCTCGCTGGCGAGCGGCTCTTCGCGCCGGAGCTGATCGATCTCGAGGTCGCTTCCGTCTGGCGCCGGGCGGCGCGGTCCGGGCGACTGGACGACCGCCGAGCCGGGCTCGCGCTCGCGGACCTCGCCTCGATGCCGCTCGCCCGAGCATCGCATCGCCCGTTGCTGGCTCGGATCTGGGAGCTGCGAACCAATCTCACGCCCTATGACGCCGCCTATGTGGCGCTGGCCGAGTTGCTCGACTCCGTCCTCGTGACTGCCGATCGTGCGCTGAGCAGGGCTTCGGGAGTCGAGTGTGAGGTCGAGGTTCTGCACTGACACAATGCCGCCCGCATGAGCACGGCACCCAAGCGGCTGGCGAAGGATCTCTGGCGCTGGACGGCACGCCATCCCGAATGGCACCCGGGCGAGTTCGGCGCCGAGGTTGCGTGCTTCGCGGTCCGGGCCGGCGAGGACACGCTCCTGATCGACCCGCTCCTGCCGCCCGAGCCGGAGCCGGTCCTCGTCCTGGTCGAGGAGATCCTGGGCGCGCGCCTGGCGATCCTCATCACGATCCCGTACCACGTCCGGAGCTCCGAGGAGCTTCGCCGCCGCTTTCGAGGCAAGGCGAAGGTCACGATTCATGGACACCCGGCGGTGGCCAAACGGCTCGGCTCCACTAATGGGTTCGAGCCGATCGATCCGGGCACCCCGCTCCCGGCCGGGGTGAGCGCCCATGCGATCGGCAAGCCGCGCCGCTTCGAGACGCCGCTGCTGGTGCCGTCCCAGCGAGCGCTCGTGTTCGGCGACGCGGTTGCCGAAACAGGTGGGCGCCTGCGCGTGTGGGCCATGGAGCGCGTCGACGACAAGGTCGAGCGCTTCTATCGCGAGCGCTTCAATCCGACCTTGAAGCCGCTGCTCGAGCTCGACTTCGAGCGCGTGCTGGTGACCCACGGGCAGCCGGTGATGAAGGACGGAAAGCGGGCGCTGCGCTCGGCGTTGCGCTCGAAGCCCTGGTATCACCGCGGCTGACGCGGCGGCCGGGGCCCCGGCGGTACGCTCCCCGCCATGACCACCACCGTGAACGGAATCGACGAGCTCAAGGCGCTCGTCGGCCAGACCATCGGCCCGAGCGACTGGCGCGAAGTCACCCAGGCGGACATCGACAAGTTCGCCGAGGTGTCGGGCGACCATCAGTGGATCCACGTCGACGTCGAGCGCGCCAAGACGGAGAGCCCGTTCGGCGTGACGATCGCGCACGGCAACCTGACCCTGTCGATGGCCGACGGATTCCGGGACCAGCTGTTCCGCTCGGAAGGCTTCAAGATGGGCGTCAACTACGGCTGGAACAAGGTGCGCTACCCGGCGCCGGTCCCGAGCGGTAGCCGCATCCGCGCGAGCATCGAGACGCTGTCCGTCGACGAAGTCGGCGGCGGTTGGTACCAGCTGGTGCAGAAATGGACCGTCGAGGTCGACGGCGGTGAGAAGCCGGTCTGCGTTGCCGAGTCGGTCGTGCGGCTGCTCGAGTAGCGGAACGGCCGCCGTGGCCCCGCGGGGCCCATCATCCGCGCGGCCTATCCTCGAAAGCGGGAATGGCGACGAGTGTCACCAGTCGCGAGGAGCGCATAAAGGAGCAGCGCCGCGCGCTGCCGGATGCCCCTGGCGTCTACATCTTCCGCGACGCGAAGGCGAAGGTCCTCTACGTCGGGAAGGCGCGCTCCATCCGCAAGCGCGTGGCGGGCCACTTCTCCAAGCCGGGCGCGCGCGGCGCGGCCGACATGGTGTCCCAGGTCGCCGACATCGAGTTCATCGCGACCGAGACCGAGGCCGAGGCGCTGCTCGCCGAGCAGGAGTTCATCAAGCGCTACCGCCCGCTCTTCAACGTCCGCCTGCGCGACGACAAGTCCTATCCCTACATCGCGGTCAGCCTCGACGAGGAGTTCCCGCGCATCTACTTCACGCGCGAGCGTCATCGCAAGGGCCGCGCCTACTTCGGACCGTTCTCGAACGCCAAGCGCGTCCGCGAGACGCTCGACCTGCTCGGCAAGGTCTTCCAGTACCGCACCTGCGACGGCCCGCAGCCGGGTCGCGCCAGCGGGAGCCCCTGCCTCGACTACTTCATCAAGCGCTGCCAGGCGCCCTGCGTCGGTTACATCTCGAAGGAGGAGTACAGGGAGAACGTCGAGACGATCATCGGCTTCCTGTCGGGCCGCTACCGGCAGATCGAGAGGGCGCTCGACCAGGGCATGAAGAAGGCGGCCGAGCAGCAGGAGTTCGAGCAGGCGGCGATGTACCGCAACAAGCTCAAGGCCGTGCGCTCGCTGCTCGAGCGCCAGCGCATCTCGAACGAGGCGGTGGGCACGCTCGACGCGATCGCGGTGGCGGCCGAGGGGACGGACGCGAACGCGCAGGTCTTTCAGGTGAGGGACGGCGTGCTGGCGGACCGCCAGAGCTTCTATCTGGAGAACGCGGCACAGCGCGACGAGGCGGAGGTGGCCGAGGAGTTCGTCCTCCAGTACTACGCGAGCGCGCTCGCGGTGCCGCCTCAGGTGGTGGTTCAGCGAACGGTCGACCACACCGCGACGCTCGCGGAGGCGCTTGCCGAACGCCGCGACGCCCCGGTCGAGGTCCGCCACGCCGAGCGCGGCGACAAGCGGCGCATCCTCGAGCTGGCCGAGCGCAACGCGCGGCTCGCGCTCGACCAGGACCGGCTGCGCTCGGAGCGCCGGCGCTCGCAGCGGATCGAGGCGCTCGACGGGCTCCAGCGGGCCCTCGGCATGGAGGCGATCCCGATGCGGATCGAGTGCTTCGACATCTCGAATCTAATGGGCGCGCACACGGTCGCGTCGATGGTTGCGTTCGAGGGCGGCGCCCCCAAGAAGGCCGACTACAGGCGCTTCGGCATCCGAGGCTCCGTGCAAGATGACTTCGCAGCCATGGCCGAAGTCCTCTCCCGACGAATGGCCCAGTACGTCGCGCAGCGTGAGCGCAGCCCGCACGACAAGGAGTTCGACGAGAGCTTCGCCTCCATCCCGGCGCTGATCGTGATCGACGGCGGCAAGGGCCAGCTATCGGCCGGCCTGAGCGAGCTCGGTCCGTTCCGGGATCTCGGCGTGACCGTGGTGAGCCTGGCCAAGCGAATCGAGGAAGTGTTCCTGCCCGGCAGGAGGCAGCCGCTCCTCCTCCCGCATGACACCCCCGAGCTCCAGCTGCTCCAGCGCGTGCGCGACGAGGCCCATCGCTTCGCGATCGAGTTCCACCGCGGCCGGCGCGACAAGGCGATGACGCACTCGATCCTCGACGAGCTGCCGGGGGTGGGACCGGCGCGCAAGCGCAGCATCCTGCAGCACTTCGGCTCCCCCGAGCGCTTCCTCACCGCCACCCCTGAGGAGCTCGAGGCGGTGCCCGGCCTGCCCGGCAAGGTCGCTCGCGACATTCACAACTACGTCAACAAAATTCGATGAGCACGGCGTACAAAGGTCACATTCAGGACTTCGTCGTGATCACCGGCTTCTCCGGCGCCGGCAAGTCGCAGGCGATGGCCACCTTCGAGGACGCCGGCTACTTCTGCGTCGACAATCTGCCGCCCGAGATGATCGGGTCGCTCGCGGACCTGTTCGGCCACGAGGGCTCGAAGGTCGAGCGGGCCGCTGTGGCATCGGACGTTCGCGGCGGCGGCTTCTTCGACGGGCTCGTCCGGGTGCTCGACGACCTCGACGCCCGCGGGGTTCCCTATCGGCTTCTCTACCTCGAGGCATCCGAGCCGGTGCTGATCAACCGCTTCAAGGAGACCCGCCGGCGTCACCCGCTCGCGCTCGGGGGCTCGGTCGAGACCGCGCTGCAGCGCGAGCACGAGCTCCTCGAGCCGCTGAAGGAGCGCGCCGACATCTGCATCGACACGAGCGACCTGTCGGCCAGCCGGCTGCGCAAGGTCGTGGCGGACAAGATGCTGCCGCGCGGCAAGGTCGGGAAGCTCGCCGTGACGTTCATGACCTTCGGGTACAAGCACGGCAGCCCGCGCGACGCCGACCTGACCTTCGACGTCCGCTTCCTCCCCAACCCCCACTACGAGGCGGACCTGCGCGAGCTCACCGGGCTCGACGACTCCGTGATCGAGTACGTCGAGCACTCGGACGGGATCGGCGAGTTCTACGAGCACCTCACACCGCTGCTCGACTACCTGCTTCCGGCCTACGAGAGGGAGGGCAAGTCCCACCTGATGGTCGGCATCGGGTGCACGGGCGGGCGTCACCGGTCGGTGGTCATCGCCGAGCATCTGGCCCGGCTCTACGAGGGGCGCGGCGAGCACCTGATCGACGTGGTGCACCGCGACATCGACAAGCCGCCGCGTCGTCCCTGAGGCCAGGCGGCCGCAGGCGATAGATTCAGGCGGCCACCGAAAAATGGCGCGGGCGGGTACTGCCCGCCAGGCCTGATCCTCGAAGGAAAGGGAGCACTCGAAATGGCCTTGAAGGCCGGCATCAACGGCTTCGGCCGAATCGGGCGCAACGTCTTCCGTGCGGCCCACGCACTTGGCGCCGACATCGACTGGGTCGGCGTCAACGACATCACTGACACGAAGACGCTCGCGCACCTGCTCAAGTACGACACGATCCTCGGGCCGTTCCCGGGCGAGGTCGGCCACACCGACGACAGCCTGGTGGTGGATGGCGACGAGCTGCGCGTGTTCGCCGAGCGCGATCCGGCCGCGCTGCCGTGGGCGGACACCGGCGCGGAGGTGGTGATCGAGTCGACTGGGCTGTTCACCAAGCGCGCCGACGCCGCCAAGCACCTGGAGGCGGGCGCGAAGAAGGTGATCATCACCGCCCCCGCCGGCGAGCCCGACGTGACGCTCGCACTCGGCGTGAACGACGACGCGTACGACCCCGACAGCCACGACGTCATCTCGAACGCCTCCTGCACGACCAACTGCCTCGCACCGGTGGCCAGGGTCCTGCACGACGCGGTCGGCATCGAGCGCGGGATCATGACGACGATCCACGCCTACACCGCGGACCAGCGCCTCCAGGACGCGCCGCACAAGGATCTGCGCCGCGCACGCGCCGCCGCCGCAAACCTCGTGCCCACGAGCACCGGCGCCGCCAAGGCGATCGGGCTCGTGATCCCGGAACTGGACGGCAAGCTCAACGGCATCGCCGTGCGTGCGCCGGTGATCACAGGCTCGGTGATCGACCTGGTCTGCGAGGTCTCACGCGCGACCACGCCCGAGGAGGTCAACTCGGCGTTCGCGGAGAAGGCGGACACGGGCCGGCTCGAGGGCATCCTCAAGTACAACGAGGACCCGATCGTGTCGAGCGACATCATCACGTCGCCGTACTCGTCGGTGTTCGACGCGCCGCTGACGATGGTGATCGACGAGCGGCTCGTGAAGGTCGTGGCCTGGTACGACAACGAGTGGGGCTACTCGAACCGCGTCGTCGACCTGGCGCAGCGCGTTCTCGCGGGGTCGCCGGTTGCCTGAGGCGACCCTCTTTACCAAGCGGACTGTTCGCGATCTCGAGGTGGGCACGGGCGACGCGGTGCTCACCCGGGTCGACTTCAACGTCCCGCTCGAGGGCGGGCGCGTGGCCGACGACTCCCGCATCAGGGCCGCGCTGCCCACGATCGAGCTGCTGCTGGGCGAGGGCGTGCGGCTCGTGCTCTGCTCGCATCTCGGGCGGCCCAAGGGGCGCGACCCGGAGACGTCGCTCGCGCCGGTCTCGGAGCGGCTTGGCGAGCTGATCGAGGCGCGCGTGCACCAGGCTCCCGACGTGGTCGGGCCCGAGGTGCGCCGCGGGGTCGACCGGCTCGATCCAGGCACCGTGCTGGTGCTCGAGAACACGCGCTGGGAGCGCGGGGAGACCCAGAACGACCCCGAGCTCGCGAAGGAGATGGCCTCGCTCGCAGACGCGTACGTGGACGACGCGTTCGGCGCGGCGCACCGGGCCCATGCGTCGACGGTCGGCGTGGCCGAGTTCGTCCGGCCGGCGGTCGCGGGGCTGCTCCTCGAGCGCGAGGTCGTGACGCTGCGCTCGATCGTCGAGTCGCCCGAGCGGCCGCTCGTCGTGGTGCTCGGCGGGGCCAAGGTCACCGACAAGATCGGGCTCATCGAACGCTTCCTCGACGTGGCGGACGCCCTGGTGATCGGCGGCGCGATGTGCTTCGCGTTCTTCCGGGCGCAGGGCCTCCGGACCGGCGACTCGCTCGTCGAGGAGGAGGGCGTCGAGCTCGCCCGGAAGGCGCTCGCGAAGGCGGAGCACTCGGACTGCAGGCTGCTGCTGCCGGTCGACCTCGTGCTGGGCGAGAGCTTCGATGCCGACACCGAGAGGCGCGAGCTGGACGGGGTGGAGGTGCCGGACGGCTGGATGGGACTCGACATCGGGCCGCGCACGGCAGCCGCGTACGCGGAGGAGGTCGCGGGCGCCGGAACCGTCTTCTGGAACGGCCCGATGGGGGCGTTCGAGCTCGCGCCATTCGCGAGCGGCACGCGCGTGCTCGCCGAGGCGGTGGCGCGGGCGCCGGGCACGACGGTGGTCGGCGGCGGCGACTCCGGCGCGGCGCTGGCGCAGTTCGGGCTCGCCGATCAGGTCGACCACCTCTCGACGGGTGGAGGCGCCTCGCTCGAGTTGCTCGAGGGGAAGCAGCTGCCCGGGGTGGAGATCCTCGATGACGCCTGACCCGCCCGAGGTCCCGCGCCGGCCGGCCATCATCGGGAACTGGAAGCTGTGGGGCACCCGGGCGGAGGCGCGGCCGAACTGCGAGCGCCTGCTCGAGCTGCTGCCCGACGAGCCGCGCAGGCCGGCCTCGGTCGGCATCTGCCCGCCGTTCACGAGCCTCGACGTTTGCGTCGAGACGCTGCGCGGCAGTGGCGTGGCGGTCTACGCCCAGAACATGCACCAACAGGAGAGCGGCGCATTCACGGGCGAGATCTCGGCGGCGATGCTCCGCGAGATCGGGGTCGACGGGGCCGTGCTCGGACACTCGGAGCGGCGCGAGTACTTCGGCGAGACCGACCGTGCCCTGCAGGAGAAGGTCCCGGCGGCGCTCAACGCGGGGCTGCGCCCGATCCTATGCGTGGGCGAGACCGAGGAGGAGCGCGAGGCCGGCGCGACCGAGCGCAAGCTGCGCCACCAGGTGCAGGAAGACCTCGAGCGGGTCCCCGACGAGCGGCTCGCCGAGGTCGTGATCGCCTACGAGCCGATCTGGGCGATCGGCACCGGCAAGGTGGCGACCCCCGAGATCGCGCAGGACGCGATCGCCTTCGTGCGGGCCCTTGTAGCGGGCCGCTCGCGGGACGCGGCCGCGCGCATGCGCTTGCTGTACGGCGGCAGCGTCAAGCCCGACAACGCGGCCGACATACTCGCCCAGCCGGATGTCGACGGGGCACTGGTCGGCGGCGCGAGCCTGGACCCCGACGGCTTCGCCCGCATAGTCGCGGCAGCCGCGGGAGGTTCTCGGGCGCCGTGACGGCGCCCGATGGGCTCGACCTGCGGGCAGGATGCCCGCAGGGGGTAATCACAAAAGCGTCTGTCTCGTCGTGCTCGACGGCTGGGGGCTCGCCGAGCCCGGCCCCGGCAACGCCGTGGCGCTGGCCGACACCCCCGTCTTCGACGAGCTCTGGGAGCGCTGGCCGCACACGACCCTCACGGCCTGGGGCCCCGCGGTCGGCCTCCCCGAGGGCCAGATGGGCAACTCGGAGGTGGGTCATCTCAACCTGGGCGCCGGCGCGATCGTCAAGCAGGACCTGCTGCGCATCGACGAGTCGGTCGAGGACGGCTCGTTCTTCGAGAACGAAACGCTTCGGGCGGCCTGCGACACAGACCGCCTGCACCTGCTCGGGCTCGTCTCGGAAGGGGGCGTGCACGCGAGCATGGGGCACCTGCGGGCGCTGATTGAGCTCGCCGGCCGGGAGGGCGTAGCGGACATCGTGCTTCATGCGTTCACCGATGGCAGGGACACGCTCCCGACCTCCGGGGCCGGCTACCTGGCCGAGGTCGAAGGGTGGGGCGGCGCGCGGATCGCGTCCGTCATGGGCCGCTACTACGCGATGGACCGCGACCGGCGCTGGGACCGGACCAAGCTGGCGTGGGACGCGATCGTGCATGGCCAGGCCGAGCAGCGGGCGGACTCCGGCGAGGCGGCGGTGCGCGCCGCGTACGAGCGCGGCGAGACCGACGAGTTCATCGAGCCGACGCTCGTTGGAGAGGAGGGGCGCGTGCGCGACGGCGACAGCGTCGTCTTCTTCAACTTCCGCCCGGACCGCGCGCGGCAGCTGACGCGCGCGCTCGGTGAGCCGGACTTCGACGAGTTCGATCGGGGCGAGGCGCCCGACGTGAGGCTGACGACGCTCACCGAGTACCAGGAGGACTGGAGCTACCCGGTCGCCTTCCCACCCGCGCGGCCGGATGTGACGCTCTCTTCGCTTCCTGGCCGAGCACGGCAAGCGGCAGCTCCATGTGGCCGAGACCGAGAAGTACGCCCACGTGACCTACTTTTTTGGCGGCGGCGAGGAGGACGAGTACGAGGGCGAGGACCGGCGGCTCGTCGATTCGCCCAGGGACGTGCCCACCTACGACAAGAAGCCCCAGATGAGCGCGCCGGAGGCCACGCGAGGCGTTCGTCGATTCCTGGCGAGAGGGCGATTACACCTTCGGGATCATCAACTTCGCCAACCCGGACATGGTCGGTCACACCGGGGTGATCGAGGCGGCGGTCCAGGCGGTCGAGACCGTCGACGGCTGCCTCGGCAAGGTGGTCGAGGCGGTCGAGGAGAAGGGCGGCGTGTGCGTGATCACGGCCGATCACGGCAACGCCGACCACATGCTCGAGGAGGACGGCAGCCCCAACACCGCCCACTCGATGAACCCGGTGCCGTTGATCGTGACCTCCGACGTGGGCGAGCTGCGCGAGGGCGGCATCCTCGCCGATGTCGCGCCGACGATCCTGACGCTGCTCGGCCTCGAACAGCCGCCGCAGATGACCGGGAAGCCACTATTCGAGCCATAAGAAAGTTGACACTCTAAGACTTAGGTTTTATCCTCGCCTCCAGTACACAACGACGGAGGTTAGATTCGCATGGCACTACTGGTCAGGCCCGAGCCCTTCTCCCGCGAGGTCGATCGTCTCTTCGACGCCTTCCTCGGTCAGGCTGAGCGCGGTGGACGGCGCTGGGTACCCCCGATGGATCTGGTCGAGGCCGAGGATCACTTCGTCCTCAAGGCCGATCTCCCCGGCCTGCGCGAGGACGACGTGAAGATCGAGGTGCAGGACGGCACGCTCACGATCTCGGGTGAGCGCAAGGCCGAGCACGAGGAGCGCGAGCACGGTTGGTACCGCATCGAGCGTTCGTTCGGTGCCTTCAACCGCTCGCTCACGCTTCCCGAGCACGTGGACGCGAGCGCGATCAGCGCCGAGTTCAAGGACGGCGTCCTCGAGGTGCGTATCCCGAAGCCCGAGGAGCGCAAGCCGCAGCGCATCGAGATCAGCACGAGCGGCAACGGCAAGCCGGCCGCCGTGGAGGGCTCGGCCGAGGACAGCTGAGGCCCCGCAGGTCTCGGAGTGCAGTCGGCGAGGCCGCCCGGGAGGGCGGCCTCGGCCGTTCCCGGGCCGCGTAGTCTGGCGGCCGTGACAGCCGGCCCCTTCACGATCGAGGCGCGCGACGGAAACGCGCGCGCCGGGCTCATCCACACCACGCACGGGGACGTGCGCACGCCGGCCTTCGTCCCGCTGGCCTCGACAGGCACGGTCAAGTCACTGCACGCCGCCGAGGTCGCCGAGCTCGGCTACGACATGGTGCTCGGCAACACCTTCCATCTGTTCATCCAGCCCGAGCCCGAGCTGGTCGCGGAGATGGGCGGCCTGCACGAGTTCATGGGCTGGCGGCGCGCGATCATCACCGACTCCGGCGGCTACCAGGTGTTTTCGATGGGACACGGCTCGGTCGCCGAGGAGATCAAGCGCCGCCGCGACAAGCGCGAGTCGATGATCGTGTCGATCGAGGAGGAGGGCGTGCGCTTTCGCTCCTACCTCGACGGGCGCGAGCGCTTCATGGGGCCCGAGACCTCGATGGAGGTTCAGGCGCAGCTCGGCTCGGACATCGCGCTGGCGTTCGACGAGTGCACGCCCTTTCACGTCGAGCGCGACTACACCGCGCGCTCGATGGAGCGCACGCACCGCTGGCTCGACCGCTGCGTCGCGTGGTGCGCGGAGAACGCCCCGCGCGGCCAGCTCCTCTACGGCATCGTGCAGGGCGGCGTGTATGAGGACCTGCGTGCGGAGTCGACGGCCTACGTCGCGGAGTCCGGCGTGCCGGGCATCGCGATCGGCGGCTCGCTCGGCCAGGAGAAGGAACAGATGCTCGAGGTGGTCGGCTGGTCGGTCGCCCGGCTCGCCGAGCCGCCGCCCCGCCACCTGCTCGGCATCGGCGACGTCGACGATCTCGTGGAAGCGGTCGGGCTCGGCATCGACACGTTCGACTGCGCCACGCCCACGCGCCTGGCACGGCACGGAACCGCGCTGGTCCCCGACCCGGAGGGCCGCTGGCGGCTCGACCTGACGAAGGGCCCCAATCGCACCAGCAGGGAGCCGATCGACGAGCGCTGCCCCTGCGCCGCCTGCCGTGAGCACACGCGCGGCTACCTGCACTACCTCCTGCGCGCCGGCGAGCTGACCGGCAAGCGGTTGCTCACCCTCCATAACCTGACCTTCATGCAGCGGCTGACGAGCGGCATGCGGGAAGCGATCCTGGCCGGCGACTACGCGGCCCATGCGCGCGCGGTGCTGGCGGGGGAGCGGCCGTGACTGGTTCCGACGGCGTTCCCTTCTGGCTCGACGAGGACTACGAGCCCCGGCCCGCGCTGGACGGCCGGGTGGAGGTTGACGCCTGCGTGATCGGCGCCGGAGTGGCAGGCCTGTCGTGCGCCCTTGCGCTGGCGCGCCACGGCGTCGAGACCGTGGTGCTCGAGCGGAGCACGGTGGCCGCCGGGGCCAGCGGGCGCAACGGCGGCTTCCTGCTCGCGGGGCCGGCGGCCTTCTACCCCGACGCGCGCGAGCGCTACGGGCGCGACCGCGCCCGGCGCATCTACGCCGCCACGCTCGAGACGCAGGCCGAGATGTATGCGCTCGCGGCCGAGCTGGGTGCGGGCGAGTGGATGCAGCGCGTGGGGCTGCTGCGGGCAAGCGCCTCGGATGAGGAGGGGGAGCACGTGCGCCGCCACGTCGAGGCGCTCCGCGAGGACGGCTTTCCCGCCGAGCTCGTGGAGCGGGACGCGCTGCCCGCCGCGGTCGCCCGTTACGCGCGCAACGGCTGCCTGACCGAGCACGACGGCGCGCTCCACCCGGCGCGCTGGATTCGCGCCCTGGCTCGCGGCGCCGAGGCAGCCGGGGCGCGCATCCACGATGGCAGCCCGGTGGAGGGCCCGGTGCCGGCGCCGGGCGAGGGCGAGCTCAGGACGCCCGCGGGCGTCGTGGCCGCACGTCAGGTGGTGGTGGCATCGGACGGCGCGCTGCCGGCGCTCGTTCCCGAGTACGCCCCGCGGGTGCGCGCGCGGCGCCTCCACATGACGGCGACCGCGCCGCTGTCCGAGCGCGTGACCGACCGGCTCGTGTACTCCCGCTGGGGCTACGAGTACTTCCAGCAGCGCCCCGACGGCCGCCTCCTGATCGGCGGCTTCAGCGACCTCGACGGAGAGGACTCGTACACCGACTCCGACAGCGGCAGCCCCAGGATCTGGGAGCGGATCGAGCGCCTGATCGGCGAGGGCCTCGGCCTCGACGCGGAGGTCACCCACCGCTGGGCGGGCGTCGTCGGCTACAGCGACGACGGCCTCCCGTACGTCGGCGAGGTGCCCGGGCGGCCCGGGCTGTATGTGGCCGGCGGCTACTCGGGGCACGGCAACGTGCCGGGCTTCCTTGCCGGCAGGCTCGTGGCCGACGCGATCGCCGGCGTTGAGCACGACGAGCCCGCGCTGTTCCCGGCGGACCGCTGAGCGCAGACGACGGGCCGGCGCCTCGCTAGCGGCTGTTCTCCTCGATGAAGTCGCGCAGGTCCTGAATCTGCTGCTCGACGTCGTTCGCGTTCGGCGCCTGGGCGCCGCCGTCGCCCGTGGAGCTGAGGGCCACGACCACCACCGCCACGGCGGCCAGCACCGCGAGCAGGGCGAGGAACGTTCCCCAGCGCCGGCGCGTGGCCGCCCGCCGGGCGTCCTTCTCGGCGCGGCGCGGCGCCTGGGCGGCCGGCTCGGCAGGTGGGCGCGCCGCGGTGGGCGGGCCGCCGGGCGCGACGACGCGCGTGGCGGCCATCGCCCGCGTGGCGGCGGTGTCGTCGAGCGCGCGCGTGGCGTCGTAGGAATCGTCCTGGGTCAGGCGGCGCGTGACCTCGGTGGTCTCACCCTGTACGCCGGCTTCGAGCGCCTGAGCCATGTCGAGCGCCGAGGCGTAGCGGTAGCCGGGGTCGGGCTCGAGCGACAGGCGCACCGCCTCGTCCAGCTCCCGCGGAACCTCGGGCCGGTACTCCCTGACCGGGGTAACGGGGTCCTGCTGCTGTTTGAGCGCCAGCTCGGTGAGAGACGCGTACTCGTGCGGAAGTCGCCCGGTGAGGAACTGATAGGCGCACACCCCGAGCGAGTAGATGTCCGAGGCCGGCCCGGCCTCGTCGCCGCGCGCCTGCTCGGGCGACAGGTAGGCCGCGGTGCCGAGGATCGAGCCGGCCTGCGTGATGCGGGTCTGCTCGGCGGCCTTCGCGATGCCAAAGTCGGCGAGCTTCGTGATCCAGGTCTCCTCGGCCTGCAGCAGGTTGCCGGGCTTGACGTCGCGGTGGATGACGCCGGCCCGGTGGGCGTAATCGAGGCCGTGGCAGGCGTCCCGGATCGCGCGCACCGTCTGCTCGATCCCGAGCTCGCGGCGCTCGCGCAGCAGGTCGGCGCAGGAGGGCCCGTCCACGTACTCCATGACGATGTAGTGGCGGCCGCTTTCGGGATCCTGGCCCGAGTCGAACACCTGGACGATGTTCGGATGCTGCAGGCGCGCCGCGGAGAGCGCCTCGCGGCGGAAGCGGGCCACGAAGGCCTCGTCGTCGGCGAGGTGCTCGGCCAGCAGCTTCACCGCGACTCGGCGCTCGAGCACCGTGTCGGTGGCCATGAAGACGGTCGACATGCCACCGGCGCCGAGCCGCCGCTCGATCACGTAACGGTTGGCGACCTGGGTGGGCGGGCTCATCCCTGTTCTCCCGGCGGCGCGATGACCCCGCCGGCGCCGGCGCCGCCGCCGTCGGACTCCTCTTCCGACGGCTCCTCCGCCGGCGGCAGCGTCTCGGTCTCGGGCGGGGGCACGGTCTCGGTCTCGGGCGGAGGGACGGTCTCGGTCTCGGTCTCGGGCGGGGGCACGGTTACGGTCTCGGGCGGCGCGACCGTCTCGGTCTCGGGCTCAGCCGGCTGTTGCTCGCTCTCGGCCTGCTCGCGGAGCTCGGTGCAGCGCTCATCCACGAGCTGGAAGAGGCGGTCGAAGCCGTCCTCGAGCCCGGTGCGCACGTCCTCGTCCACGTCGTCCGGCAGGTCCGCGATCGCCTGCTCGACCGGCTCCATGTTGGGGCTGCGCGGACCTCCCAGCACGTCCTCGCAGGCGCCGACGCTGCCGTTCTGGATCCGGGCCTCGATGTTGTCCAGCTGGCTCTGCAGCAGCGCCGCCGACTCGGCGGGGATCGGCTCGCCCTCGTCGTCCGCGCCGCAGCCCGCCGCGGCCAGGCAGACGCCGAGCAGGGCGAGCAGGGTTGTGCGCTTGATCTTGGTCACTGTCCGCTATAGAGCCGCTCCGCGAGGACCCGGGGCAGCCCGGCCTTCTCGATCGCGCCGGCGGCCTCGTCGATCGGATATTCGACGCGGCGCCAGCGCGCGGTCCACCCCTCTGTGTCTAGCAGGAGCCAGGCCGCCCTGGGGTCTCCGTCGCGTGGCTGGCCCACGCTGCCGGGGTTTATGAGCCACTCTCCGGCCGAGAGGTCGGCCTCGTCGCCGTCGCGCGCCTGGTCCCCGCCGACCTTGCCGGTCGGGTCGCGGCCGAACCAGAGCGCCACGTGCGAATGCCCGATTGCCGCCACCCGGCCCGACATCAGATCCATGCACTCGTCGGCCTGCCAATCCGAGAGGACGTACTCCCAGACGGGGTCCCGCGGGCTGCCGTGGTAGAGGCCGGGCTCGCGCCCGGGGTCCGACGCGGGCCGCCCGCGGAGGAAGGCGAGCGCTTCCGCGCTGATGTTCTCCCTGGTCCAGAGCGCCGCGGCCGCCGCGCTCGAGGAGAAGTCCGAGATCGGGATCTCCTGGGTGACGACGAGATCGTGGTTGCCGGCCAGGCAAACGGAGCACGTCTCGCGGGCGAGGTTCACGCAGCTGTCGGGCTCGGCGCCGTAGCCGACCAGATCTCCCAGGCACCAGCGCTCGTCGACGCCCTCGTTCTCGACGTCGGCGAGCACCGCCTCGAAGGCGGGCAGGTTGCCGTGTACGTCCGAGAGGAGAGCGATTCGCATGTCGGTGCCTTCTACGATGTCCCGGGATGGGGCGTTTGCGGCTGCCGCTGGCGATCCTGGTGGCGGTGGCCGCCGCCGGTGCTGCGACGTTCCTGCTGCGCCCGCGCAGCGGCGTGATCGAGCCCGCCCCGGTGGACGTGGAAGCGTACTTCACGGCCTTTCAGCTCGACCGCGCAGAGGATTTCCGCAGTGTTCAGCGGCTGCTGGGCATCGGTGGCCTCGCGGTCGGCACGGGCACGATCGCCCTGCTCGCCTGGCGCCCGCCGCGACGGCTCTTCGAGCGGCTCGGGAAGCGGCCGCTGCTCGGCGCGGCGGCGGCCGGTGCGGGGATCTCGGTGCTGCTGGTGGTGGTCGGACTGCCGATCGACGCCTGGCAGCGCTCGCGCTCGCTCGATGTCGGCCTAGCCACCCAGTCCTGGTCCGACTGGGCGGCGGACGTGGTCAAGTCGACCGCGATCGACGCGGCGTTCGCGGCCGCCGGCGGGCTGCTCGCGCTGGTTCTGATCCGGCGCTTCCGCCGTAACTGGTGGGCGCCGGCCGCGGCCGTGATCGTGGCCTTCGGCGTCATCACGATCTGGCTCTGGCCGATCGTGATTGATCCGATCTTCAACGACTTCGAGCCGCTCCGGCCCGGACCCGTGCGCCAGGACGTGCTCGAGCTGGCGCGCGAGGCCGGCGTGGACGTGGGCGAGGTGTACCGGGTCGACGCGAGCCGGCGCACGACGGCGGCCAACGCCTACGTGGGCGGGCTCGGGCACACCAAGCGGGTGGTGCTGTACGACAACCTGATCTCGGGCTTCCCCCGCGACGAGGTGCGGCTGGTGGTGGCCCACGAGCTGGGTCACCAGAAGCACAACGACCTCCCGCACGGGCTGCTCTGGCTGGCGCTGGTGACGCCCGCCGGCACCTACCTCGCCCAGCGGCTCGCCGAGACCTTCGCGCGCCGCTACGGGCTTGCCGACCCGGACGTCAAGCCCGGACCGATCGTGCTCCCGGCGGTGGCACTCGCGATCACGCTCGTGTCGCTGCTGCTCGGCTCGGCGTCGAACGTGGTCTCGCGCCAGGTCGAGGCGCGAGCCGACGCGTTCGCGCTCGACCTCACCCAGGACCCCGCGGCCTTCGTCCAGTTCGAGCGCCGCATCGCCCTGCGCAACATCATCGATCCCGACCCTCCGGGGCTCACCCAGCTCTTGTTCGGCACGCACCCGACCACCATCGAGCGGATCGGGATGGGCGAGGCCTGGCGCAAGCCGGATTGATGGGCCGGCGCGCGCTGATGGAGCGGGTCGTTCGCGAGCTCGCGGCCTACGAGCGGCCCTCCGCGTCGGCGGGCGAGCAGCGCGCCGCCGAGTGGATCGCGGCCGAGCTCGACGCGGCCGGCTGCCGCGATGCTCGGGTCGAGGAGGAGCGCGCGCACGGCGGCTACTGGTGGCCGCTCGGGCTGCTGAACGCGGCGGCCGTGCTGGCGGCGCGGCTCGGCGGCCGCCGCGCCGCGGCGCTCGTGGGCGGGCTGGCCGCGGCGGCGATCTACGACGACGTGGGCGGCGGGCGGCTGTGGTTTCGCCGCCGTGCGCTGCCGCACCGGCCGACGTTCAACGTGCTGGCGGAGACGGGCGACCCGCAGGGGAGCCGCACGATCGTCTTCGTTGCCCACCACGATGCGGCCCACAGCGGCCTGGTCTTCCACCCGGCGCTGCCGCGCATCGGCATGAAGCTCGTTCCCAAGCTGCACGAGCGGGCCGAGCAGAGCGTCCCGATCCTGTACGGCGTGTTCCTGGGCCCGCTGCTGCTCGCGCTCTGGGGGCTGCTCGGCCGGCGCCCGCTGCGCGCCGCCGGGACGATCTTCGCGCTGGGCGCGAGCGCCGCGATGGCGAACATCGGGTCGAGCCGTGTGGTGCCGGGCGCCAACGACAACCTGAGCGCCGTGGCGGTGCTGATCGCGCTCGCACACGCGCTGCGCGAGCGCCCCGTCGAGGGCGTGCGCGTGGTCCTGCTCTCCACGGGCTCCGAGGAGTCGTTCATGGAGGGGATGCAGGCGTTCGGCCGGCGCCACTTCGGCGAGCTACCACGCGAGACGACCGAGTTCGTCTGCATCGAATGCGTCGGCTCACCCGAGCTCTGCGTGGTGGAGGGCGAGGGGATGCTGCGCATGCGCTACTACACGGGTGAGACGCGCGAACGCCTCACCCGGGCGGGGCTCGACGCCGGCGTCGAGCTGGCGCGCGGCCTCCGCACGGTCGCTGCGACGGACGGCCTCATCGCGCTGCGGGCGGGCTACCCGACCTGCACGCTCGGCGGCGTCGACGAGGCCAAGTTCCCCGCCCAGTACCACTGGCCCACCGATACGCCCGACAACCTCGACTGGACGAGCGTCGAGGGCGCGCTGGCGGTGTGCGAGGAGTTCGTGCGCGGCAGGGCGCGCTAGGAGGTGCTGCTTTCCTCGCCGCCGGGCCCGAACTCAGGCAGGTCGCGGATTCCCTCGCGGGTCTGCCACTTGGAGAAGTTGTCCTCCATCGCGTCGATCAGCTCCCGCATGAAGCGCGGCGAGAGGTTGACCCGGGAGACCACGACGCCCGGGACCTCGCCCTCCTCGACCTCGTGGTCCACGCGCGCAAACGTGATCGTGAACTCGTAGTCCGAGTGCGAGACGTTGGCGAAGTTGGCGTAGTGGCCCGCCATCGTCTCCGGGTCGGTATGGATGTTGAAATGGCGCTCGCCGTCTTCGGACACGCGCGTAGTATCGCAGCCGCCCTATGCGGATATCGGTGATCGCGGTCGGCCGCCTGCGGCCCCCGTATCAGGACGACGTCGAGCACTACCGCAAGCTGCTCGCCGGCCACGTGAAGCTCGATCTCGTCGAGGTGCGCCACGACGAGAAGGTGGTGCCGCGCATTCCGGAGCGCTCGTTCAAGGTGCTGCTGGCGGCCGACGGCCGGCTGTTCGACTCGGTCGCCTTCAGCCGCTGGCTCGAGGACCGCCGCCGCTACGGCCTCGACCTCTGCTTCATCATCGGCGGGCACCGCGGCATCGAGCTGGAGACGGACATGCGCCTGTCGCTCGGCCCGATGACGCTTCCGCACCAGCTCGCGCGGGTGGTGCTGCTCGAGCAGCTCTATCGTGGCCACAAGATCCTCGCTCGCGAGCCCTATCACTATTGACCCTCTCCCCATGGACCCCGTAGCCCAGCTCTCCAGCGCCGTCGAGGAGACGGCAGCCGGCCTGGCCGGCAACGGGAAGGTGAGCTCCTCGCGGCTCGACCGGCCCAAGCGGGCCGACTTCGGCGACTACTCCTCGAACGCCGCGATGCTGCTTGCGCCCACGCTGGGCGAGCAGCCGCGCGCGGTCGCGGAGCGGCTCGGCGACGCGCTCGGCGAGCGGCTCGGCGACACGGTCGAGAAGGTCGAGGTCGCGGGCCCCGGCTTCCTCAACCTGTTCATGGCCGACCGCTGGTACCTCGAGGCGCTCGCCGGGATGCTCGAGTCGGGCGACGAGTTCGGGAGCTCGAGCGGCGGCGAGCACCTGAACGTGGAGTTCGTGAGCGCGAACCCCACCGGGCCGATCACGATCGCCTCCGCTCGCCACGCCGCCTACGGCGACTCGCTCTGCCGCATCCTCGAGCGGGCCGGCCACGAGGTCGAGCGCGAGTACTACGTGAACGACGCCGGCACCCAGGTCCGCCGCTTCGGCGAGTCGATCAGGGCCCGGGCGCGCGGCGAGGAGCCGCCCGACGACGGCTACCGGGGCGAGTACGTGACGGAGCTGGCCCGCCGGATCGAGGGCGCCGCCGATGCCGATCCGGACGAGCTTGCGCGGCGCGGTATCGAGTTGCTGCTCGAGGGCGTGCGCGCCAGCCTCGAGCGCTTCCGGGTGCGCATGGACCATTTCTTCCTGGAGCACACGCTGCACGAGACGGGCGCGATCGACGAGGCGCTCGAGCGGCTCGAGCGGGAGGGGGCGCTCTACGAGCACGAGGGCGCACTGTGGATGCGCACGACCAGTTGGGGCGACGACAAGGACCGGGTCCTGCGACGCTCGAACGGCGACTACACCTACTTCGCCGCGGACATCGCGTATCACCTGCACAAGCGCAGCCGCGAGTACGACCGCGCGCTCGACGTATGGGGGGCCGACCACCACGGCCACATCGACCGGATGCGCGCCGCCTGGCAGGCCCTCGGCGGCGATCCGGACTCGTTCGAGGTCGTGATCATGCAGCTCGTCAACCTCACCGAGGGCGGCGAGCGAGTGAAGATGTCGAAGCGGGCGGGCGCGATCGTCACGCTCGACGACCTGCTCGACGACATCGGCGTCGACGCGGCGCGCTGGTTCCTCGTCTCGCGCAGCCACGACACCACGCTCGACCTCGACCTCGAGCTCGCCCGGCGGCAGTCGCAGGACAACCCCGTCTACTACGTGCAGTACGCCCACGCGCGGATCGCGTCGATCCTGCGCAAGGCGGGGGAGGAGCGGGTGGCGGCGGCGCTCGACGCCGACCTCCGGGCGAGCTCGGAGCGCTTCCACCCGGCGGCGCGCGCGCTCGTCAAGAAGCTGCTCGAGCTGCCGGCGGAGGTCCGCGAGTCCGCCGAGCGCCGCGCGCCTCATCGGATGACGGTCTACGCGACCGAGACCGCGCAGGACTTCTCGGCCTTCTATCGCGACTGCCGAGTCGTCGGCGCCGCCGCCGAGGGCGGTGACGAGGACGTCCGCATCGCGACCTGCGTGATGACGAAGCGGGTGCTCTCGCAGGCGCTCGACCTGCTTGGGGTCGAGGCTCCCGAGTCGATGTAGCCCGAAGTCGTCCTTGCGGCCCCAATGGGGTACTAGTCAATGATGAGCGCCGCCCGCGTGGCAGTCACCGCCGTCTTCGCCCTGAACGGGGTGCTGTTCGCGTCGATCTTCTCGCGGCTACCGGCGATCCAGGAGCGCACGGACATCGGCGACGGCGCGCTCGGTCTCGCCCTGCTCTGCGCGATGCTCGGTCTGCTCGCGAGCCAGGTCCTGGCGGGCGGGCTCGTGGCGCGACTCGGCAGCCGGCCGCTCGTGATCGCCGGCGGGCTCGGCTACGCCGCCGGCCTCGTGCCGATCGCGCTGTCGCGCTCGTTCGGGTCGCTCGCGGTGTCGCTGGCCTTCGTCGGCTTGAGCAACGGGCTGCTCGACGTGGCGATGAACATCCACGGGCTGACCGTCGAGAAGCGGCTCGGCCGGCCGATTCTCTCGACGCTCCATGCGGCGTTCTCGTTCGGCGCGCTGGGCGGGGCGGCGCTCGGGGGTATCGCGGCCGGCGCGGGCGTGGAGGTGGTTCCCCATCTGTTCGCCGTGTCCGCCGTCGGAGCGTGCTGGCTGCTCGTGGCGGCGCGCTTCCTCCTTCCCCCGAGCGCCGACGCGACCCCGGAGGGCCCGCTGTTCGCCGCGCCGAGCCGCGCGCTCGCGCTCGTGGGCGCGTTCGCGTTCTGCGCCCTGCTGACCGAGGGGGCCGTGAACGACTGGGCGGCGGTCTACATCGAAGGTGAGCTCGGAGCCGGCGAGGCCACGGCCGCGGCGGGGCTCGCGTGCTTCTCACTCACGATGGGGATCGGCAGGCTCTTCGGCGACCGGTTGAACGAGATGTTTGGCGCTGTCCGCTTGGCCCGGGGCGGGGCTGCGCTGGCAGCGCTGGGGATCGGGACGGCGCTCCTCGCCCAGTCGCCCGCTCCCGCGCTGCTCGGCTTCGGCTGCGCCGGCTTCGGCCTCGCGGCTCTCTTCCCGCTGGCTCTGCGAGCGGCCGCGGCGAAGGGGGAGACCGCGGGCCCGTCGGTGGCCGCCGTCTCCGCAGTGGGCTACCTCGGCTTCCTCGCCGGCCCGCCGACCATCGGCGGCATCGCCGAGCTCGCCGGCCTGCGCGCCGGGCTCGTGCTGCTGGTCGTGCTGTGCGGGGTAGCGGCGCTGCTCGGCCCGGCGGTGCGCGCGCCGGCGGCGATCAGATCTCGCTGAGGCGCGCGAGCGTCGCTTGTCCTAGGCTGCCGCCCGATGGCGGACCCCGTCGACCTCGGCTCGCTTCGCTTCAGCCCCACCGCATGGCTGTTCGAGGGCAGGGAGCACGGCGCAAACAGCACGACGATCTTCGTGACCCGCACACCACCGGGCCGCGCGGTGGACCTCCACGTGCATCCCTACACGGAGACGTTCCTCTTGCTCGAGGGCCGCGGCCGCTGGACGGCCGGCGAGACCGTCGTCGAGCTCGTGCCGGAGCAGCTGCTGGTCGTGCCGCCCGAGACGCCTCACGGCTTCCGCAACACCGGCGACGTTCCGCTCCTCGTGATCTCGGTTCACGAATCCGGCGCCCTCGAGCAGACCTTCACGGGCGAGGAGCCCGCCTGACCGACCGTCAGATCTCGCTGAAGAAGTTGATCCCGAGGTCGTCCATCAGGCTGAGCGCCTCGGAGTTCAGCCGAGTCAGCTCGTTCGTGAAGAGCAGCACGCCCATCACGATCAGGACGCTGCCGGACACGAGCGTGATCACGGTGTAGTGGTTGCGGAAGAAGCGGAACACCCCGGTGAACGTGGAGAAGGCGAGCGCGCTCAGGATGAACGGCACCGCCAGGCCGAGCGCGTAGAACGCGAGCAGGACGCCTCCCTCGCCGACGGTGCCCTCCGTCGAGGCGGCGGTGAGGATCGCCCCGAGCGTGGGACCGGTGCAGGGCAGCCAGGCCACGGCGAACGCGAGCCCGGCGACGATCGGGCCGCCGGTGTGCGCCCGCCGCATCAGCTCCTCGGGGCGCCATTCCTTGTTCAGCTTGGGGAGGAACAGGGTCGCGATGAACAGCACGCCCAGCAGGATGATCACCACGCCCGAGATCTGGCGGAGGAGCTGGCGGTTGTCCTGGAGCGTCTGGCCGAGGCCGGTGGCGGTCATCCCGAGCGCGACGAACATCGCGGTGAACGCGAGGCAGAAGAGCACGCGCGGGGCCGAGCACCTGGGCGCGGCCACGGCCCTCCTGGATGTCGGCGAACGACACGCCGGAGATCGTGGAGAGGTAGCCCGGCACGAGCGGCAGCACACAGGGCGACACGAACGAGATGAAGCCGACCGCGAAGGCGGCGACCACCGTCGTGTCGACCGAGTCGGCCGCGATCACAGCTCGTAGCGCTCCATGTCCGCGTCCACGCGCGCGCCGTCCCCGGCAGGCGCCGGGGTCTCCGGGCCGCCCGGCCTTGCGCGACGCCAGCGCAGGACCGCAAACGCGATTCCGCCCGCGGCCAGCACGAACGCGAGGCCGGGAATCAGATACACGAGCACGTCACCGAGATCGTCGTCGCCCTCGTCGCCCGGCAGCGCGAGCACGCTCTCGCCGAACTGCGCCACCAGGGCCTGCTTGATCTCCTCCTTCGAGCGGCAGTCGTCGATCAGGCCTTGGATGTACTCGCGCTCGCGCTGCGCCTGCGGTGCCTCTGTGGCGAGCCCGAGCGGGGTGCCGCAGACCGGGCACATCACCTCGTCCTCGAGGTCGGCGAGCGTGGTCTGCGGGCAGGTCTGGCCGAGCGCGGCGGGAGCCGCGGTCACGGTCGCGAGCAGCGCGGCCGCCAGCGCGGCCGCACGCCTCATGCTCCCTCCAGGAGCGGCGCCACCTCCGCGTTCAGGAACGCGCTCGTCGACCGGCCCGCGCCGGACGGCGGCGATGCGCCCCTCACGGTCGATCACGAAGGTCTCGGGGTAGGCGACCACGCCGAAACTCTCGAGCGCGTCTCCGTCCTTGTCCTTCAGCATCGGATAGCTGAGCCCGTACTCGTCGATGAAGTCCTGAGCGTCGCCGGTCACGTCGAGCACGTCGACGCCGAGCACCGTCCCGCCGCCGGCCGCCATGCGTCGATGCCAGCGCTCCAGCAGCGGCGACTCCTCGCGGCAGGGCTTGCACCACGAGGCCCAGAAGTTGAGGACCACGACCTCGCCGCGGTAGTCCGCCAGCGAGCCGCTGCCGCCGCCACCCAGCCTCGGCAGCTCGAGAACCGGGGCCCGCTCGCGCTCGCCACGTGCGAGCGCCTCCTCGACTCCGCGGTCCGGCTCGTTCTGCGCGAGCCCATAGGCGAGCAGCGCAACGAGCGCCCCAACGGCGCACAGAACAGCGATCGGAACCGGAGCGAGAACCCTCCTCATGGACCGCCCAGAACCTTAGTGTCGGGCTAGAATCGCACCTCGACGCGGACGTAGCTCAGTTGGTAGAGCGTCGGCTTCCCAAGCCGAAGGTCGCGGGTTCGAGGCCCGTCGTCCGCTTCGAGAGGGCCCGCAACGCGGGCTCGCGACCCTCAGTCCGCCAGCGGTGTCTGCTGGTGCAGGACCAGCTGCCACTTCTCCCCGTCGCCCCGCTCGCAAACGCTGGTCATCAGCGCCGAATAGCTGAAGCTCTCGCCGCGGCGGCCTCTGAACCGGTAGGTCAGCACGGCGGCGCCGCCGGCAAGCTCGATCACGCGCTCGGCCGAGATCGTGAATTCGTCCCAGACGGGGCTCTCGTCCATGGCCGCGACGGTGGCGTCCTTGGTGAGGGCCTCGCCGGGCACGATCACCAGGGCGTCGTCGCGGAGGTGACGCCGGTAGGGGTCGCCCGGGCCGGCGGCGAGTTCCCGCTCGATCGCCAGCAAGGTCTCGCTGGTGCTCATCGCCTCGTTCCTTCTACCCGGATCCCGGCGCTCGAGCGTTGCCTGCCGCCCGGGCAGCAATACCGCCGGCGCTAGCCGGTCAAGGCCTAGTGCGGCGCCGGCAGCACCGCCCCGTCGTCGCGCTCCCGCGCCGGCGCGCCCCGCGTCTGGATGACGATCGCGATGATCACGATGACGCCGCCGACGAGCGTTGCCGTGCTCGGCCGCTCGTTCAGGGCGAGCCAGACCCACACCGGGCCCAGGACGACCTCGAGCAGCGTGATCAGGCCGACCTGGGCGGCCGGTATCAGACGCGCTCCGACGGTCAGGAGGGCCAGCCCGAGGCCCACCTGGCCGATTCCGAGCAGCGCGAGCCACATGACGTCGTCCCCGGCGATCTCCCCCAGGCTCGCGAACGGGAGGAAGGCCACCACGAGGATCAGCTGCGACAGGCAGGTCGCGGGCGCCATCGACACGTCGTGGCGCCAGCGGGTGATGACGATCGACAGCGCAAACGCCAGAGTGGCGAGGAAGGAGAGCCCGTCGCCGGCGAGGTTGCCCTCGCCCGGCGCTCCGACCATCAGCGTGACACCTGCGAGCGCCAGCGCCATGGCCCCGGCGGTGCGCCGCGTGATCGCTTCTCCCAGCAGGACTCGGGCGAGCAGAGCGGCAAGCACCGGCGCGAGCGCCAGCATGAACAGCACCCTGGCGACGCTCGTCTGGTTCAGTGCCCCGATGAAGCTGGCGGAGGCGGTGGCGATGCACAGCGCCACCCCGATTCCGGCAAGCCCGACAGAGCGGAACGCCTGGACGACCCGGCCGCGCTCGACGATCGCCACAAAGGCGAGCAGGGCAGCGCCCGCGAATGCGGCGCGGCCGGCCACCTGGGTCGCGGTGTCGAGCGTCAGCTGGCGCTGCAGGACTCCGGCGGTCGACCAGGCGATCGCCGCAAGCGCCACATACACCTGCCCGCGCCGCTGGCGCCGCGACTCCTCGAGCGCCACCGTCGCCGTGGTCACGCCATCAAGTACTAGCGGATGCCTGGCGCGGGCCCGGGGGATCTGCCGCTGGATGAGTCTCGCGACGAAGCGCCGTCTACATTCGACAAACCCCGTGTTGAGGAGACCCACATGTCCGCCAATGACCGCCTGCAGGTCGTCCGCGCCTGCTTCGGCGCCTACGAATCCGGCGATCGCGACATCCTCGAGCAGCTCCTGACCGACGACTTCACGTTCTCGGCCCCGCCCGACGTCGGCATCGATCGCGCGACCTACTTCGAGCGCTGCTGGCCGAACGCCGCGAGGACCAAGGCCTTCGAGTTCAAGCGGCTCTTGGAGGCGAATGACGAGGTGTTCGTGACCTACGAGAGCACAACGACCGATGGGCGACGCTTTCGCAACACCGAGATCTTCGGGTTCGACGACAAGAGGATCAGCCGCGTGGAGGTCTACTTCGGCTGGGACGTCGAATGACCAGTTGCCTGGCTCCCTCGCGGACGGTCGACGCCCCCGCCGACGGGGCTTCGGGACGCTACGAGCGGCTCTTCCCCGAGCTGACGGCGCTCGAGGGCGAGAGCGAGGCGCTGCTCGCGCTCGGCGCCGCCGGCGGCTTCTGCGACGGCGGCGAGAAGGGCGAGGACGCGCTCGAGACCGCCGCCGGCTGGCCGCTCTTCGGCCAGTTCATCGCGCACGACATCACAGCCGATCGCTCCCCGCTGACCGGGCACGCCGAGCTCCCGGACGCGGTCAACTTCCGCGCCCCGAGGATCGACCTGGAATGCCTATACGGAACCGGCCAGGTCGGCAGCCCCTTCCTGTACCGCCGCGACGACCCGGCGCTGCTCCTGCTCGGTCGCAACGACCGGGGCGAGGAGGCCGACGTCCCCCGCAACGCGGAGGGAGTCGCGCTGATCGGCGACCCGCGCAACGACGTTCACGTGGTCGTCTCACAGCTGCAGGTCGCCCTGATCAAGGTCCATAACCGGCTGGTCGAGCTGGCTCGAGAGCGCGGCGTGGCCGGCGCCGACGTCTTCGAGACGGCGCGGCGGGAGACGATCTGGCACTTCCAGTGGGTGATCGTCAACGACTACCTGCCGCGGCTGGTCGGCGCCGGGCTGGTCGACTCGATCCTCGAGCAGGGGCCGCGCTTTTATCGTCCGGACGGCGCCCCATGGATCCCGCTCGAGTTCGCGGATGCCGCGTTCCGGTACGGCCACAGCCAGGTTCGCGACTCCTTCGAGATCAATTCCGGCTCGGGGGCCCTGAGGCTGTTTCCCGATCTGATCGGCTTCAGCCCGGTCCCCGCCGAGCTCGTCATCGACTGGAGCAGGCTCTTCGACGTGGAGGGCGCGCGCCCGGCGCAGCGGGCGAAGCTGATCGACGGCCGCCTCGCGCGCGCCCTCGTCGAGCTTCCGGCGGCGATCACCGGCGAGGTCGAGCTCGACGCCTACCGGTCGCTCGCCGGTCGCGACCTCGAGCGTGGACACGCCTACGGCCTGCCCTCCGGCGAGGCCGTGGCGGAGGCGATGGGCGAAGCGCCGCTGGCCGGCGATCCGCTGGGCCTGCGCGCAGCCGGCTGGAGCGGCGACACGCCGCTCTGGCTCTATTTCCTCGCCGAGTCGGCCGAACGCGGCAGCGGTGAGCGGCTCGGTCCGTGCGGCGGCCGGATCGTCGCCGAGGTCCTTGTCGGGCTTCTTGACGCCGATCGCGGCTCCTATCGGGCCATCGAGCCGGGCTGGATGCCGACCCTGCCGGCCCGCGGGGAACGCTTCGGCTTGGCCGACCTGCTGATGATGTAAATCCCGGCTCCGAAGTGATCAGGGAGGTGAATCGGGGTGCTCCCCGACGCGGGGGCATCGAGCGCCGCCTACGGTCACCCACATGCGCACGATGAGGGTCAACCGGTGATCGCCCGCATCTGGACCGGCGTCGTGCGTCGCGAGGACGCCGACGCCTACGCCGCCCGCGCGCTCGACGACGGCCTGGCTGCATACGCGGCAATGCCCGGCAATCGCGGTGCTTGGATCCTCCGCCGCGACGGCGGCGCCCACACCGAGTTTGTGGCGTTCTCGCTCTGGGACTCGCTGGACGCCCTACGCGCACTCACCGGAGAGGACGTGGAGACCTCCGTTCGCTCCCCCGAGGACGACCGCTACCTCATCGAGCGCGACACCACCGTCTGGCATTACGAGGTCGCCGGAAGCAAGCGTCCCGGCTGAGCGCTGCGCCGCGCCATTCGAGCGGCTAGACCACCCACTCGCGCGCGTAGAGTGGCGTGACGATGGAGTTCATCCAGCCGACCGCCTGGGACGAGGCGCTGGCAGCGAGGGCGGCCCACCCGGGGAGCATGCCGATCGCCGGCGGCACGGATGTGATGGTCGACCTCAACTTCGACCGCAGCCGTCCGGAGGCGATCATCGACCTGACGCGCGTGCGCGAGCTGCGCGAGTGGGGGGAGGAGGACGGCGTGGTCCGGATCGGCGCGGGCGTGACCTATGCCCGCGTGATCGCCGAGCTCGGCGACCGCCTGCCCGGGCTCGCCATGGCGTCGCGGACGATCGGCTCGCCGCAGATCCGCAACCGCGGCACGGTCGGCGGGAACCTCGGGGCTGCCTCACCGGCCGGCGACTCGCATCCGCCCCTCGTGGCCGCGCACGCCGAGCTCGAGCTGGCCTCCGAGGGCGGCGTGAGGCGCGTCCCGGCACGCGAGTTCTACGTGGGCCCGAAGCGGAGCGTGCTCGCAGATGACGAGCTCATCGCGGCGATCCTGGTGGCGCCCGCACGGGGCCCCGAGCAGTTCTCGAAGATCGGCACCCGCAACGCGATGGTCATCGCGGCGTGCTCGTTCGCCCTGGCCATCGATCCGGTGCTGAGGCGTGTGGGCACGGGCATCGGATCGGCGGGGCCGACTCCACTCGCTGCGGCCGAGGCCGAGAGCTTCCTGGAGGGCGTGCTGAGCGAGCACGAGGCGTGGGATTCGTCCGCGCCGCTCGCGGACACGGCGCTCGAACGCTTCGGCGAGCTCGTGGCGGCGGCCGCGCGCCCGATCGACGATGTGCGCAGCACGGCGGCTTACCGGCGCGAGGCGCTGCGCGTGCTCGCCCAGCGCACCCTGGGCTGGGCCCGGGGAGGCGGCTGATGCGGCTGCGCTGCACGGTCAATGGCGAGCCGCGCGAGGCGGACGGGGTGTGGGAGGGCGAGAGCCTGCTCTACGTCCTGCGCGAGCGGATGGGGCTGCCCGGCTCGAAGAACGCCTGCGAGCAGGGCGAGTGCGGCTCGTGCTCGGTCTATCTCGACGGCGAGCTCGTCTGCGCATGCCTGGTGCTGGCCGGCCAGGCCGAGGGCGCCGAGGTCGTGACGGTCGAGGGGCTGGCGGACGGCGAGTTGCATCCGGTCCAGCAGGCCTTCCTCGACGCTGGAGCGGTCCAGTGCGGCTTCTGCACGCCCGGCCTGATCGTGGCCACTCACGACCTCCTCGCACGGGACCCGGAGCCGACCGAGCCCACCGTCCGCGAGGCGCTCGCCGGCAACCTCTGCCGCTGCACCGGCTACGAGAAGATCCTCGACGCCGTGCGGCTGGCGAGCGAGAGGCAGCGCGCTTGAGCGGCGCCGCCCCCACCCGCATTCGCCCGGCGGACGGCATCGGGGAGAGCCCGTTGCGCCCCGACGGTACGCCCAAGGTGATGGGCGAGTTCGCCTACTCGTCCGACCTGTGGGCGGACCGCATGCTGTGGGGGACGACACTCCGGAGCCCGCACCCGTACGCGCGCATCCGCTCGGTCGAGGTTGCCCGGGCGCTGGCGCTGCCCGGCGTGCGCGCGGTGCTCACGCACGAGGACGTGCCGGGCCGCAAGACGTACGGCCTCGAGGTGCCCGACCAGCCGGTGCTGGCGATCGACGTGGTGCGCTACCAGGGCGAGCCAGTGGCGATCGTGGCGGCCGACCACCCGGAAACCGCTCGGCGGGCGGCAGGGCTGATCGAGGTCGACTACGAGGTGCTCGAGCCGCTTGTCGACATGGAGCTGGCCGTAGAGACCGACGAGCCGCGCCTGCACGAGGACGGCAACGTGCTGAGGCACATCCATGTGCGCCACGGCGACATGGCGTCGGCCGAGTCGCTCGCCGAGGTCGTCGTGGAGGGCGAGTACGAGGTGGGCATGCAGGACCAGGCCTTCCTCGGCCCCGAGTCGGGACTCGCGATCCCCGCGGAGGACGGGGGCATCGACCTCTACGTCGCGACGCAGTGGCTCCACGTCGACCGCAGCCAGATCGCCGCGAGCCTCGGCCTGCCGCCCGAGCGGGTGCGGCTCACCCTCGCCGGGGTAGGCGGTGCGTTCGGCGGCCGCGAGGACCTCTCGATGCAGACGCATGCGTGCATGCTCGCCCTCCACACCGCCCGGCCGGTGAAGATGGTCTACCAGCGCGAGGAGTCGTTCTTCGGGCACGTGCATCGCCACCCGGCACGCATGCGCTACGAGCACGGCGCCACCCGGGACGGCAAGCTCGTCTACGTGAGGGCGCGGATCGTGCTCGACGGCGGCGCCTACGCGTCGAGCTCGCGGGCGGTGTGCCACAACGCGGCCTCGACCGGCAGCGGGCCGTACGAGTGCCCGAACGCCGATCTCGACACCTACATCGTCTACACGAACAACCCGCCCTGCGGCGCGATGCGCGGCTTCGGGGCCGTGCAGGTCTGCTTCGCCTACGAGGCGCAGATGGACAAGCTCGCCACCGCGCTCGGCCTGCATCCGGTGGAGCTGCGGCGCCGCAACGCGATGGACACCGGCTCGAGCCTCCCCACCGGCCAGGTCGTCGAGGGGCCGGCCCCGGTGGCGCGTCTGCTCGAGGAGCTCGACTCGATGCCGCTCCCTGAGCCGCTCGCGGCCGATGGCATCGACCTGCGCGAGCTGCCCGGCGGCGTCTCGAACACGACCCACGGCGAGGGCATCCGGCGCGGCGTCGGCTACGCGGTGGGCTTCAAGAACGTCGGCTTCTCGGGCGGCTTCGACGACTACTCGACCGCGCGCGTGCGCCTCTCGGTGGCGAGCGGCGAGCCGCAGGTGGAGATTCACACCGCCGCCTGTGAGGTCGGGCAGGGCGGCATCACGGTGCACGCTCAGATCGCGCGCGACGTGCTCGGGATCGAGCGCGTGATCGTGCTGCCGGCCGACACGCAGGTGGGCAATGCCGGATCCTCGTCGGCGTCGCGCCAGACATGGTTCACGGGCGGCGCTGTCAGGGACGCCTGCGAAGCCGTGCGCGAGGCGGTCCTCGAGCGCGCTCGCGCCCACACCGACGGGGCTGCTCGGCTCGAGGGCGGCGCCGTCGTCGCCGACTCCGTGGCGATCCCGGTGGCCGAGCTGGTGGCCGACGACCCGGTCGAGAAGACGCGCGAGTACCGACCGCGCCGCACCGAGCCGCTCGACGAGAACGGGCAGGGCAACTCCCACCTCGCCTTCTGTTTCGCGGCGCACCGGGCGGTCGTCGACGTCGACACGGAGCTCGGCCTCGTACGGGTCGTCGAGATCGCCACGGCACAGGACGTGGGGCGGGCGATGAACCCGCTCGCCCTCGAGGGACAGCTCGAGGGCGGGATCGCACAGGGCCTCGGGCTGGCGGTGATGGAGGAGATCCAGCTGTCCGAGGGGCGGGTGCGCAACCCGTCCTTCACGGACTACCTGATCCCGACGATCCTCGACATGCCGCCGGTCAGGAGCACGATCCTCGAGCTCGCCCAGCCCGAGGCGCCCTACGGGCTGAACGGAGCGGCCGAGGCGCCCACGATCTCGTCGACGCCGGCGATCGTGGCGGCGATCCGCGAGGCCTGCGGGCGCCCGCTGACCCGTGTGCCGGTCCGGCCGGACGACATCGTGGGCCTGGCGTGACGACCATCGCCGAGCTCGGTGCGCTGGACCGCGACGCGTTCGTCGAGCAGGTCGGGTTCGCTTTCGAGTCCTCGCCCTGGGTCGCCGAGGCGGCGTGGGAGGAGCGGCCCTTCGCGTCGCTGGGCGCGCTCCACGAGGCGATGGTCCGGGCGGTCGAGCACGCGCCGGAGGAGCGGCAGCTCGGGCTGATCCGCGCCCATCCCGAGCTCGCGGGCGGGGGAGACCTGACGCCCGCCTCGGCGGAGGAGCAGGCGTCCGCGGGGCTCGACCGGGCGGGGGAGAGGAGCGCTCCCGGCTCGAACGCGCGACGGGCGCCTACCGCGAGAAGTTCGGCTTCCCGTTCGTCGTCTGCGTTCGTGAGCACACGCCCGCGAGCATCGTCGCGAACGCCGAGGAGCGGCTCGACCGCTCCCCGCAGGAGGAGCGTGAGACCGCACTGCGCGAAATTGCGAAGATCGCTGCCTTGCGGCTCGAGGACCACATCGGCGCCGGCGCGCTCCCGGGAATCGCGTACGAGATCAGCTACGGCAAGGCGTCGGTTCCCGTCTACCGCCATCACGCGACATCGCTCGAGGGCCTCCCGCGGGTCCCCGAGTCCAGCTTCCGCGGGCGCGACAACGTGCTGTTTGCGAACGAGGTGACGGTCGAGGTCTTCGGCGACAACTTCCTGCCCGCCTACACGCGCGGCGACAACTCGAGCGTGGTCGCGACGGACTCGATGAAGAACTTCATCCTGGGACAGGCGCGCGAGTACGAGGGCGCGACCCTGGAGGGCTACCTGGCCCTGCTCGGCGGCGGTTTCCTCGAGCGTTACGAGCAGATGCAGGCGGTGCGCGTGAGCGCGGCCGAGCTTCCCTTCGAGCCCGCGCAGGTGCCGGGCGAGGGCGGCTTCGAGCCGAGCGGCGTGCTGCGGCGGCGCGTGACCGGCGAGCACTCGGTGGCGGCGCTGCGCTACGCCCGTGAGGGCCGGGGCGTCGCGCCCTCGGAGGCGCGCTCCGGCCGTGTCGGGATGGAGCTGCTCAAGGTCGAGGGGAGCGCCTTCACCCGCTTCGTCCGCGACGAGTACACGACCCTGCCCGAGCGCTCGGACCGGCCGCTCTTCATCAGCCTCGACGTTCATTGGTCCTACGCCGATCCGGCCGACGCGCTCGGCGATGCGCCCGAGCGCTACGTGGCCGGCGAGCAGGTGCGGGACGTCTGCGCGACCGTCTTCCACGAGCTCGTGAGCGAGTCGATCCAGCAGCTCGTTCATGAGATGGGCAAGCGTCTGCTCGAGCGCTATTCGCAGCTTGGCGCGGTCGAATTCGCGGCGCGCAACATGACGCGTGATCCATACGGCGACGACCGGAAGGTGTTCGTCCCGCCGTTCCCGGCCTTCGGCACGATCACGCTGCGCATGACGCGGGAGGCCTGAATGCCCTCCGGCGGGAAGCTCACGACCCATGTGCTCGACACCGCCCGCGGGCGGCCGGCCGAGGGCATGGCAGTCGTGCTCAAGCTGCATGCGGGCGACGACGGTGCGCCCGAGATCCTTGCCCAGACGCGGACGAACGCCGACGGCCGCACCGACGGGCCGCTGCTCGGCCCCGGCGAGCTGCGCGCGGGCTCGTACGAGCTCGCTTTCGACGTCGGCGCCTACTTCGCCGGCGCCGGGCTCGCCGCGGACGACCGGCCCTTCCTCGCCCTGGTCCCGGTGCGTTTCGGGGTGGCCGACCCGGAGGCGAGCTACCACGTGCCGCTGCTCGTCTCCCCCGGGCCTACAGCACCTA
>CAVWSN010000006.1:0-18962 GCA_963757815.1 uncultured Thermoleophilaceae bacterium | reverse complement strand
ACCTCCTCGCGCGGAACCCGGAGCCGAGCGAGCTCACCGTCCGCGAGTCGTCGCCGGCAACCTCTGCCGCTGCACCGGCTACGAGAAGATCCTCGACGCCGTGCAGCTGGCGAGCGAGAGGCAGCGCGCTTGAGCGGCGCCGCCCCAGCTCGCATTCGCCCGGCGAACGACATCGGGGAGAGCCCGTTGCGCCCCGACGGCACGCCCAAGGTGATGGGCGAGTTCGCCTACTCGTCCGACCTGTGGGCGGACCGGATGCTGTGGGGGACGACACTGCGGAGCCCGCACCGTACGCGCGCATCCGCTCGGTCGAGGTTGCCCGGGCGCTCGCGCTGCCCGGCGTGCGCGCGGTGCTCACGCACGAGGACGTGCCGGGCCGCAAGACGTACGGCCTCGAGGTGCCCGACCAGCCGGTGCTGGCGATCGACGCGGTGCGCTACCAGGGCGAGCCGGTGGCGATCGTGGCGGCCGACCACCCGGAAACCGCTCGGCGGGCGGCAGGGCTGATCGAGGTCGACTACGAGGTGCTCGAACCGCTTGTCGACATGGAGCTGGCCGTCGAGACCGACGAGCCGCGCCTGCACGAGGACGGCAACGTGCTGAGGCACATCCATGTGCGCCACGGCGACATGGCGTCGGCCGAGTCGCTCGCCGAGGTCGTCGTGGAGGGCGAGTACGAGGTGGGCATGCAGGACCAGGCCTTCCTCGGCCCGGAGTCGGGACTCGCGATCCCCGCGGAGGACGGGGGCGTCGACCTCTACGTCGCGACGCAGTGGCTCCACGTCGACCGCAGCCAGATCGCCGCGAGCCTCGACCTGCCGCCCGAGCGGGTGCGGCTCACCCTCGCCGGGGTAGGCGGTGCGTTCGGCGGCCGCGAGGACCTCTCGATGCAGACGCATGCGTGCATGCTCGCCCTCCACACCGCCCGGCCGGTGAAGATGGTCTACCAGCGCGAGGAGTCGTTCTTCGGGCACGTGCATCGCCACCCGGCGCGCATGCGCTACGAGCACGGCGCCACCCGGGACGGCAAGCTCGTCTACGTGAGGGCGCGGATCGTGCTCGACGGCGGCGCCTACGCGTCGAGCTCGCGGGCGGTGTGCCACAACGCCGCCTCGACCGGCAGCGGGCCGTACGAGTGCCCGAACGCCGATCTCGACACGCTACATCGTCTACACGAACAACCCGCCCTGTGGCGCGATGCGCGGCTTCGGGGCCGTGCAGGTCTGTTTCGCCTACGAGTCGCAGATCGACAAGCTCGCCACCGCGCTCGGCCTGCATCCGGTGGAGCTGCGGCGCCGCAACGCGATGGACACCGGCTCGAGCCTCCCCACCGGCCAGGTCGTGGAGGGGCCGGCCCCGGTGGCGCATCTGCTCGAGGAGCTCGACTCGATGCCGCTCCCTGAGCCGCTCGCGGCCAATGGCATCGACCTGCGCGAGCTGCCCGGCGGCGTCTCGAACACCACCCACGGCGAGGGCATCCGGCGCGGCGTCGGCTACGCGGTGGGCTTCAAGAACGTCGGCTTCTCGGGCGGCTTCGACGACTACTCGACCGCGCGCGTGCGCCTCTCGGTGGCGAGCGGCGAGCCGCAGGTGGAGATTCACACCGCCGCCTGCGAGGTCGGGCAGGGGGGCATCACGGTGCACGCTCAGATCGCGCGCGACGTGCTCGGGGTCGAGCGCGTGATCGTGCTGCCGGCCGACACGCAGGTGGGCAATGCCGGATCCTCGTCGGCGTCGCGCCAGACATGGTTCACGGGCGGCGCTGTCCGGGACGCCTGCGAAGCCGTGCGCGAGGCGGTGCTCGAGCGCGCTCGCGCCCACACCGACGGTGCTGCTCGTCTCGAGGGCGGCGCCGTCGTCGGCGACTCCGGGGCGGTCCCCGTGGCCGAGCTGGTGGCTGACGACCCGGTCGAGAAGACGCGCGAGTACCGACCGCGCCGCACCGAGCCGCTGGACGAGAACGGGCAGGGCAACTCCCACCTCGCCTTCTGTTTCGCGGCGCACCGGGCGGTCGTCGACGTCGACACGGAGCTCGGCCTCGTACGGGTCGTCGAGATCGCCACGGCACAGGACGTGGGGCGGGCGATGAACCCGCTCGCCCTCGAGGGACAGCTCGAGGGCGGGATCGCACAGGGCCTCGGGCTGGCGGTGATGGAGGAGATCCAGCTGTCCGAGGGGCGGGTGCGCAACCCGTCCTTCACGGACTATCTGATCCCGACGATCCTCGACATGCCGCCGGTCAGGAGCACGATCCTCGAGCTCGCCCAGCCCGAGGCGCCCTACGGGCTGAACGGAGCGGCCGAGGCGCCCACGATCTCATCGACGCCGGCGATCGTGGCGGCGATCCGCGAGGCCTGCGGGCGCCCGCTCACCCGCGTGCCGGTCCGGCCGGATGACATCGTGGGCCTGGCGTGATGACCATCGACGAGCTCGGTGCGATGGACCGCGACGCGTTCGTCGAGCACGTCGGGTTCGCCTTCGAGTCCTCGCCCTGGGTCGCCGAGGCGGCGTGGCAGGAGCGGCCCTTCGCGTCGCTGGGCGCGCTCCACGAGGCGATGGTCCGGGCGGTCGAGCACGCGCCGGAGGAGCGGCAGCTCGGGCTGATCCGCGCCCATCCCGAGCTCGCGGGCGGGGGAGACCTGACGCCCGCCTCGGCCGAGGAGCAGGCGTCCGCCGGGCTCGACCGGGCGGGGGGAGAGGAGCGCTCCCGGCTCGAACGCGCGACCGGCGCCTACCGCGAGAAATTCGGCTTCCCGTTCGTCGTCTGCGTTCGCGAGCACACGCCCGCGAGCATCGTCGCGAACGCCGAGGAGCGACTCGACCGCTCCCCGCAGGAGGAGCGTGAGACCGCACTGCGCGAAATTGCGAAGATCGCTGCCTTGCGGCTCGAGGACCACATCGGCGCCGGCGCGCTCCCCGGAATCGCGTACGAGATCAGCTACGGCAAGGCGTCGGTTCCCGTCTACCGCCATTACGCGACGCCGCTCGAGGGCCTCCCGCAGGTCCCCGAGTCCAGCTTCCGCGGGCGCGACAACGTGCTGTTTGCGAACGAGGTGACGGTCGAGGTCTTCGGCGACAACTTCCTGCCCGCCTACACGCGCGGCGACAACTCGAGCGTGGTCGCCACGGACTCGATGAAGAACTTCATCCTGGGACAGGCGCGCGAGTACGAGGGCGCGACCCTGGAGGGCTACCTGGCCCTGCTCGGCGGCGGTTTCCTCGAGCGCTACGAGCAGATGCAGGCGGTGCGCGTGAGCGGGGTCGAGCTTCCGTTCGAGCCCGCGCAGGTGCCGGGTGAGGGCGGCTTCGAGCCGAGCGGAGTGCTGCGGCGGCGCATGACCGGCGAGCACTCGGTGGCGGCGCTGCGCTACGCCCGTGAGAGCGGGGGCGTCGCGCTCTCGGAGGCGCGCGCCGGCCGTGTCGGGATGGAGCTGCTCAAGGTCAAGGGGAGCGCCTTCACCCGCTTCGTCCGCGACGAGTACACAACCCTGCCCGAGCGCTCGGACCGGCCGCTCTTCATCGGCCTCGACGTTCATTGGTCCTACGCCGACCCGGCCGACGCGCTCGGCGATGCGCCCGAGCGCTACGTGGCCGGCGAGCAGGTGCGGGACGTCTGCGCGACCGTCTTCCACGAGCTCGTGAGCGAGTCGATCCAGCAGCTCGTTCATGAGATGGGCAAGCGTCTGCTCGAGCGCTATTCGCAGCTTGGTGCGGTCGAATTCGCGGCGCGCAACATGACGCGTGATCCATACGGCGACGACCGGAAGGTGTTCGTGCCGCCGTTCCCGGCCTTCGGCACGATCACGCTGCGCATGACGCGGGAGGCCTGAATGCCCTCCGGCGGGAAGCTCACGACCCATGTGCTCGACACCTCCCGCGGGCGGCCGGCCGAGGGCATGGCAGTCGTGCTCAAGCTGCATGCGGGCGACGACGGTGCGCCCGAGATCCTCGCCCAGACGCGCACGAACGCCGACGGCCGCACAGACGGGCCGCTGCTCGGCCCCGGCGAGCTGCGCGCGGGCTCCTACGAGCTCGTTTTCGACGTCGGCGCCTACTTCGCCGGCGCCGGGCTCGCCGCGGACGACCGGCCCTTCCTCGCCCTGGTCCCGGTCCGCTTCGGGGTGGCCGACCCGGAAGCGAGCTATCACGTGCCGCTGCTCGTCTCCCCCTGGGCCTACAGCACCTATCGTGGGAGCTGAGGCCGCCCGGACGGTCATGGAGCGGGCCGACCTTCTGGCCCGATGCAGCGACGAGCCCGGCCAAATCACCCGACTCTTCGGCACGCCCGCGCACGCGTCCGCGACCGGGATCGTGTCGGGCTGGATGAAGGCGGCGGGGATGACCGTGCGCCGGGACGCGATCGGCAACCTGATCGGTCGCTACGACGGTGGCGATCACGACAGCCGCGGCGCTGCTGCTCGGCTCGCACGTCGACACCGTGCGTGACGCAGGCCGCTACGACGGGGTGCTCGGCGTGCTCGTGGCGATCGCCGTCGTGGAAGGCATGCACGCGGCGGGCCGCCCGCCGCGGAGGCCGCTCGAGGTCGTGGCCTTCGCGGACGAGGAGGGCGCCCGCTTCGGCACCGCCTTCCTCGGCAGCTCCGTGCTGGCGGGGCGCTTCGATCGCGCGGACCTGAGCCGAGTGGACGCCGACGGCATCTCGCTCGAGGAGGCGATCCGCGAGTTCAAGGGCGATCCGGCGGGGCTCGGCGCCGCGGCGCGAGCCCCCGAGTCGATCGCCGGCTATGCGGAGGTGCACATCGAGCAGGGACCGCTGCTGGAAGAGCGCGGCCTCCCGCTCGGGGTCGTCTCGGCGATCTCGGGCCAGACCCGCGTGGCGCTGCGCTTTACCGGCGTGGCGGGCCATGCCGGCACGGTGCCGATGGAGCTGCGCCGCGATGCGCTCGGCGCGGCCGCGGAGATCGTGCTCGCGGCCGAGGCGCTCGCCCGCGAGACCGCGGGCCTGGTCGCGACGGTCGGGCGGCTGACGGTCGCGCCGGGGGCGCCCAACGTGATCCCAGCCACGGCCGAGCTCACGCTCGACGTGCGCCACCCCGATGACGCGGAGCGGACGGCCGCGGTCAGACGCATGCGCCAGAGCGCCGAGCGCACGGCCGCGGCGCGCGGCGTCGCGCTCTCCTGGGAGGAGCTGCACGACGAGGACGCGGTCCGGTGCGACCCCCGGCTGACCGATCTGATGACGAGCGCCGCCCGCGCGGCGGCGGGGACAGAGCCGCTGAGCCTGCCGAGCGGCGCCGGCCACGACGCCGCCGTCATGGCGGCGGTCGCGCCGATGACGATGCTCTTCGTCCGCTGCGCCGGAGGGATCAGCCATCACCCAGGCGAGTCGGTCGCCGGGGCCGACGTGGCACTCGCCGTGGACGCGCTCGCCCGCTTCGTGGAGGATTTCGAGCCATGACGACCCTTCGGATCGACGCCGGGCCGTTCGAGCTCGCCGCGCGCATGGAGGAGGAGAAGGCGCCGGCGACCTGCGCGGCCTTCCAGCGCCTGCTGCCCTTCGAGAGCAAGCTCATACACGTCCGCTGGAGCGGCGAGTCCTGCTGGGTACCGATGGGCGACTTCGAGACCAACCTGCGCTTCGAGAACCACACGAGCCACCCGGCGCCCGGCGAGATCCTCTGGTACCCCGGCGGCTACAGCGAGACAGAGATCCTGGTGCCGTACGGCGGCTGCCGCTTCGCCTCGATCGTCGGCCAGCTCGCCGGGAACCACTTCCTGACGGTCGAGGGAGGCGGGGAGCAGCTGAAGGAGCTCGGCCGGCTGACCCTGTGGGAGGGGGCTCAGCCGATCGGCTTCAGGGCCGCCGGCTGAGCCTGGATCCGACACCTCAAAGCCGCTTCGCCACCACCACCGCCGTCGCGGCGGCGAGCGTGGCCGCGACCGAGAGGCCGATCGCCATCGCCTGGACGAAGGCATCCGAGGCCGCCGAGGCCAGCCCGCTTCCGAGGTCGCCGGGCAGCCTGTCGGCAATCGCAACGGCCGCGCCGACCGACTCCTGCGCGGCATCCTGAGCGTCGGGTGGCAGGGCGCCCACAGAGCTCTCGAGATCATCCGCGTAGAGCGAGTTGACGAGCGAGCCGACGACGGCGACGCCGAGCGCGCCAGACACCATTCGCGCGACGGTGTTCATCGCCGAGGCCACGCCGGAGCGCGCCGCCGGCACCGCGCCCACCACGGCGTCGGTGGCGGGAGCCATCACCCAGCCCATCGACAACGCGATGCCGAAGAACCAGGCGAGCAGCCAGCCGGCCGAGGTGTCCGCCTCCCAGAGGAGCGTGAGCGCCAACATCAGCGCGACGCCGAACAGGCCGGCGCTCACAACGCGCGCACTCCCGAGTCGCCCGACCGCGCGGCTGGACGAGCCTGCGCCGAGGATCAGCCCGAGCGCCATCGGGCTCATGATCGCCCCGGCCTCGATTGCGGAATAGCCGTGCGCGAACTGGAGGTATTGGGTGAGGGCGAAAATGCCGCCGAGCAGGGCGAAGAACGCCACGCTCACCGCCAGCGTGCCGACGCTGAAGCGGGGGTTGCGGAAGAAGGCGAGGTCGAGCATCGGCTCGTCCGTGCGCCGCTCCCACCACACGAACAGCGCGAGCAGAGCGGCCGAGGCGCGAGCAGTCCGACGACGATCCCGCTCGTCCAGCCCTGTCCGGGCGCCTCGATCACGGCGTAGACGAGCGCGCTGAAGCCCGCGGTCGAGAGCAGGGCGCCGGGGATGTCGAACGCCCCGGGACGTGGATCGCGGCTCTCCGGCACGAACCGGATGCCGAGCACCAGCGCGGCGACCGCGAAGGGGATGTTCACGAGGAACACCGAAGACCAGTCGAACCACTCGAGCAGCAGCCCGCCGGCCAACGGGCCGAGGCCGATGCCGACGGCCGCCAGGGCCGCCCAGATGCCGATCGCCCTTCCGCGCTCGTCGGGCGGGAAGACGTTGGCGATGATCGAAAGCGTGGCCGGCATGATCAGCGCCGCGCCGACCCCCATGAGGGCGCGCACCGCGATCACCTGGCCGGAGGAATCGGCGATCAGCGCGCCAAGGCTCGCGAGGCCGAAGATCGTGACGCCCGCCTGGAGCGCCAACTTGCGCCCGAAGCGGTCTCCGAGCGTGCCGAAGACGAGCAGCAAACCGGCGAAGACGAGCAGGTAGGAGTCGACCATCCACTGAAGGCCGGAGGCGGACGCATCGAACTCCGCCTGAAGCGTCGGCAGCGCCACGTTCAGGATCGTGTTGTCGAGCCCGATGATCACAAGGCTCAGGGCGAGCACGCCGAGTGTCTTCCAGCGCCCTGCGTACACAGCCGGGTCGATTGAGGGCAACTTCCGTACTGGTGCAGTGGTGGTGGTCATTGCGGACACCCGCCTTGAGTTCGTGACTTTATTCAACGTGCGTTGAATTCTATGCATGTTGAATTAAGATGTCAACCATGAGCGCTGTCGAGAGATCACGAGCAGGCCGGCGCCCGGGCGCAAGCGGGACGCGCGAGGCGATCGCAGATGCGGCGCGGCGCGGGTTCGCCGAGCTCGGCTACGACCGGACGACGATTCGGGGAATCGCCGAGGAGGCCGGGGTCGACCCCGCGCTGGTCATGCACTACTTCGGCTCGAAGCAGAAGCTGTTCCTGGCGGTGATGGAGCTTCCGTTCGATCCCGGGCGCGAGCTTCCCGCGCTGCTGGCCGGACCGCGCTCGCAGGCGGGACTGCGCCTCGCGCGCTTCGCCGTCGGGGTCATGGAAGACCCGCGCGCTCGGACCGTGCTCATCGGCATCCTGCGAGCGGCGGCCTCTGAGCCGGAGGCCGCCCGGCTGACCCGGGAGCTGGTCGCGGGACAAATCATCGCCGCCTTCTCGGAGAGCTTGACGGTCGATCAACCCGAGCTGAGAGCGAACCTCGTCGCCTCTCAGGTCGTCGGGCTCGTCATCACCCGTCATGTGATCAAGGTCGAGCCACTCGCCTCGCTCGATCCCGAGGCGCTCGTGGAGGCGATCGCGCCGAACCTCCAGCGCTACCTCACACGTCCGCTCTGACTTAGAGTCGCAGGCGGCATGCCCAAGAGCGGTAAGTCCAAGCAGTCGCTCGCCGAGATGCTGCGAGTCCCGGCCGGCGGTCTCGACCTGTCGACGGTCGACGCGCGCGCCACGCCGCACGCGCCCGGCGGCAAGTCGGCGACGAAGATGGACCAGGCTGAGCTTGCCCCGACGCTCGCGGACCTGCAGGAGCGCCTCTACGCCAACGGCCGGGCCGGCGGCGAGCGCAGTCTGCTGCTCGTGCTTCAGGGGCTCGACACCTCCGGCAAGGGCGGGACGATCGAGCACGTGGTGGGGCAGATGGACCCGCAGGGGGTGCGCATCACCGCCTTCAAGGCCCCGACGCCGGAGGAGCTTCGCCACCCCTTCCTGTGGCGGATCCGGCGCCGCCTCCCCGAGCCCGGCTACATCGGCGTCTTCGACCGCTCCCACTACGAGGACGTCGTGACGGTGCGCGTCCGCGAGCTCGCTCCGCGCTCTACGTGGGCGCGCCGCTACGGGACGATCAACCGCTTCGAGGAGGGACTCGCCCGCGGTGGTATGCGGATCGTCAAGTGTTACCTCCACATCTCCCACGGCGAGTGGCAGGAGCGCCAGCTCGCCCGCCTCGACGACCCCACCAAGCACTGGAAGTTCAACCCCGGCGACCTCGAGGTGCGTCCGCTCTGGGACGACTACCTGAAGGCCTATGGCGACGCACTCCGGCGCTGCAACAGCGAGGCCGCGCCCTGGTACGTCATTCCCGCGGACCGCAAGTGGTACCGCAACTGGGCGGTGACCAAGCTGCTGATCGCGGAGCTCGAGCGGATGGGGCTCGACTGGCCCAAGGCGACCTTCGACGTCGAAGAGCAGCGAGCCCGTCTGCTGGCCCTGGAATAAGTGATACGTTCGCGCTCGCCTGCCCCTAGCTAGGCGAAAGGAGGCCCGTGGCCGACTATTCACCCAACGGCGACGGCGAGCTGCAGCGTGAGTTCGTCGAGCAGTGGCGCAACAACGCCTTCGGCTGCTTCTCTTCCGGGCACAAGTTCTGTCGCGAGGTCTGCCCGGTCATGCAGGTCACCCGCAACGAGAACCACACGCCCACGGCGTTCCACGCGAACATCGTCGCGATGGAGCGGGGCCTGGTCTCGGTCGAGGACGTGGCCGACGACTATGTCCACTGCACCCAGTGCGGCGCCTGCGAGCTGCGCTGTCCGAACACCCTCTTCACCGGCGACTTCTACCGCCACCGCACCCGCACTGTCGACGTCGTCAAGGCGATGCGCGCGCTCATGGTCGCGACGGGCAACGAGCGCCCGGGCTGGAAGCTGTGGAACGAGCGCCTCGCCGAGGGCACGAACGAGCCGGTGCTGGGCGACGTGCCGGTCAGCCAGGAGCACGTCCGCGACTGGGCGGAGGGCCTCGACCTGCCCGAAGGCGGCGAGACGATCCTGTTCGTCGACTGCGAGGCGGCGTTCTACCGCACCTCCTACAGCCGGGCCTTCGCGCTCCTGCTCCAGAAGGCCGGCGTCGAGTTCGGCCTCATGCGTGAGCAATGGTGCTGCGGCGGGCCGGCGGCCGAGATGGGCTACGTCGACCTCGCGCGCAAGCACGCCGAGCACAACGTCGCCGACTGGCGCGCCGTCGGCGCCAAGCGGATCCTCGCGCCCGATCCGCACGACTACATCGCGTTCACCGAGGACTACCCGCGGATGTTCGGCGACGACTACGACTTCGAGATCGTGCTGGGGGTCGAGCTGGTGGCCGAGCTGCTGCGCGACGGGCGCCTCAGCCTGACCGAGCCGGTCGAGCGGACCGTCACCTACCACGACCCCTGCCGGCTGAACAAGCGCAAGGGCGTGTACGAGCCGCCGCGCGAGCTGCTGCGAGCGATCCCGGGCCTCACCTTCAACGACGTCGACCACGTGACCCAGTGGTCCTACTGCTCGGGAGGCGGGGGCGGGCTACCGGTCGAGAAGCCCGAGATCACGGCCGAGATCAGCCGCCGGCGCGTGGAGCGGGCGAAGGGACTCGAGGTGGACACGCTGGTGAGCGCCTGCCCGTGGTCGGAGCGGCCGCTCTCGAGCGCCGCGGACGGTGTACTCGAGGTCGTGGACCTGTTCGAGCTGGTGGCGCAGTCCGCCGGCATCGAGGTGGGTGGGTTCAGCCACGGCCCCGCCGCGGTCACCGCGGAGGGCACGCCATGAGCGTCGCGTTCAAGAGCGCCGTCGACGACGGTGTCATTAGACGAGCTGCGCTCGATCATCGGCGACGAGGACCGCGTGCTGCCCAACCTGACCTCGCGCGTCAACCGCACGCGCGTGCCGGCGCCCTTCCCGGTCCACCGCTGGGCGGAGTTCATGCCGGACGTGGCGGTGTTGCCGAAGACGGCTGAGGAGGTATCCGAGGTCGTCAAGCTCGCCAACCGACTGCGGATCCCGGTCGTGCCGCGCGCCGGCGGGACGGGCCTGTCGGACGGCGCCGTACCGCTCCGCGGCGGCATCTGCGTCGACGTCAAGCTGATGAACCGGATCCACGAGATCGACCTCACGGACCGCACCGTCACCGTCGGCCCCGGCATCAACATGCTCAAGCTGAACGAGGAGCTGCGCCCGCACGGGGTCTTCTATCCCGACGACCCGGCGTCCTACCCGTGCTCGCTCGTGGGCGGCCGGATCGGGACGGGCGGCTGGTCGCTTCTCGGCGCGCGCTTCGGCCACACGCGCGATCTCGTGATCTCGATGCAGGTGGTGCTGCCCACGGGGGAGATCGTCGAGATCGGCGAGGGCGGCGGCCGCAAGCTGCGCAAGTCGTCCACCGGGCTGACGCTCAAACAGCTCTTCACCGGGCACCAGGGCACGCTCGGGATCACCACCGAGGCGACGCTCGAGCTGGTGCCGAAGCCGGAGGTTGAGTTCGCCGCCTTCTTCGCCTTCGACGACTACATGACGGCCTATCGGACCACCGGCGCGCTGACCAGATCGGGACTCGCGACGCTCGCCGGCGTGGTGCTGTTCGACGAGTGGAAGCTCCGCTACCTGCGCCGCGACGACGAGGCCTACATCCCCCAGCCCGACTCGGTGAAGGCGGTGGTGGCGGTGGCGATGTACGGCGCGCGGGCGGAGGTCGAGCCGGCCTCGAAGCGGATCATGGAGCTCGGCCGCGCGGACGGAGGCAAGTACCTCGGGGACGAGATCTCGGAGGGCGACTGGGCCTCACGCCATGACCGCTACGCAACCCCGCTCCACGGCCGCACGCGGGACGGCCAGGTGGTGCCGATGTCATGGCACTGCGAGGACGCCGCGCTCAACTACTCCGTGCTGCCAAAGGTGCGCGAGGAGTGGCACGCGATCGTCGAGCGCTACAGCGAGCAGTACGGGATCTTCGACGACTGGGGCATGTTCTGTTACACGAGCGGCCCGCACAAGCCCTGGGGTGACTATCTCGTCGAGATCGACGTGGGGATCTGGGAGCAGCGCCTCGACGACGAGAACTGGGCCGGCTGGGTGGCCTGCAAGCGCGAGATCGCGGAGGTGGCTCTCAAGCACGGCGGCTCGATCACGGCCTGCCACGGCGCCACGCGCGAGGGCGACGCCGAGCTCGTGCCCACCGAGATGGGGAGCGCCTGGGAGGTGGTCAAGCGCATCAAGGCCGCGCTCGACCCGAACAACATCATGAATCCCGGCAAGCAGATGATGGACGAGGCGTACGAATGAGCATCTTTCGACTGGGAGATCAGAAGCCGCCCGAGCCGACCCGGATCAACGACGACGTGATCCAGCGCTTCGAGCACGTCTACGAGGTGGACCCGGCGAAGATGGAGACGTTCCCGCAGCAGGACCTGCCGGCCTGGGACACCAAGCGCATCGTCGCCGCGCGCTGGGACCACCTCGCCTGGATGCACAAGCACTTCGCGGACGAGGTGCTCGTGGCGGGGCTCGGCTCGGAGACCATGCCCGAGGAGGAGGAGAGGACCGAATGAAGTTCAGCTACTGCATGCTGCCCGACTACCCCCTGCCGGACTCGATCGAGATGATCAAGACGGCGGACGAGCTCGGCTACTACGCCTGCTACGCGGTGGACGAGACCTGGCACAAGGATCTCTGGACGCTGTTCGCCGCAGCCGCCGACAAGACGGAGCGGATCCGCTTCGGGCCGAACGTCACGCACGTGTTCCTGCGCGAGCCGACGCTGATCTGCCAGCAGCTCGCGACGCTCGACGAGATCACCGGCGGGCGGACGGAGTGCGTCGTCTCGACCGGCAACTTCGGCCTCATGGCGCAGTACCACCTCGACTGGGCGAGCCAGAAGCCGCTCTCGCGCCTGCGTGAGGCGCTGCACGTGATGCGCACCTTCCTGGACGAGGGCAAGATCGACTTCGAGGGCGACTTCTTCAAGTACACCGGCCTGTTCACCGCCGCGCGGCCGGTGCAGGAGCGGATCCCGCTGCTGATGGGCGGGATGAAGGGTCCGCGCTCGTTCCAGACCGCGGGCGAGCTGGCCGATGGCTTGCACCAGGCGATGGGCTACTCGCGCGAGGCCTACGACTACCAGGTCGAGAACATGCGAATCGGCGCCGAGCGCGCCGGGCGCTCGTTCGACGAGCTCGACGTGGGCGCCTGGGTGGTCACGGTCGTGTCGGACGACTCCGCCGCCGCCAAGCACGCCGCACGGCTCCTCGTCGCGTTCTACATCTCCTCGATGCCGCCCGAGCAGCTCGCCCGTCACGGGATCGACGCCGCGGAGCTTCAGCCGGTCGTCGATGCCCTCGGGGCCGGCGACATCAAGGGCGCGTACGAGGCGTTCACGCCGGACTACGTGGAGAAGCTGTCGGTGGCCGGAACGCCGGAGGAGGTGGTCGAGAAGATCCGCTCCGACATCGAGCCGGCCGGCGTCAACCACATGATCCTGGCGCTCTCCGACCCCCACCTGGTCAAGTTCTTCACCAATGAGGACGTCGAGAACGTGCCCGACATCCGCGGCCAGCTGAAGCTGGTCGCGGACCAGGTGATGCCGGCGTTCGCGGGGACGGCGGTGCGGTAGGGCGGCCCCGCCACGGCCGCGCGCGCTCCGATCTCGGGCCAACGACGGCTGGGGAAGGGGGGTGTTCCCGCCTGCCGCGCCGAAGCCGGGAGGTGGTCGAAGATCGTTCGGCAGCTGTGCGCGGTGAAGCGTGAGCTTTCCTGACTTTGACCGCGAGGAGCGGGCAAAGTCGGCATGGTGGCGCCGGATTCAGCGTTGGGGCTGCCCCGGTGCCGATGCAGATTCGGGAACAGGCCCCGGAGCCAGCGGCCCTGCCCATCCCCTTCCCCAGCCCTAGCCCGGCCGGCGGAGATCTACCCGCCCTACCCGATCCCGTACTGGTCGCGCACGTAGGGCTTCAGGCCGCGCTCCTCGAGGCGGTCGAGCGGCGCGCGGAAGGTCACCTGGACGACGCCCGGGTGACGGCCGATCTCGATCGCACCGGTGATCGTGGCGCGGTTCTTTACCTCCGGCACCTCCATGCCGAGCAGCCAGGCGGCGCGCTCGAGGCCGTTGTCGGTGGCGCTGTTGAGGTCCGGGCCGGTGCCGATCACCGAGATCGGCGCCGACTCCTCGAGGCCGTCGAGACCCCACTCGCGCGCGAGCTCCTCCGCGCGCGTGCGCTCCTGGCCGGACAGCGGCCGGGCCAGGAAGGGGAGGTCCTCCCCGAGCGGGAACAGCAGCGGCCCGTCGATGCCGAGGCCCTTGAGCAGCTCGACCTGCAGCGTGACCGTTCCGGAGACGTCGCAGGTATGGCCGGCGATCTCGCCGTCACCCTGGAGCGCGTGCATGTCGCCCATGTACACGCCGCCGCCCGCCAGCTTGACCGGGCAGATCAGAATCGCGCCGGCGCGGACCGCGTCGACGTCCATGTGCCCGTCGGTGCGGTGCTCGGCGAGCTCCTCCGCGGTGATCGAGTAGTCGTGCGGGGCGCCGATCAGGAACGAGCCGAAGTCGCCCGCGTTGTGGGAGTCCGGGATCGTCTTCGAGGGGGTCGTGCCGAGCTGGCCCATGAACGGCCGCAGCCTCGCCGCGAGCCCCACGAGGTCGTGCGGTGCAAAGGCGAGGATCGGGTTCTGGACCGAGTTCTCCGGCAGTGCGGCGTAGCGCGTGGCCTCGCGGGCGATGCGCTCGGCGGACTCGCGCCCAACCGTGACGCCGACGCTGCGGCCGTGGTCGAACGCGATCGTGTAGCCGTTCGTGAACTTGAAGGGAGTCGCGTCCGCGCCGCAGCTCGCGCAGCGGACAGCCTCCTGCCCGATGCCCTCGAGCCGGGTCTCCGGGTACTCCTTGCCACAGCCGGGGCAGACGGCCGCGCAGTAGGGATCGCCGTTGAAGCTTCCCTCCGGGGAGACGTCGTTGCCCGAGGCCGTGGCGATCGAGGTGACCTCGATGTCCTTGACGCGGATCGCGATGGCGTCTCCGGGCTCGGCGCCCGCCACCGCCACCGGCTGGGCTACCTCGTGGCCGCCGCGGAGCGAGGGGGTGATCATCGGGCCCCAGCAGCCGGGAGTGGTGTTGACGACGATGTGGCCGCCGTCCTCGACCGGCCCGAGCATCTCGACATCCGGGCCGAGCAGGCCGTCCGTGAAGGTGTCGACGAAGACGGTGGGGTGGGCCTGGCCGGCGGGGGCGGCCGGTGCGGCGGGCTCTACGGCCATGACTGTCTCCTCTCGGTGTTTGGGCCGGCGCCGCCGGCCACTGGGATCAGGAGGGCGATCTCGTCGCCGTCGGTGAGCGCCTGGGTGCGACTGGCATGCGTGCCCTTGACGACCGGCAGGGCGGAGCCGAGGGCCGGGGCGATCGCCGGCTCGAGCTCGCCGACGCGGACGAGCAGCGTGTCGACGGTCGCCTCTCGCGGAAGCTCGACCCGCAGCCGCCGGGTGCCGGCGGCGGTGGCCAACCCCGAACCGAGTCGCACCTGGACATGCACGGCGCGGCTCAGCGTACCGCCGCCGGGAACCTGCTGCGATCCGCCCGCGGGGGCGATCCTGTATCACTCCATGCGTGGCCGGCTGCTCGCATCTCGACCAGGTCCTGGTGGAGCGCCCCGACTCCGTGCCGGGCTGCGAGGACTGCCTCAAGACCGGCGACCGCTGGGTCCACCTGAGGGTGTGCCGCACCTGCGGGCACGTCGGCTGCTGTGACTCGTCGCCCAACCGGCACGCCACCAAGCACCGCGGCGAGACCGGCCACCCGATCGTCACCTCGATGGAGCCTGGTGAGGACTGGTCGTACTGCTACGAGGACGACCTCGCGTTCGTGCTGCGAGGCGGGCCGCCGGAGGGCGGCCCGCCGGCCGCTGTCTAGTCGTCGCGGTCCACCGGCTCGAAGTAGTGCCTGTCTCGCCAGCTCGCGACCTGCTTGCCGATCCGGGCGCCCTGCTCGTCGGCGGTCCGGAAGTGGATCCCCGAGTACACGCGGGCGTCGACGATCTCCTCGATGGCTTGCGAGAAGCGGGTGAAGCGCCTCGTGGTGCCCGAGAAAGCGCTGATCGCGCTGAACTCGCCCCTGTCGGTGCCGAAAAAATCGCGCAGCGTCTTGGTGATCGAGCCGCTGACACATCCGTGCCCGGACGGATGCTCCGGATACGGGGGAGTTGCGATCAGCGGCAGCCACCCGGGATCGGCGTCGGTCGCTCGGTTCCCGTCCGCGCCCGCCTCCCGGATCGCCGTGATCGGGCGCCAATACAGCCACTGCGCCTTGTCGTCCCAGCAGCTGATTGCGGCGTCCGCGGCAGTCAGGTTGAGCATCGCGAAGAAGCGCGCGCTGTCCGCGGTGCTCAGCGCGTGACCGGCCGATAGTTGCCGGAAGACACGGCTCCACATCGCCAGTGCGTGCTCCGCCCAGAAGCGGGCCATGTCGGTCTGGTCGGCTGTCCGCGTGGACGAGCCGAGCGATCCGACCGACTTGACCTCGGCGAACTCGCGCGCGTAGCGCCTGCTGTCCAGCGGGTTCGGCCCGCGGGACCGGAACTGCGCCGGGCTCTCGGTCAGAAACGGCTTGACCTGGGCGACCCAGGCCGCCGGGTCGTTCACGAACGCGGGCAGCACCGGCCGCCAGACGCCCGGCTCGGTCCCGACCGGGAACCGGAACGGGCCGAAGCGCCCGTCGCCGGTCCGCGCCGCGATCATCTGCGCGGCGGCGGCCTCACCGACGGCGATCCCGCCGGCCTTCGCATTCCCTTCGGGGATAGTCGCCAGGCTCGCCCCGTACCGGGCCTCGAGCGCGGCTTGCTGCGCAGGCACGATGCTCGCCAGCACCCGGTAGGCGGCGGTCGCGGCGGCCGCGTCCTTCGAGTATGAGCGGCGCGCCCGCGGCGCACCCAGATACGGCTCGTGGCGACGGTCGATCGCGTTGACAGCGTCATAGACCGCGCCGTGCACCATCGCCAGATGGAGCACGGACACGGTCGGACCCTGCCCGGCAGCCACGATCAACGCGTCGGTCGCATGTTGGTTCCAATCGGTCACCGTGTCCGCCCGGGCGGGTGTGGACGCGGCGATCGCCAGAAGCGCCGCGCCGGCCAGCAACAGACCGGCGCTGCGCATGTGCCTCGTGGTAATTGCCCTCACCCGCTTTCAGGCGCTCGCCGTGGGCCTGCGCAGGCCGAGGCTCGCCATGAGCACCAGTGACAGCCCGGCCGCCGCGACGGCTCCGATCGCAGCCGACACCCAGTCGAAGCCGCCCGGCTCGGACGGCTCGTCGGCGACGGGCCGGGGCTCAGCGACCGGGTCCGCGGGCTCTCGGCCGTCCGGGGCGCGCAGGGCCTCGTACTTCTCACCGGCGGGCGCTGCGATCGAGGACGGGGGCGGCGGCACCTCGGCCGGGGTCTGTTCCGTCGTGCTCGGGATGAGCTCTTCGGCGGGAACGGCGGAGGCGGCGGACACGACCAGCGCGCTTGCGAGGGCCGCACCGGCCAGGGCGGTTGCGAAGCGCTTCTTGTACGCGGGGGAGAGCATCTCCGCTCCTTTCTGTCGGTGACCACCGGTTGTGGTCGATCGACAGCAGCGTGCGCCGGGGAGGTAACGACCCCCTCACGGCGCGCTCATTGCCGGTAACCCCGACCTACGTGTGCGAGTCAGTCGCCCGAGCAGACGGCCTGGTAGGGCTGTTCAGGAAGCGCTTCATCCCACTCGGCGCTGGTGAGCTCGCGCCCGGCGACAAGGCAGGCGTGGCGCTTCCAGGCCTCCGATGACAGGTCGAAGCTGATGCCCTCACCCCGGGTTGAGATCGCGTACAGGTGTGAGCCGTCCGGGCTCAACGCGGCGGACGCGAACGTGTTCGGCTCGAGCTCGAGCGGCGCGCCGATCGGCTTCTGCGTCTCCACGTCCCAGAGCACCACGGTGCCGTCGGCGGCGGCGGTGACGAGCGTCCGGCCGTCCGGCGTGAACGCTGGGAACGTGATGCGCGCCGTATGCGCCCCTTCGAGGGGCCGGCCGATGGGCTTCCAGGTCTCCGTCGAGAACAGGCGTCCCGCGCCGTCGTCCTGCCCGACGAACAACAGGTTGCCGTCGGGCGAGAACGTGACCGAGCGCGAGAACTCCCCCTCGAGCCCCGCAAGATCCTGGAACCCCAGACGCTTGACGAGCCTGCCCGTGCGCACGTCGCGTACGTGCGTGCCGAGGTCGGTCGCCGCCGCTGCGATCAGCTCGCCGTCCGGGCTGAACGCGATCACGTTGGCCGAGGTTCCCCCTCGGAACCCGGTGAGCGTCCGCCGGCGAACGTCCCACACCCGCTGTGGCTGCGGCTCCCCTGAGGGCCCCGCGGCGGACAGCAGCGCCTCGGCGGCGGCCACCAGCTTGCCGTCCGGTGAGAAGGCAACCGCCTGGGAATCGGCCCGCATTCCCTTGAGCTCGCCGGCCGAAGCCAGCGTCCGCGCATTCCAGAGCGTGAGTCGACCTCTCTCGCCCGTCACCGCGAGCAGACGACCATCGGGGCTGAAGGCGACCGAGAGGGCGTGGCCGTCGATCGCGCGCACGCTTGCCCGTCGCCGCAGGGTCCGGGTGTCGATCAGGTCAACCGTCCCGTCGCTGTGGGTGAGGGCGAGGGTGCGCCCGTCGGGGCTGACCGCTATCCCTCTCGGCGTGTCGCGCACGGCAAAGCGCCTGCCGACGGCGAAGCGCCGGTCGAGCCGGCGGTCCCCCGCAAGGTCCCAGAGGATCGCATGAGTATCAACCGACGCGGTGATCAGCGTGCGCCCGTCCTCCGTCAGATCGAGCCCGTCGACAGAGCCGCTGTGGCCGGTGAAGCGCTGCAGGACGCCTCCGCCCTCGACGTCCCATACGAGCACCTTTCCGTCCTCGCCCGAGGTCACGAGCGTCCGTCCGTCGGGTGCGAACCTCATCCGAAACACGAGGCCATCGTGGCCACCCCGGAGCGGCCTGATCTCGCCGGTATTCAGATTGAGCAGCCTGACGCGACCCGCCCGGGATGCGAGCGCGAAAACCCTTCCGTCGGGACTGACCGCACCGGCGGAATCCCCGACCGGCCATGACCGCTCCACGCGCAGCGCCCCGGAGTCGAGCTCCCACGTCCGGTTGTCCCTCTGGCTCGTGAGGAAGAACCGCTCGCGATCGGCCGTCTCGGATGCGTAGAAGTAGGACGCGTACCTGCCCACCCGCAGGCGGTCCGTGACCGCGCCAGTCCTCCGGTCGACCCGATACACGGGCGTTGCCGGGGCGTCCGGCCCGAAGGGGACCTGTCGCACGAGGAGGTCCCGGCTGTTCGGCGTGAACACAACGTCGGCATAGACGAAATCGGCCGCCGCAGGGAGCGGAGGCAACCGAACCCGCATCCTGCGCTCAAGGGTCCGCGGATGGACCAGGTCGACCACGCCGTTGTGCAGCGGATCCTCCGGGTCCACGGAGCTGATCGCGAGAGTTCCACCGTCCGGCGAGAAGCGAAGGTTCT
>CAVWSN010000005.1:0-17500 GCA_963757815.1 uncultured Thermoleophilaceae bacterium | reverse complement strand
CAGGGAGGTGAATCGGGGTGCTCCCCGACGCGGGGGCATCGAGCGCCGCCTACGGTCACCCACATGCGCACGATGAGGGTCAACCGGTGATCGCCCGCATCTGGACCGGCGTCGTGCGTCGCGAGGACGCCGACGCCTACGCCGCCCGCGCGCTCGACGACGGCCTGGCTGCATACGCGGCAATGCCCGGCAATTGCGGTGCTTGGATCCTGCGCCGCGACGGCGGCGCCCACACCGAGTTTGTGGCGTTCTCGCTCTGGGACTCGCTGGACGCCCTACGCGCACTCACCGGAGAGGACGTGGAGACCTCCGTTCGCTCCCCCGAGGACGACCGCTACCTGATCGAGCGCGACACCACCGTCTGGCATTACGAGGTCGCCGGAAGCAAGCGTCCCGGCTGAGCGCTGCGCCGCGCCATTCGAGCGGCTAGACCACCCACTCGCGCGCGTAGAGTGGCGTGACGATGGAGTTCATCCAGCCGACCGCCTGGGACGAGGCGCTGGCAGCGAGGGCGGCCCACCCGGGGAGCATGCCGATCGCCGGCGGCACGGATGTGATGGTCGACCTCAACTTCGACCGCAGCCGTCCGGAGGCGATCATCGACCTGACGCGCGTGCGCGAGCTGCGCGAGTGGGGGGAGGAGGACGGCGTGGTCCGGATCGGCGCGGGCGTGACCTATGCCCGCGTGATCGCCGAGCTCGGCGACCGCCTGCCCGGGCTCGCCATGGCGTCGCGGACGATCGGCTCGCCGCAGATCCGCAACCGCGGCACGGTCGGCGGGAACCTCGGGGCTGCCTCACCGGCCGGCGACTCGCATCCGCCCCTCGTGGCCGCGCACGCCGAGCTCGAGCTGGCCTCCGAGGGCGGCGTGAGGCGCGTCCCGGCACGCGAGTTCTACGTGGGCCCGAAGCGGAGCGTGCTCGCAGATGACGAGCTCATCGCGGCGATCCTGGTGGCGCCCGCACGGGGCCCCGAGCAGTTCTCGAAGATCGGCACCCGCAACGCGATGGTCATCGCGGCGTGCTCGTTCGCCCTGGCCATCGATCCGGTGCTGAGGCGTGTGGGCACGGGCATCGGATCGGCGGGGCCCACTCCACTCGCTGCGGCCGAGGCCGAGAGCTTCCTGGAGGGCGTGCTGAGCGAGCACGAGGCGTGGGATTCGTCCGCGCCGCTCGCGGACACGGCGCTCGAACGCTTCGGCGAGCTCGTGGCGGCGGCCGCGCGCCCGATCGACGATGTGCGCAGCACGGCGGCTTACCGGCGCGAGGCGCTGCGCGTGCTCGCCCAGCGCACCCTGGGCTGGGCCCGGGGAGGCGGCTGATGCGGCTGCGCTGCACGGTCAATGGCGAGCCGCGCGAGGCGGACGGGGTGTGGGAGGGCGAGAGCCTCCTCTACGTCCTGCGCGAGCGGATGGGGCTGCCCGGCTCGAAGAACGCCTGCGAGCAGGGCGAGTGCGGCTCGTGCTCGGTCTATCTCGACGGCGAGCTCGTCTGCGCCTGCCTGGTGCTGGCGGGCCAGGCCGAGGGCGCCGAGGTCGTGACGGTCGAGGGGCTGGCGGACGGCGAGTTGCATCCGGTCCAGCAGGCCTTCCTCGACGCTGGAGCGGTCCAGTGCGGCTTCTGCACGCCCGGCCTGATCGTGGCCACTCACGACCTCCTCGCACGGGACCCGGAGCCGACCGAGCCCACCGTCCGCGAGGCGCTCGCCGGCAACCTCTGCCGCTGCACCGGCTACGAGAAGATCCTCGACGCCGTGCGGCTGGCGAGCGAGAGGCAGCGCGCTTGAGCGGCGCCGCCCCCACCCGCATTCGCCCGGCGGACGGCATCGGGGAGAGCCCGTCGCGCCCCGACGGTACGCCCAAGGTGATGGGCGAGTTCGCCTACTCGTCCGACCTGTGGGCGGACCGCATGCTGTGGGGGACGACACTCCGGAGCCCGCACCCGTACGCGCGCATCCGCTCGGTCGAGGTTGCCCGGGCGCTGGCGCTGCCCGGCGTGCGCGCGGTGCTCACGCACGAGGACGTGCCGGGCCGCAAGACGTACGGCCTCGAGGTGCCCGACCAGCCGGTGCTGGCGATCGACGTGGTGCGCTACCAGGGCGAGCCAGTGGCGATCGTGGCGGCCGACCACCCGGAAACCGCTCGGCGGGCGGCAGGGCTGATCGAGGTCGACTACGAGGTGCTCGAGCCGCTTGTCGACATGGAGCTGGCCGTAGAGACCGACGAGCCGCGCCTGCACGAGGACGGCAACGTGCTGGGGCACATCCATGTGCGCCACGGCGACATGGCGTCGGCCGAGTCGCTCGCCGAGGTCGTCGTGGAGGGCGAGTACGAGGTGGGCATGCAGGACCAGGCCTTCCTCGGCCCCGAGTCGGGACTCGCGATCCCCGCGGAGGACGGGGGCATCGACCTCTACGTCGCGACGCAGTGGCTCCACGTCGACCGCAGCCAGATCGCCGCGAGCCTCGGCCTGCCGCCCGAGCGGGTGCGGCTCACCCTCGCCGGGGTAGGCGGTGCGTTCGGCGGCCGCGAGGACCTCTCGATGCAGACGCATGCGTGCATGCTCGCCCTCCACACCTCCCGGCCGGTGAAGATGGTCTACCAGCGCGAGGAGTCGTTCTTCGGGCACGTGCATCGCCACCCGGCACGCATGCGCTACGAGCACGGCGCCACCCGGGACGGCAAGCTCGTCTACGTGAGGGCGCGGATCGTGCTCGACGGCGGCGCCTACGCGTCGAGCTCGCGGGCGGTGTGCCACAACGCGGCCTCGACCGGCAGCGGGCCGTACGAGTGCCCGAACGCCGATCTCGACACCTACATCGTCTACACGAACAACCCGCCCTGCGGCGCGATGCGCGGCTTCGGGGCCGTGCAGGTCTGCTTCGCCTACGAGGCGCAGATGGACAAGCTCGCCACCGCGCTCGGCCTGCATCCGGTGGAGCTGCGGCGCCGCAACGCGATGGACACCGGCTCGAGCCTCCCCACCGGCCAGGTCGTCGAGGGGCCGGCCCCGGTGGCGCGTCTGCTCGAGGAGCTCGACTCGATGCCGCTCCCTGAGCCGCTCGCGGCCGATGGCATCGACCTGCGCGAGCTGCCCGGCGGCGTCTCGAACACGACCCACGGCGAGGGCATCCGGCGCGGCGTCGGCTACGCGGTGGGCTTCAAGAACGTCGGCTTCTCGGGCGGCTTCGACGACTACTCGACCGCGCGCGTGCGCCTCTCGGTGGCGAGCGGCGAGCCGCAGGTGGAGATTCACACCGCCGCCTGCGAGGTCGGGCAGGGCGGCATCACGGTGCACGCTCAGATCGCGCGCGACGTGCTCGGGATCGAGCGCGTGATCGTGCTGCCGGCCGACACGCAGGTGGGCAATGCCGGATCCTCGTCGGCGTCGCGCCAGACATGGTTCACGGGCGGCGCTGTCAGGGACGCCTGCGAAGCCGTGCGCGAGGCGGTCCTCGAGCGCGCTCGCGCCCACACCGACGGGGCTGCTCGGCTCGTGGGCGGCGCCGTCGTCGCCGACTCCGTGGCGATCCCGGTGGCCGAGCTGGTGGCCGACGACCCGGTCGAGAAGACGCGCGAGTACCGACCGCGCCGCACCGAGCCGCTCGACGAGAACGGGCAGGGCAACTCCCACCTCGCCTTCTGTTTCGCGGCGCACCGGGCGGTCGTCGACGTCGACACGGAGCTCGGCCTCGTACGGGTCGTCGAGATCGCCACGGCACAGGACGTGGGGCGGGCGATGAACCCGCTCGCCCTCGAGGGACAGCTCGAGGGCGGGATCGCACAGGGCCTCGGGCTGGCGGTGATGGAGGAGATCCAGCTGTCCGAGGGGCGGGTGCGCAACCCGTCCTTCACGGACTACCTGATCCCGACGATCCTCGACATGCCGCCGGTCAGGAGCACGATCCTCGAGCTCGCCCAGCCCGAGGCGCCCTACGGGCTGAACGGAGCGGCCGAGGCGCCCACGATCTCGTCGACGCCGGCGATCGTGGCGGCGATCCGCGAGGCCTGCGGGCGCCCGCTGACCCGTGTGCCGGTCCGGCCGGACGACATCGTGGGCCTGGAGTGACGACCATCGCCGAGCTCGGTGCGCTGGACCGCGACGCGTTCGTCGAGCAGGTCGGGTTCGCTTTCGAGTCCTCGCCCTGGGTCGCCGAGGCGGCGTGGGAGGAGCGGCCCTTCGCGTCGCTGGGCGCGCTCCACGAGGCGATGGTCCGGGCGGTCGAGCACGCGCCGGAGGAGCGGCAGCTCGGGCTGATCCGCGCCCATCCCGAGCTCGCGGGCGGGGAAGACCTGACGCCCGCCTCGGCGGAGGAGCAGGCGTCCGCGGGGCTCGACCGGGCGGGGGGAGAGGAGCGCTCCCGGCTCGAACGCGCGACGGGCGCCTACCGCGAGAAATTCGGCTTCCCGTTCGTCGTCTGCGTTCGTGAGCACACGCCCGCGAGCATCGTCGCGAACGCCGAAGAGCGGCTCGACCGCTCCCCGCAGGAGGAGCGTGAGACCGCACTGCGCGAAATTGCGAAGATCGCTGCCTTGCGGCTCGAGGACCACATCGGCGCCGGCGCGCTCCCGGGAATCGCGTACGAGATCAGCTACGGCAAGGCGTCGGTTCCCGTCTACCGCCATTACGCGACATCGCTCGAGGGCCTCCCGCGGGTCCCCGAGTCCAGCTTCCGCGGGCGCGACAACGTGCTGTTTGCGAACGAGGTGACGGTCGAGGTCTTCGGCGACAACTTCCTGCCCGCCTACACGCGCGGCGACAACTCGAGCGTGGTCGCCACGGACTCGATGAAGAACTTCATCCTGGGACAGGCGCGCGAATACGAGGGCGCGACCCTGGAGGGCTACCTGGCCCTGCTCGGCGGCGGTTTCCTCGAGCGCTACGAGCAGATGCAGGCGGTGCGCGTGAGCGCGGTCGAGCTTCCCTTCGAGCCCGCGCAGGTGCCGGGCGAGGGCGGCTTCGAGCCGAGCGGCGTGCTGCGGCGGCGCGTGACCGGCGAGCACTCGGTGGCGGCGCTGCGCTACGCCCGTGAGGGCCGGGGCGTCGCGCTCTCGGAGGCGCGCTCCGGCCGTGTCGGGATGGAGCTGCTCAAGGTCGAGGGGAGCGCCTTCACCCGCTTCGTCCGCGACGAGTACACGACCCTGCCCGAGCGCTCGGACCGGCCGCTCTTCATCAGCCTCGACGTTCATTGGTCCTACGCCGACCCGGCCGACGCGCTCGGCGATGCGCCCGAGCGCTACGTGGCCGGCGAGCAGGTGCGGGACGTCTGCGCGACCGTCTTCCACGAGCTCGTGAGCGAGTCGATCCAGCAGCTCGTTCATGAGATGGGCAAGCGTCTGCTCGAGCGCTATTCGCAGCTTGGTGCGGTCGAATTCGCGGCGCGCAACATGACGCGTGATCCATACGGCGACGACCGGAAGGTGTTCGTTCCGCCGTTCCCGGCCTTCGGCACGATCACGCTGCGCATGACGCGGGAGGCCTGAATGCCCTCCGGCGGGAAGCTCACGACCCATGTGCTCGACACCGCCCGCGGGCGGCCGGCCGAGGGCATGGCAGTCGTGCTCAAGCTGCATGCGGGCGACGACGGTGCGCCCGAGATCCTCGCCCAGACGCGCACGAACGCCGACGGCCGCACCGACGGGCCGCTGCTCGGCCCCGGCGAGCTGCGCGCGGGCTCGTACGAGCTCGTTTTCGACGTCGGCGCCTACTTCGCCGGCGCCGGGCTCGCCGCGGACGACCGGCCCTTCCTCGCCCTGGTCCCGGTGCGTTTCGGGGTGGCCGACCCGGAGGCGAGCTATCACGTGCCGCTGCTCGTCTCCCCCTGGGCCTACAGCACCTACCGTGGGAGCTGACGCCGCCCGGACGGTCATGGAGCGGGCCGACCTTCTGGCCCGATGCAGCGACGAGCCCGGCCAAATCACGCGACTCTTCGGCACGCCCGCGCACGCGTCCGCGATCGGGACCGTGTCGGGCTGGATGAAGGCGGCGGGGATGACCGTGCGCCGGGACGCGATCGGCAACCTGATCGGTCGCTACGACGGTGGCGATCACGACACCCCGGCGCTGCTGCTCGGCTCGCACGTCGACACCGTGCGTGACGCCGGCCGCTACGACGGGGTGCTCGGCGTGCTCGTTGCCATCGCCGTCGTGGAAGGTATGGATGCGGCGGGCCGGCGGCCGCGGAGGCCGCTCGAGGTCGTGGCCTTCGCGGACGAGGAGGGCGCCCGCTTCGGCACCGCCTTCCTCGGCAGCTCCGTGCTGGCGGGGCGCTTCGATCGCGCGGACCTCAGCCGAATGGACGCCGACGGCATCTCGCTCGAGGAAGCGATCCGCGAGTTCAAGGGCGATCCGGCGGGGCTCGGCGCCGCGGCGCGAGCCCCCGAGTCGATCGCCGGCTACGCGGAGGTGCACATCGAGCAGGGACCGCTGCTCGAAGAGCGCGGCCTCCCGCTCGGGATCGTCTCGGCGATCTCGGGCCAGACCCGCGTGGCGCTGCGCTTTACCGGCGTGGCGGGCCATGCCGGCACGGTGCCGATGGAGCTGCGCCGCGACGCGCTCGGCGCGGCCGCGGAGCTCGTGCTCGCGGCCGAGGCGCTCGCCCGCGAGACCGCGGGCCTGGTCGCGACGGTCGGGCGGCTGACGGTCGCGCCGGGGGCGCCCAACGTGATCCCAGCCACGGCCGAGCTCACGCTCGACGTGCGCCACCCCGATGACGCGGAGCGGACGGCCGCGGTCACGCGCATGCGCGAGAGCGCCGAGCGCACGGCCGCGGCGCGCGGCGTCGCGCTCTCCTGGGAGGAGCTGCACGACGAGGACGCAGTCCGCTGCGACCCCCGGCTGACCGATCTGATGACGAGTGCCGCCCGCGCGGCGGCAGGTTCGGAGCCGCTGAGCCTGTCGAGCGGGGCGGGCCACGACGCCGCGGTCATGGCGGCGATCGCGCCGGTGACGATGCTTTTTGTCCGCTGCGCCGGCGGGATCAGCCATCACCCGGGCGAGTCGGTCGCCGAGGCCGACGTGGCGCTCGCCGTGGACGCGCTCGCCCGCTTCGTGGAGGATTTCGAGCCATGACGACCCTTCGGATCGACGCCGGGCCGTTCGAGCTCACCGCGCGCATGGAGGAGGAGAAGGCGCCGGCGACCTGCGCGGCCTTCCAGCGCCTGCTGCCATTCGAGAGCAAGCTCATACACGTCCGCTGGAGCGGCGAGTCGTGCTGGGTACCGATGGGCGACTTCGAGACCAACCTGCGCTTCGAGAACCACACGAGCCACCCGGCGCCCGGCGAGATCCTCTGGTACCCCGGCGGCTACAGCGAGACAGAGATCCTGGTGCCGTACGGCGGCTGCCGCTTCGCCTCGATCGTCGGCCAGCTCGCCGGCAACCACTTCCTGACGGTCGAGGGAGGCGGGGAGCAGCTGAAGGAGCTCGGCCGGCTGACCCTGTGGGAGGGGGCTCAGCCGATCGGCTTCAGGGCCGCGCTGAGCCCAATGCTCACAGGCGCTTCGCCACCACCACCGCCGTGGCGGCGGCGAGCGCGGCCGCGACCGAGAGGCCGATCGCCATCGCCTGGACGAAGGCATCCGAGGCCGCCGAGGCCAGCCCGCTCCCGAGGTCGCCGGGCAGCCGGCCGGCAATCGCAACGGCCGCGCCGATCGATTCCTGCGCGGCATCCTCCGCGTCGGGTGGCAGGGCGCCCACAGAGCTCTCGAGGTCATCCGCGTACGTGATCCAGGTCGAGCCACTCGCCTCGCTCGATCCCGAGGCGCTCGTGGAGGCGATCGCGCCGAACCTCCAGCGCTACCTCACACGTCCGCTCTGACTTAGAGTCGCAGGCGGCATGCCCAAGAGCGGTAAGTCCAAGCAGTCGCTCGCCGAGATGCTGCGAGTCCCGGCCGGCGGTCTCGACCTGTCGACGGTCGACGCGCGCGCCACGCCGCACGCGCCCGGCGGCAAGTCGGCGACGAAGATGGACCAGGCTGAGCTTGCCCCGACGCTCGCGGACCTGCAGGAGCGCCTCTACGCCAACGGCCGGGCCGGCGGCGAGCGCAGTCTGCTGCTCGTGCTTCAGGGGCTCGACACCTCCGGCAAGGGCGGGACGATCGAGCACGTGGTGGGGCAGATGGACCCGCAGGGGGTGCGCATCACCGCCTTCAAGGCCCCGACGCCGGAGGAGCTTCGCCACCCCTTCCTGTGGCGGATCCGGCGCCGGCTCCCCGAGCCCGGCTACATCGGCGTCTTCGACCGCTCCCACTACGAGGACGTCGTGACGGTGCGCGTCCGCGAGCTCGCTCCGCGCTCTACGTGGGCGCGCCGCTACGGGACGATCAACCGCTTCGAGGAGGGACTCGCCCGCGGTGGCATGCGGATCGTCAAGTGCTACCTCCACATCTCCAGCGGCGAGTGGCGCGAGCGCCAGCTCGCCCGCCTCGACGACCCCACCAAGCACTGGAAGTTCAACCCCGGCGACCTCGAGGTGCGTCCGCTCTGGGACGACTACCTGGAGGCCTATGGCGACGCGCTCCGGCGCTGCAACAGCGAGGCCGCGCCCTGGTACGTCATTCCCGCGGACCGCAAGTGGTACCGCAACTGGGCGGTGACCAAGCTGCTGATCGCGGAGCTCGAGGGGATGGGGCTCGACTGGCCCAAGGCGACCTTCGACGTCGAAGAGCAGCGAGCCCGTCTGCTGGCCCTGGAATAAGTGATACGTTCGCGCTCGCCTGCCCCGAGCTAGGCGAAAGGAGGCCCGTGGCCGACTATTCACCCAACGGCGACGGCGAGCTGCAGCGTGAGTTCGTCGAGCAGTGGCGCAACAACGCCTTCGGCTGCTTCTCTTCCGGGCACAAGTTCTGTCGCGAGGTCTGCCCGGTCATGCAGGTCACCCGCAACGAGAACCACACGCCCACGGCGTTCCACGCGAACATCGTCGCGATGGAGCGGGGCCTGGTCTCGGTCGAGGACGTGGCCGACGACTATGTCCACTGCACCCAGTGCGGCGCCTGCGAGCTTCGCTGCCCGAACACCCTCTTCACCGGCGACTTCTACCGCCACCGCACCCGCACGGTCGACGTCGTCAAGGCGATGCGCGCGCTCATGGTCGCCACCGGCAACGAGCGCCCGGGCTGGAAGCTCTGGAACGAGCGCCTCGCCGAGGGCACGAACGAGCCGGTGCTGGGCGACGTGCCGGTCAGCCAGGAGCACGTCCGCGACTGGGCGGAGGGCCTCGACCTGCCCGAAGGCGGCGAGACGATCCTGTTCGTCGACTGCGAGGCGGCCTTCTACCGCACCTCCTACAGCCGGGCCTTCGCACTCCTGCTCCAGAAGGCCGGCGTCGAGTTCGGCCTCATGCGCGAGCAATGGTGCTGCGGCGGGCCGGCGGCCGAGATGGGCTACGTCGACCTCGCGCGCAAGCACGCCGAGCACAACGTCGCCGACTGGCGCGCCGTCGGCGCCAAGCGGATCCTCGCGCCCGATCCGCACGACTACATCGCGTTCACCGAGGACTACCCGCGGATGTTCGGCGACGACTACGACTTCGAGATCGTGCTGGGGGTCGAGCTGGTGGCCGAGCTGGTGCGCGACGGGCGCCTCAGCCTGACCGAGCCGGTCGAGCGGACGGTCACCTACCACGACCCCTGCCGGCTGAACAAGCGCAAGGGCGTGCACGAGCCGCCGCGCGAGCTGCTGCGAGCGATCCCGGGCCTCACCTTCAACGACGTCGACCACGTGACCCAGTGGTCCTACTGCTCGGGAGGCGGGGGCGGGCTACCGGTCGAGAAGCCCGAGATCACGGCCGAGATCAGCCGCCGGCGCGTGGAGCGGGCGAAGGGGCTCGAGGTGGACACGCTGGTGAGCGCCTGCCCGTGGTCGGAGCGGCCGCTCTCGAGCGCCGCGGACGGTGTACTCGAGGTCGTGGACCTGTTCGAGCTGGTGGCGCAGTCCGCCGGCATCGAGGTGGGTGGGTTCAGCCACGGCCCCGCCGCGGTCACCGCGGAGGGCACGCCATGAGCGTCGCGTTCAAGAGCGCCGTCGACGACGGTGTCATAGACGAGCTGCGCTCGATCATCGGCGACGAGGACCGCGTGCTGCCCAACCTGACCTCGCGCGTCAACCGCACGCGCGTGCCGGCGCCCTTCCCGGTCCACCGCTGGGCGGAGTTCATGCCGGACGTGGCGGTGCTGCCGAAGACGGCCGAGGAGGTATCCGAGGTCGTCAAGCTCGCCAACCGCCTGCGGATCCCGGTCGTGCCGCGCGCCGGCGGGACGGGCCTGTCGGACGGCGCCGTGCCGCTCCGCGGCGGCATCTGCGTCGACGTCAAGCTGATGAACCGGATCCACGAGATCGACCTCACGGACCGCACCGTCACCGTCGGCCCCGGCATCAACATGCTCAAGCTGAACGAGGAGCTGCGCCCGCACGGGGTCTTCTATCCCGACGACCCGGCCTCCTACCCGTGCTCGCTCGTGGGCGGCCGGATCGGGACGGGCGGCTGGTCGCTTCTCGGCGCGCGCTTCGGCCACACGCGCGATCTCGTGATCTCGATGCAGGTGGTGCTGCCCACGGGGGAGATCGTCGAGATCGGCGAGGGCGGCGGCCGCAAGCTGCGCAAGTCGTCCACCGGGCTGACGCTCAAACAGCTCTTCACCGGGCACCAGGGCACGCTCGGGATCACCACCGAGGCCACGCTCGAGCTGGTGCCGAAGCCGGAGGTCGAGTTCGCCGCCTTCTTCGCCTTCGACGACTACATGACGGCCTATCGGACCACCGGCGCGCTGACCAGATCGGGGCTCGCGACGCTCGCCGGCGTGGTGCTGTTCGACGAGTGGAAGCTCCGCTACCTGCGCCGCGACGACGAGGCCTACATCCCCCAGCCCGACTCGGTGAAGGCGGTGGTGGCGGTGGCGATGTACGGCGCGCGGGCGGAGGTCGAGCCGGCCTCGAAGCGGATCATGGAGCTCGGCCGCGCGGACGGGGGCAAGTACCTCGGCGACGAGATCTCGGAGGGCGACTGGGCCTCACGCCACGACCGCTACGCAACCCCGCTGCACGGCCGCACGCGCGACGGCCAGGTGGTGCCGATGTCATGGCACTGCGAGGACGCCGCGCTCAACTACTCGGTGCTGCCAAAGGTGCGCGAGGAGTGGCACGCGATCGTCGAGCGCTACAGCGAGCAGTACGGGATCTTCGACGACTGGGGCATGTTCTGTTACACGAGCGGCCCGCACAAGCCCTGGGGTGACTATCTCGTCGAGATCGACGTGGGGATCTGGGAGCAGCGCCTCGACGACGAGAACTGGGCCGGCTGGGTGGCCTGCAAGCGCGAGATCGCGGAGGTGGCTCTCAAGCACGGCGGCTCGATCACGGCCTGCCACGGCGCCACGCGCGAGGGCGACGCCGAGCTCGTGCCCACCGAGATGGGGAGCGCCTGGGAGGTGGTCAAGCGCATCAAGGCTGCGCTCGACCCGAACAACATCATGAATCCCGGCAAGCAGATGATGGACGAGGCGTACGAATGAGCATCTTTCGACTGGGAGAGCAGAAGCCGCCCGAGCCGACCCGGATCAACGACGACGTGATCCAGCGCTTCGAGCACGTCTACGAGGTGGACCCGGCGAAGATGGAGACGTTCCCGCAGCAGGACCTGCCGGCCTGGGACACCAAGCGCATCGTCGCCGCGCGCTGGGACCACCTCGCCTGGATGCACAAGCACTTCGCGGACGAGGTGCTCGTGGCGGGGCTCGGCTCGGAGACCATGCCCGAGGAGGAGGAGAGGACCGAATGAAGTTCAGCTACTGCATGCTGCCGGACTACCCGCTGCCGGACTCGATCGAGATGATCAAGACGGCGGACGAGCTCGGCTACTACGCCTGCTACGCGGTGGACGAGACCTGGCACAAGGATCTCTGGACGCTGTTCGCCGCAGCCGCGGACAAGACGGAGCGGATCCGCTTCGGGCCCGAACGTCACGCACGTGTTCCTGCGCGAGCCGACGCTGATCTGCCAGCAGCTCGCGACGCTCGACGAGATCACCGGCGGGCGCACGGAGTGCGGTCGTCTCGACCGGCAACTTCGGCCTCATGGCGCAGTACCACCTCGACTGGGCGAGCCAGAAGCCGCTCTCGCGCCTGCGTGAGGCGCTGCACGTGATGCGCACCTTCCTGGACGAGGGCAAGATCGACTTCGAGGGCGACTTCTTCAAGTACACCGGCCTGTTCACCGCCGCCCGGCCGGTGCAGGAGCGGATCCCGCTGCTGATGGGCGGGATGAAGGGCCCGCGCTCGTTCCAGACCGCGGGCGAGCTGGCCGATGGCCTGCACCAGGCGCTCGGCTACTCGCGCGAGGCCTACGACTACCAGGTCGAGAACATGCGAATCGGCGCCGAGCGCGCCGGGCGCTCGTTCGACGAGCTCGACGTGGGCGCCTGGGTGGTCACGGTCGTGTCGGACGACTCCGCCGCCGCCAAGCACGCCGCACGGCTCCTCGTCGCGTTCTACATCTCCTCGATGCCGGCGGAGCAGCTCGCCCGTCACGGGATCGACGCCGCGGAGCTTCAGCCGGTCGTCGACGCCCTCGGGGCCGGCGACATCAAGGGCGCGTACGAGGCGTTCACGCCGGACTACGTGGAGAAGCTGTCGGTGGCCGGAACGCCGGAGGAGGTGGTCGAGAAGATCCGCTCCGACATCGAGCCGGCCGGCGTCAACCACATGATCCTGGCGCTCTCCGACCCTCACCTGGTCAAGTTCTTCACCAATGAGGACGTCGAGAACGTGCCCGACATCCGCGGCCAGCTGAAGCTGGTCGCGGACCAGGTGATCCCGGCGTTCGCGGGGACGGCGGTGCGGTAGGGCGGCCCCGCCACGGCTGCGCGCGCTCCGATCTCGGGCCAACGACGGCTCGGAAGGGGGTGTTCCCGCCTGCCGCGCCGAAGCCGGGAGGTGGTCGAAGATCGTTCGGCAGCTGTGCGCGGTGAAGCGTGAGCTTTCCTGACTTTGACCGCCAGGAGCGGGCAAAGTCGGCATGGTGGCGCCGGATTCAGCGTTGGGGCTGCCCCGGTGCCGATGCAGATTCGGGACCGGCGGCGATCAGCCGAACATTGTTTGCCCGGGAGCCGCAGCGGCCCTGGTCCACATCCCCTTCCCCAGCCCTAGTCCGGCCGGCGGAGATCTACCCGGGCGCGGCTACCCGATCCCGTACTGGTCGCGCACGTAGGGCATCAGGCCGCGCTCCTCGAGGCGGTCGAGCGGCGCGCGGAAGGTCACCTGGACGACGCCCGGGTGACGGCCGATCTCGATCGCACCGGTGATCGTGGCGCGGTTCTTTACCTCCGGCACCTCCATGCCGAGCAGCCAGGCGGCGCGCTCGAGGCCGTTGTCGGTGGCGCTGTTGAGGTCCGGGCCGGTGCCGATCACCGAGATCGGCGCCGACTCCTCGAGGCCGTCGAGACCCCACTCGCGCGCGAGCTCCTCCGCGCGCGTGCGCTCCTGGCCGGACAGCGGCCGGGCCAGGTAGGGGAGGTCCTCCCCGAGCGGGAACAGCAGCGGCCCGTCGATGCCGAGCCCCTTGAGCAGCTCGACCTGCAGCGTGACCGTTCCGGAGACGTCGCAGGTGTGGCCGGCGATCTCGCCGTCGCCCTGAAGCGCGTGCATGTCGCCCATGTACACGCCGCCGCCCGCCAGCTTGACCGGGCAGATCAGAATCGCGCCGGCGCGGACCGCGTCGACGTCCATGTGCCCGTCCGTGCGGTGCTCGGCGAGCTCCTCCGCGGTGATCGAGTAGTCGTGCGGGGCGCCGATCAGGAACGAGCCGAAGTCGCCCGCGTTGTGGGAGTCCGGGATCGTCTTCGACGGGGTCGTGCCGAGCTGGCCCATGAACGGCCGCAGCCTCGCCGCGAGCCCCACGAGGTCGTGCGGTGCGAAGGTCAGGATCGGGTTCTGGACCGAGTTCTCCGGCAGTGCGGCGTAGCGCGTGGCCTCGCGGGCGATGCGCTCGGCGGACTCGCGCCCAACCGTGACGCCGACGCTGCGGCCGTGGTCGAACGCGATCGTGTAGCCGTTCGTGAACTTGAACGGAGTCGCGTCCGCGCCGCAGCTGGCGCAGCGGACAGCCTCCTGCCCGATGCCCTCGAGCCGGGTCTCCGGGTACTCCTTGCCACAGCCCGGGGCAGACGGCCGCGCAGTAGGGATCGCCGTTGAAGCTTCCCTCCGGGGAGACGTCGTTGCCCGAGGCCGTGGCGATCGAGGTGACCTCGATGTCCTTGACGCGGATCGCGATGGCGTCTCCGGGCTCGGCGCCCGCCACCGCCACCGGCTGGGCTACCTCGTGGCCGCCGCGGAGCGAGGGGGTGATCATCGGGCCCCAGCAGCCGGGAGTGGTGTTGACGACGATGTGGCCGCCGTCCTCGACCGGCCCGAGCATCTCGACATCAGGGCCGAGCAGGCCGTCCGTGAAGGTGTCGACGAAGACGGTGGGGTGGGCCTGGCCGGCGGGGGCGGCCGGTGCGGCGGGCTCTACGGCCATGACTGTCTCCTCTCGGTGTTTGGGCCGGCGCCGCCGGCCACTGGGATCAGGAGGGCGATCTCGTCGCCGTCGGTGAGCGCCTGGGTGCGACTGGCATGCGTGCCCTTGACGACCGGCAGGGCGGAGCCGAGGGCCGGGGCGATCGCCGGCTCGAGCTCGCCGACGCGGACGAGCAGCGTGTCGACGGTCGCCTCTCGCGGAAGCTCGACCCGCAGCCGCCGGGTGCCGGCGGCGGTGGCCAACCCCGAACCGAGTCGCACCTGGACATGCACGGCGCGGCTCAGCGTACCGCCGCCGGGAACCTGCTGCGATCCCCCCGCGGGGGCGATCCTGTATCACTCCATGCGTGGCCGGCTGCTCGCATCTCGACCAGGTCCTGGTGGAGCGCCCCGACTCCGTGCCGGGCTGCGAGGACTGCCTCAAGACCGGCGACCGCTGGGTCCACCTGAGGGTGTGCCGCACCTGCGGGCACGTCGGCTGCTGTGACTCGTCGCCCAACCGGCACGCCACCAAGCACCACGGCGAGGCCGGCCACCCGATTGTCACCTCGATGGAGCCTGGGGAGGACTGGTCGTACTGCTACGAGGACGACCTCGCGTTCGTGCTGCGGGCCGACGAGCCGCCGGAAGGCGACCCGCCGGCCGCTGGCTAGTCGTCGCAGTCCCCCCTCAGGCGCTCGCGACACCCCGGCCGGTGCGCCTGCGCAGCCCGAGGCTCGCCATCAGCACGAGCGACACGCCGGCTGCCGCGACCGCTCCGATTGCTGCCGACACCCAGTCGAAGCCACTCGGCTCGGACGGCTCGTCGGCGACGGGCGGCGGCTCGCCGACCGGGTCCGCGGGCTGTCCGCCGTCCGGGGCGCGCAGGGCCTCGTACTTCTCACCCGCGGGCGCTGCGATCGAGGATGGGGGCGGCGGCACCTCGGGCCGGCTCTGTTCCGTAGTGCTCGGGATGAGCTCTTCGGCGGGGACGGCGGAGGCAGCGGACACGACCAGCGCGCTGGCGAGGGCCGCGCCGGCCAGGGCGGTTGCGAAGCGCTTCTTGTACGCGGCGGAGAGCATCTCCGCTCCTTTCTGTCGGTGACCATCGGTTGTGGTCGATCGACAGCAGCGTGCGCCAGGGCGGTAACCGGCCGCTCACGACGCGCTCATCGCCGGTAACTGGGCCGGCGTTTTAGGCTCAGTCCCGCGAGCAGACGGCCCTGTACGGCCGCTTGGGCAGCAGTTCGTCCCACTCGCGGGCCGTGAGATCGCGTCCCGCGACGAGACAAGCGTGGCGCTTCCAGGCCTCCGGTGAGGCGTCGAGCCGGACGCCCGGACCGCGTGTCGAGACCGCAAACAGCTGCGAGCCGTCGGGGCTGAAGGCGGCGGTCACAAACGTCTCGGGCTCGAGGGTCAACGGCGTCCCGATCGGCTTCCGCGTCTCCACGTCCCAGAGTGCAACCGCCCCGTCGGCCCCCGCGCTGGCGAGCACGCGGCCGTCGGGCGAGAAGACGAGAGACGTGACGCGTGCCGTGTGAGCTTCGATCGGTCGGCCCACCCGCTGCCAGTCTGCGGTCGAAAAGAAGAGGGCCGTGCCGTCGGAAGTGCCGATCACGAGCAGGCTGCCGTCGGGTGAGAACGCCAGCGAGCGCGATGCCACCTCGCTCTTGACCCACTTGACCAGCTTGCCGCTGCGGGCGTCGAAGACCTCTGCTCCATATCCCGTCTCCGCGGCGATCCAGCGGCCGTCCGGGCTGAAGGCGAGCATGGCCACACGCCCCGCAGCCCGGAAGCGCGTCAGCTCACGGCGGCGAACATCCCAGACCCGCATGCGCGGCGGTTCAAACAGGGCCTCGGCCGCCGCGAGCAATCTGCCGTCGGGAGAGAAGGCCAGAGCCTGGGCATCGGCGCGGAGCCCTCGTAGCTCGCCTGCGCTGCGCAGAGTCCTGGTGTTCCAGAGCGTGATGCGCCCGTCCTTGCCAACGACCGCCAGAAGTCGCCCGTCGGGACTGAAGGCCACGCCCCCGGCGAAGCCCCGCATCGCTTGGAAGGTTCCGCGCCGCCTCAGTGTCACGGCGTCGACGAGCGCGACGGCTCCACCGCGTTGCGTGACGGCGAGCGTCCTGCCGTCGGGGCTGACGGCCAAGCCCCTCGTGACGTCGATGACGTACCAGGCCGCGCCGGCGCTCGTGTCGAGAGGCGCGCCGACCGGGAAGCGCCGGTCGACCCGCCTGTCCCCGGCCAGGTCCCAGACTATGGCGCGCCCATCGGTGGCGGATGTCACGAGCGTGCGCGCGTCGGCCGTCATGTCGAGCCCCCACACCTCTCCGCTATGGCCGCGGAAGCGCTCCGCAACCCTGCCTCGGTCGACGTCCCAGGCGATCACCTGCCCGTCGTTACCGGAAGTCACGAGCGTGCTCCCGTCGGGTGTGAAGACCAGCCTGAGCACAGAGCCGTCGTGCCTGCCCTTTAAGGACTGAACCTGCCCGGACCGGAGGTCGAGCAGCCGGACCTCCCCGGCTTGCGATCCGAGTGCGAAGACGCTGCCGTCGGGGCTGACCGCACCGGCGAAGCCCCCCACCGGATAGCTGCGCCGCACCCGCAGCCCATCGGGGTCGATCTCCCAGGTCTTGTTGTCCCCGACGCTCGTGAGGAAGAGCCTGTCGCCATCTGCCGTCGCAGACGGCAGCAGCGCGCTGTGGCCACCGACCCTCAGCTCACTCTCGATCTCGCCTGTCTCCCCGTCCACGCGATAGAGGAAGGAGGCAGGCGCGTTCGGGAATTCGCCATGAATCAGCGCGACCACCATGTCGCGACCTTCGGACAGGAAGACGATGTTCGCGAGCACGAATGGCGCACGCTCGGGAAACGCCGGAAGGTCGACGTGCCGCATGAGCTTGCGCGTGCGCGGATCGATCACCTCGACGACCGCTCTCTGCAGTGCGTCCGTGGGATCGAGCGAGCCGACCGCGAGCATGCTGCCGTCGGGCGAGAACCGGAGGTGCT
>CAVWSN010000004.1:0-85575 GCA_963757815.1 uncultured Thermoleophilaceae bacterium | reverse complement strand
CGGTCCGGAGCTTGTCGAGCAGATAGGTGGTCTGGTGCACATCCTCTCGCGCGGCCGCCGATAGCAACGCCACGATTGCACGCAGCGCCTCGGCGCCGCGGGCTTCCGACTCCACGACCGATATGAACAGCGTCCGTTCCTCGCGGTCGGCAGGCGGCACCAGATAGTGGAACGCGAGCTCGAGGTTCTCGCCCGCCAGCTCAGCGTTCGCGTAGCGCCCGCCTGCCGGCCGAGATCGCAGTCGCCAGTTCGACAGCACGAGGTGGTACAGGCTCCCCACGCAGGGGACACCCAGCCGACGGGACACATGCCACCACAGTGCGGCGAGCCGGTCGGGAAGCTCCAGGCTGGTCCGCTGCCGCTCCTCCGGGCGGGGCGGCGCCGAGTCCCAGCGGTAGGCGTGTGCCAGCAATCCCAGGACCGTCATCAGCAGATGACACTGCGGCTCGGTCAGCGCGCCGGCCTGCTCGATCTCGTCCGGGCCGCCCCCACTCAACTGCTCGCCCAGCCACGGCCTGACATGGGCGTCTGGCGCGTGGTAATGCCGGGGCAGCTCGCGACAGATGTCGACGTACCGCGCAAACGGGCCGGGCAGCGACGTGAGCGGAGTCTCCGGTGGCAGGAAGCCGCCATGCGGACTCAAACCTTCGTCATAAGCCTGGCGCGCAACCTCTGCGAGCCGCAGGGCATCCGAGGCGGTAGTCCCGAGGTGGGCCGGCATGGCAGTCAGGCGTCGGGGCTTGACGCGTGCAGTCTGGCAGAGCTTGCCGGTGGCTTCGACGCCCTGAGCGGCAGGAACCCGATTGGAAGCCCCCTGGGACGCCGGTCAGCCGCGGAACGCGGCAGCCACATCGGCGGGACTGCGGATGCGCCAGTCGCCCTCTTGGGGGTCGATCGTGTCCATCCACACGAGCGCCCGCAGGCGGCGCATCCCCCGGGCCGTGCGGAACATGTCCCGCACCCACGCGGCCTTGTCGCCGCCCTCGGTCCCAGAGCCGACCTCGGCGATCCAGATCGGTTGCGGGCCCAGCCGCGACAGCCGCCGATATGGCCTCCTGAAGGTCTTGCCGAACGAGCGCCAGCCGCCGAACTGGGGCTTCGTGGCACCCCAGTTGTAGCCGTCGAGCGCGAGAACGTCGACGTAGCGCCGCCCCGGGTAGTAGCGCTCAAAGCGATTGGCACGCGTCATCGGCCAGTCGTCGGTGACCGGGGAGAAGACCCACCGGACATTGCGCGCTCCGTGCCTTCGGAAGATCCGGTGCATCCGCCGCCATGCGCGCCTGAACCGCTTCGGCGAGTTGCCGTTGACCGAGCCGCACCACGGGTACCAGTTGCCGTTCATCTCGTGCATCGGGCGCAGGTAGATGGTCGACCGCAGCCGGCGCAGGGCGCGCGCCCAGCCGGCGATGTACCGGTCGAAGGCCCCGCCGGCGATCCGCCGCAGCGAGTACTCGGGCTGCCAGGTTCCGCCCGCCGGCCGCCACGGCTCCCAGGCGATCAGCGGCACCCGGCCGCCCCAGGTCACCGCGCGGAACACGTGCGGATGGGCCCGCGTGATCCAGGGCTCGCCGCCCCAGCTCTGAAACCACGACACGACCTCGATGCGCCGGCCGATGTCTCGTTCGAGCGCGTCCACCTGGTGCGTGTTTCCGTGCAGCGGGTCGTCGGGCGTGTGCACGCCGAAGCTCAGCGGTCGCGCGGAAGCGACCGCCGGAAGCAGGAGCAAGCCAAAGGTCAGCGCGATGGCGACAAGCGTGCTACGCAGCATCAGTCATGCTCGGGAGCTCCGAACCAGGCCCCCGCAGGCGCCTCCCGATCAGCGCGGCACCGTAGCAGTGCTGCGCTGGACGGATTCCTGCCGGATCGGGAAGCGGCCAGTTCCGCGGCGACGTTGGGCCGTGCGGGCAGCGAGAGGCCCGGGGCGCGCATCGCCCGTCCGGGCTGTTAGCGCTGGAAGGTGGGCGGGCGCGACGCCCGCGACCGCAGGGTCGGGTCCCAGCGGCGAGCCTTCCGCGTCATCGGCTGACCAGGCGCAAAGGCGGGTGCATCGTCGGTCGGCGTGCATTGGCGCGGAACTCGCGCAACGCCCGCCCGCGCAGCGTGAAGTCCCGCCGCGGGTGCGGCGAGTCGAACCACACGATCGCCTTCACGCGCGGGAACCGCCGCGGCGTCGAGGTCATCGCGTCGCGCACCCACGCCGCGGCCCTGCGCGTGTTGGCTGCCGCCGTGCCCGTCTCGGCGAGCATCACCGGCTTCCCGTAGTGCTTGACGATCTCGTAGCTGGGACGGAACACGCGGTCGAACGACAGGACGCCGCCGAAGCGGGAGCGCGCCCAGTTGAAGCCGCTCAGGCCGACCCAGTCGACAAAGGAGGAGCCCGGGTAGAACTGATCGAGCCGCCCGCGCGGCGTCGGCCTCCCGCCCGCGAACGAGTCGACCGAAAACACCCAGCTGACGTTCGTCGCCCCGGCAAGGCTGAAGATCCGGTGCACGCGCCGCCACGCGGCCTTGAAGGCGGCGGGGGTGTTGCCGTTGGTCTGGACCGACCACGGATACCAGCTGCCATTCATCTCGTGCATGAGGCGGATGATCAGTGGCTTGCCGTACCTGCGCGCGTCGCCCGCCCAGCGGCGGATGTAGGCGTCGTACCCCCCGCGCGCGATTCGGCGCACGATCCCGTGCCGCTGCTTGGGCGCCGCCACCCCGCCGCGGGGCTTTCGCCAGGGCTCCCAGCTCACCATTGGCACCGCCCCGCGGCGCGCGACCGCCGCCAGCCACTTCGGGCCGAGGAACCGGTCCGGGCCCCACCATGCCTGGAATCGGTGGAGGATGCGCAGCCTGGTCCCCGAGTAGCGGCGCAGGCTGACGGGCCGCCCCGGCGGGCCTGCGACCGAGGGGTGGAACACACCCAGGTAGATGCCTCGCGGCGATGGCGCCAGTGAAGGGAGGGGGGCGACGGGCACCGCCGCGGCCTCGTCCTTCGCCGCGCCCTGGGCGGTGAGCGAGCCCGACGAGAACACCGTCAGCGCGACGAGCACGGCCGTGGCGATCGCGGGCGCCGTGATCGCGATCCGCAGCGACTGCGCCGTCTGGCGGTGCAGTCCGAGCATGCTGCCGGGCGTGGCGAGCGCCGCGGCGAGCACGCACGCCCACAGAACGACGGCCCACGAGGCGACGCCGGGCCTGGCGATCGACACGCCGATCGAGACCAGCAGCAGCCCGAGCACCGTGTGCTGGAAGGTCGTGATCCAGCTCATCTGGCGCTGATGGCTCTTGCGCGTGACACCGCTGTGGAGGCCGCGCGCGCGGGTGCGGGGCGACGCCCGCAGCGCTTGCACGACCGCCACCCCGAACACGGGTGCGAGGAAGGCCTGCAGCTGAGCGGTTCTCAAGGCGGCGCGCCAGCCGACGTGCGCGGTCAGCATCAGGGCCACGGGGCCGAGGTAGGCCAGCAGCAGCAGGCCGTAGGTGCTCTCCGTCCCCGGCACGAGCAGCCGCGCGCCGAGAAGGATCGACACGATCGGGCTCAGGAGGAAGACGATGTGGGCGGTCGCAATGAGGTACCAGCCAGTGGTGTGCAGGTAGTGCAGCCGCTGGGGCAGCGAGAGCCCGCGCTTGCGCAGCGGGTTGTCCCAGAAGAACATCCGCAGGCTGTCCGTCGCCCAGCGCAGGCGCTGGCTGGCCATCTCGGCGGCGGTGGCGGGCGCGGCTCCGACGCTGACCGGAGTCCGGACGTAGACCGAGCGCCACCCCCGCGCGTGCAGCTCGTACGAGCTGTGCAGGTCCTCGACAAGGTTCCATTCCGAGAACCCGCCGAGCTGCTCGATGGCCGAGCGACGGTAGGCGACGCCGCTGCCGCAGGAGAAGGCGGCGTTGTCGCGGTCCTTGGCCGGCTGGATCGAGTGGTAGAAGAGAGCCTCCTGGTGGCCCAGCGGATCACCGCCATCAAGGCGGAAGGACTGGCGGCTGGTGACGAACGCGACCTGTGGGTCCTCGAAGTAGCCGAGCAGCAGGTCGCCGAGGTCCGGGCGGGCCACGTGGTCCGCGTCGAGGACGACGATGAACTCACCGCCTGTGTGGGGCAGGGCGGCATTGAGGTTGCCGGCCTTTCCGCGCGAGCCGGAGCTGCGGAGCAGGCAGGGCACCCGGTAGGTGTTGCAGAGCGCGACGATCTCGCGCCAGTTTTCGAATCCTGCCATGCGCGAGTCGCATAGGACGATCGTGCGGTGCGGGTGCTCGATCGCGAGGGCGGCGCGCAGCGTCGCCTCCACGATCTCTGGGTCCTCCCCGCAGACCGGGATCAGGACGTCAATGTCAGCGAGGGGCGGCGGCGGCGGCGCGGGGCGGCGGCGCGGCGTCCAGAACAGCGCGACCGCCGTGACAAGGGCGAGGTAGTTGACGAGCTCCGCCGCGAAGAAGACGTCGGCGAGAACGCCGAGGTGAGCAAGCTGGCCGGCGCGCCAGGAGAGGTACAGGCCGCCGCCAAACACCGCGGCAAGCCCGGCCGCCCGGGCCCCCCACACGAATCCGCGCGTCACTGGCCGGGGCGCCCTTCGGCACGGATCAGCTGGACTGGAGCGTTGCCCCCATACACCTGCACGGCGGTCGCCGCGTAGTCGAGTCGGCCAAGCGAGTCACGTAACCGCAAGGTGCCGACCGGCGGATCGGCGATGAACCACAGGCGGCCGCCGGCCTCCGCCGCGTCGAGCGCTCCCGGCGCCTCGACAGCCGCATCCAGCGAGCGGAACGCCGGCACCTCGCGAGCGCCCGGCGGCAGCAGCTTCTCGCCGTAGTAGGAGAGCGCGCCGTCGAAGCCGAGCAGACCGACCCCGGCGACCGCGTCGCCGGCGCGCCAGTGTGCCGCGACCATCGCGACGGCGCTGCGCGTGTCGGGGTTCTGGCCGGACCGCAGCAGCGCCGCGAACAGCCCTGCCGCCGAGACGGTCAACGCCGCCGCCAGGAGAGCCACCGTCAGGGGGCGGGCGGCATGCGCGGCGACCATCCCGATGGCGACGAGGATGAACGGCGCCGCAACCGCCGTGTAACGGGTGAGCGCGATCGGCTCGCCCAGAGCGCTGACGAGGCAGACGACGGCGAGCGGCACCAGCGCGCAGGTGACGATCAGCACGCGCGCGCGCAGCCCGCGGAAGCGCTCGCCCAGGGCGAGCAGGGCAAGCGCGTCGATCACGACGACGGCGCCGAGCTCGCGCCACAGCATCAGCCCCCCCGTGGCCCGGCCGTCGAACGGCGTGCCGGCGATCCGCAGCGCGTTCAGCGTCGTCAACGACGCATAGGACTCCGTTGCCTCGTGGTGCCCCTGGCCCATCTGAGTGAGCGCGAGCGGGGCGATCGCCGCAAGCGCTGCCGCCAGGACGGCCACGAACCCCAGCCGCCAGCGCAGCTCGAATTCGGACCGCAGCATGAGCCAGAGCACTAACGGACCCAGCACGAGCAGCGCGGTGTAGTGCAGCAACAGCGCGCAGACGGTCGCGACCATGGCTGCCACGAGCCACAGCCACGAGCGGTCGCGCGTGGCCTGGATCGCCGCGGCGACGGCCACCGTGACCGCCAGCATCACCCACACGTACGCGCGGGCCTGCTGCGAGTAGAGCAGCACCAGCGGGCTGACCGCGGCGAGCGAGGCGGCCATCAGCCCCGCCGTGCGACCCGCGACGAGCCTTCCGAGCCATAGGACCACCGCAACCAGCGCGACCCCGGCGAGGACCGAGGGAAGTCGCAGCAGCGCCTCCGAGTCACCGCCGGTGACGTGCATCCATCCGTGAAGGATCAGGTAGTAGAGCGGTGGCGTGACCTCGCTGTACCGCAGCGCGTCGTGGAGATCGCCCAGGCTGCCGCGGCTCGCCCGCCAGCTGTACACCTCGTCCATGAACAGGCTCGAATGCCCCAGCTCCAGCGCGAACAGGCCCCCCGCGACGAGGAGCACCAGGACCGGCGCCAGTGTGCGCGGGTCGAAGGCGCGCCCACCGGCGCGCGCCGTCCCCGCGGTCCGTTGCGAGGACCGCACCGTTGAGGTTCGGGAGACGTAGGTCGACATCCGTGTTCGGCGGGGTGCGCGGCGCCTCCCTCCATAACGGTCCGTAAACCCGAGCCTTGGCGCCACCCTAGGAGAGGGTTGGACCGTTCGCCACCGGCCTCCCGGACGAAATTCGTACTCAGCCACGCTGAAGCTCCCCTTCGCCCGCCACATGGCCCGATGGCCAGCGCACTCGTGGGGCGTGGCTATGGCCGCCGCGCTGCTCGCCGGGACCGGGTCGGGCCGTGCGCATGACCTCGCCGAGGCCGAGTGGAAGCCGCGCCCCGGGCGCCGACTGCCCTGGAAAGCGCGGAACCCCGCTCGTGGTGCGAGGTACCGGGGGATAGCTCCGATTGGTTCAGGTTCGCTCTATGAGCGGATAGGGCGGGGTCTGCGTCACGATCTGCGTCACGGTTGCCCGCGGCGGCGGCCTTTGGTGTAGGAGTTGGGCGCTCACGTTCGTCGCTGTCGTGGTCGCTTCTCAGGCTGGGGTGAGCTTTCCGGCCTCCTCGAGGTCTGACTTGCAGGGCGCCGCAGGAGAGTTGATCTCGCGCCCGCCGAACGCATCGACAGCGACGGCGCCAGTGCGACCCGCCTTCGCCGGGTGGCTCAAGGTCTCGCCCGCGGAGCCGATCTTGAGTAGAGCAGGCCATTCGAGCCGACCCGTGAAGCCCTGATGAGCGCGGGATGAGCCTCTGGTACGCCCCACGAAGTTCGCGACTGGCGCCTCTACTTCGGGCCGGTAGCGCGGAGTGAGGCATCAAGACCATGCGTCCCCACGGTGGGCGTCTGAGTCCCAACGGAACGGGCGCCTCAGCGAGGAGCCAGTGCCGCCAGCCGACCGGCTGGACTCGACCCCCAACGCAATGAGAACGAAAGACACATGAGCACCATCCCAACTTCCCCCAAACCCCCAACTCGACCAAGTGCGCCGACCGGCCCGATCGCGCTCCCGGGTTGGTATCCGGACCCGGCAGGGCTTGGTCACAGCGGAACTGGGATGGTGCTCAGTGGACCGATGAATATGCGGTCAGCAGCGCCGACAGGTCGCGACACAAGCGACGAGCTCGCTGCTTGACCGGGCGGGCTGCGTCCACCAGGCTCGACACGAAGTGGCGCTCCTCCCATGGGTCGCTTGGCGGGAGAGATGTGGCTCGAGCCGCGTTGTCCGCCACGATGGCCCTACTCCGCCCCATACTCGCGTCCTGCGCCGCGCTGCTGGCCACGCTCCTCGCCACAGGATTCGCTGGGGCAGCTTCTGCTCACGACGGGGCGCCGCACACCGTGCGTGGTCATATCGAGGAGGACTCTGTGGCCCACGACGCGGCAATGGAGCGGCAGCTCGCACGTCTCACCGGCGCGGCTACCGCGGCCGACGCGGCAACGGCGGAAGCGGCGGTCGCCGGCGACGAGGCCGAGGTGGGCCACTGGGGCCGGTCCAGGACTGGCCGGTGGTCGGGATCCACGTGGCGCTGCTCGAGAACGGGAAGGTGCTCGCGTACGACACGGTGAACGACGCTCAAAGCGAGCCCCACGACGGCACGCGCGCGACGGTGTGGGATCCCGCCACCGGGGCGCAGACGCCGGTGAACGTGACCACCGGCCACAACGTCTTCTGCAGCGGCTTGGCGCACCTGCCGGACGGCTCGATCTTCCTCGCCGGCGGCAACAAGAACGCCCAGTTCGACGGCATCGCCCAGACGCACATCTTCAACCCGGACACCAACGGCTGGAGCCTGGGGCCGGACATGGCGGTGGAGCGCTGGTATCCGAGCGTCACCCCCCTTAGCAACGGGGAGATGCTGATCACCGGCGGCCGGCCCACCCTGCACGAGGTCCGCGAGACCGACGGCGGCCTGCGGGCGCTGAACGACGCGTCGCTCCATCTGCCGCTGTACCCGTGGATGGACGTGGCGCCGGACGGCCGCGCCTTCGTCTCGGGTCCCGACCAGACGATGTGGAGCCTCGACACGTCCGGTGGAGGATCGTGGCAGAGCTTCGGTCATCGCGACTCGCTCTACCGCAGCTACGGCAGCCGAGCGCTGTACGACGTGGGCAAGATCCTCGTCGCCGGCGGCGACGACTCGAGCACGGACGCCCGCGTCATCGATTTGAACGGTTCCACTCCGCAGGTGTCGGAGACGGAGCCGATGGCGTTCGGCCGCCGCCAGCACAACCTCACCGTGCTTGCCGACGGCGACGGTCCTCGCCACCGGCGGCAACTCGTCCGGCGCCGAGCTCGTGGACATGGACGAACGGCGTGTACTCGGCGGAGCTGTGGAACCCGGCCACCGCGCTGGCAGACGCTCGCCGCCGAGCAGGTGACGCGCCAGTACCACTCGACCGCGCTGCTGCTGCCCGACGGCAGGGTGCTCTCTTCCGGGGGCGGCATCTGCGGCACCTGCGACGAGGTGGGCTACCTGGCCAAGAACGCCCAGGTGTTCACCCCGCCGTACCTGTTCAAGAAGGACGGGTCGGGTCAGCTGGCCCCGCGGCCGCAGGTCAGCGCGGCGCCGGGCGAGCTCCCCTACAACGCCCCGTTTTCGATCTCGACGCCGAACGCGGCGTCGATAAGCAAGGTGGCGCTCGTCCGCCTCGGTGCGGTCACGCACTCGGTCAACATGGAGCAGCGCTACGTACCGCTCTCGTTCACCGCCGCCGGCGGAGCGCTCCAGGCCACCTCCCCCGCCAACGCCAACGTCGCGCCTCCCGGCGTCTACATGCTCTTCGTGATCGGCGCCGACGGCGTGCCCTCGGTCGCCAGGATGGTGCAGGTCAGCGAGGACGCGCCGTGGCCGCCGCCACGCCGCCCTCGCACGGGGATCCGCCGCCCCCGTCGCCGCCGGGCACCGCTCCCGGACCCGGCTCGGGAATCGTCCCGGACCCGAAGCCCGGCACGCCGCCGAGCGCCGGCAAGGGTGGTGCCGGCACGGACGCGGGCGACACGAACCCACCCCGGCTGAACGCCAGCGTCAAGCGGCGGCAGCGCGTGCTGCAAGCCGGCGGCGTCGTGGCGCGCGCCGGCTGCGACGAGCAGTGCTCGCTGTCCGCCTGGGGGAGCCTGCGAGTCGCCGGGCGCTCCTACGACTTGGTCCGCAGCCAGACCGCGCACACCGGTCGGCGCGTACGGCTCAAGGTGCGGCTCACCCGCCGCGCCACCCGGGCGCTTCGCCGGGCCGTCAAGCACCGGAGGCACCACACGCTGCGGATCAGCCTGCGCGCGCGTGACACTGCCGGCAACCGCTCGTCCGCTCGTGCGCGCCTCGGTGCGGGCCGTGCCCTGATCCGTCTCGAGGAACCCCTCCGCCTCCGCCGTTGCACAACGGAACACGGTGGAGGACCGGCCACTGGACGAGGAGAGGCTCGTCGCTCGCGCCAAGCGCGGCGAGCTCGATGCCTATGAGGAGATCGTGAGGGCGCATCAGACGATTGCGTTCAGCACAGGGTGGGTGACATGGCAAGGACAAGCCCCTGTCGTGCTCATAAGGCGACTCTAAAAAAAATGTCGTTGGCGATCCGTCAAGAACTGTTGGGCATCCCGCCGATAAAGAGGCCGTGGACCTGCCGTGCGGGGACGCGTTGGGCCCGGACACCCGTTATGCCGGCCGTGACCAAGCAAGGAGACGAAATGAAGAAGTGGATGAACAAGCCCGTGACGATGAAGTGCCGCGCGGACTGTGAACGATGGCGCACAAGTTCGTGTACGACGACGTGGTCGGGCGACACGCCAGCGGGCAGCATCGGGCGTGTCAGGTCAAACGAACTCTTGGAGATCACACGTCATGCCAAGCCTTCGCATCACCGCCGTCGCCGCGCTCGCCACCGCCGCTCTGGTGGTCCCGGCGACTGCTTCCGCCAAGGACGAGGCCGCCACCGCGGCAGCGATCGGTAATCCGACCCCGTTGACGGTCAACCTTCCGGCCGAAAGCGAGTGGACGTTCTGCGCGACCGAAGGTGCCCGCTGTGGATTTACCGGCACCAAGCAGGTCCGCTACGGGGCGGACGGCAAGTTCACGCTCCCCCGGACTTTCACCGACGGGGTCGCTTGTGAAAACGCTATGTTCGCTGATCCCGCGCCCGGGGTTGTGAAAGAGTGTCAGGTGACCGGTCTCTCGCAGATGAAGGACGAGGCCGCCACCGCGGCGGCGATCGCTAATCCGATGCCCGGTACCCCGTTGACGGTCAACCTTCCGGCCGAAAGCGAGTGGACGTTCTGCGCGACCGAAGGTGCCCGCTGTGGATTTACCGGCACCAAGCAGGTCCGCTACGGGGCGGACGGCAAGTTCACGCTCCCCCGGACCTTCACCGACGGGGTCGCTTGTGAAAACGCCGTGTTCGCTGATCCCGCGCCCGGGGCTGTGAAACAGTGTCAGATTGTCAGGTGAGGCTGGGGCACTGCCCCCGATGGCACTCCGGTGACCGGTCCCGCGCGACATCATCGTTTGACCGGCGAAGCCCCGTGACCTGCGGGGCTTCGCCGTTGTCCCGGATCACCGGCCGCACGCTTGGAAACGCTGAACGCCCCGCGACCGCGGGGCGAACGGCTGGCCGCGGACGCGCTCGGCGGCGAGCAGCTCGCGCCGGTGCCCGGCCGGGGTCGGCTCCACGGCGCCGGAGCGTGGAGCGCGGGCCGGACGGGGCCGCGGGGTGCCGCTTGCGGCTGGACGTTGCCCGCCGCGGCGGGGCGTTGCCCAATCCGTTGCCCACCCGCCCCCGCGGCGCCCCGGTTGGCGCTGCCCCGAACGCGCGAACCCCGCTCGACGAGCGGGGTTCCGGTGGATAGCTCCGGATGGATTCGAACCATCGACCTCACGATTATGAGTCGTGCGCTCTAACCGCTGAGCTACGGAGCCCTGGCGGTCGAGTCTAGCCTTCGGGGCGATGCCCGAGGCGCCGCTTCTGATGGCCGTTCCCAACGTGAGCGAGGGCCGGGATCTCGCTGTGCTCGAGGTGATCGAGCGCTCGCTCGGGCCGGCGCGATTTCTCGACCTTCATACGGACCGGGACCACAATCGCGCGGTGTTCACGCTCGCCGCGCCGCAGGGCGAGCTGTCTGAAGCGCTCCTCGGCGTCGCCCGCGCTGCGGTCGAAAACATCGACATCTCCGCCCACGCCGGCGTCCATCCCCACGTCGGCGCACTCGACGTCATGCCTGTCGTCTATCTCGATGAGAAGCGGCGCGGCGCCGCTTGTGCTGAGGCGCTGACTGCGGCCGCCCGAGTGGGGGAGGAGCTCGACGTGCCGGTCTTTCTCTACGGCGAGCTCGCCACCCGGCCCGAGCACGTCGAGCGGGCGAGCATCCGGCGCGGCGGCCCGGCGGAGCTGGCGCGCCGCGTCGAATCGGGGGAGCTCGTCCCCGACTACGGGCCGCGGCGCGCGCACCCGACGGCCGGGGCCGTGCTCGCCTCCGCGCGGCCGCCATTGATCGCGTTCAACGTGGACCTGGCCTCTGACGATCTCGAGCTCGCGAAAAGCATCGCGGCGGGACTCCGCGAGTCCGGCGGCGGTTTGCCGGGCGTGCGCGCGCTCGGCCTCTATCTGGAGGACCGGCAGCGGGCCCAGGTCTCCACCAACGTGCAAGATCACCGCGCCGTGCCGCTGCGCGACGTAGTCGACTACGTGCGCGAGCGCGCCGAGGTGGCCGAGGCCGAGCTGATCGGCCTTGCGCCGCGCGCGGCGTTCGAGGGCTTTCCGGACGACGTGCCGCTGCGTGCCTTCGATCCCGAGCGACACCTGATCGAAGAGGCTCTCGCGGCCATCCGGTAACGTCGATCCGCCCATGGCCCAGACCAAACGCAAGCGCACCCGAAAGCACCGCGGCACCCCAGCCGGCACGATCGACCGAGCGGGCCGCACGGGCCGTCCGCAAACCCGTCAGGACGCCAAGCAGGTCGCCCGCCAGCGGCGCGAGGACCGGCTCAGCAAGCAGCCCACGTGGAAGGCCGCGATAAATCGCGCCGCGATCGCGGCGGCGGTGTTCGGGGTGCTGGTCGTGGTGGCCTTCGGACGCAACCCCGCCGCGGGCGCCGCGCTGGCCGCCTTCATGTTCCTGCTGTACATCCCACTCGGCTACGGCACCGACCTGATGATCTTCCGGTACCGCCAGCGGAAGAAGGCGGGCGAGGGGCAGCGCAAGAAGGCCGGGGACGCCTGACGATGGACGTGCGCATGTTCACGGTCGGCCCGGTGGCCGAGAACACCTACATCGTGCGGCGCGACGACAGCGACCGCGCGCTGATCGTCGACCCCGGTGACGAGGCCGACAAGCTGCTCGGCGCGATCGACGCGCTGGGCGTGACGCTCGACGGGATCGTGCTCACCCACACCCACTTCGACCACGTCGGCGCGGTCGCGCCCGTTGCCAAGGCCACGGGAGCCGAGGTCTGGGTGCCCGAGGCCGAGGCGTTCGTGCTCGCGGACATCAACCGCTTCGTCCCCTGGCCGGGCATCGGGCCGTTCGAGTCCTACGAGGCCGAGCACACCCTCAAAGGCGGCGAGCGGCTGGAGCTCGCCGGCTTCGAGATCGACGTCCTCTCGACGCCGGGCCACAGCCCTGGCCACGTGACCTTCTCGATCCCGGACGAGGCGGCCGTCTTCTCCGGCGACGTGCTCTTCCAGCAGTCGATCGGCCGCACCGACCTCCCCGGCGGCGATCACGCCACGCTGCTCGAGTCGATCCGCATGCTTGTCGACACACTGCCCGCCGAGACCACCGTCTACCCCGGCCACATGGGCATCACGAGCCTGGGCGCCGAGCGGGCCACGAACCCCTTCCTCGCCGAGCTGGCGAGGTGAGTGGCAGGCTCCAGGCGCCGCGCGGGACCCAGGATGTCCCGCCCGCCACCGCGCGCCGCAGGCTGCGGCTGCTGCATCTTTCCGAGGAGGTGCTCGGCCGCGCGGGCTACGAGCCCTTCGAGACGCCCGTGTTCGAGGACACTGAGGTGTTCGCGCGGGGGGTGGGGGAGTCGACGGACATCGTCCAGAAGGAGATGTTCACGTTCGAGGACAAGGCCGGCCGCTCGCTGACGCTGAGGCCGGAGGCGACCGCGGGGTTCTGCCGCGCCTACATCGAGCACGGCATGCACAAGCTGCCGCAGCCCGTCAAGCTGTGGACCTGGGGCCCGTTCTTTCGCCACGAGGCGCCGCAGGCCGGCCGCTTCCGGCAATTCACGCAGCTGAACGTGGAGGCGCTCGGCTCAGACGACCCGAGCATCGACGCCGAGCTCATCCTGCTGCTCTGCGAGATCGTCGACCGCGCCGGGGCCGGCCCCGCGCGTGTGCGGATCTCGAGCCTCGGCACCCCGGAGACGCGCGCGGACTACATCGACGAGCTGGAGGCTTATCTACGCGCGCGCGAGGGGGAGCTCTCGGATGACGTGCGCGAGCGCCTCGATCAGAACCCGCTGCGCGCCTTCGACGCCGACCATGAAGGCACGAAGGCGGTGATGGCGACCGCACCCCGCCTCCTCGATCGCCTCGCCTCCGACGACGCCGAGCACTTCGCGGAAGTGCGCGCCCTCCTCGACGCCGCCGGCCTGGAGTACGAGATCGACTCGGCCCTCGTCCGCGGCCTCGACTACTACACGCGCACGGTGTTCGAGCTCGAGTCGCCGCGCCTCGGCGCGCAGGCGGCGCTCGGCGGCGGCGGCCGTTACGACCGGCTCATCGAGGAGCTCGGCGGCCCGCCGACGCCGGGTGTCGGCTGGGCGGCGGGCATCGAGCGCATCCTGCTTGCCTCCGATCTCGAGCCCGAGGCCGAGGATCGCGTCTACATCGCGCTCGCCAAGCCCGGCACCGTTGCCACAGCCTTCGAGTTGGCCCAAAAACTGCGCGGCGAGGGCATCCGCGTCGAGATCGAGCAGGCCGGGCGCTCGATGAGGGGGCAGCTCAAGCAGGCCGACCGGATCGGCGCCCGTACCACCGTGATCCTGGGAGACGCGATAGACGTGAAGGACATGGAGAGCGGCGAGCAGCGCGAGGCCGCCGACGCCGACGAGGCGGTCGAGCTCGTGCGCGAGGCGCTCGCGTGAGGCCCCCGCGCGAAGCCAACCGCTACCGCAACCGCTGGGCGGGCGAGCTGCGCGCCGGCGACGTCGGCGGCGAGGTGAGGGTGGCCGGCTGGGTCCACCGCCGTCGCGACCACGGCGGGCTGATCTTCATCGACGTGCGCGACCGAACGGGACTGCTCCAGCTCGTGTTCCGCCCCGAGGAGGCGCCCGAGGCCCACGCGGCGGCGGGCGGCCTGCGCGGCGAGGACGTGATCAGCGCGAGCGGCCAGCTGGTGCGCCGCGACGAGAGCGCAATCAATCCCGATCTCCCGACCGGCGAGGTCGAGCTCGTGGTCTCTGAACTCGAGCAGCTCGCCGACTCCCAGACGCCGCCGTTCCAGATCGACGAGGACGATCCGGTGGGGGAGGAGCTGCGGCTGCGCTACCGCTACCTCGACCTGCGCAAGGAGGCGATGCGGGACCGGATGATCCTGCGTCACGACGTGGTCAAGACGATCCGCGACACGCTCTCGGACGAGGGCTTCCTCGAGATCGAGACACCGATCATGACCCGCTCGACGCCCGAGGGCGCCCGCGACTTCCTCGTGCCGAGCCGGCTGATGCGCGGCTCCTGGTACGCGCTGCCGCAGTCGCCTCAGCTCTTCAAGCAGCTCCTGATGATGAGCGGCATGGAGCGCTACTTCCAGATCGCGCGCTGCTTCCGCGACGAGGACTTCCGCGCCGACCGCCAGCCCGAGTTCACTCAGCTCGACATGGAGATGGCGTTCGTGGACGAGGAGGACGTCCACGAAACGGTCGACCGGCTGCTGCAGAGGGTGCTGGCGGTGGGCGGGATCGAGGTGGAGCTGCCGCTCGAGCGGATGACCTACGACGAGGCGCTGCTGCGCTACGGCTCGGACCGGCCCGACCGCCGCATCGGCGTGGAGATCGAGGACCTCTCGGACGTCTTCCGCGCGAGCGAGTTCAAGGTCTTCTCCGGTGCGATCGAGGCCGGCGGCGTGGTGCGCGCGATCCACGCGGGCGGCGAGTGGCCGCGCAGCCGCTTCGACGCGCTGACCGAGAAGGCGCAGTCGCTCGGCGCCAAGGGGCTCGCCTGGGCGGTCGTCGAGGAGGGCGGCTGGCGCTCGCCGATAGCGAAGTTCCTGTCGGACGACGAGATGCGCGCCGCCACCGAGCGCCTCGGCGCGGCGGAGGGCGACGCCGTGCTGATCGTCGCGGACAGCGCCGAGGTGGCCGCGAAGGTGCTCGGCGCCCTGCGGCCCGAGGTGGCCGAGCGCGAGCCCGACGGCCACGACATCTTCTGGGTCATCGACTTCCCGATGTTCGAGTGGAACGAGGACGAGCGACGCTGGGACGCGCTCCACCACCCCTTCACGAGCCCGACCGGCGACCTCGACGCGGACCCGGGCACGCTGGCGCAGCCGCGCCTACGACGTGGTCTTCGACGGCTGGGAGCTGGGCGGCGGCTCGATCCGGATCAACACACCGGAGGTCCAACAGAAGGTCTTCGACGCGCTCGGCATCGGCCCGGAGGAAGCAAGGGAGCGCTTCGGCTTCCTGCTCGAGGCGCTCACCTTCGGCGCGCCGCCGCACGGCGGCATCGCATTCGGCATCGACCGCATCGTGGCACTCCTGGCCGGCGCCTCCTCGATCCGCGACGTGATCGCCTTCCCCAAGGCGGCCAGCGGCATCGACCCACTGACCGGCGCGCCGGCGCCGGTGGACAGCCGTCAGCTGAAGGAGCTGGGAGTGACGGTGGAAGGAGCGCCGCCCACGAAGCCGGCCTGAAGATCGCGGCGGTTGAGCCCGCAGGAAAAGGCTGGAGGCCAGCTTGCGAAAACCAAGCAGCCCAAGGAAGAGGGGTCGGGATAGTGCTCCGCACATCCCGACCCCGATGACGCCGGGATGCGCAGGTTTGCAGCAAGGTGGCCCCAGCCTGGCGGTTCCGGTCGGAAGTTGGGCCTGCTGTTTGGAGCAAGCGTTGGGTGTCCTCCGCGACGGACCACGGCCCTATCGCGAGTGGGACTCCCGTCCCGGTGGTGTTCGGCTCAACGTGTACGACCGGCCGGCGCACAGGCTCGGGCCGCGTTCGAGGCTAGCACCGGACGAGGCCGCGTGCCAGAATGTTGCACCGGGTCTGCGGATAACCCACCCGGGGGCTGTAGGTTTGGCTGGGTTGCCCTCCTTTATTGACCATCTCGACCGGCCGTCGGGTAGAGGCGTGCTCGCCGATGCGCCCCATGCGGGCGTCGCGGGCGGCTCTCCCTGCGGCGACCTCGTGCGCGTGACCGTGCGCGTCGAGGGCGAGCGGGTCGTCGAGGCGGGCTTCGACGCCGAGGGCTGTGGCGCGCTGACCGCCGCGGGAAGCGCGGTGGTCGAGCTTGTCGAGGGCGGGACCTTCCTCGAGGCGGCGGCCGTGGGGACGGAGGACGTTGTGGCCGCGCTCGGTGGTCTCGTGCCGCCGAAGCGGCACGCCGCGCAGCTCGCGGCCGACGCTCTGCACCGCTCGCTCGGCGCCGTGGCCCGTGCGGGCCTGCCGCGGCTCGGCCACAGCCCGCGGCGCACGCTCGTCGCCATGAGCGGCGGAGTTGACAGCGCCGCGGCGGCGCAACTCGCGCTGGACGCCGGGGACGAGGTCGTGGCGGTCACGCTCGAGCTGTGGGCCGACCCGGCAACCGACGGCGAGAAAAGCTGCTGCTCGCCACAGGCGGTGCTCGGCGCGCGGCGGCTCGCCCACGGCATGGGCATCCCGCATGTGACGCTCGACGTGCGGGAGCGTTTCCGCGCCGAGGTCGTCGACGAGTTCCTCGACGGCTACGCGGCCGGCCGCACCCCCAACCCGTGCGTGCGCTGCAACGGCCAGGTGCGCTTCGATGAGATGCTCGCGCTGGCGGACGCCCTCGGCGCGGCTCGCCTGGCGACCGGCCACTACGCGCGCATCGCACGGGACGCCCGCGGTCCACTGATCCGCGCCGCTGCGGATCCGCTCAAGGACCAGAGCTACATGCTCGCCAAGCTCGACCCGGCCCTGCTCGACCGGCTCTCGTTCCCGCTCGGGGGCCTCACCAAGGAAGCGGTCCGCGGCCTTGCGCGCGACGCGGGGCTGCCCGTTGCGGACAAGCGCGAGAGCCAGGATCTGTGCTTCGTTGCCGGCCTCGGCGGGCGTGAGTTCCTGCAGCGTCACGGCGGCCCGCGCCTGCGCCGCCCCGGCGAGATCGTCGACCGCGACGGCAAGCTGCTCGGCCGCCACGAGGGACACCACAACTTCACGATCGGCCAGCGCCGCGGACTGGGGGTGGCGGGCCCGGAGCCGCTCTTCGTGCTCGAGAAGGACGCGGAGACGAATCGTGTGGTGGTCGGCCCGCGCGAGGAGCTCGCCTCCACGCGCGTATCACTCACGGACGCCCGGCTCCACCGGGACCCGGCCGACGTTCGGGAGGTGCGCCTCCGCTACCACGCGAAGCCGATCGCATGCGCGGTTGTCGACGCCGGCGAGGGCGGGATCGTCCTCGAGCTCGCGCAGCCGGCCCTCGCGATCGCACCGGGCCAGCTCGCCTGTCTCATGAGTGCCGACCGGGTTGTCGGGTACGGGATCAATCGGGGGGGAACCAGCGTGACCCAGCGCCCGGAGCGGATAGAGCTGAAGGCGCCGCTGTCCGGCGACTTCCAGGCCGTCGTGCGGCTGATCATCGGCGGAATCGCCGAGCGGGTGGACTTCGCGTTCGAGGAGATCGACGATCTCCAGCTCGCGGTCGAGCGGCTGCTCGCCGAGGCCGGGCAGGTCGGCAGCGTCGACCTGTCGTTCGAGATCGTCCAGGACGGCATCCGGACCTGGGTGGGCCCGCTCAACGAGCACGCGATCGCGGACGCGCTGAGCGACGGCGAGATGCGGCCCGGGGAGCTCACGCTGCGGCGCATCCTCCAGACGGTCGTGGACTCGTTCGGCGTGGAGGAGGCCGACGACAACCGCGTCGTCGTGCGCCTTGTCAAGCGCAAGGGCAGCGCGTGAACCACTTCCCGCAGCGGAATCACGAGGTTGCTGGAGAGAAGGCCCGCGAGGAGGATCGCGTGCTCCTGCGCCGCTACCACGAGCAGGGGGACACCACCGCGCGCGAGGAGCTGATCGAGCGCCACCTCCCGCTCGTGCGCTCGCTCGCCCGCCGCTACGCCGGCCGCGGCGAGGCGCTCGAGGACATCGAGCAGGTCGGCGCGATCGGGCTCATCAAGGCGATCGACCGCTTCGAGCTCGCGCGCGAGGTCTCGCTCGCCACCTACGCCACCCCGAACGTGGTCGGCGAGATCAAGCGCCACTTCCGCGACAAGGGCTGGGCGATCCGCGTGCCGCGCGCGCTGCAGGAGCTGAACGCGTCGATGTCGGGAGCCATCGAGCGCCTGACGGCGCGGCTCGGCCGCTCGCCGAGCATCGCCGAGATAGCCGAGGAGCTCAAGACCTCCCCGGAGGAGGTGCTCGAGGCCATGGAGGTCGGGTCTGCGTACTCGACCGTCTCGCTCTCGACCGGGCCGGGCGGCGAGGAGGACCTCGACCCGCTCGAGACGATCGGCGGCGAGGACGAGGAGTACGAGCGCTCGGAGCAGCGCGCCGCGCTCGAACCGGCGCTCGGCCGTCTGCCGCCGCGGGAGCGCGAAATCCTGCGCATGCGTTTCGAGGAGGGACTGCCCCAGACGCAGATCGCGCAAAGGGTCGGGCTCTCGCAGATGCACGTCTCGCGGCTCATCCGCAAGTCCCTCCAGGTGATGCGCGAGGAGCTCCTCCGAATCCCACCGGGAGCAGCGAGCTAACGCGCCAGGTTCTTCCCACCTCGTTAAGCGCAGATTTTCGTTCGGTTCAGGTTCGGCTGAACGGCCATATCCGATGGGTATCTTGCCGCCGGGCGGGCAGAACGCTCGCGGGAAGCGACTTTGGAGGGAAGACTTAATGGGGAAGTTCGGTAGACGCGCGCTGGCGCTGCTCGTCGCCGCGCTGTCGCTCTTCGTGATCGCCGCATGCGGCGGTGACGACGATGACGACGGAGGCGGCGGCGGTGGTGGGGGCGAAGCCAAGCAGGGCGGATCGATCACGATCTCGCAGACCGCGCAGCCGGACCACCTGGACCCGGCGCTCACCTACACGGTCAACGGCATCGAGCCCGGGTGGCTCGTCTACACGCCGCTGATCACCTATCCGCGTACAGGGGACATCGAGAAGGATGCGAGCCTGATCCCTGGCCTCGCCGAGGAGATGCCGACCGTCTCCGCGGACGGCAAGACCTACGAGCTGACGCTGCGCAAGGGACTCAAGTACTCGGACGGATCGGCCGTCAAGGCCTCGGACTTCGAGCACGCGATCAAGCGCGTGCTGAACCTGGAGTCCGGCGGCTCGGCCTTCTTCCTCGGCATCGAGGGGGCGCAGGACTACATCGACGCCGGTAAGTGCAACGGCGATATCACCGGGATCGAGACGGACGACCAGACCGGCAAGATCACCATCAACCTGAGTGAGCCCGACGGGTCGTTCTCACACGTGCTCGGCATGTGGTTCGCGGCCCTGGTTCCGGGCGACACGCCCGTGCGAGGAGCTGACCAAGAACCCGCCCCCGGGCGTCGGTCCGTACATGTTCACCGAGTCGGTGCCGAACCGGCAGTTCGTGCTCGAGAAGAACCCGAACTTCCCGGACCTCGGTCCCGGACATCCCGGCCGGCCAAGATCGACAAGATCACGACCAAGATCGTCGAGTCGGCCGAGCGCCAGGCGCAGGACGTGATCGCGGGCCAGCTCGACTACATGCAGGACCCGCCGCCGGCTGACATCAAGCCGGAGGTCAAGGCGGAGTACTCGGACCGCTACCGCGAGCAGACGGCGGCGTCGACGTACTACTTCTTCATGAACACCAGGCTGCCGCCCTTCGACGACCCGAAGGTCCGCGAGGCGGTCAACTGGGGCATCGATAAGCCCGCTCTCGCGCGCATCTTCGCGGGTGAGCTGGCTCCGGGCTGCTCGTTCCTGCCGCCGGGCCTGCCGGGCTACGACGAGGCGCTCGACGTCGAGGACTGCCCGTGGGGCAACCCGAGCGAGCCGCCGGACCTCGAGAAGGCGCGCCAGCTGATCGAGGAGGCGGGCGTGGACGGCATGGAAGTCACCGTCTACGGCAACAACGGTGACCCGGAGCAGAGCGTCGCCGAGGCATACGCCGACATGCTCAACAAGATGGGCTTCAAGGCGACGCCGAAGATCATCGACGCCGGCGTCTACTTCCAGACCATCGGAAGCGCCGAGACGAAAGCCCAGACGGGCTTCCTGAACTGGTTCCAGGACTTCCCCCACCCGAAGAACTTCTTCTTCCTGGTGGACGGGAAGTCGATCCAGCCGACGAACAGCCAGAACCCCGGGAACGTCGACGACCCGGAGATCACCAAGGGCATCGCCGAGCTGAACCTGGAGCCGGAGATCACCGATGAGGTCGCGGGGCAGTGGGAGGAGCTCAACAAGACGCTGGTCGAGGAGGCGTACGTCGCGCCTTACGGCCACAGGAAGCTGAGCACGTTCTTCTCGGAGCGCATGGACTTCGAGAACTGCTCGCGATTCCACCCGGTGTACTTCAACGACTACTCGAGCTGGTGCCTGAAGTAGGCACACGCTCGTAACTCGCTGTAACCAGGGGGAGGGTGCTTGCGCACCCTCCCCCTGGGGTACTGTGTCCTCCGAGGGAGAGGGAGCCTTCGGGCGCTGATGGCCACCGAGCCTGCACTGGATCAGACACTTCAGGGCCCGGCCGCCTGGGAGCAGGAGGCCGAGCGCGAGCACGTCCATGGCGTAGGCCCGTGGCGCCTCGGGCTCAGGCGCCTGCGCCGCAACAAGGTGGCGCTCGCGTTCGGGGCGCTGTTCATCCTGCTGGTGCTCGCCTGTTTGGCCGCTCCGTTGTGGGCCGACCGGGTGGCCAAGACCGGCCCGAACGAGAACCACCTGTCGGACACGATCACGGTCGATGGCGAGACGAAGAACGTCGTCGAGCTGGACGGCGTCCCGATCGGGCCGCAGTACTTCAAGGCGGACGGCAAGTTCTTCCTGGGCGCCGATCCCAACGGCCGCGACATCATGGTCCGCCTGCTCTACGGCGGTCGCAACTCGCTGGTGATCGGAATCTCCGCAGCCTTCCTGACGACGATCCTCTCGATTCTGTTAGGGGTGATCTCCGGCTACTTCAGGGGCTGGTCCGACACCGCGATCAGGGCGCTCCTGGACGTCATCTGGTCATTCCCCGTGGTCATCCTCGGCGTTGCGCTCGGCGTGGCACTCGCCCTGGGGGGCCTGAAGCTCGGGCCGATAACGATCTCGGGCGACTCGCTTCTCATCACGATCCTGATCATCGGCGTGGTCTACGTGCCGTACATGGCGCGGCCGATCCGCGGCCAAGTGCTGTCGCTGCGCGAGAAGGAATTCGTCGAAGCCGCACGTGCCCAGGGTGCAGGGCCGTTGCGGATCATGTTCACCGAGATCGTGCCGAATCTGGCCTCCCTGATGCTGGTCTTCTTCACCCTTCTGATCGCCAATGCCGTCCTGCTCGAGGCGGCGCTCTCGTTCCTCGGCGCAGGCGTTCGTCCGCCCAACGCGTCCTGGGGGACGATGATCGACGAAGGCATCGATCGGATCGCAACGGCGCCGCATCTGACGATCGTGCCGGGCCTGATGCTGGTGCTGACGGTCCTTTCCCTGAACGTGTTCGGCGACGGGGTGCGTGACGCGCTCGACCCGCGCGCCAAGGTCAGGCTGGAGCGCTAGGGCGTATGGCGCGGTTCATCGTCCGCCGCCTCGTCCAGATGGTGTTCGTGATGTTCGCGGTCTCGGTGCTCACCTTCCTGATCTTCAACGTGATCCCGAACAGCGACCCCGCGGTCCGGATGGCGGGCCGTCAGGCGCAGCAGTCGACGATCGAGGCGATTCGCGAGGAGTGGGGCTTCAACGAGAGCCTGCCGCAGCAGTACGTCACGACGATGAAGAAGGTCTTCAGCGGCGACCTGGAGTCGCAGTTCACGCAGCTTCCGGTGGTCGACGAGATCATCAGGGGCCTGCCACGGACGCTGTCGCTCGCGATCGGAGCGGCGCTGCTCTGGATGTTCGTCGCGATCTGCTTTGGGCTCTACAGCGCGGTCAAGGCGGGAAGATTCGCCGACCGCTTCCTCACGATCATCGCCCTGATCGGCATCTCGATGCCGGTCTTCTGGATCGGGGCGCTGATGAACTACTACTTGGGCTTCAAGCTCGGCTGGTTCCCCAACGGGGGGTACGTCGAGCTCACGAAGGACCCGGTCGACTGGTTCTACCACCTGATCCTGCCGTGGACGGCGCTCGCGATCCTGTTCATCGGGTTCTACTCCCGGGTGCTGCGCTCGAACGTCCTCGACACGATGAACGAGGACTACGTGCGCACGGCACGGGCCAAGGGGCTCTCCGAGCGCCAGATCTTGATCCGGCATGTGCTGCGCAACTCGATGATCCCCATCGTGACGCTATGGGGACTCGACTTCGCAGCGGTGGTCGGCGGTGGAGCGATCCTCACCGAGACCGTGTTCGACCTACAGGGTGTCGGTCAGTACTTCGCGCAGGCGATCGGCCAGCTCGACGTGCCGCCGGTGCTCGCGGTCACGCTGTTTCTCGCGTTCTTCGTCGTGCTGCTGAACGCCATCGTGGACATCATCTACGCCTACCTCGACCCGCGCATCCGCCTCCAGTGAGCACGCCCGAGACCGCCACCGAACCGCCACGGCCGGCAGGCGACGAGCACCTGCTCTCCGTGCGGGACCTGCGTGTCTCGTTCGCCACCGAGGAGGGCGTCGTCCAGGCGGTGGACGGTGTGTCCTTCGAGCTCGCCGCCGGCGAGGTGCTCGCGGTGGTGGGCGAGTCCGGCTCGGGCAAGTCCGTGACGGCGATGACGCTGATGGGGCTCACGCGCTCGCCCAACGCGGGGTTCGAGGGCACGGCGCACTACAAGGGCACCGAGTTGATCGCCGCTTCCGAGGATCAGCTCCGGCGCGTGCGCGGCGCCGAGATCGCGATGATCTTCCAGGACCCGATGACCTCGCTGAACCCGGTGCTCAAGATCGGGAGCCAGATCATCGAGCAGATCCAGGAGCACGAGGCGCTTCCCGACCAGCAGGCGCGCGAGCGCGCAATCGAGCTGCTCGACAAGGTCGGGATCCCGCGCGCCCGCGACCGGCTCGACTCCTACCCGCACGAGTTCTCCGGCGGCATGCGCCAGCGCGTGATGATCGCGCTCGCGCTCTCCTGCGATCCGTCGATCCTGATCGCGGACGAGCCGACCACGGCGCTCGACGTGACGATCCAGGCCCAGATCCTCCAGCGCATACGCGAGCTGCGCGACGAGACCGGCGCCGCCGTGATCCTCGTGACCCACGACCTCGGCGTCGTGGCGGACATCGCCGACCGCATCGCGGTCATGTACTCGGGCCGGATCGTCGAGCAGGGGACGCTCGACGAGATCTTCTACGACCCGCAGCACCCCTACACGTGGGGACTCCTGGGTTCGATCACTCGCGTCGACCAGCCGCGGCCCGAGCGCCTTCCGGCCATCGCGGGTCTGCCGCCCTCGCTCGCGAACAGGCCAGAGGGCTGCCACTTCCGGCCCCGCTGCCCGCACGAGTTCGCGAAGTGCATCGAGGTGCCGCCGCTCGAGGCGCGCGTCGACGGCCGCCGGGAACACCTCGACCGCTGCTGGCTCTCGCTCGAGCAGAAGCGCGAGCTGCGCGAGGTGCGCCCCGGCGAGATCGGGCTCGACCCGAAGGCGGGGGCGGCTTCCCGGTGAGCGTCGAGGTCCCGCGCCAGGAGACGGACGAGCCCGGCGGCAACGGCGTCCCGCCGCTCGTCGAGGTCGAGCACCTCAAGGTCTTCTTCCCCATCAAGGAGGGCGTGCTCATCGACCGCGAGGTGGCCCGCGTTCACGCCGTGAACGACGTCACGCTCTCCGTGGCGGAGGGCGAGACGGTCGGGCTCGTGGGGGAGTCGGGCTGCGGCAAGACGACGATGTCGCGCACGATCATGCGCCTGATCGACTCCACCGAGGGGACGATCCACTTCCGCGGCGACGACATCACCAAGGCCGGCCGCCGGCAGCTCGAGCCGCTGCGGCGTGAGATGCAGATGGTCTTCCAGGACCCGTTCGCGTCGCTGAATCCGCGCAAGCGCGTGGTCCAGATCATCGGGCAGCCGCTGCGCCTGCACGGCACTCCGCGCGGCGAGATCGAGGATCGCGTGCGGGACCTGTTGCGGCTCGTGGGCCTCCACCCCGAGCACCTCAACCGCTTCCCGCACGAGTTCTCGGGCGGCCAGCGCCAGCGGATCGGGGTGGCGCGCGCGCTCGCGCTGGAGCCCCGCCTCATCGTGCTCGACGAGCCGGTGTCGGCGCTCGACGTCTCGGTGCAGGCGCAGATCATCAACCTGCTCGACGACCTTCAGGACGAGTTCAACCTCACTTACCTGTTCGTGGCCCATGACCTCTCGGTCGTCCGCCACGTGTCCGACCGGATCGCCGTGATGTACCTGGGCAAGCTGATGGAGGTCTCGCCGGCCGAGGAGCTCTACACGAAGCCGATCCACCCCTACACGTCGGCGCTGCTCGCGGCGATCCCGATCCCCGATCCCGAGCTCAACCGTAAGCGCGAGCGGATCGTCGTGTCCGGCGAGCCGCCGAACCCGATCAATCCGCCGAACGGCTGCGTGTTCCATCCCCGCTGCCCGCGCGCCACCGAGATCTGCCGCGAGGCCGAGCCCCCGCTGGTCCGCTATCCGAACGGCCACCTGGCGGCCTGCCACCACCCGCTGAACGTCTCGGCCGAGGAGATCGGCGCGGCCACGAAGGACGAGACGAGCCCGCTCAGCAGCGGCGATGAGATGCCGTCAGTGAGTGGGAACGGCCAGCCGGCGTAGGTCCTTAGACTCCGAAGGCCATGAAGGCTGCCGAGATCCGGGAGCGGTTTCTGTCGTTCTTCGAGGAGCGCGGGCACCTGCGCGTGCCCTCGGCCTCGCTCGTTCCACCCTCGTACGACCCCTCCGTGCTGCTGACGACGGCGGGCATGCAGCCCTTCAAGCCCTACTTCCAAGGCGAGGAGGAGCCACCCTCGAAGCGGCTCACCTCGTGCCAGAAGTGCTTCCGCACGACGGACATCGAGAACGTCGGCCTGACGCACCGGCACCTCACCTTCTTCGAGATGCTGGGCAACTTCTCGGTCGGGGACTACTTCAAGCAGGAGGCCGCCGAGTTCGCGCTCGAGCTGTCGACCAACGGCTTCGGCTTCGACGAGAAGGACATCTGGATCACCGTCTTCGGTGGCGACGAGGAGCTCGGGCTCGGCCCGGACAACGAGGCGATCGCGTGCTGGCGCTCGATCGGCGTCCCCGACGATCGCATCGTCCTGCTCGGCCGCGACGACAACTTCTGGCAGTCGGGCCCGACCGGCCCCTGCGGACCCTGCTCCGAGCTCTACCTCGACCGCGGCCCGGCGTTCGGTCCGGACACCGACCGGCCGGGCGACGACACCGAGCGCTTCCTCGAGTACTGGAACCTCGTGTTCATGCAGTACGACCTTCGGGCGGACGGGTCGCTGCCTGAGCTGCCCACGAAGAACATCGACACCGGCATGGGGCTCGAGCGCATGGCGGCGGTGCTGCAGGGGGTCGAGTCCGTGTTCGACACCGACCTCTTCCGTCCGCTCGTCCAGTTCGGCGAGGAGCTCAGCGGGCGCAGCTACGGCGAGGACTTCCCGACGATCCGCGCTCTGCGCATCCTCGCCGACCACGGCCGGGCCGCCTCGTTCCTGCTCGCCGACGGCGTCGTGCCCTCGAACGAGGACCGGGGCTACATCCTGCGCCGCATCATGCGCCGCACGATGCAGCAGGGCCAGGTGCTCGGGCTGGAGGACCCGTTCCTGCCGCGGCTCTACGAGCGCGCAGTCGAGGTCATGGGCGACGCCTACCCCGACCTGAAGGCCGAGTGGCCGACGATCGAACGCTGGGCGCGCGCCGAGGAGGAGAGCTTCAGCCGCACGCTCGCGCAGGGCGAGAAGCTGCTCGCCGAGCTGGTCGAGCGCGCGAAGGCCGAGCGCACGTCCTGGGTGTCCGCGGAGGACGCCTTCCGGCTCCACGACACCTACGGCTTCCCCTACGAGTTGACCAAGGAGCTGCTCGCCGAGCAGGGCCTCTCGGTCGACGACCAGGGCTTCGAGGAGCTGATGGAGCGGGCCCGCGAGGTCTCGCGCGCACGCCCGAGCTCGCGCACCCGCGCCCGCGCCGAGGCGGGCGGCGGCCACGTGCACCTGGAGCACGATCATGTGCTGCGCTTCGCCAAGGAGGCGGGCTTCAGGACGCGCTTCGTCGGCTACGAGACCACCGAGGCCGACACCGTCCTGCGCGTGGCCGAGGGCGCCAACGGCTGGCTGCTCGCGAAGCTCGAGGAGAGCCCGTTCTACCCCGAGGGCGGCGGCCAGGTATCGGACCGGGGGATCGTCGAGACGCCGTCCGGGCGCGCACAGGTGGTGGACGTCTACCGGCTCGGCGACGACCAGGCGCTCGCGCTCGAGCCACTCGAGGGCGAGCTCGGCACGGGGGAGAGCGCCCGGGCGCTGGTCGAGCGCGACCTGCGGCTCGCCACCATGCGGAACCACACGGCGACCCATCTCCTGCACGCGGCGCTCCGCGAGCGGCTCGGCACGCACGTGCGCCAGGCCGGCTCGTACGTCGGGCCGGACAAGCTGCGCTTCGACTTCACCCACGGCGAGCGCCTCAGCCCCGAGGAGCTGCACGACGTCGAGCTGAGGGTGGGCGACTGGCTGTCCGGGAACCACCCGGTACGCGCGATCGAGACCACCCGTGACGAGGCCGAGGCGCTCGGCGCGATGGCGCTGTTCGGCGAGAAGTACGGCGACTGGGTGCGGATGATCGAGATCGAGGACGTGTCGCGCGAGCTGTGCGGCGGGACGCACGTGGCGGCCACCGCCGAGATCGGCCTCTTCCACGTGACGACCGAGACCTCCAGCGCGTCCAACGTGCGCCGCATCGAGGCGCTCACCGGCGCGGAAGCCGCGCGCCTGTTCCGGGAGCGCACCGAGCGCCTGGACGAGCTGACCCGCCTGCTGCGCGTTCCGGAGCACGAGCTCGGGCACGCCATCGAGCGCCTGAACGAGCGCGTGAAGGAGCTTCAGAAGCGGTCGCAGGGTGGCGGCGGCCGCGCCGTCGCGGACGAGCTCGTGGGCGCGGCCGAGGACGTCTCGGGCGTCCGGGTCGTCGTTCAGGCTGTCGAGGGCATGGACGCGAAGGAGCTGCTCGACCTCTCCGATGCCGTGCGCCAGAAGCTCGGCGAGTCGGCGGTCGTGCTCGGCTGCGCGGTCGACGGACGGGTGCATCTCGTCGCGAACGTCGCGCCCCCTGTCGTGGAGCGGGGCGTGAAGGCGGGCGACGTGATCCGCGCCGCCGCCAAGGTCGCGGGCGGCGGCGGCGGCGGGCGCGACACGATGGCGCAGGCCGGCGGGCGCGATCCCGAGAAGCTGCCCGAGGCGCTCGCCACCGCGAAGCTCGAGATCGAGAAGGCGCTCGGCTGATGCGCATACTCGCTCTCGACCACGGGTCAGCCCGTTGCGGCTGCGCGATCTCGGACCCGTCGGGGACCCTCGCCACGCCGCTGCCCGCGGTCGAGCGGCCGGACACGCGCAAGGGTCTCGCGACGCTCGCGCGGCTCGTCGAGGAGAAGGGCGCCGAGCACATCATCGTGGGCCTGCCGCTCACCCTCGCCGGGGACGAGGGTCACCAGGCGGAGCTGGCGCGCAGGTTTGCCGAGCGGCTCGACCGGAGAGTGTCCGTACCGGTGGAGCTTCACGACGAGCGCATGACCACGCGGCTCGCCGAGCGCACCGGGGGAGAGGGTGACGCGGACTCACGGGCAGCCGCGCACCTACTGGAGAGCTACCTTGCTCGTGCTGGAGCTGGAACCCCCGAGTGAGCTCAGGCGCGCCGCCCGTGCCGGGCGGACGTACACCCGAGGAGCGGGAGGCCGCTCGCCGTGAGCGCGAGGCCCGGCGGGCCGGACGCGCAGGCTACGCCGCCACGGCCACCGTGACCGCACCGCCGCCCCCGGCCGACGGCCAACCGGACGATTGGCTCGCCGAGGTCGATCCCGCGCCGGGCGCCGAGCGCCCCGACGACGGCGGGCGCCGCGGACCGCGCTGGGGCCGCCTGCTCGCGGCCGCGATCACGCTGGTGGCGCTGGGCGGGGTCGCGTGGGTGCTGGTGTCGCTGTTCCAGCCCTTCAAGGACGACGGCGACGGCCGGGTGGTGCGCGTAAGCGTGCCGCAGGGCGCGACGCTCGGCGACATCGCGAAGCTGCTCGAGGAGAAGGGCGTGATCTCGAGCGCCGGCTTCTTCGAGCTGCGCGCCCGCCTCGCCGGTCGCAGCGGCGACCTCAAGCCGGGCTCGTACGAGATGCGCGAGGACATGAGCTACGCGGCTGCGCTCGACGCGCTCGAGCGCGGCGTGCCGCCGAACATCACGGTCGTGCAGCTGCCCGAGGGCCTCTCGCGGCGCGAGATGGCGCCGATCGTCAAGCAAGCGGGCGTGCCCGGCCGCTACCTGCGTGCGAGCCGCCGCCACCCCGCGCTCAACCCGCGCCGCTACGGCGCGCCGCGGGGGCGCAGCCTCGAGGGCTTCCTGTTCCCGGCCAGCTACGAGCTCCGCAAGGGCCGGCCGGCCCGTGGGCTCGTCGGGGCGCAGCTGGACGCCTTCCAGCGCAACTTCGACAAGGTCGACCTGAGCTACGCCAAGCGCAAGAACCTGACCGCCTACGACGTGCTGATCATCGCTTCGCTGATCGAGCGCGAGGCGGCGGTCCCGAAGGAGCGGCGGCTCGTCTCGTCGGTCATCTACAACCGGCTGAAGAACGACATCAGCCTTGGCATCGACGCCACCGTGCGCTTCGTCACCGGCAACTGGACCGAGCCGCTCAAGCAGTCCGAGCTCGCCAACCCAAGTCCCTACAACACGCGCGTGCACGCCGGGCTGCCACCCGGACCGATCGGCAACCCCGGGCTCGCGTCGATCCGGGCGGCTGCCAACCCGGCGCGGACCGGCTACCTCTTCTACGTCGCGGCGGTCTGCGGCAACGGGAAGCACAAGTTCGCCGAGACCGACGCCGAGTTCCAGCGCTACGTCGACGAGTACAACGCCGCGCGCGAGGAGCGCGGGGGCAAGTCGCCGACGAACTGTTGAGCACCCTCGCGGGCGTCCTCGGCTTCCCGGTCGGCCACAGCCGCTCGCCGGCGATGATGAACGCGGCGTTCGCCGAAGTCGGCCTCGACTGGCGCTACTTCCACCTCCCGGTGCCCCCGGAGCGCTTCGCCGAGACGGCGCGCGCCCTGCCCGGCTCGGGCTACAGGGGAGCGAACGTGACGCTGCCGCACAAGCTTGCCGCCCACGACCTCGCCGACGAGCTGACCGAGGCGGCCGCGGCTATCGGCGCCGTGAACACGCTGAGCTTCGAGGAGGACGGCCGCATCGGGGGCGACAACACCGACGCCGGCGGGCTGCTCGACGCGCTCGGAGATGAGCGACCGGCGAGCGCGCTCGTGCTCGGCGCCGGCGGCGCCGCGCGCGCCGCGGCGTGGGCGCTGCGCGAGGCGGGCGCCGAGGTCACGGTCTGGAACCGCAACGCCGACAAGGCCCGCCGGCTCGCCGGCGAGCTCGGGGTGGGGCAGGCCGACCGGCCCGGGCCCGCGGAGCTGCTCGTCAACGCCACCTCGGTCGGGCTCTCGGCGGGCGACAGCCTCGACGACCTCCCGCTCGTCGAGACCGCCACCGTCGTCGACCTCGTCTACGGCCCCGACCCGACCCCGCTCGTCCGCTGGGCGAAGGCGCGCGGCTCGCGGGTGGTCGACGGCCTGGAGGTCCTCGTGCGGCAGGGAGCGCTCAGCTTCGAGCGCTGGACCGGGCTCCCGGCGCCCGTGGAGATCATGCGCCAGGCGGCGTCCAGCCCGGTGTCTAGTACATCCGGCTGCCCCTAAACCCCGGGCTGCGGGCTGCCGATATGGCAGGCAATGTCCGTCTCCCGCCCCTTTCTCCTAGCCCTCATCGGCGTCGTGCTGCTCGGCGCGGCCGTCTTCGCCGTCCAGAACTCGCGCAACGCCGCATCGAGCGATTCGGCGCAGCCTGCATCGCAGCCGTCGGAGGCAGCGCCGCAGCTCACGCCCAAGCAGCAACTCGAGGCCGCGTTCACGAACGACGATCTCAAGAGCGCGCGCTTCGAGGGCGAGCTCTCATTCAGCTCGCTCGGCCAGGAGAACGTGCTCGAGACCTCGGGCGCTTTCGAGGACCGCGGGGCGAAGGAGATGCCCGTCGTCGACATCGAGGTCAACGTCGACGCCGAGAGCGCCAACCTCGACCTCGAGGGCGGCTTCGGGACCACAGGCGACAAGGCCTGGTTCACGCGTGGCGACAACGCCTACGCGGTCCCGCAGGACGCGTGGGACAAGATCGTCGAGGCCCGCGAGAGCGGCGCCGGCGCGGACCAGGACTCGCTCGAGCTGAATCTCGAGCCGAGCGGCTGGCTGCGCAAGGTCAGCTCCGAGGACGGCGGGGAGATCGACGGTGTCGAGACCACTCATCTTTCGGCCGACGTCGATGCGGCGGCCGCGATCGCCCAGATCGCACAGGCGATGTCCGACGCAGGCCAGCTGGGCGCTTCGCCGCTCCCGGACGCCGCCCAGCGCCTGGGCGGGCTGCTGAGCGACGCCGAGCTCGAGGTCTGGGTCGGCAAGGACGAGATCATCCGCCGGCTGACGTTCGAGCTCGCCGGCAAGGGAGACGCCAACCGCCCGGTCGACATGGACCTGCGCTTCGAGCTCTCCGGTGTCAACGAGCCGCAGGACGTGTCCGCTCCCGCGAAGCTCGAGAACAACCTTCCGGGCGGCCAGTACGGCCAGTTCGCGCAGGGGATCGTCGCCGGCGTCGGCAGCAGCTTCGGCGTGGACGCGAGCTCTCTGGGGCTCGGCGCGCCCAACAGCAACGCGCACCTCCAGGCGGAGCGCGCTGTGGCGGCCCATCGCAAGGTCGTGATCTTCTTCGGGAACCCGCAGGGTGCCGATGACCGGGCGGTGAGCTCCGCGGTGCGCGCGCTCGACCGCGAGACGCGCGACGTGGTCGTCCTCAGTGATCACGTCGGGAACGTGGACAAGTACGGCTCGATGGTCGAGGACCTCGGCGTCAGCCAGACGCCGGCGGTGGTCGTGATCGATCGCCAGGGCTCGGCGCGCCTGCTCGAGGGCTACATCGACGCCGCGTCGCTCGTCCAGGTCGTAGCGGACGCGCGATGAGCGCGACTGAGGGCGGGCTGACGCCGCCCCTGCCGAAGGGCAGCCGCACACGCCCGATCGCGGACGTGATCGTCGACATGGGCCTCCTGCCGCGCGATCAGGTGGACCCGATCGTCGCGCAGGCCCAGGCGCGCGGCCGCTCCACCGAGCACGAGCTCGTCGAGTCCGGCGCCATCAACGGCGACCAGCTCTCACGTGCCGTCGCGCAGCGCTTCGGCCTCTCCCACGTCGACCTGACTCTCTTCAAGCCGGACGTCGCGGCGCTCAACCTGATCCCGGCGCAGATGGCCCGCCGGCTCGGCGCCGCGCCGATCGGCTACGACGACGAGGGCGGGCTGCTCGTCGCGATGTCGAACCCCTCGAACGTGCTCGCGCTCGACGACCTGAAGCTGCGCACGGGCCGCGAGGTGCGCGCCGTGGTTGCCTCGCCGGAGGACATCGATGGCCTGATCGGGCGCATGAGCCGGCTCGACGAGGCCGTGGCCGAGGCGGTCCAGGAGGGCGAGGAGGAGCTCCCCGACGTCATCGAGATCCGCGAGTCCGCCGAGGACGCGCCGATCATGAAGCTCGTCAGTTCGATCATCGCCCAGGCGGTCGAGGAGGGCGCCTCCGACATCCACTTCGAGCCCGAGGGGCGCGGGATGCGCGTGCGCTTCCGGGTGGACGGCGTGCTGCGCGAGTCGGCCCAGATCCCCAAGCGCATGATCGCGGGCACGATCTCGCGCGTGAAGATCATGGCGAACCTCGACATCGCAGAGAAGCGGCTGCCCCAGGACGGCCGCGTGTCGCTCACCGTCGAGGGCCATTCGATCGACACCCGCGTCGTGACGATGCCGCGCGTGGACGGCGAGGGAGTCGTCATGCGCATCCTCGACAAGTCGCAGGCGCTGATCGGCCTCGGCTCGCTTGGCATGTCGGAGAGGAGCTCGCAGCTCTTCGAGGACGCATTCCGCCGCGCCTATGGCGCGGTGCTGGTGACCGGCCCGACCGGCTCGGGCAAGTCGACGACGCTCTACGCGGCGCTGAACGAGATCAACGACCCCGAGCGCAACATCCTCACGATCGAGGACCCGGTCGAGTACCAGCTCGCGGGGATCAACCAGCTCCAGGTCAACCTCAAGGCGGGCCTGACCTTCGCGAGCGGCCTGCGCTCGATGCTCCGCGCGGACCCCGACGTGATCATGGTCGGCGAGATCCGCGACAGCGACACGGCGAAGATCGCCGTCGAGTCGGCGCTCACCGGGCACCTGGTCCTCTCGACGCTGCACACCAACGACGCGCCGTCCGCGATTACGCGCCTCACCGAGATGGGCATCGAGCCCTTCCTGTCGGCGTCCGCGATCGTGGCGATCGTCGCCCAGCGGCTCGTGCGCCGGCTGTGCACCAACTGCAAGAAGCCGACGACGTTGAGCGCATCATCGCTCGCGCAGGCCGGCTTCAACGTGGCGGCCGACCTCGAGGCCTACGAGCCGGTGGGCTGCCCCCGCTGCAGCGGCTCGGGCTACAAGGGCCGGACGGGCCTGTACGAGGTGATGGTCCTCTCGGACGAGGTCCGCGACCTCACCGTCGAGCGCGCGTCGGCCGACGACATCCGCAAGATCGCCGTCTCGCAGGGCATGCAAACGCTCCCCGCGGACGGCTTCGAAAAGGTCAGGAACGGCATCACGTCCATAGCCGAGGTGGCCAGGGTCACGTGATCCGGCCCTCCCGCCGATAGGAGACACCATGGAGTTCGACTTCGCAGAAGTCCTGCTTCAGGTGATGGAACGGAACGCCTCCGACCTTCACCTGACAGCAGGATCACCACCCATGATCCGCCATCACGGCCGTCTACACGCGCTCGACTACCCGCGCCTGACGCCGGAGACGACCCGTGAGGTCGTGTACTCGATCCTCACGAACGACCAGCGTCAGAAGCTGGAGACCGACTGGCAGGTCGACCTCGCCTACTCGATCCCGGGCAAGGCGCGCTTCCGAGTCAACGCGTACTTCCAGCGCGCCGCGGTCTCGGCCGCGCTGCGCCTGATCCCGCAGGAGATGCCCAAGCTGGACTCGCTCGGGCTGCCGCCGGTGCTCGAGGACTTCACCAAGAAGCCGCGCGGCTTCGTGCTCGTCACCGGCCCGACCGGGTCCGGGAAGTCGACCTCGCTCGCCGCGATGCTCGACCTGATCAACGAGACGCGCCACGAGCACATCCTCTCGATCGAGGACCCGATCGAGTTCCTGCACAAGCACAAGAACTGCATCGTCAACCAGCGCGAGCTGGGGGCCGACACGAAGAGCTTCGCGCAGGGTCTGAAGGCCGGCCTGCGTCAGGACCCGGACGTGATCCTCGTCGGCGAGATGCGAGACCTCGAGACGATCTCGACCGCGCTCACCGCGGCCGAGACGGGGCACCTCGTGTTCGCGACGCTCCACACGCAGGACACCGCGCAGACGGTGGACCGCATCGTGGACGTGTTCCCGCCCGAGCAGCAGCAGCAGGTGCGCGTCCAGCTCTCCGTGGCGCTGCAGGGGATCGTTACCCAGCAGCTGCTGCCGACGGCCGATGGCCAGGGCCGCTGCGTCGCAACGGAGGTCCTCGTGCCGACTCCCGCGGTCCGCAACCTGATCCGCGAGGGCAAGACCCACCAGATCTACTCGGCGCTCCAGACCGGCGGTCAGTTCGGGATGCATACGATGGACGCTTCGCTCGCGCAGCTCGTGCGCCAGCACAAGATCACCCGCGAGCTGGCCGAGTCGCGCTCGAGCGCCCCCGAGGAGCTCCGGCGCCTCATGGGCACAGTGAGGGCGGCCTAGCGCGATGGCCAGCTACGCGTTCAAGGCGCTCGATCTCTCCGGGGTCGCGACCAGGGGGGAGATGGACGCGGGCGACAAGCAGGCCGTGGCGGCGCAGCTGCGCTCGAAGGGCCTGATCGTCGTCGACATCGAGGAGCAGAAGCCGGCCAGCGCCGGTGACATCCTCGCGCGCTTCCGCCGTGTCAAGGCCGACCACCTCGTGATCGCCACGCGCCAGCTCGCGACGATGGTGCAGTCCGGCATGTCGCTCCTCCGCGCGCTGTACGTGATCGAGGAGCAGACGGAGAACGACAAGCTGCGCGAGACCTGGATCGAGGTCCGCAAGGACGTCGAGGCCGGCGTCTCGCTGTCGGCCGCCCTGGCGCGGCACCCCGACGTCTTCAACGAGCTCTACGTGGCGATGGTGCAGGCCGGCGAGACCGGCGGCATCCTGGACAGGACGCTGGTCCGCGTCGCGACCCAGCTCGAGAGGGACGCGGCGCTGCGGCGCCAGATCAAGGCGGCGATGATCTACCCGTCGCTGATCGGCGGCTTCGCGTTCGTCGTCCTGTTCGCGCTCGTCGCGTTCCTCGTGCCGGTGTTCGAGAAGATCTTCGAGGACTTCGGCGGCGAGCTGCCGGCGATCACGAAGTTCACGGTCTGGCTCTCCCACATGATCACGGGCCGCTGGTACGTGATGCTCGCCCTGACGTTCGCGGTGATCTGGCTGTTCCGCTACTGGAAGAACTCCGAGCGCGGGCGCATGCAGTGGGACCGCCTGAAGCTCAAGTTCCCGATGAAGATCGGCGACATCGTCCAGAAGGTCGCCCTGGCCCGCTTCTCACGAACCTTCTCGGGCCTGATCTCCGCCGGCGTGCCGATGCTCGAGGCGATCGACATCACCGGCAAGACGTCGGGCAACCGCGTGATCGAGCAGGCGATGGAGGGCGTCCGCGACTCCGTCAAGAAGGGCGGCACGATCACCCAGCCAATGACCGAGGTGCCAGAGGCCTTCCCCGTCATGGTCACCCAGATGATCGGCGTGGGCGAGGAGACCGGCGCCCTCGAGACGATGCTGACCAAGGTCGCCGACTTCTACGAGGAGCAGGTGGAGGCCGCGGTCAAGGCGCTCACCTCGATCCTCGAGCCGATCATGATCATCCTGGTCGGCGCCATCGTCGGCTTCATCGTGATCGCGATGTACCTGCCGATGTTCAAGGTGTACGACCAGATCAAGTAGGGCCGGCATGCGCATGGGCGGCGTCCGACGAACACGACCGACCTGGCTGTTCTGGGCCGGGATCGGAGCCGCAGCCGCCCTGGTGATCGGCGGCCTCGGGCCCTGGGTGACGGTGCTCGGCGACTCGGCGAACGGCACCGAGGTGGACGACGGCTGGTTGACGATCGGCTGCGGTTGCTTGGTCGCCGCGTTGCTCCTCGTTGCCCACATGCGCGGCAAGGCCGGCGTCGCTGTACGAGTGGCGCTGCTGCTGCCTGCCCTGCTCGCCACCAGGGTCACCATCGCGGACATCTACGACGTCAACATGACCGCCGCGGGTGTCCTCTCTGCGGGCGGCGCCTCGGTCAGCCAGGGCTTGGTGATGGCCGCCGCGGGAGCCGTCGCCGCGCTTGCGATCGGAGTGGCCGCGCTGATTGGCCGGCCCGTATCGCTGGCGGTCCGGGTTTAGGGCCAGCGCTTCGGCTTGGGGTGTGACGCGTTAGTCGCGTATAGCGCGGGTTTCGCGTCAAACCCCCGTTGCGGCCGCCTCCCAGCCCTTCAGCAACACCTTCCGGAGCAGCTCCGGTGGGTGCGCGCCGGCCACGCCGATCGCCCGGTCGACGGCGAAGAACGGCACGGCGGTGATGCCGAGCCCCGTCGCCTGGCGCTCGTCGTCGCGCACGTCTTCGGCGTAGCGCTGTGTGGAGAGGACGCCCTGGACCTCAGACGCGGGTAGGCCGATCTCGGTTGCGAGCGGTTCGAGTGCGGTCGGGTCGCCTACGGCCACGCCCTCGGCGAAGTAGGCCCGGAAGAGCCGCTCCTGCATTTGGTCCTGTCGTTCGTGGGCCGCGGCGAGCTGCACGAGCCGGTGGGCGTCGAAGGTGTTGCCGCCGCGCGCGAGGTCGAACCGAAGCTCGAGACCCTCGGTTGCCGCGACGGCGGTCAGGTTCGCGTGCATCGCGAGCGCCTGCTCGCGGCTCATTCCGTACTTGCGCGCGAGATGATCGGCGCTGTCCCCCTCGCGGGTGCGCGGGGCGGCAGGGTCGAGCTCGAAGCTGCGCCATCTCACGCTCACCTCGTCCCGGTGCTCGAAGCTCGCGAGCGCGGTCTCGAAGCGCCGCTTTCCGACGTAGCACCACGGGCAGGCAATATCCGACCAGATCTCGACGTGCACGGGTTTCATCGAGGCTAGCGGCGGGCGGCAAACAGCACGGCGGGCAGGGCTGGCAGCATGCACACGCGTGAGCGTTCCAACGATCCAACTCAATGACGGCCACACGATCCTGCAGCTCGGCTTCGGCGTCTTCCAGATCGATCCCGCGGAGACCGCCCGCGCGGTGGCCGAAGCGCTCGACGTCGGCTACCGGCACATCGACACGGCGGAGATGTACGGCAACGAGGAGGGGGTGGGCGAGGCCATCCGGGCATCCGGCCTCGACCGCGGCGAAATCTTCGTCACGAGCAAGCTCAATAACGGCTTCCACAGGCCCGATGCCGCCCGTCGCGCATTCGACGGGACCCTCTCCGAGCTCGGATTCGACTACGTCGATCTCTTCCTCATCCACTGGCCGCTGCCGACCCTGTACGACGGTGACTATGTGTCGACCTGGAAGACGCTCGAGGAGTTCCAGCGTCAAGGTCGGGCGCGGTCGATCGGGGTCTCGAACTTCGAGGTCGAGCACCTGGAGCGACTCGCGGCCGAGTGCGACGTGGTCCCCGCGGTGAACCAGATCGAGCTCCACCCGTACCTCCTGAACGAGGAGGTGCGTGCCTACGATGAGGCGAACGGCATCGCCACGCAGGCGTGGTCGCCCATCGCCCAGGGCGGGGTTCTGGACGAGCCGGTGATCACCGCGATTGCCGAAAGGCTCGGCAGGTCACCGGCCCAGGTGGTGCTGCGCTGGCACATCCAGCGCGGCAACATCGTGTTCCCGAAGTCCACGACCCCCGCGCGGATCGCGGAGAACTTCCAGCTCTTCGACTTCGAGCTGGACGACGGCGACGTCGAGCAGATCGACGCGCTCGACAGGGAGAGGCCGGCCGGACCGGCCCGCACCCGGACGCGATGGCGTACGTGCCCGGCTAGCTCCAGCAGTTCGGCGATGCAGGATGATGCCCCCGTGTCCGCGATGGACGACTACCTCAACGGCTTGCCGCCCGCGCAGAACGCCGCGCTGGCACGAGTGCGCGCTGTCGTCGAAGCAGTAGCACCCGAGGCCGAAGAGGGCGTTAGCTACGGCATGCCGGCCTTCCTCCTCGCCGGGCGCCCGCTTCTCGGATTCGGGGCTGCGAAGAAGCACCTGAGTGTCTTTCCTTTCAGCCCGGCTGCGGTCGAGGCGGTCAAGGATCGTCTCGAGGGCTTCGATCTCTCAAAGGGAACGATCCGCTTTTCGCCGAGCACCCCGGTGCCGGAAGACGTCCTGGCCGACCTCGTTCGGGCGCGGAAGCAGGAGATCACGCCAAGCCGGTGACGCGATGAAGGCAATGACCCAAGACAGATACGGCTCGGCCGACGTCCTCGTGCTCGACGACGTCGCCATGCCGGTCGTCGGGGACGACGAGGTGCTGATACGGGTTCGTGCTGCCGGCGTCGGTCCCGATGTGTGGCATCTGATGACCGGCTTGCCGTACTTCGTTCGCTTGATGGGCCTTGGGTTGCGCAAGCCCAAGGCCCGCATACCGGGCTGGGATGTGGCCGCGAGCGTCGAGACGGTCGGCAAGGATGTCACGGATTTTCGGCCGGGGGATGAGGTGTTCGGCACCTGTCGCGGATCCTTCGCGGAGTACGCGTGCGCTCGTCCAGAGAACCTTGCGCTCAAGCCGGCGAACCTCACCTTCGAGCAGGCGGCGGGCGTTCCCGTCTCCGGGTGCACCGCCCTCCACGGTCTGCGCGACGAGGGAGGGCTTCAGGCCGGGCAAACCGCTTTGATCATCGGCGCATCGGGAGGTGTGGGCACGTTTGCGGTCCAGCTTGCGAAGGTGTTCGGAGCGCACGTCACCGGCCTGTGCAGCACGACCAAGGTGGACCTGGTCCGGTCCCTCGGCGCCGACCACGTGATCGACTACACGCGCGAGGACTTCGCCGACGGGGGGCAGCGCTACGACCTGATCCTCGACACGGCGGGGCGGCGTTCGTTGGCGCACCTGCGCCGCGCGCTCACCCCAAAGGGCACGCTCGTGATCGTCGGAGGCGAAGGCGGCGGACGGTTGACAGGAGGCTTCGAGCGCCAGCTCCGCGCAGCCCTGCTGTCACCGATCGTGGGTCAGCGTCTGCGCGCCGTGATGTCGACCGAGCGCCAGGAGGACCTTCGGTACCTGAAAGACGTCATCGAGGCCGGCGATGTCACACCGGTCATCAGCAAGACGTACCCGCTGGCCGAAGCTGCGAAGGCGCTCAGCGACGCCGACGAGGGACACGGACGAGGCAAGACCGTCATCACCGTGTGAGACGGAACCGCCACGGGCGGACGTCACCGGCGACCTCCACGCGTTCCCAGCGATAGCAGGAGCGCGGCCTTGCGGACTACGACCAGGACTCGGCGCGAGGGGTGGCCCGCGCGCTCGCTCCGGACGAGGCCCGAGCGCGCAGTACTCCCCATACCAAGTCCGCGATCACCTACCGGTTCAGAACGAGTTCAGCTGCCTGATCGCGCGCGGCTGAGGCGAGCGAGTCCTGCGCCGAGTGCGAAGCCGTCAGCGGCAGATCGCGCGCTCAGTGTTCTCGACCAGGATCCGGGCCGTCTCGTCGGCCGACAGGTCGCGCCCGGTGTAGAGCAGGTCGAAGGCCTCGAAGCTGGCTGCGATCCAGAGGAAGTTCGCGGCCTCAGCGATCTTGACGCCGGGACGGAGCTGGCTGTGTCGTGAGAGCCTGCGCGCGAGCCACATCATCCCGTCGGCGCGGTTCTCCTCGACCCTGCTGATCGCGCCGCCAGTCGCCTCCTTCTCGAGCTCCTCCATTGAGTACAGCGCTCGGAACACGTCGCGGTAGGCGGCGAAGATGTGGACGCCGGCCGTGATTCCCCCGCGCAGGGTCTCCCTGGGATCGGGAACCCGGACCGCCTCAAGCAGCCGCGGATATCCGGCACGGTCGTAGACCTCGAGGGCGACGGCGTCGAACAGCCCGGCGCGCGAGCCGAAGATCAGGTAGACGGTCGAGCGGGCGACCCCGGCCTTCCGGGCCACCGCGTCGACGCTGATTCGCTCCGCCGGCGCCTTGCGCAGCCGGTCGATCACCGCGTCGACGATCCGTCGCCGAGTCTCCGCAGCCGACTCCGCTCGGGCCTTCTGCTCGTACGCGCGGGCCACCTTGTGTGAACCGTATCACTTTCCACTTGACAGATTGTCTCGTGAATGGCAGAGTCACGGTCCAAGAGACCCTCTGTCCGATGAAAGATGAGAATGGAATGACTGCTGAGGAGTTCGATGTACTGGTGGTGGGTGCGGGTCCGGCGGGGCTCACCGCGGCTGCCACGCTGAAGAGATACGGCGTCGACGTTCTCGTCGTCGAGCGCAAGCAGCGGCTCTCCACACACCCGCGGGCGACCGTGGTGAGCACTCGGTCGATGGAGCTCCTGCGCTCGTGGGGACTCGAGGACGAGATCAAGACCGGTGGCTCGCCCGAGGTCGAGTGGCTGGCGCTCGTTACCAAGACGCTGGCCGACGTCGACCGGGGCGAGCTCGCGCCGCTCGGCGTGCCGAGCGGCGAGCAGGCGCGTGTGCTGAGCCCGACGGCCCCGCTCTGCGCGCCGCAGAATCACACCGAAGCGGTGCTGCTCGCCCACGCGCGCTCACTCGGCGTCGAGGTCGCCTTCGGCCACGAGGTCCTGCGTGTCGACGTCGGCGACGAGGCCGCGGAGCTGCTGATCCGTGAGGGCGATCGCACGCGTGCGGTCAGCGCCCGCTACCTGATCGGTGCAGACGGCGCGCGCAGCATCGTCCGGAGCGCGCTCGGAGTCGAAATGGTCGGGCCGGGCGAGGTCGACAGCGTGGCGGTCAGCGTCGCGTTCTCGGCGCCCCTCTGGGATCTCGTCGGTGGACGGCGCTACGGCCTCTACCCCATCGTCCGCCCCGACGTATCGAGCGTGTTCGTCCCCTCGGGCCACGGGGACGATTGGGTATTCGGGATTGGCGAGGAGTTGGTGAGCGGCATCGACGAGCAGGAGATGAAGCGCGTGATCCGGACCGCGGTCGGCGTACCCGACCTCGAGCCGCGGATCCACGACATCAGGACGTTCAGGTTCGGAGCTGAGATCGCTGACCGGTTCGCGGACCGCAGCGCGTTCCTCGTCGGCGATGCGGCGCACCGAGTAACACCTCGCGGCGGCACCGGGATGAACTCCGCGATCGCCGACGGCCACGACCTAGGCTGGAAGCTCGGCTGGGTCCTGGCTGGCTGGGCGGACGAGGACCTGCTCGAGTCCTACGAGGAGGAGCGCCGGCCGGTTGCGGCCCACAACGTGGAGCGGTCATTAGATGAAAGGGGCTCCTATCGCGACGTCATCGACGAGATCCACATCGACCTCGGGGGTCGGATTGCGCACCTCTGGGTCGAGACGGAGCGCGGGCGTGTCTCGACGCTCGACCTCGTCGGCGACGGGCTGACGCTGTTCAGGGGCCCGGATGGCGGCACCGTCGTCGAAGCTCCTGCCTCCGTCGACGGCTCCGCACCGGTCACGGTTCGCGCGCTGCCTGCGATGACGGCCCGCGCCCTGGGGGTCGCACCCGGCGGATCGCTGCTCGTTCGGCCAAGTGGAGTTCCCGCGCGGGTCCGATCGGAGATTGCTCTTGCCACCGGCTAGAGAGAGGGAGGCGGCTCGATGCCGCCTCCCTTTCCGTAGGTCCGCCGGTTACGGGGCGCGGCGGACGGTGATCCCGTTGTCGTTGACGGCGATGGCGTCCGCTGTCCCGTCGGCGGTCACGTCGGCGAAGTAGGTGCCGTGCGAGCCGTCGTACGGGCCGCTGGTCCACCTCTCGTTGGGCAGGAATGAGCCGCCGTTTGAGCGGCGCACGGTGACGCCGTTGTCGTTGACGACGATGGCGTCAGCGCGACCGTCGCCGGTCACATCGGCCAAGTAGGTGCCGCGCGAGCCGTAGTACGGGCCGCTCGTCCAGAACTCCGGGTCCCCGAATTCCCGATAAGCGCCGGGGTATTGCCCGCCCCGGAGCCGTATAATGCCCCGCCGCACGAGGACGCCGCCGTCGGTGACGGCGATCGCGTCCGTATACCCCTCGCCGGTCACGTCGGCGAAGTAGGTGCCGCGCGAGCCGTAGAACGTGCCGCTGGTCCACCTATCTGGGAACGGCAAGAACTCGTCCTGCCAGGCCTCGCGCACGAAGATGCCGTTGTCGTTGACGGCGATCGCGTCAGCTTTCCGGTCGCTGTCGACGTCGGCGAAGTAGGTGCCGTGCGAGCCGTAGTACGGGCCGCTGGTCCACGTCTCGTTGTCGTGAAACCACCAGTTGAGGGTGCGGCGCACGGTGACGCCGCCGTCGTTGACGGCGATCGCGTCCGCTTTCCGGTCGCCGGTCACGTCGGCGAAGTAGGTGCCGCGCGAGCCGTAGAACGGGCCGCTCGTCCACTTCGAGCCGGGCAGGAATGAGACGCCGTCGGAGCCGCGCGTGGTGACACCGTCGTCGTTGACGGCGATGGCGTCAGCACGCCCGTCGCCGGTCACGTCGGCGAAGTGGGTGCCGTGCGAGCCGTAGTACGGGTCGCTCGTCCACCTCTCGTTGGGCATGAACTGCGCGTTGGCCGAGGCGGCCGACGAAAGCACGATTGCCGCGACGAGCGGCACCAGCGCCCTGCGTCCGATGCGGTGATTGAGCATTTGCCGTACTCCTTGAGAGATAGGTTGGTGGGTGGGGGAAGATCACTCAGGACGTGAAGAACGGGCCCGCGGAGACCGGCTCCAACCGACTCACCGTCCTTCACCTTTGTCGAGTCGCGCGCATCTTCCGCCGCGCCGCCACAGCGCACCACGCAGTCGGTCACCTCGGCATGTGTGATCGTGCACAACCGCGGTCACGACTCGCCCACGCGCGGCGCCTGGCCCTAGCGGCCGCCTCGGTGGGCGGCGCAGACCAACGTGCTCCTCCTTATCGCCTGACAGCGAGAGTCGGGGGCAGGTCCACGACTGCGGTGTGCGCCGTCACGTCCACGCGAAAGCGCAAGCGGGGCCGGGTCACGTGTGTCGACGGGCTGCCCGTTCACCATCCCGACTGCTCTTCGTCCTACCCTTGCGGCCGATGCGCACCGGCTTTACCTCGTCCCAGGCCGTGAACACGCACCTAGCCAAGCGACACCCTGCGGCGAGTTCTAAGGCGCCTGGCAGCCTCTCTCGCAGGCGTCGAGGCCATACATGACCGTGGCATGGCGCGTGCCGGGTCGCCTTGAGTTTTGCGGTCAGACCAACGTGCTCTGTCTAGCTGCGGCCCTACTGCGGTCTAGCAGTCATGCCTACGAGTGCGGATGTGGCGGTCGGGAAGCCGCCAGTATTTTCTACGAAGACCTCCATGATTGCCCCAGGCGGGACCGTAACCTCGGCGTCGCTGCTGCACGTAGTGTCCGCTCCACCGATTGAACAGACGAGCGCAGCCTGCATCGCATTGAATCGGAAGGAAATGCGCCGCGAGCTGCCCGGTCCGGGGGCGCTCGTCAGCAAGACGCGCAGATGACTGACGAGGAGCGGCGCGTTCGGGCTGACGCTTCGGTTGGCGTCGAGGGCGCTATCCGCGGTACTGACTCCGTTGACGAGGCCGAAGTACCCAGCGTTCATCCCGATGCCATTGATTGTGGCTAGCCATGCCCCGCCGGCAGCAGCTCCTGGCGGTCCCGGCTGGCCCGGATCGCCCTTCGCACCCGGCTGCCCCGGATCGCCTTTCGGCCCGACCTCGCCGCTAGCGCCTTCCACGCCCCGCGGCCCCTCGGGGCCCCGTGGCCCCGTGGCCCCGGCAGGTCCCACAGGTCCAGCCGCTCCGGCCGGAAGCTGTCCAGGGCCGGAAATCGCTCGCTCGCAGCGAGGAGTCCTTCACCTTCGCCGCGGTCACGGCGTTCCTCTTGATCTGCTTCGCGCCGACGCTGTTGGCCGGTAACACGACCGCCGCATAGCCGGTGCCGCCCAGCGCCACCGACAGAGCCACCAGAGAGACGACGAGCGCAGGGCTCGGACGCTGCAACTTCAGGTTCCTCATGGAATCCCCAATCGGACGAGCGCGCACGCCGACACCGTCGGAGTACCTGCGGAGGCGGAATCGATGCATCTGAATCTCCTTGAGATCTCGCTGTGGCGGCGGTCGGCAGCTGGTTGGTAGGGAGATGTGCTGCTGAAGCACACCTCAACCCGCTGACATTCCGCTGACGTCTCGCTGACGCGCTGTCGTCGGCGGGACTGAACGGCGGGTCGTCGCTCGTCGGATGCAAGACCGCGCGGCTCCTTGCAAGCCTTGGCGAGGGGACGAGGGGCAGCCCCCGCGCGACCCATCGCGAGTGCTGCTTCCGCCTGCTTGCACAACTCGAGGTCGCGCTGAGCGGAGCGCTGGTTTCCATGCGACTCGGCACTCAGGCGCGGGACCGGCGACAGAAGCCCGCACTCCTCCTTCCGCCTGTGTTTGCGCTAGTCCCGGTGCACCCTCAGATCACGGTCGAAACGGACGACGAAAAGCTGTCTGCGTGCGACGGCTGAGCGCTCACGCTCTATTCGGGCTAGGGAGCGAGCGGTCGCCCCCGCGCGTGGTGTCAGACCCGTCCTAGTGCGGTGTCACGAGAATAGGCTCCGAGCGGGTGCTAAAACACGGCCGCCTGCCCCTCACGAAAGGACTCGAGAAATGGCCGACCGGCCCGTATTCCTGTATGCCGCTGTCTATGACGAGATCGCCGATGCCGAGGCCGACTACGAGGCCGTCTTCGACCTCCATGCGATGGGGGCGATCGGGACCTTCGACTCGGCGGTGATCCGCAAGGAGGACGACGGCAAGGTGCGCGTGACTAAGACCGAGAAGCCGACGCAGCACGGCGCCTGGACCGGCGCGGCCGTGGGCGCGCTGGTGGGGATCATCTTCCCGCCGGCGATCCTCGGCAGCGCGATCGTCGGGGCCGGCGCGGGCGGCCTCACGGGCCACCTCACGCGCGGTATCTCGCGCGGGGACCTCAAGGAGCTCGGCGAGGAGCTCGAGGCCGGCAACGCGGCGGTGATCGTGCTCGGCGAGTCGAAGCTCGAGGAGCAGCTCGAGAAGGCGACCAAGCGGGCCAACAAGCTGATCGAGAAGCAGATCGACGCCGACGCCGACGAGCTCGAGCGCGAGATCGAGGCGGCGGCGAAGGAGAGTGCCGCGCCCTAGCCGCGCGGCGCGGCCGCCTCGAGCATTTCGTGGAGCTGCTCTTCGGGCAATCCGAGCGGCAACACGAGGTCGATCGAGTCGGCCCCCGCCTCGAGCCAGAGGCGGACGGCGTCCGGCGCCTCGTCGTAGGTGCCCATCACGGTCACATCTCGAGCCAAGCGCTCCGCTGCCGCGGGCAGCCGCGGCGATCCGCCGCTCTCATTCGCGGCTAGCAGCGCATCGACCTCGGTCGCGAACCCGAACTGTTCTCGGAGCATCCGCGGATACAGGGGGCCCATGCGCGTCAGGTATGCGAGCAGCCAACCGGCGGCGATCTGCCTGGCCGCCTCCTCGTCTTGGGCGATCGCGAGCGGGACACTGGCGGCAACGCCGGTGGCGGTCGGAGCCTCGGCAAGCGCCTCACCCTCGGCAAGCAGGGTCTTACCGTCGGCGAGTCGCGACCGGGCCCAGAGGAAGGGCAGCCAGTGGTCTGCGAGTTCACCCGCCAGGCGGACCGAGGAGGGGGCGAGCGCTGCGAGGAAGATCGGGACAGGCCGTTCGGGCGGTGCGCCCAGTCGAAGCGCCCTGACGTTCTCTCGGTCGAGCGGCAGTCGCGCGCCGTCGAGCAGCGTCCTGACGGCGACGAGCGTCGTGCGCAGCCGATCGACCGGCTGGTGCCAGGTGAGTCCGTGCAAGCCCTCGACGAGCGGTGGGCTGCTGGCGCCGAGGCCGAGAGCGAAGCGGCCATCCGACGCCCGTTGAAGGCCGGCCGCGGCCATGGCGATCGCCGCCGGCGTGCGACTCCAGACCGGGAGCACCGCCGTGGCGAGCCCGATTCGCGAGGTCACTCCGGCGATCTGCGCCAGCAGCACCACCGCATCCTGGGTCCACCCCTCGGCGGCGCCGAAACGGGCGTATCCGAGCTCCTCGGCACCAACGGCGAGCCGGATCGTCGCCTCGGCGTCGGTCTGGAACGGCGTCACGCCGGCGCCAACCCTCGAACCGGCGTCTCGCCGGCGGCCGGCCGTCTGAGTCGTGTCGGGCGAGGTCATCGTCGAGCTAAGCGACGAAGCGCTCCGGCTCGCGAGCGAACTCGCCCGCACAGGCGAGCGTGCAGAAGAAGTAGGCGGTGCCTTCGTGCAGGAGCCGGCCGGCCGCGCGCTCCGGGTCGACGGCCATCCGGCAGACGGGATCCACGGGGAGTCGGTCCTGTCCGGAATCGCCCTGGGGGAGTGCCGCGAAGACCTCGACCGGTTCCCGAACATTTCGGAGCTGGTGACGACCGCGCGCCTCATAGAAGACGCCTCCAAGTTGAGGGGCCAGCGCAGCGGTGTTCCCCGTTAGCAGAACCTCGCCACCACTTGCGAGCGCGGACACACGCGCCGCGAGGTTCACGGTCGCACCGAAGTAATCGCCATCGCGCTCAATGGCAGGCCCGTGATGAAGACCCACGCGCACGGCCGGGGCCCCATGGCCGGGCATCAGCCCGCGGGTGATGTTGAGGCCCAGCAGGATTGCCCGGGCTGGATCCGGTATGCGCAGCATCAATGCGTCGCCGATGGTCTTGACGTGAGCGCCGCCGGACGGCAGCTCGGCCGTGACCGCCTCGCGGAAGTCCGCCACCAAGGTTGCCGCCTGCTCGTCCCCGTGTGCCTCCGTCAGGGCAGTGAAGCCGGCGATGTCGGCGAAGACGAAGGTGGCTGCCGAGTCGGTCAATGCGCTCCCGGATCCTATCCGGCCATGTCCACCCCAGACGGTAGTCGCGGGTGTGCTTCAACTCACAGACCATATACCCCTAGGGGGTATCTTGGTCGCCGGTGGGAATCGGAAAGGGAGGAAAGAACATGAACGGCTCAGCACAGCTCGAGATCAACGCAGGCGCCTCAAGCCGTGCCCGCAGTAAGCGGAGGTTCCTTCGCCACTTTGGCGAGATGCTCCTTGTGATGTTGCTCGGCATGGGTGTGCTCAGCGGAGTCGCGCAGCTCGCTGTTGCGGCTGCCGGCGGCAGCCTCAGCGACACGTCCGGCAGCTTCCGAGTGCTGCTGATGGGGTTCAACATGACCGTCCCGATGGTCGCTTGGATGAGTTACCGCGGGCACCCGCGGGCCCGGAACATGGAGATGGCCGCAGCGATGATCGTCCCGACGCTCGCGGCGGCTGCGCTTGCGGCGGCCGCCGTGCTGTCGACCGGCGCGGCGCTCGGCGTCCAGCACGCCGCAATGATCCCCGCCATGCTCGGCGTGATGCTGCTGCGCTACGACCACTACTCGTAGGCCCACCCTCCAGCAACCGTGGGCATCGTCGAACGCCCACCGCGGCCGCGTCGGTGGAGTAGCGGAAGTGCCACCCCAGGCGGACGCGCGAGTCGGCGCACTCCTCGGCGGCGGCGGCGAAGCTGGTGACGACGGGTGGGCATGTCCGGCGGGGCGGTGGTGGTCTGCATGGTGATGGGCGTCTCCGCCGAAGGCGCGGGCCAGCACTTCGGCCGCTGCTGCAACCGGCGGGTGCGCGGAGGCGCCTCGGGGAAGGGGAGGGTGGGACGCAGGGGCTCCCAGCTCGGGTCGGGGGCGGTGGCCGGGTTGCCGTCGTCTCTGGGCGCGGATGGCCGTCTGCGGGCGCCAGTGGTTGGACGCGAACTTGGCGTCCCAGACCGCCAGATAGCCGTCGTACAGTCAGAGGTTCAACAGGGCGAACAGCCGGGCAGCCTTCCACGTGCCCCCCCCCTTTTTTTTTTTTTTTTTTTTTTTTTTTTTTTTTTTTTTTTTTTTTTTTTTTTTTTTTTTTTTTTTTTTTTTTTTTTTTTTTTTTTTTTTTTTTTTTTTTTTTTTTTTTTTTTTTTTTTTTTTTTTTTTTTTTTTTTTTTTTTTTTTTTTTTTTTTTTTTTTTTTTTTTTTTTTTTTTTTTTTTTTTTTTTTTTTTTTTTTTTTTTTTTTTTTTTTTTTTTTTTTTTTTTTTTTTTTTTTTTTTTTTTTTTTTTTTTTTTTTTTTTTTTTTTTTTTTTTTTTTTTTTTTTTTTTTTTTTTTTTTTTTTTTTTTTTTTTTTTTTTTTTTTTTTTTTTTTTTTTTTTTTTTTTTTTTTTTTTTTTTTTTTTTTTTTTTTTTTTTTTTTTTTTTTTTTTTTTTTTTTTTTTTTTTTTTTTTTTTTTTTTTTTTTTTTTTTTTTTTTTTTTTTTTTTTTTTTTTTTTTTTTTTTTTTTTTTTTTTTTTTTTTTTTTTTTTTTTTTTTTTTTTTTTTTTTTTTTTTTTTTTTTTTTTTTTTTTTTTTTTTTTTTTTTTTTTTTTTTTTTTTTTTTTTTTTTTTTTTTTTTTTTTTTTTTTTTTTTTTTTTTTTTTTTTTTTTTTTTTTTTTTTTTTTTTTTTTTTTTTTTTTTTTTTTTTTTTTTTTTTTTTTTTTCTCTTCCTCTTCCTCAGAGGACGTAGCCGAGCACGCGGCCGCGGTCGTCGACGTCGGTGGCCAGCGACCCGTTGCCGGCGGCGCCGCGCGGTCTGATCTCGGTGAAGCGGCCGTTGTCGAACAGGAAGCCGTGGTGCACCAGCTGTGCGTCGACGGTGTCGATCGCGATCTGGCCGCGGTTGTTGATGCCGCGCACCCGGGTCTGGACCGCCCCGGGGGCGTCGATCGTCGTGACCTCGCCGGAGCGGTCGCGCCGGAAGCCGCGGAGTCTTCCGCCGGCGTCGAGGTAGATGCCGGCCGTCTGGCCGCGGTCGTTGATGTCGAACACAATCGTGACCTGGGCGTCGGGGACGTCGATCGTGGTGAATTCGCCGTCGCGGCCGCGCAGGAACCCGTGCACCGCGCCGGCGGCGTCAACGTAGACGCCGACGATCTCGCCGAGGTTGTTGATGCCGGCCGGCTGGGTCTGCGTGGCGCCGGGGACGTCGATCCGGGTGAAGCGGCCGCGCCGGTCGAGCAGGAAGCCGCGGCCGTCGGTGGCCGTGCCGGGGTTGTCGTTGGTGTCGCTGTAGTAGCCGACGATCTCCCTGGCGTCGTTGATGCGGGTGGCGGCGGTTCCGGCGGCGCCGGGGACGTCGATGCGGCGGAACCGGCCGCGCCGGTCGCGCAGGAAGCCGTGGTAGCTCCTGGCGCTGCCCCGGTCGGAGGAGCCGACGATATCGCCCCGGTTGTTGATGCCCAACGGGAAGGTGTCGCTCACGACACCGGGAGCGTCGATCTCGATCGGCTGCCCGCGCCCGTCGGCGAGGTAGCCGTAGCCGACGCGCCCGGACGCGCCGACCAGCCGGCCGCGGTCGTCGATGTCGAGCACCTGGGTGTTGCCGGGCGCGTCGGGGGCGTCGACGGTCGTGTAGGCGCCGTCGTCGAGCACGAAGCCGTGCGTCCTATCGTTGGCGTCGGAGTAGCTGCCCGCGATCTGGCCCTGGTTGTTGATGCCCTCGGGCACGGTGCCGTAGAAGCCGGCGTCGGGGTGGGCGATGGTCGTGAAGCGGCCGTCCGGCTCGCGCACGAAGGCGCTGATCGCCGTCTGCTTCTCGACGGAGGCGCCCACGACCCGGCCCCGATCGTCGACGTCGGTGACCACGGTCGCGCCGGCCCCCGGCGGGTCGATGGTGGTGACCGAGCCGTCGCGGTCCTGCAGGTAGCCGTGGGATCTGCCGGCCCGGTCGACGTACTCGCCGGCGATCTGGCCGCGGTTGTTGATCGCGGCCGGCCGGGTCGCGCTCGCGCCGGGCACGTCGATCCGCCGGAAGCGGCCGCGCTCGTCGAGCAGGTAAGCCGTGCTCGGCGGACCGGAGGGCGGGCGTGCCGCGCTCGTAGGTATACGAACCGACGATTCGGCCCCGGTCGTTGATCGCGGCGGCGAAGGTTCCCTTGGCGCCGGGGAAGTCGATCCTGCGGACGCGGCGGCCATCGCGGAGGAATCCGTGGAAGCTCTTTCGGGCGTCGAGGTAGTCGCCGACGATCTGCCCGCCGTCGTTGCTTCCGGATGCGGCGGTAAACGACGCGCCGGGCACGTCGATCTTGGCGAAGCCGCGGGCGTCGCGCACGAAGCCGTGGCCGCGGGAGCCGTCACGGCCGCTCGGGAACCCCCGACCGCCGGAACCTCCGACCGCCGCCCGGGCCGGGACCGCCTCCCGCAGCCGGCGCCCCGGATCGGCGGCGCCCGACTCGGGGCCGACACCGAGGATGCCGCCCGGGCCGCCGAGAATGCTCCCGGCCGCGGGTGCCTCGATCGATGCCCGCTCGGCGGCGGAGCCGGCCGGAGCCGAGGCGGCAACGGCGAGCGAAACACAAACCATCGCGGCAGCGATGGCCGCCGGCCCGCGGCGACGGGCGCCTCGGCGGGCTCGCGGATCAGTGGTGCCTCTCTTTGCTGTCGCATATAACCCATCTCGACCGTCTTCTTCGCGATGGGTGGCCAATCGGTTCACCGCCCGGGACGGGATCCCGCCCGGCTCGCTCGGACAGCCACGAGCCTCTATCTGGTGATTGCTGCTTCGCGGCGGACGAATTCGATGAACGTGCGTGCCGCCGGCGGGGCGTTGCGCTCGCGGCGCCAGACGAGCGCCACGGGCAGCTGGACGGCGGGGTGCAGGCTTCGCACCTCGATGGCGGGTCCCGCCAGGGCGGTGAGCGACCGAGGGAGGATCGCTGTGGCGAAACCTCGGGCGGCGAGCGAGCGCAGGAGGAAGGGGTCGCCGCTCTCGAGGGCGAGGCGGAGTGGCTCGCCGGCGTCAGAGAACCGCTGCTCCAGTGCGGTGGTGATGGCCGAGCCGCGGCGCGGCGCGACGATCTGGTGCTTGGCCAGGTCGGCCACGTTGACGCGTGGAGCGGGTGGGGCGCGGTCGGGGGCGAAGGCGGCGACCACCTCGTCGTGGCTGAGTCGCTCGACGGCGAGTTCGTCGGGGATCTCGCCGGCCAGCAGGCAGAAGGCGGCGTCGAGTTCGTCGGCGGCGACCAAGCGCAGCATGTCGGCGGCGATGCCCTCGCGGAGGCCGACCTCGACGCCCGGGTGGGCTTGGCTGAAGCGTGCGAGCAGCCCGGGGACGTCGACGTCGCCGGCGGGCACGAGCGGTCCGATCCAGATTCGTCCGCGCAGGACGCCGCGAAGCTCGTCGACCTCCGCGCGTGCGCCGTCCACCTCGGCCAGGACACGGCGGGCTCGAGCGGCGATCGCCTGGCCTGCCTCGGTTGGGGTGACGCGGCGGCTCGTGCGTTCGAAAAGCTGGATCCCCAGCTCTTCCTCGAGCCGTCGGATCTGGTGCGACAGCGCCGACTGGGCGACGTGGAGCTCCTCGGCGGCGCGCGTGAAGTGGCGGTGGCGCGCCACCGCCTCGACGCTTCGCAGCTGCCGGAGCTCCACGCGAACGATCGTAGAACACGATCGCTTCGGTGAGAACTATGTATTGCTTCGCTCGATGCCGGTCGCCATCCTCGACCAATGAGCACGAACGACCAGCAGCCGGCCACGATCGCCGTCCGCCTACTGGAGGCGCGGACAGCCACGATGCCCGGCTCGTCGATCACCTCACCGACCTCATCAACGACGTGTACACGACCGCCGAGAGCGGGCTCTGGCGCGACGGGGCCCCACGGACGACGGCGGCCGAGGTCGCGGAGCTGATCCGCACGGGACAGATCGCGGTCGCCACCCGGAACGGCCAGATCGCCGGCAGCGTCCGGGTTCACGACGTCGCGAACGACGCGAGCGAGTTCGGGATGCTGGTCGCGGCCCCAGATCAGCGCGGCACCGGTGTCGGCCGCGCCCTCGTCGCCTTCGCCGAGCAGCACAGCCGCGAGCGCGGGATGCGAGCGATGCAGCTCGAGCTGCTCCTCCCGCGCGCCTGGCGCCATCCGAGCAAGGAGTTCCTCAAGGCGTGGTACGGCCGGCTCGGTTACCGGCCGGTCCGCACCGCCAGCATCGAGGACTCCCATCTGCACCTCGCGCCGCTGCTTGCCACCCCGTGCGACCTCGCCATCTACGAGAAGCCCCTGCAGACTGGCCGGGTGCGGCCCGAAGCGGCGCGGGCTATCGGCGGCCCGCCCGCTGGCGCGCGTCGAGCGTAAGTGAGAACCGGGGCACCCCGGCGGTATCGACCACCTCGGCCGTCAGGTCGCCATTGGCGCCGACCTCGAGGGTGCCGAAGTTGAACCACTGCTTTGCCTGCTCCCAACTCGTCACGTCGGCACCGCTATCGGGGCCGTGGAAGAAGAGGACCTCGGGGTTCAGGGTCGTGTCGAAATCGCGGTTCGGAAAGATGCCGGCGTTGAGCGGGCCGGTGGCGATCTCGTGGACGGCGAAGTCGGGGTGCTCGGGGAACGGCAAGTAGCGAAACGCCTCGGCGAAGTGCACGTCGGTTGTGATCCAGACCGGGTTGTCGACGCCGTGCTCGGCCATGAACCTCAGGATGTCGAGGAGCTCGTTCTCGAACCCGGTCATCTGATCGGCGTTGGCCCATCCGTCACGGCCGTTTGTGGTCGGGAAGCCGGTGGGGATCGACATCGGCACGCTCGAGACGATCACCTTCCAGGTTGCGTTGGAGCGCATGAGCCGCTCCTTGAGCCATGCGAGCTGCTCGCGACCGAGCATGGTCTTGGGGTGGTCGGGGCTGTCGGGGGCGAAATTGGCGTCGCGGTAACTGCGCGTGTCCAGGACGAACAGCTCGAGATGCCGTCCCCAGCGCAGGCTGCGATAGAGCCGCGGGGCGCTCGCCACCGGCGTGTAGTTGAGAAACGCGCGCAGCCCGATGGGCAGGAGGTGGAGGCCGGGCGGGTACGGCGGCGCCGAGCCAACGTCGGTTTGTGGCCCGAAGTCGTTGATGACCTCGTGGTCGTCCCAGACGCCGACGTAGCTCGTGTTCGCGAGCAGGCGTTGCGATGCCGGGTCGGCCCGGTTGTAGCGCCAGTGCGCCCAGAAGCCCGCGAGGTCGATCGCCGGTCCGAACGTCCCTGCCAGCTGGGCGTTTCCGTAAAGGCCGGTGGCCGCGCACGCGTTGTCGGCATAGATCATGTCGCCGAGGCCGACAAAGACGTCCGGCCGCCACGCGTCGATCGTGTCCAGGATCGGGAAGCCCTCCACGGCGTCGCGACAGACGTTCTGCCCGGCCACGTCGCCGCCGAAGGCGAGCCGCACCGGGGCGGCCGTCCACTCGGCGGGCGGAGTCCTGAACGATCCGCGAGCGGCAGGTCCGCCACGGCCGAAGCGAACTCGATAGCGGTACTTTCGCGCGGGTGCCAGGCCGTCGAGGCGGACCTGGCCGGTCCAGTCATCGGCGGCGCTCACGGGAACAGCTTCGACGCGCCGGTGCGGCCCTCCCGACAACGTCACCCGCAGTGTCGCGTCCCGGTCCGCTCGCGCCCACAGCACCGCCGACCGCGGCGTGGCGTCGCCGACGACGACCCCATGACTCACCGCAGCGCGGTCGTGGCCACCCGACCGCGCCGCCGCCGCGCCTGGAAGGGCGAGAGCCGCGACCACCGCCGCTGAAGCGAGAATCCTCGCCACGGCACATTTCTACCCGACCGGCCATCGTGCCGGCAACAAGCCGGCCGGGGAAGGTCCGCCCGCTTAACCCCCCGCAGGACTCATGATCACCGCTCGCTCACTCGATGGAAAATGATCTCGTCCACCGGCTCGCCACCTTGGGTAGTCACCGACTCGCGAATGATGTTTCTGTCGATGACGTCGTAGCGGACCTTTAGCTCGATGGTGGAGTCATTGTTCGTGCAAGTGATGACGAGGTTGTCGCTGACCAACGCCGAGCCGACGACGGTGGCGTCGCCAACGGTGACGATGGCTCGGTCGGTGCCGTCGCACAGGGTGAACACCGTGTCGCGCCCGATCACCGAAAACGTTCGATCGTCGTTTCTGGTGATCCCCCGCCGAGAATCGCCCCCGTCGAGGGGGTCGATCCCCATCCAGTAGCCAACGAACTGCCGGGCACCCGGCCCATGGGGCGGCTTGTGCCCGCTCGATGTGTTCGCCGCGTGCGCGACGAGGGCTGCCGACCCGACGCCGGCCACCAACAAGGCGGCGGAAGCGATGATGGCAAGATGGCGTTGCATACCGGACCTCCTGTCTCGGCAAAGTGCTCGCTGGCTGGTTGCTCTGCACGACCGTGTGAGCATCCGTGCCGGCGTCGGACAGCGTGTTCGTGAGAGCCGGCGCATTTCTACCCGAATGGCCATGGTCCGGCAAAGCAGCTGCAGATCCTGGAGATGGCCAACGATCGCTGACCGCGGTCGAAGGATGCCGCCTTGATGTCGCCTCACGACATCAAGTCGGGCACTGTGGCTGCCTGGCGGCAGGTGTTCGGCGACGACCACGTTGCAGCGCGTTTAGGTCCCAGAGCACGGAGGTAGGCTGCGAGCGGGTGCCCGCTCGTAGCTTCCTCTCGGGGATTGCCGCCGTCGCTGTCGCTGGTGACGCTCAGCCTGCCGGCGACGGGTGCCGGCGCCGGTTCGCCGACGAGAGGCGGACGAGGCGACCGGCAAACGCGCAGGGGCGGGTGAGCCCTCAAAGCGCGAGAAGGCCGGCCAGAAGCGCCGCCGGCGCTGCCGCGGAAAGCAGCGGCTCAGGCGCCACTCCGGCGAGCAGCGGCGCCCTGGGGCGGGGCGCGGGAAGCGCAAGCGACGCTGCCGGCAGCGCCGGCGCCGACCGCCCGGCCATCGCGCCCCGGCGCCCGCTCCGGTCGCTCCGATCCTGCCCGGGGTCCCTCCACCTGCATCGGGCGCGCCGACCGCGCCCATCCCGCCGCCCCCGCCGGCGCCCGCACCGCCACCGCAGGCGGGCTGTGCCGGCGCGGACGCTGTTCCGTCCGCTTCGAACCTCCCCGCGGTCCGCTCGGCGACGTTGTGCCTCGTCAACTCCGAGCGGGCTCAGTTCGGGCTGGCGCCACTCGTGGACAACGCTCCGCTGGCGCTGGCAGCGCAGGGGCACGCGGACGACATGGCCACGAAGGGCTACTTCTCACACGTCTCCGCCGATGGGCGAACGTTCGATCAGAGGATCCGGGCCGCCGGATACCTGGGCGGCTATCTGGCCGAGAACATCGCCTGGGGAGACAGGTCGCTCGGCACGCCGCGGCGCATCGTGGGCGCGTGGATGAACTCAGCCGGCCACCGCGCGCACATCCTCAGCGGTTCCCTGCTCGACAGCGGGATCGGAGTGGCTCCGCGCACGCCCCAGGGTGGCACCGGCGGCACCTACGTGCACGACTTCGGCGCGCCCTGATTCCTGAGCACGGCGACGTGCGCCGCACCGCAGCGAGCTCGGCGTTGCCGGTCACCGGCGCGCGCGGCAGCCAGCCCAGAGCGGCGAACAGGGCGACGCCGAGCAGGAGGTGCGGCGATCAGAAGATCCGGTGAGCGGGTATACGAGAGCGATCGTCGCGGCCGGCCGAAAGCGCACCGATGAGTCTCGCGTCTTCGCCCGGTCGTAAGGCAAGGAGCACAACACATGGAGATGAATGAGATGGGGGGCCCGGCCGTTCGGGCCGAAGGGCTTGTGAAGCACTACAACGGCCGCGCGGACGCGGTGGAAGCCGTCCGCGGCGTGGACCTGGAGGTCCACACGGGCGAGATCTTCGGCTTCCTGGGACCCAACGGGGCCGGCAAGTCGACGACCGTGCGCATGCTCACGACCCTGCTGACGATCACCTCCGGTCGCGCGGAGGTGGGCGGCGTCGACGTGGCCCGCGACCCGGACCAAGCCCGCCAGCGGATCGGCGTCGCGCTCCAGGAGGCCGGCCTCGATCCCCGCCAGACAGGCCGCGAGCTGCTGGTGATGCACGGGCAGCTGTTCGGTCTCAGCGCGGGTCAGGCCAAGGAGCGTGCGCAGGAGCTGCTGGCGCTGGTCGAGCTCGAGGACGCCGCGGACCGGGTGATCAAGGGCTACTCCGGCGGCATGCAGCGCCGCCTCGACCTGGCGGCGGCGCTCGTGCACGAGCCGGACGTCCTGTTCCTGGACGAGCCGACGACGGGCCTGGACCCGGCGAGCCGGCTGACCGTCTGGGACGAGCTGCGCCGGATCAACGGGCACGGCACCACGATCTTCCTCACGACCCAGTACCTCGAGGAGGCCGACCAGCTCTGCGACCGTCTCGCCATCATCGACGGCGGCCTGATCGTGCGCGAGGGCACGCCGGAGGAGCTCAAGGCAGACCTGCGCAGGCGGCGCGGCGGCGAGGAAGAGCCCACGCTCGACGACGTGTTCCTCGACGCCACCGGGCGCACCCGCGACCGGGCGGCGGGCGAGGTCCAGGAGGTGGCGGCATGAGCGCGACGATCGTGCTTGGAAAGCGCGCGCTGCGTGAGGCGATACGGCAGCCCGACGCGCTGTTCATGACGATGTTCATCCCGATCTTCTTCCTGGTCGTCAACACCGGCCAGGCCGCCGAGATCTTTCCGTCGGAGTCGACCGGGTTCCTGGAGGGCCAGGGCTACGGGGCGTTCCAGCTGCCGATCACGCTGCTGCTGGCAGCCTCGTTCGGGATGGCCGCCCTGTTCCTGGTCGAGGAGATCGAGGGCGGCTACTTCGACAAGCTGCGGGCGATCCCGATCCCCCGCTACGCCATGGTGCTCGGCCGGCTCGTGGCGGAGGGCGCGAAGGGCGTCGTCCTGTCGTCGGTGATCGTGCTGCTCGCCCTGCCATTCGGGATATCGATCGCGAGCGGGCCGCTGGGCTTCATCCTGCTCGTCGGACTGAGCGCGCTCTGGGGCGTCGTCTACGCCGGCTTCATGCAGCTCATCGCCCTCAAGACGCGCAGCGCGGCGGCGACGAACTCGGGCGGGCTGATCTTCTTCCCGCTGCTCTTCCTCACACCCAACTTCGTCCCGCGTGACCTGCTGACCGAGCCGATGGAGATCGCCGCCACGCTGAACCCGGTCACCTACCTGATGGAGGCGATGCGCTCGCTGATCCTCGACGACCTCGACTGGGAGAAGATCCTGCCGGGGTTCGGGGTGGTGGCCGCGCTGGGCGCCGTGATGCTCGTGCTCAACGTTCGGATGATCCAGCGCTACGACTGACTCCCCTCTCGCTTTCCGTTGGGTGGTGGCGCCGGGTCGGTCTCGCGTATTGGCTGGGTAAGGGGGTGTTGCTCCTCGGCCGCGGCGACCCGCACGTGATCGAAGATCGTTCGGCCGCGGTGCTCGGGAAACGCGAGCTCTCCTGGATTGGTCGGCCAGGAGCCCCAAAGGTCAGGACGGTGGCGCCGGATGCCGAGTTAGGACTGCCCCGGTGCCGATGCAGATTCGGGAATGCACCGGATCTGCCGAAGATTGTTTGCCGAGAGACGCCGCAGCGGCGACTAGGCGGACCGCTGGCCGGATCTCGCGGCGGGCCCTGCCGCCCCGTCATGAAGATCCCTTGCGCCCGCCCTCTATACCGAGTATAGTACTCGGTATGTTCACCTCCTGGAGCCGTTCGTGAGCGTCCCACACGCCCTCCTCGCGCTTCTCAGCGAGGGGCCGAAGTTCGGCCTGCGGCTCCAGAACGAGTTCGAGTCCCGGACCGGCGAGGTCTGGCCACTCAACGTCGGGCAGGTCTACACGACCCTCCAGCGCCTCGAACGGGACGGACTCGTCGAAACCGATGACGGGGAAACCGACGACGGGGAGAGCGAGCGATCGCGGAAGCGGTACAGGATCACGTCCACGGGCGAGCGCGAGCTGGCCGAGTGGCTTCGCACCCCGCCCGACCTCGTTCCGCCCCCGCGCGACGAGCTCGTGATCAAGGTGCTGGTTGCCCTGCAGATCCCCGAGATCGACATCCACGAGATCCTGCAGGTACACCGCCGGCACGTGATCGAGATCATGCAGCGCTACACGCAGGTCAAGGCGGGGGCGGGGGAGGATGACCTGGCGGTGGCGCTCGTCGCCGACGCCGAGCTCTTCCGCCTCGAAGCGATCATCCGCTGGCTCGATACCGCCGACGTCCGCCTGAAGCAGCGACCGGCCCTCGCACCGGCCCCAGAGGCCGACCTGCCACTCGAAGCAACTGACCCGATGGAGGTCTCGCAATGACCAGCGCGCTCGAACTGCGCCAGGTATCCAAGGTCTACGGCGCCGGGCCGACGGAGGTGCACGCGCTGTGCGACGTCGATCTCTCGGTCGAGCGCGGCGAGCTGGTCGCGATCATGGGGCCGAGCGGCTCCGGCAAGAGCACGCTCTTGACGATCGCGGGGAGCCTCGAGGAGGCGACGAGCGGCCAGGTGCTGGTCGACGGCGTCGACCTCTCGAGCATCTCGCGCTCCGATCGGGCGAGGATGCGACGCCGTTCGATCGGCTACGTCTTCCAGGACTTCAACCTGCTCCCTGGGCTGACGGCGGTCGAGAACGTGACCCTGCCCCTCGAGCTCGACGGCATAGGCGGCAAGGCCGCACGTGCGACGGGACTCGAGGCCATGGAGCAACTCGATATCGCGGACCACGCCGATCGCTATGCCGACGAGCTGTCAGGCGGCGAGCGGCAGCGGGTCGCGATCACGCGGGCGATCGTCGGCGAGCGCGGACTGCTGCTCGCCGACGAGCCCACCGGCGCCCTCGACTCCGTGAACGGCGAGGCGGTGATGCGCCTGCTGCGGTCGGCGACGCGCCGGGGGGTCGCCGGTGTCGTCGTAACCCACGAGGCGCACCTGGCTTCGTGGGCCGACCGCGTCGTCTTCCTGCGCGATGGCCACGTGGTCGACCAGACGGTCGCGCCGCCCGGCCCGGAGTCGCTCCTCGCGACCCGGTGACGAGCGATGACGGCGCTCGCTCACTCCTCCACGCTGCGAAGGCCGGCGAACGGCGGCGTTGCCGCGCGGCGCGCGGTCGTCAGGTGGGCCTTGCGCATGTTCCGGCGCGAGTGGCGCCAGCAGCTCCTGGTGCTCGCGCTTCTCACCGTCGCGGTTGCGGCCGCGATCGCCAGCGTCACGATCGCGTACAACTCGGGTTCCGCGGACGACGCCGAGTTCGGCTCGGCCAATCATCTGCTCCGCTTCGACGGCGCCGATCCGAGCCGGCTCGAGGCGGGTCTCGCCGCCACCCGGGAACGGTTCGGGACGATCGACGTCATCGGCCATCGCTCGCTGGCCGTCCCCGGCAGCGTCGACCCGGTCGAGTTCCGCTCCCAGGACCCGCGCGGCCCATACGGGGGCACACGGCTTGCGCTCGTCCGAGGCAGCTACCCCGCAGGCCCGGGCCAGGTCGCCGTCACCGACCGCGTGGCCACGCTCCTCGGACTCGAGATCGGGGACCCTCTGGCCCTCGATGGCCGTCGCCGGACCGTCGTCGGCACCGTCGAGAACCCACGTGATCTGAGCGACGAGTTCGCGCTCGTCTCCCCCTCGTCCGCGGGAGCACCGGACCAGGTCACGGTCCTGGTCGACGCCGACGCCGACTCGGTCGACGCCTTCATGGATGGGCCCGTCGCCGGCGAACGGTTCGCCTTCGCGGGGTCCGAGGCTCGGCCGAACGATCAGTCGGCAAACGCGCTGGCGATGTTCTCCGTTGCCACCGTCTTCCTGCTCCTCGCCACGCTGGTTGCCGCCGCGGGCTTTGCCGTCATCGCGCAGCGACGGCTCCGCCAGCTCGGCGCGCTCGCGGCGATCGGCGCGACCGAGAAGCACCTCCGGCTCGTGCTGCTGACGGGCGGCGCGGTCGTCGGCGCGATCGGCGCACTGCTCGGGGCGATCCTGGGTCTCGCGATCTGGCTCGCGCTCGTCCCGACGCTCGAGCCCGCGGTCGGCCATCGCATCGACCCGCTGAGTTTGCCCTGGACCCTGCTCGCGGCGATCGTCTTCGTGGCAGTCCTCGGGGCAACCGCTGCCGCCTGGTGGCCGGGGCGGGTGGTCGCCCGCATCCCCGTCACGCTCGCTCTCTCGGCACGACCACCCAGGCCGAGGGCCACACACCACTCGACGATCGTCGCCGCGCTGTTGATCGCCGCGGGAATCGGCGCCCTTGCGGTCTCCAAGCGAGAAAGCGACGCGCTCATCGTCGCCGGGATCTTGGCGACGATCCTCGGCACCCTGCTCCTGGGTCCATTGGCGATCCGCCTCTTCGCCCGCGCTGCGCGGCACACCTCGATCGCTCCGCGCCTGGCGCTGCGAGACCTTGCCCGCTATCAGGCCCGCTCCGGGGCGGCACTCGCCGCCATCACCCTCGCCCTCGGGATCGCAGCGGCGGTCGTGATCGTCGCGGCGGCCGAGGAGAAGAAGTCGGCCGCCGAAGGGCCCAACCTGTCAAACCGGCAGATCCGCGTGTACACCGGAGCGACGGAGGGTGCGGATTTCATCCGCGATCCAGACGCCCGCCGAGCTCGAACGTATGGCTGCTCGCGTCCGCGAGCTCGCGGCAGGTCTCGACGACGCGGCGGTGATCCCACTCCGAAGCGCCTTCCAAGTGGGCTTCCCGCCCGGCGTCATCGACGGCGTCCGAGTCCGTGACGCGGAAGCGCTCCGACGGCCGATCGATGACGCTGAGAGCGACCGCTGGTCAAGGAGGCCGATTCTCTGCCTGGACAAGCGACGCTGCTGGGTCACCGAAGCGCGCCTCCACGTCGCCACGCCCGCGCTGCTCAGGTACGCCGGAGTCGACCCCGCCGCGGTCGATCCGAGCACGGACTTCCTGGCCCACCCGAGCGTCCCGGCCAACGAGCTCGTCACCGTCAGGGCGGACGTGGGGACCGGAAGACCAAAGGCGACCGAAGTTCCCGTCACGAACGTCCAGAGGATCGACAGCCGGAAGCTCTTCGGCTCTCCGAAGGGTGAGGCCGCCCTTGCGCCGGTCTCATTCATCACGCTCGACGGTCTTCGCCGCCGCGGCTGGAGACAGATCCCGTCCGGCTGGCTCGTCGAGTCGAACCGGCCTCTGACGAGCGAACAGATCGCCGAGGCCCGGGAGCTGGCGGCCGGCGCGGGCCTGACGATCGAGACACAGCGCGAGCCCACCTCCCAAGCGAAGCTCAGCGCAATCGCGACCGCCGCAGGCGCCCTCCTGGCGCTCGCGATCCTCGCCATGACCGTCGGGCTGATCCGCAGCGAGACCGCCGGCGACCTCCGCACCCTGACCGCGGCCGGAGCCACGAGCAGGATCCGCCGCACGCTGACGGCCGTCACCGCCGGTGGGCTCGCTCTCCTGGGCGCGCTCCTCGGCGTCGCCGGCGCCTATGTCGTTGTCGCCGCGACGTACCTCGACGATCTCGGCTACCTCAGTCGGATCCCGGTGCTCTACGTGGTCCTCATGGTCGTGGGCGTTCCTCTGGCCGCCGCCGGGGCCGGCTGGCTGCTCGCGGGACGCGAGCCGCCGGCAATCGCCCGGCCCGCAATCGAGTAGCCACCTGAGCATGCTCGGCTTGCGTCAACGCCGGCGGCTGGAGCGGGACCTGCACGATGGTGCCCAGCAGCGGCTCGTCTCGCTGGCGCTCACCCTGCGCATGGCACGAGAGAAGCTCGATGCCGAGCCCGGCGAGGCCGGCCGCCTGCTGGACCGCTCGCGCGACGAGCTCGATGAGGCGCTCAAGGAGCTCCGCGAGCTGGCGCGCGGGATCCACCCGGCGGTTCTCTCCGATCGCGGCCTCGGCGCCGCCATCGAGACGCTCGCCCGCCGTGCGCCGCTGCCGGTCGCGGTGGGCGAGCTGCCCGCCGAACGGCTCCCCGAGCAAATCGAGCTGGCTGCCTACTTCGTCGTCTCCGAAGCGCTCACCAACGTCGCCAAGTACGCCTCAGCGAGCGAGGCCTCGGTGACCGTGATCAAGGAAAACGGCAGGCTGACGATCGAGGTCAGCGACGACGGCGTCGGCGGCGCCGACCTCGAGCTGGGCACCGGCCTACGCGGGCTCACCGACCGCCTGACGGCGATCGAGGGGTGGCTCGACATCGACTCCAGACCGGGACACGGCACGACCGTGCGCGCCACCATTCCCTGCCCGTAGCCGGCACGTTGGGTTTAGGCTGGACCCTCAAGGACTCGCGGATTGCATCGAAGAGGAGCTCGACATGACGCCTGAACACGTCGACGTGCTGATCGTTGGGGCCGGCATCTCCGGTATCGGCGCCGCCTGTCGGCTGCAGGAGAACTGTCCGGACAAGACGTTCGCGATCCTCGAGGCGCGCGGAGCCATCGGCGGGACGTGGGACCTCTTCCGTTTCCCGGGCATCCGTTCGGACTCGGACATGTTCACGCTCTGCTACCCGTTCCGTCCCTGGTCGGGAGCGCAGGCGATCGTCGACGGCCCGTCGATCCTCGACTACGTCCGCCAGACCGCACGGGAGCACGGCATCGACCGAGGCATCCGCTTCCACCACCGGGTCGTCGCTGCGGACTGGTCCTCGGCGGACGCTCGCTGGACCGTGGAGGTAGAGCGCGGCGACACCGGCGAGACGGTCGAGTTGAGCTGCGGCTTTCTGTACTCGTGCACCGGCTACTACCGCTATGACGAGGGGTACACACCCGAGTTCCAAGGCATCGAGCGCTTCGGCGGCGAGATCGTTCATCCGCAGTTCTGGACCGACGACATCGATCACGCCGGCAAGCGCGTGGTCGTTATCGGCAGCGGCGCGACCGCGGTGACGCTGATCCCGGCGCTGGCGGAGCGCGCCGACCACGTCACGATGCTGCAGCGCTCGCCCAGCTACATCATTTCGCTGCCCGCGGTCGATCCGATCGCCGGCGTCCTCGGGCGCGTGCTGCCGACACGCCTCGCCTATCCCCTCGTGCGCTGGAAGAACGTCCTGCTCGCCATTGGGATCTTCGCGCTCAGCCGCCACCGCCCCACGGCGATGAAGAGGCTGATCCGCTGGCTGCTCGAGCGCCGCCTCCCGCCCGGCTACGACATCGACACGCACTTCACTCCCAGCTACGAGCCGTGGGACCAGCGCATGTGCATCGTGCCTGACGGCGATCTCTTCGACGCGATCGGCGAAGGCCGCGTTTCGGTCGTCACCGACAGCATCGAAACGTTCACCGAGACCGGTCTGGCGCTCGCGTCGGGCTCCGAGCTCGAGGCCGACCTGATCGTCACCGCCACCGGCCTCAACATGGTGCCCTTCGGCGGGATCCGGCTGAGCGTCGACGGCAGCGACGTCGAGCTGAACGAAGCGCTCGTGTACAAGGGAATGCTGCTCAGTGGCGTCCCCAACATGGCGTTTGCCTTCGGGTACACGAACCAGTCCTGGACGCTCGGCGCCGACCTCACCTCCCAGCAGGTCTGCAGATTGCTCCAGCACATGGACCGGCACGGCTACACGCAATGCACGCCGCGCAGCCAGGAATACGCGACCCCCGACGTCCCATTCGCCGACCTCACCTCGGGCTACATCCTGCGAGCGATCGAGCATGTTCCCGAGGCAGGGGCCGAACGACCCCTGGCGCAGGGAGCAGAACTATGTGACCAACCGAAGGTCGCTGCGGCGCGCCCCGATCGAGGATCCCGCGCTCGAGTTCTCGCGCGCGGCTCCCCACGCGACAACGCAGATCGCCGCCTGAGACAGCTCGCCTCATCGCGCTGAGAGAATTTCCTCATGTCCGCGTATCGGCGGCAGGCCCACCTCGAGGCCCCCGTGGAAGTGGTCTGGGGCTTCCTGGGCGCGCCGGATCGCTACCCGGAGTGGTGGCCGCGGGTGGTGGAGGTACGCGGCGAGCGGTTCGAGGAGGGCGACGAATACGCGCAGGTCACACGGGTCCCGCGTAGCACCGCGGAGACGAATTTCCTGCTCGAGCGCCGCGAGGACCTACGCGAAATCCGGATGAGCTGCCAGTTGACCGGCATGTTCGCCCACTGGCTCCTGACCCCTGCGCAGGGCGGCACGTTCGTGCAGCTGGAGATGGGGATGGAACCCAGACGCGTCCAGGATCGCCTCGTCGACCTGGCGTTGGGCAGGCTCTACTTCCGCAGCTGGAGCGAGCAGTCCCTCGACGGTCTACGACGAGCAGCGCACAGCGACCGGCGCGGCGAGGCGGCAGAGGCCGAGACGTAGAGGGGCGCACCACGGTCGCCCTGTCTACCTCTCCGTTCTGACCACCCATATGGTGGGCAAAGCGGAGAGGTGACGGTTTCGCCCAGCGCGCCCCCGTCACGCCTCGCTGAACCCCAGCCGGGCGTGGATTCGCTGCAGCGGTTTCGGCGCCCACCAGTTCCATTTGCCGAGCAGCTCCATCAGCGAGGGGACGAGCAGCGCCCGCACGATCGTCGCGTCGATCAGCACCGCGAGCGCGGTCCCGAGCCCGAGTTGCTTGATGAAGATCATCTCGGAGGTGACGAAGGCCCCGATCGCGACGGCGAACAGGACCGCCGCGGCCGTTGCGATGCGTCCCACGCGCTCGAGACCGATGGCGACCGCGTCGGAGGTCTTCGCCCCGGCGTCGTGCGCCTCCTTGATCCGTCCCAGGAGGAAGACGCCGTAGTCGGTTGAGAGCCCGAACGCGACGACGAACAGGAACAGCGGCTGGGTTGCCTCGAGCGCGCCCTGGCTGGTGTAGCCGAGCAGCCCCTCGAGCCGGCCGTCCTGGAAGATCATCACCAGGATCCCGAACACGGCGCGAGAGGCCGAGCAGGTTCATCAGGATCTGTTTGATCGGCAGCACCAGTGAGCCGGTGAACAGGAAGAGCACCACCAGGGTCACCGTCACCACGATCGCGAGCATCAGCGGGAGGTGATCGGCGAGGCTGTCCTTGAGGTCGATGAAACCCGCGGTGGAGCCCGTGGCGAGCGCATCGCCCATCCAGCGTCCGCAGGTCGGCGACCAGATCCTGGCTGGCATCGCTGAGCGGCGGGTTGGAGGAGACGACCTCGACCACGTAGTTGCCGCCCTCCAGTTCGGCCGGCGGTCTGACCGCCGCCACGCCGGGTAGCTCCTCCGCCTCGCGAGCCACCGCCTCCGCCTGTTCCGGCCCGCCGCTGACGGCGAGTTGGATCGGCGTGTCGCGGAAGGGCGGGAAGTCGGCCCGGAGCGCGTCGTCCACCTGGTTGGCGCTCGCGCTGTCGGGCAGCACCTGGGCGTCGACGGAGGTGAACTGGATGCTGAAGAAGGGAATCCCGAGCGCGATCAGGAACGCCGCGCTGGCGATCGCGATCCGGCCGGGCACTCGCATCACGAGCCGTGAGAGCCGGAACCAGAAGCCTTGCTCATCCGGCTGTGCGTCACGCTCCGCGCGGCGGTGAAGGAAGCCGGGCGCGAGCGCGTTGACGCGCGTTCCGAGCAGGGCGAGGATCGCCGGCAGCACGATCAGCGCCACCGCCGCGGCGATCAGCGCGACCAGCGAGCCGCCGACCCCCATTGAGTAGAGGAAGCGCTGCGGGAAGACGAGCAGGGACGCGATCGCGCCGGCCACCGTCAACGAGCTGAACAGGACCGTGCGTCCCGCGGTCGCCATCGTCCGCTTCATCGCCTCGAGGCCGGGGCCGCTCTTGGCGATCTCCTCGCGGTAGCGCGAGACGATGAACAGGCTGTAGTCGATCGACAGCCCGAGCCCGAGGCCGACCACCAGGTTGAGCGCGAAGATCGAAATCGAGCCGAGCTCGCTCGCCACGCTCAGCATCAGCAAGGTGCCGACGATCGTCAGCCCGCCGACCAGCAGCGGCAGCGCCGCGGCGACGAGGCTGCGGAAGAAGAGCAGCGACAGCAGGAAGAGGATCGGGAAGGCGAAGAGCTCCGCACGGCGCAGGTCCTCCTCGACCTGCTTGCCGGCCTGCTCCTGAGCGACGGCGCCGCCGCCGACCAGGACCCCCGGCTCTTCCTCCAGCGAGGCGCTGATCCGCTCGGCGGCGTCCTGGATCTCGTCGTCCTCCGTCGCTGAGAGTTGCACCGCCAGGTAGGTCGAGTTGCCGTCGCGCGAGACGAAGTCGCGCGAGCCGGTGGTGTAGAAGCTCGCCACGCCGGCGACGTCCTCGTCCGCGCCAACGCGCGTGGTTATGTCCTCGACTCGCTCCCGACCGGCCGCCGAGTCGACTCGGACGTCCTCGACGAGGACGACAACGCCGGTCTCGCGATAGCCGGCCTGCTCGAGCCGGTCGGCCGCCTCGACGCTCTCGGTCGCCGGGTCCTCCGCTCCGTACGGGTCGAGGCGATCGGCGACGCCGGCGCCCAGCGCGCCGGCGACGATCGAGAGGATGACGGCCACGATCACCACCGTCCTGCCGCGCCGGTCCGCCAACACTGCAAGTCGCTCGAACATCAGGCTGCTCTCCTGGTCCTCTTTTTCGACTTCGATTTCGTCTCGGTCAGCTCGGCCCGCGCCCGTTCGCACCACTCGATGACCCACTCGGTCGACTCGAGTCCGTAGCGGAGCACCAGGTACGGGTAGGGTCCGATGATGCGACGGCGGCCGCATACGGCTCGATCTCGCGGAGCACCGCCAGCTTCTGCTCCATCAGCCGCTGTTTCGCGTCGATGATCTCGACTGCCTTGCCGGGCTCGGCGGCGCCGGCGAAGAACAGCTTCAGGAGGCCCTCGTCACGTAGCTCGAGGTGCTCGGGCGGCTGCGCGAGCCAGCTCCGAAGCTCCTCGCGGCCCGCGTCGGTCAGCCGGTAGACGGTGCGCTTGCGACCGCCGGTGGGCTGCGACTCGCCCTCGACGAGGCCGGCCTTGGCGAGCTTGCGCAGCTCCGGATAGATCTGCCCGTAGCTCGCCGCCCAGAAGAACCGTGTCGAGTGGTCGACGACCTGCTTGATCTCGTACCCGGACTTCGGCTTCGTTGCGAAGCATGCCCAGGATCACGTATGCGGTCGAGCTGAGCTCCATATCTCTCCCCGATATATCAAAGTGATAGTACCGCTCTGTGTGTGACGTGGGTCACACTTGCGCGTACGGCGGTCAGTCAGTCGGGGCTCAGGCCGAGCTGCCGGAAGCGATCGAGGCTGTCCTCGATGCCCCAGAACGACGCGATGCGGTCGCCGGCGAAGGTGAAGAAGTAGACCTCGTCGACCTGCTCGAAGCGCCGGCCCGTGGGCGCGTGGCCGCGCCACTCGCCGAGATGGGTCGCGGAGCAGGTGAACCGAGCCACGACCCGGTCGCCCTCGGCGACGAGCTCGACGATCTCCATGTGCATGTCCGGAAACGACCCGCGGAAGGCGCCGAACCACTCCCGCACGCGAGAGGTCATGTCCGGCGTGAAGACCTCGTCGATGAGGTCGTCCCGGTTGCCGTTGACGGCCTCGTCGACGAAGCGCTGAACGGTCCGCTTGTGATCGGCTTCGTGCGTCATGTCTAGGTCCGCGAGAACCGGGCTGCGGCGGCGGCGCGCGCGGATTTTCCGGACAGCCGCAGTTTTGCGTAGACGTTGGAAAGGTGGCGTTCCACCGTGCGGGTGCTCAGGAACAGCTCGCTCCGCGATCTGCTCGTTGCTCATCCCGGCGGCCACTAGCTCGAGTACCTCGCGCTCGCGCTCGCTGAGCTCGGAGAGATCGGCGGCCACGATGGGTGCGCGCTCGTCGTCACCCAGGAACGCGCGCACCTCAGCGAGAAACGCCTCCCAGGCCGGCTCCCCTTGCTGAAGGATGTGGTTTTCGCTCTCGAGCGTCACGAAGCGAGCGTCCGGTAGGAGGGAAGCGAGGCGCCGCCCCTCCTCGTAGGGAACGGCCCCGTCCTGTCGCGCGTGCAGAACGAGCGCCGGCTGCGTGATGCGGCGCGCCGTGTCGCTGATGTCGATGTCGCTGCGCGACTCGCCACAGGCGTGCGGCCATCTCTCCACTGCTGGAGGCCTGCTGCAAGTCGTCGTACCAGCGCCTCTGCTCCTCGCCGGCGCTGGGGATGTAGATCGAGCTGAACACCTGCCGGAACGCGGGAACTCCGCCACCCCAGCCCACTCGAATCAGGTCGCCCAACAGCCGCGCCTGCTCGACCGCGCCCTCGCCGCGCCTGTAGCGGCCGCGCGCCCAGGTCCCGTAGAGCACCAGGCGGCTGACGCGCTCGGGGTTCATCGCCGCGTACTCGATCGCGGTCGGCCCGCCGCCTGACAGGCCCAGCAGCGCGAAGCGCTCGAGTCCCGCAGCGTCCACCACGGCAGCCAGGTCGCCGACGTAGGTGTCGAGTGTCGGTGTCCCGTCGAACTGGCGGTCGGAGAGCCCGCAGCCGCGTTCGTCGAAGCGGATGAGCGTATGCCCCCGGCTCAGCTCTCTGACCCAGTGTCGCCAGACGGGGCTCTCCCGCTCGTAGTCGAGGTGGGTCATCCAGTTGCTCGCCTTGACGAGCGGCGGGCCCTGGCCTTCGATCGCGTATGCGAGTCCCACGCCGTCGGGCGAGGTGCAGAAGCGAGTCTCGTGCTTCAACGAGAAGATCCTAATCGGGGCAGGTATGGTCGGCCTCGTATGCGGCAGCTCGAGGTCCGGCTGCTCGGAGCCTTCGAAGTACTCGTGGACTCGCAACCCGTCCCGGCCGACGCCTGGGCGCAGCGACGCGCTGCGGATCTCGTCAAGCTGCTCGCGCTCGCTCCCGGCCACCGCATGCCGCGCGACGAGGTGCTCGAGACGCTCTGGCCGCAGCTCGGCGCCGATGCCGCCGCGTCCAACCTGCACAAGGCCGCGAGCTACGCGCGCAGCGCGCTCGGAGAGCGCGGCGCGGTGGTACTACGCGGCGGAGTGGTGGAGCTCGCCCCGGCCGCAGAGGTGACGACCGATGTCGAGCGCTTCGAGGCCGGCGACGATTCAGCCTACGGCGGCGAGCTGCTGCCCGACGAGCCCTACGAGGAGTGGCTGCTCGGCCCACGCGCGCGGCTGCGCGAGCGCCGTCTCGCGGTGATGCGCTCCGAGGGCCGGTGGGACGAGGTGCTGCGCGAGGATCCCGCCGACGAGGACGCCCACCGCGCGCTCATGCGCCGCCACGTCGCGAGCGGCGACAAACCGGCCGCCGCGCGCCAATTCCGCCTCCTGCGTGAAGAGCTCTCCCGGCTCGGCGCGGAGCCCTCCGAGGAGACGCTGGCGCTCCAGCGGGAGCTCACCCGCGGCCCGGCGGTCCGCGCCGCCCGCCTTCTCCATGCCCCGGTCGAAGGCCGTGAGCGCGAGCTCGGCTCGGCATCGGCCGCGCTCGCGGCGCGCCGCCGACGGCGACGGAGGCGCCCTGCTCATCACGGGCGCGCTCGGGATCGGCAAGACCCGCCTCCTCGAGGCTGTGCTCGCCGAGGCGGAGGAGCTCGGCTTCCACACGCTGCGCGGCGCCGCCCACGAGGAGGAGGGCCGCTCGCCCTACGCGCCGCTCGTGGAGGCGCTCGACCCACTTGCCGCGCGGCGTCCGGAGCTGGCCGGCGCCCTCACCGACAGCGCGCAAGCCGCCCTGGCGCGACTGCTGCCCTCGGTGCCCCGCCCTGCAGGGGCGGCGGAGGAGCCCGTGGACCGGCATCGCGTCTTCTCGGCGGTCGGTCAGCTGCTCGCCCAGGCCGCCTCTGAGCGCGGCGTCGTGGTTGCCATCGACGACCTGAACGCCGCCGACGAGGCGACGGCGGCGCTCGTGCACCATCTCGCCCGCAGCGCCGCCGGCGAGCGCCTGCTCGTGGTCGCCGGCATGCGCGATGAGCCGCTCCCCAAGGCGGCGGCGTTCGTGCGCTCCAGCCTGCTCGAAAGCGGCGCCGCGGTGGAGCTGGCGCTCGGCCCGCTCGACCGGGGCGCGCTGGCAGCGGTTGCTCAGCGCGCCGCCGGGCGGCAGCTCCCGCCGGGGGCCCTCGCCGCAATCGAGCGCTCGGCGGCGGGCAACCCGTTCTTCACGGAGGAGCTGGCGGCATCGATGGACGCCTCGGGTGAGGTCACGGTCCCGCCGCGGCTTCGCGAGGTGGTGGCGCGGCGGCTCGAGCGGCTGGAGCCGTTCGGCGAGCGGCTGCTCTCTGCGCTCGCCGTAATCGACGACGGCTTCACGGGCACGGAGCTCGCGGCGCTCGCGGGTGTCGAGGAGGTCGACGGGGCGCTCGGCGAGGCGGAGGCGGCCGGTGTGGTCGAGTGCGTGCGTGGCCGCTACCGCTTCCGGCACGCGCTGGTGCGCGAAGAGCTGGCCGCCCGGCTGCCCGAGGAGGCGCTGCGCCGCACCCATGCCAGTGCCGCCGCGCTGCTCGCCACGGACGACGCGCCGCCCGAGGCGGTGGCGCACCACCTGCTGCGCGCGGGCCACGCGCGGGAGGCCGTGCCGCTCCTCACGCAGGCTGCCGAGTGGGCCGCGGGCGTGGGGGCGTACCGCGACGGCGCCGAGTGGGCCGAGCTGGCGCTAGAGCACGCGGACGAGCGCGAGCGGCCGGCCCTCCTCGCGCTGCGCGCGCAGCTGCTCCATGGGGCGGGCGAGCCCCGCGCGCCCGCCGCCTATGCCGAGGCGATCGCGGTCGCACCCGCGGAGCGCGTACCCGCGTTGCGAGCGCAGCAGGCGCGCGCCTGCCTCGCGGCAGGCGACATCCCGGGCGCCAAGGCCGCGCTCGACGGGGTGGAGGCGGAGCGGCCCGAGGACATCGGCGAGCTGGTCCTGCTGCGCGGCATGGTCGCCTGGCACACGGGTGATTGGGAGGGCGCCCGCCGGCTCGCCGCCGAGGCGGACGGCCTCGCCGCTGATCCCGGCGAGCTCGCCGACCTGAAGGCCATGCTCGCTCACCTCGAGGGCGGCTGGGAGCAGCACTCCCGGCACCAGCTCGCGCAGGTGTGGGACGCGCCGGAGCTCGCGGGCCGTGTCTTCGACGCCTACCTGTGCGTAACCGAGTACGTGCTCACGGCGGGCGACCCATACGATCGCGTCGCCGCCTTCGCCAAGCGCCTGCGCGCGCAGTCGCACCAGTCGGGCGCCCGCCGCGGCGAGGCCTTCGCCGCCACCGTACTCGGGGAGACCGAGCTCCTCACCGACAACCTCGAGGCCGCTCGCGCGCACCTCATCGACGCGGCGCGGCTCAGCCGCGAGGTGGGCGCGGTCGGCGGCGAGTCGCTCGCACGCCTGCGCCTGGGCGAGACGCTGCTGCACCTCGGTGACCGCGCCGGCGCGCGGGCGCAGCTCGAAGAGGCGCTCGAGCTGGCGCACATGTCGCCCCTCGCGAATCACATGCTGTTCCTCGTCTACGGCGTGGCGCTGCAGGTACCAGAGGATCCCGCCGAGGGGCTGGCGCTGATCGAGCGTGCCGAGACGCTGTTCGACCCGCGCTGGGTCTGCCGATTCTGTCCAACGAGATACCACGTGGCCGCGGCGACGGTATGCGCGCGCGGCGGCCGGCTCGAGCGTGCCGGCGAGTTTCTCGAGCGCGCCGAGCACGGCGCGACGCACTGGCCGGGTGGCCCCTGGCCGGCCGCGCTGGCGGAGGCGCGCGCCGAGCTGCTGCTCGCCGAGGGCGACCAGCGCGGCGCCGCGGACGCCCTGCGCCGTGCCGCCGAGGGCTACGCCGCTGCCGGGCAGCTGCTCAACGAGCGGCAGGCGCGCGAGGCGCTGGAACGGCTCCGTAGAGCGGAAATCAGCGCCTAGGAAGGTTTCGGGAAGGCCGGCCGCCGAAGCTGCCGGCATGCAGTACGTGCATCCCGCCACACCTTCGAACCGGATTTGGGTGGTGGCGCCGATGTCGCGCAAGCGGCTGCGGGCGAGGGTGTCACCAACACAACAAAGACCGAGGAGGTCTCGAAGTGAGCGTAGTCACGAACACCATCCGCAACGGCGTGGACACCGAGAAGATGTTCGCCACGCTGGATCTGATCAAGGCGCAGCCGGAGCTCGCGAAGTTCCAGTTCCGCGCCACCAACCGCTGGATCGACGGCTCCCACAACCGCTCGACGATCAAGGGCTTCTACGCCGCGGGCGGCGAGGACACTACCCGCAGGAGGAGTTCCGGATCGACGCCGGCGAGCCGGCGATCCTGCTCGGCACCGACACCGGCGCCAACCCGGCCGAGTACCTGTTGCACGCCCTGGCTGCATGCCTGACGACGTCGATCGTCTACGTGGCCGCGGCGCGCAAGGTTGAGCTCACGTCCGTCGAGTCGACCCTCACGGGCGACATGGACGTGCGCGGCGCGCTCGGTGTCGACGACGAGCCCCGCAACGGGTTCGAGCGCATCGGAGTCTCGTTCCGCGTGACGGGCAACGCGCCGGAGGAGAAGCTCCGCGAGGTCGTGGAGCGGGCCAGTAAGCGCTCGGCCGTCTACGACATGGTCACCAACGGCGTGCCGGTGGCCGTGGAGGTCACGACGGACTGAAGCTCGCATCCCGCCCCGTGGCCGGGCCGCGTCCCGGCCACGGGTGCACGCCGAGCGGATTGGAGATCCCGCCATGCCGATCGAACTGACAGCCCATACCGACGCCGGCGCCCGACTCGTGGCGATCGCCGAGGAGCTCTCCGAGGCGCTCGCCGCCAACGCAGCGGAGCACGACCGCGACGGCACCTTCCCCTTCGAGGCGATCCACGCGCTCAAGGCCGCCGGCTATTTCGCGGCGCCGGTCCCCGTCGAGCTCGGCGGGCTCGGCGTCTCGTCCGCGCACGACCTCGTCGTCGCGTCGAGCCGCCTGGCGCGCGGCGACGCCTCCGTCGCGATCGGCGTGGGCATGCACCTGATCGCGGTGCTCAACATGGAGCGCCGTCGCCAGGTCGCCGTCGCGGCCGGAGCGGAGCGCCGCGCACGCGGCTTCGCCTCCTCGCTCGAGCAGATCGCCCGCGACGGAGTCGTGCTGGCCGCCGCGATCAGCGAGCGCGGCCAGGACCTCACGCGGCCGGGGACGCTCGCCACCCGCACCGAGTCCGGCTGGCGGATCGACGGCCGCAAGATGTTCTGCACCATGTCCCCGGCCGCCACCGATCTCTACGTGGCCGTCACCTACACCGACGACGAGGGCAGCGAGCGCTACGCCTACGCGATGGTGCCCACCGACGCGCCCGGCGTCATCGTGCACGACGACTGGGACGCGCTCGGCATGCGCGCCTCCGGCAGCAACTCCGTGTCGCTCGAGGGCGTGGAGCTGCCCGAGCACGGTGTCCGCGGCGGCTTCCGGGCCGGCGACCCGCTGCCGTACATGGAGCGCAACCTTGTGGCCGGGCTGTTCCACGCAGCGGCCTCGCTCGGTATCGCCGAGTCGGCGGACACAATCGCCCGCCGCGGCATCGCCGGCCGTATCAACGGCGATGCGCGCCCGCGCATCCAGGTGGCCGACAACGCCGTCGACCTCGCTGCCTCGCGCGGTGTCCTGTCGCGCGCGGCCACGCTGATCGACGAGCACCGCGCCGCCAACCCCGCGTCGGACGGGAGCGGGGAGGAGCTCAGCGCGCTGTTCGCCGAGGCCCAGGCCGCCAAGGCGTTCGTCAACGAGGCGGCCGCCCGCGTGGTGGACCGCGCGCTCGCGCTCTCGGGCGGCGCCGGCTACGTCAACGGCAGCCCGCTCGCGCGCGCGTACCGCGACGTCAAGGCAGGCTCGTTCATGCACCCGCTCGGCGCCAACCGCGCCTACGACTACCTCGGCCGGGTCGCTCTCGGCGAAGAGGCGTCGCTCCACTGAGATGCCTCTCGCGGCCCAAGCCCACCCTGCGCCGGCACCCGACCCGAGCTCGTTCCGCGATGCGCTCGGCAAGCTCGCCACCGGCGTCGCATTCGTCACGGCAGCGCCGGACGGCGAGCCGGCGGGGCTGATCGTGAACTCGCTCGCGTCCGTTTCGCTCGATCCGCTCCTGGTCTCGTTCTCCCCGTCGCGAAGCTCGCTCACGTGGTCGCGCATGCGGCGGACGGGGCGCTTCGGCGTGAACGTGCTCGGGCGGCAGCACGAGCAGTTCGCGATACGCGCGACCCCGGCCGGCGCCGACCGCTTCGCCGGCCTCGACTGGGAGCCCGGGTGCGGCGGAGTGCCACTGCTCACCGACGCCCTGGCCTGCCTCGATTGCGAGATCGTCGCCGAGCATCCCGCCGGCGATCACTGGATCGTGGTGGGGCGGGTCGACGACCTGCGGATACCGCAGCTCGGTGAGCCGCTCGTCTTCTTCGATGGTGCATTCGGCGCCTGGCAAGGACGCTGACATGAGCGCTCCCGCGAGACATGCCGGCTCCCGCTCGACTGTCGGCCCGCTCGGTCGCCTCGGCCGCTGGGCGGCAACCCACCGCCGCTCGGTCGTGCTCGCCTGGGTCGGTCTTGCCCTCTGCCTCGGCGTACTCGCTCCGCGCGCCGAGCAGGCGCTCTCCGGGGGTGGCTGGCAGGCCGACGGCTCGGAGTCCGTGCAGGCCCGACAGCTGATCGACCGGCACTTCGACGGGCAGGGCAGTTATGCGCTGCTCGTGGTCGTCAGCTCGCGCACGCACGACAGCGAGAGCCCGGTATTCCGCGCCACGGTAGGTCGCGTGGTGGGCCTGTTGCGCCACGAACCCGCCGTTGAAGCGGTGCGGTTGCCCCGGCGACGCCGAGTCGATCGCGCCGAACGGGCGAGTGGCGATCGTGCGCGGTGGTGCGGCCGCCGGCACAACCGAGATGGTGCGCGCCGCGAGTCGCCTCCGCGATCCGCTTCAGGCGAGCGCAGGACCGGGAATCGAGGTATCGCTCACCGGCTCCGCGGGCCTGTGGTCGGAGTTCAACGAGGAGAACAAGGCGGCGATGCTGCGCTCCGAGGTGATGTCCTGGCCGGTCACGCTGGCTGTGCTCGCCGTCGCCTTCGGCTCGCTCGCCGCGGCCGGGATCCCGCTGGCCCTTGCGATCCTGGGGCTGGTCGCCACCGCCGGCACGCTCTGGATCGGAGCGCAGGTCACCGGCATCACGATCTGGGCGATGAACTTCGCGCTGATGTTCGCGCTCGCGGTGGGAATCGACTACGCGCTGTTCGTCGTGGTTCGCTTCCGTGCCGCGCTGCGCGCGGGCCTGCGCCCGGATGACGCCGTCGCCGAGACGATGGACAGCGCGGGCAGGGCGGTCCTCGTCAGTGGACTGGCCGTGCTGGCGTCGCTGGCCGCCGTCATGGTCGTGCCGAGCCAGCCATTTCGCACGAGCGCTCTCGGGATCCTGCTCTCCGTGGGGTTTGTGCTCGCCGCTTCGCTGACCCTGCTGCCGGCGATACTCGCGCGCCTGGGCTCGCGCATCGACCGCTTCGCGCTGCCCTGGGCGGGCGCCGTGCAGCACCGCAGCGAGGCGTTCGCGCGCTGGGGACGGCTGATATGGCGGCGCCCATTGGTGCTCGGCGGGCTGGCCCTGACCGCGCTCGTCGTGCTCGCGTTGCCGGCGCTCGGCCTGCGCACGGCCATGCCCACGATCGACGTCCTGCCCGCCGACACAAGTGCGCGTGCCGGTTACGAGCAGCTTCAGGACGCCTTCGGGGCCGGAGCACCCGCCGAGCTGCAGGTGGTGGTGCCTGCGAGCGAGTCCGGGCGCGTGCTCGCCGCGTTCGAGCGCAACCCCGGCGTGGCGGCCACGGCGCCGCCGGAACGGCGTGGCCGGTTCGTGCTTGTACGAGTGCGTCCGTCACCGACCGCAGCTCCCCCCGACGGCCTCCAGCCTGGGGGGAGCGAGCTCGTCGACCGCCTGCGATCGCAGCTGCCGAAGGACGCGCTCCTGGGCGGCGCGACCGCCGAGGCGCACGACCTCGAGCGGGCCCTCGCTCGCCGGCTTGCCGCTCGTTTACGGTCTGGTGGCCGCACTGGGCTTCGCGCTGTTGCTGCTTGTCGTGCGCGCCCCGATCGCCGCTGCGGTGGCGGTGCTGATGAACCTGCTCGCCACGGCCGCCGCCTTCGGCATCGCGAAGCTGGTCTTCCAGGACGGCCACGGGGAAGCCCTCCTCGGCTTCAGCTCGCAGGGCTTCGTCGACGCCTGGGCGCCGATCTTCTTCTTCGTCCTGATATTCGCGCTGGCGATGGACTACACCGTGTTCCTGCTGAGCTCCGTCAGAGCCGAGCTCGAGCGCACCGGCGATCCACGCACTGCGCTCGTCGAGGGGCTCGCGGGCTCGGGCAGGGTGATCAACGCCGCCGGTGCGGTGATGGTGGTCGTGTTCTTCACCTTCGCCCTCTCCGGGCCGCTCGCGCCCAAGGAGATGGGAGTGATCCTGGGCGTGGCGGTGTTGCTCGACACGCTGCTCGTCCGCCTGCTGTTGCTACCGGCCGTCTTGCGCCTGCTCGGCTCGTACGCCTGGTGGACGCCGCGCCTGCTGGACCGCCTACCGCAGGCGTTGCGGATCCACTCGTAACCCTGGCTAACGCCCCCGATACAACGACCAGCCAAGCAACGGGGAGAAAGCAGTCCGATGGCAAAACTCAGCTGGAGTGCTCTGCTCGCGCTGGCTGCCGTGCTGGTGTCTGCCGCGGACGTCGCCGGATACCACCGGCCGAACGCCCTCTACACGGGCACGCACTCGGCCGGCGGCCAGGTCGAGATCAACACAAGCGCCGACAACAGCTTCGTCAATCGCTACAGGTTCACTGATGTTCCGTGCCAGGGCATGCCGGGTGCGTCTTTCAGCTCCGCGATCACTTACAGCGTCGGTGGCGAGCTGATCACCGCCCACGCGGCCAGCCTCGACAGCGCGGAATATCTGTTCGCGCGTCGTTCGGCGAGAGCGGTGCGGCCTCGGGCAGCTGGCAGCACCGCACCGCGGGCCCGGACAGCTGCATCACGGAGACCGTGACCTGGACCGCGACCACGACCGCGCCGGTGCCGGGCGCCTGCGTCGACGGGGACGACAACGATGCACGGCAGATCGATCTCGTCGCGGCGATCCCGGGTGCGCGGGTCTGTTCGACACCGATGAGACCGATCCACCTCCGCCCGTCGCTCCCGACACCACAGCTCCCAGCGCCGCGCTGTCCGTAAGAAGACACAGAAGGCCGGCAGTCGGTCAGCGTCACCGTCGGCTGCGGAGGCGAGGCCTGCACCGCCACCGCCGTCGGCCGCGTCAACGTCCCGCGACGCGCGCGGCGAAGCGGCTCAAGCTACGCTCAGCGACCGCTCAGATAGCAGCGGCTCGAAGGCGACCCTCAAGCTGGCTGTCCGCCAAGACCCTGAAGGCGGTCAGGAAGGCGCTCTCGAGACGTGCCAAGGTGAGCGCAAGATCACCGTGAGGACGGTCGACGCGGCGGGCAACGGCTCCGCAAGGACGCGCACGGTCAGGCTGGCGCGCTGACCACGCGCACGCCCGATCAGCCCGCGCGACGTTCGTTGCCGCGCTTGAAGTTGCCGGTCGCCTTGGCCAGCAGCAGCTGCGCCTCCTCGCCGTTGGCGACGGCGAGGTCGGCTCCGAGGCGCTCGGCTCGGCGACCCGCCACTGTGACCACGTGCCGGCCGCGGAAGGCGATGCGGACGCGGCCGTCCTTGGTCACCGTGTAGCTGAAGCCTTCGGGATCGCCCAAGCGCCCAATCGTACGGCGCTCACGGCAAGGCGCAGGAGCGCACGGCAGCCGTGATACTGAGACGCTGCGATGTCGCAGCAGAACATCGAGCTCGTCCGCGAGTCGCTCGAGGCCTTCGAGCGGGGCGACCTGGACCGCGCGCTGGCGAACGCGCATCCCGATCTCGTCAGCACCAGGGTCCATCCGGACGGCGCCGTGTTCCACGGACCTGACGGGTTCCGGCAGCTTCTCGCCGACTGGCTCGAGGGCTTCAGCGAGGCCTCCTTCTGGAGCGGCGACTACATCGACGCGGGCGACCGCGTGATCGTTCACCAGCATCAGCGCGGCCGGGGCGCCGGCAGCGGCGCCCTGGTCGAGGGGGACTTCTGGCTCGTCTATGCGTTCGCCGATGGCAAGGTCATCCGCCTCGACATCTACGCCGACCGGGACGAGGCACTCGAGGCGACGGGCGTGATGGCGCATCAAAATGTAGAGCTGGCTCAGCAGGTCTTTGACGCCTTCAACCGACGCGACTCGGATGCGTTTCTGGCGCTGATGGACCCTGACGTCAACGCAGTGCCTCGCCTGGCCGCGATGGAGGGCGGTTATCGCGGCCACGACGGGATCCGGGACTGGTGGCGGACCTTGTTCGACTCGTTCCCGGACTACACCGTCGAAACGGTCGAGGCGCGCGAGGTTGGGAACACGACGCTTACCACCCTGCGCACTCGAGGACACGGCGCGGGCAGCGACACCCCTGTCGAGGATACGGTCTGGATGGTTGCCGAGTGGCGTGACCAGAAGGTCGTCTGGTGGCGTGTCTTGTCAACTGAAGCGGAAGCCCTCGAAGCCGTGACTGGGCGGTAGATGTCGCAGAAGAACGTGGAGGTCGTGCGGGCCATTTTCGAGGCGCTCGCCAGACGCGACAGGGAAGCGCTCGACGCTCTGACACGTGACCACATGGCTCGGCATTTCACGTTCGAGTCGCTCCTGACCGGCTTGACCTATGAGGGCGCGGATGGGTTTCTGGAACTGCTGGACGACATTCAGGACACGGTCGACTATGTGCCGGAGGTGGAGGAGGCGGTCGACCTCGGCAAGCACGTCCTGCTCGTGCTGCGGACGGTCGGTCGCGGATCCCAGAGCGGTGTCCCCGTGACCCAACAGTTCACCGGGCTCTGGACCTTCGAAGACAACAGGATCGTCTGGGGGAAGTCCTTCGGATCCAGAGCCGAGGCGCTCGAGGCCCTGGGGTTACCGGAGTAGGCGGGCCGTCATGTCGCAGCAGAACGTCGACTTGGTTCGCGAGGGAATCAAAAGTGTGGACGTCTTCTGGGCGATGCTTGACGACCACGTCGTCTGGGACACGCACAACTATCTGCCGACCATGGATGCTGACGCCGTATACCTCGGGCGCGAAGCGGTGATCGACGCTACTCGCAGCTACTGGGGCACTTTCGTGGACTATCACTTCGACGCCGAGGAACTGATCGATGCAGGATCGAGCGTCGTCGTTGTCGTCCGGGAGAGAGGTCGCGGAAAAGGCAGCGGCGCTCCCTTCGAGAGGCGATGGGCGCAGGTATGGACGTTCTTTCGAGGCCGGATCATCCGATGGACATTCTTTCCGGACAGAGCCGCAGCTCTCGAAGCCGTAGGGCTGCGGGAGTAGACGATGTTCGTGTCTTGCTCGAGGCCGTCAGCGCCGATGGGTCAGGGTGCGCACGGTTTGCGAGAACCAACCCGCCCGCGGCTCACTCAGCCCAGCGGCTTCAAGGGCCTCCGCATGGTCGAAGTAGAGCCGACAATGCTCAGGCGAGTCGTCTCGAATCGTCCACAGGTGGGTGTAGTCAAAGCGGACGGGTTCCTCGTTCCCCTCAAGGTAGGTCGCCGTGTGAACGCGCACCAAGATCTTCCCGCCGGGTGCCTCGCGGAACTCGTAAGGCTCTTGGCGGAAGTCGCTAAAGGTGCCGAGGAAGTCCTCCCAGAATGCCTTCACGGCAGCTCTGCCGCGGTAGACGGTTGCGCCGAGCGGGCCCGCTGGGTCGTTCTCGTACACGAAGTCGGGGTGGACCCGCGCCAAGACTGCGTCGTAGTCCCTCCGGTTCATCTGCTCGTAGCCTTCTCGCAGACCTTCGATGTGCTCCTGCGACATTGCCCCCAGTATCCCGCACCGTTTGCGAGGGACTGAGCCTCCTTATGCCGCACGAGAGAGCGGGATCACGAGGGCGGACGCTCGGCGCAGAGTTGAACGTAGACCACGGTCTAGCGTCGAGACGCGATCCCTTCGCCACCCGATCCCTGCGGACTCACTGAGCGCGAGGCTGCAGGGCGGGCTGGGACCCGGCTGTTGCCGCGTGCTCAGCCTCTTCCCAATCCCAGTAGAGCTGAACTCTCCTGGCCCAACCTTGGTCAAAGGTGATGACCACCGCGTGCGGCGTCGCCACTTGAACGCCGCTTTCTCTCCCGCGTCCGAACTGTTGACCGAGAACGACGATGCGGTCGCCGAAATCGATCAGCTCAGTGGTCTCCACCCGATACTCCGCCCACGCGTCCCACCAGACCGCAAGGCCGCGCGCCGCTCCCTCGCGACCCTGGTAAACGCCTGCGAAGTCGAGCCATGCCTGGGCGGGAGCCACGTGGAGCTCGACGTCGGGGTGGCATCGCGCGAGCATCACGTCCACCTCCCCGGCTTAGTGCCTCGTACAGCACGCGGAACCCCCAAACGAGCGACCACCGACGGATCCGCGAGCTCGGGGGGAGACGCCGCAACCAGGCTGGCATGCGCCCGAACCAATTGGGCGCTCGAACTGTCAGCCGTGCGGCTAACGGTCGGCGGGGAGGAGGGGTCCTAATCGTGATCGGGTACCGGACCCCCGCCGAGCGAGCCGGAGGACTCCGACGCAACATCCCGATGAGGATTGTCCCCGATGCGGCGGTAGCGCTGTCCGGGAGCTGGCGAGCCGCTCCAGCGACTGGCGCTCCCCGCGCTGCACCTGCTCCCTGAGCGCATCGCGCTCCTGCTCGACAGCGCGTAGCTCCCGGCGATGGGCGGCTGCCTCACGCCTCAGGGCTGCGACGTCAGGCTCGGCCTCGGGGGACGTGACGGCGTCGGTGGGGGCGGGGTCGCCGCTCATGGCGTTGGGAGGCTAGGCACCCGCTCGGACTGTCGCTGCCTGGCCGGTCGTTCGCAAGTCCCCAACCTGCGCGCTGGGTCCGGGGTCATACCCGCCGACAAGCAACCCACCCCAGAAAGGGGAAGCATCATGTTCAGCACCACCATCAAGCGGTCAGTCGCAACCCTCGGCGTCGTGGCGGGACTGCTCGCAGCGGCGGGACCGGCCAGCGCCGGTACGCCGGGGGGCGTCATGCCGAGCTTCGGCGCGGCCTTGGTCGCGGCGGTTCCGGTGGCCGGTACCCAGACGGGCCCCGAGCCGCCAAGCACCGACCCGGTGCCGGTCTCCCCGTGCTTCGTTGCCGGGCCGACAATCGTCGGGGGGCCGGGCCCCGATGTCCTGATCGGCGGTCCGGGCCGCGACGTCATCGTCGGTGCCGGCGGCAACGACATCATCCGCGGGCTGGGCGGTGACGACGCCATCTGCGGTGGTGAGGGCAACGACACCATCGTCGGAGGCGCCAACGAGGACGCGCTGTTCGGCGAGAACGGGCGAGACAGGTTCCTGGGCGAAAACGGGGACGACACCCTGGTCGGCGGGGAGCGCAGGGATGTCCTCGACGGCGGCCCGGGGAACGACACCCTGGACGGCTCCAACGGCGCCGACATACTGCTCGGCGCTCAGGGCGAAGACACGCTGGGCGGCGGAGACGGCAACGACAGGCTCCACGGCGGCGAAGATCGCGACGACGTGCGCGGCGGCCCGGACAACGACACCGTCGCGGGCGGCAGCGAGGCCGACCGCATCATTCAGGGCGGCACCGGCGACGACACCGTGCTCGGCAACGACGGCGACGACAAGAACATGCAGGGCGGCGACGGCGAGGACCACATGGACGGCGGGGACGGCAACGACATCGTGTCCGGCAGCGTCGACAACGACGTGCTGCGCGGCGGCGGTGGAGAGGACCGTGTGAACGGCCAGGACGGCGACGACCGCGTGGACGGCGGACGCGGCCCCGACATCTCGCTCACCGGCGGTGACGGGATCGACGGGATCAACGGCGGACAGGGCGTCGACCTGTTCTGCGACGGCGGCGGCCAGGCCGGCGACCAGATCGTGAACTGCCCCTAGGGCGGGGTAAGCGACCACCGTGCCGATGGCCCGGCCCCGGTCCGCGAGATGCGGCCGGGGCCGGTGCCAACCCGGTAGAGCAGCTCCCCGAGAGCGATGCCTCATGCCACCGGGACCCGGAGCGGCGGCATCGGCAACGACGGGCGAACCGTGGGCGTAACCAACGGCTGCGACGGGTGCGCCCGGACGGTAGACGAAGGTCAAGCGTTCCCGTATCCCCCAGGGTGCGGTCGGGCGGTGCGCGGCGATCGAGCGGCTCGTGGCCCGCGCCCGCGACGAGGGCACGTTGCGCGAGGACGTCACGACAGAGGACGTGCTGGTGCTCCTGTGGCGACGGCGCGCGTGGTGGAGCGCACCGAGGACATCGCCCCGGGCGGGTCCGGCGCTTCCTCGCCATGCACCTTGACGGGCTGCGGGCCTCGGCGGCGACGCCGCCGCCCGCGCCCCCACTGACCGCGCGCCAGCTGGGGTGCGTTCGACGCACGAACGGCGCGGCCGGGCGACGCTAGCCAGGAGCACCCAGCCCAGCTGGCGCGGCGCCGCTGATCAGCTGCCGGCGCGACGGATGGCCTCGGCGATGAACGCGAACGCGGCGAACGTGCCGATGCTGCCGAGTAGGCCGGCCTCCGTCCCGTCGGCGCCCCTGCTCTGCATTAGGTCATGCCTATGCACCACGTGGTGGTCCGGTGGACTGCGTGGCGCTGGGCAATGGGTACCGGGCAGGAGCGCCTGAGTCCGGCCGGGAGGCCCTCGCCTACGCCTGCAGATGGGCGTGGCGCGGTCCCGGTTGTCGTCCCCTCACCGGCACACATCACCGAACCAGTGTTACGGCACACCGCCCTCGGCCAGTGCTCTCGGGACGGGCTCCACGCGACGGTGTGCCGGCAGCGGTTCCTTTCCGTACGGAGCATCTGCTTGGCGTCGTGGTCAACTGGCCCTCGGTGGGCCTGACCGATGATTTTTGCGCGCCGTGCTGGTCTGTACGCCGAATACCGACTCACGGGAGGCTGACGCCATGCGGAAACTGACCTTCGGCATGAACCTGAGCCTGGACGGCTACATCGCCGCGCCCGGCGACGACCTCGGCTGGAGCGTGCCGAGCGACGAACTGTTCCAGTGGTGGTCCGACCGGGTGGGGGCGACAGGCCTGGCGCTGTACGGGCGCAAGCTGTGGGAGACGATGAGCTCCCACTGGCCGACCGCCGACCAGCAGCCGGGCGCCACACCGGCGGCGATCGAGTTCGCCAGCCGCTGGCGGGACATGCCGAAGGTGGTGTTCTCCTCGACGACCAGCACGGTCGACTGGAACACCCGCCTGGTCACCGGCGACGCGGTCACCGAGATCACCAGGCTCAAGGCCGACGACGGCGGCCCCATGGACATCGGCGGTGCCACACTCGCCGCGGCGGCCATGCGGGCCGGGCTGATCGACGAGTACGCGATCGTCACCCATCCGGTCCTGGTGGGCGGCGGCACGCCGTTCTTCACGGCCCTGGACAACTGGGTGAACCTGAGCCTGGTGGAGACCCGGACGTTTCCCGACGGCGTGGTGCTGACCAGGTACGAGACCAGGCGCTGAGTGCCCGACGTCGGATCAGCGCGGGCTTCGGGCCACCCAAGGATCTCGTGGCGCTGTGTTCCGAGGCGATCGTGACGTCCCTGCCGGATCCTGTTCTTCACCGCAGACGATCCGTCCGGATAGGGATCCGCTGGGGCCGCTGGGAGGCCGCTGGAGGCCGCGGGAGCCCGGAGAGGGACCAGGGGACCGCCGCCATGGCGACGGGCCTGACGTCGCCAGGCGCGCTCCCGCATTCAGGCGAAGGGAGCAGCGAGGCCAGTGCTGCGCCGCACGACCGCCCGAGTGTCGAGTTGCATGGAACTCGATAGCGTCGGTTGCACCGCTGCGCTGCCTTTCGGGCGGAAGCAGCAGCGAGGTGAGAGCGGAGCGCGGGTCAGCGGACGCTTGGTCGTCGTCCCTTGCGAGGGTCAGCCTGAAGGGTCATCGAGACGCCCGCATCCGTCGAAAGCGGACTGTCCACCCGCGCTACTGGTCGTCGTCCGTTCCGACAGTGTTCTGAGCGTCTTTGGAGACCGCACCAAGTGCGACCATGACGAGCCTTTTTCGAAGCGTTGCATCACAAATACCATTCGTGCTCCCGCGGCGAGATCGCGTTGTTGAACTTGGCCAGCTCCGCCGCTTTGGCGTCGGCGTAGAGCGCGAGGTAGTCGGCGCAGAGATAGTCCGGCAGGATCTTCGCCTTGCGCAGCCCGGCGATCGCCTCCTGCCAATGGAACGGCATGCGGGGATCGACCTTGGCGCTGACGTCTGTCTTCGCCGGCGCGCCGGGGTCGAGCCTGCGCTCGATGCCGTGCAGCATGCCCGCCAGGATCGCGGCGACCGCGAGGTACGGGTTGGCGTCGGCGCCGGCGATGCGGTGCTCGATGCGGCGCGCCTTGGGCGATCCCGCGGGCACGCGGAACGCGACCGAGCGGTTGTTGTAGCCCCAGGTCGCGCCCATCGGCACCAGCGAGCCGGACCGATAGCGGCGATAGGAGTTGAGGTTCGGCGCCAGCAACGCCATCGCCTCCGCCGTCGTCGCGGCAAGCCCGCCGATGGCGTGGCGCAGCAGCGCCGTCCCCTTCTCGCCGCCGTCGTCGAAGGCGTTGCGGCCCTTCGCGTCCACCAGGCTGCAATGCACATGCATGCCGCTGCCGGCGCGGTCGAGATAGGGCTCGGCCATGAAGCTGGCGGAGAATCTATGCTTCGGCGCCACCGACTTGATGATGCGGCAAAGCAGGACGGCGTGGTCGCACGCCCGCACCGCATCGGAATCGTGATGGAGGTTGATCTCGAACTGCCCCGGCGAGTTTTCCGCGATTGCGGTCGAGGCCGGCACGTGCTGCTGCGTGGCCGCGGCGGCGACGTCGCGCACGAAATCGGCATAGATGTCGAGCCCGCCGATGCTGTAGAGATGGCGCCCTGCATCGGGCTCGCCGGTGGCCGGCGAGATCGGCGGCAGCGGCTCCCCCAGCGGCCCGCGCTTGCGGTCCATGAGATAGAACTCGAGCTCGACTGCGACCACCGGCTTCAGTCCGCGCTTGGCAAAGCGCGCCAGCAGCCGCGCCAGAACCTGGCGCGGATCGACCAGGCAGGGCTGGCTCTTCTGCTCCGGCATGGTGAGCAGCACCTGCGCGGCCGGCTCGCTCGCCCACGGCACGCGCGCCAGCGTCTCGGCGACCGGCCAGGCGTCGCCGTCCGGATCGCCGCGCGCCTCCGACCGACCGCCGGGATCGAGGTCCTCGCCGGTCACGTCGAGGAAATAGAGACAGAACGGCAATTGCACGCCGCTGTCCCAGATCTTCTTCGCCTCGTGCACCGGAAAGCGCTTGCCGCGCGGAACGCCGTTCATGTCGGCGAGGAACGCGTCGACCTGCGTGATGTCCGGATTGGCTTTCAGGAAGCGCGCGAGCTCGCCGCCTGCCCTTGCCCCGTCGCGCGCCATGCCGTTCCCCTCATGCCTCGGTCTGCGGCACGCTACTGAAGCGGCCGCGGTGAGACAAGCAGCCCGGATCGGCTAAACAGGCTGGCGCTGGCTGGCGAGGCGCCGGGGCGGAGTTCCAGGGCGCGCGCACCGGCCTTGCGGGCACCATGGGTGCCCGCGGGCGCTCGGCGGTTGGGTTCCCAACACTCCACGCTCGGTTGAACAGGGCTGCCAGCCGTCTTGTCCATCAGCTTGCGGCGGCCGGCCGTGTGTACGAGACTGCTCACGACGGTTCGAGGACACACGGCGCGCGAGAGGAGCGGACATGGCCACGCAGCCCGACGAAAGCAAACCGACGATCGTCCTTGTCCACGGTGCATGGGCCGATGCGACGGGCTTCGACGCCGGGATTTCGCGCTCTCCAGCGCGAGGGGTTCCGCGCCATCGGGTTCGCCAACCCGCTTCGCGACCTCGCGGGCGACTCGACCTACCTGGCCGAGTTCCTGCGGACGCTGACCGGCCCGGTCGTGCTCGTCGGGCACTCCTACGGCGGCAACGTCATCTCGACCGCCGCGATCGGCAACGACCAGGTCAGGGCACTCGTGTATCTCAACGGATGGATGTGCGACGAGGGCGAGAGCCAGCAGGAGCTCCTTGAGAGGTTCGAGGGCAGCCTCGTGGGGCCCTCGGTCAGGCCCGTGCCCTTCTCCAGCGCGGACGGCAGCGAGGGAGCGGACCTCTTCCTCGACCCCGAGGCGTTCCGGGAGGCCTTCGCCGCCGACGTCGACCAGGCCACGGCGGACGTCATGGCCGCTGCGCAGCGGCCTTACGCTGCCGCTGCGTTCGCCGGCGCGCCGTCGGACCCGCCGGCGTGGAAGACGCTGCCGTGCTGGTACCTGCTCGGCACGGAGGACAAGGCGATTCCGCCGGCGCTCCAGCGGTTCATGGCCGAGCGCGCGAAC
>CAVWSN010000003.1:0-37941 GCA_963757815.1 uncultured Thermoleophilaceae bacterium | reverse complement strand
GGTGAATCGCCTGTTGACCGAGGGCCGTCAGGCACGTTCCTGGGGAAGTCCTTCGCATCCCGAGCCGAGGCGCTCGAGGCCCTGGGGCTGCGGGAGTAGGCCGGTCGTCAGGCCCGCACCGACTGCGGGAAGCCGAACACGTTCGCCGGGTCGTACTCCGCCTTGACGCGTGCGAGCCGCGCGTAGTTGTCGCCGTGATAGGCGCGCTCCCAGTCGTCCAGCTCGGGGTCCGGGAAGTTCGGGTAGACCCCTCCCGATCCGAACGGGTGCACGATCTCCCAGGAGCGCGTCAGCCAACCACGCGCGCCCTGCTGCTCGTCGCGTGGGCGCCTCGGGGTCGAGCATCACGCCGTGCTTGATGAGGAAGCGTTCCTCGCGATGGGGGAACGCGGTGGCGTCGGCGGCCACGCGGTTGTACGCGCCGCCCCACGGCGTGAAGTCGAGCACCCGCGTCTCGCGCGCGGACCTCGCGGTCGCGAGGTTGTCCAGCAGGCTCTCGATGGCGTCGGCCGGCAGCGGGCGTCGGAAGAACTCCGACTTGCTGTAGGGATGCCAGCCCTCGGGAGCGTCCCCGGGCCCGCGCTCGGCGAGATAGCTCTTGGTCTCGCGGTAGGGAAGGTGCTCGATGGCGATCGCCGTGGGCTCGTGACCGACGCGAGCGACGAACTCGGCGAGAAGCGGCGCTGTCTCCGCCTCGCTGCCGGCCATCGCTCCGAACAGGTTGACCGCGGGCGCTGAGCCGGCCTCTGCGGTCACGAGCAGGCTGGCGGCCATCTCGTCGGGCGCGTCCGGCGCCCAGGACTGCCAGGCCTCGATCAGCGTCGCGGCGGCAGTACCGGGCCAGACCAAGTGGAAGCTGGTCGCGGCAGGGGCCGGCACGGTCCGGAACACCAGCGAGGTCACGACGCCGAACTGGCCGCCGCCGGCCCCGCGGAGCGCCCAGAAGAGCTCCTCGTCGTGGTGCTCGTCGCAGTCCACGACGCGACCGCCGGCAAGCACCACGCGAGCTCCGATCAGAGCATCCGCCGTGAGGCCGTGCTTGCGGCCGAGGATCCCGAGCCCGCCGCCGAGCGTGAGCCCGGCGATGCCGACCTCGGGGCCGCAGCCCGCCGGGATCGTGACGCCGTGATCGTCGAGGGCGTCGTAGACGTCGCCCAGCCGGGCGCCGGCGCCAACGGTGGCGACGCCGTCGGAGTAGGACACCGAGCGCATCGGCGACACGTCGACCACGACCCCGTCGCCCGACGAGCGTCCCGCAAAGCAGTGTCCGCCGCTCCTGACCGCCACGTCGAGATCGGCACGCCGCGCCAGCGCGAGCGCCTCGGCAACGTCCGCGGTCGTCCTGCAGCGGACGACAGCGCGTGGATGCGAATCGTCGAAGCGGGGGATCGCGGGCCTGCGCGCCTGCTCGTAGTCCGGCTCTCCCGGGAGGATGAGCTCCCCTTCCAGGGCGTCGCGAAGCGCGTCCCACTCTGGGGCCAAGCGTGTTGTCATGTGACTTCCGGCGGGGTTCATCGATTGCTCCTGGGGTTCTCGAAGGCGGTCAGTCCCACTGCCCGAGTGCGTAGCGCGTGCCGTCGTCGTCCTCGAACAGCGCCCACCAGCCGAAGTGCATCCGCGCCGGCGGCACCGGGAACCTCACGCCGCGCTCCCTGAGTTTGAGGTAGGTGGCCTCGATGTCCGGGCAATTGAAGAGGACCGGCGAATGCGGCAGCTGGTCGGGGACCTCGTCGCGCGGTTCGGCGGCCCCGCGGGGGCTGAGCACGAGCACCGGCGAGCCGTCGGGCGGCCTGACCTCGACCCAGCGCTCGTCGCCGTAGGACTCGTCCCTGACGACCTCGAACCCGAGCTTTGTCGTCCAGAAGTCCCTCGCGCGCTCCTGGTCGTCGACGGGCACGACGACCTTGCTGACCCCGCTGATCATCGCCACCTCCCGTGCGAATCGCGTCGTCTCCGTGCTTGTCTCCATTAGAAAGATCATTTGGCTCCTACAGGTAAGACGGGGGCGTTCGAGCCAACTCATCGCCTCGACCGATGAGTTTGTGGCGCCGGGCCGGTCTAGGCTCAAAGTGGCGGGAGAACCTGACACCCGGCTGGTCGAGGCGGCGAGCGACGGCGACGCGGAGGCCTACCGGGGGCTCGTGGAACGTCACGGCGCGGAGATCCACGCCCACTGCTACCGGATGCTGGGCTCGCTCCACGATGCCGAGGACGCCCTGCAGGAGACGCTCCTGCGCGCCTGGCGGGGCCTGCCGCGACTCTCGCGCCGCAGCTCGCTCAGAAACTGGCTCTACCGGATCGCGACGAACGTCTGCCTGGACGCGCTCACGAACCGGCAGAAGCGCGCGCTCCCGGTCGACCACGGGGCGCTCTCCGGCATGGAGGAGGACCCCGGCGAGCCGCTCGCCGAATCCGCCTGGATAGAGCCCTATCCCGACGGCGAGCTTGGGCTCGAGGACGGCTTCGCGGCCCCGGAGGCTCGCTACGAGCGGCGCGAGGCGGTCGAGCTCGCGTTCATCGCCGCCCTTCAGCACCTGCCCCCGCGCCAGCGTGCCGTGCTCGTCCTGCGAGAGGTGCTCGGCTTCTCGGCGCGTGAGGTGGCCGAGACGATGGACAGCACGGTGGCGTCCGTCAACAGCTCGCTTCAGCGCGCCCGCGCCACGGTCGAGAAGCGGCTGCCAGAGCGGAGCCAGCAGGCCACCGTCCGCTCGCTCGGCAGCGCGCGCGTCCGCAGGCTCGTCGAGCGTTTCATCGACGCGTTCGAGCGGGGCGACGTGGACGGGATCCTCGCCATGCTCAGCCAGGACGCGACGTTCGCCATGCCGCCCTACGCGCGCCTGTACCGCGGGCGCCGGGAGATCGCCGCGTCGTGGCTCATCCCCGCCCCGCCCTGCACGGAGCTGCGCTACCTGTCGGCGAGCGCGAACTGCCAGCCCGCGATCGGCGCCTACCGCTGGGATGGCGCGGCCCGAAGCTTTCGCCCGATCGCGCTGGACGTGCTCACGCTGCACGGCGAGGCGATCGGCGCCGTCACGGCGTTCCGGGCGCCGTCGCTCCTCGAGCGTTTCGGCCTGCCGGCCGAGCTGCCTCGGTAGCTCCGCCCGCGAGGACCTTGCCCACAAGCCTCCAATCACAGGCGCGTGCGACCGAGCTCCGTGACCTCGGCGTCGATCGCCGCCATTCCGAGGGCGCGGGCCACCGAAACGCGGTGGTGGCCGTCGTCCACGTAATGGCTGTCGCCGAGGCGGTAGACGGAGATCGGGGGGAGCGGCGCACCGCGGCGGGCCGCCATCCAGAGCCGCTCCCAGCGGTGGCGGCTCGATGGCGGCGGCCGGAAGCTGCTGTCGAACCTGCGGGCCTTGGAGGCCTCCGTCGTGCCCACGATCGAGCACAGGGGCACCGCCGCGAGGCCGACGTTCCTGCGCCGCGCCGGGGGCACCGCTCCGAGCTTCTGCTCGATGTGCTCCAAGCGGGTCGAATCCCCGCGGCGTCGCAGCCAGCTCGCCGCGCGGGCGCCGCGGCGCCGCCACTGGGCGCGCGCGAACGCGGTTTGCGCATCAACCATCAGATTGCCGGTTTCCACGAGCTTTAATTTGACGCTGAGGGGCGCCCCTTACATCGGCAATTTGCAGCGGATTACCCCTTACCTCGGGCGGGCCGCGGAGTCAGCCCCTTACTGACTCGGCGAGCAGGTCTCCGAGCGCCTTTAGTCCGGCCTCGAAGTCGTGCTCGGGGAGGGCCCCGTAGCCCAGCACCACGCCGTCCCGGGCCGGCGGTCCGTGGTGGTGGAAGTTGCCGACCGGGAACAGCTCGATGCCGCGCTTTGACGCTTTCTCGGCGAGTTCGTTGGCGGAGGGGCCTCGTGCGGGCAGCTCGAGCAGCACGCGGAGACCCGCCGAGATACCGACCGGCGTGATCGCGGGCGCGCGTTCCGCCAGCATCGCGACGAGCCGGTCGCGCCGGAGGCGGTAGCGGGCCCGCATCCGGCGCACGTGGCGCTCGTATGCGCCGGAGCCGAGCAGCTCCGCGAAGGCGATCTGGTCGGGCGCCGGCACGTGGAGGTCCTCGGCCTCGCGCAGCGCCAGCACGGGCTCTCGCAGCGCTTCCGGGAGGACGAGCCAGCCGAGACGGAGCCCCGGCGCGAGCGTCTTGCTCGCCGTGCCGCCGTACGCCACGTGGTCGGGGTCGAGGGCCTGCAGCGCGCCGATCGGCGGGCGGTCGAAGCGCAGCTCGCCGTCGTAGTCGTCCTCGATCACGAGCCGGCCGCGCCGATCGCGCGCCCAGGCGACCGCCGCGGCGCGCCGCTCGGGGTGGAGGACCGCGCCGACCGGGAACTGGTGCGCGGGGGCGAGAACCACGGCGGCTGCGTTAGTGGTCTCGAGCAGGTCGGTCCGCGCGCCCAGGTCGTCAACGGGAAGGGGGACCGTGAGGAGGCCCGCGCCGCGGGCGACCGTGTGGTGGTCGTCGACGCATGGGTCCTCCATCGCCAGGCGCCTGGTGCGTTGGGCTCGCAGAACCCGCAGGAGTAGCGAGAGCCCGTGCCGGAAGCCGCCGCAGACGACGATCAGCTCGGGGTCGGCGACCACCCCTCGCGCGCGCGAGAGATAGTCGGCGAGCGCCTCGCGCAGCTCGGGCCGTCCGCGCGGGTCGCCGTATCCGAGGCTCGCGGCGGGTGTCGTGCGCAGGCCGCGCCGCAGCGCGCTGGTCCAGGCGGCGTGCGGGAAGGCGGTGAGGTCGGGGAGACCGGGATGGAAGCTGAAGCGGGCCGCTGGTGGGGGCGGGGGCGCGCCGCGCGGCGGCGCCGCCTTCGCGGCCGCGACCTCGCCGACCCAGGTGCCGCCGCCGCGGCGCGCCGTGAGGTAGCCCTCGGCCTGGAGCTGCGCGTAGGCCTCCGCCACGGTTCCGCGCGCGAGGCCGAGGTCGGCCGCGAGCGCGCGCGTGGAGGGGAGGCGGGTGCCGGCAGCGAGCCGGCCGTCACGGATCGCGGCGCGCAGGGAGGTCTCGATGGCGTCGCGGCGACCGGTTCCGCGATCGAGTTCAAGCTGAAGCGTGGGGCCGGAAGTGGACCAGGATTCTTGCCTTGATGTGGCTCTGTTCACTGATACACATTGTCGCGAAACTGTGTCGCATGACAATCAACCGAACGCCGATGTCCTCCTCGGCGCGTGAGGTCTACCGCGCCATCGACGCCCTCGACAACAGCGTCGACTTCGATCCCGCCCTCCGCGAGCTGATCAGGCTGCGTGCGTCGCAGCTGAACGGCTGCGCGTGGTGCGTCGACCAGCACTCGCGCGACGCGCGCGCGGGCGGCGAGGACGAGCGCCGAATCTGGACGCTCTCGGTCTGGCGCGAGACCCCGTTCTTCGACGCGCGCGAGCGCGCCGCGCTCGCGCTGACCGAGGCGATGACGCTGCTCCCCGCCGAAGGGGTGCCCGATGAGGTCTACGCCGAGGCCGCGCGCCACTTCCCCGAGCAGGAGCTCGGGAACCTGATGGGCGCGATCATCGCGATCAACGCGTGGAACCGCGTGGGGGTCGCCACCGGGATGCGGCCGCCCGCGGAGGTGCCGGTGGCGGTGGCCTGAGGCTGCCCGCCGCACGCGCCATCATTGGCGCGTGCGGCGCCTCGTCACGATCCCGATCAGCCACTTCTGCGAGAAGGCGCGCTGGGCGCTCGAGCGGGCCGGGCTCGACTACCGCGAGGAGCGCCACGTCCAGGGGATCCACCGGATCGCCTCGCGGCGGGCGGGCGGCAGCGGGACGGTCCCGGTGCTGGTGGCGGACGACGGCGTGTTCGGCGAGTCCGAGGAGATCCTGCGCTACGCCGACGCAGCGGCTCGAGGAGAGCGAGCGCCTGTTTCCGGCCGAGGGCGAGTTGCGCGACGAGGTGGTTCGCCTCAGCCGCCGGCTCGACGCCGGCCTCGGCCCGGACGGACGCCGGCTCATGTACGCGCACATGCTGCCGCGCAAGCGGCTGATGCTGCCCGTGAACAACCAGGGCGTCCCCGGATGGGAGGACCGCGCGTTCAGGCTGCTCTGGCCGCTGGCCAAGCGCTGGGGGGAGCGCGAGCTCGGGATCGGCCCGACCACGATCCGGGACGACGAGCCGCGCGTCCTGCGGGCCTTCGACGAGATCGCGGAGCGCCTCGCCGACGGGCGGCCGTACCTGTGCGGCGAGCGTTTCACCGCCGCCGACCTGACCTTCGCCTGCCTGGCGGCGGCGGTGACGGTGCCGCCCGAGTACGGCGTGCGGCTGCCCCAGCCCGAGGAGCTGCCCGAGCCGATCGCCGGTGACCTGCGGGCCTTCCGGGAGCACCCGGCGGGCGCCTTTGCGCTGCGGCTCTTCCGCGATGAACGGCGCGTCCAGGCGGGGAGCCGGGTGGGATGAGCGTCGTCGTGGACGTGAGCTTCGAGGAGCGCTACTGGTATCCCGACGACGGCGGCATGGTGTGGCTCTCGGGCTACTCGCTCGTGGATCCCGAGTCGGGCCGCTTTCTCGCGCGCGACGCGGAGGAGCTTGTTGAGCGCGGGCTCCGGGTGGCGGGCGTGGCCGGCGCGGCGCGCCATCACGGCGAGGCGCTCGAATCGCAGGAGCTCGGGCCTGGCACTGAGTTGGAGCTGCGGCGCGACCCGGGAAACGAGCACGATCCGAACGCGATCGCGGTGCACGGGCCGGGTGGGGGAGAGCAGGTGGGCTGGGTGCCGCGCGAGCTGGCCGAGGAGATCGCACCCGCGCTCGACGCCGGGCGAGCATGGTCGGCGATCGTGCTGCGCGAGGCGCGCGTGTCGCCGCGCGATCCACGGACCGGGCTGACGATGCTGCTCGCCTCCGCGGACGCCATCGAGCTGCGCGAGGTTCAGTTGCGGCGACGCACCTGAACGCGAACGGCCTCGATCTGGCTCTGGCCGTGTGAGCCCTGGTAGACCGGGCCGGCCGCGCTGATCCAGTCGCCGGGGCCGGGCAGAGGGGAGGGGCGGAGGCTCTTCCTGAGGTCGATGACCGAGATGCCGGGCGCGGTGATCGAGTCGGATGAGGCGATCACGAAGTGGGCGTCGCCGTCGCCGTCCGGGTCGACGCGCTCGACGTAGATGATCCGTCCGCTCGCCGTCGAGCAGTTCGCGAGGGCGGGCGGGCACCGGACCGGGCGAGGACGAGCGGGCTGCTGCTGTTGCCGGGGCGGGCTCTGTCGCTGTCTTCGACTTCGGTGGGACCGAGGCCTGGTCAGGCTCGTCGGCGTCGTCGGAGCAGCCCGCCAGGACGAGCAGGGCCGCGAGCCCCGCCAGCAGGGCACGGCGGGGGCTCGCCGTCGTCCGCCTCACCCGCTCGGCTGCGTGACCACGAGTGTTCCGGCCCGGCGCTCCTCGTCACCGGCCGAGGGCGCGAACTCGATCGGGTAGCGGCCCGCTTCGTTGACCAGGACGTCGAACCGCGCGGGCGTGAACTCGTCCCCGGAGTCGCTCACGCCGAGCAGCGGGATCGAGACGAGCCCCGCCTGGTCGACCGCGACCTCGACGCTGGCCGCCCGGCCCACCTCGAGTCCGCGTCGCTGAGGCTCCGAGGCGTCGAACTCGATCGTGTCGGCGGTCGCGGCAAGCTCGGTCGCCGCCTCGCCCGGTGACGCCTCGGGGGTGGCCTGGGCGTCCGGGGCGGTGGCCGGGGCGGTCTGCCGAGTCGCGCGCCGGCTGCTCGTCCCCCGGCCGCGACATCGACGCGGCGAGCGCCCCCAGCCCGAGGACGATCGCGAACAGCAGCAGGGCGCGGCGGATGTGCACGAAGCCGATGCTAGCTTCGCGCCCCGCGCGCTCCGTGGGCACCGTCGCCCTCGTCGAGCGCCCCCGGCCACCGCGGTGCACTGGACGAATGGACGAGTCCAGTTGAGGTGCGTCGGTCTAAAGGCTGGAAGCCCCTGAGTCGATCACTGGACGAAGCCAGAGGCCCACGGTGCCAAGCGAATCGCCAGCAGGCGGGGGAGCAAGGTCCGGGAGTCCCGCACAGGGAGTCGGCCGAGCTGCCACCGAGGACGACAAATCCTCGATGGGGCTACGACCGAGGCGGCTGGCACCTAGACCAACAAGTTCCTCAAGGAGGAAACAAACATGCTGCGGAAGCTTTCCGAGCGTATTCACAACCAGGAGAAGGGCTTCACGCTCATCGAGCTCCTCGTCGTCATCCTGATCATCGGCATCCTGGCCGCCATCGCCCTGCCGGCGTTCCTTGGCCAGCGCGACGAAGGCGCCAGGACGCGAGCGCCAAGTCCGATGCCCGCAACACTGCGTCCGCAGATGGAGTCGTGCTACACGGACGACGCAGACCTACGACGGCTGCGACCGACTGCGCGACGGCACACCGGCCTGCCGACGTCGGCGCCGCGCCGCGGGCCAGGTGACAGGTCGACGCGGCGCGTGACCGCCGACGGCTACGTCGTGACGGCCTGACGTCGAAGTCCGGCACGACGTTCACGATCACAAGGCACGAACGGACGGCGCGCCACCCGTGACTGGTCGCCGCGCCACGCCGCACCAGCACGAGGCGGCTTCGGCCACGCCTCGGTAGTCAAGCGGCCAGCAGCCTGAAGTAACGGAAGGCGGGCCCTCGGGCCCGCCTTCCGCCTTTTTGGACCTCGACGCGTGTCCAGACGGGGCCCGGAACGGTCAAGCGGCGGGAGCACCGGGCCGATGGCAAAGGGATGCCGGCCCCCCGACTTCGCTCCGACCAAATCGGGGTCTGGACCCGAACAGAGACGCTCGTGCCGGTCAGTTAAGTCCGGCGGGATCTGTGTCGCGAGTCCGAGCGCTAGAAGCCGGGGGGGGGGGGGGGGGGGGCCGGGAGGGGCCACGCGGGGGGGGCGGGGGGCTTCTCCGGGGCTCGCCGCGGCGCTCCGACTCGACGCCGGCGGGCATCGGCGGACCCCAAGCCCGAGGACTGGCCGCCGCAGGGCCGGGTGACGCTGGCGACCACCGGGGGGGGAGGGAGGGAGTGCGTTGGCTATCGGTCGGACCGGGAGCGCAGACTTGGCGGGTCCTCGGCGCCGGCTGGACCACATCGTGCGCCGTCGCAGCACGCCCCCCGCTCTTGGCCCCGATCGACCAGATGACAGGCGAGGTTGCGGACCCTGTGGCCCTCACGCGCGATCTTGATCACCAGAGCGCTCGCGGTAGACGATCGGATAGACGTGCTCGCTGCTCGTGCCCGCGTCTGCCACGCCTTGGCGTCCTGCAGGACGGTGGTGGTGGCCGACGCGGCTGACGGTGTCGTGGCCGACGCCGGGCCCGTAGACCCACCGTGGCGCGCTCCGGTCGTTTAGGCCGCCGCCTTGGACGTTCGTCCGGGTCAAGCCCTCGCTCGCTTCAAGTCCTCGCCCTGAATGCCGAGACATGGTTCGTGATCCTGTCCCGCCGCCTGCGCGACGACCAGTCGGGCTTCACGCTCGTCGAGCTGCTCGTCGCCATGCCGATCGCGCTGCTCGTGGTGTTCGCGGCCCTGCTCGTGCTCGACACTGCGGTCCCTTAGTGAAGTGCGCACGCGCGAGCACGCACAGGCGCTGCGCGATCAGGAGGTCGGCCTCGAGCGGATGACCCGCGAGCTGCGCGAGGCGACGAGCTTCACGTTCCTCACCAGCCAGAAGGTCGAGTTCGACGTCCACATCAGGTCGGCCGGCGGGCTCCGCAAGATCCAGTACGACTGCTCCTCAGGCGACCATTGCCTTCGGCTCGAGGGCCCGGTCGGCGGGACCGTATCCCGCCGGGACGGTGATCGTCGACGCGCTCGTGAACCCCGACGTGTTCGAGCCCGAGCCCGACTTCGTCAACCCACGCTACGTGGGCGTCGTCGCCCGCGTGCGGATCTCCGAGGACCGCCGGCTGATCACGCTCCGCGACGGCATCGATCTCCGCAACCTGACCTCCCGCTTCTAGCGATGCGACGCGAGTTCTTCCTCCACGACCGACTCGCCGGCGAGCGCGGCATCGGCATCATCGAGGTCGTCATCGCCGCAGCGGTGTTCCTCGTCGTCTCGGCCGGCGTGTTCGCGATGTTGGTCAACGGGGAGACGCACACGCACGGCGCCGAGCACCACGAGGCTGCGATTTCGCTCGCGCAGCGCGAGGTCGAACGCATGCGGCAGTTCGGCTACGCCGAGCTCGGGATGACGGCCAATCCTGTCGCCGCAGCCTCGAGCGGCGAGGCCAACCCGAGCAATCCGGCCGAGTACGTGAGCGGGGGCAAGCTGCTCGTCCGCTCGAACTTCCGTAACCGGGGAAGCGCACCGCCCCCAGGGGTGCCGGCCACCGGCGAGCCGTTCGTCGCGCCGCTGGCCGGCGGCATCGATCCCGCGCCTCAACGCCTCACCGCCGGCGGCTTCCACTTCCATGTCCATCGCTACGTCACCTGGGTCGACCTCACCTGCGTCGTGGGCGGCATGGACCGCTGTCCCGGGCCGCGTGACGCCAAGCGCATCGTGGTGGCGGTCCGGCCGGCTCCGGAGAAGTGGGTCCGGGCCGGCGCGCTGCAAGCCGCTTTGGATCTCGACCGTGCTGACGGACCCGACCGTGGTCGCAAGCGGCGCGACCCCGCCGACGCCGCCCTCCGATCCCACGTCGACGGCGCAGCACTTCTACCTCTACGACACGCGCTGCGACAACAACGTGCGCGCAGACGCTGACGGCGAGCCACGACGCCCGTGACACCGGCCGAAGCCTCAGCTGCGCGGCCGGGAACGACCTGCGCCCCGACCTGATGGGCCCCCCGAGGACGCCGCCGAACCCCGACGGCACGGAACCGGCGATGTTCAACTACAGCCAGGACTACCCATGGCACGCGGACCGACGGCGCCGCCGCGCCGGGCCTGGGCCTCGAGCCGCCGGCCGCGAGCCCGAGCTGCCCGACCAGCTACAGCGCGGCGCCGCGGCGACGGAGAAGCACCGCGTGCACCGCTGGCTCACGGCCCCGATGCCCGCGCCGTTCACGAGCACGACGCGCTCGGCGATGACGGTATGGACCCGGACGGTGAACGCGCAGGCAGGCGAGGCGACGCTGTGCGTGGCCATGCACAAGGTCAACGCCGCCGGCGCAGTCGTGGGCGGCCCGCTCGCGACCGCGACGCACAGGATCGAGAGCTGGCCCATCGACGCCACGCAGATCAGCTTCGCCTTCAACCACTCCGGCACCGCCGCCGCTTCTCGCTGGCCGCGGTCGAGCGCCTCCTCTTGACCCTCTCGCTCGCCAACTCGTCGCTGCCGGACGGGATCGAGCTCTTCTATGACCACCCGACCTACGACACGGTGCTGTCCGTGGGCACGACCACCCCCCTTCCATGATCCGAAAACTGCACACACGCCTCACCGATCCCGCCGGCTTCGCAATGCCGATCGTGATCGTGGTCTCGATGGTGCTCATGCTCGTTGCAGCCGTGGCTGTGACCTCCGGCCTCAACGCGACCACGAGCTCCAACCGCGACCGCCAGGTCAAGGTCACCCGTCAGGCGGCCGACGCCGGCCTCGAGCTCGCGCTGTACCACCTCAATGCGGTCATGGCGGGCGATCCGACGCTGCCGTGTCGTCACGCGACGACGCCGGCCAACATCGTCGATGGGCCCTTCCGCCGGCGAGTGGTGCGACCCCGTTACCGACACGATGGCCGACGGCTCGACGATCGAGTACCAGCTCTCGAAGGAGACGCCTGTCGCGGGCACCTCCCCGCAGCAGGTCACCCGCAAGATCGTCGCCACGGGCACCTACCTCGGCCAACAGCGACGCGTCTACACCGAGATCCGCGCGATCCGCGGCGTCACCTGCGTTCGGGACCTTCGGGATCAGCGCGAAGGACAAGATCCTCGTGAAGAACAACGCGATGATCGGGACGCCGACGAGCCCGCTCCGCCGTCGACGGTGCGCACCAACGGCGATATCGAGTTGAAGGACAACGCGAAGATCTGCGGCGATGTCACGCCCGGCCCCGGCAGACGGTTACTGGGGCAAGCTGACGCGGTTGCCTTGCCCCGGGACGTCGACGGCTCCGGCCACGAGCCCGCTCGTCTTCCCGCGACTACGCCACCGAGCACGACGACGCATGGACGACCAACGGCAACTCCCGTCTCGGGTGCGGCGGCGGCCCCGGGAAGGACGTTTGCACCAACCCGAGCGACATCATCTGGGACGCGAGCAAGCGCGAGCTGATCGTCCAGGGGAACGCCACGCTGACGCTGAGCGGCGACGTCTACTCGCTCTGCCGGCTCAATCTGAAGAACAACTCGCGGCTGTTCATCGCGGCCCGCCCCGCCGGCAACCCGGTCAAGTTCTACTTCAACGGGCCCTCGCCGGAGTGCCAAGGCATGACCGAGACCATCATGATCGAGAACGGCTGGGGCATCACCAACAACAACACCGACCCGACGTCGCTGCAGTTCTTCGTCCGCGGCTCGTCGACCACTACGACCAAGGTCAACATCAAGAACAACACGACCAACTCGGCGGCGACGCCGATCATGATCTACGCCCCGAACTCCGACATCCTGCTCGAGAACAATGCGATCTTCAACGGCGGGCTGGTCGGCAAGACCGTCGAGCTCAAGAACGACGTGCAGTTCACCTTCGACCCGAACTCGCTCACGCCGACCGGATCGACCGCGCTCGTCTACCAGCCGATGCGCAACGCGAGTGCTCGCCCCAGCCGTCGGGCGCGCTGCCCGACAGCGGGTGTTGAGCACGTCTACGAGGCCATCCGCGCCGGCGCCAGCGGCTTCCTGCTCAATCGCCCGAACGGCGCTCGAACTAGTGACCTCATCGCCGCAGCGCCGCGTGCGGCCGCCCGGCCCCCCGGAGACCCACTCGATGCGGAGGAGCAAACCGGCAGCCGCAGGCAGTGGTAGCCCGGCACACGCTTGCTCGTGCCGCATGGGCCCGCGCGGCACGCGGCGATGGCAGCCGACGGCTCAAGAATAAGGCTCCGCTCGCGACCGGAGGAGCCGTTTCCGTGCGTGGGCGCCGGGACCTGAGCGCCGGGCCTCACGGCTGGGCACCGGCGGCCTTGCCCCTAAGGGGACGGAGCCAAGCTGCCGAATAGCTTGAGTGGAGACCATGGCCGCCGCAGCTGAAATCGGCATCGCCGCCGCCCTCGGGGCGGTGATCGGCAGCTTCCTGAACGTGGTCATCCACCGCGTGCCGCTGAAGCGGTCGCTCGTGCACCCGGGGTCGCGCTGCCCGTCGTGCGAGGCGGCGATCGCGCCGTACGACAACGTGCCGGTGATCTCCTGGCTGCTGCTCCGCGGCCGCTGCCGGCACTGCGGGGCGCGCATCTCGCCGCGCTACCCGGCCGTCGAGCTGCTCACCGCCATCGCCTTCGGCGCCGTCGTGGCCGTGCGCGGCTTCGACAACGACCTCGTCCTGGAGCTGCCCTTCGTGGCCTGCCTGATCGCCCTGGCCGGGCATCGACCTCGACCACAGGCTGCTGCCCAACAGGATCGTCTACCCGATGGCCGCGTACGGCCTCGTGGCCACCGCGATCGTCGACAGCGGCGATCTGGTCGAGCACCTGATCGCCGGCGCTGGCGCCTTCCTCTTCCTGTTCGTCGCCGTGCTCGCCTACCCGCGCGGCATGGGGATGGGCGACGTCAAGCTCGCCGGCGCCATGGGGCTCTTCCTCGGCCTGTCGGTGATCCCGGCTCTGCTCGTGGCCTTCCTGTCCGGCTCGATCGTCGGACTCACGATGATCGCCCGAGAGGGCGCCGCCGCGCGCAAGAAGGCCGTCCCCTTCGGGGTGTTCCTAGCCCTCGGCGGCATCGTCGCGGTGCTCGCCGGGCCCGAGCTCATCGAGCTCTACGAGGACAACTTCCTCAGCGGGTAGCCCGGCGTTCGCGATCCGTCCAGCGGATCTGGACATTTCGCGATTGGGGCTAATGCCGTCCAACGCGGCGTCGATAACCGTTGAGAACTTCGATGACGTTCTCCCTCCGAAAGAACTCAGAACGCGGCGTTGTCGGTCTCGACATCGACGGCCGCTACCTCGCCGCCGCCCAGGTCGACTCCGGCCGTGTCGTGCGCGGCGCAAGCCTCGAGCTGCCGGGCGGCCTCGTCCGTGACGGCGAGGTGGTGGACCAGGACGGCCTGGCCGACGCGCTGAAGCGCTTCGTCAACGAGGCCGGGCTCCCCAAGAGCGTCCGGCTCGGCGTGGCGAACCAGCAGATCGTGGTCCGCGTGGTGGAGCTGCCGCGCATCGAGGACCCCAAGGAGCGCGACGCCGCTGTCCACTTCATGGCGGCCGAGGCGATCGCGATGCCGCTCGACGAGGCCATTCTCGACTATCAGGTCGCCGGCTACGCCGAGGCGATGGACGGCACAGCGCGCATGCAGGTCGTCCTCGTGGCCGCCCGGCGCTCGATGATCGACGCGCTGCTCGAGGCGGCCAAGAAGGCCGGCCTCAGGCCCGAGGGCATTGACCTCGACGCGTTCGCGCTCGTCCGTACCCTTGCCGCGGCCTCGGCCGACGGCGACGACGGCACCGCCCGTGTCTTCTGCCACCTCGGCGGCGTCAGCAACCTCGCGATCGCCGTCGGCACCACCTGCTTCTTCACCCGGCCGCTGTCCGCGGTCTGGGGCGACGACGACGCCGGCTCACAGCTCGCAGAAGAGATCCGGCTGTCGATCGACTTCTACATGACCCAGCCGCAGGCCAAGCCCGTCGGCGAGGTCGTGCTGTCCGGCCCGGGATCCTCCGACAGCGCGCTCGTCGAGAGCCTGGCCGAGCGACCTCGGCATCCCGGTGGAGGCCGCGGCACCGCTCGGCCAGATCGATTCGTCCGGCCTCGGGCCGGACGAGGATCCGCACCGCTACACGGTGGCGGCCGGCCTGGCTCTGGGAGCGTCCGCGTGAGGCCCGTAAACCTCGTCCCGCAGGACCAGCGCCGCCGCACACCGTCCGACGGTGGCGGCAAGAGCGCCCACGCCGCGCTTGGCGTGCTCGCCCTGCTGCTCGCGATGGTCGTGGGCTACGTGCTCACCTCGAACACGGTGACCGAGCGTCAGAACGAGACCGAGGCCGCCCGCGTCGAGGCCGACCGGCTCGAGGCCAAGGCCGCGCAGAAGGGCAACTTCGCCGACTTCGCCTCGATCGCGCAGACCCGCATGCAGTCCGTGGCCGGCGTCGCCGCGACCCGCTTCGACTGGGAGCGCTTCATGCGCGAGCTCGCGCGGGTCATCCCCGCCGATAGCTGGCTGCAGAGCGCAGACGCCTCGACGACCGGCGAAGCGGCCGCAGCGGGGACCGCTGCAGCACCGGCCCCGACAGGGGCGCCCGCCACGGGCTCTCCGACCGCCAACCTGACGGGCTGCACGCCCAGTCAGTCCGACGCGGCACGCTTGATGGTGCGGCTACGCCAGCTGCACCGCGTCGAGGATGTCGAGCTCGGCTCCTCCACCAAGGAGGAGACAGCACTGGCGCAGCCGGCATCGAGAGCTGCGGCGGGGGCTACAAGTTTGACCTGACCCTGAAGTTCAGCCCGGCGGCGCCGGCTGGTGAGGCGCCCCGCGGCGAGGATCGCGTGCCTGCCTCCCTCGGAGGTGGATCATGAGCCTGAGCTCACGGGACAAGAAGATCCTGATCGTGCTGGTTCCGCTCGATGGTGCTCGTCGCGTACTGGTTCCTGCTCCTCAGCCCCAAGCGCGAGGAGGCGTCCACCGCCGCCACGGCGCTGACCGAGCAGCAGGAGCGTCTCGACGCAGCCCGCACGGCCAGCAAGGCCGCCGACGGCGCGCAGCAGAACTTCGAGGTGAGCTACGCACAGGTCGTCCGCCTCGGCAAGGCCATCCCGTCGAGCGTCGACATGCCGAGCCTGCTCGTGCAGCTCGACGCCGCAGCGGCCGGCACGGGTATCCACTTCACGAACATCACGGCCGGCGAGCGTGTCGCAAGCGCACCGGCGGCACCGGCGCCCACAACGGGATCCGGTTCGGAAACCGCCCCCGTTGAGGCCGGCGGCGAAACCGCCCAGAGCGCTCCGGGCGGGGCGGTCGAGTCCGCGAACAACGCGCAGCAGACGGCCGACGCTCGTACGAACGAGGCGGAGCAGACCGACGTCGACACCCAGACCTCAACCTCAACCGGCGATGGTGGCCTTGCCGTGGGCGGCGGTACCGCGCCCGCCGGCGATCCCGCCGCCGGGGGCACCGCTCCCGCGGGACTCGAGACCGTGCCGCTCCAGCTCGAGTTCGAGGGCAACTTCTTCAACCTGGCCGACTTCTTCCACCGCGTGAAGCGCTTCGTGCGCGTCGCGAACCAGGACGTCCTCGTGAGCGGACGCCTGCTCACGGTCGAGGGCGTGAGCTGGGCGAGCGACGCCGAGAACTTCCCCAGCCTGACGGCGACGGTGAACGCCACGATCTACCTCTCCCCGCAGGCGCAGGGCGTGACCGCCGGCGCGACCCCGCAGGGTCCCGCGCCCACCACGCCCGCCGACACCACCACGCCTGCCGAGAGCACGCCGGACCCCGTCGTTGCCCCGACCGCGACTGCGACCCCCTGACCTGTCATGAAGAACTCTCTGCTCGACCTCTGGTACGACCTGCGCGAGAAGCGGCTCTGGCCGGTGGCTGCGCTGCTCCTGGCCGCGCTCGTCGCGACGCCGGTCGTGCTGTCCAAGAAGGCCGAGGAGCCTGAGCCGGCCCCGGCGACTGTTGCCGCCGCGCCGGCCGAGGCCAAGAAGCCCGAGGGGCCCGCGGCGCTCGCCAATGTGAAGCTCGAGGAGCTCGCCAAGGGATCCGGCTCCTCGCTCAGCTCCTTCGACCCGCGCAACCCCTTCGCGCCGCCGCGCAAGGCGCTCGAGGCGGCCCGTCGCCAGGCTGAGGGCTCTTCAGTTTCAGCCCCTTCAACGGCCACGAGCGCCGGCCCCGTCTCTGATGCCGGTTCCGGCGGCTCCACCGGTGGTGGCTCCGCCGGCGTCGACGTGACCCCCGGCAGCGGGGGCGGCACGGTGCCGGACGTCGGCGGCTACACGCCGCCCAGCGGCGGCACGGGCGGTGGCGACGAGGCCAAGGCCCCCGAGTACACCTATGTCGTCGACGTCACTTTCCGCGCGAACGACCGAACCCGGACTGTCAAGGGACTTAGGAAGCTCGACATGCTCCCGGACGCCGAGTCTCCGCTGCTCATCTTCATGGGTGTGACCGAGAAGGCCGGCAACGCGGTCTTCATGGTCGACTCGACGCTCCAGGCGGCCGGCGAAGGCACCTGCAAGCCGAGCGCTGCCGAGTGCGCCGCCCTGTATCTCGGCCCGGGATCCGAGCACGAGTTCACCACCGACGAGGGCGACTCGTACACGCTGCGCGTCGACGAGATTCGCCGCGTCAAGGTGGGGGCCAAGGCAAGCGCCAAGGCCAGCGCCTCGAAGAAGCACAAGAAGATCGCCAGCGCCGCGGTGGCGGACGCCGCCCGCGGCCGCGTCTCCGTTCCGCCCGTGCTCGCCGACCTGGTGAAGGTGTCCAAGGGCGAGGGCTCGGACTCAATCAGCGATAAGGACCGTCGATAGGGGTATGGCAATGCGCCGTCTCTTCACCATTTGCCTGCTCATCCTGTCGGCCACGGCCCTGCTCGTGAGCGCGCCGGCTGCGTCGGGCGCCACGAGCAAGAAGGCCTCGAAGCCGTCGATCACGCGCGTCATGCCGATGCGGGTCAGCGTCGGCAACCTGCTGACCATCCACGGGCGCCACTTCAAGGCCAAGCGGACGGCGAACACCGTCATCTTCCGCGCCCCGAACGGCCGTACCGCCTTCGCGAAGCCGCGCCGCGTGAGCACCAGGAAGCTGGTCGTGGTGGTGCCGGAGGCGGTCGCGCGCCTCCTAGTGCCGGCAGCCGTCAGCGGCCGACCCGCCTGAAGCTGCGCGTGCTGGCCGGGCGCTTCAGCAGCTTCACGCCGCGCCGCCTCTCGCCTGTCGTGACCGGCGTCGGTGACGGCGATGGCCGCGCCCCCGGTGGCGGCAATGGTTCCGCTGGTGGTGGCGGCGGTGCCGGTGGTGCCGCAGCTGTCTGCAACACCGGAGGCCCTTACGGCGACCACGACGGCGATCTCCTCAAGAACTCCGAAGAGGCGCTGTATCTGACCGATCCGTGCCTTGCCGACACCGACCGGGACCAGATGGTGGACGGCTGGGAGTTCTACGCCGCGAAGGACCTCAACGTGAAGGCCGTCCCCTACCCCGGCCAGCGACCCTTCCCGAACGCGCTCGATCCGTCCGACGGCGGACCCGCGGGTGCGCGTTTCAGCAACGTCGACTTCGACGGCGACGGCCTGACCACGCTCGAGGAGTACCGGGCATGGCGCTCCACCGACAGCGCGTTCAACGCTGCCGCTGTGAGCGGAACCGACCTAAGCTCACCGCTGGGCTACAGCGACGGGACCAAGTTCAGCCGCTACGGCGAGCCGCCCGCTGTGCCCGCCTGGCGCAGCGCGAGCTACGGCTTGTCGAACCCGGCGCAGCCGTTCCCAGCTACGTACAATCTGTTCAACGACGGCGCGTGGCGTGACTCCGAGCGCGACGCCGACGGCGACGGCTTGGCGAACTGGCTGGAGGCGGCACGGGGACCGAGCACAAACGACTGGTGGAAGAGCTGGTTCGCCAGTAAGCACTTCGAGCCCAGCGTCGAGCCCTGGAAGAGCAAGGAGTATTGCGGCTACCGCTTCGGACACTTCGACGGGCGTCCGTTCGCCGACTTCGACATGGCCGACGGGGACGTCGACGGCGACAGCCTGCTGGACGGCGAGGACGATCAGGACAATGACGACGTGATCAACATCGTCGAGCTCTACGAGACCCAGTCCGACCTGGACGGCAACGGCCAGCCGGCGTTCTGCGGCTGGGTCGCCGGTGTCGTGCCCACCATCAACATGGGTGGCGTGACCGCTCCGGTCAACGCGATGAACCCGTGCGTGCCGAATCCGGACTCCCGCACGTGCCGGGACTTCGTTCCCTTTAACTAGCGGCGATCGCCCCGTCGTCGGCGGGGCGTCGTCCGCGGTGCCGACGATCCAGTCGTTCGGGTTGGGCTCGCTGCCCTCGGGGGCGCCGGGAACGGTCCACCCGTCCACGGCTGCTCCTGATGTCCGTCCCCCCGGCGCGGCGGCCCGCCCTCATCAAGTCGATCCTCCTGATGCTCCACCGAGCTTCCCGACGACGAGAAGCCACAGCTTCTGGGCGGCTAACTGGCAGCGGTCAGCCGGTCACGGCGGGAGGCGGCGGCGGCCGGCAGAATCCGCACACGGGCGATCGCAAGTCGTCCGGCGGGCACGCCCTGACCGGTCAGGCGCGCGATGTTGAGCACCCGTCTCAAGCGGGACACTTTCCCCGCGCGAGTGACCATGCGCACCGTCCGTGGGCGCCCCGGCTCCAGACGTCCCAGTCGCCAGCATACGCGGCCGGCGCGCAGCCGCCCGCCGCCCATGGTGATCGCTGACAGGTGTTCGGGCATCCGGTCGCAGACCACTGCGTTCTCGATCTCGGTTACCCCGCGTGCCTCCGCAGTCATTGTGAAGGTCACGCGTCCACCGGACCGCACCGTGGATCGGTTCGCGCGCTTGCGCAGGCCAACGTTCGCCCGGACCGCGACACGCGCAACGTTCAGCGAGTCCATCGGGTTCGGGTCGCTCCCGGGGAAGATGACGGCGGCGACGTTCCGGAGCAGGCCCGCCGCGACCACGCGCGCCCTGACCATAACCGTCGCGCGCGCCCCTGGCGCCAGGGCGCCGAGGTCGCATGACGACGGCTTGGCGATCACGCAGCTCCCCTGGCTCGGCTCGGCCGAGAGGATCTCGACGGCCGGGTTCGCCCCGTCGCTGAGCATGACGTTGGTGGCGGTGCCCGGCCCTTGATTCTCGGCGGTGACGGTGAACGTGACCACGTCGCCAACGGTGACGATCTGCTTGTCGGCCCTCTTCGTGACCACGACGTTCGCCGTCTCCACCGGGGTGTTCGTGAGCGTGATCGTGGCGTCGTCCTCGTTGTTGGAGAGATTTGGATCGAACTCCACGGCGGCCGCGCGCGCGATGTTTACGAACGTCTGGCCGGCCTGCTCCGGGGAGGACTGGAGGAAGACAAGGACCTCCGCCACGCCACCGTCGGCCAGTTGGCCGAGCGAGCAGCTGTTGCCCTCGCAGGTGCCCTGGCTGGGCGCGAACGCGAGTGGCTGCAGGCCGGGCGGCACGATGTCGTTGAGAACCACGTCCGTTGCGGTGCTCGGCCCATCGTTGCGGACGACGACGAGGAACTGGGCGATTCCGCCCGCAGCTAGGGTGGGCGCGGCAGCGCTCTTCTCGACGACAACGTCCGCCTTGGGCTTTACGCGGACGATGGCGCCGTCGACGTTGTCCTCGGGATTGAGGTCCTTCTGGCGCGCGTCCACTCGCACTTGGTTGGGGAGCGCGCGCCCGCCGCTGTCGCGGTCGGTGACGCCGGTCACCTCGATCTCGACGGTCTCGCCCTTAAGCAGCGTTCCCAGCCTGCAGACCCGGTCTCTGCACTCGCCCTTCTCCGGCTTGACGCTCAGGAGCGTAACGTCCAGTGGCACCACCTCGCTCACGGTCACGTTCGTCGCGCGCACCGGCCCTCGATTGAGCACCGTGATCAGGTACCGGACCTCCTCCTCCGGGAATACCTCGGGCGTCAGCGCGACCTTCTCGATCGCGAGGTCGGGGAGCGGGACGTCGCCGTCGTCGGTGTCGGTGTCGTTGAGGTCGTTCGGATCGCCCGGAGTGGTGACCGTTGGCTACGTTCACCAGCCGGCTGCCCGCCGCGTCCTCCGAGATCTGCACGCGGGCACGAATGGTGGGGAAGGAATCGCCGGCCGCCAGCGGATCGGAGCGCTCGCAGCGGAAGCCGTCCGTGGAGGGCTCACAGCTCCAGCCGTCGCCGCTCAGCGCGTCCGTTCCGTCGAGCGTGACCTCTGGCGGCAGCGTGTCGGTGACGACCGTCGGACCGTGGGTTGGTGCCTCGCCCACATTGCGGACGGCAATCTCGAAGGTCGCGGACCCGCCAGCCTCGAAGTCGCCCGTGTGCGTCTTCTGGACCCTCAGGTCGGGCAGGATGACGCGGGTGGAGACCTCGTTGGTTTCCTCCGTGCCCGGTTCGTCCAGCGTCTTCGACTTGAAGCCCACGGTGCCGCTGTTGACGATCCGCAGGTTCAGCGGCAGCCCCACGCTGTGCACGCGCACCTTGAACTGCACGTTGCCGAGCCGTTCACCGCGAGCTCGCCGAGCCGAAGACGACACTGTCCGAAACGAATTCGGCCGCGTCGGCGTCCGGCGCGTCAGTCTTGGCCCGGCATTGGCGCCGGCTACGATGCTGAGGCTGTCCGGCACGTAGTCGGTGTTTGCGGGAATCGCGTCGGTGAAGACGACGTTCGTCGCCGGATCGAGGCCCGTGTTGCGCACGGCGACCTGATAAGTGAGCTCCTCGCCCACTTGTGCCACGGCCTTGTCGACCGACTTGACCGGCTCGATCTTGGGGGCGAACAGGTCGGTGGAGAACAGCACGGCGCCCGGCGCATAGCCGTCGCCGTTCGTCGACAGCCGCAGCGTCGTCTGCCGTTGGCCGTTGCTGAGGTACTGGTTGCTCTCGAAGAAGTCGCCGTCGAACCCGAAGATGTTGCGATCGGCCGGATCGCGGTCGGTCAGGATCGTGCCCGCGGGGTTTGAGATCGAGGAGTTGAAGAAGTTGTTTGGAGGGTTCGCGGCGTTTTCCAGCCGCTTTTGGGTGGGAAGGCCGAAGTTGAGCAGGGCGTTGTCGCCCACGATCCCGATGTCGCCCTCGTAGGCGACGAGCCCCACACGCGTCTTGACGGGCGCGGGAGCCGGGGGCGTGAGAAAGCCGCTGAGAGGGATGTCCACCGGTTCATCGGGCTTGTCGGCGACGACGAACTTCAAGCCGTCGAAGACCGTGAGGTTCCGCAGCGGCTCACCCGGATCCGAGTAGGCCACCAGGATCGCCCAGCCCCCCGACTGGTCTGAGTGGAGGCCGGTGCCGAGTTGGACGTCGGCCACCGTGTATCGGCCGCGGGGCGAAGCGTTGACGATCCCGGTGATCTCCTTGAACGCCTGGTATATGCGCCCTGGACCGGCGTCATCCACCGGCGCGATCTGCGACGTGAGTGAGATGTACTCGGTGGCGCCCGGTGGGCGGAGCTTCACCTTGTCGAGGGCATTCCGATTTCCCTCTTCAGGCTCGGGATATCCACTTCTTCGGTCTCCGGCCTGCCAGCGCCCGCCCCAGTACAGGCCCGCCCACTCAACGTTCGCCCCGGCGGGCAGAGGAAGGAGGGCTGAGCTGGAATTGAACGTGCCGGCGTCGCCGTCGATGTCGACGTACTGCATCGGCCGGTTGTTGTTGTTGTTGTCGCTGAGATCAGCGATGGTGCCCTGCCGGGCGGCGGGACAAAGAGTGTCGCGGGGGAGGCAGGTGAGCAGCGTGTTGCCCGTGCCGTTGACGTCGCCGTGGACGTTCAACGACTTGCGCAGTCCGAACGTACGGTCGGCGTGCGCTGCAGGCGCCGCGAGCGTCAGCCACAGCACGACCATTAGTGCTGCAGCGACGCTGGCCCACACAAGCTGCCGCCAACGCGAGCTAACCACCGTGGCGGCGAAGCTACTCCTTCGCGCGACACAGTGTCAAGGATTGACACCGCGGCTGCACCTGGGGGACGTGCGAGCCTGTCAGCCCCCGGCCCTGAGGGCCGGCCGAGTGCGCTTCTACCGCTTCGTGCCGCGTGACCTCCTCGTGTCATCTGCCGCCGACGCGAGCGCCCGCGAGAGCGTGCTGGCCAACTCGATGCCCTCGGGCTTCGCGGCCGTGAACAGCCAGGTCTCGAAGAGGGCGCCGAGGTCCTGCCCCGAGATTCGCTCGGCCAGGCGGATGAATTGCGGCATCGTGACGTTGTCGCCGGCCCGCGACTCGGCCCAGCGGCGGAGGATGCGGAGGAAGGCGTCGTCGCCGACCTCGAGCCGTAGCGCGTGTAGCGTCATCGCGCCGCGCTCGTCGAGGGGGCTCCCAACTGATTCGCCGTCAATATGACGGGCCCGGCTGGCGTCGGCGCTTGCTGAATCCGGGTCGGAGTTATGAGTAGCGCGCCTCGCCACGGCCTGTCCGTGCTGTTTCTCGTCCGTCGCGGGAGCGCCGCTCACCTCTCGCCGTTCTTGTGGCTTCTTATGCTTGGGATGTGAGTGAAGCGGACGCGAGCTGCGGCGCGCGAAGATGAGCTACCGGCGTTTCGCAGCGCCGCACACGCGCTCGTGGATGGCGTCGCCGACCACCTCGCCGCGCTGCCCTCAGGGCCGGTCTGGCAGCCGCTCCCCGATGCCCTGCGCGAACAGCTGCTCGACCTGCCGCTGCCGGAGCACCCGGCGGCGCTGGACGATCTGGTCGCGACCGCGTTGCGCGATGTGCTGCCGCACGCGATGGGCAACGGCCACCCGGCCTTCTTCGGCTGGGTCAACCCGCCGCCTTCCCCCGCTGGCGTCGATGGCTTCGCTGGCGGCGGCCGCGATGAACCCGAGCGTCGTCTCTGGCGATCACGCCGACGTCCACCTCGAGCGTGCGGTGGTGCGCTGGCTGGCCGAGCTCGTGGGCTTCCCGCACGCGCCGGGCGCCGGCCTGCTCACCAGCGGCGGGTCCGCCGCGACGATCGTCTGCTTCGCGGGCGCTCGCAGTCGCGCGCTGGCGGCGGCCGGCCATGACGTACGTCGCGACGGCCTCGCCGGCGCCCCGCAGCTGATCGCCTACGTGCCGGCTGAGGCCCATAGCTGCGTGCGGCGCGCCCTGGAGCTGCTTGGCCTCGGCAGTGGCGCGATGCGCGAGGTGCCACTCGAGGGAGGCCGGCTCGACGCGACCGCGCTGCGCGCCTCGATCGCCGCCGATCGCGCGAGCGGCGCCCTGCCGGCGCTGCTCGTCGGCTCGGCCGGGACCGTCAACGCCGGCGCGATCGACCCGCTCGACGCGCTCGCCGATGTCGCGACCGCGGAGGACCTCTGGTTCCACGTCGACGGCGCCTACGGCGCGTTCGGCGTGCTCGACCCAGCGATCGCGGCCCGCTACCGCGGCATGGAACGGGCCGACTCGCTGGTTCTCGACCCCCACAAGTGGCTCGGCGTTCCCGTCGACGCCGGCTGCGCGCTCGTGCAGCGCGGCGACGACCTGCGCGACGCGTTCAGCCTCATCCCGCCATACCTGCGCCAGGACACCGACGCGCCGGTCGGCACGTTCGCCGAGTACGGGCTCGAGCAGACGAGACCCTTCCGCGCCCTCAAGACATGGGCGACCATCGCCGCGCGCGGACGCGCCGGCATCGCCGCCCAGGTGGCGCGCGCGAACGCACTCGCCCGCGAGCTGGCGACGCTGATCGAGCGCGAACCCGAGCTAGAGCTGGCCGCCGCGCCCGAGACCTCCATCGTCGCCTTCCGCGCGCGCCCGGCGGGCTGCCCGCCCGCCAGGCTGGACGAAGCTCAACCGCGCGCTGCCGGAGGCGGTTCAGGCGCGAGGCCGCGCCTTCGTCACCGGCACCGTGTTCGGCGGCCGCGAGACGCTGCGCGCCTGCATCCTGCACCCCGACACAAGCTCGGAGCACCTCGCAACCCTCGTCGCGGAAGTCATCGCGACGGCCCGCAGACTGTCGGCGCCTCAACAAGGTGGTAGCAACCCCTCCCGTTGAACCGCGCCTGCCTTGGACCACGGGCAGCGGTCTCGCGTGGGGGGCCAATTGCTTCCGCTAGTCGCGCGAACCGGAAGCCGCGACCTGGGTCGGCTAGGGTCGGACGCTCGGGAAGCGACACGCGCGCAAAGAGGTGGGTCGTGAACTTCGAAACCAGCGTCAGGATCGAGCGGCCCGTGGATGAGGTCTTCGACTACGTGTCGGATCCGCGGAACTTCCCGGGCTGGAACTCGGCCGTCCAAGCGGTCCGGCAGACCTCGCCCCGGACCGATGGCGACGGCGCGACCTACTCGATGGTGCGGGAGCTACCGGGTGGTCGGGCGGAGAACGATCTCGAGGTCCTGGCCTTGCGGAGGCCCACGGAGTTCGACATCCGGACGACCTCGGGGCCCACTCCGTTCGTCTACCGGTACCGGTTCACGGACGAGGGGGGCACGACGCTCGTAGAGCTCGCCGCCGAGGTGGAGCTTGCCGGTCTTGCCGGCGCGCTCGGCCCCCTAGCGTCGCGCGCCGTGAAGCGAGGCGTCGACTCGAACTTCGCCGACCTAAAGCGAATCCTCGAATAGACCGCTGGGTATCCAGCTTCTGGTTCGCTTGAAGAGAGGACGAGCGCTCCTGCTCGTCGATAGCACCCCCCGCTCCCGGAGGCCACGCGTTGCGGCCAACCTAGGGTTCGAGTTGACGCTGCCGCGCGGCAAGACGCGAGGCAGGGCCCGCCTAGCGGCGTACGAGTTGGAGGATGGGGATCGTGCGACCGGAGCGCGCCGCCTCCTCGCGGTAACCCGCGAACGCCGGAAGGACGCGGTCGGCGAGCTCCCAGAGCCGGGTGCGCGCCGCCTCGTCGTCGACGACCTCGACCCGGAATGGCTGTCCGCCGAGGAGGACATCCGGATTGCAGCAGGCGTTGTAGAACCAGGACGGATTCTCCGGACGACCGGCCTGTGAGGCGATGATCGTCACCTTGTCGCCGTCGTGGAAGTAGATGACCGCGTTGCGTCTCGGGCGGCCCGTCCGTGCGCCGCGCGTCTCCATGAGCGCGGTGGGGAGCAGGAGGCCCGTGCTGATGCGCCCGCCGGTCAGTCGCAGGAGGTGAGGATCAATCCTCCACACGGTGTTCCTCCACACGACGGTCCTCGAAAGCCAGCGCACGAATCGCGCGCTCGCCAATTTGACAAACGCTCGGTGGATTCGGCCGCGAGGTGCGCGGGGATCGACGTACGGGAGGGTGCGGCGGACCGACATGCCGCCTACCCCCAGATTCGATCGAATTCATCGATGTCGAGCGGGAGAAGCCAGCATGCCGCGATGAGTCCGTCTCGGATGCGGTAAAGGCCCACGGTCCACCAATGCCGCTCGACGCCCCCGAGGGTCGCACGGCCCTCCGTCAGTGCGGCGACATGGTCCCCTTCCCCTACGAGGATCTCGCTGGCGCGCATCACAAAGGTCCGCGAAGCGATCTCGCGTCGTCGTCCGAAGTAGGCCATCACCTGGTCGATTCCCTCGTAACGCCCCGCGATCCTGTTTCGGCCGGGGACATACCAGACAATGTCCTCGGCCAGCAGATCGCGCAGTCGATGGTCGGCGCCGCCGGCATAGAAGTCGCGTTGCACAGCGTGCAGCTGCGAGACGGTCTCCCGGGCCTGCGTGGCAGGGTCTTCCGACGAAGTCATTCTAGAGAGAGCATTCTATAATCTTCTCGTGGCCACTTCGGAAGCGCCGCTCGCTGGATGAGCCGCTCGATCCGGGTCATGACGTGGAACGTGTGGTGGCGCTTCGGCCCGTGGAGGGAGCGAAAGGCCGCGATCGGCAGCGTCCTTCGGAGCGCGAGGCCCGACATCTGCGGCCTACAAGAGGTCTGGGCTGAGGGCGGGCGAAACCTGGCGGGCGAGCTGGCCGAAGAGCTCGGGATGCACTGCGTCTGGGTCCGCTCGCCGGAGCCGGAGAAATGGCACGCCCGTCTTCCGGGATGCTCGGCCGCCGTCGGCAATGCGATCCTGGCGCGCTGGCCGATCCGCGACCCGTTCCGGGTCTTGCTACCTCCCGGAAGCTCCGGCGACGCAAGCCGCACCGCCATTGTTGCCACCGTGGAATCGCCGGACGGACGGATCCCGCTGGCCACGACCCAACTCACCTCGGCCCCATGGGACTCGGCGACGCGGTGCGCGCAGATCCGGGAATTGGTGGATCGACTGGCAGGACTCGAGCGCGAGGACTATCCCGTCCTGGTGCTCGGAGACATGAACGCCGAGCCGGACTCGGATGAGATCCGCCTGCTCTGCGGGCACAAGACCGCGCCGGCACGCGAGGGGTTCGTCCTGGTCGATGCTTGGCGGTACGCGGCCAGAGGGGCCAATCCGTGGACATGGGATCGAGCGAACCCCCACGTCCTCTCCACCATGGAGCCGAGCTCCGGATCGACTACGTGCTCGTGGGGCCGCCTCACGCCGGTCGGCGCGGTCATGTCCGCTCGGTTCGCCGGATCGGCGCCGCACCCGTGCGCGGTGTCTGGCCCTCGGATCATGCGGGTGTCCTTGCCGAGCTGGAGACCGGGGCGACGTGTGAGTCGCCCTCCGTATCAACGTTATAGAACGAATCCTCTAGAATGCCTCCGTGACAAGGCCAACCGACGCCATCTCTGAATAGGAGCTCTCGATGCAGAACACGGATGCGGTTGTACTGGCGCTATTCCGCGCCGTCGAGGAGCGTGACCGAGAGGCGCTCTTGGAGCTCTACCACGACGACCTCGAGTTGCACGACGCGCCCTCGCTTCCCTACGGAGGCACCGTTCGCGGCAAGGCCGCGATGCGGGAGCAATGGGCCGAGTCATCGCCGCTTCTACCGCTTCGTGCCGAGCGACGTCCTCAGTCCATCCGGCGCCCCCGCAAGCGCCCGTGAGAGCGCGCTGGCCGGCTCGATGCCCTCGGGCTTCGCGGCCGTGAACAGCCAGGTCTCGAACAAGGCGCCGAGGTCCTGCCCCGAGATTCGCTCGGCGAGGCGGATGAACTGCGGCGTCGTGACGTTGCCGCCCGCCCGCGACTGCGCCCAGCGGCGGAGGATGCGGAAGAAGGCGTCGTCGCCGACCTCAAGCCGCAGGGCGTGTAGCGTCATCGCGCCGCGGTCGTAAACGGCGCCATCGAATAGTAGGTCCGGCCCCGGATCGCCGATCGTGAGCGCCCAGAACGGGTCGTCGGCGGGAATGCCGGCCAGGGAGTCGAAGATCTCCTGCGCCGTGCCCAGACCCTCGCGCTCGCTCCACAGCCATTCGGCGTAGGTGGCGAAGCCCTCGTTCAGCCAGATGTGCTGCCAGCGCTCAAGGGCCAGGCTGTCGCCGTACCACTGGTGCGCGAGCTCGTGCACGACAACGGCGTCGCCCGACTCGGGGCTGTTGAAGAAGGTCTTCGAGTACACCGGCCGCGTCTGGTTCTCGAGCGCGAAGCCCAGTCCGTCGGCGTCGTCGACGATGCCGCCGGCGGCCGAGAACGGGTAGGGACCGAAGGACTCCGAGAGGAAGGCGATGATCTCCGGCTGTCGCGCGAGCGAGCCGGCGGCGATCTCCCCCGTCGTCGGCGGGGCGTCGTCCGCGGTGCCGACGATCCAGTCGTTCGGGTTGGGCTCGCTGCCCTCGGGAGCGCCGGGAACGGTCCACCCGTCGAGCGTGTCGCCGTCGGCCTCGAACGAGGTCGAGCCGGGCCCGTTGGACACCACGACATCGTCGACGACGACGCCCGGCAGCTGGAACAGGTCGTCGCTCGCGTAGCTGATCGAGACCTCGACGTCCGAGCCCGCGTACGCGGACAGATCCACGGCCCACTGCTCGTAGCCCCCGCTGGAGCCGCTGGCGGCCCACCACTCGCCCGACGTTCCGGTCGGGGAGCAGGTGCCGTCGCCGTTGTCGGTCTGATAGTGGGCGAGGAAGGGGTGCAGCCCGAGCCAGTACGGGCACACCAGGCCGGTGTCGTCGCTGGTGTGCCCGTTGAGGTCAGGCAGCGTCGTCCAGTCGTCCGAGCCGACCGGATGAGCCTCGACGAACAGGAAGTCCCAGTCGGCCTCGGTGTCCCGGTTCACCCAGAAGGAGAGCTGCGCCCCGCCGGCCGGCACGCTGATGGTGCGGGCGAGCCGCTTGAACGCCGGTTCGCCCTTCTGCGAGATCGCGAACTGCTCGCCGGTGCGCGGCGCCAGCGGTGTCAGCAGGTCGGGATCAATCGCGTCCCAGTAGCGGATGCCGTCCCGGCGGTAGGCATCCACGTCGAACTCGCCGATCGTCGCCGTGGTCAGGTAGGACGCCATCGGCTCATCGGCGTCCCAGATCCACGTGGTCCGTCCGCGCGACGTGCGGTTGCTGCGGAGCTCCCCGTTGGCGATCGCCTCGAGGCCCGAGGCACGTTGATACGGAAGCGGTACGAGGCCTTGTCGGCGGGGTGGTCGTTCACGGGGTACCAGGTGGCCGCCACGTCCGGCTGGCCGGCGACGACCGTGCCGTCGTCGGTGTGGATAAAGCCCGAGAGGCCGATCTCGGCGTCGCCGATGGGCTCGGGCACCCCGTCATAGACGACGAAGACGCTGAAGCGCTGACCCTTGAACAGCTTCCGGCGCGGGGTGATGGTCAGCTCGTCCCCCTCGCGGCTCCAACCGGCCCGGCGCCCGTTCACCGCGATGTAGCGGACGTTCAGGCCGACGAGGTCGAGGTTGAAGCTCGAGAGGTTCTGCGTGGCCCTCGCGCGGATCGTCTCGACGCCGCTCAGCACGTCGGTGGAGGGCTCGTAGCGCACGTCCAGGTCGTAGTGCCTGGCGTCGTAGCCGCCGTTTCCGTCGAGCGGGAAGTATGGGTCGCCGATTCCAGGCGCGCCGGGTCCGAACTGGCGAATCGCGCCGCGATCCGCCCCGAGGGCAGAACCGGCCGTGACCGCCGACCAGATCAATGCGACGACAACGACAGCAACGAGCCTGCGCGACATGGATGCCCCCCATTCGTGAGAGCGGCCAACCTATCGGGTTACGGGTTGACCCTGCCTCGCGGCTTGACGCGCGGCAGCGCTCGGCTAGCGGCGGACGAGTTGGAGGATGGGGATGGTGCGACCGGAGCGCGCCGCGCTCCTCGCGGTAACCCGCGAACGCCGGGAGGACTCGGTCGGCGAGCTCCCAGAGCCGGGTGCGGGCCGCCTCGTCGTCGACGACCTCCACCCGGAATGGCTGTCCGCCGAGGAGCACATCTGGATTGGAGCAGGCGTTGTAGAACCAGGACGGATTCTCCGGACGGCCGGCCTGTGAGGCGATGATCGTCACCCTGTCGCCGTCGTGGAAGTAGATGACCGCGTTGCGTCTCGGGCGGCCCGTGCGCGCGCCGCGCGTCTCCAGGAGCGCGGTGGGGAGCAGGAGACCCGTGCTGATGCGCCCGCCGGTCAGTCGCAGGAGGTGAGGATCAATCCTCCACACGGTGTTCCTCCACACGACGGTCCTCGAAAGCCAGCGCACGAATCGTGCGCTCGCCAACCTCGACAAACGCTCGGTGGAGCCGGCCGCGAGGTGCACGGGGATCGACGTACGGGAGGGTGCGGCGGACCGACATGCCACCTACCGCCAGATTCGATCGAATTCATCGATGTCGAGCGGGAGCAGCCAGCATGCGGCGATGAGTCCGTCTCGGATGCGGTACAGGCCCACGGTCCACCAATGCCGCTCGACGCCCCCGAGGGTCGCACGGCCCTCCGTCAGGGCGGCGACATGGTCCCCTTCCCCTACGAGGATCTCGCTGGCGCGCATCACGAAGGTCCGCGAAGCGATCTCGCGTCGTCGTCCGAAGTAGGCCATCACCTGGTCGATTCCCTCGTAACGCCCCGCGATCCTGTTTCGGCCGGGGACATACCAGACGATGTCCTCGGCCAGCAGCTCGCGCAGTCGATGGTCGGCGCCGCCGGCATAGAAGTCGCGTTGCACAGCGTGCAGCCGCGAGACGGTCTCCCGGGCCTGCGTGGCAGGATCTTCGGAGGAAGTCATTCTAGAAAGAGCATTCTATAATCCTCTCGTGGCCACCTCGGAAGCGCCGCTCGGTGGATGAGCCGCTCGATCCGGGTCGTGACGTGGAACGTGTGGTGGCGCTTCGGCCAGTGGAGGGAGCGAAAGACCGCGATCGGCAACGTCCTTCGGAGGGCGAGGCCCGACATCTGCGGCCTGCAAGAGGTCTGGGCTGAGGGCGGGCGAAACCTGGCGGGCGAGCTGGCCGAAGAGCTCGGGATGCACTGGGCCTGGGTCCGCTCGCCGGAGCCGGAGAAATGGCGCGCCCGTCTCCCGGGATGCTCGGCCGCGGTCGGCAATGCGATCCTGGCGCGCTGGCCGATCCGCGACTCGTTCCGAGGTCTTGCTACCTCCCGGAAGCTCCGGCGACGCAAGCCGCACCGCCATTGTTGCCACCGTGGAATCGCCGGACGGACGGATCCCGCTGGCCACGACCCAACTCACCTCGGCCCCATGGGACTCGGCGACGCGGTGCGCGCAGGTCCGGGAATTGGTGGATCGACTGGCAGGACTCGAGCGCGAGGACTATCCCGTCTTGGTGCTCGGAGATATGAACGCCGAGCCGGACTCGGATGAGATCCGCCTTCTCTGCGGGCACAAGACCGCGCCGGCACGCGAGGGGTTCGTCTTAGTCGATGCTTGGCGGTACGCGGCAAGAGGGGCCGATCCGTGGACTTGGGATCGAGCGAACCCCCACGTCCTCTCCACCATGGAGCCCAGCTCCCGGATCGACTACGTGCTCGTGGGGCCGCCTCACGCCGGTCGGCGCGGTCATGTCCGCTCGGTTCGCCGGATCGGCGCCACACCCGTGCGCGGTGTCTGGCCCTCGGATCATGCGGGTGTCCTCGCCGAGCTGGAGACGGGGGCGACGTGTGAGTCGCCCTCCGTATCAACGTTATAGAATGAATCCTCTAGAATGCCTCACGTGACAAGGCCAACCGACGCCATCTCTGAAGAGGAGCTCTCGATGCAGAACAAGGATGCGGTTGTACTGGCGCTATTCCGCGCCGTCGAGGAGCGTGACCGAGAGGCGCTCTTGGAGCTCTACCACGACGACCTCGAGTTGCACGACGCGCCCTCGCTTCCCTACGGAGGCACCGTTCGCGGCAAGGCCGCGATGCGGGAGCAAGTGGATGCGGCCTCCGAGACGACGTGGCTTGGGACCTGGGGTCCGTTGCAGCCGACTGAGGAGGAACGGCGAATGGACCCACGGGTCGTCGGCACAAACGGCGATGAGGTCACCGTGATCTACATGCAGCGCGCCCTGAGCCCGGCCGGCGAGCGTTTTGCGTCGCCTGTCCTGGCTCTCTACGAGGTCCGCGATGACAAGGTCGCCCGGGCACAGATGTTCCACTACGACACCGCGGCGATCTTGGCGTTCATCGAGCGAGCCGCTGCACCGGCTCATCGATGACCGCGGCTACCGCCCGGCTGAGATCAGCCCGCAGCGCCTTGGGAAGCGGCGCACCGCTGATGAGGTAGCGCCGCGCCGCGCCATAGGGGAGATCGAAGACGGCAAGGAGCGTCCGGTCGAGCGCGGCCCGAGTCGATCTGCCGTAGAGCCGGCGCGCCAGCCCGACGACGGCGCGCTTCACCGGCCGGTTCAGGACCGCGAGCTCTTCGGCCAAAGGGCCGTCCGGAATCGTCTTGACGAGGTCCTCGCGCCGAAAGGCCACGAGCAGCTGTGCGTCTGCGGGATGCTCCTCGCAGAAGTCGATGATCGACATCGCTGCCGCCAGCGCCGCCTCACTCGGGTCATCCCGCTCCAGCGCCGCCACGAAGGAGGCTTGCGAGCGGTACACCGCCCGGATCCAGAGCCTGGCGATCAGCTCATCCCTGGACCCAAACCGGTGGTAGATCGATCCGGTCGGCGCTCCGCTGGCGTCGGCGATCGCTTCCATCGTCGCGCTCCGCGATCCCTCCCCTAGAAGGAGGTCACGGGCAGCATCGAGCATGGTGTCGGTCGGGTGTACTTGGGGTCTCGGCACCTAGGACTCCAGTAATGGAGGAGGCCCTCTATTTGCCTCTATTCAAGCCTACTGCCGGAACCCGCTTCACGTGTGGCGCGGGCCGACCCGCTGCGGCTACGATCAGCCGGTGGATGTCGGGGATTATCGCCGCGCCAGCCACGAGGTCTGGGAGGCGATGGCGCCCGGCTGGGAGCGCTGGCGAGCGCAGCTTGCGGACGCCCTGACCCCCGTGCGCGAGTGGCTGATCGGGGCGCTCGAGCCACAGCCCGGGGAGACGGTGCTCGAGCTCGGCGCCGGCACCGGCGAGACCGGGTTCGAGGCGGCGGCGATCCTGGGTGAGGAAGGTCGGCTGATCTCGAGCGACTTCTCCCCGGAGATGGTCGAGGTCGCCCGCCGCCGCGGCAGCGAGCTCGGACTCGGGAACGTCGAGCACCGGGTGATCGACGCCGAGCGGATCGAGCTCGACTCAGGCTCGGTCGACGGCGTGCTCTCCCAGAGCACTTACATGCTGGTGGCGGACCCGGCCGCGGCGCTCGCCGAGACGCGCCGGGTGCTGCGGCCAGGCGGCCGGCTGGCGCTCTCGGTGTGGGGCGCGCCCGAGCGCAACCCGTGGGGCTCGATCGGCGGCATGGTCCTGATCGAGCGCGGACACATGCCGCTTCCGGAGCCGGGGGCACCCGGGATCTTCAGCATGGCGAGCGAGGAGCGCACCAAGGCGCTGCTCGACGGCGCCGGCTTCAAGTCGGTCCGCACTGAGGAGGTGCCGCTCCGCTTCGCCTTCCGCGACCTCGGCGAGTACGAGCAATGGGTGATCGACGTGGCGGGCTCTTTTGCGGTGGTCGTGCGCGGGCTTCCCGAGGATGAGCGCGAGGTGCTCAGGGCACGGCTCAGGGAGGCGTTTGTGCCCTTCGCCACCGACGGTGGCTACGAGCTTCCGGGCGCCGCGCTCTGCGCGGTCGCAAGCTGAGCCCTCGCCGCCTCACCTTCGGCGCCTAGTGGTAACCGCACCATCGGCCGAGGGTTGGCCCCAGTGTGTCCCGTCCTGCCCGCTGGGATCTTGGATAGCGCAAGCAGCGCTAAGAGCCGAGATAGGAGCGAGGGATGACCGAGAACAACACGCAGACGACCCGAGAGACGCAGCACCGGGGGCCGAATCGGCCTCATCGTGGCGGGTGCCGTCGCCGGGGTACTGGCCCTGGGCGCACTCGCCTTGGGGGCCGGTGCACTGTGGGCCGACGGTGAGAAGAACGACCAGGGCTACCTGACGACGGACAGCGAGCGCTTCGCCGCCGGCACGCGTGCCTTGGCCACTGACAACCTCGACGTCGACCTCGACGGCGTCGACTGGCTCGTCGATTCGGGCGAGCTCGGCAAGGTCCAGCTCGAGGTCGCGTCGGAGGGTGACGAGCCGGTCTTCGTCGGAATCGCGCGCACGGAGGACGTCACGTCCTATCTGCGCGGTGTGGACCACACGCTCGTGACCGACGTGGACGCCGATCCGTTTGAGGCCTCGTACCAGCGCGAGTCCGGCGACCGCCGGCCGGCGGCCCCCGCTCAGGAGTCGTTCTGGGCGGCCTCGACACAGGGTCGCGGCAACCAGACGCTCGACTGGCGCGTGGACGATGGCGACTGGTCGGTCGTCGTGATGAACGCGGACGGCTCCCGCGGCGTGGCCGCGGACGTCAGCGCGGGCGCCAAGATGCCGTTCCTGGATGAGCTGGGCTGGAGCGCGCTCGGCGGCGGCGGCGTACTGCTGATCGGCGCGCTGGCGCTGATCGTGCTCGGCGCGCGCCCGCCGCGCAACCGGCCCCCGCAGGTCCAGGTGGGCGGCGTGGCACCCGCGGCCGGCTGATCCACACGGAGCACGGCAGACATCAGAGGGCCCGTCTTCGGACGGGCCCTCTGTCTGCGCTCAGTCGCCCGACGCGCTCACGCGCCCTGACGGGGTCGCCACGATCGGCGCGCTATGCCTTTCGGCTCGCGCCCAGAGCCGCCGAATCGAGCGGGCGAGGCGCTCTGGCTCGGCCCGGTGTGGCGGGTCGAAGTGGTGGCGGTCCTCGAACACCTCGACGGTGTAGTCGGGAAACAGGCCGCCCAGGCGCTCGGCGAGCTTCGCATACTGGTCGGGGTTGCTGAGGGCGCCGAGGGCGAAGTAGACGGGGCGCTCCAAACGGCGAAGCGCGTCGGTGTCGAGCTCGCCGGCCGTGAACGCGGCGATGATGGCGCTCAACCCGGCCGGGCGGTCTGGCCATCCACGGGGGCGTCGGTCCAGGTGGTGGCGGGGGCAGCTCGACGCCCGGCCGCAGATTCGCGCGCATGAACGCCCGCATCATCTCGCCTGGCGGGAGGGTCATGATCCGGTCGTACTCACGCCATACGGCCTCCTCGGCCGGGTCAAGCCCCTCGTTCCCCGCCCACGCGGGCTCGAGCAATGCGAGGCTTCGCAGCCGATCCGGGTGCCTGGCGGCGAACGCGAGGCTCGACGCGCCTCCGGCTGAGTAGCCGACGAGGTGGAAGCGCTCGAAGCCCGCGGCCTCGGCGGTGCGCAGGACTCCCTCGACCTCGACGTCGAGTGTGTAGTTGGGCGGCGGCTCGTCGCCGGCATAGACCTCGAGGTCCTTGGCAACCGCCACGACATCGTCGCCGAGCGCCTCGAGCAGCGCCCCGTATGCCAGCTCAGCTGGGAGGACTGCTCCGGGAACGAGGATCACCTCGTGGTGCAGGCCGGACGGAACGCTCCCCGTCGCCGACATCCTCGTTCCTTCCGCGAGCTGGTCACCGGGCAGACTGCGACCCTATGCGTGCGCCACGCCCGCCGCATCGGGAGGAGGCCGCGAGCCCCGCGGGCTCCGTGTGACCCATCGCCCAGTACTTCGGTCGCTCAGATTCCACACTGCTTCCATCGGCGACCGCCCTCGGAGGATCTACAACCCCGTCCAGCGCGACGCGGCCACCTTCCTCGAGACGAGCGAGGAGACCGGCGGCGAGCGGACGCTCGCCGAGCTCGAGGTGGCACCCGGCGGCAAGGTCACCCCGCACTACCACCTCACCTACAGCGAGCGCTTCAAAGTGCTCGAAGGGCGACTGACCGTCGAGATCGACGGCGTCCGCCACGAGCTCGGGCCGAGCGACGAGGCCGTCGCGGCCCCTCGCAGCCTGCACTCCTGGAGCAATCCGGGCGCGGAGCCGACCGTCGCCCAGATCGAGCTGCGGCCCGGCAGCGCGGGCTTCGAGAATTCGCTGCGCGTCGTCTACGGGCTCGCCGGCGACGGCCTGGTGCTCAAGAACGGCGTGCCCCGCAACCCGCTCCACGCCGCGCTGGTGCTCGAGATGGGGGATGTGCGCCTGCCCGGCGCGTACGCAGCGCTCCAACGGGTCCTGGGGCTGCTGGTCCGCCTCGCCCGCCGGCGCGGCGTGGACCGCGAGCTCGAGCGCCGCTACCTCTGAGCCCGCACGGCGCCGTGCCGACACCCTCGCCTTGGACGACGGACAGCAAGTCACGCGCGCGCGAGCCTGCGCCCGCGCTTGGCCTTGCCTAGGCCGGTGTGTTCGAGTAGCGATCTGTGCGCTCGCTCGTCGTCTAGCGACCACGGGACTTCCGCAGGAACGCAACGGGCTCAGTCGTCCTCGTCGTGATGGCCGCCGACGACGTTGAAGTGCACGGTGAACGGGAAGGTCGCTGGTTGCCCATCGACCACGATATTCAGCACGCCGACGACGTCGTGCCGGCCACGGTCCATGCCGCGGATCTCGGCGATCCACCCGGCCGCGACGAACGTTGCCGGCCCGGGCGTCGCGCCAAAGACCGGATCGCTCGGGAAGACGACCCGGCGCTGAGGTGAGACGGCGAGGAAGCGTGGCTTGTGGATGTCGACCGGACGGGCGCCATCCACGCTGACGGTGATCGACGTGATGTCGAGTCCGTCGATGAACTCAACGGCGCACGCGCGCTGTTGGGCCTCGGTCTCGCCGTAGAACGGCGGATCCTCGGCGCTGCTGCAATCGGCGGAGGTCATGACGAGCAGCACCGGCCTACCGACCCTGACGGTACAGGTCATCTCCAGGTACCCGCCCCGGTCGATCCCGCCGGCGGGCGCCAGCACCTTGCCCTTGCGCCCCAGATCGAGGCAAAGATCCGCGGTTCCCCCGAACGGGCTTGCGCTGGCCGGAAGCGCGAGGTTCTGGGCGTACCAGTCGCCGATCAGCTCACCGCCCGTATTGCCGTGAAGGTTGACCGCCGGCACAACGGCCGCGCGGCGATGGTCGCCTCCCCTTCGCTCGTCTGCGCCGACGACCGGCGCCATGCACGCCATCACGGCCAGCGCCGCGAGAGCGATCCGTCGGATGGCCCTCATGAGCCACCTCCTTCGGTGGGTTCGAGCTAGTGGTTCCGTCGGCTGACGATGATCGTGGTCGTGTTCGTGAAATCGAGGGGAGCGCCGAGGTAGGTACCTACGACGTGGATGACGATCTCGTGCGCCCCGGGGCTCAATCGGCCCAAGAACGAGACCCAACCGTGGGCCACCGAGAATCCCTTTCGATCCGTCGCTTGGAAGATGTTGTCCTTTGGCAGGTGGATGCGTAGCCGGCCCGTCTCGACCTCGCTAACCGGCACGGGCGTCCCGTCGACGGTGATCGTAGGTACGCTCAATCCCGCGTCGACGGCGCGAGCACACGCGCGCAGTTCGGCTTCGTCGCTGCCGAAGAACGGCGGGGCCTCGAACGTGCTGCACTCGGACGACCACCCAGTGATGAAGAGCTTCGTGGTGGGCTTCACGGTGCACGTGATCGAGGGCACGGATGGCCCCAGGGGCGCCACGATTGGGCCGAGGTCGACGCAGGGATCGCCGCCCGAGAACGGGTTCTCGTCGGATGGCGTCTCGAGCACCGTGTCCCACAGGTCCCCAAGGATGCCTCCGAGGTCACGCTGCGGCACGGCGGCCGCCGGAGGTGCGGCGAGGCCAAGAGCGACTACGGCGAGCAACAGCGTGCGAGACAAACGGGACACCTTCACCTCCTCCGGCAAAGCCAGGGCGGCAAGAACGGCGCGTCGGATGTGCCTCATCGTGGCTCCTGAGTAGACCGGCCTACTCTCTCGCAACCAATCGGGCATAGTCAAGCCCCCAAACGGGGGACGCCGCTCCGGGTGTGCCGCCTGGCTCCACGCCAATTGATGCACGTTCTCAACGTCGCGCGGCACGGCTGCCGCGCTTCAGGTGGTGCTACCGCAGCCGAACAGCCGGGCGCGGCTGCCGGTCGGTTAGCCGGTCCCTGCGGAGAC
>CAVWSN010000002.1:0-39200 GCA_963757815.1 uncultured Thermoleophilaceae bacterium | reverse complement strand
AGGACCTCCTCGACGCGGGGACCAGTGTCGCGCGTTGGCGCGTACCCGTCACTTTGCAGCATCCCGCGCGTGGAGGCAATGACCCGGGTCCCTCCCGATTCACAGATAATCGTGACGAGGAAGCGCTCGCCGGAACCTACCTGGCGGCCTTCGTCGGCCTATCGCTGCCGATCATCGGCGCCGGCGTCGCGCTCGCCGCGGGCGTCAGCCCACGCGTGACGCTCCTCGGTTTCGGGGTCGCGGTCGCGATCGGGATTGTCGCCTCCGCGTTCAAGCTGCTCCCCGCCAAGCCCAACCGGGGCTTGCGGCCGGCGGTCGCCGAGGCGCGCTGAGCCCACGGGCGCGGTAACGTCACCGGCTCGATGGCGGGTTCGCAGGTCTCGGTAGTCGGGGCCGGCCACGTGGGCTCGGCGGTGGCCAACGCGCTCGTGCTGCTTCGCGGGTGTGACCGGGTGGTGCTGTTCGACCGCGACTCGGCCCGTGCGGAGGGGGAGGCCTGGGACATCGCCGACGCGATCCCGCTGCTCGGCCGAGATGGAGATCGTGCCCTCGGCCGACTACGCCGATCTCGGCGGCTCGGATGCCGTGGTGGTCACCGTGGGGGCGACGAGGGGCCCCGGTCAGAGCCGCCTCGACATCTTGGCGCTCAACGCCGGCGTCGTCGCCGGCGTTGTTCGTGAGCTCGATCGGGTCAGTCCGGACGCGGTCGTGATCTTCGTGAGCAACCCCGTGGACGTGCTGACCCGGATCGCGATCGAGACCTCCGCCCGGCCGGCTCACCTGCTCATGGGCTCCGGGACTGTTCTCGACGGCGCGCGTCTACGCCACCGGCTCGGCGAGCGGCTCGGGGTCGAGAAGGAGGATGTCCACGTCTACGTCGTCGGCGAGCACGGGGATAGCTCGTTTCCGGTCTGGTCGAGCGCGACGGTGGGTGCGATCAAACTCGAGAACTACCCGCTGCCCGAGAGCAGCCCGTTGTCACAGCTCGAGGACGACCTGACCACGTCGACCCGCCGGCGCGGGCTGGGCATCCACGATCGAAAGGGGTTCACGAGCTACGGTGTCGCGGCCGCCGTCGCTCGCATCGTGCGGGCCGTTGTGCGAGACGAGAAGCGGATATTCATGATCTCTGTGCCGGCCCTGGAGGAGTACGGCATCGGGGACGTGGTGCTCAGCCTGCCGTGCGTCATCGGACGGGGGGGCGTCGAGCGCCAGCTCCCGTTGACGTTGTCGGAGGACGAGCAGCGGCTGCTCGAGCGCTCCGCGGCGGTCCTCGATACGGCGTACCGGTCGCTGGCCGCGTCTGCTAACCCTTGACGGACAGCGTGGCGACCGAACAGACGGCGACACCCAGGCAGATTCGCGCGGAGCACTTCCCGGACCTCGACGACGAGGTGATGTATCCGCGCCTGTCCGAGGCGAAGATCGAGAAGTTTGCGAGGCTGGGCACGCGCCGGACGTTCGCCCCGGGCGAAGCCCTGTACGTGCAGGGCCAGCGCGATGCTCCGTTCCTCGTCATCGAGCGCGGCAGGGTGCGGGTGCTCGACCGCAAGCCGGGCAAGGACGTCTGGATCGCCGAGGCCGATGCGGGCACGTTTCTCGGCGACATCGCGACCTTCACCGGCGAGCCGGCGATCGCCGAATGCGTCGCGGACGAGCAGACCGACGTGATCTCCTTCGACCGCTCGGAGCTGCGCGCGATGCTCGCGGCCTGGCCCGAGATGGCCGAGCTCGTCCTGCGCACGATGATGGCGCGCAGGGAGTGGCACGCGGAGCACGGGTACGGCGTGCTGCGGCTGATCGCGCCGCGCGGCTCGCGGCGCGCGTTCGAGGTGCGCGACCTGCTCGAGCGGAATCTCATCCCAGTGCGCTGGTACGACGTCGACACCGACCCCGAGAGCGCGCCGATGCTCGACTGGCTTCAGATCCCTCGCGAGGAGACGCCGGTTCTCGTGCGCAACACCGCCGTGCTGCGCAACCCCTCGGCCGCCCAGGTCGCCCGCGAGCTCGGCCTGCGCGCGGAGGTCGACGGCGAGCGGTTCGACGTGGTCGTGCTCGGCGGCGGGCCCGCCGGGCTCGCCGCGGCGGTCTACGGCGGGTCCGAGGGCCTGCGCACGCTCGTGGCCGAGGCATGGGCGCCGGGCGGACAGGCCGGCACCAGCACTCGGATCGAGAACTACATCGGCTTCCCCACCGGGATCTCCGGCAGCGAGCTGACGCGCAAGGCCACGCTGCAGGCGCGCCGCTTCGATGCCGTCCTCTCGAGCTTCCACCGTGCAGTCGAGCTCGCGCGCGGCACGGAGGGCCTCGTCCGCATCGATCTCGACGACGGCCAGCACGCGCTCGCCCGCACGGTCATCGTCGCGACCGGCGCACGCTGGCGCACGCTCTCGGCCGCCAACGTCGAGCGCTTCTCTGGCGCGGGCGTGTACTACGCGGTCATGGCGTCCGACGCCGAGCGATGCCGCGACGAGGACGTGATCGTGGTCGGGGGCGGCAACTCCGCCGGGCAGGCGGCGGCGCACCTCTCGCGCACTGCGCGGAGCATCCGCGTCGTCATCCGTGACGACGGCCTGGCATCGACGATGTCCCGCTACCTGCTCGAGCGCATCGAGTCCCGCCCCAACATCGAGGTCATGACCCGCACGGAGGTCAGCGCCGTGGACGGCAACGGCCGTCTCGAGTACGCCGACCTGCGCAACCGCGACGACGGGAGCGTTGACCGCGTCGAAACCTCGGCCGTGTTCGTGATGATCGGCGCCGAGCCGTGCACCGAGGCGGTGCAGCTGATGCTCGACCTCGACGAGGCCGGCTACATCAAGTGCGGCCAGGCCGCCGCGGCGTGTGAGGGGCCGTACCGTTGGCCGCTCGGGGACCGGCAGCCCCATCTGCTCGAGACGGTCTGGCCGGGCGTCTTCGCCGCGGGCGACGTCCGCGCCGCGGCGACGAAGCGCGTCGCGGGCGCCGTCGGCGACGGCTCGCTGGCTGTGCGGTTTGCACACCAGGTGCTGCAGGCGTAGGTCCTAGCGGACCGATCGGATCAGCTGGAGACTCCGGCTCGCCGGAGAGCGGAAGTTCGACGTGAACCGCCGTGCCAGTGTCGGGCGCGCTCTCGACGGCGATCCGGCCGCCGAGAGCCTCTACGCGATCCTTGAGGCCGACGAGGCCCGACCCGCGCGCGAAGTCGGCGCCGCCGACGCCGTCGTCCTGGACGGAGACGCGAAGGACGCCGTTCACGGCCTCGACCTCGACGGCGACGGACAAGGCGCGCGCATGCTTCGCCGCGTTCGTCAGCGCCTCCGAGACGACGTAGTACGCGCCGACCTCGATCTCCTCGGGCAGCCGCCTCTCCGTACGGACGTCCAACGCGACTGGGACAGCGGAGCGGCGTGCCAGCGTCTTCAGCGCCGGACCGAGCCCGCCCCTTGCCAGAATCGCCGGGTGGATCCCGCGCGCCATCTCGCGCACCTCGTCAAGCACGTCCGTGATCCCGGCGGCGATGTCCTCGAGCTCCGTCCCGAGCTCGCCGAGCTCCGGTGGTACATCCGCCTGAGCCCCCCGCAGCTGGAGCCCGAGCGCGACGAGCCGTTGCTGGGCTCCGTCGTGCAGGTCGCGCTCGATCCGGCGCCTCGTCTCGTCGGCGGTGGCGACGATGCGCGCTCGCGACGCCCTCAACTCGGCCTGGCTCTCGGCGTTGGCGATCGCGGTGGCGACGAGCTCCGCAAATCCGCCCAGGCGCGCCTCCGTTCCCGGCGGCGGAGGCTCGTCGCCGGTCGACGCGACGACGATCACCCCCCACGGCCGTCCCTCGACGGTGATCGGCGCGCCAACGGTGGAGCGGATCCCGAAAATGGTCGTAGTCGCGCGGACGTCGCCGGAGGCGTCGGTGTACTGGTCTATCCGTGCCGCACGGCCGGTCTCGCGCACGCGCTTGGTGACGGAGGGGCCTTCATCGACGCGACTCCGGAGTCCGACCGGCACGGCATCGCCGGTCGCGCTCCACGCGGCGGCGACCGTAACGGTGTCCTCCGCGTCGTAACGAGTTAAGGCGGCGATGTCTGCGGACAGCAGCCGGCCGACCTCCTCGGCGACCGCCGCGAACACCGCCGGCGGCGGCGCGGCGCGCGCGACGAGCGTCGCCACGCGCCGCAGGGCGGCCTGCTCGTCGGCCACCCGGCGCAGCTCATCGCGCGCCTCCGCGTTCGCGATCGCGGTGGCCGCGAGCTCGGTGAACTCCGCGATCCGCGACTCCGTGTCCGGGGGAAACGGCTCGTCGTGCATCGTGGACGCGGCGATCACTCCCCAAGTCCGCCCGCCGACCACGATCGGACAGCCAACCGATGAGCGGATGCCCAGCGCCTGAGCCTCACGTGCGATCGGCCCCGACGCGCCCGCGAAGCTGTCCACGCGGGTCGGCCGGCCGGTCTCGTGCACCTGCGCGGCGATGCTCGCCCCCTCCAGAGCGAGCCGCGTGCCGACGGCCAGTTCAGCCTCGCCACTCCGGCTCCACGCGGCGATCGCAGTGACCGTGCGATCCGGTTCGAAGCGCTCCATGCGAGCAAGGTCGGCGCCGCATCGCAGCCCCACCTCGCGGGTGACGGCCTCCAACACGTCGGTGGTCGGCACCGCCTGCGCCACCAGCGTCGCGACGCGCCGCAGCGCCGCCTGCTCGTCGGCGAGCCCGCCGAGCTCCTTCTGTGCCTGCTCAGCCTCGTGGGCGCGCAACCGCGCCTCGCGGGCACGCTCGTTCGCTCGCCGCGCGAGCTCGCTGACGACGTACGCGGTAACAAGCGCGATCACGAGGGCCGCCGCGGTGTCCGCCTCAGCGATGTGGAAGCTGTGCAACGGAGGGGTGAAGAAGAACGCAAACGTCAGGAAAGATGCGATCGCGACGACCCCGGCGACCACAAAGCCCCAACCGATCGCGACCGGAAGGATCGCGAAGAGGTACAAGCCGGTGAGACCAAGCGGATCGGCAATCCGCTTGAGCGCGGCGATCAGGACGCTTACGACCGCGATCGCAACGGCACCCGTGATCAGGCCCGCTTGCGCAGTGTGGCGCGCCAAGGCGAACCCGCGACCCGTCATGCCCGACTTGCCGGAGTTGCGATTACGAGAACGATCGTCCAGGGAGCCTACGTTCTGCGTCCACTCGAACTACGTCGGCTACCCCGGGAAGTAGGGGCATCCGCTCTCCACGGAGATGCCGCAGATTTAGAAGTCTTCGGGGAGGATCACGTCTGCGTTCAACGCACGCACGAACCGCTCGATCTCCCCGGCCATGTTCGCGCGCACCACGCACGCGTAGTCACGGGCGAGGGCCCCGGCGCCGCGGCTGAGCTCCTCCTCGAACGCATCGACCGTGTGCTGGCTGTGGATGCCCTGGCGGTAGACGTCGCAGTTCGGGCAATGCAGCAGCACGTACCAGTCTTCCGGGCCCGACTCCTCCCACTGGACCGGGTAGACCAGGCGTGACGAGCACTCGACGCAGACGTGCAGATCCTGGTGTGGCACGTAGCGGGTTTGTTCGCTGTGGTCATCCATTGTCTCCACCCGTGGCTAGCTCCCAGAGGGATCAAGTCTTTCTCACGCGCGCGTCCTTGTCGTCGCCCCGGGGTTGACTCCTTCGCTTACTACGGGGGAGGTAGCGGCCGCATCCACGGCGGCCGTTCTCGCGCCCGTCATGCTTCGACGGTGGCGCTGCTCAGCGAGATTGCCGGCCGGCTTCTCCGGCTGCCCGCGCCGGCTACGCGGGAGCTCGTGGTCGACCGCGACCTTCCCGTCAGGATGGACGACGGCGTCGTTCTGCTCGCCGACCGCTACGCCCCGCCCGGCGGTGGGCCGGCAGCCACGGTGCTGGTGCGCTCGCCGTACGGGCGCGGCGCATTCGGCTTCCTGTTCGGGCGGCTGATCGCCGAGCGCGGTCTTCAGGTCGTGGTCCAGAGCACGCGCGGGACGTTCGGCTCCGGTGGGCGGTTCGACCCTTTCAATGAGCGCGCCGACGGGCTCGCCACGCTCCGCTGGCTGCGCGAGCAGCCGTGGCACGCCGGTCCCGTCGGCGGAATCGGCCCGAGCTACATGGGGCTGGTGCAGTGGGCGATCGCGGACGAGCTGGATGCGCTCGCGCCGCAGGCGACCGCGTCGCAGTTCCGCGGAATGGCGCTCGGCAGCGGCAGCATCTCGCTCGACACGGCGCTGTCGTGGACGCTCGTGCTGCAGGTCCAAGAGCGGCGCCTGGCTCCACTGCTGCTCGCGCACGGGCTGCGCCGGACGCTGCCGAGACTGTACGAGGAGCAGGTGCCGATCGAGGAGCTCGACCGGCGCGCGTTCGGCACCGAGATCCCCTACTTCCGGGAGTGGATGGAGGCGATGTCTCCCGACAGCCCGTACTGGGCGGAGCGCGACTTCTCGTCCTCGGTCGGCGACGTCGATGCGCCGGTGCAGCTCGTCGGCGGCTGGTACGACATCTTCCTGCCGTGGATGGTCGAGGACTTCCGCGCCCTGCGTGCGGCGGGCCGTGACCCGCAGTTGATCATCGGCCCCTGGACGCACACGTCGCCGGCCCTGCTCGGCGTCGGTCTTCGCGAGGGCATCGCCTGGATGCGCGCGCACCTGCTCGGCGACGCTCGGATGGTGCGCGACGCCCCAGTGCGCGTCTACGTGACCGGCGAGCGGCGCTGGCGCCAGCTGCCCGACTGGCCCCCGCCCGGCGTGCGCGAGCGGACGTTCTACCTGCAGCCGGGCGGCGGGCTGTCCGAGTCGCCGCCGGCAGTGGCGGCGCACCCGAGCCGCTACCGCTACGACCCCGCCGACCCCACGCCTGCACTCGGCGGCGCCACGCTGCTCGAGCGCGAGCCGGTCCGCGACAACCGCCCGCTCGAGGCACGCCCCGACGTGCTCACCTTCACTCGCGCGCCGCTCGACACGGACCTCGACGCGCTGGGACCCGTCCGCGCCGACATCAGGCTGCGCTCCAGCCGCGACGACACCGACGTGTTCGTGCGCGTTTGCGACGTCCAGCCGGACGGTGCCTCGCTGAACGTTTGCGACGCGCTGATACGGCTGACTCCCGGCCAACCCCCGCGCGACGGCGACGGCGTCGCCGCGGTCCGGTTCGAGCTCTGGCCGAGCGCCCACCGCTTCGCCGCCGGCCATCGCATCCGCGTTCAGGTGTCGAGCGGCGCACACCCGCGCTACGCGCGCAACCCCGGCACAGGTGAGGATCCTCTCCGGGCGACGCGCCTGCTCGCCGCCGACCAGGAGATCTTCCACGACGAAGCACGGCCGTCATCTGTGACGCTCTCCGTAGCCGAGCCCGAGCGGGGCGGGGGTCCGCTGGGGTGACCGGGCAGCGAGATGAAGCCGTCTTCGCTCGACCGTAGTCTCGGGCGGCGTGACCGAGATCGTCAACGGGCTCCGCGACGCTGAGCGAGACCGGATCGACGCGCTGCGCAAGAGTGGGCGCTTCTTCTGGATCGACGTCCCGCTGAGCGAGACGAGCCCACACGATCTGGGCGAGGCGTTGGGCATTTCCGAGGGCGCGCTTCAGGCTCTACTCGGTTTCGGGCACGCCCAATACTCCTCGCGCAAGTTCCACGCCGACGGACAGCAGGTCGTCTTCGCCTTTAGCTGCTATCTGGAGCGGCCCGATTCTGCGGATGGGAGCCTCTACCGGCTGCACCCGATCGAAGTCCACGTCCTGGTCACTAGCGACTACCTGCTGACGCTTCACCAGGAACGGGTGAAGCTGCCGGAGCTGCTCGCCCCGACTCTCCCCGCGGGGCGCAGCGAGCAATACGTCGTCTACGCGGTCCTCGAGGCCATGGTCGCCACCGCTTTCGACGCGCTGAACGAGGTCGAGCTCACGCTGGACGACCTGGCGGTGATGTCGACCGACCTGCGTGCCGGTCGGTTGCGGATGGCGACGCTGAGGGCGATCAGCTCGCAGCTTTCGAGAATGAGGCGCCGGGTAGGGCTCCAGCGCGGCCTCTTTGAGCGGATCGGTGTGGAGATCGGGCGGCTGCAGGGTCTCGAGGCCGACGACGAACGCTACTTCGACCACATAGGCGGACAGATCAATCGCTTGGTGGAAGCGATCGACGCCGCCGCGGAGGCGATGGCAACGCTGATCGACCTACGGCTGAACGAGACGTCGTACTGGCTGACGGTCGTGGCGACCATCTTCCTGCCGCTCACCTTCATCACCGGGTTCTTCGGGATGAACTTCGAATGGATGGTCGCCGAGATAGACACGCAATTGGCCTTCTGGCTACTGGGGATCGGCACGCCTGTGGTGGGAGTGATCCTGATTTGGCGCCTCGTGGTGAGCGGCTCTCCCGTCCAAGCCGACACCGCGGACGCGGCTCACCGCTCTCCCGGAGACGTCGCGGGCTCGCTCCCCCGCGAACCCTGAGTCTCCCCCATTCGCGACGGCGTCACCTCGACTACGACGCTCGCGGGACCGACCGCGGCCCAGCGCCGGCTCGCCCGGTATCGCGCCGAGCCTCCGCTGCTCCCGGTTGATTGCGGTCACCTACCTATCGTCCTCGATCGCGGGCCCTCACGCAATCGGCGCGCAGGCCCACGATGGGTTTGTTAGACGGTCTCGGCGTTTGCTCGCTCTGCGAGCCGCCCGAGCACCTCGTGGTCATCGCGGCCAGCCGCCGTTTGCGGTTCCGGATAACCCCCAGCGAGCCCGTTCGGCTCGATCACACCGCCCGGGCTCGTCCGGCGGCGCTGCGACGCGAGCTGCATCGCGGCGAAGAGCGTCGCCGCCCACGCCGCGAGGACCAGGATCGGGCGTGCGTGCTGGAAGCCGGGGAAATAGATCGCGTCGCGAAGCGAGGTGACCGTCGCGCCTGATGGCAGCCACTGCGAGATGAACGCGAACGGGCCCGGGCAGCAGGGGCGGCGAGACGGCCCCGCCGCAAGCGCTGTTGCCCAGCACGACGAAGAAGAGCCAGACCGGGAGGATCGCCCACCGGCCCACCAGCACCGTCATGACCGACGCGAACGATGCGACGGCCAAGATGTGGAGCGCGAGGATGCCCCAGGTCTCCACCACCGGCACGTGGAACCTGTCCAGAACCGGTCCGACCACGAGCGTGAGGGCGAGCGCCGCCGCGAGCGCGAAGCCCACGACCCACGTCGTCCACGGGTTAAGTCCGAGGCCGCCCGCGTTCGTGCGGACCTGGAACACCGTGAGGAAGCCGATGATCGTCGCGACGAGCATGAGATAGAAGATGTCGAGACCGTTCGGTCGCTCGAGGACAGCGGGTGGGTGTCGACGACCCGCACCCCCGGAGCGCTGGCGGGGACGCGCTCGAGCAGACGCGCCACGGACGCGCCTGCGGCGCTCGCGACGTAGAGCGTCGGCCTCTCCGACGTCAGGTCGAGCGCGGCGTAGACCCGCTGGACATCGATGGCGTGGCGCGCGGCCGTCACCGATCTGTACCGCCGGAAGGTGAGGCTCCCCCCCGCGACCTGCTCGACCGCCTCGAGCGTGCGCTCGTGGTGCGTCCCGTCACCCACGAGCGCCGCGTCGATGCGGTGCGGCACGGGATCGCCGAGCGCCAGGGTGTAGGTCGTCAGGAACAGCGAGCCCGCCGCGATCGTAAGAGCGGCGATGACGACGGCGCGCTCGGGTGGCGGACCAGTCGTGGTCGCGCACGCGGGAAAAGCGCGGGAGGCGCGGCCAACGTGCACGGCGGGTCCGTGTCATGCACAGAACGATCCCCCCTGCGACTCACGCTGTCTTCGGGGCCAGCACCAAACCGCGATTCAGGCCAGCCCTACCTTGGCGCGTCGCCCGCGTGGCGGCCACCGCTAATTCGCCCAACACGGTACGTCGCACACGTAGCCCCCGCCTCCTTCTCGTCGGCAGCGCCTCGGCCTGATCGCCGCTCCAGCCCGAACCCGCCACGCTCGCCGTCGGCCCGGGTCGCCGGCTGCGAACCCGGGTAGGCTGGCGAGCGCGCGAGCTATGGAGGCGTGATGCAGGCGAGTGAGCCGCAAGCCATTCTGACCCCGATCACCGAGGCGGCGATCTTCCTGACGCTGTCCGTGGATTCGGGGGCCGAGGACGGGGTCCGCGATGTGCTATCGGATCTCAGCGGACTCAAGCGGTCCGTGGGTTTCCGGATTCCCGAGGGAGAGCTGACCTGCGTCGTCGGTGTCGGCGCTGGGGTGTGGGATCGGCTGTTCGGCGCACCGCGTCCTGATGGGCTGCATCCGTTTCCCGAGTTTGCCGGCCCGAGGCACAGCGCGCCCACGACGCCCGGCGATCTGTTGTTCCACATCCGGGCCCATCGGCTCGACTTGTGCTTCGAGCTCGCGCAACGGCTGACCGGGCGGCTCACCGCTTACGCGCGCGTGGTCGATGAGGTCCACGGATTCAGGTCTTTCGACGAACGCGACCTGCTCGGCTTCGTCGACGGCACCGAGAACCCAGAGGGAGCAGCGGCGCCTGCCGCAGTCCTGATCGGTGACGAGGACCCGGAGTTCGCGGGCGGGAGCTACGTCGTCGTTCAAAAGTACGTCCACGACCTGGAGGCCTGGGATGCGCTGCCGGTCGAGGAACAGGAGCGCGCGATCGGCCGGACCAAGCTCAACGACATCGAACTCCCCGACGAGGTGAAACCGGCCAACTCGCACGTGGCGCTGAACACAATCGTCGACGAGAACGGCGACCAACTCCAGATCACGCGCTTCAACATGCCGTTCGGCCGCGTCGGGGCCGGAGAATTCGGCACCTACTTCCTCGGCTACGCCCGCAACCCAGAGGTGATTGAGCAGATGCTCACGAACATGTTCATCGGCAAGCCGCCGGGCAACTACGACCGGATCCTCGATTTCTCCACGGCGGTCACGGGCAACCTGTTCTTCGTGCCCACCGTCGGCTTCCTCGACGACCCGCCGACGCCAGGCCCCGCTCCATCGTCCACGGCCGAGGCTACGTCCGGGAGACGGCTCGCTCGCGATCGGAAGCTTGAAGGGGGCATCGCGATGAACCACCTGCTGCGCGAGCACGCCCCCATCACCGAGTCGGGCTGGCAGCTGCTCGACGGCGAGGCGCGCGACCGCTTGGCGCCGGCGCTCGCCGCCCGCAAGCTGGTCGACTTCGCCGGCCCGCGTGGCTGGGAGCACTCGGCGACCAATCTGGGGCGCACGGATCCGCTCGCGTCCGCCCCCGCCGAAGGGGTGTCCGGACTTCAGCGGCGCGTACTGCCGCTGGTCGAGCTGCGCGCGGACTTCGAGCTGTCCAGGGCGGAGCTGCGTGACGCCGATCGTGGCGCCGATGACACCGACCTCGAGGCGCTCGACAAGGCCGCGCATCAGATCGCGACGGCCGAGAACGTCGCCGTGTTCCACGGCTGGCAGGGCGCGACGAGCGGCATCGGCGACAGCTCGCCCCATGAACCGATGCCGCTCGGGAAGGCCGCCGACGGCTATCCGCGGGCAGTGGCGGGCGCGGTCGAGCGCCTGCTGCAGAGCGGTATCGCCGGGCCATACGGGCTGGCGCTCGGGAGCGAGCAATATCGCCTGGTGATCGAAACGGCCGAACACGGTGGCTACCCGCTGCTGGAGCACCTGCGCAGGATCGTCGAAGGGCCGATCGTATGGGCGCCGGGCGTGACCGGAGCCCTCTTGCTGAGCCAGCGAGGCGGCGACTTCATCTTCGACTCGGGCCAGGACGTGTCGATCGGGTATGAGTCACACGACGGCGAAGCGGTGCGGCTCTATCTCGAGGAGAGCTTCAGCTTCCACGTGGCCACGCCGGAGGCGGCGGTCGCGCTAACGCCGTAAGCCTGTTCTAGACGACGAAGGGGGCCGCAACGGTCCCCTCTCCCCGCCCGCGGCGGGGGCAGTCAGTCCTCGCAGAGGTCCGCGACACGGGCCCGCGCGGCCTGGACCAGGTCGCGCGGGTCCACAAGCACCCCATGCTCGTGGTCGCCGCCCGCGAAGAGGATGCGATCGTGATCGAGCAGCCGCTCATCAATCAATTCGACCGCGTCCAGGAGTGGCGCGAGTGGCGGGAGCGCCCCCACCTCGAACTGGTCGAACTCGGCGGCCATCTCCGTCTCGCTGACCAGACGAAGGCGGAGTGAGGCGCCAAGCAAGTCGCGCACTTTGTGGAGGTCGAGCCGGTGGGATGCGGGGATCACCGCCAGCCGCAGGCCGACACCGTCCCGCAGCACCACGGTCTTCGCCACATCTGTGGGCGGCAGACCCACTGCCCGGGCTTCGGCCGTCGCGCTCTCGGTGCGCGCATGCTCGACAACCTCGAAGGTCACGCCCTCCCGCTCGAGGTACCCCGTCACCGCCTGGAATCCCGTCTGAACGCCCACGTGCGCTCCTTCCCTCGCCTCGCGTCCATGCTACGCCCCTCCACACACAGCGTGTCATTGACGGCGCCGAGAGCGACGTGCAGACCTTCGCGCCGGCGCTCGAGCTCAACCTGATCAACGCCGACGATTTCGCTCGGCAGCCGAACACGCCCTGAGCGCCGGCCGCCGGGAGGGCACGAAGCGGACGGCGGAACCCTCGAGCTGTGCTCGAGGTGTTTCCGCGGAAGCGTCGGCGTCCCGATCCAGCCGGCACCGTTCCGTCCGAGCGCTATGGGAACATGTGTTCGTACATTGGATCGGGAGACGGGATGGAAGCAACGGCTTATGGCGAGCGGTTGGACTCGCGGGAACGACCGCTTGAGCTGCTCGAGCGCGAGATCACCGAGTTGGCGGCGCACATTCACGCGGCGACCTGTCGCTGGCTCGCGCTGGTGGCCGAGTTCGATCGTCGTGAGGGCTGGGCGAGCTGGGGCTGCAAGTCGTGTGCGCATTGGCTCGCGTACACGTGCGCGCTGGGCTCGGGCGCGGCGCGCGAGCACGTGCGCGTGGCGAGGCGGCTTGAGGAGCTGCCCAAGATCGGGGCGGTCTTCGAGCGGGGTGAGCTGAGCTATTCGCAGGTCAGGGCGCTGTCGCGTATTGCAACACCCGAGCTCGAGGGCCGGCTGCTTGAGCTCGCGCGGCACTCCACCGCCGCACAGCTCGAGCGCGTGCTGCGCGCCTATCGGGGAGTGCTGGCCCGCGAGCTCTCCGCCGAAGAGAGCGCGCACGGTGAGCGCTACCTGACCTGCCAACACGACGACGACGGGGCGCTGGTGATCCGCGGCCGGCTGCCGGCGGACGAAGGCGCGCTGCTGATAGCCGCGCTCCAAGCGGGGCGCGACCAGCTGCGCAGCGAGGCCTCTGATGGCAAGCGCGCCGAGGCGTCGCTCGGCTCGGCGGCGCGACCCGACTCTGATGGCTCGATCTCGGGAGCGAGCCCGTCAGGGGAGATGCCCACGGAGGCCGAACCCGCGAGGTCGCCCGCGCCGTCCAACCCCGACGCGCTGCTCTTGATGGCCGACACCCTGATCGCGTCCGGTGCCGCAGAACGGACCGGAGGCGAGCGCTACCAGGTCGTCGTGCACGTCGACATAGGGGCGCTGTCCGGCGCCGACGACGCCGAGCGCGAGCCAGGCCTGCGGGCTCGAGCACGGTGCGCCGCTCGACCCTGAGACCGCCCGCAGGCTGGCCTGCGACGCGGGTGTCGTCTCGATCCTCGAGCGTGGCGGACGCCCACTGTCGGCGGGGCGAAAGACGCGCCGCGTGCCGCCCGCACTCAGGCGCGCGCTGTCAAACCGCGACCACGGCTGCCGCTTCCCCGGTTGCGGGCAGACCCGCTTCCTCCACGCCCACCTCATCGAGCACTGGGCCCGCGGTGGACAAACCGCGCTCGCCAACCTCGTGCAGCTCTGCGCCTATCACCACCGGCTGATCCACGAAGGGGGCTACGGCCTCACCCGAGACCGCGACCAAGCGCTGATCTTCAGGCATCCCGACGGCCGCCCGCTACCCGCAGCTCCGACCACCACCGCGAGCAGCCCAGCGCGGCTATACGCCGACAACCGCCGGCACCGGTTGGACCTCACGTCCGATACGACAAGCCGCCACTGGGACGGCAGCCGCCTTGACCTCGCACTCGCGGTCGACGGGCTCGTATGGGCTGACCCCAGGTTGAACGAGACCGACGCCAAGCTGAACGACGCAGCCCCACCCCGAACGCGGCCTTACAGCACGCCGCATCCCATGCGGCCGCCGCCGCTTGACTGACGTGTCTCCGCTCCGAGGTCATCCCGCCCCTCTAGTTGACCAGGCAGGCCTGAGAGGGCCATTGGGCTTGGCGACGGGTCACCGAGTTCGTCACGAGCGGCGCCGGCGCCGTCGCTCTTCATCCCGAGCCCGCTCCCGGTCTTCGGACAGGCCCACGTCGAGGAACATGAGCAGCAGAGCGCCGCCGAGCCCGGCCGAGATCAGCACAATCGCGAGCACCTGACCGGTCAATCCGCCCACCAGGCCCGCGCACAGCACGCCGGCGATCACGACCAGGCCCGCCGCGCCGAACGCCAGGATCCGCGCCCGAGCAGCCACAGTCTCAAGGTAGCGCCGGCAGCGCGCTAGGCCGGAGGGCCTTTCCTCGCGCGGCTTGGCGCGACGCGCGGAGGTTCGTCGGGCATCTTGGGGTAGACCGGGGGCCACGGGGCGTCGAGCAGACCGTTGGCGCGGTCGCGCTCGTGCATCGCGAGCAGCGGTTCGAGTGACTGCGGGGCCTCGTCGATTTCCTCCCACGGGTCGCCGAGCCGGTCGAGGCGGTCGGGGACCGTGGCCAGCGTCAGCTCGTCCGGGTGCAGCTCGGCCACCTCCTCCCAGCGCAGCGGGGTGGAGACCTGACCGCCCTCACGGGCACGCACCGCCCATGCGCCGAAGACGGTCTTGTGCGGCGCGTTCTGGTTGTAGTCCACGAAGATCCGCTCGCCGCGCTCCTCCTTCCACCAGGCCGCGGTGATGACGTCGGGGCGCCGGCGCTCGAGCTCCCGGGCGACCGCCACCGCGGCGGCGCGCACCGCGTAGGAGTCCCAGCGCGGCAGGAGGCGGACGTAGACGTGCAGCCCTCGGTTGCCGGTGGTCTTCGGATAGCCGACGAGGTCGAGCTCGTCCAGCAGCGCCTTGAGCTCCGCGGCGGCTCGGCGGACATCCGTGAAGTCCGTGCCCGGCTGCGGGTCGAGATCGAGGCGCAGCTCGTCGCAATGCTCGGGGTCCGCGGCGCGGTACGGCCAGACGTGAAAGCCCAGGCAACCGAGGTTGACCGCCCAGACCACGTGCGCGAGGTCGGCGATCACGAGCGCGCGCGACTGCGTGCCGTTGACCGTCGTCACCGTGGTCGTCTCCAGCCACTCGGGCGCGTTCTCCGGGACGCGCTTCTGAAAGAAGGACGGTCCTCCCGCGCCCCTGGGAAAGCGCTGCATGAGCACCGGGCGACCGCCCATCGTCCGCAGCAGCGGCTCGCCGACGCGCAGGTAGTAGTCGACGAGGTCGCGCTTGGTCTCGCCGCGCTCGGCGAAGAGCACCTTGCCGGGACTGGAGAGCCGGACCTCACGCCCGGCGAGCTCGAGGACCTCCGCGTCGTCGCGAGCCACGGGCGGACCGTACCGACTCGAGCTCCCGCTCAATCCCGCGCATCATCGCGGGGTACACGATCAGGTGTCGGAACGGCCTGATCGCGGCCATGTAGCCGGTTCCGAGCAGTCCGTTTGGCTTGACCAGGACCGCCATCTGGGTGCGGAAGTCGCCGATCGGCTCCGGAACCCGGCCGATGTGCAGGACCCCGTGCATGGTCCGGTTGGCGATCTCCGCCGCAAACTCGTCGTCGGTCAGGTACAGCGAGGTGAAGGGGAGCGATTCGAAGTCCGGGCCGGACGGGCCGTCGAGCAGGTCGACCGGCAGCCGGTCGCGGAGTGTCGGCACCCTCGAGCCGAGGCCGGCGTCTGCGTCGTCCCAACCGAGCAGCTCCCCGACCTTCCACCGAATCGCGAAGAGCAAGCGGATGGCGCCGGAGGGGCTCTTCGAGGGGTCGGCCGCGGCAAGGCCGTGCACCAACCGAGGGAAGTCCTCTGGGCCGCCGGTGCCCGGCAGCACCCACACGTCCTCGAGACGAAAGTCCGGTGTGATCTCGTGGATTCGCCAACGCCGGGAGGTGTGCGCGGCGTTCGGGAGCCTCATCGTGGACTGGGGATCGCGCCGGGGTCAAGGCCGAGCACGCCCGCGGCCGCGCGCGCCGCCAGCACCTCATCGTGCGGCGCCTGGCCGGCGAGTTCGATGACGGCGCCCTCCATGGCGCCGACGAAGGCGAGCGCGACGACTCTGGCGGGCGGGCCGGCTGGGATCGTCCCCATCCTGCGCCCAGCGCTGATCAGTCGGGTGCAGCGCTTGACCAATCCCTGGGTGATCCGCTCGAGGTGACGCCCGACAGAGTGATCCTGACCGCTGAACTCGAGCCTGAGCGCCATCGCCACCCGGGCGACGTCCCGCCGGCAAAAGACGGCGTGACCGCGCGCCAGGGTTATCAGTGCGGCGGCCGGATCGCTCTCTTGCTCCACGAGCGTGCCGACCTCCTGTCTCCAGGTCTCGTCGACCCAATCGATCACCGCCAGGGCGAGGTCCTCCTTGTCCTTGAACTGGTGATAGAGCGCTCCGCGGGTGTAGCCGGCGTCACTGGCCACCTTCTCGAGAACGAGGTTGCCGTAGCCGTAGCGCGAGAGCCCCCGCGCGGCGGACTCGAGCAAGGCGCCGCGCGTGCGCGCGCTTCGGTCCGACTGACGTACATGCATGTATGTATGTTACAGTGCGAGGCCATGCACCCGTTTGGCGCTGCCCTCGAAGCACGGGACGTGAACGCAGCAGTCGCGCTGCTCTCAGAAGACGTCGTCTTCCGAAGCCCGATCGTGTTCAAGCCATACCACGGCCGTGACGCCGTCGCGGCGATCCTCCACGCCGTCTCGCGGGTCCTCGAGGACTTCCGCTACGTCCGCGAGATCGGCGCCCCCGACGCCACCGACCATGCACTCGTGTTCCAGGCGCGCGTCGGCGAGCGGCAGATCGAGGGATGCGACTTCCTGCATCTCGATGAGAACGGCTCGATCGACGAGCTCGTGGTAATGGTCCGGCCGCTAACCGGGGCGCATGCCCTGGCAGACGCGATGAAGGCTCAGCTCGCCGCCGCGCAGTAGATCTCTACCGGCCAGATTGCTGATGGCCGCGGACGGCTTGGTAGGCGAACGCACCGGCGCCGGCGCCGAGGATCGGGGCGGCGCGCGGGCGCGGCGCCGGTGGGGCGGCCATCGACATCGGAGCGCGCGGAGCTAGCTGGGAGCCGCCACGCCGGTGCGCTCCTTGAGCATCGCGCGCGCTTTGCGGTTGGCGAGCGTCATCACGAAGGAGCGGACCGGGACCTCGTCGTAGGTGTCGAGGATCTCGTCGGCGATCTGGCGGATCTCCTCGTCGGTGAGCTCGCCGCCGAACTCGTCGACCAATCCCGGCACGAGGCGGCCCATCCGCATCATGTGCTGGCGGCGGTCCTCGCGGATCTCGTCGATCCGGTTCTCGAGAAGGTCCTTGACGCGCAACTCGATCTCGTCTCGGATCAGCCGTACCTCCTCGATCGGCCTGCCGGCCGGATCGGAGACGTCCCAGTCCTCGACCACCGACGGCACGTACGGGCACTTGGCACCGCAGGCGAGGGTGATTGCCCAGTCCGCGTGCAGCTGCATCTCGAGCGTCAGCCTCTTGGGCCGCCTGGTGCTCAGGTCGATGCCGAGCTCGCGCATGGCTTCGACCACGACCGGGTGGCATGCGTCGGCGGGCTCCGCGCCGGCCGACTCGGCGCGCAGGTCGTCGGGCGCGTGCTTCGCGAAGAGCGCCTCGGCGATCTGGGAACGCCCGGCGTTCTGGGTGCAAACGAACAACACGTACTTCATCTCGTCCTCCCTCTCACGCGCGAGCACCCGCTTCTCGGCGTCTTCGCTCGGTAGTCCCGCTGGTGCGCGGAGACTATCCATTGACAGTTATCACTTCAATCGATATATGTGCATCGATGGCTGTCGATCTGGAGCTGGCCCCCAAGCAGAAGCGGCCCGCCGGCGAGCCCTGCTGCGAGCCCGTCGTCTACCCCGACGTCGAGCGCGCGCAGGCGCTCCGCATGGCCGAAGTGGCCAAGGCGATCGGCGACCCGGTCCGGCTGCAGCTCGTCGACGTGCTGCGCAAGCACGCAGGCAAGGTCTGCGTCTGCGAGCTGGTCCCGCTGTTCGACATCTCCCAGCCGACGCTCTCGCACCATCTCAAGAAGCTGCGCGAGGCCGGGATCGTCGACTCCGAGCGGCGCGGCCTGTGGGCCTACTACTACGTCAACCCCGACGCTCTCGAGGAGCTGTCTGCATGGCTGAGCTGACCGACACCGACCTGCGCGAGCAGGTGCGCGAGCGCTACGCCGCCGCCGCCACCGCGGTGGCGAACAACACCTCGTCCGGTTGTTGCGGGAGCGCCACAGGCGAAGTCGGGCTGCGGCCCGGCCGGCACCGAGGTGTTCGGCGGCGGTCTCTACGACGAGGAGGGCGACGCCGCGCCCAAGGCCGCGGTCGAGGCATCGCTCGGCTGCGGCGTTCCCACAGCGGTGGCCGACCTGCACGAGGGCGAAACGGTCCTCGATCTCGGTTCGGGCGCCGGCGCCGACGTGCTGATCTCGGCGCGCCGCGTGGGCGCGAGCGGCAAGGCGATCGGCCTCGACATGACGGACGAGATGCTGGAGCTCGCGCGCACCAACGCCGCCGAGGCAGGCGTCGACAACGCGGAGTTCGTCAAGGGCTACATCGAGGACATCCCGCTCGCGGACGAAACGGTCGACGTCGTCATCTCCAACTGCGTGATCAACCTCGCCGCCGACAAGCGCAAGGTGCTCGGCGAGGCGGCGCGCGTGCTGCGGCCCGGCGGGCGATTCGCGGTCACCGACGTGATCGCCGACCCCGACATGGACGAGGCAACTCGTGCCGACATGAAGCAGTGGACCGGCTGCGTTGCCGGCGCGCTCACCCGCGAGGAGTTCGAGCAACAGCTCACCGACGCCGGCCTCACCGACATCGAGGTGCGAGAGACTCACCGTGTCCATGAGCACGCTACGTCGGCCATCGTGCGAGCGCGCAAGCCCGGTGCTTGACGAGCTCGAGCACCTCCGCTAGGAGAGCGGACTGTGCGGATCGAGGAGAAGCTCGCGGAGTTGGGGCTCACCCTGCCCGCGCCAATGGTGCCGCCGGGCACCTTCGAGCTGGTCAAGGTCCATGGCGGCCTGGCGTACGTCGCCGGGCACGGACCCATCGACGGGAGCACGCCGCTCGTTCAGGGCCTCGTGGGGCGTGACCTCTCGCTCGACGAGGCCTACGACGCCGCCCGGCTGACGGCGCTGGCGGTGCTCGCCTCGCTCAAGCGCGAGCTCGACGACCTGGACCGGGTCGCCGAATGGATCCGGGTCGTCGGATACGTGCACTGCGAGCCGGGCTTCGCTCAGAACGCGAAGGTCGTGAACGGCTTCAGCGACCTGATCGTCGAGCTCTGGGGCGAAGCGGGGCGGCACGCGCGCTCAGCACCCGGACAGGGTCCATCGCCGCTCAACGTCCCGATCATCGTGGACGCGATCGTGGCCGTGGAGTAGCTGAGCGATCGCGGCCACCCCGACCACCGCACACGTCCTGGGCGGTGCGGTGATCGGGGCGTTCCGCGCTCTCACCCCCGGTTTGGTCGGTAGATCGTGAGCCCGTTGAAGGTGCCGGTCCAGATCGACCCGCCCGGGCCGACCTCGGTCGCCGCGTAGAACGAGTTCTCGCAGCTGTTCGGCAGCTCGGCCAGGAGCGGGCCGGAAACCGAGCGGGGCACGCTCTGGTCGAGGTATCCCATCACGGTGTCCGAGCAGCGGTGCGGGCGCGCGCGGGCGAAGAACCGCGAACGGCCCGTCCGCCAGTCAAGCGCCTCGACGCCCCAGGCGCCGTTCCGCTGCCCCGCCCCGTAGGCGAGCCCGGTTTCGGAGCTCATCGACGGGATCGCGTTCGGGATCGACACCTTGCGGTTGGCCCAGACGCTGTGGCACTTCCGCGTGCGCGGGTTCCAGTCGATCCGCTCCGCGCCGTGCGGCGCGGCCTTCGGGTCGCCACCGCGGAGCGCCGCGAGCGCACTGCGGAACGGCCCCTCCGCGATACCACTGAAGTCGTAGTCGAGGAGGTTGTTGACGTGGAACGTCGCGTTGCCGCGAACGGCGATGGACTGCTCGGACAGCGAGACGGTCGCGTTGCGGTCGCCGAAGCGCACCGGGTAGTCGCACGCCATGCGGCGCGAGCGGCCGCCGCCGAGGCCCTTCCAGTCGGCCGGGACGCGGTCGCGCCAGAACAGGTTCATGTGCATCAGGTCGCGCCCGTCGGTGATCGCGACGAACTTGTCCTGGCGCCCGGTGCCCATCACGGTCGGCGTCGAGCCGGAGCCGACGCCGAGCCGGATCGCGGACTGGCTGCTACCGGCCTCGTACGGGGCCGACCATGCCGAGGTCAGCCGGTTGCGAGCGGCGTCGTGGTCGATGCGCCGCATGCGCTGTGACGTGACGACGTAGATCCCGCCGTCCTCGTCGGCCGCGATCGAGTTCGAGACCTCCTCGAGCCGATCCTCGGGCACACTTGCGTCCGCGCACTTCGCGCCATTGACGCTCAGGACGCGCAGGTTGGCGTTCCTCATCTGGCGCGGCAGGCGCGGCAGCGTTCCGACGACGCCCTGCTCGGTGGCAAACGCGACCGACCCGTCGAAGGTCATCGTGGCGCCCGCGATCCGGTCGCCGTCGCGGCAGAACGCCCGCGCCGGGAGCTCGTAGCGCTTGATCAGCCGGATCCGCGACGAGCGCACACCCGCGCGGCTGTCGCCGAAGACCTCGATGCTGCGCTGCCGCGGCACGATGAAGTGGCCCGAGCGATCGAGGATGTTGTAGGCGCCGCTGATGCCGCCGCCGCCGGTCGCCGGCGGGCTCTTCTCGCGCTCGGCCGGGATGTAGAGGTCGATCAGTTTGCCCGTGCTTGCGTCGGCCTTGAAGAGCATGTGGCGATCCTGAAAGTCGACCAGCGAGCCCCAGGCCGCCCTGCCACCGTCGCGGTAGCGACTTGAGAACTGAGTCTGGATCGGCGTCCCCGGGAGGTCGAGATGCTGCGTGCGCACGTCGGCGCTGCGCAGCCCGGGGAGCGGCGAAGACGCCTGCGCGTAGCTGTTGAGCTGACCGAGGACTGGTCGGTCGACCCGGACGTTCCGCTCGACCAGCGCGTGGCGGCGAACTTCGCGCGGCTCGTCGACCACGCGGCGCGACCGACGGCCGCATGGGCCGCCCGCCGCGCGGCGGCGAGCTCCGGCGACGCCAAGGCGCGCGCCACGTCAGAGCGCTACACCCGGCTCGTGGTCGACATGGTGGCCGAGAACAACCTGGGCACGCGCGACCCCTCGCCGCTGGCCCGCGCGACGCTCGAGGCCTACGTGGCCTTCGCCGAGTCGCTACTCGACGCGATGCGCGAGCGCGGCCTGCCCCGCGAGGAGGTCATGCGGGTCCTGACCGAGCAGCTGGCCGCCGTCGTCCAAGCCGTACAGGCCTAACCGCGAAAGGAGCACGTTCCATGCCACCCAAGGTCCTACTGCGTAGCGAGGAGAGCGACGCCGTGGTCTCGGCGATCGAGGTCAGCTCGGGCCCGGGGTTCGACGGCCCACCGCTTCACCACCACGGCTTCGATGAGGCGTTCTACGTGATCGAAGGGGAGCTGACGTTCCAGCTCGGGGACGAGGTGTTCACGCGCAAGGCGGGCGAGCTCGCCTTCGCGCCGCGCGACGTCCCGCACACCTACGCCAACCACAGCGGCGCCCCTGCTCGGGCGCTGATCGTGTGCACCCCTGCCGGCTTCGAGCGCTACTTCGCCCGCATGGCCGCCAAGAGCGAGGGCGTCGATCCCCCTGACTGGGCTCAGCAGGAGACCCCCGAAGTCGTCCGCGTGGGCCCGCAGATCGCTCGCCGCGAGTGACGTGCGGCCTCTATGCGCATGGCTGCGAGGTCGCGAGCGCGACCGACGGAGCCGCTCGCTCTTCTGACTCTTGCGGCTTGTCGCCGCTCCGCAGGAGCCTCGCGACCATGAGGGCGGCCGCGACCACGAGGACACCGCTCACGGTGGCCGCAACCTGAAGCCCTTGTGTGAACGCGTCGCGGGCGGGCTCGAGCACGTCAGCGGCGAGCAGCTGCGGCAGCCGGTCGGCGACCTCGACCGCGCCACCCAGCGTGTCGCTCGCCGTCGATGCCGCGTCGGCCGGCACCGCGGCCGGGAAGGCGTCGGCGGTGTGGCCGCGGTACACCGCCGTGCCGACCGTGCCGAGAATCGCAAGCCCGAGCGCGCCGCCCAGCTCGGAGCTCGTCTCTGAGATGCCCGAGGCGGCGCCGGCTCGCTCGGGGGGAGCGCTTCCGACCGCGATGTCGGCGGCCAGCGTGAACAGGGGCGCGAGGCCGAGCGAGAGGATCACTACGGCGGCCACGATGAGACCCGGGCCATCGGCCACCCCAACCTGCGTGAGCAGCGATACGCCGACTGTTGCGACGAGGAGCCCGCCGAGCATCACGACCGCGGGCCGGGCACGTGCCGCGAGCGGCGGCGTGAGCTGCGAGCCGACCACGAACGCGGCCGCCCCGGGCAGGCTCAACAGCCCCGCCTCGAGCGGCGAGTAGCCGAGCACGAGCTGGAAGTACTGGGCGACGAAGACCTCGAGTCCGAACAGGACCGCAAACCCGAGGGTGTTGGCGCTCAGCGCCAGGCTGAAGGCCCGCCGGCGGAACAGCCCCAGGTCGATCATCGGCTCGGCCAGCCGGCGCTGGCGCTCGACGAACGCGGAGCCGACCGCGAGCCCGGCCAGGACCGGCGCCACGCTCGCCAGTCCTATTCCGTCCTTGGCTATGGCCTTGACGCCATAGATCACGGCCAGGACGGCCACGAGCGAGAGCGCCGCGCTCACCAGATCGAGCCGGCCCGGGTTCGGGTCCTTGTACTCAGGGAGGAACCTGCGGCCGATCGCCAGCAGCATCACCATGACCGGCACCGCCAAGAGAAAGACCGACCCCCAGTGAAAGCTCTCGAGGAGCACGCCGCCGACCAGCGGGCCGATTGCCGCGCCGGTCGAGAAGCTGGTGATCCAGATCCCGATAGCCGTGGTGCGCTCGCGCGGGTCCTCGAACATGTTGCGGATCAGCGACAGCGTGGAAGGCGCCACCGTCGCCCCCGCGATTCCGAGCAGCGCGCGCGAGGCGATCAGCATCGTGGGGCTCGACGAGAACGCCGCGACCACCGAGGCGACGGCAAACGCGGCGGCGCCGATCAGGAGGAGCCTGCGGCGGCCGATCCGGTCGCCGAGCGTGCCCATCGTGATCAGGAAGCCGGCGACGAGGAAGCCGTAGATGTCGACGATCCAGAGCAGCTCGGTGCTGCTCGGGCTCAAGTCGGCGCTTAGCGAGGGCACCGCGAGCGTCAGGACCGTGAGGTCCATCGCGTAGACCATGCACGGCAGCGCGATCACCGCGAGGCCGATCCATTCCCGTCGGGTGGCGTGAGCGTTTCTCCGCGTCATGCCCTCTCAGTTACAGCGGGAGCGGCGGGCGTTACGGAGCGGCTCAGCGGTGGCGGAAGCCGCGGAAGTCGGCGATCAGGCCGTCGCGGATCTCGGCCGGGAACGACTCTTCGGTGAGGCCCCTGAGCGAGCCGGAGACCGCGCGCAGCTGCTCGAGGTATTCGCCGCAGCCCGGGCACGTGCCGAGGTGACGCTCCAGTCGCCGCGCGTCGGCTTCGGGCAGCGCGCCCTCGAGGTAGTCGGTCACGAGCTCGACTACGTGGACGCAGGCGAGCTCCTCAGACTCGTTATGGACGTGGTCGGCCATCACTCGGAATCCGATCTCTTCTTCGCAGTGTCGCCCATCAGCTCCGCCGTTACGGCGTCGTAGTCGATCTCCTCGACCGCGCCGTAGTAGCTCTCGATCGCGTTCCGGACCCGGCTGCGCGCGCGGTGGAGCAGGATCCGCTGGTTCCCGGCCGAGATCTCGAGTGCCTCGCAGACCTCCTCAGAGCTCCAACCCTCGACGTCCCGCAGCGCGATCACGGTCCGCTGCGCCGGCGGCAGTTCGGCGATCGCGGCGGTGATCACCTCGCGCGTCTCGCCGGCCAGCAGCCCCTCCTCTGGCGTGGGCCAGCGCACGGGCATGATCGCCCAGTGACCGGGGAAGAGCTCGTGGTCGGCCGGGAGGAAGCGATCGGGGTCGACCGACGGCTCGCCGGTGTTCTCCGCTTCGGCCAGCGCCGAGAAGGGCATGCTTCGCCGCTCGCGGGCGCCGCTTCGCATAGCCACGTTGGTGAGGATGCGAAAGATCCACGTCTTGAGCGAGGCGCGGCCCTCGAATCCGTCGATCCCGCGCATCACGCCGATCCAGGTCTCCTGCACGGCCTCCTCGGCGGCCGCCCGGGTCGGCACGTAGGCCATCGCAACGCGAATCATCGCGGGGCTGTGGCGGTCGACGAGAATCGCGAAAGCATCCGCATCGCCGCGGCAGAGCGCCGCGACGAGCGTCTCGTCCTCCCGGTGCGCGATCGATCTCGGCATGGTTCGCTTGGGCGGCCCTACTGTTCTAGCGCGAAGGTGTTGCCGTCGGGATCCTTGAACCAGGCGACCCGACCGTTGTCGAGCTCGTGGATCCCCTTCTCGTCGGCCCCCAGCGAGGGGTCGTCGTAGCGCTCGAACGTCACGCCGCGCGAGCGGAGCTCGTCGACCACCTCCTCGAGGTCGGCCACGTACCAGGTGGCCAGGGTCGCGGTCGCCTTCCCGGCGTGGGCGGGAGAGGCGTAGACGTGCAGCGAGGTGTCGCCCCCGCACGCGTAGATCCGGCTCTCGTCGGGCTGACTCTCCGCCGCGGCGAGGCCGAGCTTCCCTTCGTAGAACTCGGCCGCCCGGGCGATGTCGGAGACCGCAATCGATGTCCTGACCTCGTATCCGCTCAAGCTCATCGTTTCTCCTCTTCCTCCGCCGGCTTGTGGGCTCTCCTCTTAGGACCGAGCGGGGCTGCCGGGTTAATCGGGGACCCGTGCTACGGTCGCAACGACTCGGGTATGGACTTTCGGCTCCTTGGCCCACTGGAGGTGGTCGAGCGTGATCGGCCTCTTGCTCTCGGCGGGGTCAAGCAGCGTTCGCTCCTGGCGATCCTTCTGCTCCAGTCGAACGAGCTCGTCTCGACCGACCGCCTGATCGACCAGCTGTGGGGGGCCACGCCGCCGGCAACGTGCGCCAAGAGCATTCAGGTCTACGTCTCACGGCTGCGCAAGCAGATCGGCACCAGCCGGCTCGCCACGCACGCGCCCGGCTACATGCTCCATGTCGAGCCGTCCGAGCTCGACCTGGCCCGCTTCGAGCAGCTGGCGGACGAGGCGCGGCGGACCGATCCACAACGGGCCGCGCGCAAGCTTCGCGACGCGCTTGCACTCTGGCGCGGGTCGCCGCTCGCGGACCTGGCGTACGAGCCGTTCGCCCAGCCCGAGATCGCCAGGCTCGAGGAGCTCAGGATAGCCGTGCTCGAGCAGCGGATCGATGCCGACCTGGCCGTCGGGCGCCACGCCGAGCTGGTCGGCGAGCTCGAGGCGCTGATCGTCCGGAACCCGCTGCGGGAGCGGCTGCGCTTCCAGCTCATGCTCGCGCTCTACCGCTCGGCTCGCCAGGCCGAGGCCCTCGACGCCTACCAGGTGGCTCGGCGCGAGCTCTCGGAAGAGCTCGGCCTCGAGCCCAGCGAGGAGCTGAAGCGGCTCGAGCAGGCGATCCTGCGTCAGGACCCGACGCTCGACCTTGCGGACGGCGCGCCGCGGGAGCCGGCGGCGCCCGAGGCAGCGGTGGCGGAACGCGCGCTCTTGATCGTGCCGCGGGCGCTGCCCGGGCTCGACCCGCTCCTTCGGCTCGCCGAGCCGCTGGCGGCCTCGGAGTCCCCCCACGAGCTGATCGTCGCTGGCGTCGTCCCGCCGGCGGAGCTTGCTGCCGCCACTGCGGCTCTTGCCGAACGCCGCGACCGGTTGCTGGCCGCCGGACTCGTAGCCAGGACCGCGGCGTTCTCCTCGCCTCGGCGCGGCGAGGACATCGTCCGGCTCACCGGCCAGGAGAACGTCGATCTGCTCCTCATGGATGCCGGCCCGTCGCCGCTGGACGGCGACGCGCGCGTGGTCCTCGAACAGGCACCCTGCGACGTGGCCCTGCTTGCAGAGGCCGGCGGCTCGCTGGGTGAGGGGCCTGTGGTGGTGCCCTTCGGCGCAGGGGCGCACGACTGGGCGGCGCTCAGGCTCGGCGCTTGGGTTGCCCGCGCCACGGACGCCCCGCTGCGGCTCATCGGCTCCGCCGCCGACCGCGGCGCGGAGGCACGCGACGCGAGCCGGCTGCTCGCCGACGCCTCACTGATCGTCCAGCGCACGGCAGGCATCGTCGCCGAGCCGCTGCTCGCGAGCCCGGGCCGGGAGGGCGTGGCCGCACTCGCCGAGGGAGCCGCCCTGCTCGTGGTGGGGCTGTCGGAGCGCTGGCGCGAGGAGGGGCTCGGCCGGGTGCGGGGGGAGCTAGCGAAGTCCCCGCCGGCGCCGACGGTATTAGTGAGGCGTGGGACGCGACCGGACGGCCTTGCGCCGGCCGACACCCGCACGCCCTTCAGCTGGTCGCTGACCGGACACGCGCGCTAGCCGCGCGCCGTTTACCGGCGTCTACCCGGGACCTACCCGCGCTGCAACCGGCCGGGCGGAAGCTGGTCCGCGAATCCGGTCGCATGGGGCGGCCGGCCCTGAAGGAGGAGACATGCTTCGACGTAGCCACATCCTCACCACCGCGGCCCTCCTGGCTGTGTGCGCCGTGCCGGCGTCCGCCGCCCCGTACGAGGACCTGCGCTCCGGTGGGGCCGCCGCCAACAGCGACGTTGCTCCGCCCCCGTCCTCGATTGCGGCCTCGGCCGCCGACGAGTACCAGGACCTGCGCTCGCCCGACACCGTCGATGCGGCCGAGCAGCGCGGCCTGCACGAGGCCGACCGGAGTCCGTATGCGCTGAACCGGGGCTACGGCTCGCCCGATGCGGCCGACGCCGCCCGGGACCTGCCGCCGGTCACGCATTCGCGCGCCGGGCATTTACACGGACTCGGAGCGCAGGTTTGTCGAGTCGCCCGAGGTGCAGCAGATGGTGAACCGCATCATCGGCGAGATCACGGCGGCTTCCCCGGTCGTCGAGGTCCGCGGGCCGTCCGGCGGCTTCGACTGGGCCGACGCAGGCATCGGCGCGGCCGGCATGCTGGCGCTGCTGAGCATCGCGGCCGGATCGGCCCTGATGCTGACCGGGCGCAGGCGCGGCCGGAGCGCTGGGGTGGCGGCTCACTGAGCCACCCACGCGACCCCGTCTGCCCACGAGGGGCGGCGCCCGGTGGCGCCGCCCCTCCCGTGGTACGGTCGGTCATGGACTCGGCCCCCTTGGGGAGCGCAGCATGAAGGCAGCTTTGAGCCGCGGCATGATCTTTGCCGGCTATCGCGTCGAGGAGCTGGTCGGGCGCGGCGGGATGGGTGTCGTCTACCGCGCGACGGACCTGTCGCTGGAGCGGCCGGTGGCGCTCAAGCTGGTCGCCCCGGAGCTGGCCGAGGACGAGCGCTTCCGGGACCGCTTCCTGCGCGAGCCGCGGCTGGCGGCGTCGCTCGACCACCCGCAACGTGATCCCGATCTACGAGGCGGGCGAGCACGACGGCCAGCTCTACCTGGCGATGCGGTTCGTCGAGGGCAGCGACCTGCGAACGATCCTGGAGCGCGAGGGGAAGCTGCCGCCGCAGCGGGCGCTGGCGGTGCTGGCCCAGGTCGCCGGGGCGCTCGACGCCGCGCACCGGCGCGCGCTCGTGCATCGCGACGTGAAGCCCGCCAACGTGCTGCTCGACGAGGACGGCCACGCCTACCTGACCGACTTCGGCATCACCAAGCAGGTCGGTGGCGACTCGACCGACACCGGCCGTGTCGTCGGCACGCTCGACTACCTGGCGCCCGAGCAGATCCGCGGCGACCCCGTCGACGGCCGCACCGACGTCTACGCGCTGGGCTGCGTTCTCTACGAGTGCCTGGCCGGCGCGCCGCCGTTCCGGCGCACGACCGAGGCCGAGATCCTGTGGGCGCACATGCAGGAGCAACCGGCCCCGCTGCGCGGCTACCCGCGGCTCGACCCGGTGCTCCGCAAGGCGCTCGCCAAAGACCGCGAAGACCGCTTCAAGACCTGCGCCGAGCTGATCGACGCCGCCGCGCCGGCGCTCGGACTACAGGCACCCCGGCGCCCGCTCGCACCAGCCAGACTACGGCGCCGAGGCCGCGCGCCTGCTGGCCGCCGGCCTGTTCCTGCTGGCCGCAGTCATCGCGGCTGGCGGTCGTCGCCCTCACCGGCGGTGACGACAGCCCAACCGAGCCGATCGGTAACGGAGTTGCCGCGATCGACCCCGCGGACGGTGACGTTACGTCCTTCACCGAGTCGCGAACGCCGCCGGGCAACGTCGCGGTGGGCGAGGGCGCGGTCTGGGCGCTGAACAACGAGGAGCGGACCGTCTCTCGCATCGACCCGGAGACGAAGGAGGTCACGGAGACGTTCGACACCCCCGGCGTGCCGAGTGAGCTCGCGGCCGGCGAGGGTGCGCTATGGATCGGGAACGCGGGCGGCGGAGATTTCAGCAACGCCACGGTCAGCGTCTCCCGGCTCGATCCCGACTCGGGCCGGGTCACGCGAACCGTGCGGCTCCGAGGCGACGAGGGCGTGTACCCGGTGGCGGGCGCGCCCCGGATCGCCGTGGGCGCCGGTGCGGTCTGGGCGGCCAACCCCGACGGGAGCGTGTCGCGCATCGATCCCGAGAGCGGACGGCTCGTCGCGACGATCGAGATCCCAGTTCGGCGCGTGGACGATCGCCGCCGGCCGAGGAGGGAGTCTGGTTCCTCGCGCTTGACGAGATCCGCCGGCGGTCCGACGGATCGACCCGCGCACGAATCGTGTGGCGGAGACGATTCCGATCGCCGCGACCGGCCTGCTGGGGGTGGCAGTCGGGGCCGGCTCGGTGTGGGCGGCCGCGGAGGGCGAGGGCCTCGTCTGGCGGATCGAGCCCGGGCCGCGGCCGATCACGAGGTCGATCGACGTCGGGAAGGGCGTGAGCCTCGTCGCCTTCGGCGAGGGGGCGGCCTGGACGGGCAACTACGTCGACGGCGCGGTCTCCCGGATCGATCCGCGCACGAACAACGTGAGCTCGAGGACGTCGATCGGAACCCCACAGGCTCTGGCCGCCGGCGCCGGCGCGGCCTGGGTAAGCGTGGCGGGCGGGACGACCGAGGGAGCCCTGACCGCAGCGGGCTGCGGCGAGGTCGCCTCCGGGCGGTGGGACCCCGGACGTCCTGATCGCCTCGGACTTCCCGCTGCAGGGTCCCGTCAGCGGCGACGCACGAGCGATCGAGGGCGCGATCCGCTTCGCCCTCGAGCGGCGCGGATTCAGGGCCGGCGACTACACGGTCGGCTACCAGTCCTGCGACCCCTCCACCCCGCAGACCGGCGGCTTCGAGTTTCGCAAGTGCGCGGCAAACGCGTCCGCCTTCGCCCGCGCGGAGCAGCTCGTGGCCGTGATCGGGCCCTATTCCTCGTACTGCGGCTCGGTTCAGATCCCGATTCTGAACCGGGCCCCTGGCGGCCCACTGGCGATCGTCAGCCCGATCGCGACCCACTCGGGGCTCACCCGCGGCGGCCGGCTCGACGAGGTCGGGGGCCCCGGCATAAGAGAGCCAGGCATCTACTACCCGACGGGCGTGCGCAACTTCGCCCGGGTCGTCCCTCGCGAGGACCTCCAGGGCGTGGCGCAGGCCATGCTCGCCAAGGAGCTCGGGCTGAGGCGCGTCTTCCTGCTCCACGAGCAGGATGGGATCGGAGGGAGCCCGAGGATCACTTACACGGACCCGTTCAGCAGGGCCGCCGGTCGCCTGGGTGTCGGAGTCGCCGGCTCCGAGGCCTTCGATCCCGAGGCGAAGAGCTACGACGCGCTCGCGCAGAGGGTCGCTCGCTCCGGCGCGCAGGGCGTCTTCATGGGTGGCTTTGCCGGCGCGGAGGTGGCGGCTCGGCTGGTGAAGGCGCTGCGCGCCCGCCTGGGCCAGAGTGCGGTGATCATGGCCACCGAGCCGCTCGGCGACGTGCCCGACCTGCTCGACGCTGGCCGGGCCGGCCGCGCACGGTCTCTACATGAGCTCCCTGGACGTCCCACCCAGCGCCCGCGAGGGGAGCCCCGCGGGGCGGAGCTTTGCGCGCGACTTCGGGACGTTTGACGACCCGGTCCAGGGTGTTCTGACGGCGGCGCAGGCGACCGAGGTCGTGCTGGACGCGATCGCACGCTCCGACGGGACGCGAGCATCGGTGCTCCAGGAGCTTCGCACCGTCGAGGTGGAGGACGGCGTCCTGGGCGACTTCCGGCTCGACCGCCACGGGGACATCACTCCCGCCCAGATCGCGATCTTCCGCGTGAGTGGCCACGCGCCGCCCGATGCTCGTGTGTTCGAGTGGTTCCGCGGATCCGTCGTCGACCGCGTCATGACCGTGCCGAAGAGCCTGTCGGGCTGACCATGAAGACCGGGCACGATCTTTGCCGGCTATCGGGTGGAGTCGCTGGTCGGCCGCGGCGGGATGGGTGTCGTCTACCGCGCGACGGACCTGTCGCTGGAGCGGCCGGTGGCGCTGAAGCTGGTCGCGCCGGAGCTGGCCGAGGACGAGCGCTTCCGGGCCCGCTTCCTGCGCGAGCCGCGCCTGGCGGCGTCGCTTGACCACCCGAACGTGATCCCGATCTACGAGGCGGGCGAGCACGACGGCCAGCTCTACCTGGCGATGCGGTTCGTCGAGGGCAGCGACCTGCAGAGCGATCCTCGAGCGCGAGGGGAAGCTGCGCCGCAGCGGACGCTGGCGGTGCTGGCCCAGGTCGCCGGGCGCGCTCGACGCCGCGCACCGGCGCGCGCTCGTGCATCGCGACGTGAAGCCCGCCAACGTGCTGCTCGACGAGGACGGCCACGCCTACCTGACGGACTTCGGCATCACCAAGCAGGTCGGCGGCGACTCGACCGACACCGGCCGGGTCGTCGGCACGCTCGACTACCTGGCGCCCGAGCAGATCCGCGGCGACCCGGTCGACGGCCGCACCGACGTCTACGCGCTGGGCTGCGTGCTCTACGAGTGCCTGGCCGGCGCGCCGCCGTTCCGGCGCACGACCGAGGCCGAGATCACTGTGGGCGCACATGCAGGAGCAGCCGGCCCCGCTGCGCGGGCTACCCGCGGCTCGATCCGGTGCTGCGCAAGGCGCTCGCCAAAGACCGCGAGGACCGCTACGAAGCTGCGGCGAGCTCATCGACGCGGCGGCCGAGGCGCTTGGACTCGCGCCTCCCCGGGCCGCCGCGCCGGCAGCTCGGGCCGCCGCGGGCTTCGCCGGCGTGGCCGCGCCGTCCTCGCAGCCGGCCTGCTGATGCTCGGGGCGGCGATCGCCGCGGCCATCGTGGCGCTCACGACTGCTGAGGATGCTCGGACTGAGCCGCTCGGGACGGGGGTCGCCGCGATCGATCCCGCGACGGGCAAGGTCGCGTCGCTCACAGAGTCCGAGGCGCTGCCGGGGAACGTGGCCGCGGGGGAGGGCGCCGTCTGGGCCCTGCAGGACGGGGAGGACGCGATCTCGCGCATCGACCCGCAGACGAAGGAGATCACCGGAAGCGTCAAGACGCCCGGGACGCCCAGCCAGCTGGCCGTCGGTGCGGGAGCGCTCTGGGTCGGGAACGGCGGCGGCCGCTACTTCACCACCACGGTCAGCATCTCCCGGGTCGACCCGGGTACTGAGAAAGTGACGCGAACCCTGAAGCTGCCCGACACGAGCGGCGGCGGCATCACCGGCGCTCCGAACACGGGGTACCCGCAGATCGCCGTCGGAGCCGGCGCCGTCTGGGCGCGCAACCCGGACGCCAGCATCTCCCGCATCGATCCCGAGACCGGGCGAGCTCGTCGCGACTATCGACGTCTCCGCCGCCACCGTGGCCGCGGGCGAGGAGGGCGTGTGGTTCGTACCCTGGGAGCGGCCTGCGATCAAGCGCATCGACCCGCGCACGAACCGCGTCGCCCAGACGATCCCGATCGGCGCCAACGCACTGCCCGCGATCGCGGTCGGCGCCGGTTCCGTCTGGGCAACGGCGGAGGACGAGGGCCTCGTTTGGCGGATCGAGCCGGGGCCGCGACCCATACCCAAGCCGATCGAGGTCGGGGTGGGCGTTGGCTACATCGCGTTCGGAGAAGGGGCGGTCTGGGCTGCCAACTACATCGACGGCACGGTCTCGCGGATCGATCCGCGCACGAACGCTGTCACGGCGAGGATGGCGGTCGGAACTCCCAGGGCGCTCGCGGCAGGCGAGGGATCCGCGTGGGTGAGCGTCGCGGGGGCGGCGGAGGCGGGCGCCCTTCCCGCCTTCGCCTGCGGCGAGGTCGCTCGCGGGCGGCGGCAGCCCGGACCTGCTGGTGGCCTCCGACCTCCCGCTCCAGGGCCCCGACAGTACGGCGGCCGCGCGCGATGGCCGACGCGATCCGGTCGGTGATCGAGCGGCACGGCTTCAGGGCAGGCAAACACTCGGTCGGCTACGCGTCGTGTGACGACTCCACGTCACAGAGCGGCAGCTTCGAGCTCCGCAGGTGCGCCGCCAACGCGAACGCCTACGCGCGCGCGGAGAAGCTCGTGGCGGTGATCGGCCCGTACAGCTCGGGTTGCGCGGAGGTCGAGATCCCGACTCTCAACCGGGCGCCGGGTGGCCCATTGGCGATGGTCAGTCCCTCGAACTCGCATCCCCATCTGACGAAGCAAGGCTTCGCGCCGGACGCGCCGGAGATCTTCTACCCGACCGGCGAGCGCAACTACGCCAGGCTGTCACCCACCGACGACCTCGAGGGTGCGGCGCTGGCCATGCTCGCAACGCAGCTCGGCCTCAAGAGCGTCTATCTGATCCACGACGGGGTCTTGTGGGATACGCTGTTGACCGACTCCGTCCCCCGGACGGCCGAACGGGTCGGCCTGACGATCGCCGGCGCGAAGGCTTTCGACCCGGGGGCGAAGAGCTTCGAGGCGCTCGCGAACGAGGTCGCGCGGTCGGACGCGCAGGGCGTCATGCTCGGCGCCTTCGTGGACGACGGCGGCGGCGACCGCGTGCTGAAGGCCCTGCGCGCCCGCCTCGGCCCGCGCGTGCCGATCATGGCGACCAGCGGGCTCTCCCCGATCCCCGACGTGCTCGAGAGAGCCGGCCGCGCCGCCCGCGGCCTGTACGCGATGACGCCGGATCTGCTGGCCGGCGGGCCCGGGCTCACACCTGCCGCCAGGCGCATCGCGGCCGACCTCGGATCGGCTGCCGATGAGCGTTATGTGCTCCATGCCGCGCAGGCCGCGGAGGTGGTCCTGACGGCGATCGCCCGCTCCGACGGGACGCGGGCCGCGGTGCTCCGGGAGCTGCGGGCGAGTCGCGGTGAAAGACGGCATCCTGGGCACCTTCCGCTTCGACGGCAACGGGGACATCACGCCCGCCAAGCTCACCGTGCTCCGCGTGACGGGCCGGAGCGCGACGGGATGAGCGCCTGCCGGCCGACTACCAGGGCGCGACCATCGACCGCGTGCTGGAGGTGCCGACGAGCCTTGTCGAGGCCGGGCCGTGAGCGTCCCCCCTGGCCGCGAGCTCTTTGGGAAGTAGCCCGCCGCCATACTGCGGGGCATGGCCACTCGGGTCACGAGTTCCCGCTTGGTCGGTCGCGAGGCAGAGTTGGCCGAGCTCGAGGCGGCGTTCGCGGACGCCGAATCGGGCGCCCCCTCCCTCGCGCTCGTGGCAGGCGACTCCGGGGTGGGCAAGACCCGGCTGGTGGCCGAGCTTGTCGCGCGCGCCGCTGAAAGCGGTGGCCACACGCTCTCCGGCGAGTGCGTCGACCTCGGCGACGGCGAGCTTCCCTACGCTCCGCTCCTGACGGCGCTTCGGCCGCTGGCGCGGGACGGTGACGCAGCGCTCGAGGCCCTCCCCACCGCCACGCGCGCCGAGCTCACTCCCCTCATGCCGGCGTTGGGCGAGGGGCCCGCCCCCAGCCGCGACACAGGCGCCCAGGGTCGACTGTTCGAGGCCGTCCTCGCGCTGCTGCACGACCTGGGCGAGCGCGCCCCCGTCCTGCTCGTGCTGGAGGACATCCACTGGGCCGACAGCTCGACCCGGGCGTTCCTCGCCTACCTGGCGCGGAGCCTCTTCGACGAACGCGTGCTGGTCGTGGCCTCGTACCGGCTCGACGAGTTGCACCGCCGCCATCCGCTCCGCCCCCTGCTTGCCGAGCTTGAGCGCGATACGCGCGTGCGCCGCGTCGAGCTCGCGCCGCTGACGCGTGACGAGCTGGCCGGCGCGCTGGGCGACATTCTCGGCGCCCCGCCGGCAGCCGAGCTGGTGGAACGCCTCTACGCGCGCTCGGAGGGCAACCCGCTGTTCATGGAGGAGCTCTTGGCTGCGGGCCTCGACGGCCGCGGCGCCCTCCCCCGGACGCTGCGCGACGCGCTGATGCTCCGGATCGAGCGGCTTCCTGACCGCGCGCAGGGGCTCCTGCGCGTGCTCGCGGTCGGTGGCCGGCTCGACCACGACCTGCTGGCCGAGGTCGCGGGGCTGGACGCGCGCGAGCTCCAGGAGTGCCTGCGCACTGCGGTCGCCAATCATCTCGCGGTCGTGGACGCCGACGGCAGGCTGGCGTTCCGTCACGCGCTCCTGCGGGAAGTGGTGCAGGACGACCTGCTGCCGGGCGAGAGGATCGAGCTCCACCGCGCGCTGGCCGAGGCCCTCGAGCGGCGGTCGGCGGCCGGCGACACGAGCGTCGCGATCAGCACCGCGATCGCCTCCCACCGCCTCGCGGCCGGCGACCACACCGCTGCGCTCGCGGCGAGCATGCATGCGGCGGACGCGGCAGAGGCGGTACGCGCCCCGAGCGAGGCGGCTGCGCTGCTCGAGCGGGCCCTCGAGCTGTGGGACCAGGTTCCGAACGCCGAGGCCGTGGCCGGGCTCGAGCGCGGCGACCTGATGTGGCGTGCGGCCGAGGTCCACAACCTCGGGGGCCGGCGCAGCCGGGCGGAGGCGCTCCTGCGCGCCGCGCTCGAGGACGTCGACGAGACGGCCGAGCCGCGAAAGGCGGCGAGGATGATGGCGCGCCTGGCTCGCTTCCAGTGGCACCTCAACCGCGCCGACGAGGCGCTCGACACCCTGCGCGCCGGCCTCCGGCTGCTGCCTCCCGGTGAGGACTCGCCCGAGCGCGCCGCTCTCCTGGGCATGTGGGCGCGAGGCCAGATGTTCCAGGGGCGCCTGCGCGAGGCCGTCGAGCAGGCGCGCGAGGCACAGGGCGTGGCGGAGGCATGCGGCGACGCCGCCTCGCTCGGCGTTGCGCTCAACGTGCTCGGGACGGCGCTGATTCCGCTGGGCGAGATCGAAGAGGGGACGGCCGCACTCAGGCGGGCGGGCGAGATCGCTGTCGAGCGCGGCGACCCGCTGGAGATCGACGCGGCGGCGGTCAACCTGGCCGATGCGCTGCACGCCGCAGGCCGGAGCCGCGACGCGATCGAGGCGGCGCGCTGGGGTGCCGAAGAGCTCGCGACCAGCCCGAATACCCACCAGTGGCTCAACTTCATGATGGGCGAAATCGCATTCGACCTCGGCGACTGGGAGGAGGCGGCCCGAGCGCTGCCGGAGCCGGGCCGCCGCTTCGACGACCGCACGATGCTGGTCATCGAGCTGGGCCGCCTCCAGCTGGCGATCGGCAGAGGCGAACACGCCGAGGCCGCCGAGTGGCTGGAGCGCATGCGCCCTACGCTCGAGGACTCGACCGAGCCGCAGTTCCTGGCACCGATCGGCGGGCTACAGGCCGAGCTGCTGCGCCGTAAGGGCGATCTCGACGATGCCCGCGAGACCGTCGAGACGGCTGCTCGCCCGGCTCGAGCACGGCACCGACGACCTCGCCCGTTTCGGCAGCAACCTGGCCACTGCCGGCGTGGCGGTGGAGGCCGACGCCGCGCAGCGGGCGCGGGATGTCGGCGACGATCCGGAGGCTGCCCGGGCGCTCGAGCGGCTCCGCGTGTTCCTGGAGCAGCTTCGGGCAGCCGCCGAGAACGGCGGGCCGATCCAGCGCGCGCACCTCGCCACAGCCGAGGCCGATGCGGCCCGCGCATCCGGTGCAAACGATCCCGCGCTTTGGGCGGCCGCGACGGCGGCATGGGAAGCGCTCGAGCGGCCTTACCCGGCGGCACTGGCCCGTTGGCGGGAGGCCGAGGCGCACCTGGCTCGCGACGATCGTGACGCGGCGGCGGAGGCCGCCCGCGCGGCGCTCGAGGCGGCGCGCCGGCTGGGCGCCGGATGGCTGACCCACGAGGTCGAGGGCCTGGCGAGTCGCGCCCGCTTGGGGCTGGACGTCCCCGCCGAGCCGCACACCCGGGCCGCGGAACCGGACGACCCCTTCGGCCTGACGGCGCGCGAGCGTCAGGTCCTGGCGCTCGTGGCACGCGGGGCCACCAACCGCGAGATCGGCCGCGAGCTCTTCATGGCGGAGAAGACCGCGAGTGTCCACGTGTCGCGAATCCTGGCCAAGCTCGACGTCCGCTCGCGCACGGAGGCGGCGGCAGTCGCGCACCGCCTCGGGCTGGCTGACGGGTTAACGAGTCCTAGACCAGGTCCCTTAGCTCGCGACTGAGCCGCCCCCTCCCCTCGCTTCCCGGTCGGGACTTGGCACCGCGGGTTGGTCTCCGCCGACCGGGTAGGGCTGGGGAAGGGTGTGTGGGACAGCGGCCGCTGCGGTCCTCGGCGGCGAACAATCTTCGACTGATTGCTGGATGTTGTCGAATCTGCATCGGCACTGGGGCAGCCCCAACCCGGGACCCGGCGCCACGATGCTGACTTTGCCCGCTCCTGGCGGGCAAAGTCAGGAAAGCTCGCGCTTCCCCGAGCACAGCGGCCGAACGATCTTCGATCGCTTCCGGCCAGCCGCGGCCGACGAACAACACCCTCTTCCCCAGCCAATACGCGAGACCGACCCGGCGCCAACACACCCAGAGGAGGGCCCTGACTAGGCCGCGACGCCGCGCCGGATCGCGCGGTCGATCGCCGCCGGTGAGAGCACGTGCTCGATCATCATGATCGCCGCTCCTATCACTCCCGCGCGGTCCTCGAGCTGGCTCGGCACGACGCGCAGCTCCTCGGTGGCCAGTGGCAGCGAGCGCTGAAAGATCACCTCGCGCACGCCCGCGAGCAGCTGGTGCGACGCCTGGCTGACGTCGCCGCCGATAACGATTACCTCGGGGTTGAAGAAGTTCACGCATCCCGCGAGGACGTCGCCGAGGTTGCGGCCGGCCTCGCGGACGAGTTGGGTGGCGGTCCCGTCGCCGGCCTTGACCAGGCGCACCACGTCGCGGCTGGTATGCGCCTCGATCCCCTGCTCGGAGAGCCGGCGCGCGAGCGCCGCACCGCCCGACACCGCCTCGAGGCAGCCGACGTTGCCGCAGCGGCACACCACATCGTGCCCGGCGAGGCGAATGTGGCCGATGTCGCCCGCCGCGCCCTTGGCACCACGATGGATGTGCCCCTCGGCCACGATGCCGCAGCCGATGCCCGTTCCCACCTTGATGAAGAGGAGATGGCCGCACTCGCGCCAGTGCGTCCAGTGCTCGCCCTGAGCCATGATGTTCACGTCGTTGTCCACCAGCACGGGCACGCCGTAGCGCGCGGCAAACCAGTCCGGGATGGAGAAGCCGTCCCAGCCCGGCATGATCGGCGGACTGGTCGGCTCGCCCCGGTCGAAGGCCACGGGCCCCGGGACGCCCAGGCCGACGCCACGTACCTCGTCGACCCCGCGGCCGACGTCCTGGAGCAGGCGGCCGAACTTCTCGTGAACGATGCCGAGGACGGCGTCCGGTCCCTCCGCGATGTCGAGGTCGATCCCGATCTCCGCCAGCTGTCCGCCGCCGAGGTCGCTGACCGCCAAGCGCGAATGCGTGGCGCCGAGGTCGGCGGACAGAACCACACCCGAGCCGTCGTTGAAGGTCAGCGACGTGGGCGGGCGCCCGCCGTGAATCGTTGACGCCGGCTTCGACGATCAGCTCGTGCTTCAGCAACGCGTCGATTCGCTAGAAGCCATTGAACCGCCGCACTTTTGGTTGACATCCGGCAAAGCTTGTGAAGTACGCCTGCCGTCACGGCTGCTCAGCGAGGCCCTCGACTCTGCCGGCGCGACAGCCATCAGCAGACGCTTTCAGCTCGCCCTGGGGTGGCTCGCGGTCGGCGCATTTCTGGGCGCCTTGCTGCCCGTGCTTGGCATGGCCGTGATCATCGCGTTCAACGCCTTTACTGGCTCCCAATCCGAGGCGAAAATCCGGCCCGCGACCTGACGCCGCGGGGGCGTAACGGTAGGGCGACTCGAGCCGCGTTGCTGGATCGCCCGATCGTCGGTAAGAACGGATACCCGCGTCCGTGTCACGAAAGGAGGATCGACCACAAATATTGGGGTCGTCGCCACACGTGACGGTGCGTTGCGTCTCGTGACCTGGACCTGGCCGGGCGGTCACGCGCCAGCGGGAGCAGGCCGAGGGCCTGGCGGCGGGACTTACTGATCGCTCTGCAGGAGGTGACCAGGCGGAGCGCGCCGCTGTGGCGAGCGGCGCTCGGCGAGATGGGATTCGCGGGATGAGAGACGGCGCTCGACGACGCGCTACCGTCCCGCCGGGGGACCGGCCGCTCGACGTGCTGACCGCGGCGTGCTGGCCGCCTATCTCGTCGGCGGCGATCCGCCTGTCTCCTCTGCGGAGACCTGAACACGTCCAGCCGTGAGCCGCCCGACGGCGGGGGGCTCACCTTCGCGCGCAACAGCGCCGGCCGCTTGCGGCCGGCCCGCGGCGAGCGCTGGTACACGCGGAGAAGGCGCTCGTCCACTGGCTGCGCCAAGCCGGCTGGGTGGACGCCTTCCGCGCACTACACGGCTACGGCGAGCGCGAGGTGAGCTGGACGTTTCCCGGCGACCGCGGCGGGTGGCGCCTCGACCACGTGCTCGTGGAAGGACTGCGCCCTGTCGCAAGCGCCCTACGCGCACGACTGGCGCCGCCGCGGTTTGAGCGACCGCTCGGCCTTGGTAGTCGATCTGGAGGACGCGTCCTGGCTTTGACCGCCAGGAG
>CAVWSN010000001.1:0-135801 GCA_963757815.1 uncultured Thermoleophilaceae bacterium | reverse complement strand
CCCGCACTACGCGGCGGAGCTCGCCGGTGAGACGATCGAGCCCGCTCGGCTGGTCGCCGCGGCGGACCGGGCCGCTGCGGCGGCCGACGTGCTGGTCGCCGAGGGCGTTGGCGGCCTGCTCGTGCCGATCACGCCTGGATACCTGGTCCGCGATCTCGCGCGGGACCTTGCGCTTCCGGTGGTGGTGGCCGCTCGCACGGGCCTCGGCACCATCAACCACACGCTTCTGACCGTGGAGGCGGCGCGGGCGGTCGGCCTGCGGGTGGCGGGGATCGTGATGACGCCGTGGCCCGCCGACCCGTCGCCGATGGAGGTCTCGAACCGCGCCACTGTCGAGCGGCTTGCGGGCGTGACCGTCAGCGGCCTGCCGCCGGCCGACCTCTCGACGCTCGCCGCCGCGGGCGACGCGCTGCCGCTGGATCGCTGGCTCTGAGACGCGTGCGCTGGCGCACTGATGCGCGCCGAACAGGCTCTAAGCTCGACTGGATGGCGACCGAGGAGAGCGCCGCCCGGCATGAGCCCGACGAGCCCGAGCTGCTCGTCAAGCTCCGCGAGCGCAAGGAGCGCCACAAGCAGCGCCACATCCTTCACCGCGCGGCGATCGTCGTCATCGGCTTCCTGATCGTGTGCGCGGGCATCTTCATGTCGGCCCCGGGCATCCCGGGTCCGGGCATCGCGACGATCGTCATTGGCCTCGGCTTCCTGGCGCTCGAGTTCGACTGGGCCGAGCGCAGCATGGAGAAGCTGATCATCTGGGGCGATCACGTCAAGGACCGCGCCGAGGAGACCTCGACGACCCAGCGGATCGTCGTCAGCTTCGTGACGGCGGTGGCCGTCGCCGCGTTCGTTGTCGCGGCGGTCCTGTGGGATATCCCGCTCGTGCCGGTGCTCTAGCGGCTCAGTCCGGCGGCGTTTGCGCGGCCTTGCGTTCCCGCTCCTGCTCACGCAGCTCGACGCGCCGGATCTTGCCGGTCAGCGTCTTGGGCAGGTCGGCCACGAACTCGATCTCGCGCGGGTAGGCGTAGGCCGAGTGGCGCTCGCGCACATGCTGCTTGATCTGGTCCGCGAGCTCGTCGGAGGCCTCGTGGCCGCCCGCCAGCACGATGAAGGCCTTGACGATGTCGCCGCGGCGCTCGTCGGGTGAGGCCACGGCGGCCGCCTCCTTGACGGCCGGGTGCTCCACGCAGGCGGATTCCACCTCGAACGGGCCGATCCGGTAGCCGGCGGAGATGATCACGTCGTCGGCGCGTCCGGCGTACCAGACGTAGCCGTCCTCGTCGGCGGTGGCGGCGTCCTTGGTGTGGAACCACTCGCCCCCGAACACCTCCTCGGTGTCCTCCGGGCGGTTCCAGTAGCCGATCGGGTAGTGCGGGTTCGTGCGCGCACGCAGGCAGATCTCGCCGCGCTCGCCCGGCGGGAGCGGCTGCTCGTCCTCGTCGAGGATCTGGACGTCCCAGCCCGGCATCGGCCGCCCCATCGAGCCCTCGCGCACCTCGAGGTGCGGGAAGTTGCCGCACAACGGGTAGCTCTCGGTAAGCCCGTAGTAGTCGAGCACCGTCACCCCGTACTGCTCACGGAACCAGCGGATCACCTCCGGGTTGAGCGGCTCGCCGGCCGAGCAGGTGATGCGCAAGCGCTCGAGCGGGTGGCGCTCGCCGGCCCGCTCGACGCCCGTCATGGAGCGCAGCGCCGTCGGCGTCGTGAACATGTTCTCGACCCCGTGCTTCGAGAGGAAGCGCAGATGCTCCTCGGGGTCATAGCCGCCCTCGCGGGCCTGCACGAGCGCAACCGCGCCGTAGCGCCACGGACCGAGCAGCGGGCAGATGCCGGCCGCCCACGCCCACTCGCCCGAGCCGTGGAAGAGCTCTCCGTCGCGCACGTCGTGGCAGTACTCGAACTCCTCGTGACCGAGCAGGTAGCGGTGGGCGTGGAGGATGCCCTTCGCCAGGCCGGTCGTGCCGGACGAGTAGTAGAGCTGGGCCGGGTCGTCGGCCGCGGTGTCGACGGTCTCGTAGTCGGTCGAGGCGCGCTCCATCGTGGCGTCGAAGTCGACGTCGTCCGCCTGGCCCGCGCCGCCCAGCACGAAGACCTTCTCGACGAGGCCGTCGGGGATCCGGTGGCGGTTCGCGGCGTCGGTCACGACGGCCTTCGCTCCAGAGTCGCGCAGGCGGTGCTCGATGCCCTCGTCGCCGTAGAGGACGGACATCGAGAGCAGGATCGCGCCGCGCTTGTAGGTGCCGATGAACACGGCGGCGGTCTCCGGGAGCGACGGGAGCAGCGTGGCCACGCGGTCGCCGCGCTCGACCCCGGTGGCCTCGAGCACGTTCGCGAAGCGGCCCGACAGGTCCTGCAGCTCGCCGAACGTGACCCGTCGCTCGTTGCCGCGCCAGTCCTCCCACACCATCGCGAGCCGGTCGCGCTCGTGCTTGTCGCACACGTCCTGCGCGATGTTGTAGCGCTCGGGCACCTCCCAACGGTGCGCCGCGCGCATCTCGTCGTAGCCGCTCAGCTCGTACTTCCTGAAGCTCACCGCAAGCCTCCTCTCGCTCGCGTGGAAGCTACCCGTTCGCGAACACGCTATCCCTTGTTGCCCCATGGCTCAGTTCCACTGGGATCCCGACAGCTACCTCGCGCTGATGCACGAGGAGGTGCCCGACTACGAGCGGCTCCAGGACGAGACCGCCGCCGCGACGGGCGCGGGCGCGGCGCGGCTGCTGGAGCTCGGCACGGGCACCGGAGAGACGGCACGGCGGGTGCTCGCGATCCATCCCGATGCCGTGCTCCTCGGCCTCGACGCGAGCCGCGAGATGCTCGATCAAGCTCGCATTGTGCTGCCGGCCGATCGCGTCGAGCTGCGTCAGAGCCGGCTCGAGGACCCGCTCCCCGGCGGTCCCTTCGACACGGTCTTCTCCGCCCTCGCGCTTCACCACCTCGACGGCCCCGGCAAGGCCGACCTCTTCCGGCGGGTGGCGGCGGTGCTCTCGCCCTCCGGACGGTTCGTGCTCGGGGATGTCGTGGTGCCGGTGGACCCCGCCGACGTCGTCACGCCGATCGACGGCGAATACGACAAGCCGAGCACCGTCGCCGACCAGCTCCGCTGGCTCGAGGCGGCGGGCCTGCGCGCCTCGCTCGCCTGGGGGCACCGCGATCTCGCGGTCCTCGTCGGCGAGGCGGCCTCAGGTCACCAACGTGTGACGACCCCGGGATTCGGGCACTCCGGACCCATGGAGCTCCGCCGGCCAAGCGTGATCGTGGCGCTGCTCACGCCGTTCGACGAGGACGGCCGCTTCGACGAGCCGGCCCTATCCGCGCACGTCGACCAGCTCGTGGACGCAGGCGTCGACGCGCTGATGCCATGCGGCACGACCGGCGAGGCGGCTCTGCTCTCTGACGAGGAGGTCGCGGAGGTTGTGCGCGCCACGTGCGCCGCCGCCGGGGACCGGGTGCCGGTCCTTGCCCACGTCGGACGCCCGGGCACCGCGCCCACCCTCGAGTTGGCGCGGCGCGCCGTCGCGGACGGCGCCGCAGCGGTATCAGCCGTGGTGCCCTACTACTACCCGGTCGGGAGCGACGCGCTCCGCGCGCACTACGCCGCGCTCGTCGAAGGCCTGGACGGGACGCCCGTCTACGCGTACACGATTCCCGACCGGACCCATAACGAGCTCGAGCCGGTGCTGCTCCGGCAGCTGATCCGCGACGGACTCGCCGGTCTCAAGGACTCGACCAAGTCGATCGAGCGGCACCAGGCGTACGCGGCGGCCGTGGCGAGCAGCGACGTCGAGCGCTTCAAGCTGCTCATGGGAACCGCCTCGTTGGTGCTCGAAGCGCTGCACGGAGGCTCCGCAGGCGCTGTCCTCGCGCTGGCGAACGTCGAGCCCTGGCGCTGCGTCGAGCTGGCGCGTGCCTTCCGCGAGGGATCCTTTGCGGACGCCGAGGAGCTCCAGCAGGAGCTCGTCGCCGCCGAGCGCGAGCTTCAATCCGAGGGCGTGATCCCGGCCATGAAGCGCACGGTGGCCGCGCGCATCAACGCCTACGGCACAACCCTGCGCGCCCCGCTCGGGACAGGCGGCGGCGTGGCGAGGGCGATCAGGTCGAAGGGGTAACGCCGCCACGCAGGCCCGTCTGACCAGGTCAGACGGCGCGGCGGACGGAAAGCGCCGCCGGCACCGCGCGGCCGCTGAGAATCGCGTCCACCGCAAGCCGCGCCGTGGCCGGCCCGGTCGAGATCCCCCAGGGCCCATGGCCGGCCGCCACCCACAGGCCCTCCACGCCTTCGACCTCGCCCACGAGCGGCCGCCCGTCGAGCGACTGCGGGCGAGCGCAGGCACGCGCTCCGCGGACCTCGGCGCCGGCGAGCGCCGGCAGGAAGCCGTGCCCGTGGCGCGCAGCCGCTCGACCCAGGAGGCTGGGTCGGGCTCCTCACGCAGGAAGGTCGAGCCGAGCGAGGTCACGCCGTCGGCCGTGACGGCGCTGAAGACCCCACCGGGGTCCGCCGTACCGGCCGCCACGGCCTCCACGCCGACCTCCTCGACCACGTGGCGGGGCGGCGCCTCGAGCTCGAGCTCCACGACCACGCCCCAGACGGGGGTGATCGGGTTCCAGGCGCGCGTGGTGTCGATCACCTCCGGGGTCCACGGGCCGGCGGTCACGAGCACCGCGCCCGCCGGGCGCCGCACGCCGGACGCGATCACCCCGTGGGCCCGGCCGGCGCCCGACCACGGCCAGGCCACGTCCTGCTCGTGGATGCGCGCGCCGCGTGCATACGCGCGCCGGGCGAACGCGAGCGTGGCCGCCGCGGGGCGCACGGGAAAGCCGGTGTCCAGCCGGCAGGCGCTCAGGCCCTCTGCGAGCGCGGGCTCGAGCATCTGCAGCTCGCCGCCGTGCAGGATCGAGGGACGTAGGTCGGGGACGTCGCGCCCGATCTCGGCGGCCACCTCGGTCAGCTGCGCCGGGTCGGGAGCGAGCAGCAGCACGCCCGCCGGCTGCTCGGGCAAGGCGAAGCCCTCGAGCTCGCGGTAGAGGGCGACCGACTCGCGGTAGAGCCCCGCCATCACCGGGTCGAAAGGGTGCTGGACGACACCCGAGTTGCGCCCGCTCGCCGCGCCGGCAACCTCGTCGCGCTCGTAGAGCTCCACGCGCGCACCGGCCTCGGCCAGCAGCGCGGCGGCCGCGCAGCCGACTATCCCTCCCCCGACGATTGCGACGTCGGGATGGGGGCTCAGTCGTCCGCCCCGCTCGCGTAGTCCACGATCGACTTGTCGATCAGCCACTCGACCGGCGCCTTGTCGTCCGTGTATACGTCGCCGCCCGCGAGCGGCTCCTCGATGCGCGCCGCCGCGGCGAGCGCGGTGCCCTGCAGCCCCGTCGGGAGCCGCGGGACGGCGTCGCGCAGGTGCTGGGCCGAGAGCTGGCGCTCGCTCGCCACGATGAGCGTGTTGGTGTCCTCGATCGGGTCGCGCAGGACGTGCGGGAACACCTCCGAGATCGTCGCCGTGAGGACCTTCTCGAGGTCGTTCTGATCCTCGGGGTGCCCGGCGTTCACGATCAGCACGCCGCCGGGGGCGAGCCGGTCGCGGACTGTCTCGAAGAACTCCACGGTCGTCAGGTAGAAGGGGATGTAGGGCTGGCGGTAGGCGTCGACCGAGATCACGTCGTACTCGGCGTCGATGCGGCGCAGGAACGGGCGCGCGTCCTCGTGGTAGAGATGCAACCGCGGGTTGTTCATGTCGAAGTACTCGCGCCCGATGTCGGAGAGCTCGCCGTCGATCTCCACGCCGTCCACCCGGGTCCTCGGGAAGAACTCCTCGTAGGCACGCGCCGTCGTGCCGGCCGCGTTGCCGAGGATCGCGACGCGGGCTGGCGGATCGCGGCGGCCGGCGAAGTGCAGGACGAGGTGGCCGTCCCAGACGTCGCCGGTCAGCACCGACGACGGCCTGCGCGGTCCATCCGGGCCCGGCTCGCACTCCGCCTGGCAGACCGAATGCTGCGCCTGCCCCTCGTTCAACTCGAGCGTCCGCTTGCCGTCCGGGTACTCGATCACGCGCGCGTACTGGTACTCCGTCTCCGCCTCGTGGATCACCCGCCCGCCGTCCTCGGTGTCGGCCTTGAGCGTCCCCACGGGGAGGGCGATCAGCACCGCTATGGCCGTCGGCGCGAGCGCCCAGCGCCGCACGGGACGCAACCCGGCCACCGCGATCAGCGCGATCGCCAGGGCGAAGATCAGGAACGTTCGCCGGGTACCGACGAGCGGGATGAGGACCAGCGCGGAGACGAGCGTGCCGAGCAGCGAGCCGGCGGTGGACAGCGCGTAGAGCCGCCCAGCGACCGAGCCGGCCTCCTCCACGGACGAGACCGCCAACCGGATCGCCCAGGGCGACACGGCTCCGAGGAGCAGCACCGGGATGGCCACCAGCACCAGGACGCCGATCAGCGAGCCGACGAAGGCGCCCGCCGAGATCTGGTCGAGGGCGTCGACGGCGATGTCGAGCATCGGGTCGGCCACGAAGGGGACCAGCGCCAGCAGGCCGGCAGCGCTCAGCGCGAGCAGGCAGAGCCCGCGCATGTGGGGGTGGCGGTCCGCCAGGCGCCCGCCCAGCCAGTAGCCGAGCGAGAGCGCCACCAGGACGATCCCGATCGTGTTGGCCCAGACGATCGTCGAGGCGCCGAAGTACGGGGCGAGCAGCCGCACGGCGGCGATCTCCGCGCCGAGCGAGCCCGTCCCCACCACGAAGACGAGGAGGGGCAGAGGGGGCATTGCGCCGCTGAGCGTAGCTATCGCCTCCCGGATTCCGACCACCCGGCGGCGTAGCCTCGCCCGTCATGGATCTCGTCGCCGCGGACCGGGCCCATCTCTGGCATCCGTTCACCCAACAGCGCGGCTGGATGGACGAGGAGCCCGTGATCGTCGAGCGGGCCGAGGGGACCGACCTGATCGACGTCGAGGGCCGCCGCTACATCGACGGCGTCTCCTCGCTCTGGTGCAACGTGCACGGGCACGCCCACCCCCGCATCGACGCCGCCGTGCGCGTCCAGCTCGACCGCGTGGCGCACTCGACGATGCTCGGGCTCACGCACCGGCCGGCGATCGAGCTGGCGCAGCGGCTCGTGGAGATCGCGCCGCCGGGCCTCACGCGGGTCTTCTACTCCGATTCCGGGCTCCACGGCCACCGAGATCGCCCTGAAGATGGCCTTCCAGTACTGGCAGCAGCGCGGCGAGCGACCGGAGCCGGTTCGTCGCCTTGCGGATGGCCTACCACGGCGACACGATCGGGTCGGTGTCAGTGGGCGGGATCGACCTCTTCCACTCGATGTACCGCCCGCTCCTGTTCGACACGCTCAAGGCGGAGCCGGGCGACCTCGCCGACATGGAGCGGCTGCTCTCCGGGCACGGCGGGGAGGTCGCGGCGGTGATCATGGAGCCGCTCGTTCAGGGCGCGGCGGGCATGCTCGTCCACCCCGAGGGCTACCTCCGCGGAGTGCGCGAGCTCTGCGACCGGCACGGCGTGCTGCTCATCCTCGACGAGGTGGCCACCGGCTTCGGCCGCACCGGGCGCATGTTCGCGTGCGAGCACGAGGGCGTCGCGCCGGACCTGCTCTGCCTCGCGAAGGGACTCACCGGGGGCTACCTGCCGTTGGCCGCGACGCTCGCGAGCGAGCGCATCTATGAGGGCTTCCTCGGCGAGTTCGAGGAATTCCGCACCTTCTTCCACGGCCATACGTACACGGGCAACCCGCTGGCCTGCGCGGCGGCTCTTGCCACGCTGGACGTGTTCCGCGAGGAGCGCACGCTCGAGGCGCTCGAGGGGAAGATCGAGCTGCTGGCGGAGCTGCTCGAGCCCCTGGCGGCGCACCCCGCGTGAGCGAGGTACGGCGCGTGGGCTTCATGGTCGGGATCGAGCTCGCGGACCATCCGCTCGCGCTGCGGATGGGCCACCGCGTGACCCTCGAGGCCCGCGCCCGCGGCGCGATCATCCGCCCGCTGGGCGACGTCGTGGTCCTGATGCCACCGCTGGCGATCTCCTCGGCCGACCTGCGGCGACTGGTGTCGATCACCGCGGAGGCGATCGACGCGGCCCACGCCGGGGTGGGCCTGCGCGCGGCTGCCTGACCGGGCAGAGCACTCCCGCTTCCTTACCGCGCTAAAGAAGCTTCGCGGGGTGCCGATGAAGAGAACTGTTGTACCTGCCCCCGGGGCCGTTGTCCGGCCCCTTTGACTTTGTCTATCAGGAGGAATTCCCGTGCATGTCCGGACCCCGGGCCGCAAGTCGGCCCTGGCTGCACTCGCCCGTGCGGCGCGCTCGGCGTCCCCGCCAGCGCTGCAGCCGACACCGTTACGTCGACCCATGGAGGAGATTCGCCCGATGCGTAGGTCATCATGGGGACGGCGCTCGCGCTGTCCTCGCGGTTGCAGGAACCGCTCAGGCCGATACCGTCAGCCACGACTTCGACGGCTTCGCTGACGATCGCAAGCGTCAACGGACAGGGCGGCTGTCGGCGACCAGACCGTCAGCCCGTCGTCGGCGATCGTGCGCGTGCGGAGTCCGACGGCTGTCCGACGCATGTCGGCGCTTACGCACCAGCGGCAGCTTTGGCGACATGCCGTCATTCCGGCCGGTCCAAGGCTGCTCGGCGAGAACGAGGCCATCGATGTTCGTCGTCAACGAGTTCACGGTCAGTCCGGCGTCCGGCGCTCAGCACGAGCTGGCGTCAGTATCAGCCCGACGAGGCCAGCGGCGCGCGTATGAGCTATCTGCGCCTCGAGGACAGCCGAGGCGTGGATGTCGATCTTCGACCGACTACGACGCTCGTCGAGTCACGGACTCTGCCACGACTCGACCGTGGTGCGCACACGATCAGCTGCGAGATGGAGTTCGTCGAGGGCGACGACAACGACGTCGTCCAGGTCTGGGTCGACGGCGCGCTGAAGCATACGCGGCGGGAGCTGGGAGCACTACTACCGCGTCGACGAGGAGCGTAACCCGACCCGCCGAGTCGACTCGCTGCTGTTCCACACTCGCGGGACCGCAGCAGCCCTCGAACGCCGGCGTCCGGCTTCATGATCGACAACGTCTCGACGACCACGTCGCTCGCCGTCAACGGTCCCAGGGTCCCGCCGGCCCGGCCGGTCCGCAGGGTCCCGCCGGCTCGCAGGGAGCCGACGGCGCGCAGGGCGCCACGGGCTCGCAGGGCGCGACCGGACCCCAGGGCCCGAAGGGCGACCAGGGCCCGGCCGGTCCGGTCGCCGCTCGAATGCCGAGGCGTCGGTTGTGGCCGGTGGGCCGCAGCGGGGTTCCGTTTCGATCGCCTCCCGCAGCCTGGCCGTGTCCAAGAGCGGCAAGGTGCGCGTGAAGGTCGACTCCTCCGGCGCCGGCCTCTACCGGGGCCGGGTCCTCCTGCGCTCGGGCGGCAAGATCGTCGGCCGCGGGAAGTTCACCGTCCGTGGCGGCGATACCGCCAAGGTGAGCGTGCGACTGTCGAAGCGCGCTCTGCAGCAGGTCCAGGCGGGCTCGCTCAAGAAGGTTCGCGCGTACGTCTTCTCAGGTGACACCACCGCTCACGCGGCGGAGTCCACGCGCACTCTCAGCATCACGGCGCGCGGGTAGGCGCAATCCGGATCGGGGCCGCCCTGCCGCACGGGGGCGGCCCCGTCCACCCGGCACGGGGCGCGAATCGCGTTACCGTGCCGACTTGATGTCGCTGGACGACATCAAGGCGTACACGTAACGGGATTTCGTCCGAGCCGGCGCCGCTGACTGCGCTTTAGCCGAGCAAGGCATCCGGCGCCCCCGCCTCAGACCTCGTACGGCTCGAAGTCCCTCTTGCGCGCCCCGCACACGGGGCAGAACCAGTCGTCGGGGATGTCCTCGAAGGCCGTGCCTGGCGGGATTCCGCCGTCGGGGTCACCCTCCTCGGGGTCGTAAATGAACCCGCAGGAGGTGCAGATCCATTGCCGGTTCTCGCTCATCGGCGCGGGACCGAGCGTCAGTTCGAGCGCACCGCTGAGCCGAACCCGACCAGCATGTAGAGGGCGCAGGTAGGCTGGCGCCGTGCGCGTCGACCGTCCGCCCCCAGGCGAGGAGCTGAACTTCGGCGAGGTCGTGGAGGCCCGTCCGGCCGCTTCTCTGATCCTGTTGCGGGACACGCCGGCCGGCCCGGAGGTCCTGCTCGTTCAGCGCAACCCGAAGCAGCGCTTCATGGGCGGCGCCTGGGTATTCCCCGGGGGCGGGGTCAACAGCGACGACGCCGACCCGGCCGCCACCGCGGTGCGTGAGCTCGAGGAGGAGGCCGGTGTGACGCTGCCCGCGGGCGCGGTGCTCGTCCCGTTCTCCCGCTGGATCACGCCCACCGACGTCAAGATCCGCTTCGACACCTGGTTCTTCGTCGCGGAGGCGCCTCCCGGCGTGGAGCCGCGGCCCGACGGCGGCGAATGCGTGGACGCGCGCTGGCTGCGCCCGGCCGACGCCCTGGCTGCGTCCGCGCGCGACGAGCTCTTCCTCGTCTTCCCCACGATCAAGCAGCTCGAGCGACTGGCGGAGACGGACTCCGTCGCCGCGACGATCGAGGCGGCCCGGCGCCGGCCGGTCGAGCCGATCCAGCCCAAGGTCGCGGTGCGCGACGGTGTGGCCGAGGTGCTGCTCCCGGGGGATCCGGGTTACGACGACGCGTGAAGAACGCGACCGCAACCCCGCCGACGCGCGGTTGTTCATTGGGACGTTGAGGCGCACCGCTTCCACTCTGGTCGTCGCCGTCGCGGTCCTGTGCACGCTGGGCGCCGCGGCGGTCGCGAGCACGCTCATCGGCACGAACGAGGCCGATGTGCTCGCGGGTACCGAGACCCCTGATCAGATCTACGGGGAGGGCGGCAACGACACCCTCTCGGGCGCGGGTGCGGGGGATTACCTCGAGGCCGGCTCCGGGGACGACAGCGTCGACGGCGGCGACGGCGTCGACCTCCTGATCGCGGGCACCGGCAACGACCGGATCGACGCCGGCACGGGGAACGACGTGGTGTACGCGGGCGCCGGCGCGGATCTCGTGCTCGGCGGGCAGGGCGACGACACGCTGTTCGGGCAGTCCGAGGGCGATCGCCTCTTCGGCGGCGCCGGGCGCGATCGTGTGTACGCGAGCCTGGGCGGCGACTTCGTCGACGCGGGATCCGGGGCCGATCGCGTCAGCGCGGAGGGCGGCTCCGCGACGATCCTGGCCGGCGGCGGCGACGACACGGTCACGGGGAGCGGCGGCGCGATCGACGTGCAGGGCGGCCCCGGGCGCGACCGCATCCGCACGGGCGAGGCGGCCGACCGCATCTCCGGGGGCGGCGGCGGCGATGCCATCGAGGCCGGCGCCGGCGACGACACCGTGAAGGCCCGTGACGGTGTCCGTGACCGGATCGAGTGCGGCGAGGGGCAGGACAAGGTCGCAGCCGACCCGTTCGACCTCGTCAGCGGCTGCGAGTCGAGCGGGCGCCTGGCCCGGCGCGCACCCGCAACTATGCGGTAGAAACCGGTCCATGCCGGCCACCGGGCTGACCGTGGCAGTAACGGGCCCGACCGGCGATCTCGGCATCGGGATCGTCGACGCACTCCAGCGCTCGCGGTCGGTGAGCAGGATCATCGGGATGGCGCGGCGCCCCTTCGACCCGGCGGACCGGGGCTGGAAGAAAGCCGAGTACCGCCAGGGCGACGTGACCGACCGCGACAGCGTGCGCGACCTCGTCAAGGGCGCCGACGTCGTGGTGCACCTCGCCTTCGTGATCGTGCGAGCCGGGGAGGCGTCACGCAATCTGAACGTCGAGGGCTCACGGCTCGTGTTCGAGGAAGCCGCCAAAGCCGGCGCCGAGCGCATCGTCTACGCGTCGAGCGTCGCCGCCTACGGCTTCCACGAGGACAACCCCGACTGGCTGACCGAGGACGTGCCGGCGCGCGGCTCGCCCGAGTTTCCGTACTCGCACCAGAAGGCCGAGGTCGAGCAGGTGCTGGCCGATGTCCTGCGGCGGCGCAGGCGGACGGTCGCCTACGTGTTCCGCCCCTGCATAGTCGCCGGGCCGGGCGCACGGACGATGCTCCACGAGATGCCGTACTTCCGCCTCGGAGAAGCCATGCCCGACGCCGCCAAGCGGCTGCTCCAGATGATGCCGGTGCTCAAGCCGGTGATTCCCGACCCCGGCGTGCCCTTCCAGCTCGTGCACGAGGAGGACGTTGCGAGCGCCTTCGCCGCCGCGGTGCGCGGCCGCGGCGAGCCCGGCCCGTACAACCTGGCCGGCAGCGGCACGTTGACCTTGGGCGAGGTCGCGGACGCCCTCGACTGGTACTCGCTGCAGGTCCCGAAGCCGATCACGGAAACGACCGCGGAAATGGTGACTCGCCTGCCGCTCCTGCCCGACTCGGTGGCCTGGATCCACGCTGTCAGGAAGCCGGTGCTGATGAAGACGGAGCGCGCGAGGAAGGAGCTCGGCTGGCGCCCTAAGCACACGTCCGTCGCCGTCCTTCGGGAGATGGTCGAGGCCGAGCGCGCCGAGGCAACCGACCGCTGAGCTCAGAGCGCCCGCCGGTACAGCTCCGCGTAGTCCTCCTCGCCCACCTCTCGCGGGTTGAGCAGGGTCGTACCGTCGCCCATCGCGCCCTCGACCAGGGCGGGGATGCCCGACTCAGGCACGCCCGCCTGCGAGAGCCGGGTGGGCAGGCCGATCCGCTCGACGAGCTCGGTGATATGCGTGGCGAGCGCATCCCCCGCCTCCGCATCCGAGGCGCCTGTCTCCAGCCCGAACAGCTCGCCGATGTCGCGATAGCGGTCGCCGATCGCCCCGCCGCCCTCGGCGTTGAAGCGGATCACGTGCGGCAGGTGGATGGCGTTCGCCACGCCGTGCGGGACCCCGAACCGCGCGCCCGCCGGATGGGACATGGCGTGCACCGATCCGAGCGCGAGCGTGATGGCCAGGTTGGCGGCGACGAGCATGTTCCCCCGCGCCTCCTCGTCCTCCTCGCCGGCCTGCACGGCGCGTTCGAGGTTGTCGCGGATCATCCGCAGCGCGTGCAGGGAACGGGCGTCCTGGTGCGGGCTCCAGTCCTGCGACACGTAGCCCTCGATCGCGTGCGTCATCGCGTCCATGCCGGTGGCGGCGGCCACGGCCGGCGGGAGTGTGCGGGTCGTCTCCGGGTCGAGGATCGCGAGCCTCGGGAAGAGCGGGAAGTCCGCGATCTCGAGCTTGATCTTCTCCGCGGGCTCCTTGATGACCGCGGCCATCGAGACCTCGCTGCCGGTGCCCGCGGTGGTGGGGATGCAGGCGAGCGGCGCGATGTCGAGCGGCCTGCCCATACCGTCCTCCTCGCGCGGCATCAGGAAGAAGCCCTCCTGCTCACGCGCCGTGCCGCCGTGGGTGAAGATCGCGTCCACCACCTTGGCGGTGTCCATGACGGAGCCGCCGCCGAGCGCCAGGAACGAGTCGGCGCCCGCCTCCTTGGCGGCGGCCGCGCAGCGGTCGCAGACCTCGGTCGAAGAGTCCTGCGGGACCTCGTCGAAGATGCCGGCCAGCTCGAGGCCGCCGTCCAGGATCCCCGCCTCGACCTTCTCGACGAGGCCGGTCCCGCGGATCACCGCGTCGGTGACGAGGAACACCCGCCGCGCGCCCTCCTTCTTGAACTCGAACCCGGTCGACTCGAGCAGGTCGCGGCCGACGATCACCCGCGTCGTGGAGACGTACTGATAGAAGTCCTTGAAGCCCTCGAGCGGGGTCGGGTCGAGCGCGGAGCCGACCTCCACCGGTTCGTCGCTCATGCCTCGAGGAGATCCTTCCGACCCGCCTCCTCGAGCATCGCGCGGTAGCGCGGGAAGACCGGCTTGACGAGCGGGACCAGCTTGAGGATCTTGGCCACCGGCCCCTTGGCCTTCATCTGCCCGCGGGCGAGCGCGACCGTCACGTTGACCTTGCCGAGCCAGAAGCGGTGCGCGGTGTCCGCTTCCATCGTCATCACAACCTCGGGCTCCATCGTGGTGTCGCCGCAGTCGACCCGGCCGTCCTCACCGTCGATCAGATTGACCGTTATCTGAGACTCGGGCTCGCGGTACTGGTACTGGACGATCGTGTCCGCCTTGCGGAACTTGGGGGCGAGCTCCTCGTCTAGTGCAAGCTCCTCGAACAGCCTGCCGATGTACGCGTACACCTCGTCCGCGTCCTTGAAATAGGGCACGTTGCAGTTCTCCTCTTTACGTACGGACGGCGGGAGTCTACGGACGCCGGAAGGCGGCGCTCATCACCCGGTCCCAGGCTCGGTCCGGCAACAGCCTCCGCTGGGTGATCAGAACACGGGCCGAGGTGGTCACCCGGTAACGCGTGCGCGGCCTGCGCGCCGCGATCGCCGCCTCGATCACCTTCGCGACGTCGTCCGGCTCGCCGCCGAGCTTGCCGAGGGGGCCGTCGGAGGCCGTGGCGTTGGCCTCGGCCACGGCGGCGTTGAACTCCGCGTAGGGACCATCCCCCGCCGACACCGACCCAGCGGCGGTCTCACCGAAGCTGCTGCGGATGATCCCCGGCTCGATCACGACGACGTGGACGCCGAAGCCGCTGACCTCGAAGCGCATCGCGTCGGAGATCGCCTCGACCGCGTGCTTGGTGGCGTGGTAGATGCCGCCGCCCGGGAACGTGAGCCTGCCTCCCATCGAGCTCATGTTCACGATCGTTCCCTCGCCCGCGGCGGCGCATGCCGGGCAGAACGAGCTGGCACATCCGCAGCAGCCCGAACACGTTGGTCTCGAACTGTGCGCGCACGTCCGCGAGCGGCACCGTCTCGACGGCCCCGTTCTGGCTGTAGCCGGCGTTGTTGACGAGCGCGCCGATGCCTCCCTCGGCCTCCTCGACGGCGGCTACCGCCGCGCTCATCGAGTCCTCGCTCGTCACGTCGAGCGCGAGCGTCCGGCAGCCGCTCTGCTTCAGGTCCTCGATCGACTCTGGGCGGCGCGCGCTGGCGTACACCGTGTGGCCGGCGCGGGCCAGGCGCTCGGCCGTTGCGCGGCCGATGCCTGTTGAGCAGCCGGTGATGAGCACCACCTGGGAGTCGGGCATGGGGAGACGGTAACCGCTCCGCCCTGGCCGGTGGGAACCGCGCTCAGTGGGCGAACGCCATCCCGGCGGCAAGCGCAACGAGCAGAGCGCCCACCGAGACGTTGACGAGCTGCGATACCCGCCGGCGAGCGAGCAGCGGTCGCAGCCGGCCGGCGAGGAACGCGAAGGCGGTCATGCCGGCGAGGGCCAGCAGGGCCATCGTCAGCACCATGGCCGCCGCGGGCGCCGGGCCTGCGCCGGGCAGCAGGAACTGCGGCACGAGCGCCGTCCAGAAGAGGCCGACCTTGACGTTGGCGAGATCGCTGGCGAGCCCGCGCCGGAAGGCGCGCGCGGCGGACGGGGCCCGCTCTGACGAGCTGGTCTCCGCCACCGGGTCGCCCCGGCGCGCCGCCAGCAGCGCCTGGGCGCCGAGCCATCCGAGATAGGCGGCGCCGGCGAGCTTGAGCGCCCCGAACGCCTCCGGCGAAGCGGCGACGACGGCGGTGGCGCCCAGCACGGTCGCGGTTCCCCACACGAGGTTGCCCGTGGCGGAGCCGAGGGCCGCCCACGCTCCGGCCTGGACCCCGCCTCCGAGCGCGACGCGCAGCACCACGAGCATGTCCGGTCCCGGCAGCAGGACGGTTCCGGCGGCGACTCCGACGAATGCGAGGTAGCTGGTCATGACTGGCAGCATCGCCGTCCTCACCGTGAAGAACAACTCGCACTTCTGTCAATTATTGATTAGTCTCACTAACACAATGCTGAACGCCGCCCGCCTGCGCCTGCTCGTGGAGCTGGAGGACCGCGGGAGCCTCACGGCGGTGGCCGACTCCCTCGGCTACACGCCGTCCGCGATATCGCAGCAGCTCGCCAAGCTCGAGCTGGAGACGGGCCGCCGGCTGCTCGAGCCGATCGGCCGCGGGGTGCTGCTCACCGACGCGGGCCGCACGCTCGCGCGATCACGGGCGCGGGGTGCTGGAGCGGCTCGAGGCTGCCGAGGCGGCGCTCGAGCGGACGGACGAGGTGTCGGGCACCCTCAGGGTGGCGGCATTTCAGACCGCCGCCCAAGCGCTGGTCGTCCCGGCCCTGGCGGCGCTGGCGCTCGAGCATCCACGACTCGCCTGTGAGCTGGTCGACCAGGAGGCCGAGACGGCGCTCCCGCAGCTGCGTTCCGGCGAGCTGGACCTGGTGGTGGCCGAGGAATACGCGCACGCGCTGCGGCCGCGCGACCCGCGCCTCGCCCGCCATGAGCTCGGGCCGGACGAGCTGCTGGTGGCACTGCCCGCCGATCACCCCGCGGCACGCGCGGGCGGGCCGGTCGCGCTCGCGGACCTGGCGGACGACCCCTGGGCCACTCCGTGGGCCGGGACGTCCTACGCGAGCATGGTGACCGGCGCCTGCCGGGCGGCGGGCTTCGAGCCGCGGGTGCGCCACCGGGTCACCGACCTCGGGACGCTCCTCGACCTCGCGCGCTCCGGGCTTGCGGTCGCCGTGGTGCCGGCGCTCGGCAGGCCCCAGGAGGACGCTGCGCTGGCGCTGCGGCCGGTCGCTGGAGAAGGCCTCCGCCGAACGCTGTTCGCCGCGGTGCGCCGGGGTGCCGGCGCGCGACCCGCGATCGAGGCGCTGATCGACGCGCTGCGGGCGCGGGTCAGCGCGGCCTGACGAGCAGCGTCTGCGCCGCGCGGCCGATCCGGCCGCGCTCGTCGAAGAGCGCCGTGTCGGTCAGGCCGAGCCCGTCCACATGCGTCACCGCGTCGAGGCAAACCCACTCGCCCGCGGGCTCACGCAGCAGATGGACCGTCAGGTCGGTGTTGATGAAGATGAAGCGCCGCCAGTCGAGCGCCGCGCTGACGCCGTTGCCCGAGTCGGCCGCGACGAAGACGCGCTGCAGTGGCGTGATCTCCTCGCCCGCAACCAGCGGCACCCGCGGGCGCATCCACACCGTCGCCGGTCCGGGCTCGAGGAAGCCACCCGCGACGAAGCGGTACTCCATCGCCGTGTGGTAGCCGATCTCCTCGCCGGTCGGGAAGAAGTCGCGCGGCTGGCCGTCGCCGGGCCCGGGCGGCGACTCGTCCGCCTCATCCAGGCGCTGCTCACCCGCCTGGACACGCCAGGCCCGAGCCCGCACGAGCTCGCCGTCCGGGCCGGAGAGGGAGGCCTCGAGCAGCTCGACGCTGCGGCCCGGGCGCACAACCCGCGCGGTCACGCGGAGCGGGGCGAGCGGCACCGGCCGCAGGATCTCGAGCGTGATCCGCCCCACCCGCACGCCGGCGCGGGCCTCGCAGCGCTCGATCGCGCGGGCGACGAGCGCCGAGGGCGGGCCGGCGTGCTGGGCGCCGGGATCCCACGGGCCGCGCGTGAGCTCGCTCGGCACGAGCCGCTCGCCGTCGGCCTCGTAGAACGCGTCCGGCACCGCCTATGCGCCGATCGAGAACATCGCCTCGATGTCGTGGCGGGAGAACATCTCGAAGGCGACCATCGTGTAGGTGTCGCGGATCCCGGACACCTTGGCGAGCCTGCCTGTGACGACCTCCGCGAGCTCCTCCGGTGCGCGCACGCGCAGCATCGCGACGAAGTCCCACTCACCCGTCACCGAGTAGACCTCCGACACTCCCTCGACGTCTGCCAGCTCGCTGCCCAGGGCGGACATGGCCTCCCGGTCGGCCTTGATCAGGACCACGGCGTTCGTCATGACTTCGACCCTATAGCGTGCCGCCCGCATGCAGGCCGTGACCTTCCAGGCGCCCGGCGAGGTCCGGGTGGAGGAGCGCCCTGAGCCCGAGCTGCTCGAGCGCGACGACGCGATCGTGCGAGTTAGGGCCACGGGGGTGTGCGGCTCCGACCTGCACATCTACCACGGCCGGGTGGTGATCGAACCGGGCTTCACGCTCGGGCACGAGTTCGTCGGAACGGTGGTGACCGCCGGCGACGACGTGACCGAGGTCGCCGAGGGCGGCGCGCGTGCTGGGCTGCTACTGCTCGGCGTGCGGCAACTGCTTCTTCTGCCGCCGCGGGAACTTCCACAAGTGCGACGAGGGCCGCGTGTTCGGTCACGGCAAGACGCTCGGCTCGCTGCAGGGCGCCCAGGCAGACCAGGTGCTCGTGCCCCACGCGAACCTCACGCTGCGGCGCGTACCGGCGGGCATGTCGGACGACGTCGCCCTGTTTGCCGGCGACGTGATGGGCACCGGCTGGCACGCGGTCGACCAGGCGGGCATCCGCCCGGGCGACAGCACGGCGGTGCTGGGCCTCGGTCCGGTCGGGCTATGCGCCGTCCAGGCGGCGCGTGCCTCGGGGGCGGCCCGCGTTATCGCGATCGACACGGTCGAGGAGCGGCTCGAGCTCGCCCGCGCCTTCGGCGCCGAGGCGGTCCACCTGACCGAGGACGACCCGCGCGCGGCGATCAAGGAGGCGACCGGCGGGCGCGGAGTCGACTCGGCGATCGACGCGGTCGGCCATCCCGATGCGCTCGAGCTCGCCTGCCGGGTCACGCGCAAGGCCGGCACTGTGTCGGCGATCGGCGTGTATGCGGAGCGCATCGAGCTGCACATGGGCATCGTCTGGATCAAGGCGCTGACCCTGAAGACCGGCCACGCCAACGTCATCGGCCACGTCGACCGCGTGCTCACGATGCTCGAGGCCGGCGTGCTGGACCCCACACCGCTCGTGACCCACCACATGAGGCTCGAGGACGCCGCGGAGGCCTACGCGGTCTACGACCGGCGTGAGGCGCTCAAGATCGTGATGACGCCGTGAGCGTCGAGCGCGGCATGACGGCGCAGCTCGTGCGCCAGCGTCAGATCCTCGCCCAGGGCGCCGAGCACGTGGGCTGGAAGATCGGCTTCAACCTCCCTCAGATCCAGGAGAAGCTCGGCATCGACCGGCCGCTGGTGGGCTTCCTCACCAGCGACGGCCTGCTCGAGGACGGCGCCACCTGGTCGCTCGGCGACGGCGGTGAGGTGATCGTGGAGTCGGAGGTGGCCGTCGAGCTCGGGGACGACGCGCGGTCGATCGTGGCGCTGCTGCCGGCCCTCGAGCTGGCCGACCCGCCGGACCTGTCGATCGAGCTCGAGCAGATCCTGGCCGGGGACATCTTCCACCGCGCCGTGGCGTTCGGCCCCAGGGTCGCGGCGGAGGCGCCCGGCGCGGGCCGCATCCTCGTGAACGGCGAGCCGCAGCACGAGCTGGACGCGGACGCCACCGGCGCGCACCTCGAGGAGATGGTCGGCGTGGCGGCCGGCAGGCTTGCCGACGCCGGCCAGGAGCTGCACGCCGGCGACCGCATCATCACGGGCATCCTCGCCCCGCCCCACGCGGCGCAGCCGGGCGACACCGTGCGCCTCGAGCTCGATGCCCTGGGGGCGGTCGAGCTGCGCTTCGCCGAGTAGCGCCGGGAGATCCCGGTACGCGTAGGGTTCAGCGCCATGACGACCGCCGCTGCGCTACCCGAGGCCCTGTCTGACTCCGCCCGCTCGTTCGCCGAGGGACCCCACCGGCTGCTGATCGGCGGCGAGCGTCTCGATGCCGCCGACGGCCGTGAGTTCGACACGCTTCGACCCTGCGACGGGACGGGTGATCGCGCGGGTCGCATACGCCGGCGCCGAGGACGTCGACCGCGCGGTGCGCGCAGCGCGCGAGGCGTTCGACGACGGCCGCTGGAGCGGGATCGCGGCCGCGCAGCGGACGAGCGCGATGCTCGCGCTGGCCGACGCGATCGACGCGCACGCCGACGAGCTCGCGCAGCTCGAGTCGCTCGACAACGGCAAGCCGGTCAAGCTCGCGAAGCGGGTGGACGTGAAGCTGGCGGCCGAGCACATTCGCTACTTCGCCGGCTGGCCGACGCGCATCACGGGCGAGGTGCTGCCGGTCGCCCAGCGCGGGATGCATTGCTACACGCGCAAGGAGCCCGTGGGCGTCGCCGGCCAGATCATCCCCTGGAACTTCCCGCTCCTGATGGCGGCGTGGAAGACCGGCCCGGCGCTCGCGGCGGGCTGCACGGTCGTCCTGAAGCCGGCTGAGCAGACCCCGCTCACCGCCTTGCGGCTCGGCGAGCTGGCGCTCGAGGCAGGGCTGCCGGAGGGTGTGCTCAACGTGATCACGGGCGACGGCGAGACCGGCGCGGCGCTCGTGGACCATCCGGGCGTCGACAAGATCGCCTTCACCGGCTCCACTGCCGTCGGGCGCGAGATCGGCGCCAAGGCGGGCCGCGCGCTCAAGCGCGTGACGCTCGAGCTCGGTGGCAAGTCGCCCAACATCATCCTCCCTGACGCGGACCTCGAACAGGCCGTCAAGGGCGCCTACCAGGCGATCTACTACAACAGCGGCCAGGCCTGCAACGCCGGCTCGCGCCTGTTCGTCCATAGCGACCAGTACGACGAGGTGATGGGCGGGCTTGTCGAGGCCGCGGGCAAGGCGCGGCTCGGCCCGGGCCTCGATCCGGCTACCCAGCTGGGCCCGCTGATCTCAGCCGAGCAGCGGGAGCGCGTGTGCGGCTACATCGAGCGCGGCAAGTCCGAGGGCGCCGAGCTCTTGACCGGCGGCGCCAGCCTCGAGGGCGACGGCTGGTTCGTCGAGCCCACGCTCTTCAGCACCACGCGCGACGACCTGACGATCGCCCGCGAGGAGATCTTCGGCCCCGTGCTGGTGGCGCTCCCGTACGACTCGATCGAGGAGGTCGCCCGGCGGGCGAATGACACCGAGTACGGCCTGGCCGCGGGCGTCTGGACCCGCGACCTCGCGAAAGCACACAAGCTCGCCGCGCTGCTGCGCGCCGGCGACATCTGGATCAACACCTGGAGCGCGGGCGACCCGGCGGCACCGTTCGGCGGCTTCAAGTCCTCCGGCGTCGGGCGCGAGCACGGCCGCGAGGGCCTCGAGTCCTACCTCGAGAACAAGACGGTCTGGGTGAATCTGGGCTAAGCGGCGGCCGCACGGCCGGCGCCGGCGATGCGCGACAATCGCCGCTGCGATGACCTCCCCCGAGTCCGCGAGGGTGCTCGTCGTGGCGCATCGAACCGCGGCGACGCCGCGGCTGATCGCCGAGGTGCACTCACGCGCCCAGCGGTCGCCATGCAGATTCACGCTCCTGGTGCCCCGCCCTTACTGGGACCCCGACACCGACGAGGCGGCCGCCACGCTCGAGTTGGCCATCCCCGTCCTCGAAGAGGCGGCGGGCGGGCGCGTCGACGGGCTGATCGGCGGCACCGATCCGTTCCTCGCCGTTCAGCAAGCGGTCGAGGAGCTTGGGTTCGACGAGATCATCGTTTCCACGCTGCCGGAGCGCGTCTCGCGCTGGCTGCATCGCGATCTACCACGGCGGGTTGAGGCGCTGGGCCTGCCGGTGACGGTGGTTACCGCGAAGCAGTCCGAGCGAGTGCTGTCCCGCCCCAGCTGAGCCACCTCGAGGACCGCCGCCGCGGCCGGCTGCGCCGGTACTCGGTCAGCGTCAGTCCCGGGGGCAGGCTGCAGTCCAGGTAGAAGACATCGTCGCGAGGCTCGAGAACGTGGCTCTGTACCCGTGGAATCTGCATGGATAGAGCGTTGCGCCGTCGCGGCCTCGAGACCATCGGGTGAGCCCGCGTATTCGGGGTCGGGCCAGCCTCCCTGCGAGGGGTGGCTACCCGCACCGTGTAGGACATGGCCCGGTGGAGCTGCTGGAGACAGAGCACGTCGCGGCCGTGGCTGCGACGGCCTTGCTGGCGGGCCTCGCCGTGGTGGCGGGGCGCACGTGGTCCCCCGACTCGATCGTGCTCCTCTCACGCGGCTTGGCGCTGCTGATCCTGGTCGCGTTCGCGACCGACCACGTGGTCGCGATAGTCCGCGGCGACCCCCCTGAGGATAATGTTCCTGCGGGAGAAGCCCGACAGCGGTTCCCTGCTCGACCTGATGGGACCCTGGCCCTGGTACATCGCCGGCGCGGCCGTGCTCGCGCTGGCGCTCTTCGCCGCGCTCGACGCGCCGTTCCGCCGGCAGCGGAGCTGATCCCAACAACTCGGCACCGCCCGTGCTGCGTTAGCGGCAACTATTGCCGTCAACGTAGCGCGGACGATCTGGGCAGCCGGGATCGCGTCCCCTCACTGCTGCCGTTCTACCGCTGCAGGGCGAGCAGGTCGTGCCCTCGTCCACCTAGAACCGGTCCGGGTCGAAGGGACCGAGGTCGAGGGCCGGCTTCTCCCCCATGAGCGCCTGCGCGATCAGCCGGCCCGTGATCGGACCGTGCGCCACGCCCGCGCCCTCGTGACCGGTGGCGATCCAGAGGCCTTCGGCGGCGGCCGATGGCCCGATCGCCGGCAGGCCGCCCGGCAGCCACGGGCGCAGGCCGGCCCAGGCGCCGTCCACGCGCAGCTCGGCGGATCCGCGGCGCGATTCGCGCCGCCGACTCGAGCAGCGCCTCGCTCACCGCCGGGTCGACGGACAGGTCGAAGCCGCGTCGCTCGCGGCTCGAGCCGACGAGCACGTGGCCGTCGAGCGTGGTCTCTACGACGGTGCTCACGAGGAGCTCCGCCCGCTCGCTCTCCACCGCCGCCATGTACGAGCCGTCGATCACCTTGTGGCGCAGGAAGCCCGGGCGGCGCTCGAGCCGGACGAGCTGGCCCTTGCGCGGCTCGACCGGGAGCTCGAGCCCCGCGCCGCGCGCGAGCGGCGCGCTCCACGCGCCGGCGGCGATCACGACGGCATCGGCGGCGATGCGAGCCCCGGCGGCCGCGATGCCCTCGACGCGCCCGCCGCGCACCGTCACCGACTCGACCGGCCAACCCGTCTCGACAGCCGCCCCGAGCGCCTCCGCCTCACGCGCGAGGCCGCGGGCGATCGCGCGCGGGTCGCACTGGAGATCGCGCGGAAACAAGGCCGCTCCAAGCAGCTCGCCGCTCAGCTCCGGCTCCGCCTCCCGCACCTGGGATGCATCGACCAGCGAGCACTCGATCCCGGCGGTGCGCAGCTCGTCCACCCGCTCGGGCTCTTCCTCCCACGAGTCCGCGCCGGTGTGGACGACGAGCGCTCCCTTGCGCCTGATCCCCGCCTCGGCGCCGAGCAGCTCCTCGATCTCGTCGTAGGCCTCGAGGCCCAGCCGTGCGAGCTCGAGCTCGGCGCCCGGGCGCTTGTCGCAGCAGAGCACGTTGCCCTCTCCGAGGCCCGTGGTGGCGCCCGAAACCTCGCCTCTGTCGACGAGACAGACCCGCACCCCGCGCCGTGCCAGCTCGAACGCGGTGGCGCAGCCGACGATGCCGGCCCCGACGATCGCGACCTCGTAGCTCGTCAGAGAGCGAACCCTGCCGGGAACGGGTCCTCGGGGTCGAGCATGTACTGGCCCATGCCGGTGATCCAGGCGCGCCCGCTGATCTCCGGCACCACGGCCGGAACGCCGGCGACCTCGGTCTCCTCGACGATCCGCCCGGCGAAGCGGGTGCCGATCACGGAGCGGTTCACGAACTCCTCGCCCACCCCCAGCTCGCCGCGCGCATGCAGCTGGGCGAGCCTCGCCGAGGTCCCGGTGCCGCACGGTGAGCGGTCGAGCCAGCCCGGATGGATGGAGGTCGCGCTCCGCTGGGAGCGCGGCCCGTCCTCGCCCGGCGCCGTGAACACCACGTGCCGGCAGCCCGATATCCGCTCGTCCGCCGGGTGGACGGGACGCTCGGACGCGTTGATCGCCGCCATGATCTCGAGGCCGCTCGCGATCAGCTCGTCCGCGCGCGCCGGGTCGATCTCGAGCCCCGCCGAGTCGGCGGGCAGGATCGCGTAGAAGTTGCCGCCGAAGGCCATGTCGTAGGTGAGCGTGCGGCCGTTCAGCTTCACGCTGCGCTCGCGCGCGAGCAGGAACGAGGGCACGTTGCGCAGGCTGACCGAGCGCGCCCGGCCACCGTCGACCGCGACGCGGGCCTCGACGAGGCCGGCCGGCGTGTCGAGCCGCACGACGGTCTCGGGCTCGCGCACCTCGACCATCCCGGTCTCCACGAGCACGGTCGCCACCCCGATCGTGCCGTGCCCGCACATCGGGAGGCAGCCGGAGACCTCGATGAACACGACGCCCCAGTCGGCGTCGTCGCGGAGCGGCGGCTGGAGGATCGCGCCGGACATGGCGCCGTGCCCGCGCGGCTCCCGCATCAGCAGCAGCCGCAGGTCGTCCATGTGCTCCTCGAAGTGGAGCTTGCGCTCGAGCATGCTGGCGCCGGGGATCGGGCCGATCCCGCCCGTGATCACACGCGTCGGCATCCCCTCCGTGTGGGAGTCGACCGCCGAGAAGACCCGGCCTGCGATCACCCGGCGACTCCGGCTCCGAGCGCCCTCACCGCCTCCTCGACCTCGCGCCGCTCGTCTTCGGTCAGCTCGAGCCGCGGCGGGCGGCAGGGCCCGCCCTCCCGTCCGACCAGGTCCATCGCGGCCTTGAAGTACTGGACGAGCTTCGGCCGCATGTCGAGGCGTCCCAGCGGCAGCAGCCGGGCATGGATCTCGCGAGCCTCGTCGAGCCGGCCCTCCGAGCAGAGGTTGTACAGCTCGACGCACTCGCGCGGCGCGACGTTCGCGACGCCGGAAATCCAGCCGATCGCCCCCGCGCAGAAGCCCTCGAGCGCCCAGTCGTCGCCGCCCACCAGCACCTCGAGGCCGTCGGTCGCGTTCAGGATCTCGGCGATCCGGCGGGCGTCCCCCGAGCACTCCTTGACCGCCACCACGCCGTCGATCTCGGCCAGCCGCGCGATCAGATCCGGGCGCATGTCGGTGCCGCTCGCCTTGGGGTTGTTGTAGGCCATGATCGGCAATTCCGTTGCGCCGGCCACGGCGCCGTAGAAGTGCTCGATCTCGCGGGCGTCGCCCTGGTAGCCCAGCGGCGGGAGCAGCATGAGCGCTCCCGCGCCCGCTGCGGCGGCATCGGCCGCAAGGGCGGTCGAGGCCTCCGGCGTCTCGCTCGACGCGCCCGCCGTGACCGTGACCCGCCCGCCCGCTGCCTCGACGAGCGTCTCGATGACGAGCCGCCGCTCGCCGGCGCTCAGGCTCTGCGCCTCGCCCATCGTGCCGGTGCCGACGAGCCCCGTGGCCCCGTTGTCGAGGAGCCACTCCGCGTTGCGGCCGAGCGCGGCGGCGTCCACGGCGCCGCTCTCCTCGAACGGCGTGAGCAGCGCGGGGACTACCCCCTCGAAGTACATGCCGACTCTCCTTCCTCCGGGTGGGGCGAGTGTTGCACGCCGCGCGGGTCGGCTCAGCGGCGGCCGATGCGGTAGACGGGCCCGTTCAGCGAGACCGCGTACACGCGACCCCGGCCGTCCTCCCCGAACGAGACGAGGCCCGAGACGCGCAGGCCGCTCGACCGCGAGGCGGCGCTGCCGCGCCTCAAGCCGGCGAGGCGGATGCCCGGGTTGCAGTAGTCGCCGTAGATGTAGCGCCCGGTCCAGCCACGGCCGAGCGAAGGGTCGCGGATGACGTAGCCCCCGATGATCGAGCAGAAGCCGCCGTCCTGGGAGTGGGCGATCACAGGCGGAACGTGGCCGGGCGCCCGGCCGCCCTCGTAGCTGTCGCGGCCCTCGAAGACGTCCCAGCCGAAGTTGTAGCCGCCCGGCGGCGGGGCACCTCTCCCGCGGCCGGGCACGTAGTCGATCTCCTCGACGGCGTCCTGGCCCACGTCCCCGATCGTGAGGCCGCCGGTGCGCCGGTCGAACGAGAAGCGGTAGGGGTTGCGCAGGCCGTAGGCGTAGACCTCGCGGCGCGCGCCGGAGCGGTTTGCGAAGGGATTGTCGGCCGGGATCGTGTAGCCGCCGTTCGGGAGCGGCTCGATGCGGACCATCTTCCCCAGGATCCGGCCGAGGTTCTGCGCGTTGTCGTCCGGGTCTCCGCCGCCACCGCCGTCCCCGAACGCCGCGTACAGCTTCCCATCCGGGCCGAACTGGACCTGGCCGCCCTTGTGGTTGAAGCGCGAGTGGGCCACCCGCATGGTGGTCCGGCGCGAGCCGGGGTCGGCGCGGTCGGGGTTCCCGGACGAGCGCCGGAACTGCGCGATCGTCGGGAAGCCCTCCTGGTCCGTGTAGTAGACGTAGAAGCGGCCCGAGCGAGCGTAGTCGGGGGCAAACGCCATCGACAGCAACCCACTCTCCCCACCCGTCGTGACCTCGCCCGAGATGTCGAGGAAAGGCTCCTGAAGCACCCGCCCGCGCTTGACCACCAGGATCCGCCCGCCGCGCTCCACGACGAAGCGCCGCTTGTCGCCCCGCGGCGCCGCCAGGTAGGTCGGCTCGTCGAAGTTCCCCAACGGGAGCAGCCGGACGGGGCGCGCGCTCGCCTGGCTGTCGCCGCCGCTGGTCTCGGCCGGGGTGTCGGTGGCGGCCGGCATCTCGGTGGAGGCCGGCCTGGTGGTGGCCGACGGCGACTGCGAATCGTCGTCGTCCGAGGAGCAGGCGCCGAACACCGCGAGGGCCGACACGAGAATCGCGACTGGGTACCGGCTGGCCCTCACGCAGCTTCAGTATGGCAATGGCCCCTGCGCGCCCGCGCCAGATACGGGCGCTAGTCTTGGGCCCTTCGGGCTGTAGCGCAGCCTGGTAGCGCGCTCCGTTCGGGTCGGAGAGGTCGCTGGTTCAAATCCAGTCAGCCCGATCTTCCGCCCGCATCGCAGTGGGGTGCAATGCCCTGCACGGTGCGGGTCCGGGTGCGCATAAGTGGCAGTGCGTTGCAGGCGTACGCGCACACAGCGCGCACACGGGACCAACACGGTGCGCGCACACGGTATGACCGACGACACGGACAGCGGCACGGTGCCGAGGCGCGCGTTCTTCACGGCGAAGACACTGGCCGCCTATCGCCCGCCCGTTCGACTGGACCTTCACCCGCAACGACCTCAACCAGGTCCTCGCGAAGATCACCGACCGCGAGCCCGACCTCCGACTCGCGGCCTAATGATCAAAACTTCCGGACAGCTCTACTGGTCAGCCCACCAGTCGCGCTGGCCATCGACGTCTTCGCGCGGAGCCTCGCCGAGATTGGGCGCGCCGATGACGAGGATCTCGAGGCCCTCCGGCCCGGCCTCGTAGCCTCGCCACGTACCGGGCGGGACGCGCACCGCGTCCCATTCCTTGAGCTCGACGATCTCGTCGTCGACCTTCATCCGCCCGCTCCCGCGCAGGACCACGTACACCTCCTCTTGCTTCTTGTGCGTGTGGCCGTACGGAAAGCGATAGCCGGGCGGGACGCGCTGGTAGCTCAGGCCGGATTTCTCGAGCTCGAGCGCCTCGGTCGCCAAGCGGAACTCAAGGTCCGGCGCGCCGTCGAAATTGGATCCGACGTCCTCCAGGTCCTCCTTGAGGTTCCTGAGCGTGAACGGCACGGCGCGAATCCTATGGCACCGCGCAGGACGTGCCATCGCGCTACACACCCGCATTGCAGTGCCATGCGGCCCCGCGCAGACACAAGGCGTCAGCAAGAGGCGCCGCTGTCCCCCGCGCGGGGCGAGGGACAGCCGCAGCGTCCTTCAGGGTGGGTCGAGCGCGCTACGACGAGACGTTCGCGCAGATCGCCCACACGTACATGGTGACCGAGCCGGTGCCACGGTTGCGGAGCTCGCCGGCCCAGCCCGTGCCCTCGTTGAGAGGCGCGGTGTCGACGATGAGCCCGTCGCCCGTCCTGCTCACGCCTCCGCCCAGCGCCTTCTTCCCGCCGGGGCAGTCGATCGTCCCGCTAGCGGTGGAGTTGGCAGGAATGGCGATGCCCGCAGATGTCATGTACTGCAGGCCGCTGATGCCGCTGGGACCCACGGGGCCGGCCGGTCCCTGCGCACCCGCGGGACCCTCAGGGCCGATGGCGCCCTTGGGGCCGGCGGGTCCCTGCTCGCCCTGTGGGCCGGGCTGACCGCTCAGCGAGCTGACGGCTCGCGGGCTCAGCTCGCTCTTGCCGAGCGAACGGTTCTTGACGTCCTTCCCGGTGACGGTCCCGTCCTTGATGTTGCTGCCCGTGACCGTGACCGCTGCATAGGCACTTCCGCCGAGCGCGGCGAAGAGCGCCAGGTAGGCAACGGCTGTGCTGTGGCGGCGCAGGAGCCGCCGGAGAAATGATCGCATCGGAATGACCTCCTTGGTTTTGGATTTGCCGTGCGTCACGGCTTAGGAGGTTCCGCCTGGATGGGGTGCTCGCCTAGTAACCCTCAGGTTGAATCGCCCTAACCCTGCCCGCGAAACTGCGGCCCGCAACCAGGGCCTGCGCCGTGCACGGCTCGGCGTCCCCACCCGGGCGAGGGCGCGGTCGGCCAGGCCGTCGCCAGGCGACCCGAAGCCTTCCCGCGAGGGTCCGTTCCGCGGACTCAGCCGCAGAACCACCGGCCGCGCCGAACACGACCCCCCGACCGAGGAGCAAATGGTCCTGCTGCTCGAGGCCTGCTCGGCGCTCGGCGACTACTACGCCCCCGGCTGCGGGCGCTCGTCACGTTCGGCGACTGCACGATCATGCGCTGCCGGGAACCAATCGGCTTCCCAGTGAGCAGAGGAGAATCGCAGCGATGTCCCGTCCCCGGCGCGGCAGCCGTCGCGCCCGTCAGGAGGTCTAGATGTTGGGCAAGGTTCGGCCGCGACGGCCGTCGGCCGCGATGGTGGTGGCGTTTCTCGCGCTCTGCGTAGCGTTGAGCGGTACGGCGGTTGGCGAGTCTGCCGTCACGTCCGCGCAGAAGCTGATCACCGGCAAGCAGATCAAGAACCGCTCGGTCACGGGCGTCGACATCAAGAGCAACTCGTTGACCAGCGGTGCCATCAAGAATCAATCGTTGGTACGAGCGGATTTCAGGCTCGGGGAGCTGCCGGTAGGACCGGCGGGCGCCAAGGGCGACGCCGGCGCGCAGAAGGGCGACAAGGGCGATCCCGGCGCGAACGGGTCGCCCGACACTCCGCAGCAGGTGCTGACCAAGCTCGAGCAGGTTGACGGCTCCGGATCCGGCCTCGACGCCGACACCGTCGACGGGACCGATACAGCCGTCCTACGCTCGCATCGTCGGCCAAGCGACACCGGGGTTTGACGTCACGAGCGTCCCAGCGAACACCTGCGCGGCCCGAGTCTTCGTTCGGCATCGCCGGCTTGCAGGTCACCGATTTTCTTCTGGTGGAACGGCCAGTCGCCCCCGACGAGTGGAATCCTGGACTCGTTCCGAATCGGGGCGGGTCCCAATCCGCAGGTGGCGTACGCCGTCTGCAACACGACCGCCGCTGCGATCGATCCGCCCCCAGCGGCGTTCCGGGTCATGGCTCTCCGGTGATCGACCGTCGTCGGCCGCCCGCCGACGCGCGTCAGGCTTCGAGCTCAGCGAGCCCCCGTTGCCCGTTCGAGGATTCGGGCTACCAAGGGCATGTGCGCGGAGCGCCAGACGTGTCGCTCCTCGTACGGCCACTCGTAGGTCGGGGCACCGTCGCGAATCAACTCGACCAGTCGCGGTTGTTCGAGCTCCTTGGCGGACCACTCGTACAGGCGTTGCCCCCGCGGCGCGATAACGGCGTAGTCGAGCATCCGTCCAAGACGATGCTCATCGGCGAGGTAGATCTCGATTGCTCCCCGGAGCGGATAGCGGTCGGGAAGCACGCGGCCGAGGGAGAGGAAGGCTCCCGCCATCCCGAGTCGGGGATCGCCGAGCACGCGGGCGAGCGGGGCGCAGCGGCCGAGGGCGAGGCGCGGGGCCGCGACCAACGCGTGCGCGTAGAGCACGCGGACCAGTGCCACATTCATGAAGAATCGCTCGGGCGCGTTCTCCGCGGCGGCGAGCTCGCGGTTCTCCAGATAGGCAGCGACGATGCTCGAGTTATGGGCTCGGTACCAGTTGCCGGCCCGCGGGTCTGCGATGAACGACAGCCAGAGCTCGACGGTCGGCGACGAGGGCTCGCCCTGGAGCCCGCCGACAAGTGCCACGGACTCGCATCCGTCTCGCAGCAGCCGCTCGTTGATCGCGCGCCACCAGGGGCTGCCGGGAGGATCGGCGTGGATGGGATTGAGAACTCCGCGTTTTGCCTGCCAGCGCATGAACGAGAGCGCCGCGCGGCGGAAGGGCAGATGCCGCGGTGCCCGGCCCTCGGGCCCGTGGTAGGTGCGTGAGAGAAGCGCGAGGCGAGCGACGGGATCGTCGCGCACAGCCGCGACCTGCGCCGCGGCCAGGGCCGCGGCGTTCGTCCCAGCGCTCATCTGCCGCACTCATACCAACGCTTCGCGTGGCCATCAATGGGCGAAAGTCATCGGATGTCGAGCACCGCCTTGCCCCTGACCTCGCGCGAGAGGAGCGCCTCTGCGGCTTCGGCGGCCCGTTCCCACGGACCGCGCCAGCCGATCTGCGGATCGAGCTCGTCTCGCTCCAATAAGTGGACGAGGTAGCCCAGGTCGGCCCCGAAGGGGGTGCGTACCCCGAAGTGCTCGAGTCGCCACGGGCGATGCTGCTCCACCTGCGGCACCTCGAGTGTCAGCGGCGCACGCGAGGCACGGCCGATCCACTGGACTATCCCGCCGTCCTCGAGCAGCCCGAGCACATTCGCGAGCTGCGGGCCCCCGACCGTGTCGAGCACACCGAAGACCGGCCCGGACAAGCCGTCCACGCCAATGATCACCTCGGCGGCGCCGAGGTCGGATAGGCCGGCGCGATGCGCTGGACGGCCGACTGACGCAATCACTTCGGCGCCCGAGCGGGCAGCAAGCTGCACCGCGAACCGTCCTACCCCGCCCGACGCGCCGGTGACGAGCACGCGGCGTCCGACCACTGGACCGAGGCGGCGCAGGGCCTGCAGTGCGGTTACACCGGCGACCGGGAGGACGCTCGCCGCGCCGAGATCGACCGAGCCGGGCACCACGGCGAGCTCGGCCGTGTCGACTGCCCGAAGCTCGGCCCATGCCCCTCGCCATCCAAAGGTCACGACGCGGGTTCCTGCCGGCGGACCCGCGCCATTGGCCGCGGGCTTGCTGACGACGCCGGCAGCGTCCCATCCGTGCACTGCGCCACGCTCGGGCTTCGCAGCCCTGAAGGCCAGCTCACCGAGGTTCAATGCCACCGCGCCGACCTCCACCAAGGCCTCCGACTTGGGCAGCGATCGGGCCTGCCAAGCCGCAACCACGGGACCCGTCAAAGTGCAGCGCGCGCATGCCTGCAGCTCGCCCGGCCGAGCGGACGAGCATCTTCCCGACGTTGCGCCACGCAGCACACCGAGCAACGCATCCGGCCCTGCTCGAGGCCCTCGACCACGGTCTCCTCGGTAGCAGCGTGCCGTCGGCGAGCCAACCCGCCGCGCGCTCGATCCCTCCGGGAAGCGGTCGAGTACGAGTTGATAGCATCCGCGCAGGTGAGCTCCTTCTCGCCACCTCGTAGAGGTTGCTCGCCGGGACGGCGCGTGCGTTGTATCGCTGATCGCGCCCACCAGGCGCTCGGCCGCCTACACGCAGCGCCGCGATCGCGGCCTCCAGTGTCGCCGCCGACAGTCGACGTAGACGTCGATCCCGTCGGCGCGCTCCGCGAGCTGGGCGCGATATCCGCCTGTAGTCGACGCGCGTCGAAGCCGTCCTCACAGCTCCCACCTGCGCGCCCGCCGCCGACCGATCACCCTCGAGGCGCCCAGCTGCGCGAGCTGCCCCGCACGCTGCCGACGCCCCGCGCGCCGAGACGACACACGTCGCCCTCCCTCACCGCGCGATCTCGGTGAGGCACGTAGCCGTCAGACCTGTCGCCAGGCGCCCAGTAGGCCTGGCCGGCAGGTCGGTGTCGACGACGTGCGTCCGCGCGTCAGCACGCCGTACTCTCGCCAGCCCAGGGTGGACACGTCGCGCCGACCGGACGCTCTCGAGCGCGACGCGACCACCTCGCCGACGCGCTCCCCTCGGCCCCGACCTCGAACGCGAGATGTACGAACCGCATCCATCCGCCGCGCATGTACGTCGACCTCCGGGGTGCTCTCCCGGAATGTCCTCCTCCAGAACTTCCACATCCGTTGGGCTGCCACGACAACGGACGTGTCGCGCGCGATGCGGTACGTGTTCCAAGCCTGGCGATGGGTCAGTCGGAATCCCTCCGGGCCTTGCCCCCGTTCGCCGATCGCAATGCGGATACCCGTGGGCGGCTCGAGGCAGCGGACGGCACGCCGTTCGGCGCTCCCGATCTCGAGCGCTCCGAGCCAGCCCCACGCCGTCGTATCCGTGCCGGCCACCGTCAGCAGCGCCAGCCCGGTCGCGTCACCGATTGCGACCAGCGCGCGCTCCGGCTCTTCGCCCCAGGCGACCAGACCCAGGTGATCCCGGTCGAGCCCGTAGCGCAGCTGACCCGCGTCGACCGGCATCCCTTGCGCCGCTCGCGGTCGCGGACGAGCAGATCGCGTTCGCGCTCGTGATCGAGCATGAACGCGTACGAGCTGCTGCTATAGCTCTGGCGATAGACCTCGACGAAGTCGGGGTCGTCATCGCGCACGAAGAACTCGGGCAGCTCCAGCCGCTGCTGCGCGAGGCCTCGTTCGACCATTCCCGGGATGTCGTCGCGCAGCTGACCGGCCAGGTCCCTCAGCGCCGCGTCCAGCGGGAGCGTGGTCTGCCTTGCTTTCCGGGCTCGGGGGTTCCCGGGCCCGCCCAGCCTGATCGTACGCTGAAGCCCTCGCGACCCCAACCGGTGACTTCGGTATCACCCAAAGCGGGGATGAATCCCGGACTGGGAGGAAGTGGGCTTTTTGTCCACTCTCGCTTGACGGATTGGGCGAACGGGGCCTTTCTTAGAGAGGGCGGGTCGCTTCTGCCCTACCTGGTCCCTCCACTGGGCGAAGCGGCCCGTTCATACACAGCGCGATACGGAGGCGCCCGAAGTGAAACTGAAGGTATTGGCCCTGGGGGCCGCAGCTCTCTGCGGCCTGGCCGTTGGATGCGGTGACGACGACGATGGCGGTGAGGCGACTGCGGCGCAGGCGCCGCCGGTCATCTCGCTGGTCACGAAAGAACAGGGCGACCGCGTGCAGCTCACGCTCTCAGGTTCGCCACGAGCGGGGCTGAACGAGGTCAGCTATCGCAACGAAGGCAAGGCCGAGCACGAGGCGCAGCTGCTGCGCGTGGATGGCAAGCGGTCCGAGGGCGAAGTGCTGGACGGGCTGCGAGCTGCCAGCGCCGGCAAGTTCATTCCGGACTGGCTGCACGCCGCTGGTGGGGCGAGTCCGCTCAATCCAGGCGAGGCCGGTCGCGCCGAGGTCGTGCTCCGACCGGGCACCTACTACGCGGCTGACCTGGAAAATGACAGCTTCGAGGTCGGTGGTCTCGTGAAGTTCGAGGTGCCGCCCCAGTCCGCCAGGCGGGGCGGCCTGCCCGCCGCCGACGGCAAGGTGACGGCCTATGACTACGGCTTCCGTGCCAGCGGGCTCCGGCCAGGCAAGAACGTCATCCGCTTCGAGAACACCGGCCGCGAGATTCATCACGTGATCGCCGTGCGGATGCAGCCCGGCAAGAGCCTGGCCGACGTGCGCGAATTCATGAAGACCGAGAAGGGCGAGCCGCCGATCGACTTCCGCGAGATGGTGGGCACGTCCGCCATCGACGGCGGCAGCTCGGAGAACGCCGAGCTGGCGCTGAAGCGGGGCAAGTACGCGCTCCTCTGCTTCGTCGCGGACCGCGACGGCGGGCCGCCGCACGTTGTGCAGGGCATGATCGGGGAGGCCGAGGTCCGATGAGGAGGAGCGCGATCGGGTCGGTCTAGCCGATCCGCGCCATCAGCTCCTGCGTGGAGCTCGAGGGCACCACCGGCACGACCTCGAACTCGCCGAGGTCATCCCAGCTCGCGATCCACTCCTGCAACAGGACCAAGTCGTCGCACTCCATCAGCTGGTAGCAGCCGCGCAGGTCGGCCCGTACCCAGCTGTCGACGTAGCGCAGTCCCTCCGGGATAGACCTGCCCTCCTCGCGCACGCGCCGGTAGATCTCGGCCGCCGCGACCGGAGTGAAGCGCTCCACCACCATGAACAGCACGTTGCGCTCTTTCGTGGACCGCCGTTGTATCCCTGCCGTCGCGAACAGGCGATACTGCCCGCCACAGGGCTAGGAGAGGAGGGACACATGCATGCTCGGCTCAGCAGGTTCGCGGGTCTCGATCCGGAGCGCATTGACGAAACGGTGCGGCAGTTCGAGGAGCAACAGCTTCCGCGCCTCGAGCAGTCGGGGGGCTTCCGCGGCATCACGGTCGGGGTCAACCACACCGCCGGTCAGGCGGTGACGATCGCGCTGTGGGAGACCGAGGCCGACATGCGCGAGAGTGAGCGGATCGCGGACGAGGCGCGCGAGCAGGCCGTGGCCACGGCCGGGCCCCAGCGGACACCGGTTGTGGACCACTACGAGGTGGTCCTCCACCGGGAGGCCCCGAGCGAAAGTCCGGCGAGCTAGGCGACCTTCGGGTCCTGCGACAGCGCGGCGACCCTGTGAGCGAGCGTCCGCAGGACCTTGAGCTCGACGCTCGGGTGCTGCTCCACCATGGCCTTGAAAGCCGTCCGCGTGAGCACGAAGACGCGCAGCGGTGTCTTGGCCGTGACCGTGGCGGTGCGCTCGATCTCCTCGAGCAGGGCGATCTCGCCGATGAAGTCGCCCGCCCCCCTTATGCCCAGGCTCTGGCCCTGGCGCTCGATCTCCACATCCCCCTCGATGATCACGAAGAACTCGTGGCCGATCTCACCCTCCCTGCAGAGCACGGTGCCGGCGTCCAGCTCCATGTCCTCGCTCCGCTGGGCGAGCTCCGACAGCTCGTTCTGGGAGAGCCCCTCGAACAGCGGGGCGCGTTTGAGTGCGTCGACCTTCGTGTCGCTGCTGAACAGCCTCATGGGTGCTTACCCTAATCGGGAGCGTTCGCTGAGTCGAGTCGCGAAGAGCCGCCACTCCCCCGGAACGCCCTTCAGGTCGTGGACTCCCCTGTCCTCGAAGTCGATGCCCGAGCCGCCGGCGAGGTCTCTCACGATGCTCGAGACCAGCACCTCGTGGGGCCGTGCCTCGGCCACGATCCGGGCACCGATGTGCACCGCGATCCCCTCTACCCTGCCGCCCACGAGCTCGACCTCGCCGGTGTGGATCCCTGCCCGGATGTCCAGGCCGAGGTCCCCCGCGGCGCGGAGCGCGCCGTGTGCGCAGGCGATGGCACGCGCGGGGCCGTCGAAGGTCGCGCAGAAGCCGTCGCCCGTGCTGCGGATCACCGTTCCGCCATAGCGCGCGACCTGAGCCCTCACGGCCGCGTGATGGGCGTTGATCAGCTCGCGCCAGTGGCTGTCCCCCATCTCCGCGGCGCGTGAGGTCGAGTCGACGATGTCCGTGAAGAGGACCGTGGTGAGCACCCGCTGGGGCGCCGTGTCGACATGTCGCTCGGACAGGAAGCGCTCCACTTCGAGCGGAACCTGGGAATCCGCATAGACGCTGACGTCCGGTGCGGTCAGCTCGATCAGCCTGGCGTTGGGGATGCGCTCGGCCATGTAGGTGCAGCCGTCCAGCCACTTCGTGTGGCAGAGGATGAGCGTGGGCACCGAGATCGTCGGAAGCACCTCGCGGATGTCGGTCTCCATCAGCACCCGCATGAACCAGGCGGCCGCGCCGGGGCTCGCGGCGAGCCGCTCGTGGTTCACGTGCCATTGCTCGAAGGCGTGGTCGTGCGCGTAGCTCGGAAAGAACCTGCGCATCTCCTCGCGCTGGTACTCGCGGCTGCCCCAGTGGAGACGCGCCTCGCGCACCTTCCGGTGCCAATCCTCCACCGGCTCCCCGGGCGGGAAGTCCGGCGCCGCGGTCACGCGCGGCCAGGTGTTCTGGAGGATGAGCGCGACCACGCGCTCCGGATAGGTGGCCGCGAACACGGCCGAAAGCTGACCCCCCGGCGAGCCGGCGCCGAGCAGGGCGGCGCGCTCCGAGCCGGCGTCGTCCATCACTGCACGGAGGTCGTCCATCCGCGTCTCGAGCGTGGGCAGGTCGCGGGGAGCGTCCGAGAGACCGGTCCCGCGCTTGTCGAGCAGGATCAGACGCGAGAAGGACGTGAGCCGGTTGCAGAAGTCAACGAAGATCGGCTGTTCCCAGGCCCAGATCAGGTTGATCAGGAAGGGCACGAACAGCACGTCCACGGGCCCGTCGCCGACCACCTGGTACGCGATGCTCACATCCCCGCTGCGGGCGTACCGGACCTCGGGTGTGTCGAGGTTCACGGCGGTAAATCTATGCGCCCGCGCGGCTCGTCATCAGTACGCCGCCTCCTGGCCCACCGGCCGCGGCGCCTGCGGCCGTGGGGCGCGCGCCGCGCCCGGCAGCAGGCGCGACGCGGCCGCCACGCCCGCTGCCAGCACGGCAAGCTCGATCAGGCTGAGCTCGAATGCGCGCGCGATGTCGTTCCCGGCCCCGAAGAAGATCACGCCCGTGATCGCCACGCCCAGGGAGTAGCCGACCTGCTGGCTCGTGGACAGCACGCCGGAGGCCGCGCCCGCGCGCTCCGGATCGACGTTCCCGAGCACGATCGCCGTCAGCGGGGTGAAGCACAGCCCGATCCCGGCGCCCGCGAGCAGCAGGCCCGGCACGAAGGCAGCCAGCGACCCGTCCACTCCGACCTCGGCGACGGCGAGCGCCAGCGAGCCGAGCCCTGCGGCGAGGCAGAGCCCGCCGGCCGCGATCACCGCGCGGCCGTAGCGCTCGGTGAGCTTGGGCGCCGGCCCCGAGACCGCCACGTAGGAGACGGCGACGATCGTGAACACCAGTCCGGACTCCAGCGGGTCGAGCCCGCGGCCCATCTGCAGGTAGAGCGCCAGGTAAACGAAGAACGCTGCCTGGGCGGACGCCAGGAAGAGCTGAGTGGCCAGGCCGCCGGAGAACCCGCGCTGGCCGAACAGGCCGAGGTCGACCAGCGGAGCGGCGCCGCGCCGCGTCAGTGCGCGCTGATAGAGCACGAATGCGGCCAGGATGAACGGCGCCGCCGCGAGCGAGATCCAGGTCCATGCGGGCCAGCCCTGCGCCCGGCCCTCGATCAGGGGCAGCAGGATGGCGACGAGCCCGGCGGCGACCAGGATGGCGCCCGCCAGGTCGAGCCGGCTCCGGCTCTCGGCACGCGACTCGGGCACCAGCACGGGGGTGAGCGCCAGGGCCGCGAGCCCGATGGGCACGTTGATCAGGAAGCACCAGCGCCAGCCGAGCCCGGCCACGTCGCTCTCGACGAGCCCGCCGCCGATCACCTGGCCGCCCACGGCCGCGAGGCCGAGGACCACGCCGTAGATGCTGAGCGCGCGCACGTAGTCCGGTCCGCGGTAGGCCACGCCGATGATCGACAGCACCTGCGGCATCACAACGGCGGCCGCCACGCCCTGCGCGACTCGCGCCAGCACGAGTGTCGCCGGGCTCGGCGCCAGGCCGCAGGCCAACGAGGCGAGCGTGAACAGCCCGAGGCCGATCGCGTAGACACGCCGGCGGCCGATTTCGTCGCCCAGCCGGCCGGCGACGATCAGGAAGACCGCGAAGGTCAGCCCGTAGCCCGCGACGACCCACTCGAGCGAGCTCGCGCTCGCTTCCAGGTCGGTGGCCATCGACGGGAGGGCGACATTGACGATGAAGAAGTCGAGGACGACCATGAAGGCGCCGGCCAGGAGCACCGGGAGCGCCGCCCAACGACGTGCGTTCGAGTTGGTTTGCATGCCGCGGACGATGCCGACGGGAGGGAAGACCCTCAATTACCTCTGGGGTAAGGCTCCCGGCACGAGCCACGCCGGGATGCTCTCCCCGCAGGCCGCTCCGGCGAGCACGCGCCCGGCCAGCGGGGCGAACTTGAAGAGGTTGTCGCCCGCCAGGGCGAGCACCGTGCCGCTGCGCCAGACGCCGAAGTTGTCGCTTCCGCCGGGCAGCAGCGTCTGGAGGCAGAGCCGGACGCCGGCGGGGTCGGGGTCGAGGCCCGGAAGCGCCTCACGCGCGTAGGCCGCGATCCGTTCGACGAGCGCGTCAGCCGCCGCATCGCGGCCCGGGCCGAGCGGCACGTCGCTGCCCTCCCCGCTCAGACCCACTGCGTACAGGGGCTCGCCCGGGAAGGCCGCCGCGTAGACGGTCTCCCCGAACGTGCCGGTCTGCTCCTGCAGCGCCGGCAGCCGGCCGGCGAGCGAGGGCTCGCGCACGCGGAAGGTCACGCGCGCGTGGCAGGTGATCGTGAGCGGGATCTCGATTCCCGCAGCCGCCCCGAGCTCGCCGACCGCCGCGCCGGCGCAGAGCACCACGCGGCCGGCCTCCCAAATCCCCTCGGATGTCTCGACGAGAGCCGGCTCACGCGTGCCGACCGCGAAGACCTCGGCGAGGGTGAGCCGCTCGCCGAGCGCGGCCGCCAAGCCGTCGACGGCGGCGCGCACGTCGGTCGAGCCGCCGAGCTCGTCGAGCAGAGCCGGGCCCCCGGGCGGCCTGAGAATCGGCATGACCTCCGCCTGCGCCCGCGCGTCCAGCAGCCTGCCGGGCGCGCCCGCCGCCGCGAGGAGCGCGGCCACCTCCTCTGCCGACGGTCCGGTGAGCAGCAGCCCCTCGCGGCCCAGGAGCCGCACGCCGAGCTGCTCCTCCCAGTCCTCCCAGCGGGCGCGCGCCTCGACCGCCAGCTGCACCAGCTCGAGCCGCCGGTGGCTGTGGCGGAATATGCGCGTCCGCCCCGCCGACTGGCCGGCACCGGGACGGGCTGCCTCGAAGATGCGCACGTCCACCCCTCTGCGCATCAGCTCGTACGCCGTGGCGAGCCCGATGATCCCGGCGCCGACGACGGCCACCTCGGCCGTGCGGCGCATTCAGGCCGCTACGGCGTTGTAGTAACGGACCGCGAGGCCGGTGAGCAGGGTCTCGAAGCACGCCTCGATCGTCATGCCGTGCTCATCCGCGTAGCTGCGCAGCCCGGCATTCTCGATCGCCTCGCTCTCCGCGATGACCTCCTCGACGAGATCGGGGTGCTGGTCGCTGAAGTAGGCGCCCATCGAGTAGAGGCTCGTTTCCATCAGGGACTCGAGGAATTCGTCGCTCTGGTTCGCGGCCCGGGTGCGCTTGGCGGCCATCGGCGGGCAGGTTACCCGCGCGGCGCCGGGGCTAGGGGAGCGCGCCCTGGAGGCTGCTGTTCACGCCGCCGACCACGCCGTTCGGGCGATCCGGTAGTCCGCGACCTGCGGCGGTCACGTTCATCGCCCGCGGCGCCGCAGCGCGGACCGGACGGCCGCCTGACGTCCGGCGGCAGCTGCGGCGGCGCGGCATCTGCGGCAGCGAACGCGGCGATCCGCGACCGGCGGCAGCCTCGGATAGCTCCTCGAGGCGGTCTCATCCCCGTGGCGGACAGCGGCAACCAGCTCGAGGTCCGAAGTCTCCCTTCCTGCCGCGATCATCCCTGCGTCCCTGCCTCGCGCCAGGGGCTGGACTTACCCGCAAATCCCAAGCTTGAAGTCCGCCCACCCCTCCCCCGGAGGGGGTCACCCGCGCCTCCCCCCGCCGTCTGAGAGGCTGTTCGAGCCGTGGCTGAGCGTGACGAGATCATCGCCTTCCTCGACGAGCTCCTGGACGCGAGAGAGTTCCCCGACTACGGCCCGAACGGTCTCCAGGTCCCGGGGGCGGAGGACGTGCAGCTGGTGGTAACTGGGCGTGTCGGCCCACCGTGAGCTGTTCGAGCGGGCGGCCGCGGACGGCGCCGACCTGGTGATCGCCCATCACGGGCTGTTCTGGGACTTCCACCCGCGCGCGGTGTCGCGGGCCATGAAGGAGCGGCTGCGGATCCTGTTCGACGCGGACATCTCGCTCGCGGGCTACCACCTCCCGCTCGACGCCCACCCGGAGGTGGGCAACAACGCGCTCATCTGCGCGGAGCTCGGCCTCGAGCGGAGCGAGCCCTTCGGCGAGCACCGCGGCCGCAAGGTCGGCTTCGTGGGGCGCTCGCCAGAGGGAGTCCCGTTCGCCGAGCTGCAGGACCGCTGCGCGCGGCTGTTCGGACAGGAGCCGTTCGTCTGGGCGACCGGACCGGCGACCGTGCACAGCGTCGGGATCGTCTCGGGCGGAGCGGCATCGAGCTTCGGCGAAGCGATCGCCCTGGGCCTCGACGCCTTCCTCACAGGAGAGCCGGCCGAGCACGTCATGGCGGACGCGCGCGAGAACGCGGTCCACTTCATCGCCGCCGGCCACTACGCGACCGAGACCTTGGGCGTCCGCCGCCTCGGCGAGCTCGTGGCCGAGCGCTTCGGGGTCGAGCACCGCTTCGTCGACGCGCCGAACCCGATCTAGGCGTGCCACCCTGACCCGATGCCGATCGACATCGCGCTCTTGGGCTGCGGTCATCCTCATGTCCCGGACGTGCTGGGCGTGCTTGCGTCCGAGCCGGACCTGCGCCTGGCCGCGGTCTGGGACGAGGATCGGGCCGCGATCCCGGCCGCCGTCGCGGGTGCTGCCGTCTCGCGGGCCGAGACGGCAATCGGGCGCGCTCACGCCGTCGTGATCTGCGCGCCGACCGACCAGCGCCCGGCGTTGTGCGTGCAGGCCGCACGGGCGGGTCGTCCGATCCTGGTCGAGAAGCCGGTGGCTCGCAGCGCCGCGGAGGCCCGCGGCGTCGCTCGGGAGGTGGGGCGTACCCGCACCCCCGCGGTGGCCGCCCTTTTCCTACGCGAGCTGCCGGCGCTCGGCAGGCTGGGCGGGCTGTTGCGCGAGCGGCTGCTGGGCCGCCTGGCAAGCGTCAGCGCCGCGCTCGCCCACCCTGGTGGTGTCGACGGGTGGTTCGATGGACCGAGCGCGTGGATGCGTGACCCGCGCCGTGCCGGAGTCGGCGGCTTCGGCGATCTGGCGCTGCACCTCGTCGACGCATTGACGGCGCTGCAACCGGACGAACCGCCGCGCCTCGCGGCGGTGGCGCTCGAGCATGCCGGGCCCGACCAGGGTGACCTCGGCGGGGTCGCTCTCGGAACCTGGGCGGGCGCGCCGCTCACCGTGCGCGCGAGCTGGATCACCCGGCCGGGAGGCCTGGAGCTTGTCGCCTGCGGCGCCCGGGGCACCGCGACTCTCCGTGACGGCGTCCTCGAGCTGATCGGTGACCGCGGGGCCGCGGAGCGCTGGGTCGGCGCCCCGCCTGATGCCGGCGAGGCGCTGCGGGCGTTCGCCCGTCGCTTGCGCGCCCGCCGCTTCCCACGCGACGGGCTCGCCGCCGCCGTTCGCGCGCAGGAGCGGCTCGAAGCGGCCACGCGGGTGGGCTGACGCCGGCGAACCTACGGCCAGAACAACAATCCTGCTTTGCCCACCGCATGGGTGGGCAGGGCAGGATCAAACGGAGCGGGAGGTTCTCGGCTACGCGGCGGCCGCGCGCACCCGTACCCGCGGACGGGCGTTGTTCACGTAGCCCTTCGGGTTCCACAGCGCCGCCTCGTCCTCCGGCTGGGTGGCCGCCGAGGAGTCCCAGGCGCGCACGAGGATCTCGTGCTCTCCGGGTTCGAGTTCTACGGTGAGCCGCCAATGCCGCCAGGCCCAGCGGCCGAGGTCGTCGAGGAGCTCCGCCTGCGTCCAGGTTGAGCCGCCGTCGAGCGAGACGTCGACCCGTGCGACGTGGCGCTCGCCGCCCGCGAAGGCGTAGCCGCGCACCTCGAGGGGGCCTGCCGCGACCGTTTCGCCGTCGGCCGGAGACAGAACGTCGGCGTTGAGCGCGACCAGCCCGAGCGGCATTCCCGCGCCCGGGCCGGGCGTCCCGTCCTCGGGCAGCAGCCGGTAGGCGACATGCTGGAAGTAGCCCTGCCACGGCTCCGAGCGCAGCTCGATCCGCTCGAGCCACTTGACGCTGCGGGCGCCGATGTAGCCGGGCACGACCACGCGCACCGGCCCGCCGTGCACTGCAGGAAGCGGCTCGCCGTTCATCGCCCAGGCGAGCAGGACCTCGGGGCGCAACGCCTTGTCGAGCGGGATCGAGCCGCCGAAGCGCTGGGCCGGCTTCGCCTCGGGGCACAGGTCGGCGCCGTCGAAGCCGGCATGGCCGGCGTCGTCAAGCGGGCGGGCGAGCGCGAGCACGTCGGCGAGCGCGACGCCGCTCCAGGTCGCGGTGCCGGTGGCGCCGGGTCCCCACGGCGCCTCGCCCGGGATGTCGCGGATTGCGACCAGCCCAGCGCGCCGGTTGCCGGCGCACTGCAGAGTCGCGGTCACCTCGCACTCCCGGAACGCCTCGCGCAGGGTGTCAAGCGAAAGCTCCAGCTCGCGCTCGACGAGGCCGTGCACGCGCAGACGCCACGCGGCCGGGTCGAGCTCCGGCACCGCGCCGTGCGAGCGCACGTAGAACGCATCCATCGCCGTCAGGGGACCCTCCGCCAGCGCGGCGAGCCCCGTCTCGGCGTTGTATGGCTCTTCCTCGTGGACGATCAGGTCCGCGCGCTTGCCGTAGCGACGCACGCGAAGAGCGCTATTTCGTGCAGCGCGCGAAGTCCGAGTCCTTCAGGCTCCCCCCGCTCGTGAACACGCTCGTGAACGAGAGCGTCCAGGCCCGATTGCATCCGAACGACTCGATCACGCCACGCTTTTGGCCCTTACGCGTGACCGTGCCGTTGATCGTGGTACGCAGTTCCCGGATCGCGCTTGGCACCCCCGGTGCAGGCTCCTGGATCTGTATCGGGATGTTGATCGAGACGTTCCTGCCGCCGCTCACGCTGCCGACCAGCATCGTGTGAATCGAGAGCCGGCGCGGTGGGGGCGGAGTCGAGAAACAGGCCGAGGTCCGCACCGGTCGTGACGAAGACGGACACGTCGAGCTCCTCCACGAGATTGCCGCCGCTGGCGATGGCCGTGACGTGACCGGAGCCGACCTTGGATCCCTTCGGGCAGACGCGGGTGGACTTGGCTCGGGTCGCAGCGGTCGGGTCGCAGCGCTTCGAGCTCGGATACAGCTTCCCGTTCCAGCGGAACTCCTTCGGCAGGGCGATCTTGAGCTGCCTGGAGGTGGCGGGTTGCCCGGTTCCGGTACGGGTGCTCTGTCCGACCTTGATCGTGAGCGACACGGGCCGGCCCTTCTTCTTGGTCCCCGCCTTCTTGGACTTGGTGCTGAAGTCCAGGTTCATGAGGGTGTCGGCGGGGTCGCCCGTCTGTGCCATGGCCACAGCGGGCAGAGTGAGCGCGAGCAGAGCGGCGAGCGCGCTTCCAAGGATCAGCCTTCGCATCGTTGCCTCCCGGGTCGGGTGAGTGGCGACGGGGACGAATCCACCCGGCATCACATCAAACCCGCGATCGTGACGTCAGCCCGACGGCCCGCCGCTGGTATAAGCGGCGCCCATGGAGCTCAGCGTCGCCGTCGGATCGCGGCCCGATGTTCCGCCCCAGGAGGAGCTGCGCACGGCCGCGCTGGCCGATCGGCTCGGCTACCGAGAGCTGTGGATCGCCGAGGGGTGGGTCTGGGACTCATTCGCGCTGGCGACCGCAATCGGGGCGGCCACCGAGCAGATCGCGCTGACCGTCGGGCCCCTCCCCGTTCACGTCCGCGACCCGGCGACGATCGCGCGGGCCGCCGCCTCGACCGCCGCCCTCGTCGGCCGCCCGGTCGGCGTGGCCCTCGGCACATCGAGCGCACGGGTGGTCGAGCGGATGCACGGCCGCTCGCGGCGTCGCCCTGTCGCCGCGCTGGCCGAAAGCGCCCAAGCCGTACGTGCCTTCCTCCTCGAAGGGCAGGCGGACCTCGACGGCGAGGTCCTCTCGACCCACTACCGGCTGCGCCTCGACCCGCCCGGCGGAGCGCTCACCGTGGCAGCCTTCGGCGAGCGCGCCATCGCGGTCGCCGCGGAACACGCCGACCGCATGGTGCTCGACCTCGTCTCACCCGAGCTGGCCCGCGAGTATCGGGGGAAGCTGGAGCGACACGCCGGGCGGACCGGCAATCCACCGCCCAGGCTCGCTGCCTGGGTCCCGGCAGCGGTCGATCCCGATCCGGAGGCGTATGCACAGATCATGCAGGGCCTGGTCGGCTACCTCGCCGTGGCCGGTTACGACGAGATGTTCACGGCCGCCGGGTTCGGCGAGGCCGTGGAGATGGCACACGCGGGGGCCGGGCACGAAGACCTGCTGAGCGCACTTCCCAGCGAGGCTGCGGCCACCGTCGGCCTCGTCGGCGACGCCGACGCGATCAACCAGCGGCTGGAGGCGTACGCGGCCGCGCTCGACGAGCTGGTTCTCGTTCCGGCAACCGCCGGCGACCCCGGTGGCGAGCGCACGCTGACGGCTCTAGCGGAGCTCCAGTAGCGGGCGACTGCAGATTTTCTCTTGCGCCGACCGGCGCAAACGCTACCCTCCTTTCCACGCCCTAAAAGCGACGAGGAGGCAGCAGTACATGGCGATCCACCTGACGCCCACCGAACTCGGACGAGAGGCGGGGATGCACCGTCGCGAAGTAATCGCAAAGTGCATGGAACTGGGCGTCCCGATCTTCCAAGGTCGGATCGACAAGACTCTCTTCACAAGCACTCTCAAGAACGAGCAGGAAAAGAGGGAACTGGCCAAGGCCTAGCAACCGTTGCGGGCCACGGCCCGCGTTCCTGCAGTCTGGCGCGGGGCCACATCGTGGCCCCGCGGCCGTTGTGCACATAGAATCTCCCCCGCCGCGGGTCGGTTGACGCGGCCGTCAGTTGGACTCGAGGAGCAAGAGGGAGAGGTTTGATGGAAGCAGTCACCGCGGGCACCGGTGTCGTCGAAAGCACTGGCTCCAGCACGATCGCCGACCTGCTGCCGCTGGCGGCCAAGAAATACGCGGACCGCCCCGCGCAGCGCTACAAGGTCGGCGACGAGTGGGTCGACGTCTCCTACACGGAGCTCGGCGAGGCCGTCAAGGAGGTCGCGCTCGGCCTCGTCGATCTCGGCATCGAGCCGGGCGAGAAGATCTCGATCCTCGCCCACACCCGCCCCGAGTGGACCCAGGCGTGCTTCGGCATCCTCACCGCCGGGGGCACGCTGGTCACGATCTACCAGACGAACTCGCCGGAGGAGGTGCAGTACGTCCTCCACCACTCGGACTCGCGCGCGGTCTTCGTCGAGGACGCCGAGCAGCTCGCGAAGGTGCAGAAGGTGCGCGCCGAGTGCCCCGAGCTGCGCCACGTGATCGTCATCGATCCCGAGGGTGCCGAGGTCGGCGGCGACGTCATCACGCTCGACGCACTGCGCGAGCGCGGCCGCGGCCGCGACGAATCCGAGTGGGAGGCCCGCTACGAGGCGGTCACACCCGAGGACATGTGCCTCTACATCTACACGTCGGGCACCACAGGGCCGCCCAAGGGGTGCCTGCTCACCCACGCCAACTACCGCGCGATCACGGACGCGGTGGCCAAGCAGAGCGTGCTGCAGGGCGGCGACTGCTCGTACCTGTTCCTCCCGCTGGCACATGCCTTCGCGATCCTCATCCAGTTCGGCTCGTTCGACCTCGGCGTGACGCTCGCCTACTGGTCGCGCGACCCGAAGATGATCATCGCCGACATCGCCCAGCTGGGCCCGACCTACTTCCCGTCGGTCCCGCGCATGTTCGAGAAGATCTACACGCTGGCCACCGGCGCGGTCGAGGACAAGGAGCAGCTGCGTCAGGCCGTTCAGGTGGGCGTCAAGGTGCGCACCATGCAGCTCGAGGGCCAAGAGGTGCCGCCCGAGCTCCAGGCCGCCTTTGACCAGGCCGAGGAGAAGCTCTTCAAGAACGTCCGCGGCCTCTTCGGTCAGAACATCCGCGAGTGCGTGACGGGCGCGGCGCCGATCGCTCCCGAGATCCTCGAGTTCTTCTTCGCCTGTGGGGTGCCGGTGATGGAGGGCTACGGGATGACCGAGACCGCCACGAGCGCGACGGTCAACCGCCCCGAGGCGAACGGCTTCCGGTTCGGCTCGGTCGGCAAGCCGATGTCGGGCGTGGAGGTGAAGATCGCCGACGACGACGAGGTGCTGATCAAGGGCCCGAACATCTTCAAGGGCTACTACAAGAACGAGGCGGCGACCGCCCAGGCGCTCGAGGGCGAGTGGCTCCACACCGGCGATCTCGGCCGGCTCGAGGACGGCTTCCTCTTCATCACCGGCCGCAAGAAGGACATCATCATCACGGCCGGCGGCAAGAACATCACGCCGGCGAACCTCGAGAACGGCCTCAAGCAGAACCGCTGGATCTCCCAGGCGGTCGTGATCGGCGACCGGCGTCCGTACCTGATCGCGCTGATCACGCTCGACCCGGAGGAGGCGCCGGCGCTGGCGGAGTCGCTCGGGCTGGAGGACGCGTCGATCGAGGCGCTCCGGACGAACGAGAAGGTGCTGGCGGAGGTACAGGCCGCGGTCGACGAGGTCAACTCGCACGTCGGGCCGGTCGAGCAGATCAAGCGCTTCGAGATCCTCGACCACGACCTCTCCCAGGAGACCGGTGAGTTGACGCCGACGCTCAAGGTCAAGCGCAACGTCGTGCACGACAAGTTCGCCGGGCTGATCGACGAGGTCTACGCCCGCTCTCGCTGAGGGTCGGCGACCACTACCCTCAGTGGACGGCGCGCCCGCGCGGGCCTGCCGTGGCCCGAGCAGCCGGCTCGGCCGGCTGCGCGGGTTATCTATCTTCATGGCCAGCAACGATCCCACCGACACCGGCGGCCTGTTCATCGGCCGGCGACCGGGCACGGCGCCCGTTCGCTACCGGGACCCAGGGCCCTCTTCCGAGGGCCGGCGTCGCATGGACGAGTGGCTGGCCCACGGCCTCCTGGCGGTGGAGATCTTGCTCTGCCTCTCGCTGTTGGGCCCGCAGCCCGCCGCCTGGCTGTGGATCGGCTCGCAGGTGGACTACCTGACCGGCTACGTGACTGCCGGTATCGCGACGATCATGCTCGGCTGCCTGGCGTCGCTCTTGCTCACGATGGCGGCCGCCAAGCGCGTCGACCACGCCTGGAAGCTCGTCCGCCGCGCGGCGGGGCACCGGCAGGAGCGCGGCGCGCTCGAGCGCATCTTCGCGGCGTGCGTCGGCGTCGCCCTGGTCGCGTTCGCGATCTGGTTCCTGATCATCCAGGGACCGGGGCCGAGCATCGCTCCGTCCGAGTGAGCGCAGTGGGCTTTCGCGACTACTACCGGCAGTTCGAGGACATCGATGAGGAGGTGCTCAACCGTGAGCGGCGCGCCCGCCGCGCGCGCGAGCGCAAGCTCGCCCTCGAGCGCGTCGAGGAGCTCGACCTCTCCGGCACGGAGTGGCCGGACCTGCCCCACTCGGAGATCGTGAACGCGGCGATCGCGCGGGCGCGCGGAGGAGTCAACGGCTACCCGGATCGGCACGCGACCGGCGCCCGCCGCCTGCTCGCCGACCGTCACGCGATCCCCCCGGAGAAGATCGTGCTGGGCAACGGTGCCGCGGAGCTTCTGCAGGCTGCGGCGATGGCGCTCCTCTCCCAGGGCGACGAGCTCTTGATGCCCTGGCCCTCCTACCCGCTCTACCCGCTGATGGCGGCGCACGCCTACGCGCGCCCGCATCCGTGTGAGCGCGCCACGCTGCTCGAGGAGGTGAGCGAGCGCACGCGCGTCGTCGTCGTGTGCAACCCCAACGACCCGACGGGCGACTACTCGCCGGCCGAGGAGCTGGGGCGGCTCTTGTCCGCGCTGCCGGAGCATGTCCACGTGCTCCTCGACGAGGCGCTCGTCCACTTCCAGGACGTCGAGGAGATGGACGCCTGCCTGCGGCTGGTCGAGGCGTTCCCGCGCCTGCTCGTGGTCCGTACCTTCTCGAAGGCCTACGGGCTTTCGGGGCTGAGGGCGGGCTACGCGGTGCTCGAGCGATGCCTCGCTGCTGGCGGCGGTGGCGCCGGTCCTGGGCGTAAACGCCCTTACGCAGGCAGCCGTGGAGCACGCGCTGCGCACCGGCGACGCCGAGATCGACCGCCGCCGCCGCGCGGTGTCGCGCGAGCGGGCCCGGCTACTCGAGGCGCTGAGGGCGCTGCCAGTGGACGTCTCCCCCTCGCAGGCCAACTTCATCTGGCTGGCCGCGCGCGGGATGAGCGGGAACCAGCTCGCCGGCAGCCTCCGCCGGCAGGGAGTGATAGTGGCGCCCGGCGGCCCGCTCGGGGCCGATGATCACATCCGCGCGACGGTGCGTGACGCGCCGGCCACGGATCGCCTGCTGCGCGCGCTCGAGCTGGCGATCGGCGGCTGAACCACGGCACCGGGTTGGTCTCCGCCGGCCGGGCCGGGGCTGGGGAAGGGGCTGTGGGACAGCGGCCGCTGTGACGTCCCTCGGCGAACAATCTTCGGCTGATCCCGGCCGTTGCCGAATCTTCATCGACAGCGGGGAAGCCCCCAGCCCGGGATCCGGCGCACGTCGTCCTGGCCGCTCCTGGCGCTCAAAGTCAGGACGCTCGCGCCTCCCGAGACGGCACCGAACGATCTTCGATCACGCCCGGCCAGCCGCGGCCGACGAGCACACCCTTCCCCAGCCAATACGCGAGACCGACCCGGAACCAACCCGCAGAGTGAGCGGGCGCTAGTCCAACCCCTCGTCCCACTCCCGGACATACCAATTCTCGACCACCCCGTTCAGCACGAACGGATCGCCCTTCGCGAACTCCTCCGCCGCCGCTCGGCTCGTGAACACCGACATCGCGCCCTCCTCCTGAGGATTCGAGAACGGGCCGGTCATGAGGAGGTCGCCGCGCGACTGGAACTCGCGAGCGTGGACTCCGTGGGCCTCTTGGTGGGCCGGAGCCTTCGAGAACAGGTCGTCGGCCGACTCGTAGAAGAGCACGTACTTCACCATCCGCCTCCCTCAGGCCTGGTCGGTCTGGCGCAGCAACGCGCCCGTCGTCTGCTCGAGTATCCGGCGCCAGCCCGCGGCCTTCTCGCGCTCCTTCGCGAACTTGCGAACCACCTTGCGCACGCGAGTGGCCGAGATCTCGATCCCGTGCTTCGCGCACACCGCCTTGAGCTCGTCGTAGTCCGAGGCCAGCTTGAGCGTCACGGACTCGAAGCCGTGCCGGGCGATCTCCACCCTGCGGGTGTAGTTGAGGATGTTGGTCTCGAACATGAGCTCGTCGTTGGGATCGGGCTCGATCAGGATGATGTCGACGCCGGGGTAGCGCTCCTGCCAGCGCGCCACCGCCTCGTGCAGGCGCTGGTGGGCGATCAGCTTGAAGGCCTGGTAGCCGACCTGCGGGAAGCCCATGTCGCGCACGCGCCGCACGCGGCTGCCCCACATCGTCGGGATCACCTTCTGGAAGTCGTTGACGTACGGCACAAGCGGGTTGACCACGATCACGAACTTGGCGCCGGCCTCTACCGCGACGTCCACGTTCGTGGTCGAGCGCAGGCCGCCGTCGACGAGGTGACGGCCCTTGATCTCGACCGGCTTGTAGACCATCGGGAGCGCGGTCGAGGCCGCGACCGCGCGCGAGATCGGCACGTCGTCCCACTCCGCCCCGCCGAGCACGATGCGCTCGCAGGTGTCGAGGTCGGTGGCCGGGAGAAAGAGCTCGTTCTCCAGGAGCCGGAAGTCGTTGACCCGGTCGGGGTCGCCGAGCACGGTCTCGAGGTATTGCTCGATTCCGCGGGAGTCGTAGAGGCCTGACGGCAGCGCCTCGGCGAGCCCCACGGCGAGATCGATTAGCGACGTGCTGCGGATCTGGCCGAGGAAGGTTCGGGCCAAGCCCAGCATCCGCAGCGGCATCAGCGCGGCGCTCTGAGCGAACTCGAGCGCGTTCGGGCGCATCAGCGTGCCCCGGTCGACGTCCCTGAAGGGGGTGGGCACCTGCTGGTTGACGACCCGCATCATCTCCTCGGGCGTCACCCCGTTGGCGGTGAGGGCGGCGAGGAAGGAGCCGGCGCTCGTGCCGACGTAGACGTCGAACTGGTTGACCGTGCGGTTTACCGCCAGCAGATCGAGGGCGCGCAGCGCGCCAATCTCGTACACGCCGCCCGTGAAGCCCCCGCCTCCGAGAACCAGGGCGGTGCGCGAGCGCGGCGGCCGCCGCCGCCGCGGCTTTGCCTGCGTGGCCTTGCCCTTCTGGGCCGGCTTTTGGAGCTTTACGACCTCTCCCATGCGCCCTGAGTATGGCCGATGCGGCGGGCGCACCCTCCCGGCGAGCGCACCGGAAAGGTCGCTAGCGTGTTCCACCTCTTCGATGCGACGAATTGCCGCCTTCGCAATCGCAGTGCTGATCTGCGCGCCCGCAACGGCCGCGGCGGCCGACGAGGTGCTCGTAAAGCAGCTGTCGCGCCAGATGCGCGCCTCCGGCGCCCATTCGGGCGCCTATGTGGTCAACCTCAGCCAGGGCGAGACCGTTTTCCGCTGGCGCCAGAACCGGTCGCGCATCCTCGCCTCGAACACCAAGCTCTTCACCACCGCGGCCGCTTTGGCCCGCTTCGGGACCGAGGGCACGCTCGGCACCGAGGTGCTCGGGGCCGGCGCACTGGACGCAGACGGGGTCTGGCAGGGCGACCTCTACCTGCGCGGTGGCGGCGACCCGACCTTCGGCAGCAGCCGATTCACCACCAGGAGCTATGGCGAGGGGGCCACGGTCGAGCAGCTGGCCGCGCTCCTCCAAGAGGCGGGCATCACGCGTGTGACAGGGCGGATCTACGGGGACGAGTCGCGCTTCGACGCGCTGCGCGGAGGCCCCGAGTCCCGCTACGCAACCTCGATCTGGGTTGGCCCGCTGAGCGCTCTGTCCTTCAACCGCGGGCTCGGCAACGAGAGTGGCGGGTCGTTCCAGCTCAATCCCCCCGCGTTCGCCGCGGCCCGCCTGGATGCCGCGCTCGAAGCGCGCGGCATTCCGGTGCGGCTGAAGCCGCGCCCCGGCGTCACCCCGGTCGGGACTCGAGGTGCTCGCCAGCGTCGACTCGCCGACGATGTCCCGCCTCATCCAGCTGACAAACAAGCCCTCTGACAACTTCTTCGCCGAGATGCTCCTCAAGGACCTCGCGCTGCAGGCGCGCGGCGTTGGGACAACGGCGGCCGGGGCGCGCTTGGCGGCGGGCTACGCACGGCGTCTCGGCTCCGGCGCCCGGCTCGTGGACGGCTCGGGCCTCTCGCGCGGCAACCGCGCCTCGCCGCGGCAGGTCGTGAAGCTCCTTGCCGAGATGTTCGAGCTCGACCAGATCGAGTTCGGCGCGCAGTTCATCGACTCGCTGGCGATCGCCGGCCAGGACGGCACGCTCAAGGACCGCATGCGCCGCGGGGCGGCCCGAGCGCGCTGCCGCGGCAAGACCGGCACGCTCTCGAACGTGAGCGCCCTGTCCGGATACTGCGAGGCACCATCGGGCGACACCTACGTGTACTCGATCCTCATGAACTATGTGTATCCGCCCGGAGCCCGCCGCCTTCAGGACGCGATGCTGCAGGCGATAGCTGCGCGCGGCTAGCGCGCGGATCACAGCCCCGGCCCGTGATGGCCGGCATCGTGCCGACTTGTTGTCGCCGGGCGACAACAGACGTCGCGGTAAGGGCGGTGGGCCACGGGGCACTGGATGCGTAGGCGCGCGAACGTTCCCCACTCGATGTCGCCTGACGACATCAGGTCGGGTTTCCTTGGGGAGGAGGCCCCGGTGGCCCGCTGCGCCGCCGGGCAGCAGCCGCGGCGGCCGCCCCTCCGGCAGCAGCTCGAGCAGGCGACCGCACGGACTCCTCGCCGCGTGCTTTTGAGGCACCGTGCCGACTTGTTGTCCTGTCGCGACAACAGAACGGCACGGTAAGGGCCACCGGCGCGACCGGCGGCAGGCCGGCTGCCCCATCCTGATGTCGCCTGACGACATCAATCGGGTTTCGGCGGCTCGAGCAGGCCGTCCTCGTCGCGGTCGAGCTCCTGCGCCTTCGTCAGCTTGCTGCCGGCGTCCTCGCCCGCCACCAGGTAGTCGGTGTTCTTCGACACCGATCCGGTGACCTTGCCGCCGGCGCCCTCGATTCGTGCCGTGGCCTCGGGCCGGGTCAGGTTCGGGAGCGTGCCGGTCAGCACCACGGTCTTGCCCACCAGCGGGCCCTCCGCCGGCGGGGCCTCGCCCTCCTCCTCCATCTGGAGGCCGGCCTCGCGCAGCTGATCGATCAGCTCGCGCACGCGCGGCTCGGCGAGTGTCTCGTGCACGGTCCGGGCGAGGATCGGCCCCATCCCCTCGACCTCGGCGATCTCCTCGGCGCTCGCCGCGAGCAGCGCATCCATCGAGCGGAAGTGGCGAGCCAGGTTGCGCGCGTTGACGAAGCCGATGCCCGGCAGCCCGAGCGCATAGAGGACAAGATGGAAGGGCTGCTCCTTCGAGGCCTCGATCGCCCTGACCAGGTTGCCCGCCGAGGTCTCGCCGAAGCGCTCGAGCTCCACCAACCGCTCGGCCGTGAGGTCGTAGAGGTCCGCGAAGCTCGTGATCAGTCCCTCGTCGAGGAAGCGGCGCACGTTCTCCTCTCCGAGCCCGTCGATGTCCATCGCGCCGACGAAGTGCTTGACCGCCTGGAAGACCTGGCCCGGGCAGGAGGCGCGGTTCGGGCAGATCGTCCAGACGCCCTCCTCCGACTTGACGGTCGGGGTCCCGCAGGCGGGGCACTTGGCCGGTGGCTCTGGCGACGCGGCCCGCTTCTTCGCGCGCTGCGCCTTGGAGGTCGGCGACACGACCTGGGGGATCACGTCGCCCGCGCGCATGATGATCACCTCGTCGCCCTCGCGAACGTCCTTGCGGTGCAGGTCCTCCTCGTTGTGGAGCGTCGCCTGCTTGACCGTCACGCCCGACACCTGCACGGGCTTCAGCATCGCGAACGGGATCATGTGCCCGGTGCGGCCGACGTTCCAGGCCACCTTCTCGAGGACGGTCGTGGCGGTGGTCGGCGGGAACTTCCACGCGATCGCGCCGCGCGGCTCACGTCCGACCACGCCGAGCTGGCGCTGAAGGTCGAGGTCGTCGACCTTCACGACGACGCCGTCGATCTCGAAGTCGAGCGAGTGCCGGCGCTCCTCCCAGGCCTTGCAGGCAGCCACGACCTCCTCGACCGTGTCCTTGACCTCCACGTCCCGGTTGACCCGGAAGCCGTGGTCGCGGAGCCACTCGAGCGACTCGTGATGCGACTCGAACTCGAGCCCGTCCGTGGCGCCCACGCCGTAGGTCCACATCGACAGCGGGCGTGCGGCGGCGAGCTGCGGGTCGAGCTGGCGGATCGAGCCGGCGGCGGTGTTGCGCGGGTTGGCGTAGGTCGGCTCCCCCGCGGCAGCGCGTTCCTCGTTCAACTTTGCGAATGCCGCGAGCGGCAGGTAGATCTCGCCGCGCACCTCGAGCAGCGGCGGCGCGTCTTCCACGCGCAGCGGTATCGCGCGGATCGTGCGCAGGTTCTGCGTCACCTCCTCGCCCACCTCGCCGTTGCCGCGGGTGGCTCCGCGCACCAGGACCCCGTCCTCGTAGACGAGCGAGATCGCGAGCCCGTCGATCTTGGGCTCGGTGACGAAGCGGACGTCGCCCATCTCGACTCCCTGGCGCGCCAGATAGCGCTCGCTGCGCACCACCCAGGCTGCGAGCTCCTCCTCGTTGCGGGCGTTGGCCAGCGACAGCATCGGCTGCAGGTGACGGACCTCGTCGAACTTGTCGAGCGGCTGGCCCCCGATTCGCTGGGTGGGCGAGTCCGGGGTGAGCAGCTCGGGGTGCTGCGCCTCGAGATCGCGCAGCTCGTTCAGCAGGGCGTCGTACTCGACGTCCGAGATCTCGGGGTCGTCGAGGACGTAGTAGCGGCGGCCGTGGTACTCGAGCTGCTTCCTCAGCTCGGCGGCCCGCTCGCGCGCCTCCTTCGGTACCCCGCTCAAACCTCGCGGGCGGCCGGTCGCAGGAGCCGGTCGAGCTCGAAGCTCGACAGGCGGTCGATGCCGGCCTGGTCGGTGAGGTCGAAGTGCAGCGGGGTAACGGCGATGTATCCGCCCGCGATTGCAGCGAAGTCCGTGCCATCCTCGTGCTGATAGCTGGGCTCGACGCCGTACATGGTGTAGCGGCGGCGGCGCTCGCCGTCCTCCTCCGCAAGCTCCATGCGGTCGTTGTAGACGCGCTTGCCGAGCCGGCCGACCTTCACCCCGCGCGCGTCGGCGGCAGGGGCGTTCACGTTGAGCAGCGTACCCGCCGGGATCGGCACGTCCTCGAGCCCCTCTACCAGGCGCGCGATGAAGGCGGCCGCCTGCTCGAAGTGCGTGCGGCTCCAGGAGCTGCCGGCGCGGAAGTCCATCTCGCCGTGGTCCGCCTGCTGGGAGACTGCGATCGCCGGGATGCCGAGCATGATGCCCTCGAGCGCGGCCGCCACCGTGCCGGAGTAGGTGATGTCGTCACCGAGGTTGTTGCCGTGGTTGATGCCGGACACGATCAGCTCGGGAACGAACTCGATGAGCCCGAGGGCGGCGAAGCGGACGCAGTCGACCGGTGTGCCGTCGGTGGCGAAGCCGGTGGTGCCGTCGCCGAACTCCACCTCCTCGACCCAGAGCGGCTGCCGGATCGTGATGCTGCGGGCGGTGGCGCTGCGGTTCGAGTCCGGGGCGATCACGGCGAGCTCGAGGCCGGGGACCTCGAGCAAAGCCTGCCGCATGGCGTTCAGGCCGGTGGCGGTGATGCCGTCGTCATTGGTCAGAAGGACCTTCATGGAACGCTTTCCCAGGGTACTCAAGGGTCAGTAGCGGACCGACTCCAGGTAAAGGCCGTGGGCCGCTGCTGTCGCCCCCGCCTCGCTGCGCGGCCGTCCCTCCAGTAGTCGCCGAAATGCGTCCGGGCTGACACCGCCGAGCATGGTTCCGACCAGCACCCGCACCATGTGGCGCATGAAGGTGTCGGCCTCGATCCAGAAGGCGAGCACCTCGTCCGGCTCCTCGATCCATTCGGCGCGGAAGACGTCGCGGACGAAGCGCACGTGCTCGCTGTCGGTCGGCGTGAAGGCGGTGAAGTCGTGGGAGCCGGGAAGCGCCGCGGCGCACTCGTCCAGCGCCGCACGATCGAGCGGTCGCGACCACCACAGCGCCCTGCGGCGCTCGAATGCGCTCGGCGCCGGGCGGGCCAGGACCCGGTAGCGGTAGGTGCGGCTGCGGGCGTCGCGGCGGGCGTCGAAGCCGTCCGGCGCCTCCTCGCTCCGGAGCACGGCCACGTCGCCGGGGAGCAGCGCGTTCAGGCTCCGGAGCGGCGCCGGGTCGCCCGCGTGGCTCGCCACCTGGCCGCGCGCGTGGACGCCGCGGTCGGTCCGCCCGGCCACCGTCAGCTCGACCTCGCGCCGGAGCACGGTCGACAGCGCCTCCTCCAGCACGCCCTGGACCGTGCGGAGACCCGGCTGGCGTGCCCAGCCGGCGAACTCGGAGCCGTCGTACTCGAGAAGGAGCCGGCTGGTCACCCGCGCTTGCGGGCGATGATCAGCACGTACTCGTTCTCGATCGCGACCGGCCCGTCACCTCCCATTCGGCGAGCGAGCTCCACCACCTCTGCCACCATCGCCGCGTAGCGCTCGGGCGGCATGGCCTGCTTGGCGGCCACCCCGGGCGGCGCCGCTTCGGCCTGCTCCGCGACGAACGCCTCGGGCGACTCGGCCTCCCAGACGAGCGTGCGCGTCTCGAACTCGACCGTCGCCGCGAGCCCCTCGAATCGGCTCCGGGCGGTCTCCTCGTCCGCCCACTCATCCGCGAGCGGCTGGTCCGCGGGCGGCGGCACGTACGTGCGCGAGATCTGCCCCAACCTCGGGACGAAGCTCTCCGGCCTCCAGGCGGTCATGCCGACCGTGCCCCCGGGCCGCACGACCCGGAACAGCTCACGCGCGACGACCTGCGGCCGGGGAGCGATCATGGCGCCGAAGACGGAGCCGACGCAATCGAAGCGGGCGTCCTCGAACGGGAGCTCCTCGGCGTCGGCCTCGACCCACTCGATCTCGTACCCCTCCGCCTTGGCGCGCTCGCGTCCGCGCTCGACCATGACCGGCGCGATGTCCGACGCGACCACGCTGGCGCCCACGCTCGCGCAGGCGCGTGCGAAGTTGCCGTCGCCGGCCGCCACGTCGAGGACCTCCTGTCCCGCAGAGACTGCGCACGCATTGCAGAGCTCGACGGATGCGGGCCTCAGCGACTTCGAAAGCTTCGAGTAGTCGCCGAGTCCCCAGATCGCACGCTGGCGCTGCTTGATCTGCTCGACGTCCACGCGCGGGGATCCTACGGACTCCGGCCGCGACGCCCCGTGCGACGCGGCGCCGGGTGACAGCGCCCGCGGCCGCGATCGAGTGTCGTGCCGTCCTCGCGCACGAACCGGAACGCGTAGCGGCCGTGACGCAGGCTCAGCTCGAGCACCCCGAGCGCGCCGCTCCGGTCATAGTGGACGCTGCCGGCGCGCACCCGTCGCGGGGCGCGGATCCGGCCGGCGCCTCCGGTGCCCACCACGAACTGCCGCACCCCGGCGCGGCGCCGGCGACCCGCCGCGTCCATCGGCGCGAAGCGCTCGTAGCTGTGCGAGTGAGCCGTCACAGCCAGTTCGGCGCCCCCCTCGTACAGCGCCCGGTACACATGGCGCAGCTCGGGCGAGGGCCCGGGGCTCGTCGAGCTGTAGCGCGCGTGGTGCCAGTAGGCGAGCACGCAGCGGTTCGGCGTAAGGCCGCGCATCAGCCGGCGCAGCCAGCGCACCTGGCGGCTCCGCCGCGCGCAGGAGACCGGGAAGCAGTCGTTGGGCAGCGTTCGCGAGCGCTTGGCGAAGTCGAGCGCGCCCGAGTTCAGCACGACGATGCGCCAGCCGGCGAGGCGGTAGGTGTAGTAGCCCCTGCGGGGCCCGGCAGCCTTCCCGAAGTACGCGAAGTGCCCCGGCGCGCGGCGCCTATCGGCCCTCGGCGCGTACTCGTGGTTGCCGAGCGCCGGGCGCGTGATCGAGCGAAAGGCGCCCCAGGTGGGGTGATAGGAGGCGAGGTAGGTCGCGAGCTTGCCGTCCTCGTACTGGGCGTCGCCGAGCGTGGCCACCACGTCCGGGTCGAGCGCCTGCACGAGCTGTGCCGTGTAGGCGTGGCGGCAGCGGGTCGGACCCACCGGGACGCCCGGCTCGCAGGCGATGTCGCCGGCGGCCACGAGCTTCGCGCTCCGCTGACGGTCGGCTCCGGCCGCCGCGGCCGGCCAGGCCGCCGCTGCTGTGCACAGCACGGCCATCGGGCGCCGCAGGCGCCCAAAGAGACCCTCGGCTAGCGCCCCCAACCGTCCGGCGGCTCGTGACGGCCCTGCTCGCGATGCCAGTACTCACGCAGCTCGTCGCAGCGGCCGCCGCTCGCGAAGTGGAGCAGGAGGCAGCCCGGGATGGTGATCTCAGTTCCCTCGTCGCGCATCGTTGCCCACCACTCCACGACCACGCGGTTGCCGTGCACCACCGGCGTCCCGAAGCGCAGCTCGACGTCCTCCTGGGTCGACGTCGCAGTCCGCCAGTAGTCACCGATCGCCGCGCGGCCGATCGCGGGGGGACGCATCGGGCTGGAGCGGTAGATGGCGCCCTCGGTGAAGAGCTCCGCGACGGCCTCGGAGTCCTTCCGGAGCCAGGCGTCGCCGTAATCCTCGATCCACTCGCTCGCCCAGGTCACGTCCATGCGCCGAGACTATCGGCACAATTCGGGCCCGTGCGGGTTTCCGCAAAGACCGACTACGCGGTTCGGGCGCTGCTCGAGCTGGCCGTCGCGAGCGACGGCCCTGTCAAGGGCGAACGGCTCGCCCAGGCGCAGGCGATCCCGCTCAAGTTCCTGGAGAACATTCTCACCGACCTGCGACACGCCGGGATCGTCCGCGCCCAGCGCGGGGCCGAGGGTGGCTACTGGCTCGCCCGCGCCGCCGACGAGGTCACGCTCGGCGAGGTGATCCGTGCCGTGGACGGACCGCTCGCCAGCGTCAGAGGCGAGGCCCCTGAGGACGTCGCGTACGACGGCGCCGCCGAGAACCTGCGGACGGTGTGGGTCGCGCTGCGCGCGAGCATGCGCTCGGTGGTGGACGAGATCACGCTCGCGGACGTGGTGGCCGGCAAGCTGCCGGCCCGCGTGCGCCGGCTCACCGAGTCGCCCGAGGCCTGGTCGCGGCGCTGAGCCGCCGGCGTCAGGCCGGCGTCAGGTCGTGATCCGTGGCGGTCCGCAGCCAGACGATCTCGCCGTCGGTCAGCTCGAGCTCCTGCGCGTTGGCGCGCGTCGTCTGCGCCCAGGTCTTCTCGCCGTCGCCGAGCGTCAGCTCAACGCGCACCTCGAAGCCGAGATGGACGATGCGGTCGATCATCGCCTCGGCGGCGCCGTCTGACGGCTCGAGCAGGATCTCCACGTCGTGCGGGCGGATCCAGCGCCCGGAGAGCTCCGAGACCGGGCCGACGAAGCCCATCACGAAGTCGTTCGCGGGCTGCTCGTAGAGCTGGCGCGGCGACCCGGTCTGCTCGATCCGGCCGTGGTTCAGCACCACGATCTGCTCGGCAACCTCCATCGCCTCCTCCTGGTCGTGCGTCACGAACACGGTCGTCACGTGGACCTCGTCGTGGAGGCGTCGCAGCCAGGCCCGCAGCTCCTTGCGCACAGTGGCGTCGAGCGCGCCGAACGGCTCGTCGAGGAGCAGCACGCGCGGCTGGACTGCGAGCGCGCGAGCGAGCGCCATGCGCTGGCGCTGCCCGCCGGAGAGCTGGGAGGGGTAGCGGTGGGCGAAGCCGTCGAGATGCACCAGCCTCAGGAGCTCGTCCACGCGCGCCTCGATCTCCGCCCTCGGGCGCTTGCGGATCGTCAGCCCGAACGCCACGTTCTTGGCGACGGTCATGTGCTTGAAGGCCGCGTAGTGCTGGAACACGAAGCCGACGTTGCGGCGCTGAGGCGGCTCGCGCGTGGCGTCCTCGCCCCCGATCAACACCTTGCCGCTGTCGGGCGCCTCGAGCCCGGCGATCACGCGCAGGAGCGTCGACTTGCCGCCGCCGCTGGGGCCGAGCAGGGCCGTGAGCGAACCGTCGCGCACCTGCGAGCGACACGTCCTCGAGGGCCGTGAACTCGCCGAAGCGCTTGGACACCGAGTCGACGACGATGCTCATCCCTGAGCCTCCTTTGGCTTGATCACGTTCATCGCGAGGAGCGTCGCCAAGGCCAAGAGCGCCAGTACCACGGACGCGGCATATGCGCCCGTCTCGTCGAAACGCTGGAAGCGGTTGTGCACGAACAGCGTCGCGGTCTCGGTCTGGCCGGAGAGATTGCCCGACACCACGCTCACCGCGCCGAACTCTCCGAGCGCCCTCGCGGTCGTGAGGACGACGCCGTACGCGACCCCCCAGCGGATCGCAGGCAGCGTGACGCGGAAGAAGGTCTGGAACGGGCCGGCGCCCAGCGTGGCCGCCGCCTGCTCCTGCTCGGTGCCGATCTCACGCAGCACGGGAATCACCTCGCGCACCACGAACGGCAGCGAGACGAACATCGTCGCGAGGATCATCCCGGGGGTCGAGAAGATGATCTGGATGCCCTGCTCGGCGAACCACTCTCCCACCCAGCCGTCGCGGCGGCCGTAGACGAGCAGCAGCGCCAGGCCCACCACCACGGGCGAGACCGCGAACGGAAGGTCGACCATGGCGTTGAGGAGGGCACGCCCGCGGAAGCGCTGGCGCACGATCGCGAGGGCGCACAGGACGCCGAAGATCGTGTTCAGCGGCACGGCCACCGCCACCATCACCATCGTCAGGTAGAAGGCGTGCTGCGCCTCGGGCGTGGTCACGGCCTCCCAGGCCGCCGCGATGCCGTCCTGGAACGCGTTCACGAACACGAGCGCCACGGGGATGCCGAGCAGCAGCGCCAGGTACCCGAGCGCGAGGACCCTGAGGACGTACTTACTCTTCATGGCGAAGCGCCCGCTTCGAGAGCCAACCGAAGAACAGCAGTACGACCAGGGCAACCACGAGCAACACCACCGACACCGCCGAGGCACCGACGGGGTTGTCGCTCTCGACCTGGGAGAAGATGAAGACCGAGGCCGCCTGGGTCTGGAACGGGATGTTGCCCGTGATCAGGATGAGCGAGCCGAACTCGCCCACGGCGCGGGCGAACGCGAGTCCCCCGCCGGCGATGATCGCCGGCAGCAGGTTCGGCAGGATGATGCGCCGGAAGACGGTGAAGCGGCTCGCGCCCAGCGACTCGGCCGCCTGCTCCATCTCGGTGTCCAGCTCGAGCAGCACGGGCTGAACGGCACGCACGACGAACGGCAGCGTCACGAACAGCAACGCGAGCACGACCGAAACGCGCGTGAATGCGACATTCACGCCCACCGGGCTCTCGGGGCCGTAGAACGCCAGCAGCGTGAGGCCCGCGACGATCGTGGGCAGCGCGAACGGCAGGTCGATCAGCGAGTTGACGATGCCCTTGCCGGGGAACTCGTCGCGCACGAGCACCCAGGCGATCAGCGTCCCGGCGACCGCGTTGATCAAGACGACGATCACCGAGGCGATCAGCGTCAGCCGCAGCGCCGCGACCGCCTGAGGGCTCGAGACCGCGTCCCAGAACGAGTCGACGCCGTTGTCGAGCGACTTGAAGAGCACCGCCGCCAGCGGGATCAGGGCGACGATGCTCAGGTACGCCATCGCGATGCCGCGGCCGAGGACGTCCCCCGGAATCGGGAGCGCCCTCGGCAGGCGCGACGCCGGTGCGGGGGGCGGCGCTGTGGCCGCGTGACTGCCGTGCCCCGCGGAAGCAGCCGGCTCGGCCGGCTGCGCACCGATGCCCCTAATCGGAGGCAGTGCTCTTCCCCTGAGACTCGAAGATCTCGGCGACGACGCCCGCCTCCGGGTCGAAGAACTCGTCGTTCACCTTGTCCCAGCCGCCGAACTTGCCGATCTCGAACAGCTTCGACGGCGTCGGGAACTCGTCCGCTCCCGGCACGCTCTCGACCACGGGCCGGTAGCCCTTGCCCACGAAGATCTCCTGGGCCTCGGGCGTGTACAGGAAGTCCACGAACGACTGCGCCAGCTCCGGCTCGTCGGTCTCGTTCACGACCGCGACAGGGTTCTCGATCAAGATCGTTTCCTCGGGCACGATGTAGTCGAGCTCCACGCCCTCACGCTGGGCCAGGATCGCCTCGTTCTCGTAGCCGAGCAGCACGTCGCCCTTGCCGCTCGCGAAGGTCTGCAGCGACTCGCGCGCGCTCTTGTCGAGCACGGGCACGTTGTCGAACAGGTCGGCGAGATACTGCTTGGCCTGCTCGGGCGACTTGCCCTGCTCGAGCTGGGCGCCGTACGCGGCCATGATGTTCCACTTCGCGCCGCCGGAGGTGAACGGGTTGGGCTCGAGCACCTCGACCTCTCCCGTCACGAGGTCGTCCCAGCTCTGGACGTTCTTCGGGTTGCCCTTGCGGACCATGAAGACGACGACGGAGTCCGTGACCATGCCGTCGTACTCGTTCTGATTCCAGTCCTCATCCACGAGCCCTGACTCGACGAGCCTCGTGATGTCCGGCTCGAGCGAGAACTCCACGACGTCCGCCGGCAGCCCGCCCTCGACGGCGCGCGACTGCTCACCGGACGAGGCGTATGACTGGTCGAACCCCACACCCTTGCCCTGGGGTGTGGCGTTGAAGGCGGGGATCAGCTCCTTGTAGGCCTCCTCGGGAGTTGAGTAGGCGACGAGCGTCAGGTTGCCGCCGCCCCCTCCGCCGCTGTCGGCCGAAGCGCTGTCGGAATCGCTCGAGGTTCCGCCGCAGGCGGCGAGCACGAGTGCTGCCAGGACCGCCAGTGGCGGGAAGAGCCTCAGTGCCCGAGTCCGGTTCCGATCCATTCTCCACCTTGTCAATCGACTTTGCCGAGCGAGGACGCTACCACAATGCCCATCGGTTTTATGGGGTATGTCTGGGTGCCTTACGTCTCCGTAACGGATCGACCCCAAACGTGGACTGGGTGGGCAGAAGACGCTGCAATCCGTCCCAGTGACACGCTCGCTCGCACTGCTCGCCGTTCTCGTCGCGCTCGCGGCACTGCTCGCTGCCTGCGGCGACGACGACTCGAGCGGCTCCTCCGAGCCGGCGGCGGGCACGGCCGAGGAGCGCCAGGCCGCCGAGACCACCCCCGCCCAGCCGGCGGAAACCCCGTCCGAGACCGCCGCAGCCCCGGCGGCGCGCCGCCGGGGCCCGCTCCTGAAGCTGCGTGACTCACAGCTCGGCCCGGTGCTGTTCGACGGCCGTGATAAGGCGCTGTACCTCTTCACGCGAGACCGAGGGAAGACGAGCCGCTGCTACGGCGACTGCGCGGTCGCCTGGCCGCCGTTCTACGCCAAGGGCCGCCCGCGCGCCGCCAAGGGCGTCGACGCCGATCTGCTTGGAACGACGACGCGCCGAGACGGCCGGCGCCAGGTCACCTACAAGGGCCAGCCGCTCTACTTCTACGTCAGCGACCCCAAGGGCCAGGTGCTCTGCAACGACATCGCCGAGTTCGGCGGCACCTGGTATGCGCTGACCGCGGCCGGCGAGCCGCCCGCGTAGAACCCGCGAGCGTTCCCCGCGCACGGGGCGCAGGACATACGATGCCGCCGCGATGGTGAACGTCGACGCTGGCTCGTTCCTCGTGATCGTCACGGTCGCGGCACTCGCCGCCCTGCTCGCGGGCTGGGTCCAGCCTCGGCTCGCGATCCCGGTCGTGGTGATCGAGATCGTCGCGGGCATCGTGGTCGGCCCGGAGGTGCTCGACCTCGCCGAGCCGGACAACTTCATCGAGTTCTTCTCGAACCTCGGCCTCGGGATGCTGTTCTTCTTCGCCGGCTACGAGATCGACTTCGACCGGATCCGCGGAGATCCGCTCAATCTGGCCCTGATCGGCTGGGGGCTGTCGCTCGCCCTCGCCTACGGGATCGGAGGCCTGCTCGCGGCCGCCGGGCTCGTGCTCTCGCTCCTCTACACGGGCTCCGCGATGGCCACCACCGCGATCGGCACGCTCATCCCGATCCTGAGCGACGCGGGGGAGCTGCGCACGCGCTTCGGCACCTACCTGCTCGGGGCCGGGGCGATGGGCGAGTTCGGGCCGATTCTGCTGATCACACTGGTGTTCTCGACCCGGGGGACGATCTCGAACGGGCTGATCCTGCTGCTGTTCGTGGCTATCGCCGTCGCGACCGCCCTGCTCGCGATCCGGGGCGCGGGACGCGGCTGGGACCTGCTCGAGCGCTCACTCGAGACGAGCGGGCAATTGGCCATCCGGGTAGCCGTCGTGCTGGTCTTCGCCCTCGCCGCGCTCGCCAACGACCTGGGCCTCGACCTGCTGCTCGGCGGCTTCGTGGCCGGCGTGATCGTCAGGCTCGCGCTCAAGGGACGCGAGGTCACGCTCTTCGAGTCAAAGCTGACCGCCGTGGGCTATGGCTTCTTCATCCCCTTCTTCTTCATCACGAGCGGGCTCAAGTTCGACCTCAGCGCGCTCACCGAGGACCCGATTCAACTGCTCAAGCTCCCGCTCTTCCTGGCGCTCTTCCTGGTGGTGCGCGGAGTTCCGGCGCTGCTGCTCTACCGCCGCGTCCTCGACGGGCGTGACCGCCGCGCACTCGCGTTCTTCTCGGCGACCGAGCTGCCGCTCGTCGTCGCGATCACCACGATCGCAGTCGAACAGGGCCACATGCGTTCGTCCACGGCGGCCTCGCTGGTGGGCGCGGCGATTCTCTCCACGATGATCTTCCCGCTGATCGGCCTGAAGCTGCGCGAGGGGCGCGCGGGACTCGAGGCCGAGCCGAGCGCGGCCTGACCGCGGTGCTACAGGCCCGGCGGATGCCGAACCACGAAGCGGGACGGCGAGCGCTGCCTGGTAGTCCAGCGGGAGCCGAACTTCCGGTGAGCGGTCGTGTCGAAGCGGCGGCCGTCGACGACCATGTAGACGTGGCTTGCGGTTCGCGTAGATAGTGATGTGCTGGCCCGGCCCCGGAGCGCCGTAGCTCATGAAGCCGGTCGAATCGAGGGGCTGGCGCAGCAGGCCGCCGCCGTGCAGCGCGTAGGAGACGGACCCTGAGCAGTCGTAGGCCGAGTCCCGGAACGAGCGGTGACCGCCGCCCCAGCGGTAGGGCGTGTAGGCGATTCGGTTGGCCGCGCTGATCACGCCGGCGAGCGCCGAGGGCACGGCGCCCGCGCCCGTCCGAGCCACGCGGCTTCAGCACGGGCCCGGGGCCGAGCCCGAGCTCGGCGCGCGTCTGCGGCCCCGCGATGCCGTCCGCGACGAGGCCGTGGGCCTCCTGCCAGCGCTTTAGCGCCGCCTCGGTGCCCGGTCCGAAGACGCCGTCCGGGGGGACGCCGATCCGGCGTTGGAGCGCGCGAACGCCGCCGCCGCGATCGCTGCGCGAGCGCCGGGCGCCTCCTTGCCCACCCCTGCGCTTCAGCACCGGCCCCGCGCCGAGGCCGAGCGCGGCGCGTGTGCTGGGTCCCGCGATCCCGTCGGCCACGAGGCCGTGCGAGCGCTGCCAGCGCCTGAGCGCGCGCTCGGTCTGGGACCCGAACACGCCGTCCGCGCTCACGCCGATGGCGCGCTGAAGCTGGCGGACGTCGGGGCCGCGAGACTTGACTACCACGGCGTAGGCCGGCTCGGGATCGCCGGCCTCGATCGCCGCGACGGCTGCGAACGCGCCTATGCCCAGCGCCAGGGCGACCGCCCAGCCAAGATTCCTTTGCACCTCGTTCGTGACCTCGTTGTCGGGTTGACGCCTGCGAGGTCAGCTGACGGGCTCGCGCTTCGCGCTACGCCCCGCCTCCCGCCTTGGCGGTCTGGCCGGGCGATTCGCCCCCGCGGCACGACGGCCGCATCGGGTCCCCCGCTCGCCCCGCCCGGAGGCGCGGCGACTCGGCGTCTGGCGATCGTCGTTCTATCAAGACAAACTCCTGCAAGTTGCAAGATTTCTTGCAGAGCGGCGGCCCGCAGCGAGGCGCCCGGGCCGGTATGTTCGCCCGATGGAAGAGATCGCGCCCGGGATCCGGCACTGGACTGCCCGCCATCCGGACATCGGGGTGGACGTGAGCTCCTACTGGCTCCCGGAGCTCGGAGTCCTGATCGACCCGCTCGCGGTTCCGGATCAGGTCTCGGGCGTCGAGACGATCGCCCTGACGAACCGCCTTCACCGCCGCAGCAGCCTCGACGCTCGCGAGCGCTTCGGCGCCACCGTGCACGTCCCCCGCTCCGGCATGCAGGACTGGGAGGGCGATCCGGTCGAGCCCTACGACCCCGGCGACACGCTCGCCGGCGGAGCCATCACGGTCCACGAGGTCGGCTCGATCTGTCCCGACGAGTCGGCGCTCCACATCCCGTCGGTATCGGCCCTTTCCGTCGCCGACGGCGTGATCCGCTACGGAGGACGCCTCGGCTTTGTCAGCGACAACCTGTTGGACGACCCGGAGGACACGAAGCGCGGCCTGAAGGAGGCCTACGCCCGCCTCGCCGACGAGCTCGAGTTCGACAACCTTCTGGTGGCCCACGGCGAGCCGCTGGCGGGCGGCGCCCGCGAGCAGCTGCGGGAGTTTGCGGAGGCCTGACGGGCACGCGAGCCGGTTTCGCCACGCGGGGGTCGAGTAGGGTCGCGGCAATGTCAGGGCAGGTCGGGCTGGTGGTTCACCCGCGCCGCGACCTCGATTCGGCGCTGGCCGCAACTCGGGCGTGGGCGTCGAGGCGGGGGGTCGCGATCGGCCAGATCCGGATCCCGGGACAGGCGCGCACGATCGCGGAGCCGGTCGACGTCGCGTCCTGCGACTTCGTGATGGCCCTGGGCGGCGACGGAACCGCCCTCGCGGCCCTGCACGCCGCCGCACCCGCCGCCCGCCCGGTGCTGGCTATCGCGTGCGGCAGCATCGGTGCCCTCACGTCGGTGGATTCCCAGCACCTCGACTCGGCACTGGAGCTGGTGCTCGCCGGCGACTGGCTCCCGCAAGCGGTTCCAGGGCTCAACATCGACTCCGGCGCCACCAACATCGCGGTTGCGATCAACGATGTCGCGGTGGTCCGCAACGGGACCGGCCAGGTCATCACCGAGATCAGGGTCGACGACGAGGTCTACGCGCGAACGGCCGGCGACGGAGTGATCGTGGCCACGCCGCTCGGCTCGAGCGCGTACACGATGGCCGCCGGCGGCCCCATCCTGCTGCCAGAGACGAACGCGATGGTGCTCACTCCGCTCGCTCGCCACGGCGGGGTGTCTCCCCCGCTCGTCGTCGGACGCCGAGAGCCGCATCGGGCTGCTGGTCGAACCCGGCTACGGAGGCAGCCGCTTCGAGGTCGACGGCCAGGAGCTCGCCGTGGAGGCCCTCGAGGTCACCGTAAGCGTCCGGGGCGACTACGCCACCATGATCAGGTTGGCCGACCAGGAGCCGATGCTCGCCGCGTTGCGGCGGAGGGGCCTCGTGGTCGATTCCCCGAGGATCCTGGCGCGCGAGCTACGCGCGGCGCTGCCGCCGTAGGGCGCGACCGTTCACGGAGGCCTGAACGACAGCAATGAGGGGATGACCTGCCGGGGCCCCGAACAAGAGCGCCGTGGTCACTTGATGTCGTCTGACGACACCAAGTCGGCACGGTGGTACGAACCCGGCTCTGGTGTCGTGACACGACACCAAGTCGGGCCCGTTCCTCCGGCGGGACGTCGTCAGCCGCCGCCGTCAGCCGCCGGCCCGCGGCACGCGAGCCACCGCCTCGATCTCCGCCACCCAGCCGGGTTCGAACAGTTCGCAGATCACCACCGTTAAAGCAGGCTTGTGGGCGCCCAGCACCTCGCGGCGCACGTCTGAGTTGACCTCGCGATGGGAGCGGTCGGAGAGGTACGTGCGCACGTGCACGAGATCCGCAACTCCGGCGCCGGCGGCCTCCAGCACGGCCGTCACGTTCGCCCATATCTGGCGCAGCTGCTCGGCAGGCTCGGCCGAGACGGCGCCGTCAGGAGCCTCCGGCGTCTGCCCACTGATGAACAGCAGCGCGTCGCTGGTCGCCACACCGAGGCTGTAGCCGCCAACCGGCTGCACGGAACCGCCGGGATTGATCGTCCGCATGCGCGTCGTCAGACGAGCTCGAGAAAGACCATCTCCGTCGAGTCCGACTTCCTCGGACCCAACTTCAGGATGCGCGTGTAGCCGCCCTCGCGGTCCGAGTAGCGCGGCGCGATCTCCTCGAAGAGCTTGTAGACCACGAACTTGTCCTGGCCGAGGCGCGCCATCGCCAGCCGGCGGGAGTGGCCGTCGCCCTTCTTGGCGAGGGTGATCAGGCGCTCGAGCTCAGGCTTGACCGCCTTGGCCTTGGCCTCGGTGGTCTGGATGCGCTCGTGGTCGATCACCTCGCGGCAGAGGTTCATGAACAGCGCCTTGCGGTGCGCTGCGTCACGCGACAGCTTCCCTTTCTGCTTGCGATGGCGCATGGCCGGCGAGAAACCTTAGCCCGCCCGGAGTCCCAGGCCGCGGGCGTCGAGGGTCTCCTTGACCTCCTCGATCGACTTGCGGCCGAAGTTCGGGATCGCGGCCAGCTCGGACTCCGACTTCTGCACGAGATCGCCGACGGTCTGGATGCCGGCGCGCTTGAGGCAGTTGTAGGAGCGGACACCGAGCTCGAGCTCCTCGATCAGGATGTCGTCCATCCCGCCGGCGCCCGGCGCGCCCGCGCCGTCGCCGCCGATGCCGTCGGCGCCGGCCACGAGCGCCGCGCCCTGGTCGCGCAGGGCCTCGACGCGGTCGGCGTCCGTGAAGATCGCCAGGTACTTGATGAGGATCTCCGCGGCCTCGCGCAGCGCCGCCTGCGGGTCGAGCGAGCCGTCGGTCTCGATGTCGAGCGTGAGCTTGTCGTAGTCGGTCTTCTGGCCGACGCGGGCGGCGTCGACCGAGTACGCCACGCGCTTGACGGGCGAGAAGATCGAGTCGATCGGGATCACGCCGATCGGCTGGTCGGGCGTCTTGTTGTCCTCCGCCGGGGAGTAGCCGCGGCCGTGGCCGATCGTGAGGTACATCTCGAGCTTGGTCTTCTTCTCGAGCGTGGCGATGCGGGCCTCGGGGTTGAGGATCTCGACGCCCGAGGGCAGGTCGATGTCGCCCGCGGTGATGTCACCGGGGCCGGTCACGACCAGCGGGGCCTCGATCTCCGCCGCATCCGAATGCATGCGGCAGACGACCTCCTTGAGGTTGAGGACGATGTCCGTCACGTCCTCCTTGACGCCGTTGATCGTGGAGAACTCGTGCGCGACGCCCTCGATACGGACGCTCGTGACGGCGGCCCCGGCCAGCGACGACAGCAGCACGCGGCGAAGCGAGTTGCCGAACGTGTAGCCGAAGCCGCGATCGAGCGGCTCGATCGTGAACGTGCCGCGGTTGTCTTCGACGCTCTCGGCGGATATCTGGGGAGTCTGAAACTCGATCATGGGAGAGGTGATTCCTTCGGTTGTAAGCACGCCGCGCCGCGCTGCGGCGGACGTGTCGGGTACTACTTCGAGTAAAGCTCGACGATCAGCTGCTCCTGCACCGGCGTGGTGATCTCCGCCCTCTCTGGCAGGCGGAGCACCTTCGCGGTGAGGCCGTCGTGGTCGGCCTGGAGCCAAGCGGGCACGGCGGAGGTGAGCTCGGTGGCGTCGCGCACGGCCGGCTCGACCGGAGCGCTCGGGCGCATCGTGATCACGTCGTCAGCCCGCAGCTGGTAAGAGGGGATATCCACCCGGCGGCCGTTGATCGACCAGTGGCCGTGGCGGATCATCTGCCGCGCCTGCCGGCGCGAGGCGGCGAAGCCGAGCCGCACGAGCACGTTGTCGAAGCGCGACTCGAGCAGGCGCAGGAGGTTCTCGCCGGTCACGCCCTCCTGGCGGCTGGCCTTGGCGTAGTAGCTGCGGAACTGCTTCTCGAGCACCCCGTAGTAGCGCCGCGTCTTCTGCTTCTCGCGCAGCTGTACGCGGTACTCGGACTGGCGCATGCGCCCGCGCCCGTGGTCCCCGGGCGGGTAGTTGCGCCGCTCCACGCCGCACTTGTCGGTCAGGCAGCGCTCGCCCTTGAGGAAGAGCTTCTGGCCCTCCCGACGGCACAGCTTGCACTGGGCTCCCGTGTCGCGGGCCATCAGACGCGCCTCCTCTTGCGCGGACGGCAGCCGTTGTGGGCCTGCGGCGTGACGTCCCGGATGCCGGTGATCTCGAGGCCGGCCGCCTGCAGCGAGCGGATCGCGGTCTCACGGCCCGAGCCCGGGCCCTTGACGTAGACCTCCACCTTCTGCAGGCCGTGCTCCATGCCCTTGCGCGCGGCGGCGTCCGCCGTGACCTGCGCCGCAAAGGGGGTCGACTTGCGCGATCCCTTGAAGCCGGCGCCGCCGGCGGACTCCCACGCGATCACGTTGCCTTCCTTGTCGGTCAGCGACACGATCGTGTTGTTGAAGCTCGTCTTGATGTGCGCCTGGCCGAAGGGCACGTTCTTGCGGACGCGCCGCCGACCACGAGGGCGTCGGGGCTGGGGCATCTAGCTGTTCACCTCAGTGCTTCCTGACCTTCTTCTTCCCGCCGCCCGCGGACGAGCCGCGCTTCGGCCCCTTGCGGGTGCGCGCGTTCGTCTTCGTCCGCTGGCCGTTGGCGGGCAGCCCGCGCCGGTGGCGCAGGCCCTTGTACGACCCGATCTCCATCAGCCGCTTGACGTTCTGCGAGCGCTCACGGCGGAGGTCGCCCTCCACGAGCAGCTCGTCGACGCCGTCGCGCAGCTTGCGTACCTCGTCCTCGGTCAGGTCCTTCACGTAGGTGTCCGGCTCGATCCCCGCTTCCTTGAGGACCTGGTTCGACGTCGAGCGGCCGATGCCGTAGATGTACGTGAGACCTATCTCGACCCTCTTGTTGAGGGGAATGTTGATGCCTGAGATTCGCGCCATCCAGCTACCCCTGTCGCTGCTTGTGCCGTGGGTTCTGACAGATCACGAGGACCGCACCGCCGCGGCGGATGATCTTGCACTTCTCGCACATGGGCTTGACTGATGCGCGGACCTTCATAGCTCCGTGGGTGGGACGTATCGAAACGAGGACCAGCGCCGAGCCCAGGAAACGGCTCAGCGCCGACCGGAAAGAGTAGCAGCAGGCTCCGTTTGGGCGCCCTGCAGATGCCACGGGGTGAGGATCCGCGGCCCGTCGGCGGTAATCGCCACGGTGTGCTCGAAATGGGCGGCCAGAGAGCCGTCCTGGGAGTAGACCGCCCAGTTGTCCGAGCCCATGCGAACGTGGTGCGTACCGACGTTCACCATCGGCTCGACGGCGAGGACCATCCCCTCCTCGAGCTCGGGGCCGGTATCGGGCTCTCCGTAGTTGGGAATCTGGGGGTCCTCGTGCATGTCGCGGCCGATTCCGTGCCCCACCAGGGAGCGGATCACCGAGAAACCCTCCGACTCCACCCGGGCCTGCACCGCGTGCGAGACGTCTCCCAGCCGGTTGCCGGGGCGGCACTGCTCGACCGCATCGAAGAGCGACGCGCGCGTCGTGGCCAGCAGCTTGGCCGCGATCGGGGTGACGTTGCCGATCGGATGCGTAATAGCGCCGTCGGCCACCCAACCGTCCAGGATCACGCCGATGTCCACGGAGAGGATGTCCCCGCGCTTCAGCTCGTAGCGACCCGGAATCCCGTGCACGACCATCGAGTTCGGCGACACGCAGATCGAGCCGGGAAAGCCGCGATAGCCCTTGAACGCCGGCTCACCGTGCTGGGAGCGGATGAAGCGCTCGGCCGCCTCGTCGAGCTCGCCCGTCGTAACCCCCGGGCGGGCCTTTTTGCGCAGCAGCTCGTGGCAGCGGGCGAGGATCTGGCCAGCCGCCGCCATCTTCTCGATCTCCTCGGGGGTCTTCCGCACGATCATGTCTAGAGCTCGGCCTCCAGACGGAGTGTGGCAAGCGTGGCGCGGATGTGCGCGTGCACGTCGTCGGGGGTGCGGGAGCCGTCGAAGCGGCGCAGGAGGCCCTTGTCCTCGTACCAGGCGATCAGCGGCTCTGTCTGCTGGTGGTATACCGCGAGCCGGTTGCGGATCGTCTCCGGCTTGTCGTCGTCGCGCTGGATGAGGCGCGACCCGTCCTGGTCGCATATGCCCTCGTTCTTCGGCGGGTCGAACTCCACGTGGTACACGTGACCGCTCTTGACGCAGGTGCGGCGGCCCGAGAGGCGACGAACAACCTCGTCGTCAGACACCTCGATCTGGAGCACCGCCGTCAGCGAGCGGCCGCGATCGTCGAGCGCCCGCTCGAGCATCTCCGCCTGGCCGATCGTGCGCGGGAAGCCGTCGAGCAGGAAGCCGTCGTCGGCCTCACCGGAGTCGAGCCGCTCCTCGATCACCCGGCAGATGAGCTCGTCGGGCACCAGGTCGCCGCGGTCGACGTACTCCTTGGCCTCGCGCCCGAGCTCGCTCTCCTCCTCGATCGCCGCGCGCAGGATGTTCCCCGTCGCGTAATAAGGAAGGTCGAAGTCGGTGACCAGGCGCTCGGCCTGCGTGCCCTTCCCGGCCCCCGGGGGGCCGAGCAGGACGAGGTTCAGCTCGCTCACTTCAGGAAGCCCTCGTAGTTGCGCATCATCAGCTGCGCCTCGAGCTGCTTCATGGTGTCGAGCGCGACGCCCACGACGATCAGGATCGACGTGCCGCCGAAGTAGAAGTTGGCGCTCGTCTGGTTGATGAGGATGGTCGGCAGGGCTGCCACGGCCGCCAGGTAGAGCGCACCCGGGAAGGTCAACCGCGCGAGGATGCGGTCGAGGTATTCGGCCGTGGGTCTTCCAGGCCTCACCCCCGGGATGAAGCCGCCGTACTTCTTGAGGTTGTCCGCCTGCTCCACCGGGTTGAAGGTCACCGCGGTGTAGAAGTACGTGAACACGATGATCAGGATCGACTCGCCGATCAGGTAGGCGGCCCCGTTGGGGCTGAAGAAGGCCGAGAAGTCCTGCGCCCAGCCCGCCTGCGTGAGCTCGCCCACCGTCGGCGGGAACGCCATCAGCGAGGCGGCGAAGATCACCGGGATCACGCCGGCCATGTTCACGCGCAGCGGCAGGTAGGTCGAGCCGCCGCCGGCCATCCGGCGGCCGACCACCCGTTTCGCGTACTGGATCGGGATGCGTCGCTGGCCCTCCTGCATGAAGACGATGCCGGCGATGATCGCGAGCGCCAGGAAGGGCATCATCACGACGAAGATCTGGTCGGGGTTCGTCCACCAGGCCTGGATGCCGTTCGGCAGGCCCGAGGCGATCGAGGCGAAGATCATCAGCGAGATCCCGTTGCCGATTCCGCGCTGGGTGATCAGCTCACCGAGCCACATGAGCAGCACGCAGCCGGCGGTGAGCGTCATCACGATCACGAAGACGCGGCCGAAGGTGAAGTTGTCGACCACCTCCGTCCCCTCGCTGCCGGCGAAGGTGCGGAAGAGGAAGACGTAGCCGATCGACTGCCCGAACGCGAGGCCGACGGTCAGGTAGCGGGTGTACTGCGTGATCTTCTGCTGCCCGACCTCGCCCTCCTTGCGCAGCTTGTCGAGCGACGGCAGCACGACCGTCAGCAGCTGCAGCATGATCGAGGCGGTGATGTAGGGCATGATCCCGAGCGCGAAGATCGCGAAGCGCTGGAGCGAGCCGCCCGAGAAGAGGTTGAGGAAGCCGAGGACGTTGGACTGGCCCTCGAAGTTCGAGGCGAGGTCCTCGACGACGTCGATGTTGATGCCCGGCGCGGGGATGTACGCGCCCAGGCGGTAGAGCGCGAGCATCGCGGCGGTGAAGGCGAGCTTCTTCCGGATGTCGGCTACCCGGAAGGCGTTCAGGAACGTGCGCAGCACGGCCTCGGCCCTAGCCCTCGATCAGCTGGCAGGTGCCGCCCGCGGCTTCGATCTTCTCGCGCGCGGTCTTCGAGAAGCCGTGCGCGTGCACGGTGAGCGCCTTGGAGAGCTCGCCGCGGCCGAGGATCTTGACCGGCACCTCGCGACGGGTTGCGAGGCCGTTCTCCCTGAGCCCGTCCGGGGTGACCTCGGCGCCGGCGTCGAAGCGCTCCTCGAGATCGGACAGGTTGACCGGCTGCGTCCGGGTGCGGAACTTCTCAAACGGCATGGACTTCTTCATGTGCGGGCCGCGCAGCTTGCGCATCCGCATGTGGATCGGCGTCTGGCCGCCCTCGAAGCGGACGCGGCGCTTGCTGCCCGAACGCGCGCCGGCGCCCTTATGACCGCGGCCGGAGGTCTTGCCGGTTCCGGAGCCCTCGCCGCGACCGACACGCTTGCGCGCCTTCCGCGAACCGGGGGCCGGCTTAAGCGAGTGGAGGCCGACGCGCTCGTCCGACTCAGCCATCACGCACCTCGACGAGGTGGTCGACGGAGTGGATCAGGCCGCGCACCGTCGGATGGTCCTGGCGCTCGCTCGAGCGCCCGATCTTGCCGAGCCCGAGCGCCTTCAGCGACTCGCGCTGCTTGCGGCTCGAGCCGTTGGCCGACTTGACCTGGGTGATCACGAGGCTCACGCCGACGCCTCCTCCGCCGACAGGCTGACCCGCCGCCTCTGCGGCCGGCGCCTCGGCTGACTCGCCGGGCGCCTCGGCGCTCTCGAGCCCGAGCACCTCGCGCACGGTCAGGCCGCGCAGCTTGGCGACATCCTCGGGCCTGCGCAGGCCCTCGAGCGCCGCGACCGTGGCCTTGACCAGGTTGATCGGGTTCTGGCTGCCGAGCGACTTCGAGAGCACGTCGTGGATGCCGGCGAGCTCGAGCACGGCGCGCACGCCGCCGCCGGCGATCACGCCGGTACCGGGTGAGGCGGGCTTGAGAAGCACGCGCGATGCGGAATGCACGCCGATGACCTGGTGCGTGATCGTCGAACCGTGCATCGGCACCTTGAAGAGGCTCTTGCGGGCGCGCTCGACGCCCTTCTGGATCGCGACGGGGACCTCGTTGGCCTTGCCGTAGCCGACGCCGACCTGCGACTTCTCGTCACCCACCACCACCAGCGCGGTGAACGAGAAGCGCCGGCCGCCCTTCACGACCTTTGCAACGCGGTTGATCTCGACGACGCGCTCCTGGAGGTCCGACCCGCCGTCGCGGCCGCCGCGTGCTCTGTCCCTACTCGCCATGAGAACCACTCACCGTAGCGATCGTAGTGCGCGAGGGGCCGGGCTCGGCCCGGACCGGAGCGATACCCATCAGAATCGGAGGCCCTTCTCTCGCGCACCGTCGGCGAGCGCCTTGACGCGTCCGTGGTAGCGGTATCCGCCGCGGTCGAACACGACGGTCTCGATGCCGGCCGCCTTCGCGCGATCGGCGAGCAGCTCGCCCGCCTTCTTGGCCTGGTCCATCGTGCCGAGCGACTTGAGCTCCGCCTCGGTCCAGCTGACCGCGGCCAGCGTGTGGCCGGCCACGTCGTCGATGACCTGCGCCTGCACACCCTTGTTCGAGCGGAACACGGACAGGCGCGGACGCTCGGCGGTCCCGCGCACCTTGGCGCGCACGCGCCGGCGCCGGCGCAGCCGCGCCTGGGGCTTCGCCTTGACCGTCATGCGCGCTTCCCGACCTTCCTCATCACGTACTCGCCCTCGTAGCGGATGCCCTTGCCCTTGTAGGGCTCGGGCGGGCGCTGCTTGCGGATGTTGGCCGCCACCTCGCCCACCGCCTGCTTGGAGATCCCGCGCACGATCACGCGCGTGGGCTGCGGCACCTCGAACTCGATGCCGTCGGGAGCGTCCATCTCGATCGGGTGCGAGTAGCCGAGCGCGAGCACGAGCTTCTTGCCCTGGAGCTGGGCGCGATAGCCCACGCCCTGGATCTCGAGGCGCTTCTCGAAGCCGTTCGTCACGCCCTCGACCATGTTCGCGATCAGGCTGCGGGTCAGGCCGTGCAGGGCGCGGTGCTCGCCGCGATCGGTCGGCCGCGCGACGAGGATCTCGCCGTTCTCCTGCTTGACCTGCATGTTGCGGTCGACGCGCTCGGAGAGCTCGCCCTTGGGGCCCTTGACCTTGACGAGCGCGGGCTCGATCGTGACCTCGACGCCGCTCGGCACCGGGATCGGCTGCTTTCCGATTCGGCTCACGCGGCTGTCACCACACCCTCGCCACGAGCTCGCCGCCGACGCCCGCGCGGCGGGCCTCGTGACCGGTCATCACGCCGGTCGAGGTGGAGACGATCGTCGTGCCCATCCCGCCCTGCACCTTCGGGATCGTCCCGGACTGCACGTACGTCCGCCGGCCGGGCTTGGAGACGCGCTCGAGGCCCTGAATCACGGGCTTGCGGTCCTCGGTGTACTTGAGACGCACACGCAGGACGCGGCCGACGCGCGCCGGCTCGACCGCGAAGTCCTCGATGTAGCCCTGCTCCCGCAGGATGCGCGCGATCTCCGCCTTGAAGGTGGAGGCGGGCATCTCGACCTCGTCGCGGTCGGCGTGCAGGCCGTTGCGAACGCGAGTCAGGAAATCCGCGATGGGGTCGGTCATCGACATGGGGCTACCAGCTCGACTTCGTGAGGCCGGGGATCATGCCCTCGCGGGCTATCTGGCGCACGCAGATGCGGCAGAGCCCGAACTTGCGCAGATAGGCGCGTGGGCGGCCACACCGCTTGCAGCGGTTGTAGTTGCGGGTCTTGTACTTGGATCCGCGCTGCTGGCGAACCCTCTGTGACGTCTTGGCCATCTACTCCTGTCCTTCTTCCTCGGCGGCCTCGGCCCTGCGCCCTCGCCCTCCTCGCCTTCCTCCTCGGACGGCGCGGGCCGCTCGTAGGCCTCCGGGTTCTCCTCCTTGAGCTCTTCGTACGCCGCGGCCTCTGCCTCGGCCTTCAGGCGCAGCTCCTCCTTGTGCTCCTCCTCGGCGGCCTCTTCCAGCTCGTCCGTGTGCGTGCCGGGGGCACCCTCGGGCGCGAACGGCATGCCGAGCTCGCGCAGCAGGATGTAGGCCTCCTCGTCTGTCTTCGCGCTCGTCGTGATCGTCACGTCGAGTCCGCGCACCTGGTCGATCGCGTCGTAGTCGATCTCCGGGAAGATGATCTGCTCGCGGACGCCCATCGAGTAGTTGCCGCGGCCGTCGAACGAGCGCGCGTTCAGCCCGCGGAAGTCGCGGATTCGCGGGATCGCGATCGCGGTCAGGCGATCGAGGAACTCGTACATGCGGGCGTGGCGCAGCGTCACGCTGAGGCCGACCGGCATGCCGTCACGCAGCTTGAAGGCCGCGATCGACTTGCGGGCGCGGCGGACGCTCGGCGCCTGGCCCGCGAGCGTCGCGAGCTGCTCCTGAGCCGCCTCGAGCATGTTCGAGTCCTGCTTGGCCTCGCCCACGCCCATGTTGAGCGTGATCTTCTCGACCCGCGGAACCTCCATGGCCGAGTCGTAGCCGAAGCGCTCCTGCAGCCTCTGACGGATCTCGCTCTCGTAGCGCTCCTTGAGGCGCGGCGGGATGTTCGCCTGTGCCGTGGCGTCCATCAGTCGATCTCCTTGCCCGACTTCTTGGCCACGCGCACTCGCCGGCCGCCCTCGCGCTTGACGGAGACGCGGCTGGGCTCGCCCGAGTCGGGATCGATCAGCATCACGTTTGACACGTGGATCGGGCCCTCCTTCTCGACGATGCCGCCGATCTCCTGGGCGCGCTGGGTGTCGCGCACCGTGCGCGGGCGTATGTGGCGCTTGACGATGTTCGCGCCCTCGACGTAGACCTTGCGGGCCTTCGGGTCCACGCGCAGCACGCGGCCGGTCTTGCCCCGGTCCTTGCCCTTGATGACGCGGACGGTGTCGTCGCGGCGGATCTTCAGCGCCATGGCTAGAGCACCTCCGGCGCGAGCGAGACGATCTTCATGAAGTTGCGGTCCCGGAGCTCGCGCGCCACCGGGCCGAAGATGCGCGTGCCGCGCGGGTTGTTGGCGGCGTCGATCAGCACCGCGGCGTTCTCGTCGAAGGAGATGTAGGTGCCGTCGTCGCGGCCGAACTCCTTCTTGGTGCGCACCACGACGGCGGTCACGACCTCGCCCTTCTTGACCGAGCCGTGCGGGATCGCCTGCTTGACGGTGCCGACGATGATGTCGCCGACGCCGGCGTAGCGCCGGTGCGAGCCACCGCGCACGCGGATACAGAGCAGCTCGCGCGCGCCGGTGTTGTCGGCGACCTTGAGCCTGGACTCCTGCTGGATCACCGGGCGCGCTCCACGACCTCTACGAGCCGCCAGCGCTTGGTGCGGCTGATCGGCCGGCTCTCGATCAAGCGAACGATGTCCCCCACGTGGGCGTCGTTGGCCTCGTCGTGCGCGTGCAGCGTCGAGGACGTGCGCACGATCTTCTTGTACATCCGGTGCCGGTGCGCGACGTCGATGCGGACCGTGATCGTCTTGTCCGCCTTGTCGGAGACGACGATGCCCTGGCGGACCTTCAGGGTGCCCTCGGGCTTCTCCTGCAGCCGCCGGCGCCTCGGACGGGGCGCCTCGGCGCGCGGCTGGGCCGCGCGGCGTTCGCGCTGCTTCTGCCTGTAGTCCCGCCGGTGCTGCGCCTTGCGGGCACGCCGCTCCGCGCGCTCCTGCGAGCGCTCCTCGATCGATTGCTGGGGACGAGCCTCGCCCGCCTGGGTCGAGCGCGTGCGCTTGCGAGCCTCCTTGGGGGAGAGCTCCTCCTCGGCGGACTCCTCCGCCGAGGCCGGGGCAGCCTCGGCCGGAGCGGCCTCCTCGGCCGCCGTCTCCGGCGCCTGCTCCTCGTTCACGTTCTCTTCGGTCTCGGTCATTGGCTCTTCTGCTTGCGGATCTCTGTGTCGACGTCGAGGCCGCGCTGCTGCGCGACGGTCAGCGCGCGGGCCAGGTCCTGCTTGGCCTGCTTCAGCCGCGCCGTGTTCTCGAGCTGGCCCGTCGCGTGCTGGAAGCGCAGGTTGAACAACTCCTTGCGCGCGTTGTCCGCGAGCTCCACGAGCTGCGGGTCCTCGAGGTTATGCACTTCGACCGCTTTCATCTACTGCCCCGCGCCTTCGCGCTGCACGAACTTGGTCTTGACGGGCAGCTTGTGGCCCGCCAGGCGCATCGCCTCGCGCGCGAGGTCCTCCGGCACGCCCGACAGCTCGAACATCACGCGCCCGGGCTTGACCACGGCGACCCAGCCCTCGGGCGTGCCCTTGCCCGAGCCCATGCGGGTCTCGGCCGGCTTCTTCGTGTAGGGCTTGTCCGGGAAGATGTTGATCCAGACCTTCCCGCCACGCTTGATCTTGCGGGTCATCGCGACACGGGCAGCCTCGATCTGGCGGTTGGTGACCCAGCCGCGCTCGAGGGCCTTCAGGCCGTACTCGCCGAACTCGACGTTCGTGCCGCCCTTGGCATAGCCGCGCCTTCGGCCGCGATGCTCCTTGCGCCACTTGACTCGCTTGGGCTGCAGCATCAGAGCCTGCCTGTCTGCGGCGGACTGTCGCCCCCGCGACCGCCTCGACCGCCCGGCCCCCGGCCGCCGCCGCCTCGACCCGCCCGGCCCCCGGCCGCCGCCGGGTCCACGCCCGCCACCGGGCCCGCGACCGCCGCCGCGCCCGCCGGGACCGCCCGGCCCGCGACCTCCGCCACCGCCGGCGCCGACCGACTGGGGCGCCTCGAGCTCGGTCAGGTCCTGCTGGAAGCCCTTGGGCATGATCTCGCCCTTGTTGATCCACACCTTCACGCCGATGCGGCCGAAGGTGGTGCGGGCCTCGTAGAAGCCGTAGTCGATGTCCGCGCGCAGAGTGTGCAGCGGCACGCGACCGTCGGAGTAGCCCTCGGTGCGCGCCATCTCGGCGCCGCCCAGCCGGCCGGAGACCTGGATCTTCACGCCCTTGGCACCGGACCGCATCGCGCTCGTGAGCGCGCGCTTCATCGCGCGGCGGAAGGCCACGCGGTTCTGAAGCTGCTCGGCGATCGACTGCGCCACGAGCCTGGCGTCGAGCTCGGGCCGCTTGATCTCGAGGATGTTCACCTTCACGGCCTTGCCGGTCATCTTGTGGAGCTCCCTGCGCAGGGCGTCCACCTCGGAACCGGACTTGCCGATCACGATGCCCGGGCGGGCGGTGTGGATGTTGACCTCGACCTCGTTCTTGTTCTTCTTGATCGTGATCGTCGAGAGGCCCGCGTGCGCGAGCTTGTTCTCGATGTGCTCCCGGATCTTGATGTCCTCCATCAAGTAGTCCGAGAACTCCCTCTCGTTGAACCAGGTCGACTTCCAATCGTGGATGTAGCCGACCCGGAGGGACTCGGGATGCACCTTCTGTCCCATGGCTACCTCCCGTTTCCTTCGGTCGTAAGTTCGATGGTCATGTGGCTGGTGCGCTTGTTGATGCGTGTGGCGCGACCGAGCGCGCGTGGCCGAAAGCGCTTGATCGTGGGGCCCTCGTCCACGAACGCCCTCCGCACCCGCAGCTCGTCGGCGCCGAGCTCGTAGGCGGACTCGGCGTTCGCGACCGCCGAGTTGAGCAGCTTCAGGATGTCGCCGGAGACGGCCCGCGGCGCGAAGCGAAGGATCGCCTGGGCGTCCTCGACGCGCTTGCCGCGGATGTGGTTCATGACGAGCCGGGCCTTGCGCGGCGCGCTGCGCACGTACTTGGCGCGCGCTGCCACGACCACGGCGCCGTCCTCGCGGCGCGGAGCGGCCTTGCGCGGCTGCGCGCCGGTCTCGGCGGAGCCGCGACGGCGGGCGGGAGCCTCGTCCTCGGCGGCCTCCTCCTCGGCGGCCTCCTCTTCGGCGGCCTCCGCCTCGGCGGCCTCGGCTTCGGCGGCCTCCGTCCTCGGCGGCCTCCTCCTCGGCCTCGTCCTCAGCGGCCTCCTCGGCGGCCTCGCGGCGCCTCCACGACCTCCTCCGCCTTCAGCTCCTCGGCCGGCGCCGCGCCCTCCTGGGCGACCTCGTCGTCCTCGAGACGCTCGACGAGCTCGGCCTTCGTGCCGCTCTTGGGGAGCCCGCGGGCCTCGAGCTCGTCACGGAGCTCGTCGACCTTGAGCGACTCCCAGCCGCCCTCCGGGGGTCCGGCCATCACGGTCCGGCGGAGTCATCGCACGCGCACCCTGTCGCTGCCGGCGTGGCCGCGGAAGATCCGCGTGGGCGCGAACTCGCCGAGCTTGTGGCCGACCATCGACTCGGAGACGAACACCGGCACGTGCTTGCGCCCGTCGTGCACCGCGATCGTGTGCCCGACCATCTCCGGGAAGATCGTCGACATGCGCGACCAGGTCTTGAGCATCGTCTTGTCGCCGGACTCGTTCATGGCCTCGATGCGCCGCATCAGGCGCTCCTCGACCCACGGGCCCTTCTTGGATGAGCGCGACATCTACCTTCTCCCCTTCTTGCCGCGCCGGCGGCCGCGGACGATGAACGGGTCCGACCCCTTGCGCTTCTTGCGTGTGCGGTAGCCGAGCGTGGGCACGCCCCAGGGCGTGACCGGGTGGCCACCCGGAGTCTTGTGGGCCTCGCCTCCGCCGTGCGGATGGTCGACGGGGTTCATGGCGACGCCGCGCGTCTGCGGCCGCTTGCCCCGGTGGCGCGAGCGACCAGCCTTGCCGAGGTCGACCAGCTCGTGCTCGGCGTTTCCGAGCACGCCGACCGTCGCGCGGCAGACCACCGGCACCATGCGCATCTCGCTCGAGGGCAGGCGCAGCGTGGCGTACTTGCCCTCCTTCGCGACCAGCTGGATCGCGGTGCCCGCCGAGCGGCCGAGCTGGCCGCCACGACCGGGCGTCAGCTCCACGTTGTGGAGCGTGGTACCGGTCGGGATGTTGGCGAGCGGCAGGCTGTTGCCGGGGGTGATGTCGGCGTCCGGCCCGGAGGACACCGTGTCCCCGACCCTGAGCCGCGCGGGCGCGAGGATGTAGCGCTTGTCACCGTCCGCGTAGTGGAGCAGGGCGATGTGCGCCGAGCGGTTCGGGTCGTACTCGATCGCGGCGACCTTGGCGGGCACGCCGTCCTTTGTGCGCTTGAAGTCGATGCGCCGGTACCTGCGCTTGGCTCCGCCCCCGCGGTGGCGCGAGGTCACACGGCCGTGCGTGTTGCGGCCACCGGACTTCGTGATCCCCTCGGTGAGGGCCTTCTCCGGCTCGCTCTTCGTCACGGCCTCGTGCTGGAGCCAGGTGGCGAACCGCCGGCCCGGCGAGGTGGGCTTGTGCTTCTTGATAGCCATGGTTACTCGATGCTCTGACCCTCGAACAGTTCGATGCTGTCGTCCGCGTGCAGCGTCACGACCGCCTTCTTCCAGCGCCGGCGGGTGCCCGAGTAGAGGCCGCGGCGCTTCGGCTTGGGCTTGACCCAGGCCGTGCGCACGCCCTCGACGCGCACGCCGAAGATCTCCTCGATCGCCTGGCGCACCTGCGTCTTGTTGGCCTTCTCGTGGACGCGGAACGTGTACTTGTTGGCGGCCAGCAGCGCGTAGCTCTTCTCCGAGATCACCGGACGGACGATCACCTGGCGGGCGTTCACTTGGCCACCGCCTTCTCGGTCAGGCGCTCGAGCGCGGAGCCCGAGACCACGAGCCGGCCCGCCCCGACGATGTCCACCACTCCCACGCGGTCCACGCGCACGACGGACACGCCTGCGATGTTGCGGAACGACCTGGCGCACGCCTCCTCGCCGTCGCTGAGCACGACGAGCACGGTGCCGTCGCCCTCCCAGTCCGCCAGCGCCGCGGCAGCCGTCCTGGTGGACGGTGGGACGAACCCGGACGGGTCGATGGCCGCGATCGAGCCGCGCTCGGCGTGCAGGCTGAGCGCCGCCCGCAGCGCGCGCCTGTGCGCCTTGCGGTTGACCTTGAGCGTGTAGTCGCGCGGCTTGGGCGCGAAGGCCACGCCGCCGCCGGTGCGCTGCGGCGCCGAGAGCGCGCCCACGCGCGCCCGGCCGGTGCCCTTCTGGCGCCACGCCTTGGCGCCGGTCATTGCGACCTCTGCGCGGGTCTTCGCCGAGTGGGTGCCGCGCCGGCGCGCGGCCAGCTCGGCCCGCACAACCTCGTGCACGACCGGCCCGTGAAAGCCCTCGCCGAACACCTCGCTGTCGAGGTCCAGCGCGCCCGAGCCGCCGCCGATGTACTTGGCCTGCGCCATCAGGCGTCGCCCCTTATCTCGACGACGGACCCCTTGGGGCCGGGCACGGAGCCGCGCACCAGCAGCAGGTTCTCGCCGGCACGGACGTCGACGACCTCGAGACCGCGCTGGGTCGCGCGCTTGTTGCCCATTTGGCCGGGCCCGCGGATGCCCTTGAACACACGCGCGGGATCGGCCGAGGCGCCGATCGATCCCGGCGCGCGCACGTTGTGCGAGCCGTGCGAGACGGGACCGCGGTGGAAGTTGTGGCGCTTGATCGTGCCGGCGAAGCCCTTGCCCCTCGAGACGCCCGAGACCTTGACGGTCTGGCCCTTCTCGAAGACGGAGTCGACGCGTACCTCGTTGCCCACCTCGGCCTCGCCCGGGTCGCCCCGGAACTCCGACAGGTACTTGAGGTTGCCGACGCCGGCCTTCTTCAGGTGGCCGCGCCTGGGCTTGTTCAGCTTCTTCTCGGCGACCTCGCCGAAGGCGAGCTGCAGCGCGTCGTAGCCGTCGCGCTCGGCGCGCCGGATGGCGGTGACGAAGCAGGGGCCGGCCTCGATCACGGTCACGCGCTCCACGCGGCCGTCCTCTGGATCGAAGACCTGCGTCATCCCGAGCTTTCGTCCCAGCAGGCCGGCCATCAGATCAGCTGAATCTGGATGTCGACGCCCGCGGGCAGGTGATCGAGGCGCTGCAGCGAGTCCACCGTCTTGGGGGTGGGCTGCAGGATGTCGATCAGCCGCTTGTGCGTCCGGATCTCGAAGTGCTCGCGTGAGTCCTTGTCCTTGAACGGCGACCGGATCACGCAGTAGACGTTCTTCTCGGTGGGCAGGGGCACCGGCCCGGACACGGAGGCGCCGGTGCGCACGGCCGTGTCGACGATCTCCTTGGCGGCCGTCTCGATCGCCGAGTGGTCGTAGGCCTTTAGCCGGATTCGGATCTTGTTCTGCGTGAGTGTTGCCATGGGCGCGCGGACAGATTCGGGGCGGGCTCAGAAATGCAGCCCGCCCCTAGGAATCGTCTGTCAGAGGCGTCTACTCGACGACCTCGGTCACCACCCCCGAGCCGACGGTGCGGCCGCCCTCGCGGATCGCGAAGCGCAGGCCCTCGTCCATCGCGATGGGCTGGATGAGCTCCACCGTCATCTCGACGTTGTCGCCCGGCATGACCATCTCCGTGCCCTCGGGCAGGTTGGCGACGCCGGTCACGTCGGTGGTGCGGAAGTAGAACTGCGGCCGGTAGCCGTTGAAGAACGGGGTGTGACGGCCACCCTCCTCCTTCTTCAGGCAGTAGACCTGGGCCTTGAACTTGGTGTGCGGGGTGATCGAGCCCGGCTTGCAGAGCACCTGCCCGCGCTCGATGTCCTCGCGGCCGACACCGCGCAGCAGGCAGCCGACGTTGTCGCCCGCCTGGCCCTCGTCGAGGATCTTGCGGAACATCTCGACGCCGGTGACGACCGTGGAGGAGGTCTGCGGGTGGATGCCGACGATCTCGACGGTGTCGCCGGTATGCACGACCCCCTGCTCGATACGGCCGGTCGCGACCGTGCCGCGGCCGGTGATCGAGAACACGTCCTCGACCGGCATCAGGAACGGCCGGTCGAGCGGGCGCTCGGGCTGCGGGATGTAGGAGTCGAGCGCGGCGGCGAGCTCGATGATCTTCTCGATCTGCTCCGCGTCACCCTCGAGGGCCTTCAGGGCCGAGCCCTGGATGACCGGGACGTCGTCGCCCGGGAACTCGTACTCGGAGAGCAGCTCGCGTACCTCGACCTCGACCAGCTCGAGGAGCTCGTCGTCGTCGACCATGTCCGTCTTGTTCATGAAGACGATCACGTAGGGCACGTTCACCTGGCGCGCGAGCAGGATGTGCTCGCGGGTCTGGGGCATGGGGCCGTCGGCCGCCGATACGACCAGGATCGCGCCGTCCATCTGCGCGGCGCCGGTGATCATGTTCTTCACGTAGTCGGCGTGACCGGGACAATCGACGTGGGCGTAGTGGCGGTTCTCCGTCTCGTACTCCACGTGCGAGGTCGCGATCGTGATGCCGCGCTCCTTCTCCTCAGGAGCGTTGTCGATCTCCTCGAAGCTCATCGACTGGCCGCCGTACTTCTCCGACAGCACCTTGGTGATGGCGGCGGTAAGCGTCGTCTTGCCGTGGTCGATGTGGCCGATTGTGCCGACGTTGACGTGCGGCTTGTTGCGCTCGAACTTCTCCTTCGCCACCTCGTACTACCCCTTTCTCAAAATCTTCTCGGGTTCGGACCCGAACTTGCGAAACATACTCTTTATGCGCCCGCACCGACGGGTTCGCCCGTGCGGTGCTCGATGATCTCCTCGGCGATGTTCGAGGGGACCTCTTCGTAGCGATCGAACTGCATCGTGTAGGTCGCCCGGCCCTGGGTGGACGAGCGTAGGTCGGTCGCGTAGCCGAACATCGAGGACAGCGGGACGCTGCCCTTGACGGCCACGGCGTTGCCGCGCGGCTCCTGCCCCTCGACGTGACCGCGGCGACGCGAGAGGTCGCCGATCACGTCTCCGATGAACTCCTGCGGCGTCACGACCTCGATGGCCATGACCGGCTCCAGCAGCACGGGCTTGGCGCGCTTGGCGGCCTCCTTGAGCGCGAGCGAGCCGGCGATCTTGAAGGCGACCTCCGACGAGTCGGTGTCGTGGTACTTGCCGTCCACGAGCGTGGCGCGCACGTCGACCATCGGATAGCCGGCCTTGACGCCCGACTCGAGCGCCTCCTCGATCCCCTTCTCGACGGCCGGGATGAACTCGGACGGAACGGCGCCGCCCTTGATCTTGTTGATGAAGTCGAAGCCCTCGCCGGGCGCCGGCTCGAGGTCGATGTAGACCACGCCGTACTGGCCCGAGCCGCCGGTCTGGCGGATGAACTTGCCCTCGACCTTCTCCACCGAGCCGCGCACGGTCTCGCGATAGGCCACCTGCGGGCGGCCCACGGCCGCCTCGACCTTGAACTCGCGCTTGAGCCGGTCGACGATCACCTCGAGGTGCAGCTCGCCCATACCGGAGATCACGGTCTGGCCGGTCTCCTCGTCGGAGCGCACCTGGAAGGTCGGGTCCTCCTCGCCGAGGCGCTGCAGGGCCACCGACAGCTTCTCCTGGTCGACCTTGGTCTTGGGCTCGATCGAGAGGTGCACGACCGGCTCCGGGAAGATCATCGCCTCGAGCACGACCGGCGCGTCCGGCGCGGACAGCGTGTCGCCCGTCGAGGTCTGCTTGAGGCCGACGCCCGCGGCGATGTCGCCCGCGTAGACCTCCTCGACCTCCTCGCGCGAGTTGGCGTGCATCATCAGGATGCGCCCGACGCGCTCGGTGCGGCCGGTCACCGTGTTCAGGACGCGGCCGCCGGCGGCGAGCTTGCCCGAGTAGACGCGGAAGTAGGTGAGCTTGCCGACGTAGGGGTCGGCCATGACCTTGAACGCGAGCGCCGAGAAGGGCGCGTCGTCCGAGGGCTCACGCGTGGCGGGCGTGCCCTCGCCGTCCTGGATCTGGGAACCCTGGAGGCCCTCCACCGGAGGGACGTCGAGCGGGCTCGGCAGGTAGTCGATCACGGCGTCGAGCAGCGGCTGCACGCCCTTGTTCTTGAAGGCGGAGCCGCACAGCACCGGCGTGATCGAGATGTCGAGCGTGGCCTTGCGGATGTCCTGGATCAGCCGGTCGGGCTCGATCGGCTTGTCCTCCAGGTAGTCCTCCATCAGCTCCTCGTCGTAGTCGGCGACCGACTCGATGAGAGCGGTGCGCGCCTCGGCGGCGAGCTCGGCGTGGGCCTCGGGGATGTCGGTGACCTCCCACTCCTGGCCCAGGTCGTCCTTGTAGACGATCGCCTTCATGTTGATGAGGTCGATGACGCCGCTGAAGTCGGCCTCGGCGCCGATCGGAAGCTGCACCTTGATCGGATTGGCGCCCAGACGCTCGCGCATGCTGTCGACCGCGTTGTCGAAGTGCGCGCCGACGCGGTCCATCTTGTTGATGAACGCGATGCGCGGGACGCGGTACTTGTCGGCCTGGCGCCAGACGGTCTCGGACTGGGGCTCGACGCCGGCGACCGAATCGAAGACGGCGACGGCGCCGTCGAGCACTCGCAGCGAGCGCTCCACCTCGACCGTGAAGTCCACGTGGCCGGGGGTGTCGAGAATGTTGATGCGGTGATCGCGCCAGAAGGCGGTGGTGGCGGCGGAGGTGATCGTGATGCCGCGCTCCTGCTCCTGCTCCATCCAGTCCATCACGGCAGCGCCCTCGTGGACCTCACCCATCTTGTGGGTGCGGCCCGTGTAAAAGAGGATGCGCTCAGTCGTCGTCGTCTTGCCGGCGTCGATGTGCGCCATGATTCCGATGTTGCGCGTGTTCTCTAGTGGGACTGTGCGTGCCATGACCTTTTGTTGCGTTCTTCCGGTTCCGAGCAGAAAAAAGGGCCTCTCCGGGCCCAGTGCTGCATACGGCGCTTACCCGGCTGAGTTCTATGTGGTAGAGGACTCCATCGACGTGAGCAACCGCCTGCCCCCGCGTGCCTGAGCGGGGCCGTGGGCAGTGGGGGGAAACCGCCCGCGAAGCGACGAACGATGGTAGCAGGCGATCCCGGGCCGGAAGCGGGCTGCAAGCGCTCCCCCTGACGGTGATGGCGCTGGGTGTGGCGGCCGCCGTGCTGCTGGTGATCACGGAGTTCAGCGCGGTCGCGACCGTGGACGTCGCGAGCGGGAGCTGCGAGGTCATCCAGGACACGGATCCGGAGCTCGCCGACCGCTGCGAGCTGAGCGGTCTGGAGCGCAACGGCGGGGCGTTCCTGCTGCTCGCGGTGCTGATCCTGGTGATGGCCTGGGGCGCGGGGCCGGGCCGCTCCACGGCGGCCGCGCTCGCCCTGGTCGCGGTCGGTGTGCTCGTGCTCGGCTGGGCGCTGTTCGTCGACCTGCCCGTGACCGACGACACCGGGGCGCTCGGCCGCAACTTCGAGGGTGCGACCGCCGCGGCCGGGCCGGGGCTGACTCTTGAGATCATTGGGGGAGCGCTGGCGCTGGGCGCCGGGCTTCTGGCCCTGTTCGTGCCGCAGCGCCGAGGGCTCAAGCGTGTTGTGGTTGACGATGCATAGAGGGTGCTTTGCTCTGGTCGTGGCGGTGGCGTGCGCGCTGCCGGCCGCCGCGGCCGCGCAGGTTGTCCCCCCACACGTCGACGTCGGGATCGCCGAACAGAGCGCGGAGCTCTTCGGCGACGCCCGCTTCAGGGCCACCGGCATCCGCCACGCGAGGCTGATCGTTCCCTATGACGTCGTCCAGAGGGGCGGTGAGCAGCTCCACTACGCGGATACCTGGCTCGCGGCGGCCCAGGCGCACGGGATCGAACCGCTCGTCACGTTCACCCACTCGATCGGGCGCCGCCGCCAGTTCAAGCTGCCGAAGGTTGCCCAGTACTCGGCGCGCGTGCGCGAGTTCCGCGAGCGCTACCCCTGGGTACGCGAGTACGCGACCTGGAACGAGGCCAACCTGGTGACTCAGCAGCCCACCGCCAGACACCCCCGCCGGGCGGCGGGCTTCTACCGGGCGCTCCGCCGCCAGTGCGCGGTGGCTGGCTGCCGCGTGCTGGCCGTCGAGGTACTGCTGACCGGCTCCTGGAAGACCTGGCAATGGGTCAAGCGCTTCCGGGCGGCGGCCGGGCCCGGGCCGCACACCTGGGGCGTCCACAACTACCCGGACACCACCCGCCTCGGCACGCGGAACACCGGCATCTTCATGCGGCGCGTGCGGCGCGACGAGATCTGGTTCACCGAGACGGGCGGCATCGTCCGCTTCAGGAAGCGCTGGCCCCACGACGAGCGCCGCGCCGCCCGCGCCGTGCGCCACACCTTCCGGCTCGCGGCCAGCTCACCCCGGATCACGCGCATGTATCTCTACAACTGGCGCGCCGACGCCGGCAACCGCCGCTGGGACTCCGGGATCATCTCCGCCGACGGGCTCGAGCGGCGCGCCTACCACGAGCTGCTCGACGGCCTCGCGCTGGAGCGCTTCCGCCCGCCCCCGCCGCCCGTGGTGGCGGACACGCCGCCGGCGGGGAGGCTGCCGGGCGACGACAGCGACGACTGAATCACCGCCACCGCTGGTAGCAGCGGCCCGAGAGGCGAGCATGGCGGGGGAAGCAGGTCGCGACGCGTGCTCGGCACGCGAGCGGCCGATGACCCCGCCAGGCGACGCCTATCGCGTCGGTCCTACCAGCGGTAGTGGGCGAAGGCCTTGTTGGCCTGCGCCATGCGGAAGATGTCGTCCTTCCGCTTGAAGGCCCCGCCCTGCTGGGACTGGGCGTCCGCCAGCTCGCCCGCGAGCCGCTCGGACATCGACTTCTCGCGACGGTCGCGCGCGAACTCGACGAGCCAGCGCACGGCGAGCGTGCGGGCGCGGCGCTGGGGCACCTCGACCGGCACCTGGTAGGTCGCGCCGCCGACTCGGCGGGAGCGGACCTCGAGGGTCGGGGTGAGCACCTTGATCGACTCCTCGAGCGCGGGAACCGGGTCCTGGTTGGTGCGCTTGGCGAGGATGTCGAGGGCGTCGTAGACGATCTGCTCGGCGATCGACTTCTTGCCGTCGACCATCACCTTGTTGATCACCTGCTGGACGAGCTTCGACCCGTACATGGGGTCGGACTCGATCGGGCGGATCGTTGCGGCTGCGCGGCGCGGCATCGCTACCTCGCCTTCGCGCCGTACTGCGAGCGGGCCTTCTTGCGGTCGGAGACGCCGGCCGCGTCGAGCGTCCCGCGAACGACCTTGTAGCGCACGCCCGGCAGGTCCTTCACGCGGCCGCCGCGCACGAGCACGACCGAGTGCTCCTGCAGGTTGTGGCCCTCACCGGGGATGTAGGCGGTGACCTCCATCTGGTTGGTGAGCCGCACGCGGGCGACCTTGCGAAGTGCCGAGTTCGGCTTCTTCGGCGTGGTCGTATACACGCGCGTGCATACGCCGCGCCTCTGCGGCGCCGCGATCCGCTTCTTGCGGCCCTGACCGGACTTGAGACCCGGCGTCGAGACCTTCTTCTTGGGCTTGCGGCGGCCCTTTCGGACGAGCTGGTTGATGCTGGGCATGCGGCGCGTGATGGTAGCAGTGGGTCAGATCCACCTCTCCTCGGCGGTCCGCTCTCCGCCGGCGTCGCCGGTGTTCGCCGTGCCCATCGGCTCGATGAGGAGCACATGCGTCTCCTCGTCGGCGCGCGGGCAGTGCTCGACCCCGCGCGGCACCACGTAGAGCTGGCCCGCCTCGAGGACCACGTCGTCGCGGTCGCGCAGCTGGATCGTCAGCCGGCCCTTGAGGACGAGGAAGAAGTCGTCCGTGTCGTCGTGCTTGTGCCAGACGAACTCGCCGAGCACCTTGACGACCTCGATCTTCAGGTCGTTCATCCGGGCGACGATCCCGGGGCTGAAGGTGCCTTCGAGGCCGGCGAGTTTCTCGGCGAGATCGATCCTGTCGTCCATGGCGGCATCGTAGGGTTGCCGTCCTTGGACACGGACCTTCACCGCATGCGCACGCGCAACGGCCGGCTCACCGCGAGCACGGTCGCCCAGTCTTCACCGACCACCGCCACCCGCGCGCGCACCGAGCCCCGTCGCCGCAGCAGGAAGGCGGCCCGCGAGCGGTCGTCCAGATGATCGCGTGCGACCGTCCACCAGCCGAAGCGCTCGCGCAGCCGGAGCTGCAGCACCACCCGCGCGCCCGGCTGGGCGGGACGGGTTCTGACCCGCACGGCCGTGCCGCGCCGCACTGCCGCCGCCCTCAGCGCGAAGCTCGTCCGGTCGGTCACCTCGACGCGCAGAGCGGGGCTCGTGCCGGCGGAACCAACCGCGCGGTAGGAGGCGCTCGCCTGTGGCGTGACGGTTGCGTGCAGGGTGCCTTCCGCGTCGTGCTCCTCATGCCCCCTGCCCACCGGCGGTGTCGCGACCGCCACACGCCGGAAGCCGCCTCCGGCGTCCTCCTCGATGACGGCCTCGCGGACCCCGTCGGGTGCGCGCACGTGCAGAGCCACGGGCGCGCCGCGCGCCACCGGCGCGTGCGGTCCGTCGAGGAGCAGCGGATGCACGGCCACGTCGCCCGCCATTCCCGCATGGATCGTGCAGATGTACGGGTAGCTGCCGGGGGCGGAGAAGACGTGCGCGAAGCTCGTCGCTGGGGGCCAGGCGGCCGGAGTCGAAGCCCGCGGCGTCGGATCTGATGTCGTGCTCGCGCACGCTCGCGTTGCGCCAGTTCACCGGGTCGCCCACCAGCACGTCGAGGTGCGCCGGCGAGAAGCTGCTCTGCTCCGCCGTAATGAAGGCGACCTCGGCCGAAGCCGGCGCCGCGAGGGCCAGGGTGGAGGCGAGGCCGGCTGCCGTGAGCGCAACCCTCATCACTTGCCCACCCGGTAGAGGCCGATCATCCCCTTCGACATGTGCTCCTCCACGTGGCAGTGGTAGAGCCACGTGCCCGGCGCGTCCTCGCGCCACTTGACGCGGAAGCTCTCGGCGGGACCGAGCGTGCGCGTGTCCTCGGGTACGCCGCGATTCCGCCAGCGATGGCCGTGCACGTGGAAGGTGTGATGCTCGGAGCCGATCGCGAGGACATCCCACTGCACTCGGTCGCCGACGCGGGCGCGGTAGATGGGCGTGTTCCCGACGAACGCCCGGGCGTTCACGCCCTGGAATTCGCCGACAGGCGCGAAGACGCTCACGAACTCACGGTCGGGCGCCCGCTCAGAGCGCCCGAGGATCGAGAGGGCCCCGTACATGCCGCCGAGCAGCGACTCGTGCATCGAGCGCGAGTGGTCGTGGTACGGCCAGACGCCGGCCGAGTCGGGACCGGCGCGCAGGCGGTAGGTGAAGGTCTGCCCGGGCTTGACGTCTCCCCCCTTCTCGGGAAAGCCGGGCAGGTACACGCCGTCGGAGCCGGGCCGGTACCCAACGCCGTGGAAGTGCATCGAGTGCGAGCGCTTGAAGAGCGTGTCGAGGTTCTTGAAGTGAACGAGCAGGCGATCGCCCTCGCGCGCCCGCAGCAGCGGACCGGGGACCTTGTCGTGGTCGACGCTCGCCTCGCGGCGCGTTGCGAAGCGGGCGGCGCCAGCCGCGCGTGTAACGGCGATAGACGACCGTCGGGAAGACGCTGCGTGCCGGCTCGATCGTGCCTTCGCCGTCGTGGGCGAGGGCGTCGTGGCCGTTCGGCACCGCGTTCCAGGTGGTCGGCACCGCCGCCACCCATTCGTGGCGCACGGCGGCCTCCGCCGTTCCGGCGGAGGCCGCGAGCACCACAGCGGCGAGTGCCGCTACTTGACGTCGAGCTTGCCCTGCATCCACGGGTGGATCGCGCAGAGGAAGTAGAGCTGGGTGCCCTTCTTGGCGGTGATCTTCACCTTCGTCTTCGACTTCGGGCCGAAGACGACGGAGTCGCCGGGCTGATCGAAACCCTCCTTGCCGACGTTCACGAGCGGGATCGTCGGATCCTGCTCCTCGCCGGTCTCCGGGTTGACCGCACCGTGAGCAACAGCCAGCTCGTCACAGGGGCCGCGGCCGAAACAGCCCTCCATCTGGGCCATGTTGCGCGCCAGCTGCGACTTCTTGACGAGCGAGAACGAATGCGGCTGATCAGTCTTGTTGACGATCGTCAGCGTGCCGGCGGACTTGATGACGGTGATGTCGCGCCCGAAGCGCATGCCGTCCATCACGTAGCGGTTGGCCTTGAACTCCGCCATGCCGACCACGTTCAGGGTCGCCTTCGAGGACGCGTCCTGAGCGGTCGCCGGGACGACCGCGGCCATCGCAACTGCAAGCCCGAGCGCGGGCACGGCCGCGCGCGCGAGTGTACGTCTAGACATGTGTTCCTTTCCGCGCCGCCGGACCAGCGGCGGCGTTTCAGAGTTATGGTCTGCCTCCGGGCAGGCAGAGGTGGACTCCCCCTGCCCGTTGGAGTACTCAGACCAAGCTAGGTGCGGTCCCCACTCCTGTCAAGCGATCCGCTGAAGGGGGGCGGAGCTCCTACTGTTGCCGCCCATGGAGCTCGACATTCACCGCGGCGGGTCGGGCGAGCCGCTCGTGCTGGTGCACGGCATCGGCCATACCTGGCGGGGCTGGAAGCCGATGCTCCCGCTGCTCGAGGACCGCTTCGACGTCCTGGCGCCGGACCTGCCGGGCTTCGGCCACTCGGAGTCGCTGCCCGCCGGCGTGGCTTCCACGCCCGAGCCGCTCGCCGACGCCGTCGAGAGCGCGATGGACGAGCACGGGTTCGAGACCGCGCATCTCGCCGGCAACTCGCTCGGCGGCTGGATCGCGCTCGAGCTGGCCAGACGCGGGCGGGCGCGGACGTGTGTCGCACTCTCCCCGGCAGGGCTCGCTCACGCTCGCGAGCGCGACCTCGCGCGGGCGGTCCTGCTCGGCATGCGCTGGTTCGCGCGGAACGCGCCGCCGCCCCGCCCGCTTCTGCGTACCCAGGTCGGGCGCACGCTGTTCAGCGGTCCGATGCTGGGGAGGCCGTGGCGGGCCGACCCGGCCGACATCGTCGAGCAGTCCGACATGTTGGCCGCGGCGCCCGGCTTCGACCTGACGCTCTCGCCGACGCTCGACCGCCAGGTGGCGGGGCTGCCGGAGATCCGCTGCCCGGTGCTGGTCCTGTGGGGCACGAAGGACGTGGTCCTGATCCCGCGCCAAGGCAGGCGCTTCGAGCGCCTCATCCCCAACTGCGAGCTGCGCTACCTGAAGGGCCTCGGCCACGTGCCGATGTCCGACGACCCGGAGCTGCTGGCGAACGCGATCGCGGACTTCGCGCTGGCGCGGCCGGGCGATTAGCGAGGAGATCGCGCGTAGGAAGCGGAGCGATCACGAACAATCGCCGACTTGATGTCGCCACACGACACCAAGTCGGCAACGTTGAGCAAAAAGGACCCCGGCGCTGACGGTCAGAACGCCGGCGCCCACAAACCAAACCCACCCCCTCCCCAGCCCAAGCACGTCCACGACCAACACAGACCTGGGAGCCACCGCGCGGCCGACCAGGCCAGCGGAACTGCCGGCGCGCCGGGAGCTGGAGCGCCGCTAAGCCGTCGCCCGCGCCGCGCGCAGCGGCGCCGGCGTAAGCGCGGCGGCGACGATCACGAGCACGAAGGCGAAGCTCTGCAGGACGATCCCGATCGTGTTGCCCGGCATCGGGTCGCCGAAGACGAGGATGCCGCCGCTGATCGCCGAGACGTTCGCGGCCGCGCTCGTGAGCGTGATGACCGGCACGGCCTCGCCCTTCTGGAGCCCGCGGGCGGACGCGTAGAAGGCGATCACCGAAGCGAGCACGCAGGTGAGGAGCCAGGGCGAGACGAGGCCGAACATGCCCTCGTCGCCCGACCGAGGTGGTGAGCGCCTTGATCGCGACGTCGGAGACGCCGAACAGGATTCCCGCGGCGGTGCCGAGCATCACGCCGTGGTGCTCGTGCGAGCCGAGCTTCTTCGACAGCACGAGGAAGGTGCCGAGCGCGAGCAGCGCGGACTCGAAGGCGATCATGCCGGCCATCGAGTAGCTCGCGTGGCCGCCGCCGCTGCGTCGGCAGCGTGGCCGCGAGCAGCACGAGGCCGAGGGCGGTGAGGCCGACGCCCGCCCACTGGCGGAGTGCCGACCGAGTAGCCGAACCAGCGCTCGGCGAGCACGGTGAGGAACACGAGCCCGCCGGCGATCACCGCCTGGACGACCGACAGCGGCGCCATCGCGAGCGCGGCCACGTGGAGCAGCCACGCGCCGAGCGCCACGCCCATGCCGACCGCGAACCACTTCGAGCGGAACAGGCCGACGGCGCTGCTCACCGGGTGCCTGAGGGATACGTCAGGCGCCGCGCAGGCGCCGCGGTGCTTGAGCAGGAAGCGCCACGTTGGTGGCGAGCGCGCACAGGCAACGCGAGCAGGATTCCGAGTTGGAGCACTGGTTATCTAAGATATGGGGTCTGGTTCAGGTACGGCGGGACTGGCGGGTTCCCAACCTGTACTTCGTGGTATCGGCCCTCACGCCTCCCGCTTGAATGAGAAGGCGATCCGATCGTCACTCTTATGGCTACCTCAGTAACGGACATTCGAAACCTTGGATCCAACAATGCCACAACCGCCGATCCTGTTCGTTGACGTGGACGGGGTGATCAGCCTCTTCGGGTTCGCACCCGGAGACGGCACCCTGCCCGGTCCCCTGCACTGGATCGACGGCGTGGCGCACTGCATCCCCGACGACGTCGGGGCAAGGCTGGTCAGCCTAGCTGAAAGCTTCGAGCTTGTTTGGGCAACGGGCTGGGAGGAACGTGCCAATGAGCACTTGCCCTACCTGCTCAAGCTGCCATTCCGCGACCTGCCCTGCCTGACCTTCGACGGCCGCGCGGTGTTCGGCTCGGCCCACTGGAAGGTCGACGCGATCGACGAGTACGCCGGCGACCGCCCGGCCGCCTGGATCGACGACAACCTCGACGAGACCTGCCTGGCCTGGGCGGAGGGGCGCGCCGCGCCGACGCTGCTCGTGGAGACGGAACCGTCGGAGGGCCTCACGGACGAGCACGTGGACGCGGCTGCTGGCCTGGGCCGCCGGAGCTCGCCGGCCGACCGAGCGCGAGGCCGCAGCCGCTCAGAGCGACGTCATGGCATAGGACGCAGGGCCAGCGGACCACAGGCTGCCGCACTGGCCGCGACCAGAGGCCGCGGCCAGGCGAAGCTTGCAAGCGGCTAGGACTCGCTCTGCCGTCCGACCGTCGGCCGGCAGGTCGGCGAGGTCGCCGAACGCGTCCGCGCCGTCGTCCCCGTTGCCGAAGCCGAAGCCCTCGATCTCACCCGACTCGGTGAGCCCGAGCAGCTCGGACTCCTCGAGCATCGTGAGCTCCTCCGGCGTGTGGCGCCGGATCGGCTCGGTGGGCTCGATCTCGAGCCGGCGGTAGCGGCGGAGACCCGTGGCCGCCGGGATCAGCTTCCCGATGATCACGTTCTCCTTGAGGCCGAGCAGCCGGTCGGTCTTGCCCTCGAGGGCGGCGTCCGTCAGCACCTTGGTCGTCTCCTGGAAGGAGGCCGCCGACAGGAACGAGTCGGTGGCGAGCGAGGCCTTCGTGATCCCGAGGATGATCTCCTCGGTCTCGGCCTCCTCCTTCTTGCCCTTCTTCAGGTCGGCGTTGACCGCGAGCATCTCGTTGCGGTCGACGAACTGGCCCGGCAGGTAGGTCGTGTCGCCCTTCTGGTCGACCCGGACCTTCTTCATCATCTGCCGGACGATGACCTCGATGTGCTTGTCGTTGATGTCGACGCCCTGCGACTTGTAGACCTTCTGGACCTCCTTGACGAGGTAGACCTCGGTGGCGGTCCGTCGCTCGGGCTGGTCGTCGCCGCCGAACGCGAGCAGGTCGTGCGGGTAGATCGAGCCCTCGTTGAGCTGGTCGCCCTGCTTGACCTTCTGCCCGTCCTGGACGAGCAGGTGCGTGCGGCGCGGGAACGTGTACGCGTGCTCCTCGCCCGCGGCGTCGGTCACGATCACCTTGCGGCCCTTCTCGGTGTCCTCCACGGTGACCGTGCCCGGCTCCTTGACGAGCTCGGCCTGGCCCTTCGGCTTGCGCGCCTCGAACAGCTCCACCACGCGCGGCAGACCGTGCGTGATGTCCGCGCCGGCGACACCGCCGGTGTGGAAGGTCCGCAGCGTCAGCTGCGTGCCCGGCTCGCCGATCGACTGGGCGGCGATGATGCCGACCGCGTCGCCGATCGCGACCACCTTGCCGGTGGCCGGCGCCACGCCGTAGCAGCGCTGGCAGATGCCCTCCGCCAGGCACTTGAGGACCGAGCGGACCGGCACGGCCGCGCCCTCCTCCTCGCCGTAGGCCTCGACGATCTCGTCGATGTGCGCCTGCGTGATCAGCTCGCCCTTCTCGACCAGTGAGCGTCCGCGCTTGGTCTTGAAGTCGATCGCCGCGTAGCGGCCCTCGAGCTGGCCGTTCGGGCGGCCGTCGTCGCCGAGCACCGGCATCTCGATGTACTCCTTGGTGCCGCAGTCCTCGTCGCGCACGATCACGTCCTGCGCCACGTCGACGAGCCGCCTCGTGAGGTAGCCCGAGTCCGCGGTGCGGAGCGCCGTGTCCGCGAGGCCCTTGCGGGCGCCGTGGGTCGAGATGAAGTACTCGAGCACGGTCAGGCCCTCCATGAAGTTGGCCTTGATCGGTCGCTCGATGATCTCGCCCTTCGGGTTGGCCATGAGGCCGCGCATCCCGGCGAGCTGGCGGATCTGCTTGAAGGAGCCGCGGGCGCCCGAGTTGGCCATCATGAAGATGGGGTTCAGGCGGTGCAGGTTGTCCTGCATCGCCTCGCCCACCTCGTCGGTGGCGGCGGTCCACTTCTCGATGACCGCCTCCTTGCGCTCCTCGTCCTTCAGCAGGCCCATGTCGTACTGGTCCTGGATCTCGGCGACCTCGCCCTCGTAGCGGTCGAGGATCTCGTCCTTCGAGGGCGGGATCACGACGTCGTTCTTCGAGATCGTGATGCCGGCCTGACTCGCGAAGTGGAAGCCGAGCTCCTTGAACGCGTCGAGCACGAGCGCCGTGGCGTACGGGCCGTGGACGTCCACGAGCCGCTCGATCACGTCACCCATGTCGCGCTTGCGCAGGGGCTTGTTGACGAACTCGTAGGTCGTCGGGTCGTACTCCTCGCCGAGCGCATCCTCGAGCGCACGCTCGATGCGCTCGTTGAAGATGATCCGCCCGACCGTGGTCAGCGTGTGGTCCTCGTGGTGACGGCGCCGGTACTCGGCCACGTCGTGGAGCGAGACCGCCTTCGACTCGTATGACAGCTCGGCCTCCTGCGCCGAGCGGAACACGTGCGGCCGCTTGCCGTACTTCCTCTCGTTCCAGTCCCCGGTCCGCTCCAGCTGCTGGAGCTCGGTGAGCTCGTGCCTCGTCCGGGCCGTAGGTCAGGTAGTACGAGCCGAGCACCATGTCCTGGGTCGGCGTCGCGAGCGGGGCGCCGTGCGCCGGCGACAGGATGTTGTTCGCCGACAGCATGAGCAGCCGCGCCTCGGCCTGAGCCTCGGCTGACAGCGGCACGTGCACGGCCATCTGGTCGCCGTCGAAGTCGGCGTTGAAGGCGTGACACACCATCGGGTGCACCTGGATCGCCTTGCCCTCCACGAGCACCGGCTCGAACGCCTGGAGACCCAGGCGGTGGAGCGTCGGCGCGCGGTTGAGCAGGACGGGGTGCTCCTGGATGACCTCCTCGAGGACGTCCCAGACCTCCGGGATCATCGAGTCGACCATCTTCTTGGCGGCCTTGATGTTCTGGACCGACTTGCGCTCGACGAGCCGGGCCATGATGAACGGCTTGAACAGCTCGAGCGCCATCAGCTTGGGAAGCCCGCACTGGTGGATGCGCAGCTCGGGGCCGGCCACGATGACCGAGCGGCCCGAGTAGTCCACGCGCTTGCCGAGCAGGTTCTGGCGGAAGCGGCCCTGCTTGCCCTTGAGCATGTCGCTGAGCGACTTGAGCGGGCGGTTGCCCGGCCCGGTCACGGGCCGGCCGCGGCGGCCGTTGTCGAACAGAGCGTCGACGGCCTCCTGCAGCATCCGCTTCTCGTTGTTGACGATGATCTCGGGCGCGCCGAGGTCGAGCAGGCGCTTCAGCCGGTTGTTCCGGTTGATGACGCGCCGGTAGAGGTCGTTCAGGTCGGACGTGGCGAAGCGGCCACCGTCGAGCTGCACCATCGGGCGCAGCTCCGGCGGGATCACCGGGATCGCCTCGAGGATCATGTCCTCGGGCTTGTTGTCCGAGTGGATGAAGGCCGAGACGACCTTCAGCCGCTTGACCGCGCGCGACTGCTTCTGGCCCTTGGCGGTCTTGACCTGGTCCTCGAGCTCCTCGCGCTCGGCGTCGAGGTCGACCTGCTGGAGCAGGTCGCGCACCGACTCGGCGCCCATGCCGCCGCGGAAGTACTCGCCCCAGCCGAACGGGGACCCGAAGCGGTCCTTCAGCTCGCGGAAGAGCGTCTCGTCCGCGACCACCTGCTTCGGCTCCATCGTCTGGAAGAGCTCCCACGTCTGGCGCAGGCGCTCGATGCCGTCCTCGTAGTAGGCCTGGGTGTCGGAGATGTCCGCGTCGAACTGCTTGCGGATCTCCTTCTCCATCTTCTCGCGCTCTTCGTCGGAGAGCTTCTTCAGGTTGACCTCGAGCGTGTCCGCCCACAGCAGGTCGTCGTCCGAGAAGCCCTTCTGGTCGCCCGTGGACAGGTAGCCCACGCGGCGCTCGACGGCCTCCTTCAGCTCGAGGACGCGCTCCTCGCGCTCGGCCTCGTAGGACTGGATCGTCTTGTCGATCTCCTTCTCGAGCTTGTCGAGGTCCTTCTGGCGGGCCTCGTCGTCGACCCAGGTGACGATCGACGCCGCGAAGTAGAGAACCTTCTCGAGCTCCTTGGGAGCCATGTCGAGCAGGTAGCCGATCCGGCTCGGCACACCCTTGAAGAACCAGATGTGCGAGACGGGCGCGGCCAGGTCGACGTGACCCATGCGCTCGCGGCGGACCTTCGAGCGCGTGACCTCGACGCCACAGCGCTCGCAGACGATGCCCTTGTAGCGGACGCGCTTGTACTTGCCGCAGTAGCACTCCCAGTCCTTCGTGGGACCGAAGATGCGCTCGCAGAAGAGCCCGTCCTTCTCGGGCTTGAGCGTCCGGTAGTTGATTGTCTCCGGCTTGGTTACCTCGCCCGAGGACCAGGACCGGATCTGCTTGGACGACGCCAGGCCGATGCTGATGGCGTCGAAGTTGTTGATGTCGATCACGAATTGGGTCCCTTACTCCTCGATGTACTCCGCGTCCTGCTGCTTGCGGCCGTTTCCTCGGTCTGTCCGCCCTCGCCCTCGGCCTCGACCTTCTCCTCGGCCTCGTCGGCGGCGTCGCCGTCGGTGGCTCTGACGCCCGAGAGGTCGATGCCGAGCTCCTCGGCGGCCCGCAGCAGGTCGTCGTCCTCGTCCCGGATCTCGACGCCGGCGCCCTCCTCGGAGCGCACGTCCACGTCGAGCGCGAGCGACTGCATCTCCTTCAGCAGCACCTTGAACGACTCCGGGATGGAGGGCTCGGCGATGTTCTCGCCCTTGACGATCGCCTCGTAGGCCTTGACGCGCCCGACGGTGTCGTCGGACTTGATCGTGAGCATCTCCTGGAGCGTGTACGCCGCGCCGTAGGCCTCGAGCGCCCACACCTCCATCTCGCCGAAGCGCTGGCCGCCGAACTGCGCCTTGCCGCCCAGCGGCTGCTGGGTGACGAGCGAGTAGGGGCCGGTGCTGCGCGCGTGGATCTTGTCGTCCACGAGGTGCAGCAGCTTCAGGATGTACATGTAGCCGACGGTGACCTTCTCCTCGTAGGGCTCGCCGCTGCGGCCGTTGTAGAGCGTGACCTTGCCCGAGCAGCGACGGCCCGCGCGCTCCGACTTGTCGACGTCGAAGTTGATCCCGCGCTGCTTGCCCTGCTCCTCCTGCCCAGCGGCACGAGCGCCTCGTCGACGTCCTCGATCGTGGCGCCGTCGAACACCGGCGTCGCGATGTTCACGCGGCCGCCGTTCTCCTGGGCGTGCTTCGCAGGCCTCCGAGCCGTCGTCGTACCAGCCGTTGCCCGCGACCCACCCGAGGTGGGTCTCGAGGATCTGGCCGAGGTTCATGCGGCTCGGCACGCCGAGCGGGTTGAGGATCACGTCGACCGGGGTGCCGTCCTCGAGGTGCGGCATGTCGGCCTCGGGCACGATCTTCGAGATCACGCCCTTGTTGCCGTGGCGGCCGGCGAGCTTGTCGCCCTCGGCGATCTTGCGCTTCTTCGCCACATACACGCGCACGAGGTCGTTGACCCCCGGCGGCAGGTCGTCGTCGTTGTCGCGGCTGAAGGTCTTGACGTCGATGACGACGCCGCCCTCGCCGTGCGGCACCTTGAGCGAGGTGTCGCGGACCTCGCGCGCCTTCTCCTTGAAGATCGCGCGGATCAGCTTCTCCTCGGCGGTCAGCTCGGTCTCGCCCTTCGGCGTGACCTTGCCGACGAGCAGGTCGCCCGAGCCGACCTCGGCGCCGATGCGGACGATGCCGCGGTCGTCGAGGTTGCGCAGCGACTCCTCCGAGCGGTTCGGGATGTCGCGGGTGATCTCCTCGTCGCCGAGCTTCGTCGTGCGGGCGTCGATCTCGTACTCCTCGATGTGGATCGAGGTGAGCTCGTCGTCCTTGACGAGGCGCTCGGAGATGATGATCGCGTCCTCGAAGTTGTAGCCCTCCCAGGACATGAAGGCGACCAGGCAGTTCTTGCCGAGCGCCAGCTCGCCGGCGTCGGTCGAGCTTCCGTCGGCCAGCACCTGGCCCTTCTTCACCCTCTCGCCCGGGTCGACCAGCGGCTTCTGGTGGATCAGCGTGCCCTGGTTCGAGCGCATGTACTTCGTCGAGCGGGTACTCGTCCTTGCCGTCGTTCGTCTCGATGACGATCCGCTCGGCGTCGACGTAGGAGACCGTGCCGGGCGTTGCCGAGAGGACCACGTCGCCGGTGTCGATCGCGGCGCGGGTCTCCATGCCCGTGCCGATCAGCGGCGCCTCCGTCTTCAGGAGCGGCACCGCCTGGCGCTGCATGTTCGAGCCCATCAGGGCGCGGTTGGCGTCGTCGTGCTCGAGGAACGGGATCAGCGCCGTGGCCACCGACCAGATCTGGTTCGGCGACACGTCCATCAGGTCGACGTCCTTCGGCGAGGCGAGCACGAGCTCGCCCTCGCGCGCGCGGCACTCGACCTGCGGACCCTTGCAGCTTGCTGGTCTTCTGGTCGATCTCCGCGTTCGCCTGCGCGATGACCTTGTCCTCTTCCTGCGTGGCGTCGAGGTGGACCACCTTGTCGGTGACCACGCCGTCCTCGACCACGCGGTAGGGGGTCGTGACGAAGCCGAACTCGGAGACCTCGGCGAAGCTCGAGAGCGAGCCGATCAGGCCGATGTTCGGGCCCTCCGGGGTCTCGATCGGGCACATGCGGCCGTAGTGGGTCGGGTGCACGTCGCGCACCTCGATGGGCGCGCGCTCGCGCGTGAGGCCGCCGGCGCCGAGCGCCGACAGGCGGCGCCGGTGCGTCAGGCCGGCCAGCGAGTTCGTCTGGTCCATGAACTGGCTCAGCTGCGAGGACCCGAAGAACTCCTTCTGGGCCGCCACGACCGGGCGGATGTTGATGATCGTCTGCGGCGTGATCGTGTCCGCGTCCTCGGTGGTGAGGCGCTCGCGGACGACCCGCTCCATGCGGTAGAGGCCGATCCGGAAGGCCTCCTGGATCAGCTCGCCGACCGTGCGCAGGCGGCGGTTGCCGAAGTGCTCGTACTCGTCGAGCCGGTCCGCGACCGGCGCCGCGCTCCATCGACGTCGGCCTCGGCGGCGAAGTCCTTGATCGGCTCCTCGCCGTCGCCGTCCTCGTACATCCCGGACTCCGGGATGCCGAGCTCGCGCGGGAGCGCGATGAGCTCCTTGATGAGCTCGATGATGTCCCGCGGGGTGAGCGTGCGCGTGTCGAGCGGCTCGTCGATGTGGAGCCGGCTGTTCAGCTTGTAGCGGCCGACGCGCGTGAGGTCGTAGCGCTTGGGGTCGAAGAAGAGCTGGTTGAGCAGGTTCTTCGCGGCGTCGATCGACGGCGGCTCGCCCGGGCGCTGCTTCTTGAAGAGCTCGATCAGCGAGCCGTCCTCCGACTTCGTGACCTCGGTGTCGGCGTCGAGCGTCAGCCGGATGTAGAGGCTGTCGTCGAACAGGCCGAGGATCTCCTCGTCGGTGCCCGTCCAGGTCTCCGGCACGTAGCTCGCCCTCGCGCAGCGTGTCGCCCATGGCACGCAGGAGGACGCTGACCGGCAGCTTGCGCTTGCGGTCGATGCGGACGTAGACGCGGCCCTTCTTGTCGATCTCGAGCTCGAGCCAGGAGCCGCGGGCCGGCATCAGGTTCGCGATGAAGACCTGCTTCTCGCGGTCCTTGGGCTCCATCACGTAGGCGCCCGGGCGAGCGGACGAGCTGCGTCACGACGACGCGCTCGGTGCCGTTGATGATGAACGTGCCCCAGTCGGTCATCCACGGGAAGTCGCCCATGAAGACGGACTGCTCGCGGATCTCGCCGGTCTCGCGGTTCTGGAACGCGACCTTGACGGTCAGCGGGCGGGCGTAGGTGAGGTCCTTCTCCCGGCACTCCGAGATCGGCGCGACGGGCTCATCGAAATGGATGTCCTCGAAGACCACGGCGAGGTTGCCGGTGTAGTCCTCGATCGGCGAGACGTCATCGATCGTCTCGCGAAGCCCGCCCTTCTCGGTGTCGACGAGCCACTCGAACGAGCGGCGCTGGATATCGATCAGGTTCGGAACTTCAAGGGCGTTCTCGAGTCGCGAGAACGAGCGACGGGTGCGAGCAGCGTCAACGCGTGCCAAGACGGCGACTCCTTCGAGCTAGATGAGACAACGGCGGGGCGAGGGCGGAACGGGCGCAAAGCGCGACCGACCAGAATAGCAGACAGAAACCCGCCCCCGCAAGGGGCGTTTGCCGACCCGCGTCTAGCGGGCCTGCACGGCCATCACGGACCCCGTCCCGAGGCGCCGGGAGTATGTGCCGGCGCGGCTCCGAAAGGGACGGCTGCGGCTATAGGCCGACGAAAAGCGTAGCGCTTTCCAGGCGATCGCGGGTGTTTTTCGGCGCGGGCCGCGCGGAGGCCCAGGCAGCGAGGGCGGCCAGGGCGCCGAGGTAGAGCGGGTAGGGAATCTTGAAGTGGCGGCCGCTCAGGGGCTGAAGGAGCGCGACCCCGGTGCCCACCGCCAGGTCACGCGCGAAGTGCGCGAGCGCTCCGGCTCCGGCGCCGGCGAGCGCGTCCCTCGCGGGGCCGGGGCGGGCGAGGTGGGCGGCCGCGAACAGTGGCGCGACAGCGAGCAGGCAGTGCGTCACCGGGCGCGGGTCGTCCACGCTCGGATGGATGCGTGAGAGCGCCAGCGGGATGTGGTCGAGGTCGGGCAGGGCGGCACCGGCCATGAAGCCGGCGGCCCACTCGGTCGAGCGGGGCCGGAGGTTGACGAGGACCAGGCCCGCCGTGGCCAGGTGAGCCGGCTCGTCGAGCAGACCCACCACGATCCAGCGCGGCCGGCGGCGGCGGATCGTCCAGTCGGCGGCGACGACCGTGGCGAGGCAGGCAAGGGCGACGGCCGGGCGAATCCGCACGCGGCGGAATGCTAAGGACGCACCACCGCCGCGCTGCCGCCGCCCCGGCGGACCGGCTCGGCAGCGGCGAGCACCCTGCCGCGAGACAGGAACTCGAGGCCCGTGGTCGCGCCGATCTCGGCCTGCTCGGTGAACATGTGCCCGTACTGGGTCTCAAGCGTCTGGCCCTCGGGCGAGACGATGAAGGCGGGCTCGGCCGTCGACGTGGCTCCGTTGCGCTCCACGGCCCGCGGATTGGCGATGGCCTCGGGCAGCGAGGCGCCGAGGTCGATCCGGTCGACCAGCACCTGCGCCACGGTGCCGATGATGGTCGAGCCGCCGGGCGAGCCCACCGCGAGGAACGGCTTGCCGTGCCGGGTCACGATCGTCGGCGCCATCGAGGAGCGCGGGCGCTTGCGGCTGTCGGCGCGGTTCGGGTGCGTCGTGGAGTCGAAGTTGAAGTCGGTCAGCTCGTTGTTGAGCAGGAAGCCCCAGCCTGGGACCACGATGCCGTTGCCGCCCGTCGACTCGATCGTGAACGTGTACGAGACGACCGTGCCCTTGCGGTCGGAGACCACGAGGTGGGTGGTCGACTGCCGCGGGTGCGAGATCGTCGCCGAGCCGCGACGCGGCGTGCCGCGGTCGCCCTGGTTGTCGTAGGGGTCGCCAGGGGCGACGGGGCTCGTCGCGGCCTGCTCGGGGTGATCAACGCGCGCCGCTCGGCGGCGAAGGAGTCGGACAGGAGGCCGCTCAACGGCACGTCGAAGAAGGCGGGGTCGGCGAGGTAGGCGTTGCGGTCGGCGAAGGCGTAGCGGGACGCCTCGAGCAGCAGGTGCAGCGCACGGGTGCGATCCGTGGCGCTGAGGCGGTAGCCCTCGAGGATGTTGAGCGCCTCGCCCACTGTCGAGCCGCCGCTGGAGGGCGGGCCCATGCCCCACACATCGAGGCCGCGGTAGCGGATGCGGGCGGGATCGCGCTCGGGGGCGGTGTAGTCGTCGACGTCGTCCTCCGTGATCAGCCCCGGGCGCCAGGTGTGGTCGGCGTTGGGCCCCACGGGCGGGCGCTGGGACGCCGCGGCGATGGCCTCGGCCACCGGCCCCTCGTAGAAGCCGTCGCTGCCGCGGCGGGCGATGAGCTCGTACGTGCGCGCGAGATCGGGATTGCGCAGGACGCTCCCCTCGTCACGGGCTGTGCCGTCGGGGTCGAGGTAGAGCGCCGCGGTCGACGGGATGTCGTCGAACCAGGGGATGTTGGGCACGGTCTGCGAGACGAAGGTGCTGTCCACGACGAAGCCCTTGCGCGCCGCCTCGATCCCGGGCCGCAGCACGTCGCGGAAGTCGAGGGTTCCGTAGCGGTCGAGCGCGCGCTCCCAGCCGGCGACGGTGCCCGGCACTCCGGCCGACAGGCCGCTGTAGCGGGCGTCGTTGAAGGCCAGCGGCTCGCCGCTCTCCATGAACGACTCGGGACCCATCGTCCGCGGTGACAGCTCGCGCGAGTCGATCGTGGTGACCTCGCCCTTGCGGGTGCGAATCACCATGAAGCCACCGCCGCCGATGCCGCACGAGTACGGCTCCGTGACCCCGAGCACGCCGGCGGCGGCCACGGCTGCGTCGACGGCGTTGCCGCCGCTCCGCAGCGTGTCGATGGCGGCCTGGGTCCCGAGCAGGTCGACGCTGGCGGCCGCACCTCCGCGTCCGGTCGCCGTCGGCTGCTTGGTGTCCGACTGCGCGAGCGCGATCTGGGGGTCGAGGAGGACGACGGCCACGAGCGCGACGACGAGCAGCCTGAGGAGCACCATGCCTTCGGCTTACCCGGGGCCGGCGTCGTTACAACTCGCCCGGTCAGGACGCGTAGGAGATGAACTCGAGCAGGCTCCCGTCCGGGTCCCGGAAGTAGACGCTCATGCCCGTGCCGCGGGCGCCGTGCCGTTCCACGGGCCCCACCTCGACCTCGATCTCTTGGCGCTGCAAGGTGCGCGACGGCCTCCTCGATCGGCCCCTCCCACTCGAAGCAGAGATCCGAGTTGCCGGGCTCGACGGGCAGGCGGGCGACGGGGTACGGCTCGACGCCCGGTCCGTGCACGTTCAGCTGCTGCTTGCCGAAGCGGTAGCGGCAGGGGCCGTCGGTCTCGCCGATCAGCTCTGCGCCGAGAACGCGCCGGTAGAAGTCGTTCGAGCGCGCCCAGTCGGAGACGTGGATGACCGTGTGGTCGAGCCGGATCTGCATCGGGTTGGTCAGGCTACGGGTCTGAACGACGAGGGGCCGCGCTTTGGCGGCCCCCCGGCAATAGCCGCGTCAGGGGGAAGCTGTGGAGACGCTATCTACGTTGACCACAACTATTGGGGTCAACGTAGCGCGGATGATTGGGCGCGCCGAAATCGACCGGTCGGCGGTGCGAGCTACTTGAGCTCGACGCTCCCGCCGGCCTCCTCGAGCTCGGCCTTGAGCTTCTCGCCCTCGTCGCGGTCGACGCCCTCCTTGATGGGCTTGGGGGCCTCGTCGACGAGCGCCTTGGCCTCCTTCAGGCCCAGGCCGGTGGCGGCGCGAACGACCTTGATGACCTGGATCTTCTTCTCGCCGGGGCCGGTGAGCACGACGTCGACGGTCGCGGACTCCTCCTCGGCGGCGTCGCCGTCGGCACCCGCAACCGCACCAGCCGGTGCGGCCGCGGCGACCGCGGTCGCGGAAACTCCGAACTCTTCCTCGAGCGCCTTGATCAGCTCGGACAACTCGAGGACGGACATCTTCTTGATCTCTTCGATCAGTTCAGTGGCAGTGGCCATGGGCCCTCCTTACTCCTTCTCGCCCTCGGAGGGCGTGTCATTTCCATCGGTCTGGTCGCCATCGGAGGACTCCCCGGCGGGGGCCTCCTCGGCAGCAGCTTCTTCGGCAGGAGCCTCCTCGGCAGCGGGCTCCTCGGCGGCCGGAGCCTCCTCCTCGGCGGCCGGCGCCTCGTCCTCGGCGGCCGGAGCCTCCTCCTCGGCGGCCGGAGCTCCTCCTCCGCGGCCGGCTCCTCGGCGGCCGGCCTCCTCCGCGGCGCGGAGCCTCCTCGGCGGCCGGCTCCTCCGCGGCCGCAGCCTCCTCCGCCGGCCGGCTCCTCGGCCGCGGGCGCCTCACCCTCCGGCAGCAGGCCCTCGTCCACGATCTTCTGCAGCTGGATCGCCAGTCCGGCGATCAGCGCGTTCAGGCCGCGTACCAGGCCGGTGATCGGCGAGGCGATCATGCCCACGAGCTGGCCGTGGAGCACGTCCTTGGCGGGCAGGCGCGCGATCTCGCCGATCTGCTCGGCGGTCAGCGGCTCGCCGTTCATGACGCCGCCCTTGAAGTCGAGCAGCTCGTGCTCGCGCTTGAACTGGGCGAGCGCCTTGGCCGCGAGGGCCACGTCGCCGCCCTCGGCGGTCACGAAGGTGAACGCGGTCGGCCCCTCGAGGACCTCCTTGAGGGAGTCGGCGCCGGCCTTGTCGGCCGCCAGCAGCGTCAGCGTGTTCTTGACCACGCGGAAACGCGCGCCGGCCTCGTTCAGCTTCACGCGCAGGTCGGCGGCCTGGGGCACCGAGATCCCGCGGTAGTCGACGGCGAAGACCGCCTCCGACTCCTGGATCTGGGCGGCCACCTCCTCGACGACCGCCGCCTTCTGGTCTCTGTTCATGTTCCGTTCCGTTTCATTGAAAAGCCCGCACGCAGGCGGGCTCACGGAACGGGCCGAACGTATCGGCCGGGCTTCGCTCGCTCCACCTGCCCCGGACTTACGCCAAGCCGCCGGGGGTCTCGGGCAGAAGCTTCAAAAGCTCAGGCTACCGCGACCGGCTCCTCCACGATTCCTCGCGTGCGCGAGGGGTCGACCTTTACGCCCGGACCCATCGTGGTCGTGAGCACGACCGACTGCAGGTAGCGGCCCTTGGCCACGGCGGGCTTGGCCCGCACGATCTCGTCGATCAGCGCCGCGTAGTTCTCCAGCAGCACCTTCTCGTCGAAGCTCAGCTTTCCGATCGGCAGGTGCACGATCGCGTGGCGATCCGTGCGGTACTCGATCTTGCCGGCCTTCGACTCGGACACGGCCTTGGACACGTCCATCGTGACCGTGCCGACCTTCGGGTTCGGCATCTTGCCCTGTGGGCCGAGGATGCGGCCCAGCTTTCCGACCACCGGCATCATGTCCGGCGTCGCGATCGCCACGTCGAAGTCGGTGAAGCCGCCCTCGACCTTCTCGGCGAGGTCCTCGGCCCCCACGTGGTCGGCGCCGGCCTCCTCGGCCTCGCGCGCCTTGTCGCCCTTGGCGAACACGGCGACCGTCATCTCCTTGCCCAGCCCGTTCGGCAGCGAGATGGTCCCGCGCAGCTGCTGGTCGGCATGGCGGACGTTGAGACCGGTGCGGATGTGAACCTCGACCGTCTGGTCGAACTTGGCGGGCGGGAAGCCCTTGATCAAGCCGACCGCCTCCGCGGGCGAGTAAAGGTGCTCGCGGTCGACCGCCTCGAGGCTCGTGCGATAGCGCTTGCCGTGCTTGGGCATCGCTACTTGACCTCCACGCCCATCGAGCGCGCGGTGCCCTCGATGATCTTGGACGCCTGATCCACGTCGTGCGCGTTCAGGTCGGGCATCTTCTGCTCGGCGATCTTGCGGACCTGATCCTTGGTGATCGTGCCGACCTTGTTGCGGTTCGGCTCGCCCGAGCCCTTCTCGAGCCCGATCGCCTGCTTGATGAGCACCGCGGCCGGCGGAGTCTTCGTGATGAAGGTGAACGAGCGGTCCTCGTAGACCGTGATCTCGACGGGGATGATCGTCCCCATGTCCTGCTGCGTCTGGGCGTTGAACGCCTTGCAGAACTCCATGATGTTCACGCCGTGCTGACCCAGCGCGGGGCCGACCGGCGGGGCCGGGTTCGCCTGTCCGCCGGGGACCTGGAGCTTGATGAGGGTGAGTACCTTGCGAGCCATTAGATCTTCTTGACCTGGTCGAACCCGACCTCGACCGGCGTCTCCCGGCCGAAGATCGAGACGAGGACCTTGAGCTTAGCTGCGTCCTCGTTGATCTCTGAGATCTCGCCGGAGAAGTCCGACAGCGGGCCGGAGACCACCTTGACCGACTCGCCGATCGCGAACTGCGCGCGCGTGCGCGGGCGCTCGGCGGTCTCGCGATGGAGCAGGCGGTCGACCTCGCCCTGGTTGAGCGGCACCGGCTGGTTCGAAGCGCCCACGAACCCGGTCACGCCCGGGGTGTTCTTGACGAGCTGCCAGGAGTCGTCGGTCAGGTTCATGTTCACGAGCAGGTAGCCGGGCATGGTCCGCTGCTCCTTGGTCTGCTTCTGCCCGTCCTTCATCTCCTGCACCTGCTCGGTGGGGATGACGATCTGGCGGATGTTGTTCTCCTGGCCGAGCGAGATGCGTCGATGCTCAAGGTTCTGCTTGACCTTGTTCTCGTGACCGGAGTAGGTGTTGACTGCGTACCAGCGGAACATGCGGAAAAGGACCTGCGTCTCTTAGAGGATTGCCTTGATCAGTTCTGAGAAGACCGCGTCTAGGAGACCCAGGTAGCCGCCCGCGATCAAAACGAAGCCGAGCACCACGCCGGTGAGCGTGATCATGGCCTGGCGATTCGGCCACTGGACCCGCTGTAGCTCGGCCCAGACTGCGATCAGGAACTGTATTACCCGAGGCCGGTCCTTGTGCTTCTCGGCCTCGTCGCGTCCTCTGCGGCCGCGGACCTCGAAGCCCTCCTCGCCCCGGCCTGCCAGCTCCTCCTCGGCCTCGAGCTCGGCGTCGATCTCGTCCTCGGTGAGGTGGTCCTCCTCGCCGACCTCCCAGTCCTCGATCTCCTGGAGCGCCTCCTCCTCGGTGACCTCGTGCTCGGCCGACGGTCCTCGGGCGGCGCGCCCTCGATTCGCCGGCGGCGCGCCCCCTGGCACGCCGGGAGTCGCTCCGCTGGAATCGCCCAGGATCTCGCCGCGCTCGGACGCCCTCCCCTCGTCGACCGGCGCGGGCGTCCGCTCGGGCGTCCGCTCCTGCGGGCTGCCGTCGTCGACCGGCGGGCTCGCGCTGCTCGCCCTGCTGCTCGGCAGCCGCCGCGCCCGCCGTTCGGCTTGGCGCTGCTTCGCGCGTTGACGGTCTCTCGCCACCGGTCTAGCGGGTTTCCTTGTGCGGCGTGTGCTTGCCGCACCAGCGGCAGTACTTCCGGAACTCGATGCGATCCGGATTGTTCCGCTTGGATTTCTCGGTGTGGTAGTTGCGCCGCTTGCACTCCTCGCACGCGAGGGTGACGGCGATTCGAACGTCTCCGCGAGCCATGGCTCCTGGGAAGGTTAGGCGTGAGCGACCGGAGGCACACGAACGAACGCGGCCGGCCGCGAGGTCAAGCGGGCAGTCTAGCGGTCCCTCGCGGCAATTTCGGTTGCCTGTCCGGTGATCAGCCGGGCCCCGCGGCCGCGGGTGGCGAAGCTGAAGAACCACTGGATCAGCACGAGCACCCGGTTCCGGAAACTGATCAGGTAGAAGAGGTGGACGCCGAGCCAGGCGACCCAGGCGATGAACCCGCTCAGCTTGAGCCACTTGATCTCGGCAACGGCCCGAGCGCGGCCGATCGTTGCGAGGTTGCCCTTGTCGATGTAGCGGAAGGGCCGGGGCTGCTCGCCGTCGAGCCGTGACTTGAGGGAGCGCGCCGCGTAGCGCCCCTGCTGCATTGCGACCGGCGCTACGCCCGGGAGCAGCTCCATGCCACGAACGCGCACCATGTCGCCGAGCGCGATCACCTCCGGGTGGCCGGGCAGTGTGAGGTCGGGCTCGACGGTCACCCGTCCCGCCCTGTCGAGCTCGGCGCCGGTGGCCTCGCCGAGGGTCGCCGCCATCTCGGAGGGAGTGACGCCGGCCGCCCAGATCACGGTGCGCGCCTCGATCCGCTCTCGCTCGCCGCCAGGCTGCTCGATGTCGACGCCCTCCTCGTCGATCCCCACGACGGTCCGGTTCAGGAGCGGCGTCACGCCGAGCTCCTTCGAGCAGGCGCGCCGCCTTTCCGGACAGCGTGGGCGCGAAGCCCGCGAGCACGCGGTCGACGGCCTCGACGAGCAGGATCTTCGCGCTCCTCGGGTCGACCTCGCGGAAGTCGCGACGCATCGTGTCGTTCGCCATCTCGGCGATCTGGCCGGCCATCTCGACCCCGGTCGGGCCGGCGCCCACGACGACGAACGTGAGCCAGGCGGCGCGATGTCCGGTCGTCCGGGTCGAGCTCGGCTGCCTCGAACGCGCTCAGGATGCGCCGCCTGACCATGAGGGCGCTCTCGAGCGACTTGACCTCGTGCGCGATCTCCTTCCATTCGTCGTGCCCGAAGTAGGAGTACTGCGACCCTCCGGCGACGATCAGGCTGTCGTAGGGCAGCGTCGTGGGAACGGGAACGCCCTGCAACGGACTCGAGCCGCAATTCGCGCGCGTCCAGATCGATGTCCGTGACCTCGGCCATCACCACGCGCACGTTCTCGTTGCGCTTGAAGATCACTCGCAGCGGATAAGAGACCTCAGCGGGTGAGAGCGCCCCGGTCGCGACCTGATAGGTGAGCGGCTGGAAGAGATGGAAGTTGCGCCGGTCGACGAGCGTGATCTCCACTCCGGGCGTCTTGCGGAGCGCGAGCGCGGCCTGCAGCCCGCCGAAGCCGCCGCCGACGATGACCACTCGATGACTCATGTGGCCGGCAATGATCGCGGATCTCACAGGGCGGCTCCGCCCGGCGTCTTAAGGGAATGACAACCGCCACCCGCCCCGCCTCCGCCTCGCTCACCGACCGCGTCGACGCCCTGCGCTGGGACGACCTCCGCGATCAGCTCGACACGCGCGGCTTCGCCGTAACCGCCCCGCTCCTCCGTAGGCGCGAAACGCGTGAGTTGGAGGATCTGTTCGAAGCGGGCGAGTTCCGGTCGACGATCGACATGGCGCGGCACCGCTTCGGCGACGGTCGCTACCGCTACTTCGACCATCCGCTGCCCGAGTCGATCGCCGAGCTGCGCGGCTCGTTCTACGGGCACCTGGCGCCGATCGCCAACGACTGGTCGGAGCTGCTGAGCGGCGACAACCCGACCTTTCCCCTGGAGCACGACGAACTACTCGAGCGCTGCCGCGCGGCCGGCCAGACGCGGCCGACGCCGCTCATGCTGCGCTACCACGAGGGCGACTGGAACGCCCTGCACCAGGACCTGTACGGCGACGTCTACTTCCCCTTCCAGGTGCTGACCGTGCTGTCGGAGTCAGGAGTGGACTACGACGGCGGCGAGTTCGTGCTGATGGAGCAGCGGCCGCGCGCGCAGAGCCGCGCACACGTGCTCACGCCGCCGCGCGGCGCGTTCGTGATCTTCCCCACGCGGGAGCGCCCCAACCGGGGCAAGAACGGCTACCACCGGGTCGGGCTGCGCCACGGCGTGAGCACCGTGACCCGCGGCCGGCGCACCGCGCTCGGGATCATCTTCCACGACAGCCGCTGAGCCCTGGAGGGCGCTCAGTCCGCCACGACCACGAGCACGTGCCGGCCGCGCCCGCCGCCGGGTACCTCGGCCAGCACTTCGAGGCCCCGGTTGGTCTCGCGCAGGATCGGACGGCGCACCTCGTTGCCGTCGAGCAGCACCTGCGTGACCTGGGCGTCGCGGGGCACGGTGTGGCCCACGGTCAGGTCGCGCAGGCGGAGCCCCGTCTCGACGACCGTGCGGTGTCGGCGCCCGTTGTCGGCGGCGACGACGTCAACGGCGCCCTCGCCGAGCCGGATGTTGCGGCCCGCGATGCGCTCCTCGTAGGGCGGCACCTGCGGCACGACCGTCAGCGCGCCGCGGCCCAGGTCGGGCCGCACGCCGAGGTGCTGGTGAACCACCGGCCAGGCGGTGGCGTAGTGCCCCCAGGCCTGCATGAACATCGCGCGGCAGGTCCAGCAGCGGTCGATGTTGCTTCGCGCGGACCGGCGCGTCGAAACCGGGTGACGGCAGGATCTCGGGGAGCGCGCCGGGCTGCTCGTCCGGCGTGCCGCCGGTGCCGGCTCGGAGAACATCGGCTCGATGTTCGCCTCCGTGTAGCGCCGCTGCTCCGCGAGGCGCCCGTAGTTCCCCTCGCCGACCGACTGGATTGCGGTGTTCAGACCGAAGATCGTCGCCTCGCCGGCGCCCGTGGGCCCGCCGCCGCAGCCGGTGTGGAACAGGCCGCGGTTGAGCGGCCGCTCGCCGCTGAAGCAGGGCGTCTCGTGCAGCGCCAGCGAGCGTGTCCCATGGTCGAGCGTCGTCAGGCCCGGGACGCGCGACGGCCGTCGACGGTCAGCTCCGCCTCCATCGGCGTGACCGTGATCCAGTGCTTCTGCTGGATCTTCTCGCCCGCCTCGCCGAGCGAGTCCGCATGGAGGCTCTCCTCCATCCATCCACCACTCGGCCTCGAACCGGCGGAGCAGGTCGCGGGCGAGCCCCTCGGCCCACGCGCGCGTGGCCCCGTCGCCCTTCGCGCGCGCCATGTCGGCGAGATCGAACAGGCCGCGGATGAAGTAGACGGTGTTGTCCAGCTTCTCCGGGCCCATGCCCTCGCGCTCGACGTTGCCGAGGCCCTCGGGCCAGCCGTCGCCGTCGGCGTCGAGCTCGCGCACGATGTAGCGCAGGTTCCTCTTGGCGAAGTCGTACATGTCGTCGCGGAAGCGGTCATCGCCGGTCCAGCGCCAGACCAGCGCGACGACGCTCGGGAACTTGGCGGTCTCGTCGGTGTTGCCCGGGTCGGCGTTCTGCCCGAACCACATCGAGCCCTCGGACACGAACTCGTGGCCGACCTTGCCGGAGCGCTCGTTCACGATGTCGGAGGCGGTGCGCAGCGCGCGCATGTGGTCCTTGACCGTCTCGAACTGGCCGAGCGCCACCCCCGGGAACGCCATGTACTCGCCGTCGGTGGCGAACAGCCACGGATAGTCCGGGAAGCCGGCGCCGAACCAGCGGGCGCGTCCAAGCGTGCCGGCGGGCGGCGGATATCTGCCTGCCCTGGTCGACCCAGCGGATCTCGAGGTCCTCGGCGAACTGCGTTGAGTCGGCGAGGTTCTGCTTGGCCCAGTCGAGCCCCTCCTCGAGCGCGCGGTCATTCGGCAGCGACAGCCGGCTCCAGTCCGAGAGCCGTTCGCGCGCGGCGATCTTGGCGGCGAGCGCCCGCTCCGGATCGCGCAGCGCTGCGGCGAGCTCGGAACGCGCCTCGGCCAGGCCGTTGTCTGAGCCTGCGACGGCCACCCAGAGCGTCCTCGTGCGCCCGCCCGGCACCGTGACCTGATAGCGCAGCTGGCCGCCCTGCCCGCGGCCGAAGGGGCCGTCGTCGCACTGGCTCGGAGGCTCCTCGGCGCGGCAGACGTTGTCGCCCTGGTCGCCGCGGTGGGTTGCACCGGTGACGCCCGACGACGGGCTCCGGTCCGCCGCCACGAGCGCGGCCCAGTCGTGCACCTCCGCGTTCGGGTGAGGCAGGCTGCCCTGCTCGCGGAAGACGAGCGCCTCGCCGTCGAAGGCGGCGCTGTCCGCCAGGTTGTCACGGGCGTTGGGGATCGCGCCGTCGAACCCCCAGGGGTAGGCGCCCAGCAGCTCCGAGTGCGCGTCGACCCTCACCGTCACGGTCCGCTCCGCCGCGCCCGGGTTCGTCAGATGCAGCCCGAACAGCACCGCGCGGCGACCGTCCGGCGCGAAATCCGTGCGCCGGAGCCGCAACCCGGCGGTCTGCGGCAGGTCCATCTCCGCGTAGCCCCAGCCGCTGCGGAACTCCGTCGCCGGGCCGATCCACTCGTCGCCGATGCCGAACCAGACGCCGTCCACCAGCTTCAGCGGCGGCGTCCACACCCCGCCCATCTCGCCGGTGATGTGCCAGCCGTTGGCGTAGAAGCGGCCATCCTCGAAACCGACCGAGTACGCCCGCTCTGATGACGCGAGGTAGCGGCGATCCTGGAGCCGGTCGGAGACGGACAGCTCGGGTGCGGCCTGCGCGCCGGCCGCTCCGGTGAGCGTCAGGCAGGCGACGAGCAGTGCGATGAATCTCCGGCGAAGCACCTCTACCCCGGCAAGCCATGCCCGGGGCCGGCTGCAGGTCAAACGCGCAGGAACAGTCCGTAGAGTCCCGTTGGGGATGGCCCCTCCTTACCGCCTGATGTACGCGCTCGGTGTGGCGCCGTGGGAGCGACGGAACGTTGCAGAGGCATGGCGGCCGCTGTTCGAGGGTCCGCTTGCCATGGAACCCGGTCGGGCGCTCGACATCGGTTGCGGATCGGGGCGGGATGCCGTCCATCTGGCGGCGCAGGGCTGGCAGGTCACGGCGGTCGAGCTGGTCGACAAGGCCTTGGCGAGGGCCAAGGAACGGGCGGCCGAGGACGGCGTGGAGGTGCAGTGGATCCGGGCCGACGTGGGTGTGCTGGGGAGGCTCGGCCTCGAGCCCGGCTACAGCCTCGTCTACGACTTCGGCTGCATCCAGGGCTTGCCGGACTCGGCACGCCAGGGTGCCGCCGCCGGCCTGACTCAGCTCGCGGCTCCGGGAGCCAGGCTGCTCCTCGTCGCGTTCAAGGCAGGGCGGAGGATCACCCTCCCGCGCGGGATGGACCGGGAGCACGTCGTCTCTCTGTTGGGCGACGGCTGGGACCTTGAGGACGTCCGGTCGGTTGTGACCGAGGACATGCCCCCTCGGGTCCGCCGCGCCGAGCCGACCCTCTACCGCCTGGCCAGACGCACCGAGATCTCGCGCTGACGGTAAACCCGGCCTCCCCCTTCCAGCTAGCCGGAGGGTCGAGGGTTCGGTTGGCCCGCACTGGAAATGGGCGCTGGCCGCGATGACAGCTGATGGCGAGCGTGGGACGGTTTCCGAGGCAAGCCGCTCACACCTCGATCAAAGAGGACTGCCATGCACTATCCAGACCTCCGCCATCTCGCCCGCGACCGGATCATCGCCGGGGTGATGAAGCTGGATATGCACGAGGCGGAACTACGCGCCGCGCGCGGAGAGCCCGGCGTGATTGAAACGCGGAAACCTCGACAAGCGGCTTCCAACCCGGCGAAGCGCGCCCTCACGTGCGCATCGCGTCGATCACCCACCCTGGGGCGGGTCCCGCTCGTCGCGCCCGTTTCGCGAACGAGGACCGCCGCCCTGCGCCGAGCCCGACGAACGCCGGAAGACGCGGCGCTGTATCGGTGTCACTGCGGGAATAGCTTCACGGCGGCCGTCACGACCTGCGTGACGTGCCCGACCTGCGGCGCCGGACAGGCCTGGTAGAGCCGGACCACTGGGACCTGAAGCCGACGCGGGGACTCGAACCCCGGACCCCCTCCTTACCATGGAGGTGCTCTACCGGCTGAGCTACGTCGGCGTGTATGTCGATGGGGGGAGCAGGATTCGAACCTGCGTAGGCTGAGCCAAGCGCGTTTACAGCCGCTCTCCTTTGGCCACTCGGACATCCCCCCGGGCGGTCGGAGAGGCCGATTGTAGAGGCGGATCGGTGGGGCGCGCCTTAGGTATCGGTTCTCCCCGGGTCGACCTCGAACTCCGCGTACTTCGGGCCGCCGAGGAGGATCCGCGCTCCGCCTCCGATGCGCTCGGCGCGGGATGAACCATTGCCGCCCGTCGCTCGACGAGCGCGAACACCTAGTCGAAGCGGCGATGGGTCGAGCCGCTTGACCAATCCGTTCCAACTTTGGTTGCCGCCGCGCGTGCAGAGGGTCACCTCCCACCGCCCCTTGTAGCGGCACACCGAGGTCTTGACCTGCACTCGCAGCAAGCCGGCCGTCGATGTCCGCGACCAGGTCGTAGTGAGGGCTGTGCCCGAACGGGATCGAGACGTGCGCGCCGCTGACCGACGAGCCAATACGAGCGCGGCCCGCTCTCCGAAATCGCCCTGCTCGCGCGGCGGAAGCATCTCTTCGGAGAAGATCTCCGCGCGTGGAGATTCGCCCCCTCGAGCGCGCCGACTACGGCGCCGCCGCCCGCGTCATCACCGACGCGCTCCTCGACGATCCCGGCTGGCTCGCCGTCGGGCCGGACCGGCGGAACCACCGCCGCGTCGTCGCGCTCCGCTATCACCGCACCGCGCTGAAGGTCATGCACCGCTATGGCGGGCCGATCTACGGGGCGTTCGATGAGACCGCCGAGCTCGCCGGCGTCGCCGCCACCTTCGGCGCCGGCCGCTATCCGCCTCCGGCGTGGACGTTCCTCAAGTACGTGCCGGGGTTCCTGCTGGCGGGGCCGGCGCCGGTCGTGCGCGGGCTGAGAACGTCGGCCGTCCAGGACCGCGGGCACCCGCAGGACGAGCACGTCTTCCTGTGGTTCCTCGCCGTCGATCCCGCCCATCAGCGCAAGGGGCTCGGCCGTGCCCTCCTCGCGCGTGTATTCGAGGACGCAGAAGCGCCCGTCTATCTCGACACGTCCAACCCGGCGAACGTGCCCTACTACGCGAGCTTCGGCTTCGAGGAGACCGGCCGCGCGGCTCTCCCGCGCGGCGCCACGATGTGGTTCATGAGGCGTCCCTGAGGCGCTGGGCCTCGGGGAGCCCCTCGAGCTTCTTCAGCGTGTTGTTCTCGATCTGGCGGATGCGCTCGCGCGTGACGCCGAAGGCCTTACCGACCTCTTCCAAAGTGCGCGCCTTCCCGCCCGACAGCCCGTAGCGCATCTCGATCACCTCGCGCTCGCGCGTGGGCAGCGCCTCCAATGCCCGGCGCACGTTCTCGCGGCGCAGGTTCTCGGAGGCGAGTTCGAACGGGGACTCGGCGGAGTCGTCCTCGACGAAGTCGCCGAGCTCCGAGTCCTCCTCCTCGCCGATCGGCTTCTCCAAAGAAACGGGCAGCTGCGCGATCCGCAGGATGTCCTTGACCTCGCGCGTGGTCCACTGCAACTCCAGAGCGATCTCCTCGGGCGTCGGCTCGCGGCCGAACTCCTGCACGAGCTGGCGCTCCACGTGCACGACCTTGTTGAGCTTCTCGACCATGTGCACCGGGATCCGGATCGTGCGCGCCTTGTCGGCGATCGCGCGCGTGACCGCCTGGCGGATCCACCAGGTCGCGTAGGTCGAGAACTTGTAGCCGCGCCGGTAGTCGAACTTCTCGACCGCGCGGATCAGCCCGAGCGAGCCCTCCTGGATCAGGTCGAGGAACGACAGCCCGCGGCCCAGGTAGCCCTTGGCGATCGAGACGACGAGGCGCAGGTTCGCCTCGATCATCTGCTGCTTGGCGAGCATGTCGCCGCGCTCGATGCGCCTTGCCAGTGCGACCTCCTGAGGCGCGGTCAGCAGCTCGACCCGGCCGATCGAGCGCAGGTAGAGCCGCAGCGAGTCCAGGCTCGGCTCGACCGTGAGGTCGATCTCCGGCTTCTTCGCCGGCGCGGCCGGCTGGGCGCCGTCGCCGTCGCTCGGCACCGCCATCAGGCCACCCGAGGGGCGCTCGCCGTCCGACACGATCTCGACGCCGGAGTCGAGCAGGTGGGTGCGGAACTCCACGACCTGCTCCTTCGTGACCTCCACCTCCTCGAGGCAGGCGGCGATCTCGTCGAACGTCAGATAGCCGCGCTCACGACCCTCGGTGGCGAGCGAGCGCAACTCCTCGATATCGAGGAAGGCCGCCTCGGCAGCCTCCTCGAGCAGTCCGACACCCTCTTGCTTCTCCGTCAACCCCTCGCTCCTTGAGGCCGCTGTGGCAACGCTGCCCGGGCCAGTCCGACTGTCAGGTTTTGCAGTCCGCGGCACACGCCGCGAGGGGCTGAGCTCTGTGGGCCAAATTCCAAAGCGTCCAGCCGCGGCCAGTGTACAACGGGTTTGTGCGATTTGCATCGCGCGCAGCGTCGGTATCGTGGGTCGCGGCCTAATGACCGAGCGGATCGCACTCCTCGGCAGCGACGTCCAGGCGCGCCGCCCTTCCACCTACGTGAGCCTGTCGCGCGTGGGCGTGACGGGCGTGGAGAAGGTCATCCGGATCAGCGTCAACGGGGACGAGCAGCTCTACTACGCGGAGCTCGAGTGCTTCGTCGATTTGGGACCGGAGCAGAAGGGCGCGCACATGTCGCGCTTCGAGGAGGTCATCAACGAGGCGATCGACGAGGTGATCCTCAGCGAGGCCTTCAAGGCCGAGACGCTCGCGTCGCACATCGCCGAACGCGTGCGCGATCGCCAGGGCGCCCGCCGCGCCGAGGTCACGATCGCGGCGCACTACCCCGAGCACAAGCCGGCCCCGGCGTCGGGAACGCCGACCCAGGAGATGTACAAGCTGTTCGGCTCGGCGGTCTCGTCGGCGCGCGGCACGCGCCGCCTCGTCGGGGTCGAGGCCCAGGGCATGACCGCCTGCCCGTGCGCGCAGGAGCTGGTGATGGAGCGCTCACACGAGCGGCTCACCGACGAGGGCTTCAGCGAGGACGAGATCGCGCGCGTGTTCGAGGCCGTCCCGGTGGCCACGCACAACCAGCGCGGGATCGGCACGCTGCACGTGGGCTGCCCCGAGAGCTGCGGGGACTCGATCCAGGCCGAGACGCTGCTCGAAGATCGTCGAGGCCTCGATGAGCTCCGAGATCTACGAGCTGATGAAGCGCTCGGACGAGGTCGAGGTCGTGGAGAAGGCGCACATGCACCCGCGCTTCGTCGAGGACTGCGTGCGCGAGATGGTGCGCATGGCGAGCGAGGAGTTCGCCTCTGTCGGCGAGATGGGCTTCATCTCGGCGCGACAGGAGAACCTCGAGACGATCCACAAGCACAACGTGGTGGCCGAGCGCCACGGGCTGCTCGGCGAGCTGCGGCGCGAGATCGCCGACGGCGAGCGCGCGACGCATCACGTGTCGATGCGCGAGTGGCTCGAGGCGGGCGACCCGGCGCCGTAGAGCGCCGCGTGTGGGAAGCTTCAGCCATCGACGCTCGGAGGCCCACTTGACCCAAATCCCTCTCTCACAGGACGCGGCCCTGGTGGTGGCCCTGGCCGGCACCGCGATGCCCTTCGCCCACTCGGCCGAGGACGAGGCGGAGCGCTGGCTGCGCGCGCTGCGTCTGCACGGTCAGGTGGGCGCGAGCCTGCAGGCCCTCGGCGTCGGCGAGGCGCCGCTGATGACGACCGGCGAGCCCGAGCCGGTCGGGGGAACCCCAACGCTCGGCCCGGACGTGCTCGACGAGGTCACGCGCCGCGCCGCGGACTTCGCGGCCGGGCGCGAGGGCGAGACCGTGGGCACCACCGATCTCCTGTTCGCCGTCTTCGACGTGTACGGCAAGCTCTTCGACCGGGTGCTCTACCTGCGCGGCACAGGTCGCGAGGAGCTCGTCGAGAAGCTGGTCGGCCCGGGCGCCGCGGAGGCGCCGCACACCTAGCCGGTCGGCTCGACGGGCGCGCGCGTGCGCGAGGACTCCTCGAGCTTGCGGCGGAAGTTGAGGAAGTAGTCGGCGCCCGAGACGACCGTGGTCACGACCATCAGGTAGACGAGCGCCTGGACCCAGGCGGCGTCGGGGTCGTTCGCGGCGATCAGGGCCAGCACGGCCACACCTGGGTGATCGTCTTGAGCTTGCGAGCGAGCTCGCGGGGACACGATTGGCGGGAACGGGCCTCAGGCTACCCGGCTCCGCGCCAGGTACTCGATGCCCGCGGTGCTGCCGACCGGCCCGAGCGGCGACACGGTGGCCGCCAGCAGCGGCCAGGGGAACGTGCCGCGCCGGCAGCCGTAGGCCACGAGCAGGCAGAGCACGATCCAGCCGATGCCGTGCGTCCAGCCCAGCACCTGCTCGGCGCTCTCGCTGAGACCGCCGATCGCCACGACCAGCAGCGAGGCGAAGATGCACACCTCGACCAGCGAGTAGATCCGCACGGCCTGGAAGTAGGACACGTGGCTCAGGCGGGTCGCGCGCCGCGCTCGAGCGCGATCTGCCTGCGCGCGATCAGGGCGCCGATGAGGCCGAGCAGCACGATCAGCGCGACCGCGGCGATCGCTTCCGGCGAGGTCAGGTCCGTGAGGCTGCCGCCGAGCGCCGTGTAGGCGAACACCTTCGGCGCGGCGCCCACGACCGTTCCGAGCGCCATGTCGCGGAAGCGCAGGTGCGTGAGGCCGGCGCTGTAGTTGACGAGCCCGTACGGGAGCAGCGGCACGATGCGCGACTCCATCACCGCGAGCGCGCCGTTGCGGGTGAGGAAGTCCTCGATCGACTTGGTCCGCTGCGGCAGCAGGTTCCCGTGGTGGCCGGCGGCCAGCCTGCGAGCCACCCACATCTGGGCAAGCGCGGCGGCGGTGACGCCCGCGAGCGCGAGCGGCGTGCCGGCGACCGTGCCGAACAGAAGCCCCGCCGCGCCGGCCAGGATCGGCCAGGTGATCACGAAGTTGGCGAGCACGAAAAGCGGCACGAACGCGGCCACCGCGAACGGCCCGAGCGACTCACCGAAATCGCGCACCTCGGAGGCCGTGGGAAGCGACCCGGTGACCAGCGAGACGAGGAAGATCGCACCCACGACGGCGCCGCCGATGGTGATTCGCACGATCGCGGCCCGGCGCGAGTCCATGCGTCGAGGGTAGTGGCTCGCCCCTTTACGATCGGGCTCCATGACCGCCCGCGAGCTGCGCAGGCTCTGCCTCAGGTTCCCCGGCGCGATCGAGGACTTCCCGTTCGGACCCGAGACGTCGGTCTTCAAGGTCGAGGGCAAGATGTTCGCCCTGAGCGCGCTCGGCTCCACCCCGCTGCAGGTGAGCTTGAAGTGCGAGCCGGACCTGGCCGACCAGCTGCGCTCCTCCCACGAGGCGATCGCCCCCGGCTACCACCTGAACAAGCGCCACTGGAACACGGTCACGATCGACGGATCGATCTCGGACGCGATGGTCGGCGACATGGTCGAGGACTCCTACGACCTGATCGTGGCCGCGCTGCCGCGCCGGCTCCGTGAGGCGCTCGGCTGGAGCCCGGGCTAGCTTCACGCCGGCTCCTCGCGCACGACCTCGCGCGGCCGCTTGTCGTCGCGCAGGCCCAGATAGCTGGGATGACGCAGGCGCCCGTCACGGGTCCACTCGCTGAAGGCAATCTGGGCAACGAGCTCGGGCTTGACCCAATGCGTGCTGCGCGGGATCGGGTGGATGTCCACGAAGGCGGGCTTCCCGACCTCGAGCTTGCGGAGCTGCCCGCCGAGGCTGCTTGAGCGTCGACTGGTTGAACCCGGTTCCCACCTTGCCGGCGTAGCGCAGGTCGCCGTTCTCGTAGTAGCCCACCAGCAGTGCGCCGAAGTCGGTCCTGGATCCCTTCGGCGCCGTGAAGCCGCCGATTACGAGCTCCTGCTCGCGGTGGCACTTGAACTTCAGCCAGTCGTGCGACCGGGTCTGCACGTACGGGCTGTCGGCGCGCTTCGCGATCACGCCCTCGAGCCCCTGCTCGCAGGCCTCGCGAAAGAGCCGCTCGCCGTGCTCGTTGCGGTGGGGCAGGAACCGCAGCGGCCCGGTAAACGAGAGCGCATGCCGCAGTACCGACTTGCGCGCCCGAAGCGGAAGCGGGCTGAGGTCGTACCCGTCGAGCCAGACGAGATCGAACAGGTACAGGTAGACCGCGATCCCGGTGCGGCGCGCCGCCTCGGGATCGGAGAGCTGCATGCGCCCCTGCAGCTTGGCGAAGCTCGTGATCTTTCCCTCGAACGCGACGATCTCGCCGTCCGCCACGAAGTCCTCGCACGGCTCCCGGCCGAGCGCCTCGACGAGCTCGGGGTAGGCGGTCAGAGTCCTACCGGTACGGGACACGAGGTGTGCCTCATCGCCGTCGCGCACCGCGATCCCCCTCACCCCGTCGAGCTTGCGCTCGAAGATCCAGTCAGGGTCGGAGAAGACCTCGCGCGTGAGCGTTGCCTTCATCGGCTCGAAGCTGGTGGGCTTGCGGCCCCGACGCAGCAGCCCGCGCTCTCGCTCCCCGAGCCGGTCGAGCGCACTCACTATTTCGACAGGTCCTCGATCGTCTTCCCGCTCAGCACGGACTCGGGCTGGCTCTTGGTCGGCTTGCGGCGGGCATCTGCGCCTTCGTCCTTCCGCTTCACGAGCAGCCAGCGCTCCCTGTCCCCGCCGCCGATGCGCTGCAGCGCCCAGCCGCCGCGCAGCTTCTTTCCCTCGAGCCACACAACCGCGTGTCCGTCCTCGAGCGCCTGCTCGACCGGAACCTCCGCTCCGTCCCTCTCGGTCAGGTTGCGATAGGTGCCCGCGTCCCAGACGATCACGGGTCCCGCACCGTACTCGCCCTCCGGGATCACCCCCTCGAAGTCGCCGTAGTCGAGCGGATGGTCCTCGGTCGGCATCGCCAGCCGCTTCTCACGCGGGTCGGTCGAGGGGCCCTTGGGAACCGCCCACGACTTCAGCACCCCACCCACCTCCAGGCGGAAGTCGTAGTGGAGGGCGCGAGCGTCGTGCTTCTGGACCACGAAGCGCGGCTTTCTCGAGCGCCGCCCGCGCCGCCGCCGGACGGCTCGGGTGTGCGCTTGAAGTTGCGCTTCCGTTCGTATTCCGTCAGCGGCACGACATCGCAAGCTACCCGCCTGGCGCCTGGCGCGGGCTAAGGCCACTCTCAGGCGGCTCTCAGCTTCGGCGTGATCATTGAGAGTGTGCGAGTCCTGATCGTCGAGGACGACATCCCCCTGGCGTCCGCGCTGCGGCGCGGCCTGCGCGCGGAGGGAATGGTCGCCGACGTGGCGGTGAAGGGGGAGGACGCGCTCTGGATGGTGGCCTCGGCCGAGTTCGACGCGGTGGTGCTCGACGTGATGCTGCCGGGGATCGACGGCTTCGAGACCTGCCGGCGCCTGCGCGACGACGGTGTCTGGACGCCGATCATCATGCTCACGGCGCGCGACGCTGTGGAGGACCGCGTGCAGGGGCTCGACGCGGGCGCCGACGACTATCTCGTCAAACCCTTCTCGCTGGCCGAGTTGCTCGCGCGCCTGCGCGCGCTCGCCAGGCGCGGACCGGTCGAGCGGCCGCCCGTGCTCGAGGTGGGTGATCTTCGCTTGGATCCCGCCACCCGCGAGGTGCACCGCGGCGACGCCGAGATCTCGCTGTCGGCCAAGGAGTTCGCGCTGCTCGAGGCGTTCATGCGCAGGCCCGGCGAGGTGCTCACCCAGCTCCAGCTGCTCGAGCACGCCTGGGACTACGACTACGAGAACCGCTCGAACGTCGTGGAGGTCTACGTGCGCTACCTGCGCGAGAAGGTCGACCGGCCGTTCGGCGTCAGGTCGATCGAGACGGTGCGCGGCGCCGGCTACCGGCTGCGGAAGGACGGCGGGGCGTGAGCCGCGTGCCGATCCGCTGGCGCCTGACCGCCGCGTTCGCGCTCGCGATGGTGCTGGTGCTGGCGGCAGCTGCGCTGGTTCGTGTACGTGCGCCTCGAGGACGACCTCACCGAGAGCGTCGAGGGAAGCTTGCACGCGCGGGCAGCGGCGGTGTCGGCGTCCGGGGACGCGGACGCCGGCGTCGGCGAGGACACCGAGGAGAGCTTCGCGCAGGTGGTGTCCCCGGCCGACGGCCGGATGTTGGATTCAGCGGGCGGCCCGCCCCAGCCTGCCCTCGACCGGGCCGCGATCACCCGCGCGGCCGCCGGCGGCGAGGTGATCGAGGATCACGAGGTGTCCGGGATCGAGGGAACGGCTCGCGTGCTCGCCGTGCGGGGCGACGACCCGCGCGGCTCGGTCGTGATCGTGGGTCAGTCGCTCGACGACCGCGACGAGACGCTCGCCGGTCTCGTGGCCTCGTTCGCGGTCGGCGGGCCGATCGCGGTGCTGGCGGCGTCGCTGCTCGGCTACCTGCTGGCCGCCTCGGCGCTGCGGCCCGTGGAGGCGATGCGCAGGCGCGCCGGCGAGATCTCGCTCGGCCGCGAGGACGACCGGCTGCCGCTGCCCGTGGCGCACGACGAGATCCGCCGGCTCGGCACGACGCTCAACGAGATGCTCGCGCGCATGCGCGAGTCCTACGAGCGCGAGCGACGCTTCGTGGCCGACGCGAGCCACGAGCTGCGAACGCCGCTGGCGGTGCTGAAGGCCGAGCTCGAGGGGACGCTTCGGCGGGAGGGGCTCCCGGCGGAGACGCGCGAGTCGCTGGGCGCGGCCCTGGCGGAGACGGACCAGCTCGCCCAGCTCGCCGACGACCTGCTGCTGATCGCGCGCTCCGGCGACAAGGGCCTGGAGGTCAGCCGCGAGACCGTGAACGTGCGCGAACTGCTGGAGCAGGCGCGCCACCGGTTTGCCGAGCGCGCCGGCTCGCAGGGACGGGCGATCGAGCTCGACGCGCCGCCGTCGCTCGAGGCCGACCTCGACCCGCTGCGCCTGCGTCAGGCGATCGGAAACCTCGTGGACAACGCTCTTCGCCACGGATCCGGCCCGGTCGAGCTGTCGGCTCGCTCGCACGACGGGGCCGTCGAGATCGACGTGAGCGACGAGGGAGCGGGCTTCCCCGACGAGCTGGCCACGGAGGCCTTCGAGCGTTTCACGCGCGGGGATTCGGCGCGCACGCGCGGGGGCGCCGGCCTCGGCCTCGCCATCGTCAGCGCGATCGCGGGGGCGCACGGCGGGAGCGCCGAGATACTCGACGGCGAGCCCGGGCGAACGACCGTCCGGCTGCGCCTTCCTCAGCTGGCTCTCAGGAACCGCATCGAGAGTGGTGCGCATGCTTAGGAAAATGAGCCTCGCGGTTGCGGGAGTTGCGGCGGTGCTGGCGGCCGGTGGAGGCTCCGGCGCAGCCGCACCGGCGAACGGGATTCAATTCAGCAACCCGCGCCAGATCGACAACCCCTACCTGCCCCTCACCAAGTTCTCCCGCTGCGAGCTGCGCGGCCAGGAGGAGGGCACGCGCGCGCGCGTCGTTCGCCGGCTGCTCGATCGCACCAAGCCGTTCGAGTTCGGTGGGCGCACGGTGCGCGCCATCGTGATCGAGGACCGCGCGTTCGAGGACGGCGAGCTCGTGGAGCGCACGCTCGACTACTTCGCCCAATCCGACGAGGGGACCGTCTATTACGTGGGCGAGGACGTCGACAACTACAGGAACGGCAAGGTCGTGAACCACGAGGGCAGCTGGATGTACGGCCGCGACACCTCCAAGCTGGGTGTGGCCATGCCGGCCGGGCCCAAGGTGGGCGACCGCTGGCGCTTCGAGGACGTGCCCGGGATCACCGTGGAGTCGGATCGGGTGGTGTCGAAGCTCGCAAACGTGCGCGCAGGTGGGAAGACCTATAAGGACGTGATCCGCGTGCGCGAGCGCTCGCTCCCCCAGAAGGAGATCGAGCACAAGCTCTACGCCCGTGGCACCGGGCTGATCCGCGAGGTGCCGCCGGACGGGCAGGTGGACCTGGTGGGCTGCCGCCCGCGGTAGGGGCTGAGCGGCGGGCGTACCATCGGTCCTGTGCACACGCTCGTCCTGTATGGGCACAGTCCGCGCGCCGAGGAGAACCTCCGTGCGGCTGCCCGCCGGGCGCGCGAGCATGGCGACCGGTTGACCGTGCTCGCGCTGGCGCAGCAGGAGAAAGCGACGTTCCCGGTCAAGTGCGACACGCGCCGCGGGCTGTGGAATCAGATCCTGCGCGAGCTCGCCCAGGAGGACCTGACGCGGGCGTACATGGCTGTCGAGGGCAGCGAGGACGTCGAGCTCGACGTGCTCCTGTGCACCGGCGCCCATCCCGCCGACGCGCTCACCGCCGAGGCCCTGACGCGCGGCGCCGACGAGATCGTGCTCGCCGATCCGTCGTACAGCGGCCTCCGCCGCCGCGAGCGCAGGCGGCTGCGCCGCCGCAGCCCGCTGCCGGTGACCGGCTGACGCGGGATAGGCTCGCCGGCGATGCCGCCGGCTCGGCTTGGCTCCCTGCAGCTGCTGCTGATCGACCTCGACGGCGTGCTCTACGTCGAGGACGAGGTCGTGGCCGGGGCGCATGAGGCGGTGGAGCGCCTCCGCCGCGGCGGGCTCGCGCTGCGCTTCGTAACCAACACGACCTCGAGATCCCGCCCGGCCACGCTTGACAAGCTGCGCCGTCTCGGTTTCTCGCTCGACGACGAGGAGCTCGTAACTCCGGCCGCGCTGGCTGTGCGCCACTGCATCGAGCAGGGCCACCGCCGCGTCTCCATGCTCATGAACGACGAGGTCAAGGGCGACTTCGCCGATTTGCAGGAGGACGACGACCGCCCGGACGCCGTGATAGTCGGCGACCTCGGCGAGGACTTCGCATATCCGGTGCTCAACCGCGCCTTCCGCCATGTGATGGACGGCGCCGAGCTGATCGCTCTCCAGCGCAACCGCTTCTGGCTGCGCGCCGACGGGCTCTCGCTGGACGTGGGTCCGTTCGTGGCGGCGCTCGAGTACGCCACCGCTCGGGAGGCGTACGTGGTCGGCAAGCCGGCCAGCGGCTTCTTCCAGGAAGTGCTTCGCGCGGCGGACGCCTTGCCGGACGCCGCCGCGATGGTGGGCGACGACATCGAAACCGACGTAGGCGGCGCGCTGAGAGCCGGCCTGACGGCGATCCTGGTGCGAACCGGCAAGTACCGCTCCGACGCGGCAGCCGCGTCGGGCATCGAGCCGACGGCGACGGTCGATTCGATCGCGAACGTGCCGGCGGCGCTTGGGCTCTAGTGTGCCGCCAACCCGAGAACGAAGAGGAGCAGCGATGCCCGAGCGTGACGGATACATCCCCGGCGTCCCCTGCTGGGTGGACACCGGCCAGCCCGACCCCGAGGCGGTGCTCGACTTCTACAGCGGCCTCTTTGGCTGGGAGTTCGAGAACGTGATGCCGCCGGGGGCAGACGGCAAGTACTTCATCGCCCGGCTGCGCGGCGGCGAAGTCGCCGCCGTGGGATCGCTCCCCGAGGCCCTGCCGCAGATTGCGATGTGGAACACCTACGTTTGGGTCGAGAGCGCCGACGAGACGGCGTCGAAGGTCCGCGCTGCGGGCGGTGGCGTCGTGATGGAGCCGTTCGACATCATGGATTTCGGCCGCATGGCGGCCCTGACCGATCCCGAGGGAGCCGCGTTCTGCGTCTGGCAGGCGAAGGAACACAGGGGCGCGAGGATCGTCAACGAGCACGGCTCCGTGAACTTCAATGGCCTCCACACCCGCGACGTCGAGGGAGCGAAGTCGTTCTACGGCTCGGTGTTCGGCTGGACCACGCTGGCCCTCGACGCCGGCGAGATGTGGACGCTGCCCGGCTACGGCGACTACCTCGAGCGCGACAACCCCGGCCTCCGCAAGCAAATCGCGGAGATGGGTGGACCAGTGGGCTTCGAGGACGTCGTCGCCAGCATCAACCCGATCCCGGCCGACCAGACCGACACGCCGGCGCATTGGAGCGTGACGTTCGGCGTCGACGACGCCGACGCGACCGCGGAGAAGGCCACCGAGCTTGGCGGCACGGTGATCGTCCCGCCCTTCGACGTTCCCTGGTCCCGGATGACGATCGTGGGCGACCCGCAGGGTGCGACGTTCATCGCCAGCCAGTTCGTGCCCGAGAACAAGGACCTCGCCGGCCAGGCGGACGCTGGGGTCAGCGCCCCGTAGCAGCCGCTGCAGTCCGCGAAAGAGGGGCCCCTGGCTAGGGGCCCCTCCGGTGGTGCGCCTGCCGACTACTTGCTCAGCTCGAGCCGAGCAGGACAGCCGAGATGCGGGTGTCGGTGAAGTCCATGTCACCGACGTCGTCCGAGCAGGACAGCGAGAACTCGTGGTCGCCCGCCGCCAGCACGTTCGTGACGATGGTCTGAGCCGACATCGCCTGCTCCTGGTTGCCGTCGGTCTGCTGGGAGAGCGAGCCCTCCTCCGTCGGGACCGTGAGCTGCGCCCCGTTGTGGAGGATGCGGCAGAGACCGCGGAGCGAGGTGCCGGCTGGGTCGTCGCTGTGCCACTGGCCGCCCGTGGTCACGAGGACCCGCCCCGGACGGGGAAGCCCGAGCGTGACCGTCGCGCACTTGATCGCGGCGACCCCCGGCTCACAGAGGTCGTCGAACCCGCTGCGACCGATCGTGAGCGCCTCGGCCGGCACGCCGCCGACGGTGTTGGCGTTCCCGGCCTGCGCCGCGTTGTCGGCCGCCGCCGCGGCCGGCACCTTGCCGAGCGAGGACTCGTCGACATCGGCGCCGCCGAGCGAATCGAGCTTGACGTCGGCGCCCGTCAGGGTGCTCTGCCGAACATCCTTGCCGCGAACGTCGTTGTTGAGGATCTCGCGGCTGTCGATCGAACCAGCCGCAAACCCGTACGAAACCCCGCCGAGCGCCATGAACAGCGCGAGACAGGAAATGATGATCGCCGCCGAGGGACGGCGCCTGAGGATGGAGCGCATCGTGACCTCTCCTTGAGTGGTTGGTGGACCGTCGATGCGGTTCCAACCGGGGGAGGCCGGGGGAATTACGGCCGCGGGCGTTCGGCGCATCCTGGTCGCGCCGGCAAGTACCGGCGGACGCGGCAGCCGCCTCGGGCATCGAGCCGCCGGCGACGGTGGACTCGATCGCGGACGTGCCGGAGCTGCTTGGGGTGTGAGCCGCACCTCGGGGCGCGCGCGTGCTCGATCACCCTCCCAGCAGGCTCTCCTGAACGCCGCTCGTCCCTCGCCGCGACTCCTCCGGTTCCGCACGGACCCGCCCCTCGAATACCTCGGGCTCGAGGAACGCCCGCATGAGCCTCTCGTGGAATCGATGCCGGAGGGCCTGGGCCTCGGCGTGGACCGCGTGGGCGTAGTCGGCCGGGTCGGAAGGACGCTCCCCGGGCAAGCGGCTTTCGACAATCCGCCCGGCGGCCCAGGCGTACACCGCGTTCGCCGCCACCTCGACCTCGAGCATGCGGTAGGGCAGGTACTCGCGCACCCGCCGCTTGGGGATCCCACCGCGGCGGGCGGAGCGCTCGAGCGCCTTGAACTCGCGCCGGCCTTCGTAGACGGTCACGACGCCGCTCTCCGGATCGAACTGTGCCTCGATTACGGCGTCTTCGTCCTTGCGAGCGATCTCGCGCACCCAGCCGCTCGCGTGGTGACGCACGATCACCACCTCGAGCTCGGCGGTGTGCTCGCCGGCCTCGGCCAGTACCGCGAGCCGCGAGCCGGGCTCCACGGTCACACGGGCCCGCAGATCGAGGCGGACGCTCGATAGGCCGCGAGCACCTGGTCTCGGAACCTGGTCCGACCGTGCCTTGACCCAGAGGCCGGGATCGGCGGCGACGCCGATCTGCGCGCCGGGCGGGATGCGCCGCGGATCGATCACGAGCGACGTCTGCCTCGTCTCGCCCGGATGGAGGCGAATCGGCGACTGCCTGAACCGAAGAGCGGGCGCCTCGGCCTCGACCGGCGTCGGTGCCCTCGGTTCGTACCCGCCCGGTGCGGAGCCGTTCTGTGCTTGCTCTGGCGGTGCCTCCACAGGCGCGCGCGAGTTGGGGGCACCGCCGGCCACGAAGCCGGCGCTTCCGGGGCCCTCGAAGGCCGCTCGCAGCGCGTCGTTGAGCGTGCGCAGGCCCTCGGCGTCGCGCGCCTTGATGGCGCGACCGGGGGCGACGAGGTGAGCGCCGGCGCGCCGCTCCTCGGCCGCGACGATCGGTCGCAGGACGCGGTCGATCGCCTCGTAGAGCTTGCGCACCATCGGGTGATGCTCGCTCAAGCCAGAGCGGTCGACCCTCACCACCACCTCGGGACGCGGGGAGTCGAGCGCCTCCCGCTGCAGGCGCTCGATCGCCTCGCACCAGACCTCGCCGTAGAGGTGGCGGGCTCCAGGCCGGCCCTCGTGACCGGCGAGGGTGGCCTCGTGGGCGGCGCGGCCGGAGCGGACCACGAGTCCACCGCGCCGCGTCGCGCGCGAGGGCCCGAGCGTAAACGGCTCGGCGGCGCGGCGGACGACGATCCGGGCGGTCACCCCGCGGGCGATCTCCACCTCGCGGTCGAAGAGCACGGGCCGCTCGGGGTCAGGGTCGGGGCGCGGGTGGGTGACGAGCTGAAGCGGTTCGCCCGGCAAGCCGAGCCAGAGCTCGCGGTCCGGGTCCTCGAGCACCGGCCGCAGCTGGACGAGCTGCGAGACGAGCGTGCGAAGCCGTCCCGGAGGCGGCAGTCGCCTGAGCGCGAGCGGCACGCTGACGCGCGTGCCGGCTCCGTCCACACCGAGAGCCGCCGCAGCCGGGCGCGTGGCGGGCTCGTCGCGGATGTGAGCGAAGGCGTAGGGCTCATCGCCGCCGGCGGGGAAGAACCACGTCTCCACGAGCCGGCCGTCGCGGACGCCCTCGATCCGCCCGCCGCCCTGGGCGAGCCAGACGTCCCGCAACCCGCGCCCGAACAACCCCCGCTGATCCTGGCTGGCGGGACGCTCGCCGAGCGCCCCAAGCCGATCGTCGACGATCTGCTGCGTTCACCCCCTCCCCGTCGTCGGTGCATGTCAGCTCATGGCGCCAGTCGAGCAGGGCAGGAACGCGCAACCGCCGCAGCTCTGACTTCCAGCGAGCGAGGAAGTCGGGATCCGGCGGGCCGAACGACAGCTCGATGCGCCCTCGACCCCCGCGCGCGGCGATCGCCGCATCCGCGTTCGTCACGAGCTCGGGCACGATCTGCACGAGATCGATGCCTCCCTGAGCGAAATTCTCGCGAAAGTAACGGCCGCGAACACGACCATGCCGGACCGCGGCTGGGTCGACCGTCATTGCCGCGGCGAGGATACGCGCGCGAGCGGCGAGAGCGCTTCTGGCGACGTGGACCGAGCCGATCGGTTCGTATCAGACGCCGTATCGGCGTCGAAACCAATCGACCGTGCGGCTCACCGCCGCCCGGTGCGGGGTCGGTTCGAACGGCCCGAAGGCGGCTTGGAACTTCGAGGCGTCCGGACACGAAGGGTCTTTCGAACTGGTAGAGCGTCTCGTTGAGCTCTCGTAGGAGCGGGTTGAACAGCGCCCCCGACCCTGATCATCGGTCGCGACGCGACGCCGATCTTTGGGGGGTGCCCGGCCTCCTCGAACGCCAGCTCGAGGAACTGTCGGCCCGTGAGGGGCTCCGCCGCCGGCAGGTGCCAGACCTGGCCGTCTGCCTCGTCGCGCTCGCCCAGCGTCACGAGGGCGCGGGCCATGTCCTCCAGATAGTTGAGCGTATGAGGCTGGTCGAGCGAGCCGAGCCAGCGCGCCCGCTTGCCGCGCACAACCGGCTTCATGATGTTCTCGCCGACGGTCGAGGTGGTGCCCACGCGGGCCGTAGTAGTCGGAGGAGCGACCGATCGCGACTCGCAGTCTCCCGTCGGCGTGCGCGCCGAGGACCGCGTCGGCCATCTCGATGCGGATGCGGCCCTTCTTGCCCTGCGCCCGCTGCGGCGTCTCCTCGGTCATCGGGCCGTCGGGCGGCCCGTACACGTACAGGTTGTCCGCGAACACGAGCTTGGCGCCCGCCGCGGCCGCACCATCGAGGACGGCCTCGGTCATCGGCGGGAACAGCTCGGCCCACTTCGTGTAAGGAGGCTGTGCGCAGTGGTAGACGACGGCCGCGCCCTCGCACGCCCGCCGGGCGCCCTCGGCGGTGCCGACGTCCGCCGCCACCTGCTCGACACCCTCCGGCACATCCCCCCTGCCCGAGCGTGTGACGGCGCGCACCCGCCGGCCCCGGGCCGCGAGCTCGCTGACAACCGCAGAGCCCGTGCCGCCCGCGGCTCCTATGACAACGTGATCGCCGGTCGCGTCCATTAGCGGCCTCCTTATCTGCCCCGCGCCCCGCGTCAGGATGACATTGAGGCGGGCCGCTCGAGCATCAGCGGGACGCCGGGGAATTACGGCCGCCGACGACTTCTCACAGCGATGCCCGAATCAGGCGTGTTGCTCGAGGTTGGCGACCCGGATGGCCGCCGTGTCGTCCTGGATGCGCGGGGCTGGCTACACATCGTCCAAGCGCACAAAGAAATCGCCAGGCATCAGGCCGGTGTGATGGCCGCGGTAGCCGCGCCAGATCACCGTGAGGAGGACGTTAGGCCGGCGCGGACGCGATTCTGGCGACGTGGCCTTGGCCCGAGCCGATGGCTGTTTGTGGTCGTAGACTTCGGCGAGCGGCCGGCCCGTGTCGTGACCGCTTTCGGTCGCCGTGACGATCCGCCGGGCTGGTCGAAGTCATGACGAGTGACGATCGGAGACATCACCTTCACGGACTCGACCTACGACGAGCGTGGCGACGTCCTCTACCTACATGTCGGCGAACCTCAAGCGGCCGCCGACTCTGTGGGGACGCCCGAGGGACACGCCGTCCGCTACGACACAGCCGGCGAGGTGATCGGCCTCACGATCATCAACGCCCGCTGGCTGCTCGATCGCGACGGGAAGATCACGATCACCATGCCCGAGCCGGTGGACGTAAGCGCTGACGCGCTGGCGCCGGCACTCGCGTCGCCTGCAGCGTAAGCCGCGGCCGGTCGGCCAAATGTGCAGGGACATCCGTGGTGTGCGTGGGGCGAGCACAAGAGCGACTCCCGCGGCTGGGCCGGATCGCTGATCAAGGTCTAGTCCGACGCGAATCAGTCTTGCCGATCAGGTCCCGCCGCACGCCCGCGGCACGGGGACGATCGGTTCCGAAGTAATTGGGCGCCTGCCGGGGCTGGCGTAGCCGGTGATCTGGCAGAAGCCGTAACGGCCACTCTCGAAATCGATCAGCACGCGGTAGGGGTGGCCGACCGCCGCTATCTTCTTGCCCGTCCCACCGACGACGTCGCGGGTCACGGCGAGGCAGGCATAGCGACCGAAGCGGCGCGACGGATCGTCGTGGGCGCCCGTGCCGTCGACCGTGCGCGGGAAGGGCTCGCACTCCGCGCGTAGGATCGGTCCGTCGAGTGCCCCGGCGGCCACGCGGGCGCGCGCGTCCTCGCGTAGGTTTGCGGTCACGTCATCGAGCAGCCGCTCGCGCCTGGCGAGGTCGCCACCTGCCGCTGCGGCACGCCCGAAGCGCGGCCGCTGCTCGGCTCGGATGCGCTCGACGCGCTCGGCTCGGGCCCGTTCCAGCCGCTGTTCCTCTGAGCGCGTGCGGTCCTGCTTGGCGCGCTCGATGCCGGGACCGAGAAGCAGCACCAGTACCACCACCACGACTGGCAGAAGCGCGACCGCTACCTTGCCCGGGCGGGGGAGGCGCCGCCAGACCCAGCCGGGCAGCGCGCCGAGGTCCGGGAGCGGCTCGTAGTGCGTCTTGCGGAGTGCGCGCATGAGCTCGCGGCGCTGTTTCTCGTCCGGCTGGTCCGCCGCCTCGAGCGCCTTAAGGCCGCGCTCGTAGTGAGCCGCCGCCTGCTCGTAGCCGAGCCGCGCAGTCGCGCTCCGGCCCGCGGCGAGTGCGTAGGACGCGGCCTTTCGGGCCTGGCCGTCCCGTGCGGCCTCGGCGAAGTGATACGCCAGCGCCTCGACGTTCGCGTCCACATCGACCAGCGCCTCGAGCGCCTCGCCCACCTGGCGGTGAAGGCGCATGCGCCTCGGCGAGCTGAGTTCGGCGTAGATCGTCTGGCTCACCAGTACATTCGCGAAGGCGTAGTCGCCCTGGCCGGCCTCCACCAGCAGTCCCCTCCCGGCCGCCTCGTCGAGCGCGTCGAGCAGACCTGGCTCCCCGCTCAGAACGTGCTCCACGGTGGCGAACGCGAAGGTCGGCCCTACCACCGCTGCCACGCTCAGCGCATTTCTGGCGCCTTCGGACAGCCGACCGACCCTCTGGCGGATCACCTGCCGAAGCCCCTCCGGAACCTCGAGCTCCGACGCTCTGAGATCCTCCCAGCGCTCGCCCTCACGGCCGATGGCGCCCGACTCGATCAGGTTGGCCAGGAGCTCGTGGATGAAGAAGGGATTGCCGCCGGTCTCGGTTTGGAGCAGGGCGGCAAGTTCGGCGCCGTGCCGCTCCGGCGCCTGTCCCGCCGCCGCCTCGAGCAACCTGGCGATCTCGCGCTCGTCGAGCCCCCCGAGGGTCATTGTCTCCACGCTCGCGTCGCGCTTCAGGTCCACCAGCAGCTGGGCCAGGGGATCGCGGATGTCGAGCTCGGTGTCGCGGTAGGCGGCAACGAGCAGCGCTCCCAGCGGCCGCTCGGAGCGGATCAGATGACGGAGCAGGAGCAGCGTTGGCGTTGCCGCCCAGTGGAGGTCGTCGAGCACGAGCAGCGTGCGCCGCTCCCGCGTCGCAGCCTCGACCAGCGCGCTGACCGCCTCGAACATGGCGAAGCGCTCTGTCTCCGGGTCGGCGCGGGCCGGCTCGCCCAACGCCCCAAGCTCGGGCAGAAGCCGCACGAGCTCGGGTGCGAAGCGGCCGAGCTCGGCCCGCAGGCGATCCGGTCCCATCGCCGTCGCCGCGGGCCGGAGGGCCTCTACGAAGGGCTGATACGGCACGGCGAGACCCTCATCGCAGCGCCCGTAGAGGACCAGCCCGCCCGCCCGCTGCACGGTGCGGGCGAGCTCTGCCGCGAGTCGCGTCTTGCCGATGCCCGCCTCACCGGCCACGATCACCGCCACGCGCGCTCCACCGGCCACCTCCGCCCACAGCCCACGCAGGCGCGCCAGCTCGTGATCGCGAGCGACGAACGGGGCGCTCGCCGGGAACCGGAGCGCCCGCGCAAGCGGGACCGAGACGCGTGCCGAGTCGAGCGGCCCCGCCTCGGGCGCGGGCGCCGGCTCGACCGCCTCAACCGACGGCGACGCGAGTGCCGGATCCTGCGCGAGTATTGCCCGCTCGAGCTCGCGTAGACGCTCCCCCGGCTCGATGCCCAGCTCCTCGACCAGGGTCCTGCGCGCGTTCTGGTAGGCCTGCAGCGCGTCGGCCTGGCGGTCAGAGCGATAGAGGGCGAGCATCAGCTGCGCGCGCAGCCGCTCGCGGTAGGGGTGCTCGCCGATGAGCGCCTCGAGCCGCTCCACTACATCGGCGTGGCGGCCGAGCGCCAGCTTCGCCTCGATCAGCTCCTCCACCGCGGCGATCCGCAGGCCCTCGAGACGGCCGATCTCCCCCTGGGCAAACGGCTCGTAGGCAAGCTCCGCAAGTGGGGCGCCGCGCCAGAGCGACAGCGCTCCCTCGAGCGTTGAAACGGCGCGCTCCGGGCGGCGCGCCTCTAGCTCGCGCCTGCCCTCGGCCACGAGCCGCTCGAAGCGGTGCGAGTCGAGGCGCTCGGGATCGAGCCTCAGCTCGTAGCCGCGCTCGCGTGTAACGACCACGCCGGCGGAGCCGTTGCCGGCCTCACCCGCCAGCACCTTGCGCAGGCGGGAGATCTGCATCTGCACGGTCTTGGCGGCGTTGGCGGGTGGACGCTCGCCCCACAGCTCATCGATCAGACGGTCCGTGCTGAGCGTCTCATTCGGGTGCAGCAACAACAACGCCAACAGCGCCCGCTGCTTGCTCCCCCCAAGCGTGATCGCGCGGCCCTCGTCGAGGACCTCGAGCGAGCCGAGAATGCGGAACTCCATGCGGGCACCCGAGCCGGGTTGAACCCAACGTACAGCAGCCCGGTGGCCTCGCCAAGCGGCCGTTGCCGCCCCGTTACCGCGCTGTGACCGAGGCGCGACCGCTCCCGCGCATGATCACCACCGATGCCGGTCCCCACAACACCACCGGGCAAGCCGCCCAAGCGGCGGCCCCCAGACTGGAGGCAGTCATGGGCCAGGCGCTCCCAACCCAGCACCCCGCGGTCGTTCTCCGCTCCCACTACGAGCAGCTGCGCGCGCTGCTCGCCGTCGCGGTGATCGCCGTCGTTAGCCTCACCGCCGCGGTCGTGGTCCTCGCCACCCACGACGACAGCGGCGCCGGCGCCGGCTCCGCCACACAGGTGAGCACGCCCGCCCCGACGGGCAGCACCCGCTACGACGGCGGGCCCGAGGAAGGCAGCCGCGCCATCGTCCCGGCCCAGCCGCCGAACACCCGCTACGACGGCGGCCCCGAAGAGGGCAGCCGCGGCGCACCGTCCGCCGGCGCGCCCTCGAACGAGGCGCCCGGCACCCGCTACGACGGCGGGCCCGAGGAAGGCAGCCGGGGCTCCGGCCGCTA